>CAVWVK010000002.1:0-690000 GCA_963758455.1 uncultured Pseudomonadota bacterium | reverse complement strand
CGTGTGGTCTTTATCAGTGTGAATCAGGTTCTGGTGCGTCCCTGGGCGCGCTGCTTCCGTCTCTGGCCAACCGTGGCCTGGGGTGGGGCCGGTCTTTCCGCGCGAGCGGGGGGATGGGTGATCGCGGTGTCTGACCGGCGGGAGGGTGATCCGAGAGGGTTTCCTGATCGTCAGCGATCGGCGGCAGGATGTCAGTGATCAGTGGTCGGTGACCGGTGATCAGGAGCATTCGGTGTTCAGGGGCGTTGCAATGGTGGTCCGGTCGTGATGCCGGGTGGCCATTGCGTGTGTTGTGTCGAGTTCAAGCCTGCGATTGGCGGGTTCTGTTGTCTGACTGTCTCCTGATCACTGATCACGGCCGTTTGGCCACTGGTCCCTGATCACTGATGTGCTGGCGATGGTTCCTGTGCATGGTGGGATGTTCTCGAGCGTAAGAAGGGCATTCGGTGGATGCCTTGGCACCAGGAGGCGATGAAGGACGTGGCACGCTGCGAAAAGCCACGGGGAGCCGCGAGCAGGCGTTGATCCGTGGGTATCCGAATGGGGCAACCCACCCCTATGGGGTATCGTCCGCTGAATACATAGGCGGGCGAGGCGAACCCGGGGAACTGAAACATCTCAGTACCCGGAGGAACAGACATCAACAGAGATTCCGCGAGTAGTGGCGAGCGAAAGTGGAACAGGCCAGTGGCCAACTGAAGATAAGCAGAACGGTCTGGAAAGTCCGGCCATAGCGGGTGATAGCCCCGTATGCGTGATGCTTTGGTTGGTCCTTGAGTAGGGCGGGACACGTGAAATCCTGTCTGAACATGGGGGGACCACCCTCCAAGCCTAAATACTCCCTGGTGACCGATAGTGCACAAGTACCGTGAGGGAAAGGTGAAAAGCACCCCGACAAGGGGAGTGAAAGAGACCTGAAACCGGATGCCTACAAGCAGTCGGAGCGGCCGATCCCGCGCGAGCGGGGCTGCGCCTGGTAGCAATACTTGAGCAGTGTGTGCCGTGACGGCGTACCTTTTGTATAATGGGTCAGCGAGTTTCTGTTGGCGGCGAGCTTAAGCCGTTAGGTGTAGGCGCAGCGAAAGCGAGTTTGAACAGGGCGTTCAGTCGCCGGCAGAAGACCCGAAACCGAGTGATCTAGCCATGGCCAGGCTGAAGGTGGGGTAACACCCACTGGAGGGCCGAACCCACGCCTGTTGAAAAAGTCGGGGATGAGCTGTGGCTAGGGGTGAAAGGCCAATCAAACTCGGAGATAGCTGGTTCTCCGCGAAATCTATTGAGGTAGATCGTCAGGTGTTTACCCAGGGGGGTAGAGCACTGGATGGGCTAGGGGGTCCCAAAGACTTACCAAACCTAACCAAACTCCGAATACCCTGGAGTATAGTCTGGCAGACAGACGGCGGGTGCTAAGGTCCGTCGTCGAGAGGGAAACAGCCCAGACCGCCAGCTAAGGTCCCCAAATCGTGGCTAAGTGGGAAAGGATGTGGGAATTCCAAAACAACCAGGAGGTTGGCTTAGAAGCAGCCATCCTTTAAAGAAAGCGTAATAGCTCACTGGTCTATTAGAAATCCCGCGCCGAAGATGTAACGGGGCTCAAGCCACGTACCGAAGCTGCGGGTTCAGCGTGCAGCGGTCAGCTGTCAGCGGTCAGGAGAAAGCGATGCCGGACATCGAGAGCCGTGGGGTCGAAGGCCTCAAGGCGTTCCAGATGGCCTACGCATTGTCGCTCGATGTGCATCGGGCGAGCCTGACCTGGCCGAAAGTCGAGCAGTATGGCGGGATTGCCGATCAGATACGGCGGTCCTCCAAGTCGGTCTGCGCCCTTTTGATCGAGGGTGCCGGCCGTAGGCGTGGTTCAAGGCCGGAGTTCCGGCGCTATTTGACGATGGCGCTGGGATCGGCCGACGAAGCCCGCCTGTGGTGCCGCTACGCCGAGGATCTCGGCTATGCGTCGCCCGAGGCCTGTGCCGCATGGCGTGCCTCCTTCGCGGAGGTTGCGCGCCTGCTGCAGGGCCTGCTCGCTCAATCGGACCAAGGTCGGGGTGCTTCGTCTCCTGACCGCTGACCGCTGACCGCTGACCGCTGTTCGGTAGCGGAGCGTTCCGTAGGCCTGCGAAGGGAAGGGGTGATCCTTCCTGGAGGTATCGGAAGTGCGAATGCTGACATGAGTAGCGACAAACGGAGTGAGAAACTCCGTCGCCGAAAGTCCAAGGGTTCCTGCGCAAGGTTAATCCGCGCAGGGTGAGCCGGCCCCTAAGGCGAGGGCGAAAGCCGTAGTCGATGGGAACCAGGTGAATAGTCCTGGGCCTGCTGGAAGTGACGAACTGCGAGGTGTGTCTCCCCTTATCGGATTGGGGGGGCTGCGGAGTGGTTCCAGGAAACAGCTCCAGCGTAGAGACCGTACCCGAAACCGACACAGGTGGACTGGTAGAGCATACCAAGGCGCTTGAGAGAACGATGTCGAAGGAACTAGGCAAATTGCCCGCGTAACTTCGGGATAAGCGGGGCCCGCTCCTGGGCAACCAGGGACGGGCGGCACAGACCAGGGGGTAGCGACTGTTTAGTAAAAACACAGGGCTCTGCGAAGTCGAGAGACGACGTATAGGGTCTGACGCCTGCCCGGTGCCGGAAGGTTAAGAGGAGGTGTGCAAGCACTGAATTGAAGCCCCGGTAAACGGCGGCCGTAACTATAACGGTCCTAAGGTAGCGAAATTCCTTGTCGGGTAAGTTCCGACCTGCACGAATGGCGTAACGACTTCCCCACTGTCTCCGGCATCGGCTCAGCGAAATTGAATTCCCCGTGAAGATGCGGGGTACCCGCGGTCAGACGGAAAGACCCTATGAACCTTTACTGCAGCTTTGCAGTGGCATCAGGGGAGAGCTGTGTAGGATAGGCGGGAGGCTATGAAGCATGGGCGCTAGCTTGTGTGGAGCCACCCTTGAAATACCGCCCTGAGTTCTTCTGATGTCTAACCGCGATCGGTCATCCCGATCCGGAACCCTGCATGGTGGGCAGTTTGACTGGGGCGGTCGCCTCCCAAACTGTAACGGAGGCGCGCGATGGTGGGCTCAGGCCGGTCGGACATCGGCTGCTGAGTGCAATGGCATAAGCCCGCCTGACTGCGAGACCGACAGGTCGAGCAGAGACGAAAGTCGGCCATAGTGATCCGGTGGTCCCGCGTGGAAGGGCCATCGCTCAACGGATAAAAGGTACTCTAGGGATAACAGGCTGATCTCCCCCAAGAGTCCACATCGACGGGGAGGTTTGGCACCTCGATGTCGGCTCATCACATCCTGGGGCTGGAGCAGGTCCCAAGGGTTCGGCTGTTCGCCGATTAAAGTGGTACGTGAGCTGGGTTTAGAACGTCGTGAGACAGTTCGGTCCCTATCTGCCGTGGGTGAAGGAGACTTGAGAGGCGCTGTCCCCAGTACGAGAGGACCGGGATGGACGCACCTCTGGTGAACCGGTTGTCGCGCCAGCGGCACCGCCGGGTAGCTATGTGCGGACGGGATAACCGCTGAAAGCATCTAAGCGGGAAACCCTCCTCGAAACCAGGTCTCCCAGGGGGCAACCCCAGGAGGGCCGTGATAGACCATCACGTCGATAGGCCGGACGTATACGCGCGGCAACGCGCTCAGCGAACCGGTCCTAATCGCCCGACAGGCTCGAGGACAGTGATCAGGGGCCAGTGATCAGTGATCAGAAATGGTCAGTGACCGCAGCGCCGCGAAGTCACACCCATCCTGCACAGCAGCCATCGCCAGCCTGCCGCCAGCGTTCAGCGGGCAGCGGTCAGGAGACAGCAAGCAGGCAGGCTCGAACACAGCACGACACACACCAGAACCCACTTGCCTCCTGATCACTGATCACCGACCCCTGATCACTGATCCCGTGTTGGCTGGACGACCTGGTGGCCATGGCGGGGAGAGACCACCCGATCCCATCCCGAACTCGGCCGTGAAAACCCCCAGCGCCCATGATACTGCGTCTCAAGACGCGGGAAAGTCGGTCGCCGCCAGGTCTTCCAGCCAACACATCACCAACCATCAGCGGCCAACCGCTGATCGCCAATCCCTGCCGCGGGGTGGAGCAGCCCGGTAGCTCGTCAGGCTCATAACCTGAAGGTCACAGGTTCAAATCCTGTCCCCGCAACCACCTTCACCAAACGCCAGAACAAATCAGCACCAGCGGCCGCCGCACCGGCGCCGGCGCGGTTCGCGCCACCGGCCATGCCCAGCCCGACCATCGCGGCGATCTCGCCCACCAGCTCCACCTCGAAGCCGCGTCCATCGCCGCAAGCGCGCAGCGACGCGCGTCGCCCCGTCGCGGGGGCGCGGATCGAAACCTGCTCCATACGGGCGAGCCGCTTGTCCGCGCGGGTCGCCCCATCGCGGGGGCGCGGATCGAAACACGATCCCGCCGGCGACGGCGCGGGCGATGGCGGTCGCCCCATCGCGGGGGCTGCGCGTACGCGGAGGCGCTGACGAACACCACAAAGCAGGGGCAAGATGTCTGTCCGCACGAGAGCTCCCGGTGAGAAAGGTGGCCGGAGGGAATGACAGCGCATGGGACTCTTCCCCGCCGCCTGCAGTGTTCGGCGCCATAGCGGCCGCCTTCGCGGGCCTGGCGGCCAGGGCCCGGCACGCGGCCGAACGTCAGAGAGAGATCGAGGCGATCCTCCACAGCGAGGGACATCCCGCGCGCCCTCAGCGCCCAATATCCCGGTCCATCCAGCTCTGCGGCCTGGGCTGCGGGTGTCACGCCGACTGTCCCTCGATCCCGTCCAGCCGCTTGCCAACCGCGCGAAGCTCCTGCGCGATCGCTCCCAGCGATCGGGGGTCAGCGCCTGATTGATCTCGCGCGCCTGCACCACCCGGTCGAGCCTTCACCCCTCGGCGATGCCCAGTTCCCGCCCCCTCCGCGCGCAGCAGGCTGCCGAACCGCGGATCACCTTTCAGCTCCTTGGCAAACGCCTCCATGCGGGTGCCGACCGCGCGCTGCGCATCCCATTCGTACGCCTTGCCGGCAGCCTCGTATTCCCGCTCCAGCGCTTTCTCCTGGTACGGCAGCACCGGCAGGGCGACCTCCCGCATCCGCTCGGCGTCCGACCAGGCCGGCCCGTAGTCGGCCATCATCCCGTGCAGCCGCGCCTGCTGCCGCTCCCGTCCCGTCAGCACGCGCGCCGGGGCTGGCTCGGCCGGCGGCATCGGGCGCTCAGGCCGGGTCGCTGCCGACCCTCGGCTGGCGTCTAGCTTGAGCCCAGCGAACTTGCTCCGCCGCGACGCCGGCTTCTCCACCTGACGCTTCGGCGCCCGCTCTCCGCGTTCGGGGGGCACCACGATCTGGCTATCCTGGGCCAGACCGCGCCGCTCGGCATAGCGCCGCACCAGGTCCTGTTCCTCGCCGTAATCCAGCAGCCGCTCGCCCCCGGCCGCCACCTCCAGCACTGTCCCCAGCGTGCCGTTCTTCACCGCCGGCATCCTGCGCGCTGGACAGCAGCCGCTGCATCTGCTGTGAGCCGATCGTCCCCGCCTCGTCCACCACCGGCTTCATGCGGTTTTGCGGTTCGACTTGTTGTGCCGGCGCTTCCATGTCACCGACAGAGAGCAGAAACTGCAATTGGACTGGACGGCGGCTCAGGAAGCAGAAAATCTCTGTGGGTTGACAGGAGGGCAGGATGCAAAGCACCGGCGACCTTTACGAGACTGCCCGTTTCGGCGCGTCCGAAGTCGGGGCGAAGCAAACGGGCTGGGGCGAGGTGGCGAGGCTGCTCGGCGAGCGGGGTGAGAGAGGTGACGAGGATTCTGGCCGAGACCGTGGAGTTTCGCATCGACAACCCCGAGGCGTCGGGGACCAACAGTGACGAGAACGGCATAGAGGAAGAAGACGACGAGGCGGCTGCGGACGAGGAGAACGAGGAGGAAGCCGAAGACGACGAGGCGGCCGAAGAGGCAAACGAGAACACGTCACCCGAGAGCGAAGGCAAGTGAGTTGGGTTCCGTTGGTAGTGGCCGCGCGCGGTTCATTACACACTCGTATGTGCGGGCCCCGACAGGCCTGCCGGTCCTTTCTTTCCACGGACCTGACCGGGACAAAGCCGATCAACCCGCTCCCGCGGGGCGTTGGGTGCTCTACGCTCTCCAATGATCCCCTGCGACAGCCGACGCCGCCGCGGCGAGCAGCCTCCCGGCGTGGCGCGTGCGGCGCCGATCGCCGCGTTTGGCCAGTCGCGCGGCTTCCCGCAGGCACGCCAGCGCCTCGTAGAATGCGAGGCCATGCCCGCCCGCCGGGTCGGCCGTCCGGTAGGCTTGCGCGAACGCCAGCGCCTCCCGCTCCGCCGCGCCGCGCCGCCCCGCGTCGCGAGCGGCCATGCGGTGGAGCGAGGCCAGGAACCGGCCGGCGTCCTCCGCGCCGTCGCCGACCCGCCACGCGTCCCAGTCGATCACGGTGGTCGTCTCTGTGGTGAAATACAGGTGGGATGCGCCGAAGTCGCCGTGCACGAGACGGGGCGATGCCGGCGGCCACGGCGGCTGCGCTTGAGCGAGCAGGGCGAGCAAGCGGCGAACCTCACGGCAGAGTGCGGTGGGCGCCCTTGCGTCCAGCGCCCGCGCCCAGTGGCGCGCCTTGGTGAGCGGGTCGCGCAAATGATACGTGGCGGGCAAAGGCGCCGAGGCGGCGTGGAACGCGGCGAGCCAGCGCGCGACCCTCTCCCCGACGCCGCCCACGCCGCGCCGCAGGGCCGAGCGGGCGGTCTCGCCGGGCGCCTCCTCCAGGAGGAGCGTTCGGAGTTGGGGCAGGTAGGCGATCGGCGCGTTGGCCTGCATGGGCCGCCCTGCGCCGAAATCCCTGTCGCGCAGGGCCGAGAGCACCGCGGCGACGTCGCCGCGGTCGCGGGCGTAGACCTTGGCGATAACGGTGCTCGCCGCGCCCTTGCCTCCGCGAGGCCGGACGATGTAGCGCAGCGTCCAGCGGCTGCCCGGGTGGCTGCGCAGAACGACCACGTGCTGCACTTCCAGCGGACCCTCCCCACCGCGGGCCGCCCAGGGCCGCGGTGGGGCGACCGCCAGCAGGGCCTCCAGGAGGCTCGACGCCTCGGCGGCGCGGAGCAGCCGGCTAAGCTGCGGGATAGCCGGGTCGCCGACGTGAGACGAACCGTCGCTGACCCTCCCTTGCATTGCCGCTGCCCCAATGCTCGTCGCGGTCGCCCGCTCGTCAGCCCTCCGGGGTCGGGTTCACCCCTGCCGGCGTCAGCCCGCCGCCGCTGCCCGGGCCGCTTCGCCGCGACGACAACGGGCGGCTGCCGCCGCTTCCGCCCGCCGCTCCGCCCTCCTGGCCCGGCGCCGATGTCGCCGAATCCGCAGCCGCCGCCGCGGGCTGGTCGGGAACGCCGGGTGTGATGTCCAGCCGCTCCTCCGGCGTGGGCGTCTCCCACCGCAGTAACAGGCGCACGACGCTGTACCGGCCCTCCTCTCCGGCCTCCAGCTCCAGGTCCAGCCTGTCGGCCGTGCGCAGCGCGACCAGCCTCGCCCCGCTGCGGACGGTCACGCCTCCCGCGCGTAGCGCCTGCGCCAGCATCTCCATGTAGGAAGCGGCTTGCCCGGTCTCCTGTGACGTGCGGGAGCGCACCGTCCGGCCGTGCTCGTCCCGCTCACGATGCTCGCGGTGATGTCCCATGGCGCCCCTGCCTCCCTCCCGGAATGGTGCTACCCGTCGTCGTCCAAATCATCGTCATCTGCGCGGTCCATGTCGTCCGCGTCGTCGCTGTCTCCGGCGCGCCGCCTCCGGCAGTCGCGGCGCACCAGCGTGCGCAGGAGGCGCGCGTCGTCCTCCGCGCCGTGGGCGGTGGGGTCGTCCAGCCCGCCGAGCCATGTCGCCAGCGCGCGCGCGGTCGCCGGGGCGGGGTCGCCCTCGGTCCGGCCGCCGCCCCCCACCGCGGCCACCCCGTCGACGACGCCCCGCAGGGCGGCGCGCTTGATCGCGGCCCGCGCCGCGGGAGTGACCACCGGCCCCGGCGGCAGCGCCAGCACCGGCGCCGCCCGCCGCCGCCGTACCCCGACGATCCCCCGTCCGCCGCCGCCAGCCGGCGCCGCCTCAAGCACCTCCGCCGGCCCGCTCACCCCGTTCCAGAGATCCTCGAGCACGTGCACGCTGCGCCGACGCAGGAAGAGCGGATCGCCACGGCGCAGCGTGACGCCTCCCGGCTCCCGGCCTAGCGGGAGCGGCCAGGAAGGCCCGATTTCCAGGATTGGCCGTCGCGGGGCCACGTCGAGGTCAGCCAGGAAGCCGCGCTTGCGCGCCCCGTTGGGGTCGCCGCCGCGGCGGCGCAGGACGAGGTAGCGGCCGCTCACCTCACGCGCCGGATAGAGGCGCTGCAGGCAATCCTGGATGCTGCCATGAATGCCAATGTCCACGACGGTCAGGGGACCCCGCTCCGTCATCCCTCGCGCGCGGAGATAGCGGTCGAGCAGCGCGGCCTGGTTGGCGTCCGCGGCGGCGGCGCACGCGAGCGGACGTGAGACGTAGGCGAGCCGCACCCGGCGCGGCTGGACGTCGCGGAAGCGGGAGTGGGCGCGCAACAGCGTGCGCGCCGCGACAAAGGGCGCCAGCCCGTCGCGGGCCAGGCAGACAGCCACGCCGTCGGGCCGCCGGGCAAGTTCCTCGAGCCACTCGGCCGCGAAGGCCGCGAGCGTCGGCGCGTAGAGCTCCCGGCTCACCTCGTAGAGCCGCCGCGCTTCACGCCCGGCCAGGTCGCGCGCCTTCGCCGTCGTGCGCATTGCCGCCTCCGCAGCCGTGGCGACCAGCCTGGGCGCCGACGACGGACAAAAGCAAGAACTCCGGCGGCCGGCTGACACAAGTGTGAACCGCGCCGGGTTTCCCGGAGCCTCCATATCTTGAGGGAATGGAGCCGTATCTTGAGTGAATGGAGCCGCGCAGGTGAGTTTGGCGTGGTGGTCGTGCGATGGATCGGCGGGGACGATCGACAACGGCGACTGACAACGACGACAGGGGACGAAACATGCACGCGATACCGCTGGGAGTGAAGGGAAGCTTCACGCTCGTCGTCGCGCCTGAGCATCTGGCCAGCAAGTTCAAGGATGCGATACTGCCGCCGGTGCTGGCGACACCGATGATGATCCTGGCGATGGAGAATGCAGCGCTCAACGCCATTCGCGCGTATCTGGAGCCCAGCGAGACCGCCGTCGGCACGGCGATCGAGATCCGTCACCTCGCGGCGACGCCGGTCGGACAGCGCGTGACGGCGGAGGCGGAAGTGACCGGAGTCGAGGACCGGCGGATCGTCTTTGCAGTGACGGCACATGACGAGGTCGAGGAAATCGGCAGGGGCGTTCATGAGCGGATGGTGGTGGATCGCCGCCGCCTGGCACAGCACCTCGCTGCTAAGGGCAATCGGGGATAGACGAGTTCAGAGCGACGAACCGCTGCGGCTGCGAAGGATTGTCACCAGCATCGTTCCTGCTCCGAAAGATAATACACCGAGCAGTATGATTATCAACGAGACCCAGCTCCGGATGGTAATTCCTTCCCCCAGAACCGCTACGCCGAGGCCTAGCCCGATGACCGGCTGAAAATAAGTGTTCAGCGAGGCAGCAGTGGATCCCCATCTTTGGATGAAGTGGAAGAACAGTAAATAGGTCAGGGCGGAGCCGAGCACCCCGAGTTCCAGGATCGCCAGGATGGATGCCGCCGCCGGACGCTCGACGTGGAGACTGCCGGCAACAAGGTTCGCTACCAGCAGGTAGGCAGTGCCTGCGCCGACCTGCAGAAATGCGATCATGAAAGGATGGACGGCGACCAGGGACCATCGGGTGTAGATGTTCCCGATAGCAAAGATCATTGAGCAGAAGACAATGACCAACGACCAGACACTGATGCCAGGGGACGCTGATCCCAGTGGCCCGCAAAGCGAAGTTACCCCGAGGAAAGCGAGCACAACCCCCATGCCGCGTAGCAGGTTGAAACGCTCGCTACCCGTTACCAGCCAAGAGAACAAAAAGACAAAGAGGGGCGTCGTGGCCGAAAGCACGCTCACGCTTGAAGAATTCACGTGACGCTGCGCCCAGGTCAATAGGAGATAGGGAAACGCGATGTTCAGGATGCCGAGCACGGCGAAATGTCCGTAGATTACTCCGCCACGCGGGAACGGAAGCCGCCGGACAACGACGACGCCCGCCAGAGCCACGGTGGCGATCGCCATCCGGACCAGCGGCAGGACGACCGGATTAAATGAGCGCAGCGCAATGGCCGTGAAGAAAAAGCTTGAACCCCAGATGGAGAACATCAAGGCATAAAGCGCATATTGAACAAAGCTCGAGCGCAGGAAGGCGGCGAGCGATGACGAGGTGCGCCGGTCCAGTATCAGCTCCGGACCGGGGTTCATTCAGCCATGCTGGGGCACCGATAGTCGCAAGGCGCCGAATAGGTTTCCTTGATCGTGATTTCCCATCGCTCCGGGACGTTCATATACGACGTCATATACGAAATCAAGCAGCTCCGGTTCCGGCCGCGGACGTATCGACAGCCGACTGTTGGCGGATCGCGGCAGTGCCGCGCGGATGACGGATGACCTCGGATCAGAGGTCACGGGCAAGACGGATGAAAGACCGTCGAGTGGCCCACAGCTTCCGCTTTCAACACTCGGCAGCCGTTGACACCGTATATTGAAAGATATACGAAGATTCCAGACGGGTGAATGGGTCGGGATTGTCGAGATCTGAACGGCGGTCGGTGGGACGCTCGGTTGCAGGGCAAGGAGCGCCTCTGAGCAGGGCGCCTCCGAGAGCCGGCCGGCACGGGATTGGGAGCGTCTAAAGCGACAAGGAAGTAAGATGGGGGGAATTAGGCTTGCGCGATAAGGTCTATGACGTCGTCGTCGTCGGCGCGGGCATCAATGGCGCTGCCATCGCATTCAATCTCACCCTGATTGGCTTGAAGAACATCGCGATCATCGATCGGGCGTACCCCGGCGCCGGCGCTTCAGGTAGAGGAATGGGGCTGCTTCGCACTTATCACGCGAACAGCCCGGAAGCTCTACTCGCCATCAAGAGCCTGGAGGTCTTCCGTAATTGGAAGGATGTGGTGGGCGGAACATGCGGCTTCGTCGAAACCGGGTTTCTCTGGCTGGACAAGCCGTCCCGCCGCACAGAACTCGAGCGCGACGTCGCCATGATCCAGAGTCTGGGCGGCAGATCGCACCTCATCGACGAGGCAGCCCTGCGCGAGTTGCAGCCCCACATGGCGTGCGAGAATACCATCGCAGTCTGCGAGCCGGAATGCGGCTATGCCTATGGTGCACTCGCCACGGATGCCTTTCACCAAGCGTCCCGGCGGCGTGGCGCCGAACTCCTTACGCGTACCACGGTCACGGCGCTCCGGCTCGAAGGGGGTCGCGTCACCGGCGTATCGACGACCCGCGGCGATATCTCCACGGGTGCCGTGGTCCTAGCTGCCGGAGCCTGGACGAAGCCGCTGGTTGAGACGGTCGGCATCTCGCTGCCGGTCGAGGCGCGCCGTCTGACCTTGGGTCGGGTCTACATGCCCGAAAGCATCAAGCATCCGATGGCTTTTCTCGACGCTACCTTCGATACGTCGTTCAAAGCCGACGGGAACCAGACGGCGCTGATCTCCATGCGCGACTCGCGCTACGGCTCACCCATCGACCCCGACGCGTTGCAGGACGACGTGGACGGCGCGGCGGTGCAATCCGGCATTGATCGAATCGCACGTCGTATTCCCGCGCTGCGCGACGCAGTCGGTGCCCAGGCCTGGACGGGTGTCGACGGCTTCACCCCGGATTTCAAGGGCATTTACGGACGCGTTGGCGGTGTCGAGGGCCTGTTCGTTTGCGCCGGAGCCAGTGAGAAGGGCTTCAAAGTGGCGCCCGCCGTTGGCATGGGGCTGGCCCGCCTCATTGCCGGGGAGCGATGCGAGTTCATCGAAGACCCGCTGTTTTCGGCGCAGCGCTTCGCGCAAGGCGGCATCCATGCTTCGGCGGGCATCGATAAGCGTGAATGAGCTTGTCTAAACATCTCTTGAGGAGAAGTTGGCATGAAAAGATCGTCTCTGCTGCGGTCGCGCAAGCTGGCCGGTTCGCTGGTGATGCTGGCAGCGGTCCTGGGTGGGCTGGTCGGTCGGCCAGCGCCGCCGACCTTAAGTTCGAGACGGCGACGCCGGGTGTTCTGACCATCGCGACGGAATTGGGCAACCCGGGCTGGGTGAACGGCACGGATCCGGCGAACATACACGGCGGTGTCGAATGGGCGATGGCCAACCAGTTCGCCAAAGCGTTCGGTATTCCGAAAGTTGTGTTCCGCAACGTCGCGTTCACCCCGCTCATTTCCGGCACGGTGACCGGATACGACATCGGCCTGATGACGATCTTCAAGACCCCAGCTCGCGAGAAGGTTAACCGCTACTCCGATTGCTACTATGTCGAGGACAGCGGCGCGCTGGTCAAGAAGGGAACGAAGATCAACGACGTGGCAGACGCGAGAAAGCTGCAATGGGGCATTGTCAACGGTGGCTATGCCGGGCTGATCCTGCAGAAGCTGCATCCAGTCCGGCCGCCCAAGGCGTTCCAGGACGGCGCGACCGAGTACAACGCCCTTCTGTCGGGAACAGTGGACGCGATCCTCGACGATTTCTCAAGCGTGGCCGGGCGCGCCAGGAGCAAGGGTTTCGAGAATACAGAAGTGGTCGCCATTCTGGCCCTGAAGGGCGTGCCCGCCCCTTGCGCTGCCGCACAGCTCCCCGCGTCCGCGCCGACCAGCAATCTCGAGGCCGTCAACAAGGAGATCGAGAACATGAAGGCCAGCGGGCAGCTCGCCAAATGGATGGAGCAGTACCTTGCCCCGAACGGAGTGGACCCGAAGAACTACAAGAGGATCGAGATCGAATAGGCCGCGCGCCGCGCCCCCGGGGACGTTCGCGGTTGCGCGCGTCCCTCGCCGAGGGGTGGCCCGAGGGAATGGCGGTGAGCCGTCTTTCGGATTCGCGACCCGGCTCGGCTCGAGCCGGGTCGCCCTCTGTCCAAAGGGTGGGTCCGTGACGATAGCGTGTCTTGGAAAGCTCGAACCGGTCCGGCCAGTTTCGACGATGTCGCGGAACGATCCGCGAAACGCGGCGCAACTTGTTCTGCCGCTCGTGGCGACGGTGCTCTGCCCGCCGGTCGGCGCGATGGCGCTCTGGTCGTTGAGGCAGGCGCGCAGGCTGGCCGCCGCCGATATCCGGGCCGGCCGGGTCGAATTGTCGACATCGCGAGGGCGCTCTTGGTTCGGGATCAGTCTCGGCATCGCGCTGCTGTGCGTGGCACTGACCTGGCTTGTGTTCAGCGCCAATAAGGGAGCGGTGTTCCAGACCTTCTTCGACCCAGACGTCCTGCGTGAGAATGCCGCCTATATGTTGCAGGGGTTTTTGGTCAACATCCAGCTCTTTCTCGTCTGCGAGGTCCTGATCCTGGCATGGGCGATGCTGGTTGCGATCGTTCATGAGATCCCCGGAAAGGCCGCTCTGCCCACGCGGATTCTCGCGGTCATCTATACGGACCTGTTTCGTGGCGTGCCGTCGTTGCTGGTGCTGCTGATCATCGGCTTGGGCCTGCGGCGCACCGGCCTGCCGCTGCTGTCGAGTCTAAGCGATTTCCAGGCGGCGTGCCTGGCCCTGACGTTGAACTACGGCGCGTACGTCTCGGAGATCATCCGCTCGGGCCTGCACTCCGTCCATTGGAGCCAGGGCGCCGCGGCTCGCTCACTCGGGCTCACCTACCTCCAGGCGCTACGCCTGGTCGTGCTGCCGCAGGCGATCCGGCATGTGATTCCGCCACTGCTGAACAGCTTCATCAGCTTGCAGAAAGACACGTCGCTGGTGACGATTCTCGGAGTGCTCGATGCCGTCAACCGCGCCCAGGCGGTATCAAGCTACAGCGCCAGCCTCGCCCCCTATACCGGGGTCGCGTTCTTCTTCCTGGTCATCACCATCCCGATGACCCGCCTCACGGAATATCTGTCCGTGCGCTATCGTCGTGCCCGACTTGCGCAAGGCTGATCATGACCCTCATCCATATCGATGGCGTCGGAAAGCACTACGGCCCGCTTCAGGTTCTGAACGGCGTCAGCCTGGACGTCGACCGGCACGAGGTCGCGTGTCTGATCGGCGCCTCCGGGAGCGGCAAGTCGACGCTGCTGCGCTGTATCAACGGCCTTGAGACCATCGATGCTGGCACGATCTGGTTCGACGGCGACACCATATCCGGCCCGGGGGTCGATCTGGACGCCGTACGCCGGCAACTGGGGATCGTCTTCCAGAGCTACAATCTGTTCCCGCAGATGAGCGTCGCGGAGAACATCATGCTGGCGCCCCGGCATGTGCTCAAGATGTCCAAGGCGGAGGCGCGATCGCAGGCTCTTGACCTTCTCGCAAGCGTCGGATTGCGGGAGAAGGCCGACACCTATCCGGATCGGCTCTCGGGCGGCCAACAGCAGCGGGTCGCCATTGCCCGTGCTCTCGCCATGACCCCGAAAGTTCTGCTGCTGGACGAGGTGACATCGGCCCTGGACCCGGAACTGGTGGACGAGGTGCTTAGCCTCATTGCTGAACTGGCCAGGAGCGGTATGACAATGATTATCGCGACGCATGAGATGGGTTTTGCCCGCGAGGTCGCGTCGCATGTGTATTTTCTGGAGGCTGGCCAGGTGCATGAACATGGAACGCCCGACGAGCTTTTCGGCAATCCCCAGAAGCCGCGGACCCGCACCTTCCTCAAGCGCGTCCTGGGCAGCGGCGCGCTTCGGTGAGCGCGCGGCCGGCGAGCGGTCTGGCTGCTGAGGCCACCGAGGTCGCCATGACCAAGCGGACCGGCACGGATTTCATCGCGGCTGACGTCCACGACAAGTTGCGCAGCAAGATCATCAGCCTGGAACTGAAACCCGGGAGCCGCCTCGTCGAGGACGAGATCTCCGCCACCATGAATGTCGGGCGGACGCCGGTGCGCGAAGCGCTGCTGCGCCTCCAGGGCGAAGAACTCGTCAGCCGAGCTCGGGGTTGGGTGGTGCAGTCCTCCGACCCGTCCAACGTAGTGGCCATCTTCGAGGCGCGGCTGGCGATCGAGGGCTTCGCGACTCGGCTTGCCAGCCGCAGGGTCAAGGCCAGCGACGTGAAGCAACTGGGCAGCCTCGTGGCGGCGATGGCGGAGCAGCAGTCGCGCGGACAACTGAACCGTCAGGACCGCAGCTTTCACGAGCGTATTGTCGCTCTGTCCGGCAACTCGCTGCTGGTCGAGATGCACCAGCGGACGCAGGTCCACTACTGGAACCTTCGTCTGCCCGTGATATTCAGCAAGGAGCAGACCACGCGGGCCAACGAGCAGCACGGACGGATCTGGGAGGCCCTCAAGGCCGGCGACCCGGACCAGGCGGAAGCCGCGGCAAGAATGCACATCGAGACGACGTTCCACATTGTCCGGGACGCGCTCGATGACGGCTAGGCCGATCACTCTCGAGGTTGGGGATTCGCATCTCTACCCCGGTGCCCGGGGCAGCGCGTTTGATCTTGGGGACATCGCGAGCCTCACCGTCTGCCGCCCCTGCGTCGTCGCGTTCGCGGATCGGACTGTGGTGCATGGCTCCATCGAGGCCCGGGGTCGCGAGGACTTCGTGCTCTGGATACCGTCTTACGTGACGGCGCGAGGAGCACGGATTCCGGCAAAGTCGTGGCTCGTGGCGATCGCGAGCGTCGAGGGCGGCGGCGCCGCATTGCGGGTTCGCAAGCGACTTTGATCCGTGCTTCGCATTCTGACATTCGCCCGATCCGTTGCGCGCTACTTGACACGATATACGACGACATATACGAGTGTGATCTCGACGATGATCTGCTCAATTTCCGGGGCAGAGGATGGTGCCTTGCGGAGATGCCGACGCGCCGACGCTTACGTCACTTCACCCATTCACGCCAGCCGTCCCGAATGCCGGGCAGAGGTTCAAATGTACTATTTCGGTTATTGCACTTGGCTTCATAGCGCCGAGCTTCGACGCTATTTCCCGGAATGCCAGATCGTGACACTGGGTTATGCCGCCAATCATGCGCTGGAGTTCCGGTCAGCCGCTGGACGCAGGGATCGCGGCTGGTGCCACCTCGCGGATACGCATGACGCCTGGGGCAAGAAAACCCTCGGCATCGTCGTGAAGCATCCCGAGAAGCACTTCTCGGAGGACTACGACGATTTCGACCGTTGCTTCCTGACCGTGCATGGCGACGATGGGAAGGTCTATGATTGCTGGACGTACCGCCTCTCGGACCCTGGCGATCCGATGCGGCCGCCGAACTTCTATTGGCAGCATATCCCCGACGGGATGGCCGAACTGAAGTTTCCGAAGGACTATGTCAACTCGGTCATGGCGACGTTTCAGGCGGCCGCCGAATGTCCGCGGGCGGACCGGCCCAATCCATCGGCGATTCCGGGGAAGGGCGCCGAGTTCCCGGTAGGCTGGCCGTCCGCAGCATTGGAGGCCTCGGCACATGGCGAGCACGTTCAGGGAAGTCCACCACATCTGCATCGTCGTACACGATGTCGAAAAAGCGGTGTCGTACTATGAGCGACTCGGAATCGGCCCCTGGTTCGACTATCCGAAGGCAGGGGCCTATGTCGAGTTCGAGGTTCCGAACGAGCTCGCCTCCAAGCAAACTCGCTACAAGTGCGCCAACCTCAGCAATGTGCAACTGCAACTGTGCCAGCCTTCCAGTCTCGATTCGCCGCAGCGGCGTTTTCTGAATGAACGCGGCGAGGGCGTGTATCACATCGGATTCGAAGTGGCGGACCGCGACGAGGCCGAGGCGCAAGGCCGGGCGCTCGGTCTCGGCGTCATCGCGCGCGGAAAGCGGGGCGACGGGTCCGGCTTCTGCTACTTCGACACGCAGAACGGTGCTGGCGTCGTATTGGAGGCGAGAAAAAGCCCGTCGCAAACACCGCAGCCACCATCGCCGGTGTGATGTGTCTGTGCCGGCCTACCCCGAGCGCGTCACAGTGATCCAGGTCCAATTCGTCGTTGGCGCCTTCAAGGCGGCCCTCGGATAATTCGGCGCAAATCGGGCCGTTAGCGACAGGCGCGCGCTTTCGCTCCATCCGCAAATCGCATCATGCGCTGAAAGCTCATGGAAATGTGCGCTCGCCTGATATGGCCAATGGCTTCCCAGTCCTCGATCTCGGCGGCGGCGAGCACTTCTTCCATCTCTCGCCGGAAGGCCAAAAACTCCTCGGCAAGGACGAGATCCGGCATCAGCTTCAAGACGATTCGCGCGATCTGATAATAGAGTCGCTCGTTGATCTCGCGCAGCGGCTGGTTTCCGGTCATAGCCGTCATTTCATCGAAGAAGTCGATATTGATGCGCAGGTACGCGCGATGATCGGCGCTTGCCTGCGCCGAGTTCGCACCGCTCGATCAGCGTACGGATACGGCGGAGATCGTCCTGCGTGCGGGCGATGGGGGAAAGCCGCCCGATCAGGACGGCCAATTCCATGCGAAGGTGATAGACTTGCGCGACGTCCTCGAGCTCGACATCGGTGACGATGGTGCCCACGCCGTGACGCGCCTCGACGAGCCCCTCGGATTCGAGCCGGCCGAGCACGCGACGCACTGGCGTCCGGCTGGTGGCGAATTCCTTGGCCAGTTCCTCCTCGGACAGGCGGGTGCCGGGCGGATAGTCGAGCAGGCAGATGCGGTCGCGCAAGATGCGGTAGATGCGGTCGAACCGCTTTTTCGCCAGAGTCGCCGGCCGGCCCTTCGGTTCATCGCCTGGCCGCGCATCGAGCGGCGTCATGTCGCTTCCAGGCAAGCGCGGAGGAATTGACGGGTCCGCGGGTTTTCCGGCGATCCGAAGATCTTGTCGGGCGAGCCCTGCTCGCAGATCTGGCCGGCATGAAAGAAGCACACGCGATCGGCGAACTCCTTGGCGAAGCCCATCTGGTGCGTGACCATGAGCATCGTGAGGTCGAACTCGGCGCCGAGCTTGCGGATGACGTTCAGGACTTCGCCCACCAGTTCCGGATCCAGCGCGGACGTCACCTCGTCAAACAGCATCACCTTGGGGCGCATCGCCAGCGCCCGGGCAATCGCGACGCGCTGCTGCTGCCCGCCGGAAAGCTGGGACGGATAGTGGTCGAGCTTGTCGCCAAGCCCGACCATTCCCAGAAGGTCGCGCCCGCGCGCCTCCGCCTCCGCCCTGGGCAGCTTCAGGACCGTGCAGGGCGCCTGCATGCAGTTCTTCAGCGCGGTCATGTGCGGGAACAAATTGAAGTGCTGGAAGACCATGCCGATCTTGCCGCGCATGCGCCGCAGGTGACGGGCATCGGCCGGAACCAGGTGCCCCGCGCGCGCCATGCTGGTCAGCGGTTCGCCATCGACCCAGATCACACCGCCATTGATGCGTTCCAGCGTCATCAACATGCGCAGCACGGTGGTCTTGCCGGAACCGGAGGGGCCGATCACCGCGACTTTCTCTCCGGCCGCGATTTCCAGGTCGAGCTTGTCGAGCACGACAAGCGGGCCATAGCTCTTGGTGACCGCCTCGAAGCGCACCATCGGCGCGGCGGGCAGGGTTGCGGCTGTCAGGGATTCGCTCATGCCCGCATGATCCGTCGATTGAGCCAGGTCTCGACCAGCCGAACGAGGGCGGCGGCGACCAGGCTGAAGATGAGGAAGATGACGCCCACCAGCGTGATCGGTTCGGTGTAGCGAAACGAGTCAGAGCCGATGATCTTGGCCGTCTGCATCAGCTCCAGTACCGCGATGGCCGACAGCAGCGGCGTGTCCTTGAACAGCGCCACGAGATAGTTGCCGAGCGCCGGCACGATCGGTGGTATCGCTTGCGGGATGATGACGTCGCGGAAGGTGTGGTAGGCGGAGACGTTCAAGGCGATGCACGCCTCCCATTGCCCGCGCGCCACGTTGGCGAGGCCGGCACGGTAGACCTCGGAGCAATAGGTCGCATAGTGCAGGCCGAGCGCCAGCACGCCGGCGGTCATTGCCCCGAGCGAGATGCCGAATTGCGGCAGCACGAAGTAGAGGAAGAAGATCTGGATCAGCAGCGGCGTCGAGCGGATGGCCTCTATGAAACCCGCCAGCGGCACCGCCAGCCGCGGCGGCCCGAACATCCGTCCGATCGCGAAGCCAAGACCGAGCACGGCGGCGATGATGAAGCCGAGCACGGTCGCCTCGAGAGTGACGAGCGAGGCCCGCAGCAGCAGAGGCAGGATCTCCCAGGTGAAGCCCCAGTCCCAGAAGGTCATGACGGCACCCCGCGGTTGAGGCCGCGAGCGGCCAGCCGTTCCAGGCTGCGCATTCCGATGGTGATGAGCATGGCGATCGCCAGGTACATGACCAGGACGATCGAGAAGATCTCCACCGTGCGATAGGTCGTGGCGTTCATCTGCTGCGCCTCGAAGGCGAGATCGGAGATGGTAATGAGCGACACCAACGCCGTTGACTTGAGGAGCTCGACAAAAAGGTTACCCCAGGGCGGGACCATTGCGACCAGCGCCTGCGGCAGAATGACCTCGCGCAACGCCTGCCCGCGACTCATGTTCAGCGCGACCGTCGCCTCCCATTGGCCGCGCGGCATGGCGTTGACGGCGCCCCGGACCACCTCCGAGCCGTAGGCGCCGACGTTCAGGCCGAGGGCCAGGATGGCGACGGTGATCGGCTCCAGCGTCACGCCGAAGCGCGGCAGGACGAAGAACAACCAGAAGAGCTGGACCAGCGCGGAGGTGCCGCGGAAGATCTCGACATAGATCGCCGCGAGCCAGCGCAGCGGCCGGGGGCCGTACATCTTGGCGAATGCCGCGACGAAGGCGGCGATGACGGCGAGCAAGGCTCCGCCGAGGGTGATCTCGATCGTGACCATCGCTCCCTTCAGCAGCCCCGGAAGGAAGACCCTGAAGTCGGCGAAGCTCGCCACGACCAGCCCGCCGGTAAAGGCCAGGATGGCACAAACCGCCAGCGGACGCGGATTCATCGCCGCTTCCGGTCGCCTACGACGCCGCCTTTGCCGGGTCGCCTATTTCCCGGCGCAGAGATCGGCTGTCGTCTTGGTCGGCAGAAAGCCCTTGCCAAAACCGAAGGGCGTGACGAGGGCCAGGTGTTCGGGGCTGCCGATGAACGTCTTCAACTGGGCGTCGAAGGCGTCGGCGAAATCCTTGTCCTCCTTGCGGAAGGCGACGCCGCCGTGGCCGACCACCGACTTGCCGGCGACGGTGCCGAACGGCTTGGTCGATTCGACGCCGTTGTTCTTCGACGCCATGTCGGCGATGGACAGCGCGGTGAGGGCGGCGGCGTCGGCGCGGCCGGACTGCACGGCCTTCACCAGGCTCGACTGGTCGGGCAGGATTACCAGCCGCGAGAAACCGATGCCGGCGTCCTTCGCGTAGCCGCCCTCCACAGCTCCGGCCATCACCGCCAGCTTGAGGTTCTTGTCGGCGGCGATCGTCGAATAGTCCTTGATGCCCTTCGGATTGCCCTTGGGCACGAGGAAAGCCTGCCCGATGCCGTAGGTCGGCTCGGAGAACCGCACCTGCTGGCAGCGCTTCGGCGTGATGAACATGCCGGCGGCGATGATGTCGAAGCGGCCGGCCTGGAGACCCGGGATGAGCGAGCCGAACTCGGTCAGCACGCCGTCGACCTGGTTGATCCCCATCTTCTTGAGGACCGCCTTCACGACTTCCGGTGACTCGCCCGTGAGCTTGCCGTCCGGTGTCGCGAAGCCATAGGGCGCCTCGTTGGCGAAGCCGACGCGGACATAGCCCAGCCGCTTGGCGCGCTCGAGCGTCGTTTCCGCATGGGCGACGCCGGCGCTTGCCGCGGTGATGAGCGCCGCGGCCATCCCGATCAGCACGCGACGCGGCATGGATGTGTTCATCATTCTGGATCCCCTTTTCCTCTCCAGCTCGTCCGCGGCCCGTGCGCCTGTTTTCATGTGATTCGAGGCATCGTTCGGAGCCGCCGAGCGCGCCACCTTGCCTGACCGCCGAGAGGCTTTCAAGAGATGTGTACATGCTCGGCCACGCATCGGCAAAAAACTTGACAGCGGCGGGCTGGATCCCTGTTATGGGTGCCTAGATGTGTACAACCATACCGCCAAGTCAAACCCTCATAGTGCAACCCGAAGCAACTCCCGGGGCAGTCGCCGACCCGGGGGGCGGCCCTGTCATCGACGCCGGCGTGTCCTGTTTCGAGCCTGAGGAATATCGGGGGCGACTTGCCGCCGTGCGGCGCGGGATGGTGGCGAAGGGAGTCGACCTTGCGCTCGTCTCCGCGCCGGAGAACATCTTCTACCTGACCGGCCTCGATCATTGGGGCTACTTCTCGCCGCATATCCTCGTTGTCCCCGCCGCCGGCGAACTCACGCTCGTCACCCGGGCGATGGAGAAAGTGACGGTCGCCAACCAGGTGCGAAACGCCCGCTTTGAGGGCCATCAGGACAATGAGACGGCGGCGGACGCGGTCGGGCGCGTGCTCGGCGAGGGCGGTTTGCCCAGGCGCCCACGGGTCGGCGTCGAGGCATGGTCGGCTGGCCTGCCGCATGGTCTCGCCGAAGCCGTCAAGCGCCAGGTGCCCGCGGCGGACTGGGTCGACATCTCGGGCCTGATCGACGAGCAGCGCATGGTCAAGAGTCCCGCCGAGCAGGCGTATATGCGCGCCGCCGCGGCGGTCTCCGAAGCGGGTGCGGCCGCCGCCATCGCGGCGATTGGAGTCGGCGCGAGCGAGCGGCACGTCGCGGCCGAATGCGAAAGGGCGATGATCGAGGCAGGCGGCACATTCCCTGGCTTCGGACCCTTCATCCGCTCGACCCAGCGCCTCGGCGAAGAGCACACCACTTGGGCCGACCGGCGCTTCGTGGACGGCGACGCGGTGTTCATGGAGTTGACCGGCTGCGTCGCGCGCTACCACGCGCCGCTCGGACGCCTGGTGCATGTCGGCCGCGCCCCGCGCGACGCATACGAGATCGCCGCCGTCAGCCACGACGCCTTCGACGCGGTGCTCGGCGCCATGCGCGAGGGCGCGCTGTTCGGCGACATCTATGCCGCCTGGCAGAGCGTCGTCGACCGGGCCGGCCTGTCGCACTACCGGCGCCACCACTGCGGCTACATGGTCGGCATCGGGTTCCCGCCGAGCTGGACCGGCGGCAACACCGTGACGGGCCTGCGCCATGACAGCGCCATCGTGCTGCGGGCCGGCATGAGCTTCCACGTCCTGTCCTGGCTGATGGGGACGGGACGCGGGGACTTCTTCATCTCGAACGCGGTGCTCCTTGGTGCCTCCGGACCCGAGGTGCTGACCCGCACGCCGTCCGCCGTGACCGTGCGTTAGGCTCCGGCATGAGGCCGTCGGGCGGTCGCAGCGGCGCGCCCGACGGCCTCGTGCGGCACAACGGTGCTGGCGGTGGAGCAGAACGCGCACATGGCGCAGTCGGTCGCCGACCGCGCCTACGTGCTGGAGACCGGGCGCATCCTGCTCGCCATCATCGCCGGACGCGCTGTGGAGCGATCCGAAAGTGCGCGCCGCCTATCTCGGCGGTCTCGCGGGCGCCGCGGAATAGCAAAGCAGCGCGGCAAATGTCAGTATCCGCGGTCGGCCACGCTCGCGGCGGTCGAGCGGATGAAGCCGCGCGCCTTGGGATCGCGCGCGGCGATGCGGTCGAACAGCACGTCGACCAGCAACAACTGGCCAATCTTCGAG
Organism: uncultured Pseudomonadota bacterium; assembly: GCA_963758455.1. GTDB lineage: Bacteria > Pseudomonadota > Alphaproteobacteria > Acetobacterales > Acetobacteraceae > CAVRQM01. Next base: position 667,257 of record CAVWVK010000002.1, on the reverse strand, counting down.
GAGAAGGCACCTCCCGTCACCGGGGTCTCGGAGGAGGCGGCGCGCAAAACGACATCGGCGATGCTCGCCAACGGCGATTTCGGACGGCTGGTGATCCCCACCAGGAACGCGCCCGCCGCGCGCGCCACCTCGGCCGCGCGCACCACGTCGACGGTCGAGCCCGAGGTGGACACCGCCACCGCGACATCCCGCCGGTTCAGCCCCGCCGCGACCATCGCCGCCATGTGCGAGTCCTCATGCGCGCTGGCCAGCAGGCCAAGCCGCGTCAGCTTGTAGCGCAGATAAGCGACCGTGACGGCCGAGGCGGCGACACCGAACAGATGGATGCGCCGCGCGGCGATCAATCGCTCCGCCACGACGCTGACGGCATCGACGTCCAGCAGAGCGCGGGTATCGTGAAGTGCGGCGACGGCCGTGGCGACGATCTCGCTGATGTAGTCGCCTGGCGCGGCTGGTTCGGCGCGGGCCGCTTGCGTCGAGGCAAGTTCCGTCGCCAGCGCCAGCTTGAAACCCTGAAAGCTGGCGAACCCTTGCTCACGGCAGAAGCGGATCACGCTCGCTTCCGATGAGCCCGCCTCCTCGGCCAGCTCGGTCACGGTCTGCGTCAGGATGCGATCCGGCCGCAGCAGCACGTAGTCGCCGATGCGGGCGAGGGCGGGCGACATCCCGGCACACGCGGCACGCAGTTCCGGAAGGACTGTTCCGACCGAGTATGCCGTGGCCGCTCATCCCTTCACCGCTCCCGCGGTCATTGCGCCCCCGATGCCCCGCGCGGCAACGAAGCTCAGCGCCATCGGCGGCAGTATGCTCAAGACCATCGCCGCCGCCGTATCGCCCCAGCGGACGCCGAAGCTGGTCGTGAAGTAGGTCGCGGCGACCGTGACCGGCACCGCGTTGCGGGTGGACAGGATCAGGCCGAACAGGAACTCGTTCCAGGAGGTGATGAATCCGAAAATCGCCGCGGAGGCCAGCATCGGCCGTGTCAACGGCACGACGATGCGCGCCAGCACGCGCAGGGTGCTGGCGCCGTCCACCCGCGCCGCTTCCTCGATCTCGACCGGCAGCTCGCCGATGGCGTTCACCGAGATCAGCACCACGAAGGGCAGGTTGATGATGCAGGAGATCAGCGCCAGTCCGAGCCGCGTGTCGAGCAGGCCGAGAACCTGGTACATCAGGTAAAACGGAATGGCGAACACCACCAGCGGCATCGCCCGCAAATTGACCATCACCGGCAGCAGCAGTGCCATTCCCGCGCCGGTGCGCACCATGGCGTAGGCGGCCGGCACCGCCAGCAGCAGGGCGAGCAGGATGCCGCCACCCGCGATGGTGGCGCTGTTCATCAGGTAGCGCGGAAAGTTCAGTGTCGGATCGCCCAGCACCGCCGCGAAATGCCCGAGTGTCGGCGCGAACAGCCAGACCGGCGGGCTGGCGTTGATGGCGGCGTCGGTCTTGAGCGAGGTCAACACCGTCACGATCACCGGCAGGTTCAGCAGCAGCACGGTGCCGGCGAACAGCAGCCAGCGCAGCGCCCGCCCGATCCGCCGGCTCATGCGCGCGCCCCCCGGAGCGTTCGCCGCATCAGGGCGGAAAGCAGCAGGAGCGACAGCAGGAGCAGGATCATCGACGCGGCGACGGCGGTCCCGAGATGCTGCTGCTCGAAGAACGCCTTGTAGATATACAGGCTGATGCCGGTGGTCTCGTCCCCCGGTCCGCCCCCAGTCAGCACATAGATATGGTCGAACACGCGGAAGCTGTCGATGAAACGGATGAACCCGGCGGTCCCAAGCACCGGCACCAGCAGCGGCAGCGTCACGCGCCGGAACTCCTGCCACAGCGAAGCGCCGTCCACCCGCGCCGCATCGCGCAACTCCCCGGGAATGGCCTGGAGTGCCGCCAGGACCAGCAGCAGCGTGAATGGCGTGGTTTGCAGCGCGTCGATCAGCACGACGGTCGTGAACACCCAGTCCGGGCCGAGCAGATCCGGTGACCAGCCCAGCATCCCCAGATAGAGCGGGATCACGCCGACGAACTCATTCAGCATCAGCCGATACATCAGTCCGACCAGCGCCGGCGCGATCATCAGCGGCAACAGGATGAAGGCGATCAGGAAGCGATGGCGCGACAGCAGCGGCGCCAGGCCCAGAGCCAACGTCAGCCCCGCCAGAAGCTGCGCGACGGTCTCGACCACGGCGTAGCGCAGCGAGAACCCCATGGCGTGCCAGAAAGCACCATCCGCCAGCGTCGCCGCGTAATTGCGGGTGCCGGCGAAATGCGGGTGGCGCAGCGTCGCGAAGCTGACATCCGAAAAACTGTAGGCGGTGTCGGTCAGGAACGGGAAACCCAGCCACAGCGCGAGGAAGGCGACAAGCGGCGCGATCAGCCACCATCCCTCGCGCCGGCCGATCATTGCTGCTTCAGCGCCTGCTCCATCCCCTGCTGCGCGGCCTTCAGTCCCTGCTCGGCGGGGGTCCGGCCCGACCAGATGGACGACAGTTGTTCGGCCAGCAGCGTATAGATCGGCATGGCCGCGGCGCCGGTGCCGCCCTTGATGACATAGCCATCCTTGGCGGCTTCCTGGCTGACCAGCGCGAAATCCGGATGCGTGGCCGCCATGCCGTTCAGCACGGCGGGCATCGGCGGCGTGCCGCCGGCCCGCGCGTAGATCTCCATCGCCGGCTGGGTCGCCAGATAGGCCAGGAACTTGCCGGCCTGGTCCTTGTGCCCGGACGCCTTGTTCAGCCCGATGCCAAGCGTATGCACATGCGTCTTGTGTCCGTCAGGGCCGGCCGGCATGGCGGCGATGCCGACCTTGCCGGCGATGGCGGGCATCTGCTTCGGATCGCTCAGGATGGCGTAGGCGGCGTTCCATTGCAGCATGGTCGCGGTCTGACCGCTGCCGAACGCCTGGTCGGCTTCGGGAAACTCGTAGTTGATGCTGCCCTGTGGCGTTGCGTGGTTCTTCAGGATCGTCAGGTACACGCCTGTCGCCTTGAGCGCGGCCGCGCTGTCGATCTCCGGCTTGCCGGCGGCATCGAGCCAGTTGCCGCCATAGGACCGCAACGTGTCCTGCCAGAGCATGACATTGAAGATCAGGTTTTTCAGTTGCAGCACCGTGCCGTAGCGCACCGGCGACTGGCTGTTCAGCGACTTCGTGAAGAACAGGCTGGTGGCCACGTAGTCATCCCAGTTCCAGTCGGCGGGCGGCTTCGGCACCATCGCGTGCCCAAGTTTTTGCCGCGCCAGATCGCCGTACGACTTTTGCCAGGCGGGGCTCTTCAGCAGCGTCGCGATGAGGTCGGAGCGGTAGTAGAGGAAATGCAGGCTGATGTCGGTCGGCACGCCGTACAGCTTGCCGCCGAATGTCAGGCTGTCCAGGGCCACTGGCGCATAGGCTTTCCCGGTATCGGCGGGAAGATAGGATTCGACGGGTTCGAGGAACGGGGCGTAGCGGCCGAGCGTGTAGGTGGTGACGAGCGACAGGTCGAAATCCTTGCTGCCGGCGGCGAGGTCGGCCATCTCCTTGTCGAAATAGCCGGTGCGGCTGAACAGCAACTGCCGCACCTGGAAGCCACCCGTCTTGCCTGGACCGGCGTTGAACGCGTCGACCACCTTCTGCATCGCCTGACTTTCGGGGCCGGGCCAGAACAGCAGCGTGACATCCGCGCGCGCGGCGGTGGCGCCGAGCAGCATGGCTGCCGCCGCGGCGATGAGCGAAGCGAGACGACGCGCCATGGTGGGACCTCCTCGTTGTTATTGACTGTCGTTGCAGCGCGCCGCCCGCACTGCCGCGGCGAACCAGAGCGTGATATGTTCCGGTCGGGTGATCGCCGAACCCACCGTCACCGCCAGCGCGCCGGCCGCGATCGCGGCGGCGGACTGCGCCGGCGTGCGGTAGTTCCCCTCGGCGATGGTGGGCAGTCCAGCGCCGGCCAGGGCGCGCACCAGCGCGAGATCCGGAGTGTCCGCCGCCGTTTTCGCCCCGGTATAGCCGGCGAGGGTTGAGGCCACGAGGTCGGCCCCCTCGCCATGCGCGGCCGTGCCTTCCGCGAGCGTCGAGACATCGGCCATGGCGAGGCACCCGGCCCGATGGATCGCGGCGACCAGCAGCGGCAAGGGTATCGGGCGGGAGCGATCCGTTGCATCCAGCGCCACTACCGAAGCCCCCGCAGCCGCGATCGCGGCGACATCCTCGAGCAGCGGCGTGATCCGCACCGGGCTGTCGGGCAGGTCGCGCTTGATGATGCCGATCACCGGCAGGCGGCTCGCGGCCACCACGGCCCGGATGTTCGCCGCCCCCTCGATCCGCAGTGCCGCGGCGCCGCTGCCCTCCGCGGCCTGGGCAAAGGCTGTGACCAGATCGGGATGGTCGAACGGGCCGCCCGGCACCGGCTGGCAGGAGACGATCAGTCCGCCGTCGATCAACGCTTTGAACCCCGACAGGGCCGCCATCGAATGTCCTGAAAGTTTCCTTCACACCGTAAGGTCGTGTGAAGGAAACTTTCAAGCAAAATCCGCTCCCTGCCCGCAGGGCGAAACCGCCAGTTCGCGCCCGGCGAACCCTACCCGCCCGACCGCCGCTCCCGCGCCTGGTGCGCCGCGAGCGCCGCCAGGTCGACGATCTGCGATACCGAACTGTCCATCGTCACCAACTGCGCCGCGTGCGCCAGCCCGATCAGCAGCGGCCCGATGCTGCTGCCGCTGCCCAGGCGCGCGGCCAGGCGCGAGCCGATATGCGCCGCGTGCAGCCCCGGCATCACCAGCACGTTCGCCGGGCCCGTCAGCCGGCAGAACGGGAACAGCGAGCGCAGCGACATGTCCAGCGCCACGTCCGGACTCATCTCGCCATCGTACTCGAAATCCACGCCGCGCGCGTCCAGCAGCGTCATCGCCTCGCGCATGTTGGCACCCGTCGGATGCATCGGGTTGCCGAACGTGGAGAAACTCAGCAATGCCACGCGCGGCTCGTGCCCCAGCCGGCGCGCGGCCTCGGCCGAGCCGATGGCGATGGCGCAGAGCTGCTCCGGCGTCGGGCGCCCGTGCATCAGCGTGTCGGCCACGAACACCGTGCCGCGCGGACCCACCATCAGGGTCAGCCCGAACGCCACCGAGCCGGCAACCGGGTCGATGGCGTGGCCGATCTCCTCCAGGCACACCGCCGGCGAGCGGGTGAGGCCCGTCACCATCGCGTCCGCGTCGCCGGTGGCCACCATGCAGGCGGCGAACACGTTGCGGTCCTGGTTGGCCATGCGCTGGCAGTCGCGCGCGAGAAAGCCGCGGCGCTGCAAGCGGCGGTACAGGAACTCGGCGTAGGCGGCGTTGCGATGCGACAGGCGCGCGTTGTGGATCTCCACGCCGTCCGTCTCGGCGAACCCCAGACGTGTCATGGTGGCGCGCACCCGGTCCTCGCGGCCGATCAGCACCGGCGTGCCGTAGCCGGCGCGGCGGAACGCCACGGCGGCGCGCACCATCTTCTCGTCCTCACCCTCGGCGAAGACCACGCGGCGAGGCTGCTGGCGCACGCTCTCCATGATGGCGTCGAGCGCGTTGGCGGTGGGATCGAGCCGCCCGGTCAGCCCGCGCGTGTAGCGTTTCAGGTCGGCGATGGGCCGGCGCGCCACCTTGGATTCCATCGCCGCGCGCGCCACGGCAGGCGGCAGGCGGCTGATGAGGCGCGGGTCGAAGGCGTTGGGAATGATGTATTCCGGGCCGAATTGCAGCCGCAGCCCGGCACCGGCGGTGCTGACCTCGTCGGGCACGTCCTCGCGCGCCAATTGCGCCAGTGCCTCGGCCGCGGCGATCTTCATGGCGTCGTTGATGGTGCTGGCCCGCACGTCCAGCGCGCCGCGAAAGATGTACGGGAAGCCGAGCACGTTGTTGACCTGGTTCGGATAGTCGCTGCGCCCCGTGGCGATGATGGCGTGCGGGCTGACCGCGCGCGCCGCCTCCGGTGTGATCTCCGGATCCGGGTTGGCCATCGCGAAGATGATCGGCCGCTCGGCCATGCTGGCGACCATCTCAGCGGTCAGCGCGCCTTTTACCGACAGACCGAAGAACACGTCCGCGCCCGCTACCGCCTCGGCGAGCGTGCGCGCGGACGTCTCGACGGCGTGCGCGCTCTTCCACTGGTTCATCCCGTCGGCACGGCCGCGATGCACGACGCCGCGGGTGTCGCACAGCACGACGTTTTCGGGACGCATCCCCATCGCCTTCAGCAATTCGACGCAGGCGATGGCTGCCGCACCCGCGCCGTTGACCACCAGCCTGGCGGTGCGCAGGTCGCGCCCGGTCAGGTGGCAGGCGTTGATGAGGCCGGCGACGGCGACGATGGCGGTGCCATGCTGGTCGTCGTGGAACACCGGAATGTCCATCAGCTCGCGCAGGCGGTCCTCGATGACGAAGCACTCCGGCGCCTTGATGTCCTCGAGGTTGATGCCGCCGAAGCTGGGGCCGAGATAGCGGACGCAGTCGACGAATTGGTTCACATCCTCGGTCTCGATGCACAGGTCGATGCCGTCGATGTCGGCGAAACGCTTGAACAGCGCGACCTTGCCCTCCATCACCGGCTTGGCGGCCAGCGCGCCCAGGTTGCCCAGGCCGAGCACGGCGGTGCCGTTGCTGACCACGGCCACCATGTTGCCCTTGCTGGTGTAGTCGTAGGCCAGCGCCGGGTCGCCGGCGATGCGCAGGCAGGGCTCGGCGACGCCGGGCGAGTACGCCAGGCTGAGGTCGCGGGCGGTGGCGATCGGCTTGGAGATGTGGGTTTCGAGCTTGCCCGGCCGGCCGCTGCTGTGCAGCGCCAGCGCCTCCTCCGCCGACACGCGCCCGCTGCGTCCTTCGCCGTTGCCTTCGGCCATGCCTACCCCGTTCCGCGACGTTTCTCCGGCGCGCATGGTGGGCCACGCTGGGGCGGGGCGACAAGCGCGGCGTGACGTGGGGCTGCCGCCCGCGATAGACCGAGGCGAGCATGACCGCATCCCGCACGCCCCCCCGCAACCCCGTCGGCGCCTCGCCTGCGATGGCGCAGTGGTTCGCCTGCAAGGCGGCGCATCCCGACGCGCTGCTGTTCTTCCAGATGGGCGACTTTTTCGAGATGTTCTTCGAGGACGCCGAGGCCGCCGCCCCGGTGCTCGGCCTGGCCTTGACCAAGCGCGGCGAGCACGAGGGCCGTCCGATCGCCCTATGCGGCGTGCCCGCCCACGCGGCCGAGGCCTATCTGCTGCGGCTGATCCGCAGGGGCTTTCGCGTGGCTATCGCCGAACAGATGGAGCGCGCGCAGGACCGCGCCGGAAAAGCGCCAATCCGTCGCGAGGTGGTGCGGCTGGTGACGCCCGGCACGCTTACTGAGGACGCGCTGCTGGAGGCCGGGCGGGGCAACCGGCTGCTGGCGCTGGCCCCGCTGGGTCCGGCGGTGGGCGCGGCATGGCTGGATGTCTCGACCGGCGGGTTCGAGACCCAGGCGGTGGGCCAGGAAGATGTGCCCGCACTGCTCGGTCGGCTGGACCCGGCGGAGATCCTGGCCCCGACCGGCTTGGCGCTCGGCGGGTGGGAGGCGCGGCGGGCGCCGGAGGCCGTGGCGCCGCCGCCGCTGGTGGCCCGGCGGCGGGTGGCCGAGGCGTTCGGGGCGGCCAGCCTGGACGCGCTGGGCGTGTTCTCCGATGCCGAGGCGATGGCGGCCGCTCTGGCGCTGGACTACGCACGCGCCGCCGGGGCGGGCAGGCTGCCCGTGCTGTCGGTGCCGATGGCGGTCGGCGGGGGCGCCCGGCTGGACATGGACGCGCCGACCCGCGCCAGCCTGGAGATCCTGCGCACCCGCGAGGGCCATGCGAACCACACGCTGCTGGAAGCCGTGCAGCGGACGTTGACCGCGCCGGGCGCGCGGTTGCTGGCCGAGCAGCTTGCGGCGCCCTTGGCCGACCCTGGGGCGATCGGCGCGCGCCAGGATGGCTGGTCGTGGCTGCTGGCCAACCCGGACGCCGCGGCCGGATTGCGCGCCGCGTTGCGCGGGGCGGCGGACATCGCGCGGTCGCTGGCGCGGCTGTCGCTCGGACGCGGCAGTCCGCGCGACCTGGCGGCGGTGGCGGCGGGGCTGGCGGCCGCCGAGGCCGCCGCGCGCGCTCTGCACGGGACCTCGCCCGAACAGTTGCGCGCGGCGCGCGCGGCGCTCGATCCGGCACCCGGCCTGCGCGCCCGGCTGGAGGCGGCCCTGGTCGATCCGGCGCCGGCGCGGCTCGATCAGGGTGCCATCGCGGAAGGATTCGACGCCGCGCTGGATGCCGAGCGCCGGCTGCGCGACGACAGCCGCCGCGTGGTGGCCGCGATGCAGCTCGACTACGCGCAACGCTACGGCGTGGCCTCGCTGAAAATCCGCCACCACGCGCAGATCGGCTATTGCATCGAGGTGCCGGCCGCCGCCGTCGAGGCGCTGCGCGGCCATCCCGAACTGGTGCTGCGGCAGGGCATGGCCAGCGGCGCCCGCTTCACCGCGCCGGAATTGTCCGACCTCGACCGGCGCATCGCCGAGGCGGCCGAACGCGCGGCCGCGCGGGAACGGGCGGTGTTCGAGCATCTGGTGGGCGAGGTCCTGGCGCACGCGCCGGCGCTGGCCGGCTGCGCGGCGGCACTGGCCGCGCTGGACGTTGCGCAGTCGGCGGCTTCGCTGGCCGCCTCGGGGCGCTGGTGCCGTCCGGTGGTGGGCGACGACGGCGCGTTCCAAATCCGAGCCGGCCGGCACCCGGTGGTGGAGGCGGCGCTGGCCGTGGCGGCGGACGGCGAGCGGTTCGTGGCCAACGATTGCGATCTGGGTCCGGGGCGCCAGGTGCTGTTGCTGACGGGGCCGAACATGGCGGGCAAGAGCACCTTTCTGCGGCAGAACGCGCTGATCGTGGTGCTGGCGCAGGCCGGCCAGCCGGTGCCGGCGGAGCAGGCGCGGATCGGCGTCGCCGACCGGCTGTTTTCGCGCATCGGCTCGGCCGATGACCTGGCGCGCGGGCGGTCCACGTTCATGGCCGAGATGACCGAGACTGCCGCGATCCTGCACACCGCCGGGCCGCGCAGCCTGGTGGTGGTCGACGAGATCGGGCGGGGCACGGCGACTCTGGACGGGCTGGCGATCGCCTGGGCGGTGCTGGAGGCGCTGCATGACCGGGTGCGCTGCCGCACCATCTTCGCCACGCATTTCCACGAGCTGGCCGGGTTGGGGGGCGAACTGCCGCGGCTGTGCCCGCACACCATGCGGGTGCGGGAATACGCCGGACGCGTGGTGTTCCTGCACGAGGTCGCACCCGGCGCGGGTGGCCGAAGCTGGGGCGTGCATGTCGCCAGCCTGGCCGGCGTGCCGCCCGCCGTGGTCAAGCGCGCGGCCGCCCTGCTGGCGGCCCTGGAGGAGCGGGCCGGCCGGCTGACCGACGCCGCCGCGCTGCCGCTGTTCGCGGCGGTGGCAAGCCTGCCGGCTGCGCGGCCCACCGTCCAGCCCCCCGATCCGCTGCGCGAGGCGCTGGCCGACATCGAGCCGGATCGACTGTCGCCGCGCGAGGCCCTGGAGGCTTTGTACCGTCTGCGCGCTCTGCTTGCTGTCAACGCCGCGGAACAGACGCTAACATCGACGTGATGTTGCAAACCGCCCCCTTCCCGTCCGACCCGCAAGTGGCCCAGGCGCAGCTTGCCGCTGCCGTGGCCGAGCTGGGGCCGCCGCATTCGGTGTCGCGTGGCGAGGTCCTGGCGCTGTTCCGCCGTCGGCTCGCCCATGTGCAGGCGCATGTGCGCGATGCGTTCGAGGCGGGCGAGATGTCCGGGCTGGCGGCGGCAAGGCTGCTTGGCCATCTGACCGACGGCCTGATCGCGACCCTGCACGACCACGCTCAGGCTTTGCACGCGACCGAGGGCCATGCGCCGCGCCTGATGGTCGCGGCCACCGGCGGCTATGGCCGTGGCGTGCTGGCGCCGTTCAGCGACATCGACCTGCTGTTCTTGACGGCCGCCGAGCCGGGTATCGAGCCCGACCCGGCGGCGCTGCGCATGATCGAGTTCATGCTGTACTTTCTATGGGATCTGGGACTGAAGGTCGGCCACGCCACGCGCTCGGTGGAGGATTGCCTGACCGAGGCGCAGGGCGACATCAGCATCCGCACCAGCCTGCTCGACGCCCGCCGCGTGGTCGGCGACGTGGCGCTGTTCGAGGATTTCGTCAGCCGCTTTCGCGCCGCCTGCGCGGCGGCGGGCGCCGCCGGCTTTCTCGCCGCCAAAAGCGCCGAGCGGGCGGCGCGGCATCGCCGCTACGGCGACAGCCCGTTCGTGGTGGAGCCGAACATCAAGGACGGCCGTGGCGGCCTGCGGGATTTGCAGACGCTGTACTGGATGGCGAAATACGTGTTCGCCATTCGCACCATCATGACGCTCGCCGAGATCGAGCATGTCTCAGGTGGGCTCATCAGCCAAGGCGAGGCGCGGCTCGCGGTGCGGTCGTGGGAGTTCCTCTGGACCCTGCGTTTCCACCTGCATTACGTGTCCGGGCGCGCCGAGGAGCGGCTGACCTTCGATTTGCAGCCGGTGGTGGGCGCCCGCATGGGCTACACAAGGCACGGGCGGCAGGACGGGGTGGAGCGGTTCATGCGCCACTACTTTCTCACCGCGCGCGACGTGACGCGGCTGACGCACGTGCTGGAACCAGCCTTGCTGCGCGCCGCCCTCGGGCCGCCGGCGATCGCGCCCAAGGCCGATGCGGCCGTGACCGAGGCCGGCTTCGTGCTGGCGGACGGCAAGCTGCTGCCCGATGAGCGGCACGAGTTCCACGATCACCCGATCCAGATGCTGCGCATCCTGCAAGTGGCGCGCGACCGCGCGCTGGCGCTGCACCCGCTGGCGATCCGCTCGCTGATCCGCAACGAGCGCCGGGCCGTGAAGCTGCGCCGCGATCCGCGCGCGGCGGCGATATTCCTCGACCTGCTGTGCGGCGGCGAGGATCGCGCGCGCGGCGAGGACGCGCGGGCGGATGGCGCGCGCTGGCTGTCGGTGATGAACGAGACCGGATTCCTCGGCCGCTACCTGCCGGACTGGGCGCGCATCGTCGGTCAGATGCAGTTCGACACCTATCACGTGTTCACGGTCGACGAGCACACGATCGAGGCGGTCCGCGTGCTTGATCTGCTGGAGCGCGGCGAGTTGGCCGACATCGCGCCCGTGTCGTCCGGGCTGATGGACCAATTGCAGTCGCGGCGCGCGCTGTACATGGCGATCCTGCTGCACGACATCGCCAAGGGCCGCGGCGGCGATCATTCCGAGTTGGGCGCGGAGGTGGCGCTGGAGGTGTGTCCGGCGCTGGGCATGTCGGCCGAGGAGACCGAGACGGTCAGTTGGCTGGTGCTGCACCACCTGCTGCTGAGCCAGACCGCGTTTCGGCGTGACATCGACGATCCGAAAACCATTCTGGACATTGCCGAGACCATCCAGTCGCCGGAGCGGCTGCGCCTGCTGCTGGTGCTGACGGTGGCCGACATGCGCGCGGTGTCGGCGAAGGTATGGAACGGCTGGAAAGCGACGCTGCTGCGCGAGCTGTATGCGCGGGTGGCCGAAGTGCTGGCGGGCGGTCTGTCGACGGCCGAGCGCGACGTGCGCGTGCGCGACGCCAAGGAGGCCGCCGCGCTGCTGCTGGAGGATTTTTCCGAGGCGGACCGGGAGGCGTTCTTCGCGCTCGGCTATGCCGGGTATTGGCTGTCGTTCGACCCCGAGAGCCACGCCCGCCATGCCCGGCTGATCCGCGACGCCGAGCAGCGGCGCGCGCCGCTGACCGTGGAGACGCAGCCGCTGCCGGCGCGCGCCGTCACCGAGGTGACGGTATATGCCGGCGACCACGCCGGGTTGTTCAGCAAGATCGCGGGGGCGCTGGCCGTGGCTGGCGCGTCGATCGTGGATGCGCGCATCCACACCCTGACCAACGGCATGGCGTTGGACACTTTCTGGGTGCAGGACGCCGCCGGTGGGGCCTTCGATGCGCCGCATCGGCTGGCGCGGCTGTACGTGCTGATCGAGCAGGCGCTGTCCGGCCGCATCCGCCTGGGGGCCGAGATCAAGCGCGCGTCGCAGGCTCTGCTGGGGCGGCGGATGCGCGCGATCCACGTGCCGCCGCGCGTGGTGATCGACAACCGCGCCAGCAACACGCACACCGTGCTGGAGGTGAACGGCCGCGACCGTCCCGGATTGCTGCACGACGTGACGGCCGCGGTCAGCGAGCAGGGGTTGCAGATCGCCTCGGCGCACGTCACCACCTACGGCGTGCGCGCGGTGGACGTGTTCTACGTCAAGGACGTGTTCGGCATGAAGGTCGAGAACGAGCGCAAGTTGGCGGCGTTGCGCGAGGCGCTGCTGGCGGCATTGGCCAGTCCCGACGATGCGGCGGCGGCAGCGCCGGTGCCAGCGATCGTGGGGGCGAAGCGGCGGCGGGCCGCGGGAGCGGGTTGACGCGGGGATTTATTGGTTCGGGCCTCGTTTCCGGCTTCAACTCGGTCCGTGGCGCTCGGTGTGAGAAGTCTTCACCAGCGCGCCATGCCGCCATCGACGTTGAGTGCTTGGCCGGTGATCCAATGCGCGTCGTCGGAGGCGAGGAAAGCGACCGCGGGGGCGATATCCTCCGGGCGGCCGTGGCCCTTGAGGGCTTGCAGCATTTCGACGAAATCGAACGAGTCCCTGTGCGGCGTCGCCATCGCGCCCTCGGATGCGACCAGGCCGGGCATGACGGCGTTGACGGTGATCCCGTATTTGCCGAGTTCGGTGGCCAGCGCCCGGGTGAGGCCGAACACGCCGCCCTTTGACGCGATGTAGGCCGCCATGTTGGGCGTTCCGGCGAGCAGGCTGTTGGAGCACATGTTGATGATGCGGCCCCGCGTGCCGAGCCGGCGCATCATGTCCGAACCGGCACGGCACATCAGGAACGTGCCGGTCAGGTTCACGCCGATGAGCTGCTGCCAGTGCGCGAGATCGACGTCGTCCCAGGCTATGAACGGCACGATGGCAGCGTTGTTGACCAGTACGTCCACGCGCCCTGCCTGCTGCTCCACGGCCTCGAACAGCCGGGTGACTTGCTCCGGGTCGCTGATGTCGCACGGCAGCGCGAAGGCGCCTCCGCCGCACGCCGCCGCGGACGCCGCGGCCTTGTCTTGGTTCAGGTCCGCCACCACGACCCGGGCGCCGTCCCTGGCCAGGCGCTCGGCGATCGCCCGGCCGATGCCCTGCGCCGCTCCTGTCACCAGGGCGACCTTGCCATCGAGTTTGTTCATGCGGCTTGCTCCGTGCGCGTTTGCGAATGGTTCCAGACATCGGCTGCCCAGGTCTCCGCGACGGCGATGACGGCGGCATTGACCGGGCCGCTGGTGATGCGCGGGATCACCGAGGCATCGACGACGAACAGGTTGTCCGTCCCGTCCACCCGCAGATCGCCATCGACCACCGTGCCGAGCGCGCAGGTGCCGACCGGATGGTGATGCGTCATCGCCGCGCGGGCCAGGAAGGTGTCGAGGTCGCCGTCGGATCGCACTGGTGGCCCCGGCAACAATTCCTCCGCGCGCCATGTGTCGAAGGCGGCGGCATGACCGACCGCGCGGGCCAGGCGCAGGCTGCGGCGGAAATTGCTCCGGTCGTGTTCGGTCGCGAGATACGCCGGGTCGATGATCGGCGCGTCGGCGGCGGCCGGGCCGCGCAATCGCACCGCCCCGCGGCTGGTCGGATGGGTGACGCCGCACATGATGGTGTAGGCGCCCCCGGCCGGCGGACGCTCGAAGCACTCCGTCACCACAGGCAGAACCACGCAGGCCAGCACGCAATCCGGCGCGCCGTCGGCGCGCCCTGGATCGTCGCCGTGCAGGTACATCAGCGATTCGGAGTGCTGCAACCGCGAAGGCGGCACCGGGCGGCGTGACGCATAGACGTTCCCAGCCGCGAGCAGGTGGTCATGCAGGTTCCGGCCGACCTGCGGTAGCTCAATCGCGCAGCGCACGCCGGCGTCGGCAAGCTCGCCGGGCTCGCCCACGCCCGAGCGCATCAGCAGCAGCGGAGAGGCGACAGCGCCAAGACTGAGCACGATCGTGTCGGCTTCCAGCACCTGGTCCGCCCCGTCACGGCGGACCAGGGCGCCGCGCGCGCGGCCGTGCTCGATGAGCAGCCGTTCGACGACGGCTCCGGTCATGATCGACAGGTTCGGTCTGGAGGCGGCGGCCGACAGATAGGCATCGGCCGCGCTGACTCTGCGTCCGTCGCGGATGGTAAGCGTGTTGGCGGTCACGCCCGCGAGCGGCCCGGTATTGTGCGACGCCAGCGACGGTGCGCCCAGCGAGCGGCCGGCATCCATAAACGCCCGCGCCACCGGACTCAGCTCATCCTCGGGATGCAGCATCGGCAAGGCACATCGCTGGAAGCCGCGCAGCAGGGACGCATACGACCACCGCGCGCCGCCGCGCTCCTCCCACGCCGCGAAATCGTCGGGGTGGCCCTGCACATGCGCCATCGCGTGCAGGCAACTCGATCCGCCGACCACCCGCCCGCGCGGCCAGGTGTGCGCGCGTCCCGCGGTGCCGGCTTGCGGCAAGGTGCGATAGCACCAGTCGAATGCGCGACCCTCCAGATACGGCCATTTGAGCGGATCGGCGATGTCCGGGTCGTCCGGCCAACCACCGGCTTCGACCAGACGCACCGACACGTCCTCGCGTTCGGAAAGCCGTGCCGCGAGCACGCAACCGGCCGAGCCCGCGCCCAGCACCAGGATGTCGGTCCCGCGCACGGTTCAGCCGTAGTATTTGGCGCCGGTCTGATATCCGGCAAAACTCTGCGCGTCGTGAGAGAACATCAGCTCGGCGTCATGCACCTGCGCCAGCTCGCGCAGCCGCAGCATCGAGCGCACGCCCGCCAGCGGATCAATGTGAAAGCTCGACTGGCACAGCGTCTCCAGGCTCGTCTTCGTGTAGGCGGCGTCCACGGTGAACAACAGCGGTCGTCGGCCCGAGAACTCCACCAGCACGCTGTAGTGCCCAATGGCGTGGCCCGGCGTGTGGAACAGGCGCAGCCCGGGCGCCAGGACGATGTCGTCGCCCTCGATCGTCTCGAAACGGGAGTTCTCCGCGGTCGTGCCGGGCGCAAGTTGGCTCGATTGGCCGCGCGCCTCGGCGGCCTCGGCGGAGAAGCTCAGATCGGAGTAGCCCAGCACCTCGAACGGGGCGGGATGCGCCGCTTGAGCGATCTCGGCCACATGGCACAGCTTCTTGGCGTGCGGGAAGAACTTGTTGCCGCCGACATGGTCGAAGTGGAAATGCGAGTTCACCACCACGCCGATATCGGCCGGCGTGAGCCCGAGCTGGGCCAGCGCGCCGGGGATGGTCTGTTCCGGCGTCTGCCGCGGCTTCTCGAACGGCAGCGCCTTCTGGACGTGCTCGCAGTCGAATCCGGTGTCGAACAGGAAGCGGCCTTGCGCGTGCTCGACCAGGATCGAATACACGGGAAACCGCACCTCCCCGCCCGGACCGCGGTTCCAGAACACATGGTAGCCGTCGAGCACCAGTGTGCCGCCGTCGAGCAGGTAGACCTTTGTATCAGCCATGATTGCCTCGATGGATGTTGCGCATGAGTTTCAACGCGCGCCGCGCAGGTAGGGCAGGCCGAGTGCGGCCGGCAGGCCGGCCTGCCGCCCGAACACCACCAGCGCCAGCATCACCATGCCGAACGGCAGCATTTCGATCACGTCGGTGGGCACATCGACGCCGGCCACTTGCAGCGCGGTGGTCATGGCCAGGCAGGCGCCGAACAGCAGCGCGCCCCACAGCACCCAGAGCGGCCGGCCGCGCGCCAGCATGGCCAGGACGATGCCGACGAAGCCGGAGCCGTTGGTCATGAACGGCACGAAAATGCCGCTGCCCACCTCGGACAGATAGGCCCCCCCGATCCCGGCCAGCAGCCCGGTCGCGAGCACGGCGGCGGTGCGGGTGGCCAGCACGTCCACCCCGGCCGCATCCAGCGCCGCCGGCTTGTCGCCCGATGCGGCCAGGTTCAGCCCCAGAAACGTGTGGCGATACGCAAAGCGCAGCACCAGGCACAGCGCCACGGCCAGGTAGACGAGCGGATGCTGGTCGAACAGACCCGTCCCGAGGACCGGGATGCGCGACAATCCCGGAATCGCCAGCGCGGCGGCGGCGGGCAGACGTGGATAGGTGCGGCTGAACTGGAAGAACTGCAGCAGCGAGGTCAGTCCCTCCACGCTTAACGTCAGCGCGATGCCGATGACGATCTGGTTCAGGCTCAGCCGCACGCAGGCCAGCGCCATCACCGCCGCCACCGCCGCGCCCGCGACGCCACCGGCCAGGAAGCCGAGCCACATCGAGCCGCTGTCATAGGCCACGAGGAACCCGGCATAGGCGCCGAGCAGCATCATTCCCTCGATGCCGATGTTGAGCACGCCGGCTTTTTCCGAGATCTGCTCGCCCAGGCCGGCCAGCAGCAGCGGCGTGGCGGCCGTCACCGCGCCGCCGATCAGGGCCGCGAGGAAGGTCTGCGTGAGCAGCGCGGACACGGCGCTACACCGCCCGTTCGCGGCGGCGCTGATCGAGGTATTCGACCAGCGCCAGGAAGATCAGCAGCAGCCCTACCAGCAGGAAGTTGTAGTAGTGCGGGACGCCAAGGCGGATCGAGGCGCTTTCCGCGCCGATCGACAGCATCGCGAACAGGAAGACGAAGCCGATGATCGCCCAACCGTTCATCCGTGCGAGAAACACCAGCGGGATGATCGTCAGGCCGTAGGCCGGGTTCCATTCGGCGCGGACGTTGCCAAGCGTGCCGAGCACGACGACGGCGCCGGCTAGCCCGGCCAGCCCGGCGCTGATGACGATGGCGGTCACGGTCAACCGCCGCACCCGCAATCCGGCATGGCGCGCGGCGCGCGGGTTGGCTCCCAGCACCCGCAGCCGCAGGCCCCAGGCGGTGCGCGTCATCGCCAGATGCACCGCGACCAGCACGCCCAGCGCCAGGACCACGCCGATATTGACCGTGGTGCCGAGCAGGCGCGGCAGCCGGTCGGCCACCGGCAGCGTGCGGGTGATCGGGATGGTGGTCGTGGGGTCGGTGAAGACCAGCTTGACCAGCACGTTCGCCAGCGACACGCCGAGGAAATTCATCATCAGCGTGGTGATGATCTCGTTGACGCCCTGGTAGGCACGCAGCAGTGCCGGCAGCAGCGACCAGATCACGGCGGCGGCGATGCCGACCACCATCGACAGCACGACGCCCGGCCAGACCGGCATGACCGCGATCAGGGCCGGGGCGGTCGCGGCCGACATCACCGCGCCCAGCAGGAACTGCCCGTCCACGCCCAGATTCCACAGCCCCGCCCGGAAGCTCACGATCAGGCTGGCGCCCAGCAGCATGAGCGGCGCGGTGCGGGTGATCGTCTCCTGCAACCCGCGCGAGCTGAGCAGGCCACGCTGCACCACCAGGGCGTAGTACTCGAACGGATCGACGCCGACCGCGAGCAGGATCAGGCCGCTCACCACCAGCGCCGCCACGATCGGCGCCAGCGTGGCGGCCAGCGCGTGCAGTCTAAGCACCGTCGGGCGCGCCGGCAGCGGCGGCAGCGCGGACTCGTCGGCGAGCGCGATGCCCTGCTCAATGGACATACGTGGCTCCGACCATGAGCCGCCCCACCGCCTCGCGGCTGTCCACGCCACCCGCGACGACGCCGACCAGGCGGCCGCGCAGCATGACGCCGACCCGGTCCGACATCTCCAGCACTTCCTCCAGATCGGTCGAGATCAGGACGGTGGCGATGCCGGAGGCGGCGCCGGCGCGGATGCGCGCGCGGGCGGAGGCAATGTTGCGCACATCCAGCCCGTGTGTCGGCTTGCTGTAGATCACCGCCCGCGCCGTGCCTTGCAGCTCGCGCGCGAGCAACGCCTTCTGGATGTTGCCTCCGGACAGCCGGCCGATTGGCGTGCGGACCGACGGCGTGCGGATGTCGAAGTCGGACACCAGCCGCGCCGCATATGCTTCGATGGCCGCTGCGCGGGCGAAACCGCCATGCCAGAACGGCGCCTCGCCGATCTGCTTGAGCAGCAGGTTCAGCGCGACCGGGAACGACGCGACCGTGCCCTCTCCGAGCCGATCGTCCGTGACATAGCGCAGCCCGGCGCGATGGCGACCCAGGCTGTCCAGCATGTCGATAGCGCGTCCGTCGAGCATCACCGTGCCGCTGCCAGCCTGGTGGCCCGCCAGCATTTCGGCCAGTGCAGTCTGGCCGTTGCCGTCGATGCCGGCGATTCCGAGCACCTCTCCGGCGGCGACCTCGAACGAGACGTCGCGCAGCAGCGGCCGCCCCGCCGTGTCGGTCAGCGACAGCCCGCGCACTTGCAGCACCGGCGGGCCGCCGACCGCCGGGCGCGGCACGCGTGGCGCCTCCAGCGTCGCGGGCGGCGCGTGGCCGAACATCAGGCCGACGATGCGCTCGGTGGCCGCGCGACGCGGCAGGCCGCGCACCGAATCGGGTTCGAGCTCGCCCGCGACGCGGCCCTGGCGCAGCACGGTGATGCGATCGCCGTAGTCCAGCGCCTCATGCAGCTTGTGGGTGATGAACACCACGCCCACGCCCTGTTCGGCCATGCGGCGCATCAGCCCGCCGAGCTCCTCGATCCCGCGCGGCGTCAGCATGGCGGTCGGCTCGTCCAGCACCACAACCTTGCCGCCGCGCCACAGGGCGCGGATGATCTCCACTTGCTGCTGCTCGCCGAGCGACAGCGAGCCGACGGCGGCGTCGGCGTCGATGGCGATGCCGAACGCGGCGCAGGTGTCGTGGAATCGGGCGCGCAGCGAGTCGCGCCGCGGTCGCCGCCACCACAAGCCGCCCAGCAGCAGGTTTTCGGCTACCGACAATCCGGGCACCAGCATTCCATGCTGGAACACGGTGCCGATCCCGAGCCCGAGCGCGTGCGCCGGGCTGGCGATCCGCGTCGTCTGCCCGTCCACGACGATGCTGCCGGCGTCGGGCTGCTGCATCCCGGCCAGCATCCCGATCAGCGTGGACTTGCCGGCGCCGTTCTCGCCGAGCAGGACATGCACCTCGCCCGGGTTGATGGCAAAGCTCACGGCGTCGTTGGCGAGGACACCGGGAAACCGCTTTGTGACGGCGGCAAAGCGGATCAGCGCCGGGCGCGCGGCCGGGCCGCGGCTGGCCTCGGCCGCGGCCCCCCCGCTCACTTCGCCGGCGCCTGCACGGAGGTCATCATCGCATGGACCTTCTGCGTGTCGAACACCTCGGCCACCTTGACCTTGCCGTCGATCACGTCCTGCCGGTCCTGCATCAGCGCGCTCCAGACATCGGCGGGAATATGCGAGGTGTGCAGCAGCGACACCGAGCCGTCCTTGAGGTTGGGAGCGAACGTCTTGGTGCCGAAATCGCCGTTCTTGAGGCCGTCCACCATCGTCTGGAACACCGGCGCGAAATTCCACACCACCGAGCTCAGCAGATGGCCCTTGTCGATGCTGCTCTTGTCGCCCACCACGTCGATGAACCAGACGGTGCCGGCGCCGGCCGGCGCCGGCACCGTCTCGACCGCCTGGATCATGCCGAACGAGGCGCCGTCGCCCTGGCCGAAGATCACGTCCGCTCCCGAGGAGATCACCGAGGCTGCGACCCGCCGCGCGCCCGCGGCGTCGGAGTAGGCGGCCGGACCGATCACCGCGTAGCGGATCTTGATGTCCGGCTTCTCGGCTTTCGCGCCTTGCACGAACCCCGCCGATTGCGAGTTCCAGTCCGGCACCTCGGCCGAGACGACGATGCCGACGGTGCCGGTCTTGGTCATGCGGGCGGCGAGGCGGCCGGCCAGGTAGGCGCCTTCGTGCCCGGACAGCGTGTAGTCGGCGACCATGCCGGGCTTGCGCAAATCGGGCCGGTCGGTGATCGCGACCGGCACATGCGTCTCGGCGCCGATCTCGACGGCGGCCGTGTTGTAGCCGCTGGCATGGGCGATGATGAGGCCGGCGCCCTCGTCGGCCAGTTCGCGGAGCGTGGGACGGATGTCGCCGTAGCCCAGGCCCTCGGCCTTGATGAGCTTCAGGTGATCCTTGTCGGCGACCGCCTGCGCGCCGGCGACGCCCTGCTGGTTCCAGCCGAAATCGGTGGCCTGTTCCGGCGTCACGATGGCGATGGTTTTCAGCTCGGCGGCGTGCGCCGAGGCGCCGGCAAGAACAAGTGCCGCGAGAACCGTGAGTGTCGACGGTCGCATTCGAGCCCCCTTGGTTGTGTGTCGTCCGTTGATCGCCGGCGCGGTGATGGCGTGGTTCGCGGCAGAGCGCCGGTTGAGTCGACCGTCACGTTCTGGTTCCCTGCGGTGAACGACAGGGAGCAAGGGCGATGACGGACGTGCGGAATTGGCATCGATTGGCCGCTGCCGCCGCGGCGGCGTTGGTGCTGACCTCGGTCCTCCCCGCCGCGTGGGGCGCCGCGGCCCCCGCGCCGCTGCATGTCGGCATCGTCAACCACTCGGCTGCGGCGCTCGAATGCCATGCCGTCGCCGGGCATTGGTACGGTTTCGATCTCGGCACCATCGCCGCCGGCGCCAGCACCGAGTTGATGCTGGGCCTGGAGCGCGCGACCGGGACGGTGAGCATTCCAAACAGCCTGCATCAGCCGGTGCCGATCCAGTCGATCTATTGCGGCCGCGGCGGCGATGCGTGGCGCACCCGCGCCGTGTTGCCGCTGCGGCGGCTGGCGGACTCGCCTGCCAATCCGGTCGCGATCGTCTGCCGGGACGAGCGCGCTGCCCTGCGCTGCGACTAGCGGTGGCGGCATCAGGCAACACCCCTGGCAGCGGTAAGGCGGCCCAGGATCTGCTGCTGCACCGCGTCGAGGTGGCGTGACATGGCCTGCTCGGCCGCGTCGGCGTCGCGCGCGGCGATGGCGGCGGCGATGGCGCGGTGTTCGGCGTCGCGCTGGCGCAGCCGGTTCGGGCAGACGGGGCGATTGCTGGCGACGCGCAGCCGCACATCGGTGCCGACCTGGCGCAGCACGGCGTAGAACTCGGCGGCCAGGCCATTGCCCGATCCGGCGGCGACCAGCCGGTGAAACGCGAGATCGGCGACCCCGGTATCCATGTTTGCCGACGTGGTGGCGGCGCGCTCGATCCGGGCGATATCGAGCGGGGTGGCGCGCAATGCGGCGAGCCGCGCCAGGGTCGGCTCCAGCGCGATGCGAAGCTCGATCACCTCGACCGGGTTGGTGCCGCGGATCATCGCCTCGCCCGGCAGCGCGGCGGCGGTGCGGCGGCGCGGCGGTGGTTCGATCGCACCCTGCTCGCGCAGCGAGCCCAATGCCTGCCGCAGCCGATGGCGGGTGACGCCGAGCTCGCCGGCCAGCGCGCGCTCCGACGCGCGAGACTGTCCCGCGGCTATCATATCACGCAGCGCATGGATAAGCTGGTCGCTGCCGCCGCCGTCTTGGTTGTCAACCATTTTCCTCAGGTGGTTGTATCGGTTGCTTGGCGTTTCCCGTCCGACGCAACGGGTTCATGCTGAATAAGGCTAGTCTAAGGGGTATCACTGCGGGTCGATGCCGGGAGTGCAGCCTTGTTGCACCCGCAAGCCTAGCAACCATCCGCCGACATTGACAAGTGTGGTCGCGTCTGGTCGAGTGCGATTGTCGGGCGCCGAGGATGGCGCGGAGACACACCGGAGGGAGGTCGGCATGGCGGACACCATCGAGACTCCGAGCCGGCCGGCCGGCCGGGACGCGGCGTTGCGCGCCATGTATGACGAGCTGCATCAGAAGAACCTGTTTCCGTTCTGGGCGACCAGCACCGACGTGGAACACGACGAAATCAAGCAACTGCTCGGCGGCAAGCGTGCCGTGCCGCATCTGTGGAGTTACGAGGGTGAACTCGACTCGCTGCTGCGGCGCTCGGCCGAACTGGTGACGATGAACGATTCCGAGCGGCGCTCGCTGATCCTGGTCAACCCGGGGCTGGCGCCGCGCCGCGCCACCGTCACCACGATGTACACCGCCTATCGCCTGAACGACCCCAACGAGGTCATGCCGCCGCACAAGCATACCGCCAGCGCGGTGCGTTTCGGGCTGACCGGTAGCAAGAACTTCACCGGCGTCGAGGGCGAGGACATCGTGTTCGGTCCCGGCGATATGGTGCTGACGCCGCGCGACACCTGGCACAACCACGGCAACATGGGCAGCGATCCGGCGGTCAACCTGTCCGTGCTCGACTTGCCGCTGGTGGAGCAGCTCAATGCGCTGGATTTCAGCCACGACTACGCCGAGGGCGAGTCGAAGAAAAAGCAGCAAACGGCACGCTTTCCCGCCGACTACTCGGCCAGTGTCTATGGCTCGGGCGGGCTGCTGCCGCGGTTCGTGAGCCACGGCCGCGGGGTGGGCGGATCGTCGCCGATGTTCGTCTATCGCTACGACGCGATGCGCGAGATGCTGGAGCGCCATCGCGAATGGGACGGCAACCCGCACGAGGCGCTGCTGGTCGAATACGTGGACCCGCTGACCGGCGGCCCGGTGTTCAAGACCATCACCTTTTTCATGCAGATGCTGCGGCCGGGCGAGCGCACGCAGCCGCTGCGCCAGACCGCGAGCCTGCTGGTGGCGCCGTTCGAGGGTCGCGGGCACAGCATCGTCGACGGCAAGCGTTTCGACTGGGCGCCGTTCGACACGCTGGCGGTGCCCGGTGGATCCTGGGCGGAGCACGCCAACGACAGCAAGACGGATCCGGCGATCCTGTTCGTGGCCAGCGACGAGCCGGCGCTGAAGGCGTTCGGCCTGCACCAACGCTGGGGCCGCACGCCGGCCGGCGACACCGTCAGCCTGAGCTGAACCGGCATTGGCTCGCGCTTCCAACACGCGTCTGCTCGCGCATATCGACTGCCCCGGCGGCGGCCAGGTCTGGGTCGATGGCGCCACGCTGTTCGTGGCGCATATGCGCCCGCCCGCCGGCACCTCGATCTTCGACATCGCCGACCCGACCCGACCGCGCCATCTGGCCTCGATCGAGATGCCGTCCGGCTGGCATTCGCACAAGGTACGGGCCGAGGGCGGCGTGATGATCGTCAACCACGAGCGGCTCGGCCAGGACAACCCGGAACTCGGCGGCGGCCTGGGCATCTATGACGTGAGCCGGCCCGCAGAACCAGAAACTCATCACCACATGGCGCACCGCGGGCAGCGGGGTGCATCGTTACGATTTTGACGGGCGCTACGCTTACATCTCGCCCACGGCCGAGGGATTCGTCGGCAACATCGTCAAGATCCTCGACTTGGCCGATCCGGCGCGGCCGGTCGAGGTCGGGCAGTGGTGGCTGCCGGGCCAGAATGTCGGCGCCGGGGAGGCCTATCCGTGGGACGGCTACGTGAAGCCGCGTTGTCATCATCCGCTGCGCATGGGCGATCGGCTGTACGTGTCGGTACTGGCACCACGGCCTGTTCATCCTCGACATCTCCGACCTGTCGCGGCCGCGCATGATCTCGTCGATGAACAGCAGCCCGGCGCATCCGCATCCGACGCATACCTGCCTGCCCGTCCCCGAGCCGGTGCGCGGACGCAGGATCATGGTGGTCGCCGACGAAGATGTGGCCAAGCTGCGCCCGTCGCCGCCGGCGTTCAGTTGGGTCTATGACATCACCGACGAGACGCAGCCGATGCCGATCGCCACCATCCAGGTACCCGGCCTGGACCCGGACGGCGCGCCGCAGCCGCCGATGACCGGCTGCCATCAGCCGTCCGAGCGGTTCCACGGCACCATCGTGCCGTTCGCCTGGTTTGCCCAGGGGATGCGCCTGATGGACGTCTCCGATCCGTTCCGACCGAGCGAGGTCGGGTTCTACGAACCGGACGTGCCGCCCGGTTGCGAGCGCGTCTCCTCCAACGACGTCACCACCGATGCGCGCGGCATCGTCTACCTCACCGATCGCCAGCGCGGCGTCGACGTCATCGAGTGTCTGCCGAGATGATCGAGGTATTTGGCCAGAAGAACCCGAACCTGCCGTTTCACCCCGCGGTGCGGGCGGGGGATTTCGTCTACGTCTCCGGGCAGGTCGGCAAGGACGACAAGGGCGTCATGGTCTGCGGCAGCATCGAGCAGGAGACGCGCGCCACCATCGAGGCGCTGCGCCGCGCCCTGAACGCGGCCGGCTGCGATCTCGGCGACATCGTCAAGATCACGACCTATCTCGAGGACGCGCGCGATTTCGGCCGCTACAATGGCGTGTTCAAGGAGTTCTTTCCCGACGGGCGGCTGGCGCGCACCACGGTCGAGGCGCGCGCCGTCATCAGCACGAAGATCGAGATGGACTGCATCGCCTACTCGCCCAGAAAGGACCGCTGAATGCTTCGACTGCTCGGCCGAGCCACGTCCGGCAACGTCCAGAAAGTCCTGTTCGGGCTGGACGAGATGCAGCTTGCCTATCAGCGCGAGGATTTCGGCCGCCAGTTCGGCAACACGGCGACGCCGGAATACGCGGCGCTCAATCCGACGCGCAAGGTGCCGACCCTGATCGACGGTGAGGTGGTGATCTGGGAATCCAACACCATCCTGCGCTATCTCGCGACGCAGGCCGCGAGTCCGCTCTACCCGGCCGAGCCGGCCGCGCGCTCGCAGGTCGAACGCTGGATGGATTGGCTGCTGGCCTCGCTGAACGCGCCCTATCTCGCCGGCTTCCGCGACGCCAAGAAGCCGGCGGCGGAGCGTGGGACAAGCACCGTGCAGGATCTCGTGGCCGAACTGAGCGTGCTGGAAAGCGCGTTGTCCGAGGAGTGGGTTGCCGGATCGGCGTTCAGCCTGGCCGACGTGGCACTCGGTCCGATAGTGCGGCGCTGTCTCGCATTCCCCTACGAGCGTCCGGCGCTGCCGCGGCTTGAGGCATGGCGCGCCCGGCTGGAGCAGCGTCCGGCGTTCACCCGCGCGATCGCGGCGGGCTGAGTCCGGGGGCGCCGATGCAAAGCGCCCTGATGACGCGGCAGTCGCCGCAGCTTCCCACCGTCGCGCCCTCGCCGGAACCGCCGCACATCCAGGCCCGCGGTCTTTGCGTGGATTTCGGGCTGGGCCGCGAGCGGCTGCGAGTGCTGGACAACATCGAGCTTGCGGTCCCGCGCGGCAGCTTCGTCTCGCTGATCGGGCCGTCCGGCTGCGGTAAAAGTACCTTGCTGAAGGTGCTGGCAGGCCTGATCGCGCCAAGTGCCGGAACCGCGTCGGTCGCGGGGGTCTCACCCGGGGCGGCGGCACGACAGCGGTGCATCGGTCTGGTGTTCCAGGACGCCACCCTGCTGCCCTGGCGCAACGCGCTCGACAACGCGGGCTTCCTGCTGCGCATCACCGACCGCACGCTGTCGGCCGCCGCCGTGCGCGAGCGAGCGGCTGCGATGCTGGCGCTGGTCGGCCTGGAGGGCGCGGAACGGAAGCTGCCCACGCAACTCTCGGGCGGGATGCGCCAGCGCGTCGCCATCGCGCGGGCGTTGGCGATCGACCCCCAGGTGCTGCTGATGGACGAGCCGTTCGGGGCGCTCGACGCGATTACCCGCGAGGCGATGAGCGGCTTTCTGCTTGAGCTTTGGCAGCGCACCGGCAAGACCGTGGTGCTGGTCACGCACTCGCTGGACGAGGCGGTGTTCCTGTCGCGCGAGGTGCATGTGATGGCTGCCTCGCCGGGGCGGTGGCTGGCCAGCTTGACGGTCCCGCTTGGCTATCCGCGCAACGAGGCGACGTACGCCGATCCGGCCTTCGGGGTGCTGGCGGCCCGGCTGCGCGCGCTGTTGAAACAGGGGCACGCATGAGCGCCGCCACCACGCTCGCATTGGTGCCGCGCCGATCCGGCGACCGGCCGGACGTCGCGGGCGGTCTGTCCGCTGTCGCGTTGCTGCTGGCGGTGCTGCTTGCCTGGCAGGCGGCGATCAGCCTGATCGGCGTCCCGACCTTCGTCCTGCCTGCCCCGTCGGCGATTGTCGCCTCGCTGGTGTCCGACCAGGCGACGCTCGCGTGGGCGGCGTGGGTTACGGCCGGCGAGGTGCTGCTGGGCTTTGCGCTGTCCGGCATCGTGGGGGCGGCGCTTGCGCTGGCCATCGTGCGGTTCGAGCGTTTTGGGCGCGCGCTGTATCCGCTGATCGTGCTGTTCCAGACGGTGCCGAAGGTCGCGCTGGCGCCGCTGTTCGTGCTGTGGTTCGGCTACGGCCTGGCACCGAAAGTGGTGCTGATCGTGGTCATCGCCTTTTTCCCGGTGGGACTTGACATGCTCGCCGGACTGCGCGCGGTCGACGCCAACCTGGTCGCGCTGATGCGATCGGTCGGTTCGACCCGCGGCGAGATCCTCTGGCGCGTGCAGGTGCCGACCGCGCTGCCGCATCTCATGTCGGGGTTGAAGATCGCGGTGACTCTCAGCGTGATCGGCGCGATCGTAGGCGAGTTCTCCGGCGCTTCGGCCGGCCTCGGCTACGTCATCCAGTTCGCCTCCACCCAGCTCGAGACGCCGCTGGTGTTCGCCGCCCTGGTGGAAGTGTCCGTGCTGGGCATGGCCTTCTATTATCTGGTCGAGCTCGCGGAGCGGCTGTTGGTGCCGTGGTCTCCGCGTTAGCGTTCCACTCGAAGGAGAGACCGATGCGCAAGCGCATGACGGCATTAGCCCTCGGGATCGTCGCTGGCCTGTTCTGTCTTGGCGTGGGGAGCGGTGGGGCGCGGGCGGCCGACAAGGTGACGGTGCAGCTCGACTGGGTGGTGCGTGGCGACCACGCGATGTTCTTCGTGGCCAAGGCGAAGGGCTATTTCGCGCAGAGCGGCATCGACGTGACCACGATCCGGCGCGGCACCGGCACTCCCGACGCATTGCGGCTGGTGGGCAACGGCAGCGCCGAGTTCGGCTTCGGCGACCTGCCCACGTTGCAGGTGGCGCGCTCGCAAGGGGTGCCGGACGTGGCCATCGTCGCGGTCAACCAGCGCAGCCCGCTGGCAATGATCTCGATCGCCAGCAAGCACAAGCTGACCAAGCCCGCCGATCTCAAAGGCCTCAACATCGGCGTGCATCCGGCGGGCTCGACCTACATCTTCCTCAAGGCGTTCTTCGACGCCAACGGGCTGTCGCTTGCCACCATGAAACAGAGCACGGTGGCGCCGCCGTACGAGAATTACCTGGTGCTCGGCCGCGTCGATGCGGTGCCTGGGTATGTCGACGCGGAGGTGCCGGAACTGGAGGCGAAGACCGGCGGCCCGGGTTCGCTTTCGATCCTGCTGGGGGCCGACTACGGGTTCAACGCCTACGGTTCGGGCGTGTTCACCTCAGAGAAGCTGATACACGACAACCCCGATCTCGTGCAGCGTTTCGTCCGCGCCTATATGCTGGCCTTCCGCGACGTGATCGCCTCGCCGGAGCAGGCCGTGGACATGACCATCGCCGCCAACCCGGAGTATAAGAGCCGGCGCGGCGTGCTGCTCGCACAGCTCAAGGCCGACATCGCCAGCACGTTCTTCAGCGCGGACACCAAGGCGCACGGCATCGGCACGCTGACCGCCGCGCAATGGCAGCGGACGGCCGACACGCTGAAGAGCCAGGGGGCGCTTGCCAAAGGCGCGGACGTGTCCGGGGGCTTCGACGACCGCTTCGTCGCGGCAACGGACCCGCCGCGCCGCTGAAACAGGAGACGGCGTCCATGAACGTACAGGCGCCGCCCGCGCCCACCGCCCTGGTACTGCCACGGCATTGCGATCTGTTCTATGGCGGTGCATGGCACGCGCCGGCGCGCGGTCGTTATGCGGAAATCCTCAACCCGGGTTCCGGCGAACACCTCGCGCGTGTCGCCGAGGCCACGACCGAGGACGCGGATGCCGCGATTGCCGCGGCGCAGGCCGGGTTCAAAATGTGGCGCGATGTGCCGCCGCTGGAGCGGGCGCGCGTCCTGCGGGGCATCGGCGCCGAGTTGCGTCGCCATGCCGCTGAGCTGGCCATGCTGGATGCCGCAGATTGCGGCAACCCGGTGCGCGAGATGACGGCGGACGTGATGGTGGCCGGCGCGCTGTTCGATTTCTTCGCCGGGCTGGTCACGGAAATGAAGGGCGCCTCCATCCCGATGGGGCCGGATGCGGTGAATTTCTCGGTGCGCGAACCGCTCGGCGTCGTGGCGCGGATCGTCGCGTTCAATCACCCGTTCATGTTCGCCGCCGGCAAGATGGCCGCACCGCTGGCGGCCGGCAACGCCATCATCATCAAGCCGCCGGAGCAGGCGCCGCTCTCGGCGCTGCGGCTCGCCGAGATCGTGGGCGGCATGTTGCCCCCCGGCGTTTTCAGCCTGCTGCCGGGCGGGCGCGAGATCGGCACGGCGCTGGTCGCGCACAAGGGCGTGGCGATGGTCGGGCTGGTCGGCAGCGTGCCGACCGGGCGGGCGGTGATGCGCGGCGCGGCCGACACGCTGAAGCCGGTGTTGCTGGAACTAGGCGGCAAGAACGCGCTGATCGCCTTTCCCGACGTCGATCCCGACGCGGTGGCGGCCGGCATCGTCGCCGGCATGAACTTCACCTGGTGCGGACAGTCCTGCGGCTCGACCAGCCGCGCCTTCCTGCACGACGCCATGTACGACGCGGTGATCGAACGCGTGCGTGACCGCTGTGCGGCGTATCGGCCGGGACTGCCCACCGATGCCGCGACGACGATGGGTGCGATCATCAGCCGCCCGCAATACGACCGCATCCTGGACTTCATCCGCTCGGCACATGAACAGGGAGCGCGGCTGATCTGCGGCGGTGGCCCGCCTGACAACCCGGGGCTTTCCGGCGGCCTGTTCATCGAACCCACCGTGTTCGCCGATACGACGATGGAGATGCGGGTGGCCTCCGAGGAGATTTTCGGCCCGGTGCTGTCCATTCTGCGCTGGAGTGACGAGGCGGAGATGCTGCGGCAGGTCAATCAGGTGGATTACGGCCTCACTTGCTCGATCTGGACCAACGATCTGGAGCGCGCCCATCGCGCCGCCGCCCGCGTCGAGGCGGGATATGTCTGGGTCAACGAGGTCGGCAAGCACTTCCTCGGCGCGCCGTTCGGCGGCTACAAGCAATCCGGCATCGGCCGCGAGGAGTGCCTGGGCGAGCTGCTGTCGTTTACGCGCGAGAAGAACATCCATATCAGCCTGAAGCGTGTCGCCGCGCATGGTTGAGACGGACGCGTACGACTACGTCATCGTCGGCGCGGGCTCGGCCGGCTGCACGCTCGCCGCGCGGCTGAGCGAGGACGCGGATTGCAAGGTGCTGCTGCTGGAGGCCGGCGGCTGGGACCGCGATCCTTGGATCCACATTCCGCTCGGCTGGGGCAAGATCCTGCAAAAGCGCCTGCACGACTGGATGTATTTTTGCGAACCCGAGGCGAACGTGGACAACCGCCGCGTGGAGTGTGCGCGTGGGAAGGTGGTGGGCGGCTCGTCATCGACAAACGCGATGGCGCATGTGCGCGGCCACCCCGGCGACTACGACCGCTGGGCACAGCAATACGGGCTGACCGATTGGTCCTACGCCCACGTGCTGCCGTATTTCCGCCGACAGGAATCGTGGGAGGGCGGGGCCAGCGCCACGCGCGGCGGCGATGGGCCGATCAACGTGCAACGCTGTCGCTATGAGGACGCGCTGGTGCCGGCCTATTTCGCGGCGGCGAAATCGGCGGGGCATTCCTGGACCGAGGACTACAACGGCGTGGACCAGGAGGGCTTCAGCCCGCTGCAAATGACCATCCGGCGCGGTCGGCGGTGCAGTGCCGCGACGGCCTATCTGCGGCCGGCACTGCGACGGCCTAACCTGACGGTGCGCGTCAAGGCGCTGACCACGCGCGTGCTGATCGAGAACGCTCGAGCGGTCGGCGTGGAGTTTGTGCACGACGGCCAGAGGCGCGTCGCGCGCGCCACGCGCGAGGTGATCCTGGCGGCGGGCGTCATTAACTCGCCGCAATTGCTGATGCTGTCGGGCATCGGCGATCCCGAGCAGCTCCGCACGCATGGCATCGGCGTGCACGTGGCGCTCCCGGGCGTCGGGCGCAATCTACAGGACCATGTCTCGGTGATCGTGATGTATCACCGCGCCGAGCCGGGACCGTTCCACCGCATGATGCGCTATGACCGCATCGGGTGGGCACTGGCACAGGCCTATGCATTCGGGCGTGGCTTCGCGGCGGACGTTCCGGGCGGCCTGACGGCTTTCCTGCGCAGCGGCGCCGATGCGCCGCTGCCCGACATCCAGCTCCTGCTGACCGCGGCGCCGCTAGGCGCGTGGCCCTATCTGGCCCCTATCAAGCAGCCGTTCCCGGACGGGTTTGCCGCGCGGACCGTGCTGATCCATCCGCAAAGCCGCGGCAGTGTCAGCCTCGCCTCGGCCGACCCCGCGGCCGCGCCGCGCATCCACCAGAACTTTCTCGGGACCGAGCGGGATTGGACGATTTTGCGCCGCGC
Source organism: uncultured Pseudomonadota bacterium (assembly GCA_963758455.1). Taxonomy (GTDB): domain Bacteria; phylum Pseudomonadota; class Alphaproteobacteria; order Acetobacterales; family Acetobacteraceae; genus CAVRQM01. The sequence continues at coordinate 636,823 of CAVWVK010000002.1, read as the reverse complement.
CGTGCGCATGGTGCGCGACATCGCGGCGCAGCCGGCGATGGCCCCCTATGTGGGCCGGGAGATCGCGCCCGGGCCGGCCTGCGTCAGCGACGAGCAGATCGACGCCCATATCCGCAAGACCGCGATCACCGTCCACCATCCGGCCGGCACCTGCCGCATGGGCACCGATGCCGATCCGCTAGCCGTCGTGGATCCGGCGCTGCGGGTGCGCGGCATCGCCGGGCTGCGCGTGGTGGACGCCGCGGTGATGCCCGACCTGCCCGGCGGCAACATCAACGCGCCGGTGGTGATGATCGCCGAACGCGCGTCTGACCTGATCCGCGGCCGCGCGCCGTTGGCAGCGGCACATTGACGGAACGGGAGACATGACGATGGACAAACGGCCGCGCGATCCGGTGGCCATTCTGTCGGCCGGTCCGGTTTCCGCCTATGCGGCGGTCAGCCGCGCGATGTCGCGCCCGCTGCTGTACGACTACGATGTGGTGTTCCAGGATTTCTATGAGGCAGTCACCCGCAAGGCCGCGCGCGCGCTGCGCGTGCACGAACCCGCGCTGATCCTGCACTGCGAGCCGGCACCCGGCATCGAGGCTGCCGCGGCGTCGGTGATCGCGCCGGATGACGTCGTGCTGAACCTGGTCTCCGGCGTCTACGGCGCCGGGTTCACGCACTGGGCGCGCCGGCATGCCCGCGAGGTGGTCGAGGTGGCGGTGCCATTCAACGAGGCGGTCGATCCGCAGCGTGTCGCCGACGCCTTGCGGCAACGGCCGGAGACGCGGCTGGTCAGCGTGGTGCATCACGAAACACCGTCGGGCACCATCAATCCGATCCGCGAGATCGGCGCCATCGTCCGCGCGCATGGCGCGCTGCTGATGGTGGACGCGGTCTCGTCGTTCGCGGGCATGGACATCCATCCCGGCGACTGTTTCTCAGACGTGTTCATCACCGGCCCCGGCAAGTGCCTCGGCGGCGCCCCGGGCCTCACCATCATGGCCGTGTCGGATCGCGCCTGGGCGGCCATCCAGGCGAACCCGAAAGCGCCCCGCGCGTCCGTGCTCAGCCTGGGTGATTGGGAAGGCGCCTGGCAATCCGGCAAGCCGTTCCCGTTCACGCCCTCGATCGCCGAGGTGAACGGCCTGGACGCGGCCCTTGATCTCTATCTCGCGGAAGGGCCGGAGGCGGTGTGGCAGCGCCACGCGCTCACCGCGCGCGCCTGCCGCGCCGGCGTACGCGCGCTGGGGTTGCAGCTTTGGGCGGCGCGCGAGGAGATCGCTTCGCCGACCACGACTGCGGTACGCGTTCCAGACGGGGTTTGCGGAGCCGACATCCTGGTCGCCGCGCGCGAAATCCTTGGCGTTGTGTTGTCCGAAGGGCGCGGCGAGACGCAAGGCAAGCTACTGCGCATCGGTCACATGGGGCCGGTCGCCGAGCCGCTTTACGCCGTCGCCGCTGTCACCGCCCTGGCCGCCGCCCTGCGTCGCGTCGGGCTCAGATGCGATGCGGGAGCCGGGATCGAGGCCGTCCTGCGGGTGATCGGGTAGCGGGCGACGGCTTGACCGGAGAGCGACCCGTCCACCATCGTCCGAAGTCACGCAAATGTTCGGAGAGCCGCGATGACCACAGAGCCGCGCCCCCGTAGCCACGCTATTGCGATAACCCGCCGGGCAGCGTTGCTCGGCGCCCCCGGTCTCGTCGCCCTCGCGAGCCGCGGCGCGCCGGCCCGCGCCGCGGACGACATCCGTGTTGGGGTGAGCGGTCCGCTGACCGGCGAGGCGGCACAGTATGGCGCGGAGTGGAAGCGCGGCTTCGCATTGGCGCTCGATGTCATCAACGGCCGCGACGGCGGTATCAACGGGCGCAAGCTGGTGCTGGAGTTCGAGGACAGCCAGAACGATCCGCGTCAAGCCGTCGCCATCGCGCAGAAATTCGTGGCCGACCCCACCATCGTCGCCGAACTGGGCGACTTCTCCAGCACCACCTCGATGGCGGCGTCGCCGATCTACCAGCGCGGCAAACTGGTGCAGCTCGGCTTCACAAACTCCGACCCGCGATTCACCCTCGGCGGCGATTACATGTGGAGCCCCGGCGCGAGTTCGGCGGAGGAGCAGCCGCAACTGGCTGATCTCACCGTCACGCGATTGGGCTTCAAGCGGCCGGCGGTGCTCTACCTGAACACCGTTTTTGGCACCAACGCGAAGAACCTGTATCTCACCGCTGCCAAGCAGCGCGGTGCGGAGGTGGTGGCAACCGAAGGCTATCTTCCGGACGAGCGCGACTTCCGCTCGACGCTGACGCGGGTGATGCAGGCCAAGCCGGATAGCCTGGTGCTCGAAGCTTATTATGCCGATGCCGCCTTGATCGTTCGCCAGGCCCGCGAGCAGGGGATCAAATTGCCCATCGCGGGCAACGGCTCGATGTATGCGCCGGAGTTCATCAAGCTTGCCGGCCCCGCCGCGGAGGGATTCTACACCGAGTCCGAGTTCGTGCCGGAGGATCCTCGACCCGAGGTGCAGGAGTTCGTCAAGGCATACCGCGCCAAATACCACGACGATCCCGACTTGTTCGTGGCGCTGGCCTATGACGCCCTTATCCTGACCGGCACCGTGCTGCGGCAGTTCGGCGCGACCCGGCGAGCCTTCCATGACGGTCTGGCCAAAGTACGCGACGTGCCGAGCGTCATCTTCGGAAAGTTCACCTTTGACCCCGTCACGCGGCGGGTGTTTGGCGAGAAAGTCACCGCGCTGGTGGTGAAGGATGGCAAGTTCGTGGTGTGGGACGGCAAGCGGGCGTGACCGCGGGATCGGCGGATCCGGTTCTCGCGCCCTTTACATGACGCGACGGAGACACCCGCGCGGCCCGACCCGGTCCGTGCCGGTCCGCGCTCAGGACGGCGCCCGGATCGCGAAGTTCCGGGCGGCAACGATCCGCGGCGGCCCGGCAAGGCCCGACGGCCGGCGCGTGCCCTCGAGGAGATTGACTGGCGTGTTGGCGACCGTGAGCGCGATCACGTTCTCGCCTTCGCGCAGCAGGTCCGTTACCTCGATCTCGTAGGGCGGCCAGAGCCGTATCCCAGCGGCCTGCCCATTGACCGTGACCTCAAGCACATCGTCCTGCATCGCCGCTTCGAGGATGCAGCGCGCGCCGAGAAACCCCGATGGCAGCGTGAAGGCGCGCTGATACGTGCCGCGACCGGAATAGAACGGGTAGCCCTGGTCCGTCCACGGACCGGCCGCAAGCATGGCACGGGGCCGGCCGAGCCGTACGGCGCCGTCCACCATTGCTTCCACCGTGAAGTCGCCGATCAGTTTGAGCATGTCGAGCAAGCCATCGGTGTCGCTGGTCAGGATCAGGCGCACCGCCAGGACGTTCCGGCCGGTGTGGACGTGAGCGATGATGTCGACCGCCAACATCTCGCTGTCGAAGGAGCTGCGAACGGGCGGCTCCTCGACCCGCGTGCCATTGACGAAAAGCTGCCATTCGGCGCCCGCGAATCCGTCGATGATGAGGTTGAGACGGGCGGGGACGCCATGCACCACGAAATCGGCCCGATACCAGACCGGGATGGGATAGTCTTGTCCCGGCCCGCCAGGAAGCTGATAGGCCCACGCACCTGCCTGGACCGCAAGCCATCCCGCTGTCCCGGCTTGTGGCGCGGCATGGAACTGCGTGTCGCGTCCCGCCGTCTCCGCCAATGCCAGCCAGCGGTCGATCACCAGGGCGTTGTCGGCAAGGGCCTGGAACCGCCAGTCGCCGTCGAGCAGCAGCGGCAGTGGCAGGGGCGCGCCCTGGACTTCGCGGTGCAGCCGCGTGCCATCCGCCGCGACGACATCCATCCAGCCCTGACTGTCGATGCAATAGCCATCGATCCGGTCGGGCGTGACATGCTCCAGCACCAGGTTGGTTGCCGTCACGAACGGCAGGCCGAGCGGCTCGGTCAGCACGAACACCGATCCGGTCGGCGGCAGGTCGAGCGCGAATTGCGTCTGCCGCTGCCTGCGTTGCGCGGCCACGGGGCGTTGTGTTCCCGTCGAAGGGTCCCAGAGCACGGGTTGGCAGAGCGTGGACAGCGTCATGGTCAGATGCTGCGCGTTGAAGGTCGGGTTGACGACGAAGAAGATGTCGCGTTCCTGCTTGACCCGGTGAAGGCAGAACACCTCGCGATTGTCGATGCGCAGATCCGGCGCGACCAGGCGCAGCAACGCCGTCTCCAGCGCGTCCGCCAGGGCGTTCCGCTCGGCGGTCAGTTCTGCCGTGATATCCTGGCGCTCGCCCTTGTCGGGCGCAAAAACGTATCGAAGATCATTGCCGTCCATCTCGGCGAAGACGCCCGCACTCTCGGGGATGCCGGGCGTTCCCACCGTATGCTGCAAGGCAAGCGGAAATTGCCGGGCCAGCGCGTAGGTTTGCAGAAACGTGGCCTTGCCGACGCCTGCGTGCGATTGTTCGAACGCCTCGGCCTCGAATCTCGTCCGGTAGCTGTGCTGCGTGGCCGCCGGGTCGCGGCCGAACAGCGCGCCGATGCGGGCAGAAACATCGACGAGGCTGTCCGCGGCGAACGCCTGGTCGGGCAGGAAGACCGTGCCGAACAGGCGGCCGCCTTGCTGCACCAACATTTCCATCCGCGCGACGGTGTCCAACCTGATATGCGTCAGCGGCGGCAGGACAAGCAGTTCGTATGCCTCGTCGGCAACGTGGATGCGTCCGTCCACGATGTCGGCGGCCGCGAGCACCTCATCGTCGATGTAGTCGTAATCCATGTGGAGTCGCAACAGCAGGTCGCTCAGCGCCTCAAAATCGTTCACCATGCGGTCGGCCAAGGCACTGCTCGCCTGCGGCGTGTAGTGCGCCATCAGCGCGTTCATGGGCCAGAGCACCGCCAGTTTGGCGACATGGCGGCCGCCGGAGAGCATGTGACTAAGCCGGCTGATATAGTCGGAGAAGGCACCGTAATAGTGCCACCACGGGTATTGATAGAACATCGATGGCGGCCAATCGCGCTTGCGCGGACCCTCCAGCGTGTAATGGAAGCCGTGCGGGTTCAGCAGGTTCACGCCCAGAACGTACTCCCAGTCGGCGATCCACTTCATGCGCTGCATCGTGGCATCCATGAAGATGCCGCCGAAGGATTCGCACAGCACGCGCGGGCTGCGTTGCTGGTGCGCCGCCGAGCTCGCGAGCTTGATCGCCACATGTTCGCGCGGCTGGTCCCGCGTGCCGACGATCGGATAGAGATGATCGACGCCCACCACGTCCATGTGCGGATAGTGCCTGAAGGCGTTCCCCTCGACGCGGATCATCCGCCGCAGCCATTCCTCGTACAGAAGATGGCCGGTGAACAGCACGCCATGCGCTGAACACCACGCATGGATCTGCTGGTAGAACGCTGCGCTGTAGAACTCGGTCAGAGTTGTGTAGAAGTCATGACGGATGCGCGCGCTGTCGGGTCCGAGATCGAAAAACAGATCCGGCAGGCGCGGGCGCAAGTCGTAGTCGCGGCGGGCATGGAAGCGACGGAGCATGTCGCGGGTCCAGGGCACGATCGGGTTGTCGCCGCCGGTAACATAATAGTGCATCGCCGGCTCGTCGGTGTAGAAGCCGACGATGCCGGTTTGCAGCAGGGGGCCGAGTGCCTGTGCGTACGGCTGGTAGCCGAAGCGCAGGAATTGGGCTGTGGCTTCGGGGTCGAGCGCGTCGATGTAGTAGTCCGCCCGCTTTTCCACAATATACATGATGCGCCAGGTGCCAGGTGGCACCTGCCACGGGATCATGGTCCCAAACGACAGATTGGGCGTCAGGTCGACGACGTTGCCGCTCGCGTCGATGGCGAACGCCGCGACCGGCCGCGACCGCTCGAAATCGAGATACCGGCTGTCCGCCGCCGTGAGGTCGATGAACCAGGGACCGCGGACCGTGAACCCAACGCATTCGAGATAGCGTTGGGCGAGATCGGGGCGTGCCGCCAGCACCTTCTTGTCCGCGGTGCCGGATGGCCAGTTCATTTCGTCGAACAGCCAAGTCGCCAGGCCGAGACGCCGCGCCTCCTCGACCACGAGACGGATGCGATCCAGGTAGTCCGGACCGAGATAGGGCAGCTCCAGCCCGTACCGGCCATGCAGCACCACGCCGGCCATGCCCTTGTCGCGCAGCTCGCCGAGCTGAAAACGCAACTCCGCCGGATCCAGTTTGCCGTTGAGGAACCAGAACGGCAGGATGCCGTACTCGCGCGGCGGATGGCGGAAATTGTCCGCCGTGATGGGCACGTCGGGCCAGGGCATCACGGGCATGTGGCGGTCTCCTGCGTGCGCGCCGCGCGGCAGGCATGGTTGCCGACCCCGCCGGGGTATGGTCAATTGGCGGTGCAAGCGTGACGGAACCCCCTGAGATCAACGCGAGCGCGCTGAAAGGGCGTGGCCCAAGACTATAAAAACGCGGCGGAGCGCCGGCACATCAGAGAGGGAAGCGACGGACGTGACAATCCACGACACCGCGGCCGGCCGGGCGACCCGGCGGCACGTCCTGGGCGGCACCGCCGCGATGGCCGCTCTCTCGCCGCTCCCCTCCGGATCCCGGGCGCGGGCCGCGTCGGCGCCGCTGAGTTTCTGGCAGTTCTATGCTCCCGGTGGCGCGGTCGCCAGCCAGGCAAAATGGTTCGAGACCACCGTCAAGGCCTGGAACGACACCCACGACGTCAAGGTCGAGCTGACCTTCGTGCCCAACGCCGAGTACATGAATGGCTCGAAGCTGCCGACCGCGTTCGCGTCCGGAAGCGGCCCCGACATCTTCATCATCAGCCCGGGCGATTTCCTGCGCTACTACAACGGGGGTGCGCTGCTCGACCTCACCCCGTTCGTTGAAGAAAAGGCGCGACGCGATTTCGTTCCGGAAATCATGGCGACCCGTCTGGTCGACCAGAAGATCTACGGCATTCCCATGGAGTTCGAGCCCATGGCGATGTACTACAGCCGAGCCGCATTCAAGGATGCCGGGCTGGGCGAGGCGGATATTCCGACGAGCTGGCAACAATTGCTGGCCCTTGCCAAGAAGCTCACCAACGACAGGCGGTTCGGCGTGCTGTTCGAGACCACGCCCGGCTATTATCAGAACTTCACCTGGTATCCCTTCCTGTGGCAGGGCGGCGGCGAGATGGTCGGGGCGAATGGGCGCAGCGTCTTCGATTCGAAGGCTGCGGCGCAAGCGCTGCGGTTCTGGCAGGATGCGATCAAGACCGGAGTTGCGCCGCGCAAGCCGCTCGGCGGCGGCGCATGGGACATCGTGCCCAACCTCGGCTCGGGGTTCTGCGCCATGCAGAACTGCGGGATTTGGGGCGTCAGCGCGCTGCGCGGCGCGGTTCCCAATTTCGACTATGGCGTATTCAAGCTGCCGCTCCCGCCAGGCGGGAAATACGTGACCGTCGGCGGCGGCTGGGCGTTCGTGGCCAACGCCCGCGGGCGCAATCCGGAAGCGGCCGGGCGATTCTGCGCCTGGGCGCTCGGCTCGATGGATGCCGCGTGCATCCAGCGGGTGGTGGACTGGTGCACGAAAGCCAAGAGCGACATCCCGCCACGGCACTCCGCCGTCGAGCGAGCCACGGCGGAAAAGGCCTTCAGCGCCGGGCCGCTGAAGACTTTTGCCGAGCAAATCTTTCCCGGCGCCCGAGGCGAGCCGAGAGTGCCGCCGCAGGTGTACAAGGTCGTCTCCGATGCCATCCAGGCCTGCCAGCTCGGTGGGCAGGATCCGGGCCGGCAGGCGCAACTGGCCTCCCAGCAGCTCGACGCCTTTCTGGCCGGGTATCACGGCGCGCCGATCATCTAGGGATGGCTGCACGACTGGCCAGACGCGCCTCGCTCTCGGCCAGGGATCGCGAGCGGATCGCCGGATATCTGTTCGTCCTGCCCGAACTCGATCGGCTTGCTGCTGTTCGTGGGCGCGCCGACCTTGCTGGCGCTGGGGCTTGGCTTCTTCGAGGTCAGCGGGTTCGGCGGGTATCAGTTCGTCGGCTTCGCGAATTACCGGCGCATGTTCGCCGATCCGCTGTTCCTGCGAAGCCTGCGTGTCACGTTCACGTACGTGGTCATGCTGGTGCCGAGCCTGTACGTCGCCGGGCTTGGCTTGGCGTTGCTGGTGCAGCGATCCTCGATCGCCAACGGCGTGTTCCGCAGCATCTTCTTTCTGCCGCAGATGGTCAGCCTGGTCGTGGTCGGGCTGATCTGGTCGTTCCTGCTCCTGGACAAGATCGGCCTGGTCAGCCGGGCCGCCTCTGTCCTGGGTGCCGGCGGGATTTCCTGGCTGGGCGACCCGCGCTGGGCATTGCTGTCGATCGTGGTCGTCAGCGTGTGGTTCCTGATGGGCTTCTACATGCTGATTTTCCTCGGCGGCTTGCAGGACATCCCGAAGGAGTACTATGAGGCCGCGCGGCTGGACGGCGCCAGACCGCTCGCGGCGTTCAGGTACATCACCCTGCCGCTGCTGAAGCCGACCAGCTTCTTCGTCCTGCTGGTCTCGACCGTCGCCGGAGTGGCCGGCTACCAGACGTTCGACCTGATCTACGTGATGACGAAGGGCGGCCCCGCGAACTCGACCTCGTTGGCGATCTACTACATCTACCAGCAGGCCTTCCAGTTCAATGAATTCGGTTACGCCGCGGCGATGGCCTCGTTCCTCGTGCTGCTGCTGATCGCGATGACGGTGCTGCTGTTCGCGCTCACTCGCGGTGGCCGCTTCCAGCATGACTGACGTCGCCATCAGCGGCCGCGACGGCGCGCGGCAAGTTCTGCACACCACGCAAACCATCCTGTTTCTTGCATCCGTCCTTCTGGCGCTGATGACGCTGGCGCCCTTGCTCTGGATGCTGTCGATCGCGTTCAAGACTCCCGACGAGGTGTTCGGGATGAACCTGCTTCCGCACCGTCCGACCCTCGCCAACTTCATCTACGTGTTTACCGAGCTGAACTTTTTCCGCTTCCTGCTGAACACGTTGTTCGTGTCGCTCTCGGTCACGGCGGTTGCCCTGCTGTTTCACTCGATGGCCGCCTACGCGCTGGCGCGACTGCGCTTCCCTGGCCGCGAGTTTATCTTCCTGGCGATGTTCTCCACCTTTCTCATTTCGCTGCCGGTGATCCTGGTGCCGCTATTCGTCCTGGTGCGCGCGCTGGGTATGCTGAACAGCTTCGCGGGCCTTATTATCCCTTCCATTTTCAACGCATTCGGCGTTTTCCTGCTGCGGCAGTTCTATCTTGGCGTCCCGCGCGAGCTGGAGGAGGCGGCGGTCGTGGACGGCGCGGGATACTGGCGCATCTACTGGAGCATCATCGTGCCGTTGAGCCGGCCCATGCTATCCGCGCTCGCGATCCTGTTTTTCCTGGCGAACTGGAACGGGTTTCTGTGGCCGCTGACGATCATCAGCGACCCTAAGCTGTGGGTGGTGCAAGTCGCGATCGCCAGCTTCCAGTCGCAGTACTCGGCGTCGTGGAACTACATCATGGCCGCCTCCACGATCGTGGCGCTGCCGATGGTCGTGGTGTTCGTCCTGTTCCAGCGGCAGATCATCGAATCCATCAAGACCGGCGGCCTCAAGTAGTCCTGCTGCCGCGCGGCCGACCGGCTCAGACGACTTCGAGATAGTCGCGGTCAGGCAGCGGCGGGAATGGCACGGTCGGCAGGGTCTGATACCAGAACGCGACGGAAGCGATGTCGTCCTGCAGCGGCAGGTATCGCCGGTTCTCCTTCTCGGCGCGCCAGCCGAGCGCCTGGATGGTGACGCGCAGCTCCTCCTCGAATCGTATCGGATCGGTGAGGTGCCAGCGATACATGCCGAACCGCTGCTGCGAACGGTAGGTGCCATCGGGGCGGATGACCTGCGGCAGACCGCTGTACGGCGTGGTGAACTCGCGGTAGGCGTTTGGCTGCGTCTTGTCCACGATGCCCACGTCGAAATTGTAGGCGCCGCAGAAATAATCCTCGGTGCCGGTGCCGCAGATGGTCGGGAACGCGGTGTCGCCGTCCAGGAAGAACTTGATCTCGCCCTCGCCCCACCAGCCGGAGTTGTTGACGCCCCACGCCATGTAGGTGCCGACGTAGTGCCCGCGGCCGCGCACCCCGTCGAGGATGAGATAGTCCTGCATGTAGGGCAGCGGGTTGGTGCGGCGGAAGCGGGCGTGGAAATAGGCGGCGTCGTCGGGAACGTCTGTCAGGACATAATTGATCTGGTAATATGCGGTCGCGGCGGTGTTCGGATCCCGGTTCTCCAGCGTGATTCTGGCGCGCTTGCGGAACGGCATCTCCCAGTAGCAGTTGAACGCACGCCCCGGATTGACGCACACGGCGAGCGAGCTGACCTGGGCAAAACTCTCCCAGCCGCAGGCGAAGAAGTCGCCGAGCGGAGCTTCGACGGAGGGGTGCTCCTGGTCGTCCCAGTAGATGCGCAGGATCAGATCGCGCCACCGTACCTTGGCAATCGTGATCCAGCATTGCTGGATGGCGCCGGAGCCTTCGATCTCGCCGAGCAGCCGGTTCTCGCCGGGCGCTATCTCTATGGAGGGCGACACTTTCCAGCCTTGCCCCAGACCGCGCGCCGGGCCGGCGCCGGTCCCGTCGGTGGCCATGCCGCCTCGGCCTTTTTCGCCGCCGAGGTTTTCCGGACAGATCGAGCGAGTCTTCGCCGAGGAGAGTCGCGACAGGTTGCCTAGATGCGTGCCCAGGCCGGAGTGTTCGCTCGACATGATGCCAAACTCGTTTGCGTTGGACTGGCCGGTCGCTTCGGGCCGGCTCAGGATATCGGGGGCAGCGCAACCAGCGTATCGCAAATCGCTTGAGCGCGCCACGTCAGCGGTGTCGCGAAATGATTCCATTTGCGCCGATGCTGCTCTAATCTGAGCGAACGGGCCGGCGCTCTCGCGGCGACTGCGCCATGCCAGACCGAAAGAGTCGGCGGCTGCCGACGGAAATTACTGGGTGCGAAAGACATTACGGTAGGCTGATGACTTCCGTCAAGCGTGGCCGGGGTCATTCGGGCGGAGGCTCACCCGCGACCGAGCGGCCGGCAACTCGTGGTGAGCCTGCCTCCGGCTAGATCCGCCGAGAACGTGGCGCCCTTGCCGCCCACATCCCACCAAATGAACCGTCCTGCGGCATATCTCGCCCCATCGGCGCTGATGACGTTGGCCATGACCAGCGACCGGCCGTTCAGAGGCAGCACGGCGAGGCTGTTTCCGCCGCCATTGATGTAGGTCACGGTGAACGGGCCATCCGGCAATCCGAGTTGCGGGCCTTGGACGTCGCACCGAAATCGAACCTCACGCCGCGAGATCGTGGCGGGGCCGCTCAGCGGAATGACCAGTTCGGCGGCCGAGGCCGCTGTACAGCCAGCCAGAAGAAGGCAGCACAGCGTGGCGTAGTGCCTCGGTGCGGGAGCCATTTCAGCCGCTGGCCCGATCCAGCTCCGCCATGTCCTCGCCATCGAGATCCAATGTTGTTGCCCGCACCAGATCGTCGATCTGGTCAAGCTTCGTGGCGCTGGCGATCGGCGCGGTGACGGCCGGCCGCGCCATCAGCCAGGCCAGCGCCACCTGCGCCGGCGTCGCCGCGCGCCGGGACGCCACCGCATCGAGTGCCGCCAGCACGCGCTGGCCACGCGCGTCGAGATACTTCCGTATGCCCTCGCCGCGTGGACTCTGCCCCAGGTCCGCCTCGGAACGATATTTCCCGGTGAGGAACCCGGCGGCCAGCGAGAAATACGGGATCACGCCGAGGTCTTCCGCTTCGCACAGCTTGGCCAACGCGCCCTCGAACGCGCCGCGTTCGACCAGATTGTAGTGCGGCTGCAGCGACTCGAAGCGCGGCAGGCCATCGCGCGCGCTGACGTCCAGCGCCGCGCGCAGCCGCTCGGCCGTGTAGTTCGACGCGCCGATCGCCCGCACCTTGCCCTGGCGGATCAACTCCGCGAACGCCCCCAGCGTCTCCTCCAGAGGCACCGTCGCGTCGTCGCTGTGCGCCTGGTACAGGTCGATCCGATCGGTGCGCAGCCGCCGCAGCGAGTCCTCGACGGCGCGCGTGATCCAGGCGCGGGACAGGCCCTTGTCGCCGGACCCCATCTGCATACCGACCTTGGTGGCGATCACCACCTGGTCGCGCTTGCCGCTTCGGGCCAGCCAGTCGCCGATGACCGTCTCGCTCTCGCCGCCTTGATGGCCTGGAGCCCAGGCCGAGTAGACATCGGCGGTGTCGATCGCCGTGAGGCCGGCCGCAAACATCGCGTCGAGCAGCCGGTGTGAGGCGGCGGCATCCGCGGTCCAGCCGAACACGTTGCCGCCGATCATCAGCTTCGGAATGGACAGGCCAGAACGGCCCAACTGTCGATGCTGCATCGGATTGTCTCCTGCTCCGGAAAAGGTCATTGCACGGGGGCGCCCGGCACGTGGTAGTCGGTACGGGTCAGCGGGTCGGCGCTGCCGAGCCCCAGCATGACAATCAGCCAGAATACCGCAGCGACCGCAAAGCCGCGCACGATGGTGGGACCGCGCCCCACCTCCATGAACATGGTCGCCACGATGGCCGCCATCAGCACGGCCGGGATGATTATCAGCGGTCGGAGCGAGCGGGCAAGCGGCAGGAAGCTCGCGCCGAACTCGGCCGCGCCCAGCAGCAGCAGCAGCCCCCACGACAGCAACAGGCGGGAAAATTCGCGCGGCATCAGCCTCTCCCGATCAGGTAGATCAGCGGATAGAGCGTGATCCAGACGATGTCGACGAAGCTCCAGTACAGTCCGATCACCTGCACCGGCGTGTAGTATGCCGGCGAAAACTCGCCGCGGCGGGCGCGCAGGATGAGCCAGGAGACGAGCGCCACGCCGACCGTCATATGCACGCCGTGCAGGGCGGTGCTGATGAAGTAGAACACGAAAAACAGGCGTGCGCCGCCCTGCTCCGCGCCCTTGACCTTGAAGTCCGCGATGTTGGGAAAGACGTGGTCGGCGAAATCGAGGCTCCACTCCAGCCCGAACTTCAGCAGCAGGAACGCCACGCCCAGCCCCAGCACCACGGCGCAGCACTGGATCAGCCGGCGCGTGTCGCCGGCGCGGATGAAGGCGAGGCCGAGCGCGTAGGCGAAACTGCTGCTGACCAGGATCGCGGTGTTGAGCGTGCCGATCCACAGTTCGGTCTCTCGCCCGCCCGCGTCGAAACCCGCCTGGTTCCAGTGACGGCAATAAATCCAGCTCAGGATCAGGCCGCCGAAGAACAGCACTTCGGTGGCCAGAAACAGCCACATGCCGACCACCGCAGTCTGCGCCTGGTGCTCCGGGCCGGCGTACTGGAATTCGTGCGGAGCAGCGGCCACGTCAGACATGAAGCTGCACCACTTCGGGCGGCGGATACATGTACGGGCCTTGAGTCACCACCGGCGTGTGGATGAAATTGATGGTGGGCGGGGGCGACGTCGTTTGCCACTCCAGGCCGGTCGACCGCCACGGATTCGCCGGCGCGCGCGCGCCACGGAACAGCGACCAGGTGAGATATGCCAGCGGCAGCAGGTAGGCCGACGCCAGGATCGTGGCCCCCGCCGAGGACAGCACGTTCAGCACCTGGAACTCCGGCGCGTAGGTATAGTAGCGCCTCGGCATCCCAAGATAGCCCAGGATGAATTGCGGGAAGAAGGTCAGGTTGAAGCCGATGAACATGACCAGCGCCGCGACGCGCGCCCACATCTCGGGGTACATGCGCCCGGTGATCTTCGGCCACCAGTAGTGCAGCCCGCCGAAGAACGCCGAGACCATCCCGCCGACCATCACGTAGTGGAAATGCGCCACCACGAAATAGGTCTGCGTCAGATGCACGTCCGCTCCAAGGGCCGCCACCCACAGCCCGGTGAGGCCGCCGATGGTGAACAGCCCGATGAAGCCGAGCGCATACAGCATCGGCGCCTCGAAGCTGATGAAGCCCTTGTGCATGGTGCCGAGCCAGTTGAACACCTTGATCGCCGACGGCACCGCCACCGCGTAGCTGAGGACCGAGAACACGACGGCGGAATACAGCGACGTGCCGGCCACGAACATGTGGTGGCCCCAGACGAAAAAGCTGATGACCGCGATCGAGATGCTGGCCCAGACGATGAACTTGTAGCCGAAGATACGCTTGCGCGAGAAGGTCGGAATGATCTCGCTGACCACGCCGAAGCCCGGCAGGATCATCATGTAGACGGCCGGGTGCGAATAGAACCAGAACAGATGCTGGAACAGCAGCGGGTCGCCGCCGATCGCCGGGTCGAACACGCCGATGTGGAACAACCGCTCGAGCGCCACCAGCAGCAGCGTGATCGCCAGCACCGGCGTGGCCAGCACATACAGCACGCTGAGCGCGTACAGCGACCACAGGAACACCGGCATCCGATACCAGGTGAGGCCGGGCGCGCGCAGGCGATGGATGCTGACCATGAAATTGAGGCCGGTGGCGATGGTCGAGAAGCCGGACAGGAAGATCCCGGTCGCCGCCAGCACCACATGGCCGCGGGCGTAGCTCGTGGACAGCGGCGTGTAGAACGTCCAGCCGGTGTCGACGCCGCCGATGAACAGCGCCCACAGCGCGACGATGCCGCCCGCCATGAACAGATACCAGCTTGCGAGGTTCAGCCGCGGAAACGCCAGGTCGCGCGCGCCGAGCATCAGCGGCACCAGGAAGTTGCCGAGCGTCACGGGCACGGCCGGGACCAGGAAGAACCAGACCATGACCACGCCATGCATGGTGAACAGCCGGTTGTAGGTCTCCGCCGATCCAAGCAGCCCTCGCGGCACCAACAGGTTCAGCCGCACCAGCGCGGCGGCGATGCCGCCGATGAAAAAGAACGCGGTGATGCTGCCGAGGTACAGCATGGCGATGCGCTTGTGGTCGGTGGTCAGCAGCCATGAGCGGATGCTCCAGCCGGCGGTCAAATACGAGCCCTCGACCTCGTCGGTTGCGACCTTGACCAGCGTCGTGCTCATGACGAATGCTCCGGGGCCAGCGACTTGATGTAGGCGATCAGCTTCAGCAGATCCTCCTCGTGGATCACGCCCGCGAAGGACGGCATCACCGGCGGATAGCTGGCCAGCCGCTGCGTCTGCGGCAGCAGGATGCAATCGCGGATATAGCGGTCGTCGGCCGTCACCATCCGCCCATCGGTGAGCGTCACCGGGCTGCCGTACAGACCGGCGAGCGGTGGAGCGCGCACCGTGCTGCCCGCCTGCGGACCGCCCGCCCCGTTGCCGCCGTGGCAGCCGCTGCAGCCGTAGCGCATGAACAATATCCGCCCGGCCTCGGCCAGCGTGTCGGCGGCGCCGTTCCGCGCCAGCCACCGCTGGTAGTCGGGGCCGGACATGGCGATGATCTGGCCCACCATCTTGGCGTGGCTGGTGCCGCAGAGCTGGGTGCAGAACAGGTGGTAGGTGCCGGGCCGATCGGCGGTGAACCACAGCGTCTCGTAGCGGTCGGGCAGCACGTCGTGCTTGATGCGAAAGGCCGGGATGGAGAAATCATGGATCACGTCCTCGGATGTCATCACCAGCTCGACCGGCCGGCCGACCGGCAGATGCACCGCGTCGATCTCGCGCTGGCCGCCGACATGCTCGACCTTCCACATCCACTGCTTGCCGATGACGTAGATTTTCAGTGCGTCGGCCGGTGGCTGGAACAGCCGCACGTACAAGTCGGCGCCCCACACGAACAGGCCGAAGAACACCACCAGCGTGGCCGACGTCCAGGCGGTTTCCATCCGCCACGTCTTGCGCGCGATGGCGCCGCGGTCGATGCTGCTGCCGGCGCGGTATTTCACGACATAGAGCAGCATCAGGCCGAACACGAGCGCCAGCACGGCGATCGACATCAGCAGCAGCGCCAACAGCAGGTCATCGACCTCCGGCGCGTTGGCCGAGGCGGCGGGGAGCCAGAGCCTCATGGGGGGCGCCGGTCGCGGCGGAACGCCAGGAACAGCGTGCCGCCAAGCGTCAGCACGGTCAGCACGCCGGCCAGGCGCAGCAGCTTGATGATCGCCAGGGTGTAGCGGCCGGTGGTCGGATCGAAATGGAAGCACAGCAGCAACACCGGCGACGCGATGGTGGCGAGGCCGCCGGCGTCGGCGCGCGCTACCGCCGCGCGCATGTCGGTAGGCGTGTACCCGACGCCCAGCAAGTAGCTTGAGATCACACCCCCCGGCGTTGCGAACACGAGGCCGGCGGGATGCACGAATTGCTTGGTCTGGGGATCGAGCCGGTCGCGAAAGCCGACCGCGTCGGCCACCGCGCGAATGGCGTCGGGGGAGCCGGTCAGGTAGCGCCAGGAGCGGCTCGCATCGGGCGATCCGAACGCCGCGATGTCCTGCGCCTTGGCCGCCTTCGCGTCGGCGACGGTCTCGGACGGGTCGATGCTGAGCACGACCAGCGTGTAGTCGCGCCCGGCCTTCAGCGACGTGGCGCCGAGCGCGTGGAACATGTCGTCGCGCACGACGCCGCACAGGTTGGGACAGTGGAAGTAGCCGAGCGCCAGCACCAGCGGCATCCCGTGGCCGAGCTCGCCGAGCCGCACCGTTCTGCCCGCGGCGTCGCGGAACTCGGCTTGCGGCGGCAGGTGCGCGCCGGGCCGCTGGCGGTAGGCGAAGCCGCTGAGGTCGGGGACGTCGGCCAGGGCCGGCGATGCCAGCGCCAGCAGCCACGCCAGCAGCAGCAGGCGCTTCACGGCCGCCCCGCCGGCGTCGTGGGCCAACCCGGGATGCCATCGCGCGCGATGTCGCGCATCGCCCGCGCGATCGGGATATGCACCACGCCATGCGCGCGATCGACCCATCCAGTGCCATTCAGGCGCTGCATCTCCTCGGCATAAAAGGCCTGCATGTCGGCGCGCGGGCTGGGTTGCAGTTGCGGCGCCGGGTAGGCGGGCAGCGGCGGGCGGAGCGTGCGGTCGGGGAGGGAGCTGGGAAAAATCCACAGCACCAGAAGGACGACCGCCACGAGCGAGCCCAGCAGCAGCGCGAAGGCACCCCAGACGAACCGCTCGCTGACATCGCTGGTCTCGCGCGTGGCGTCGGAGAGCGTCGTCTCGGCGTCAGCCATGATGTGCGACCTCCCGCGCCGCGAACGTCAGACGCGGCGCGCGCAGCGCGACCGCCGCCGCCAGCCCCAGCACCGCCAGCATCGCCGCCACGTCGACCAGCGACAGCGCGCGGCCCGATGCGGGAATGACGATCCACCAGGCGCGCGGCACCTCGATGGCGATCAGCAGTGCCGCCAGTGCCGCCATCGCGCGCCGGGACCGCTGCACTTGCGGCCAGAGCAGCGCGAAGAACGGCAGCACAAAATGCAGCAAGGCGATCACCGCGGCCATGACAGCCCAGCCGCCGGTGATCCGGCGCACGTACCAATCCGCCTCATGCACCAGGTCGGACTGCCAGATAATCAGCAACTGCATGAAGTCGAGATAGGCCCAGAATACCAGCAGCCCGAGCATCAGCCGTCCGAGATCCTGCATTGCGGCGTCGGTCAATGCCGCGCCCAGCACCGCCACCGACAATGCCAGCAGCACGCCTTCGGTGCCGATCAGCAAGCCGTAGACGCTGGACTTGAAATGCGGCTCCATCGACAGCGTGAAATCGATGGCGGCGAACGTGACGGTCAGCGCCAGCAGGATCAACCCCGGGGGCGCCAGGCGTCGCAGGATTGGTTCGGGATCGTCCTGCCGCAGCGCGCGCAGCGACAGCGCGCCGAGACCGAGCCAGACAACAAGGTAGACGACGCCGCGGCCGTAGAAGAACGCCGGATTGAGATAGAAGCGGTTGGACAGTCCTGCCGCCACGTCCTTGTGCATCCACGGATACAGCGTGTGCAGCACGAACAGGATCGGCAGCAGCGCGGGCAGCAGCAGCGGCAGCGTGCAGATGCCGGCGACCAGCGGCGGGCGGATCGCGTGGCCCCAGCGCCCGCCGGTCAGCGCGTGGATCAGCAGCAGGGCGATGCTGCCGAGCGGCCAGCCGATCCAGCAGGTCAGCGCCGCCAGCCAGGCGTGTGGGAACTGCGCCGGTGCGACGATCCAGCCGATTACCGAGCCAAGCACGCCGACGCCGCCGGCGACCCACGCCGCGCGCTCGGCGTCGCCGCGCCTCATTGCAGAACTCCGCGCTGGTCGGGCGCCACATCGGCCAGGGTCGCGTCCTGGCTGCGCTGCAAGGCGCGGATATAGGCGGCGATGGCCCAGCGATCGGCCGGCTGCACGCGGTTGGCGAACGAATACATTGCGCCATAGCCGTGCGTCATGACGTCGAAGAAGTGCTGCACCGGCGCGTCGCGCAGGCGCGCTATGTGATATGAGGGCGGCGCCGGAAAGCCCCGCTGGACGATCATGCCATGCCCGTCGCCCAGCTCGGAATGGCACGGCGTGCAGTAGATGCGAAACCGCTCCTGGCCACGCTCCAGCAACGCCAGCGTGACCGGCGGCGGCGTCACCGGCCGTTCCTGGAACTGCACCGTGTCGCCAGGCGTCTGCGCGGGGCCGACGGCCGGCGAATAGGTCTTCTGCTTCGGCTGGTCGATCATGTAGTCGCAGCCGCTCGCCAGCAGCGCGATCCCCAGCAGCGCGGGTGCCACGCGCCTCACGCCACGAACTCCTCGAGGCTGGCTGGCCGCAGCCCAACCAGCAGCGCGCGCGCGTGCGCGACCTGCCGCTGATCCTCGGAGCGGCAGGCCACGAACCAGCCGTCGCGCGAGGCGCGGCGGAAGCTGGCGCACTCGTCCACTGGGTCGTACAGCCGGGGCATCCGGCAGACCACGAAGTAGCCGAAGAAGCCCGCACCCATCGCGCACAGCACGCCGAGCTCGAAGGCGATCGGGACGAACGACGGCCACGCGAAATCCGGACGGCCGCCGATATCCAGCGGATAGGCCGTCAGATCCGCGTATGCCATCAGCAGAAAGAACCCCGCGAACCCCAGCACGCCGGCCACGAACATCACCAGCGGCAGCGGCGAGCCAGCCGGCTGATCCCACCCAGGCCGCTCGTCCAGCGCCTTTGGGGTATAGGTTTCGACGGCGCCGACCGGCTCGCTCGCGAGCCGTTGCAGCGCGTGGCGCAGCGCCGCCTCGGTCTCGAACCCGGCCAGCACGCCGCTCACGATGCGCGCTCCGCCGGCGCGTGGCTGGCGATCAGCGCGCGCATTTCGTGCATCGAAATGACCGGCACGTAGCGCACGGCCAGCAGGATGCCGCTGACGAACATGCCCACAGTACCGAGCAGCGTCGACCAGTCCCAGAACGTGCCGTGGAACACGCCCCAGGACGACGGCAGATGCGTCCGGTGCAGGCTGGTGACGACGATCTCGTAGCGTTCGAACCACATGCCGACCACGACGCCCAGGCAGATCAGCAGCATCAACGGCAGGTTCATGCGCAGCCGGCGGAACCACAGCAACTGCGGCAGGGTCACGTTGAACAGCAGGGTGGCCCAGTAGACGTACCAGTAATAGCCCCATACCCGCTCGGTAAACATCACCCGCTCGGCCACGTCGCCGCCGTAGAAGGTGGTGAAGGCGTCCATCAGATAGGCGTAGGCCATCAGCAGGCTGCTGGTGAGCAGCATCTTGCCCAGCGCGTCGAAGTGCCGCCCGGTAATCATGTCCTCCAGGTGCATCAATCGCCGCAGCGGGATCAGCAGCAGCAGCACGATCGCGAAGCCGGACAGCAGCGCGCCGAACACGAAGAAGATCGGGAATTGCGTCGAGTGCCAGCCGACCGTGGCGCCGCCGGCGAAATCCAGCCCGACGATGCTGTGGATCGAGACCACGACCGGCGCCATGATCGCCGCCATCACGCCATAGGTCGCGTGCAGGTGCCGCCACTGCCGCCCGGAGCCGCGAAAGCCGCAGGCGAAGAAACCGTAGATCACCTGCTTCACCCGCGAGCGCGAGCGGTCGCGCACGCTGGCCAGATCCGGGATCAGGCCGAAATACCAGAACAGCACCGAGGTCAGGACGTAGGTGTACAGCGCCCAGAAATCCCACAGCAGCGGACTGCGAAACTGCGCCCACAGCGTCATCGTGTTGGGATAGAAGAACAGCCAGTAGGCGAACCAGGGCCGCCCCAGGTGCAGGATCGGATACACGCCGGCCGCCGCCGCGCCGAACAGCATCATGGATTCCGCGATGCGGTTGATCGAGGTGCGCCACTCGACGCGCACCAGGAAGAACAGCGCCGAGATGATAGTGCCGCCCGAGGCAATCGCGATCCACCACACATAGCTGAGGATGGCAAAACCCCACGCCACCGGCCAGTCGACGCCCCAGATGCCGATGCCCGCGTAGAACAGCCAGACGATCGAGACGACCAGCCACGCGGTGAGCGCCGAGCTGGGGATGAAGGCGACCCACCACCACGCGAACGCCCGCTCGCGCAGCGCAATGGCGCAGATGCGATCGGTCATCGAGGCCATCGTCACGCCGGCATGGAGCACCGGATCGTCGGGACGCGGCGCCCGCGACGGCGGCAGGGCCCACGCGCGGCGCACGCCGGTGGCCAGCGACGCCGGAACGTCGCTCATGTGGCGGCAGCCTTGATCGCGGGATTGGGGTTGCGCACCAATGCCTCGTACGTGGTGCGCGGATGCGTGTTCTGCTCCTCCAGCATCGCGAAACCGAGCGGGCTGCGCTTGCGCTCGGCCACAGCGCTGTGCGGATCGGCGAGGTTGCCGAAGGTGAACGCCTGCGTCGGGCACGCGGCCTGGCAGGCGGTGCGGACCTCGCCGACCGGGTGGCCGTCGCGATCGGCCTCGATGCGCGCCTCGGCGATGCGCTGGATGCAGTAGGTGCATTTCTCCATAACGCCGCGCCCGCGCACCGTCACGTCCGGGTTCCACGATTCCGGCGGGCGATGCTGCTCGTAGCCGTAGTCGAAGTAGTTGAAGCGGCGCACCTTGTACGGGCAGTTGTTGGAGCAGAACCGGGTGCCGACGCAGCGGTTGTACACCATCGCGTTGATGCCCTCGGAGTCATGCACCGTGGCGCCCACCGGGCAGACGATCTCGCATGGTGCCTGCTCGCAGTGCATGCATAGCACCGGCTGCAGGAAGCTTTCCGGCTCGTCGGCGGTGCCCTCGAAATAGCGGTCGATGCGCAGCCATTGCATTTCACGCTCGCGCAGCACCTGGTCGCGACCGACCACGGCGATGTTGTTCTCGGCCTGGCAGGCGATCACGCAGGCGTTGCAGCCGACGCACGCGTTGAGATCCACGCTCATCGCCCAGGCGGCGGGACCAGGCGGGATCGTCCGATAGATGTGCGGCTCGGGACGTTCGTTGGCCGCGAAGCGCGGGTTGGCTGCGAACTGCGCCAGCGTACCGTGGCGCAGGATCTCCGGGGGTGTGTCCAGCAGCAGGTTGTGGTGAACCGTGCTGGCGATGCGCTGCCGCCCGTGCTCCTTGTGCAGCACCGCGGCCGCCTCCAGGCCGGTCAGCGGATAGAAGTCCACCCCGCTGTCGTCGCCGACCGTGCCGGCAGCGTGGCGACCCGACCCGAGCAGCGCCGTCACGCAGTCGGGCGCCTGCCCCGGCATAATCCAGACCGGAGCGATCACCGTGGACTGGCTCATGGAGACGCGGACGTGCTGCCCATTCTCCAGATGCATCCGCTTGGCCAGCGCGGGCGCGATCAGCAGCGGGTTGTCCCACACGACTTTCGTCAGCGGCCGCGGCAATTCCTGCAGCCACGGATTGTTGGCGAAGCGCCCGTCCCACACACTCGGGTCGGGGCGAAACAGCACGCTGATCGCCCCGGTCGGTGGCGCTGGCGATGCGGCGCGCGTGGCCTCCGGGCGCAGGGTTGCGTCGCTGGGGACGCCGGCGGTGCCGGGGATCACGCCGTTCGCCAGCGCGTCGAACCAGCCGTCCGCGTCGAGACGGTCCTTCCACGTCGCTCGCACCATCTGCTCGGAGCCCTCGGGCGCGGCCTGCATGAACAGGCCCAGCATCTCGTGCGGACTGATGCCGCCGTACAGTGGCAGCGCCTGCGGCTGCAGGATCGTGGCAGTGCCGTCATGGGCACGCGCGTCACCCCAGCTCTCCCATGCGTGCGTCATTGGCACGAACCAGGTGGTCTTGCGCGCGGTCTCGTCGGCGCGCTCGGCCAGCGCCAGGCTGAACGGCACCCGTTCCAGCGCCTGCGCGAACCCCCAGGCGGCGGGTGCCGCGTAGGCCGGATTGCTGTCGACGATCAGCAGGCTCGCCACGCGCCCGGCCTGCATGTCGGCGATCAGCGCGCGCAACGATTGCGCGGTGTCGAGCGGATTGTGCGCCACCGGCTCGATCAGGTCGAAGGTGTGCCCCTGCCCGCCCAGCGCCTCGTTCAGCGCGTGCGCCAGCGCGTGCATCCCGGCCGGCTGCTCCGGTCCGACATGCACCAGCGCGCGCCCGTGTGCGGCGCGCAGATCGGCGATGACGGGACCGACCCAGGCGGGTGCGGAATTGGGCGATGTGCCATGCAGGATACCGGCGGCGATGGCCGCCACCGCTGCGTGCAGCTCGCCAGGCCCCGCGATGAAGCGGTGGTCGGCGACCGAGCCGATCAGCGTCGGCGTCGGCTCGATCGCGTACACGCGGCTCATGGCGTGCGTGCGCGACGGATTGCGTCGGCTTGCGAATTCGCGGGCGTAGCGCAGATGGCCTGGCGCGCCACTGACCAGGTCGCTGTCGATCGCCAGCACGACGTCTGCCGCATCGACCCGGGCCACGATGTCGAGCGCGCGGCCATACGCCATCACGGCGCCGCCGCGCACCGCGTCGCGCGAGATCGGCTGCCACTGATGCCATCGCGCCTCGGGGTACTGCCGCGTCAGCGCGTCGAGCTGTGACGCCAGGGTCGGCGAGGTAACGGTCCCGGTCAGGATCCGCAGTCCGGCGCCGTGTGTGGCGGCCAGCGCCGCGCGTTGCGTGGCAAGCGCGGTCTGCAATGCCTGCCGGTCGGTGGGTTCGCCGCGCACGGTCATCTCGGCGGCCCGATCGGGGTCGTAGAAGCCGAGCACCTGTGCCTGTGCGAACACGTCCGTGGCGCCCAGGCTGGCGGGGTGGCGGGGGTTGCCGTCCACCTTGATCGGCCGTCCCATGCTGTGTTTGACGACGGTTCCGCTGGCGTAGCCGTCCAGCACGTGCGCGGTGGCGTAGAAGTTCGGCAGCGCCGGGATGATGTTCGGCGGAATGGCGACCGCGGGGATCAGGTTGCCCGACGGCGCGCCGGCGTCGCAGCCGCCCAATCCCACTCCCGTGCCGCCCATCGCGAACGCCGCCGCCATCAGCCGCAGCACCTGCCGCCGGTCGCGGGGTTCGGCCATCGCGGCGGCCAGCCCCGGAAACTCCTGTGCCGCGCGATGCAGGAAGGTCGGATCCCCGGCCGCCTGTTCCAGGCTGCGCCACAGCGCGCCGCCGTGCCCGCGACCTATCGGTGGCACAGCGAGCAATCCGTCAGGTTGCGATCCGGAACATGATACAGGGCCATCAGTGCCTCCGGCGAGGGCGTGTCAGGGCCGCGGTGCCACTCGGTATCGTAGATCGCGGAGCGGGGCCGCAGGTTCGGTCCGGGATCGCGATGGCAGTTCAGGCAGAACTGCATGGTCAGGCTCTTCGCCTTGTAGGTGAGCGGCATGGTGTCGATCGCGCCGTGGCAGCTCTGGCAGCCGACGCCCTTGGCGATGTGGATGCTGTGATTGAAATAAACGTAGTCCGGCAGGTCGGTAATGCGACGCCAGACGATCGGGGTGTCGTTCGCGAGGCTGTCGCGCACCGGCGCCAGCAGCGCCGCGTTGGTCCAGATCTGCGAATGGCAGGTCATGCAGGTATAGGTCGGCGGCAGGCCGGCGTTGGACGACACCTCGACGGCGGTGTGGCAAAATCGACAGTCGATGCCGAGCCCCGCGACATGATGCTGGTGGCTGAACGGCACCGGCTGCTCCACGGTCCAACGCACATGGCGCGCGTAGTCGGTGCGCGGCCATATCCACCACCAGCCCATGCCACCCGCGAAAACGACCACCGTTCCGAGCAGGATCAGCTTCGCGGTAAGGTCCGCCCTGCGGGTGAAGATCGCCGCCATCGTCGCCCAATTCGGAACATGCGTGCTGGTTCGGGAGAGGCCCGCAGGCAGGAGCACAATGTTCCCCGGAGCGGCGGGTTCCAGGACTCACAGACGCGTGATGGCGGCCGGCGTCTATTCCGCCGCTTGCGCGTAGGCCTCCACAGGCGCGCAAGTGCAGGCTAGGTTGCGGTCGCCATAGGCATTGTCCACGCGCTTCACCGGCGGCCAGTACTTATTCGCGGCGACGAACGGCAGCGGGTAAGCCGCGTCGGCGCGGCTGTAGCCGTGCGTCCAGCGATCCGCCATGATTTCAGCCGCGGTGTGCGGCGCGTGCTTCAGCGGATTGTCGGCACGGTCGACATCGCCGTGGCCGATCGCCGCGATCTCGGCGCGGATGTGGATCATCGCGTCGCAGAAGCGGTCGATCTCGGCGCGCGTCTCGCTTTCGGTCGGCTCGACCATCAGCGTGCCCGCGACCGGCCAGGACATCGTCGGCGCGTGGAAGCCGAAATCCTGCAGCCGCTTGGCAATGTCCTCCACCGTGACGCCCGCCTCCGGGCCGAAGCCGCGGCAGTCGACGATGCATTCGTGCGCCACCATGCCGGACGGCCCGGCATACAGGATCGGGAAATGCGGCCGCAGGCGGCACGCCATGTAGTTGGCGTTGAGGATGGCGACCTGGCTGGCGCGCGTCAGGCCCGCGGCCCCCATCATGCGAATATACGCGTAGCTGATCGGCAGGATCAGCGCGCTGCCGAACGGGGCCGCGCTCACCGGCCCATAGCCGCTGGCCGGCCCGGCATCCGCGCGCGCCGGATGATTCGGCAAATGCGGTGCGAGGTGCGCCGCGACCGCGATCGGTCCCACGCCTGGGCCGCCGCCGCCATGCGGGATGCAGAACGTCTTGTGCAGGTTGAGGTGGCACACATCCGCGCCGATCGCGGCCGGGCTGGTCAGGCCGAGCTGCGCGTTCATGTTGGCGCCATCCATATAGACCTGGCCGCCCCGGGCGTGGACGACGGCGCAGATGTCGCGGACCCGCGCCTCGAACACGCCATGCGTGCTGGGGTAGGTCAGCATCAGCGCCGCCAGCCGCTCGGCGTGCAATGCGGCCTTGGCCGAGAGATCCTCGAGGTCGACGTTGCCGAGCCGATCGCAGCCGACCACGACCACGCGATAGCCGGCCAGCGTGGCGCTGGCCGGGTTGGTGCCGTGCGCGCTGGCGGGGATGAGGCAGATGTCGCGCGCCGTCTCGCCGCGCGCCGCATGATAGGCGCGGATCGCCAGCAGGCCGGCATACTCCCCCTGGCTGCCCGCATTGGGCTGCAACGACACGGCGGCGAAGCCGGTGGCCTCGCGCAGCCAGCCCTCCAGCCGCTCGATCAAAGTGCGAAAGCCGCGCGTCTGCTCGGCGGGCGCGAATGGGTGGAGGTCGGCGAAGCCGGGCAAGCTGATGGACGCCATCTCGGCGGCGGCGTTCAGCTTCATGGTGCAGGAGCCGAGCGGGATCATTGAGCGGTTCAGCGCGATGTCGCGGTCCTCAAGCCGCTTCAGGTAGCGCAGCATCTCGTGCTCGGCGTGGTGGGCGTGGAACACCGGTTGCGCCAGGAACGCGCTGGTTCGGGCCAAGGCCGGTGGGATCGACGTGCTGGCCTCACCCAGCGTGCCGCCCAGCACCGCCGCCAGCCGGACGAGCTCGGCGCGGGTCACGGTTTCGTCCAGGGCGATGGCGACGCCGCCGGCATCGATCCGGCGCAGGTTGAAGCCGGCCGCCAAGGCGTCGCGCATGAGCCGGGGTGCCCGCTCGCCGGCCTCGATGCACACGGTGTCGAAGAACGCGTCATGGCGCGGCACCATGCCGCCGCGTCGCGCGGCCTCGGCCAGCAGGCGGGCTTGCAGGTTCACCCGCCGGGCAATGCGGACCAGGCCGGCCGGCCCGTGCCAGGCGGCGTAGCAGCCGGCGATCACCGCCAGCAGCACCTGCGCGGTGCAGATGTTGGAGGTGGCCTTCTCGCGGCGGATATGCTGCTCGCGGGTCTGCAACGCCAGCCGCAGCGCCGGCGCGCCGGCGGCATCGCGGCTGACGCCGACCAGGCGGCCGGGCATGGCACGCCGATATGCGTCGCGTGTGGCGAAAAAGGCGGCGTGCGGGCCGCCAAATCCCATCGGCACGCCGAACCGCTGCGCCGAGCCCACCACCACGTCCGCCCCCATCTCGCCGGGCGGCGTGAGCAAGGCCAGGCTCAGCAGGTCGGCCGCCACGATGGCCAGCGCGCCGGCGTGGTGTGCTGCCGCGATCTCCGGCCCGAGGTTGCGGACCGCACCCGTGGTTCCGGGATATTGCAGCACCACCGCGAACGGCGCCGCGGCGCCGATGGCCTGGGTGTCGCCGGGCGCGAAATCCGTCAGTGACAGACCGAGCGGCCAGGCGCGGGTGGCCAGCACGGCGCGGGTCTGCGGATGCAGGTCCGTGGCGACCGCGATCACGCCGCCTTTGGCGGTGGCGACGGCGCGGGCCACATGCACGGCCTCGGCCGCCGCCGTCGCTTCGTCGAGCAACGAGGCGTTGGCGATCGGCATGGCGGTCAGCTCGCAGATCAGCGTCTGGAAGGTGAGCAGCGCCTCCAGCCGGCCTTGCGCGATCTCGGATTGGTATGGGGTATACGCGGTGTACCAGCCGGGATTTTCCAGCACGTTGCGCTGGATCACCGGCGGCGTGTGGGTGCCGTGATAGCCCTGGCCGATCAGCGATTTCACGGCGGCGTTCTGGCCGGCCAGATCGCGCAGCTCGGCGATGGTGGCCGCCTCGTCGATGGCCGGCGGCAGGTCCAGCGGGCGCGGCAGGCGGATGTCGTCGGGCACGGTCCGGGCGGCCAGCTCGTCGAGCGAGGCGACACCCAGGGTGCGCAGCATGGCGGCGATGTCGGCCTCCGAGGCGGCGACATGGCGGGTCACGAAACCGTCGGCCGCCTCCAGCGCCGCCAGCTCGTCCAGCGGGCGCGAGGGCATCGCGTCCATCACGCGGTCTCCCTGAAGTCGGCATAGGCGGCTTCGTCCATCAGCGCGTCGAACGCCGCCGGGTCGGCGAGGCGGAGGCGAAAGAACCAGCCGGACGCTTCGGGCTCGCGGTTGACCAGGGCGGGGTCGTCGGCGAGGGTCGGGTTGACCTCGACCACGCGGCCGGCCAGCGGGGCGAAGACATCCGAGGCCGCCTTGACGCTTTCGACCACGGCGCAGGCCTCGCCGGCGGCGACCTCGCGGCCTGGCGCCGGCAATTCCACGAACACCAGGTCGCCGAGCGCCTGCTGCGCGTGATCGGTGATGCCCACCAGGGCCTCGGCGCCGTCCAGGCGCACCCATTCATGGTCCGTCGTGTAGCGGGTCTGGGTCATGCGCGGGTTTTCCTTCAGCGGACGTAGCGGTGGGGAACGAAGGGCAGCGTGGCGACGCGAGCCGGCAACGCCTGGCCGCGCACCCGCAAGACGAGCGGCGTGCCGGCGGCGGCGTGGGCGGGATCCACGTAGCCGATCGCCACAGGGGCGTTGACGCTGGGGCCGAAACCGCCGGAGGTGACGATGCCGATCGCGGCGCCTTGCGTATCGGCGATCGCCGTGCCGGCGCGGGCCGGGGCGCGGCCGTCGGGGCGGATGCCGACCAGCCGGCGCGGGGGGCCGTGCGCCAGTTGGTCGCGGATCGTCTCGCCGCCCGCAAAATCCCAGGCGAGGCGGCGGCGCTTGCCGATGGCGAAGGCGAGGCCGGCCTCGACCGGCGTGGTCGTGGCGTCGAGATCGTTGCCGTGCAGCGGCAGCCCGGCCTCCAGGCGCAGGCTGTCGCGGGCGCCGAGACCGACCGGCGCCACCTCCGGCTGGTCCAGCAGACGGCGCGCGAAACCCTCGGCGGCGGCGGCGGGCAGCGAGATTTCGAACCCGTCCTCGCCGGTATAGCCGGAGCGCGAGACGCGGCAGGCGCCGATGCCGGCGAGCGCCACGTCCCGCACGTCCATGAAGGCCATGCCGTCGACTTCCGCGATGATGCGCCGCAAGACCGCGGCGGCCTGCGGTCCTTGCAGCGCCAGCAACGCGCGGTCCTGGTGGCGCCGGGGCGCGGCGACGGCCCCTATATAGGCAAAATCGGCCTCCTGGCGGGCGGCATTGACCACCAGGAACACCGCGTCAGGCCCGACTCGCGCCACCATCAGGTCGTCGAGAATGCCGCCGGCGTCGCTGGTCAGCAGGGTGTATCGCTGACGGCCAGTCGCCAGGCCCGCGATGTCGCCGCAGACCAGGCGCTCCAGCGCCGCGATGGTCCCGGGGCCGGACAGGGTGGCCTGGCCCATGTGGCTGACGTCGAACAGCCCGGCATGGCCGCGGGTGTGCAGGTGCTCGGCCAGGATCCCGGCGGGGTAATGCAACGGCATGGCAAAGCCCGCGAACGCCACCATGCGCGCGCCGAGCGCCCGGTGCAGGCTGTCGAGCGGCGTGGTCCTGAGATCGTCCGGCATCGCGACCCCGCGCAGGTCAGCCGGCGGCATCATGCGGCCGGTGTGACCCCCCTCTGTCGCGGAACCTGAGAGATTCGGGCGCGGGCGCCCTTACTCCGTCGGTGCGGCGCGCGAGCGTGCGGGCCGGCTTTCCAGAGATCCTCGATCGCGCGCGGTCCTGGGTGCCTGAGCGTTTCCGGGGGCCGGTTGCGCCTTCGGCGGCAGGCGGGCCTGCTCTCTCCCGCGCGCGGTCAACTGATGCGCCCCCTTGATGCCGCAACGCGGCGCGCCGTTCAACTCTTTTCCCCCACGCTTTTCCCGGGACGCGGCAGCGAAGGCGGCTTGCGTGGGGGCTGGTGTGTGGTATACATGATTTTGCGTATTGACGACACAGCAGCTTCGGCGACACAGCGCGAGGGGCCAGGCCGTGCCAGAGTCGATGACATCATCGGGGCCGAGTTCGACTCCCCGGCTCAAGATCGAGCCGCTGACGGCCAATGTCGGCCTGCGGCGGCAAGCGTGCGCCGCGATCAAGCACGCGATCACCGAGATGGACATCTATGGCCACCCCGACGAGATCCGCCTGGACGAGCGCCAACTCTCCAGGGAGCTGGGGGTCAGCCGCACACCGATCCGCGAGGCGATGACGGTGCTGGAACAGGAGGGCTTCGTCCGCTCCGTGCCGCGCCGTGGCATCTACGTGGTGCGGAAGACCAAGCGCGAGATCGTCGAGATGATTACCGTCTGGGCGGCTATCGAGTGCCTTGCGGCACGGCTGGCCTGCGCGCGTGCCTCCGATGCCGAGATGCGCGCGTTGCGCGAGCTGTTCGCCGAGTTCGGCCAGGATCCGTCCGACCACCTGCACGAGTATTCCCAGGCCAACATGGCGTTCCACAAGGCGATCATCCGCATGGGCGGGTGCGAGCTAATGACGGAGCTGACGGAAAATCTCTTCATCCACATGCGCGCGGTGCGCGAGGTGACGATCCGCCAGGCCAACCGCGCGCAGCGGTCGATCACCGACCACATGCGGATCATCGCGGCCCTGGAGGCGCGCGACGCCGACCTGGTCGCGCGCCTGGTGCGCGAGCACACGCTGGGTCTCGCCGCGCATATCGAGGAGCACGGCGACGCGCTGAACGAGTTCGATCACGAAACCGAGGAAAAGCCGCGCCAACACTACGCCTGACGCGGCCGAGCCGATGATGGAGGAAGCAATGACCGAATCCGCGACCAAGCCGGCTCCGGCCGCACGCGGGCGATCGACCGCCGAGGACACCTTGGCGGCCAAGAGTCGCGACGCGAGCGTGGTTTCCGGCGGCCACTTGGTCGCCCGCGCGCTGAAGAACGAGGGCGTCGATACGATCTTCACGCTGTGCGGCGGCCACATCATCGACATCTATGACGGCTGCGTGGACGAGGGCATCCGCATCATCGACGTGCGCCACGAACAGGTGGCGGCGCACGCCGCCGACGGCTATGCGCGCCAGACCGGCAAGCTCGGCTGCGTCGTCACCACGGCCGGTCCAGGCACCACCAACGCGGCCACCGGCGTGGCCACCGCATTCCGCTCCGAAAGCCCGATCCTGCATATCGGCGGCCAGGGCGCGCTGACGCAGCACATGATGGGTTCGCTGCAGGACCTGCCGCATGTGGACATGATGCGGCCGATCACCAAGTTCGCCGCCAGCGTGCGCTCGACCGAGCGGATCGCCGACATGATTGCGATGGCAGCGCGCGAGTGCTTTGCCGGGGCACCCGGTCCGGCGTACCTCGAGATCCCGCGCGACGTGCTGGACCGCGAGATCGACGTGGCAAAAGCCGTGATCCCGCAACCGGGCCACTATCGTGCTTCGACGAAGTCGCTGGGCGACCCGGCCGACATCGAGGCGCTGGCCGACCTGCTGGTGTCCGCCGAGCGCCCTGTCATGCTGGTCGGCAGTCAGGTGTGGACGGCTCGCGGGCACACGGCGGCGATCGACCTGGTGCGGGCACTGGACATTCCCGCCTACTTCAATGGTGCCGCGCGCGGCCTGCTGCCGCCGGGCGACCCGCACCATTTCGACCGCACGCGGCGCGAAGGCTTTGACGGCGCCGACGTCATCGTGATTGTCGGCACGCCGTTCGACTTCCGCATGGGCTACGGCAAGCGGCTGGGCCGCGACGCGAAGATCGTGCAGATCGACATGAGTTATGCCACCGTCGCGAAAAACCGCGACGTGTCGCTGGGCCTGGTCGGCGATCCCGGCGTGATCCTGCACGCCGTGCAGCAGGCGGCGAGCGGGCGGCTGAACGGCGGCGCGCAACAACAGCGTCGGGCCTGGATGAAGGACCTGCGCGCGCGCGAGGCGGCGGCCACCGAAAAGCTGATGCCGCTGTTCAAATCCGATCGCACGCCGATCCATCCGTATCGCGTGGCCTGGGAGATCAACGAGTTCCTCGGCGACGACACGATCTATATCGGCGACGGCGGCGACGTGGTGACGATTTCCGCGCAGGCGGTGCGGCCCCGCCGGCCCGGACAATGGATGGATCCCGGTGCGCTGGGCAGCCTCGGCGTCGGCACCGGCTTCGCGCTGGCCGCCAAGCTCGCGCATCCGGGAAAAGAGGTGCTGTGCTACTACGGCGACGGGTCGTTCGGCATGACCGGGTTCGACATGGAGACGGCAAACCGTTTCGGCGCGCCATATCTGGCGGTGATCGGCAACAACTCGGCGATGAACCAGATCCGCTACGGCCAGATCACGAAGTATGGCGAGCAGCGCGGCAGTGTAGGCAATCTGCTGGGCGACATCCCGTTCGGCCGGTTTGCCGAAATGCTGGGAGGCTATGGCGAGGAGGTGCGCGATCCGACCGAGATCGCGCCGGCGCTGCGCCGCGCGCGCGAGGCGATCGCGCGCAGCGGCCGCTCGGCGGTCGTCAACATCTGGGTCGACCCGTCGGAATACGCGCCGGGCACCAAGGCCCAGACGATGTACAAATAGGTCAGCGGAGCGCAGGGAGGAAACCATGGCAAAAGCACTCGAAGGCGTCCGCATCCTCGATTTCACGCATGTGCAATCGGGGCCGACCTGCACGCAATTGCTGGCGTGGTTCGGTGCCGATGTCATCAAGATCGAGCGGCCGGGGATCGGCGACATCACGCGCGGGCAGTTGCGCGACATACCGGACGTGGACAGCCTGTATTTCACCATGCTGAACCACAACAAGCGGTCGATCACGGTGGACAGCAAGCACCCGTCGGGCAAGCAGGTGATCGAGGCGCTGATCCGCGAATGCGACGTGCTGGTGGAGAACTTCGCTCCCGGCGCGCTGAACCGCATGGGTTTCACCTGGGAGCGCATCCAGGAACTGAACCCGCGCATGATCGTGGCCTCGATCAAGGGCTTCGGTCCTGGCCCGTACGAGGATTGCAAGGTCTACGAGAACGTCGCGCAATGCGCCGGCGGCTCGGCCTCGACCACGGGATTCGATGACGGGCCGCCGCTGGTCACGGGCGCGCAGATCGGCGACAGCGGCACCGGGCTTCACCTGGCGCTCGGCATCGTCACCGCGCTGTACCAGCGCACCAAGACGGGACGCGGGCAGAAAGTGACGGCCGCGATGCAGGACGGCGTTCTCAATCTGTGCCGCGTCAAGCTGCGCGACCAGCAGCGTCTGGCGCACGGCCCGCTGAAGGAGTATCCGCAGTACCCGCATGGCGAATTCGGAGCCGCGGTGCCGCGCGCCGGCAACGCGTCCGGCGGCGGCCAGCCTGGCTGGATCCTGAAGTGCAAGGGCTGGGAGACCGATCCGAACGCCTACATCTACTTCATCACGCAAGCGCCGGTCTGGGGCGCGATCTGCCGCGTCATCGGCCGCGAGGAGTGGATCACCGACCCCGCCTACGCGAAGGCGGACGCGAGGTTGCCGCATCTCAAGGAAATCTTCGACACCATCGAACAGTGGACCATGACCAAGACCAAGTTCGAGGCGATGGAGATCCTGAACCAGCACGACATTCCGTGCGGCCCGATCCTGTCGATGCAGGAGATCGCGGCGGATCAGTCGCTGCGCGCCACCGGCACGGTGGTCGAGGTGGATCACCCGACGCGCGGCAAGTACCTGTCGGTGGGCAACCCGATCAAGCTGTCCGACAGCCCCAGCGAGGTGCTGCGCTCGCCGCTGCTGGGGGAGCACAACAACGAAATCCTGCGCGACGTGCTGCGCTTTGACGCAAAGCGGATTGGCGAGATCGAGGCGTCCGGCGCGCTCGGCGAGACACGGCGCGAAGCCGCGGAATAGGAAGCCACGGAATAGCCCGGCCCCACGACGGTTTGCGGAGAAGAACACGATGCAAGACATGGCCGACAGCACGCAGGCAGGCACCGCCGATGCCAGACGCGCGGTGCGCGACATCCTGGACCGCGCGCGCGCCGCAGGCCGTGAGGCGCTGACCGCGCCCGAGGGCAAGCTGGTCTGCGACGCCTATGGCATCGCCGTGCCGCGCGAAGCGGTGGCCGGCTCGGCGGCGGAGGCCGCGCGGCTTGCCTCCGACATGGGCTTTCCGGTGGTGCTGAAAATCGTCTCGCCGGACATCCTGCACAAGACCGAGGCCGGCGGCGTGCTGGTCGGCCTGAAGGACGCCGATGCGGTGTCGCGCGGCTACCAGACGATCGTTGACAACGCGCGTCGCCACAAGGCCGATGCGAAGATCGACGGCGTGCAGGTGCAGCAGATGCTGCAAGGCGGCCAGGAGGTCATCGTCGGCGCGGTGACGGACGGCAGCTTTGGCAAGCTGGTCGCCTTCGGCCTCGGCGGGGTGCTGGTCGAGGTGTTGAAGGACATCACGTTCCGTCTGGCGCCGGCGACGCGCGAGGATGCGCTGTCGATGCTCGACGGCATTCAGGCGGCCGAGATGCTGAAGGGCGTGCGCGGCTCCAAGCCGGTGGATCGCGAGGCGCTCGCCACACTGATCGTGCGCGTGTCGCAACTGGTCAGCGACTTTCCGGAGATCGCCGAGCTAGACCTCAACCCGGTGTTCGCGACGGAAAAAGGCGCGGTCGCTGCCGATGTGCGGATCGTGCTGGACTGGGCGCCGGCGCAGCCGCGCTACCGGCCGAGCCAGGAGGAGATTCTGACCGCGATGAACCGCATCATGCGGCCGCGCGCGGTGGCGGTGATCGGTGCCTCGGCCGAAGATGGCAAGATCGGCAACTCGGTGATGAAGAACCTCATCAACGGCGGCTACCGGGGCAAGATTTATCCGATCCATCCCAAGGCCGACGAGATCCTGGGCCGCAAGGTCTATCGGTCGGTGAAGGACGTGCCCGAGACGATCGATGTCGCCGTTTTCGCCATTCCGGCAAAGTTCGTGGCCAGCGCGCTGACGGAGTGCGGCGAAAAAGGCATCCCGGGCGCGGTGCTGATCCCGTCCGGCTTTGCCGAAACCGGCAACGAGGAAGGCCAGCGCGAAATCCAGGCGATCGGCCGCAAATACAACATCCGGCTGCTGGGGCCGAACATTTATGGCTTCTACTACCTGCCGGAGAGTTTGTGCGCGACATTCTGCACGCCGTATGACGTGCGCGGCCACGCCGCGCTGTCGTCGCAGTCGGGCGGCATCGGCATGGCGATCATCGGCTTCAGCCGCTCGGCCAAGATGGGCGTCTCTGCCATCGTGGGCGTCGGCAACAAGGCCGATATCGACGAGGACGATCTGCTGACCTTCTTCGAGCAGGACGACGAGACGCACATCATCGCCCAGCACTGCGAGGATCTGAAGGACGGCCGCGCCTTCGCAGAGATCGCGCGGCGTGTCACCAAAAGAAAGCCGGTGATCGTGCTCAAGGCCGGCCGCACCGCGGCCGGCGCGAAGGCGGCCAGTTCGCATACCGGGGCGCTGGCCGGCAACGACAAGATCTACGAGGACGTGCTGAAGCAGGTCGGTGTCATCCGCGCCCGCAGCCTGCGCGACATGCTGGAGTTCGCGCGAGCCTTGCCGAAGCTGCCGACGCCGAAGGGCGAGAACGTGGTCATCATCACCGGGGCCGGCGGCTCCGGCGTGCTGTTGTCCGATGCTTGCGTCGACAATGGGTTGTCGCTGATGGCGATGCCGCCAGATCTGGACGCGGCGTTCCGCAAGTTCATCCCGCCGTTCGGTGCCGCCGGCAATCCGGTGGACATCACCGGCGGCGAGCCTCCCGTCACCTA
Organism: uncultured Pseudomonadota bacterium; assembly: GCA_963758455.1. GTDB lineage: Bacteria > Pseudomonadota > Alphaproteobacteria > Acetobacterales > Acetobacteraceae > CAVRQM01. Next base: position 602,091 of record CAVWVK010000002.1, on the reverse strand, counting down.
CCAGAACACGGTGCGGCTCGGGCTGCAGGACGAGCGCATCCACGCGCTGATCCTCGGCTACTGGCACACGATCGTCACGCCGCCGATGGTCTTTGCACACAAGCTGGTCGAAGTGGTCGACGAGATGCGCGCGAGAGGGGTCGAGAAGCCGATCGTCGCCTCGCTGGCCGGCGACGTGGAGGTGGAGCAGGCGTCGGAATATCTGTTCGACCACGGCATCCCGGCGTATCCGTATTCAACCGAGATCCCGGTGGTGGTGCTCGGCGCCAAATACCGCTGGGCTCGTGGCGCGGGGTTGATCGCGTGAATATCCACGAGTTCGCAAGCCAAGGAGTTGCTGCGGCCGTACGGTGTCTCCGTGCCCGAGGGCGGCGTTGCCTGGACGCCGGACGAGGCGGCATCCCTGGTCTCCCGTCTTCCTGGCCCGGTGTATGTGGTGAAGAGCCAGATCCACGCGGGCGGTCGTGGCGCGGGCCGTTTCGTGGGCGACGCGTCGGGGGGCGGCGGGGTGCGCCTGGCGCGTTCGGCGGCGGAGGCGCGGGCGGCGGCCGAGGCGATGATCGGGCACACGCTGGTGACCCGGCAGACCGGCCCGGCGGGGCGGCGGGTGCATCGGGTGTATGTCGAGGCCGGCTGCGACATCGCGCGCGAATTGTATCTGTCGCTGCTGATCGACCGGGCCAGCGGCCGGGTGCTGGTGATGGCGTCCACCGAGGGCGGCATGGAGATCGAGGAGGTGGCCGAGCGCCACCCCGAGCGCATCCTGCGCGTGGCGATCGACCCGGCCACCGGCATCTCCGGCTTCCACGCCCGCCGCCTGGCCTCCGGGCTGGGCCTGTCGGGCAAGCAGGCGGCGTCGTTCGGCGGCTTCGTCGCGGCGATGTATGCGGCGTTCATGGCGCTGGATTGCGCGGTGATCGAGATCAACCCGCTGGTGGTGACGGGGGCGGGCGGGGTGGTGGCGCTGGATGCCAAGATGAGCTTCGACGACAACGCGCTGTTCCGCCATCCCGAGCTGGAGGCGTTGCGCGACGAGGCGGAGGAAGACCCCAAGGAGCTGGAAGCGGCGCGGCACAGCCTGAGCTACGTGGCGCTGGACGGCACCATCGGCTGCATGGTCAACGGCGCCGGGCTGGCGATGGCGACGATGGACATCATCAAGCTGTATGGCGGCAGCCCGGCCAACTTCCTGGACGTGGGCGGAGGGGCGACGCGCGAGCGGGTGACGGCGGCGTTCAAGATCATCCTGTCGGACGCCAACGTGGAAGCCATCCTGGTGAACATCTTCGGCGGCATCATGCGTTGCGACGTGATCGCCGAGGGGGTGGTGGCGGCGGCGCGCGAGGTGAGCCTGACGGTCCCGCTGGTGGTGCGGCTGGAGGGCACCAACGTGGCGCTGGGCAAGGACATCCTGGCCCGCTCGGGGCTGCCGATCATCGCGGCGGACAATCTGGCGGACGCGGCCGAGAAGGTGGTGCGCGCGACGCAGGACGCTGCCGCGGCGGAGACGCGCTGATGGCGATCCTGGTGGATGCGGACACGCGGGTGCTGACGCAGGGCTTCACCGGCGCGCAGGGGACGTTCCACTCCGAGCAGGCGATCGCCTACGGCACGAAGGTGGTGGGCGGGGTGACGCCGGGCAAGGGCGGGACGACGCATCTGGACCTGCCGGTGTTCGACACGATGGCCGAGGCGGTGGCGCGGACCGGGGCGAGCGCGAGTGCGATCTACGTGCCGCCGCCGTTCGCGGCGGACGCGATCCTGGAGGCGGCGGATGCCGGGGTGGCGCTGATCGTGTGCATCACCGAGGGCATTCCGGTGCTGGACATGGTGCGCGCGCGGCGCGCGCTGGAGGGCTCGGGGTCGCGGCTGATCGGCCCGAACTGCCCGGGGGTGATTACGCCGGATGCGTGCAAGATCGGCATCATGCCGGGGCACATCCATCGGCCGGGGCGGGTGGGGATCGTGTCGCGGTCGGGCACGCTGACCTACGAGGCGGTGGCGCAGACCACGGCGGCGGGGCTGGGGCAGAGCACCTGTGTGGGCATCGGCGGCGACCCGGTGAAGGGCATGGACTTCGTCGAGGTGCTGGCGCTGTTCCTGGCCGATCCGCGCACCGAGGCGATCATCATGATCGGCGAGATCGGCGGCGAGAGCGAGATCCTGGCGGCCGAGTTCCTGGCGCGCGAGAACCGCGGCGACAGGCATGGGGGCGGCAAGCCGGTGGTGGGGTTCATCGCCGGGGCGACGGCGCCGCCCGGGCGGCGGATGGGCCATGCCGGGGCGGTCATCAGCGGCGGCCGCGACACCGCCGCGGCCAAGTTCGCCGCCATGCGCGAAGCCGGCATCCATGTCGCCGAAAGCCCAGCGGCGCTGGGGAGCACGATGGTGAAGGCAATGCGATCGTGATCTGACCGAACACCCACCAGAAGAGGCGCTTCAGCGTCCGGTTTTTCACAACGCAGGGAAGAAACAAATGTCCACGAGTGCGTCATCCGTCAGTGGCTCAATGGCACGGGGGCAGCCCAGCGCCCACCGCTGGCATCAACTGATCTTTGGCATCATCTGTATGGTGCTGATCTCGAACTATCAGTACGGATGGACATATTTCGTCCACCCGATGGCCGACGCGCATAAGGCCCAGCACTGGAGCGTTGCCGAGATCCAGGTGGCGTTCAGCATCTTCATCGCGCTCGAGACGTGGCTTACGCCGATCGACGGCTGGATCGCCGATACTGTCGGGCCGAAACTGGTTGTCGCCGCCGGCGGCATCCTTGTGGCGCTCGGCTGGGTGATCGACTCGTATGCCGGCTCGCTCTCGATGCTCTATTTCGGCGGTGCTGTATCCGGCGTCGGCGCCGGGGCGATTTATGCGACCCTTATCGGCAACGCGGTGAAATGGTTCCCGGACCATCGCGGTCTCGCCGTGGGACTGACCGCCGGCGGCTACGGCGTCGGCGCGGCGCTGACCGTGATCCCGATCCGGGCGTTGATCGCCTCGCACGGCTACGAGCTCACCTTTCTCTGGTTCGGATTGGGCCAGGGTATCATCGTCTTTCTTGTGGCGTGGCTGCTGAAGGCTCCGTTGCTGGGAGAGATTCCCGCGCCCTCGCCGACCAACATTCTCCAGACCACGCGCAGCTACACACCGCAGCAGATGTTGAGCACGCCGGTGTTCTGGCTGCTCTATATCATGTTCATCCTGGTCTCGGCCAGCGGGCTGATGGCGGTGGCGCAGATCGCGCTGATCGCCAGAAGCTATCACGTCGCGGACGTCGTCATCTTCCTCGGAGCCTCGACACTTTCCCTGGCGGGCATCATCGACGGCGTTGCAAACGGCACGGCGCGCCCGTTCTTCGGCTGGGTCTCGGACCGGATCGGGCGCGAGTACACCATGGCGATCGCCTTCAGCATAGGTGGAGTCGCCTACTGGCTGCTCGGCGGCCTGGGCGCCAGCCCGTGGCTGTTCGTGCTGTTCGCTGCCTTGATCTTCTTCACCTGGGGCGAGATCTTCAGCTTGTTTCCGTCCACCTGCACGGACTCGTTCGGTCCGAAATACGCGACCGTCAACCTCAGCCTGCTCTACACCGCGAAGGGCGCCTCGGCGTTCCTTGTTCCGCTCGCAAACGTGCTCAAGACCGCGACCGGAAGCTGGCACGCGGTGTTCGTGGTCACTGCCATCGCCAACTTCGTGGTGGTCGCGCTGGCGCTGTTCGTGCTGCGTCCGCTGCGCGCCAACCTGCGTTCGGCCGAGCCGTTGTTGCACCAGGCCGCGGAGTAGCTTGCTACCCGCCGCGCGCCAATGAAGGTGCGCGGCGTATTTGTCGCCTGCACAAGAAACGCAACAGAGGAATCATCCATGCGCAACCATCTCCTGCCGACCGTATCGCTGGTCGCCTTCGCGGCATTCGCCGCACTGCCCGCACTGGCGGCCGACAGCGGCTACAAGCTGGTCAAGACCATCGACCTGCCGGGCAGCAAGGGCGGCCACGGCGACTACGTCGTGTTCGATCCGGATACCAGCACCATCTGGATCGCGCAGTCCCCCGATCACGAGGACGTCGTGATCGACGCCAAGACCAACACGGTGAAGGGGGTCATACCCGGGATCGACAGCGGCAATCTGGTGACGCTGACGCCGAAATACGCGTTCCTCGATGACGCCAGCAGCACCAAGGTGACGGTGGTGAACAAGCGCACCATGAAGCCGGTCGGGTCGTTCACCGTGCAGGGCAAAACGCCGGACGGCATGATCTACGACGCGAAGACCGGCCGCATCTATGTCGCCGCCGACGACAGCAACGACGTGACCGTGGTCAAGGCGGCGCCGCCGTTCGCGCAGGTCGCGCATTTCGGATTGCAGCCGGAGAAGGCCAAGGACGGGCCGGACGTGGGCACGCTGGCAGTGGGACGCATCTTCCAGCCGGACGACAACGTGGTCGACGTCATTGACCCCAAGACGGACAAGGTGGAGTCGGTGTGGAAGCCTGACGTGAAGGGCGATACCAAGCCGATGGTCTACGATCCGAAGACCAAGCACCTGTTCATGGGCACCACGGACAAAAAGATGCTGGTTCTGAACGCCAGCGACGGGACGCAGGTCGCCTCGATTCCCTTGCAAGGTTCCGTGGACGAGGTCGCGATCGACGTGCCCAAGCGGCGCGCCTATGTCGGCGACAAGGCGGGCGTGGTGGAGGTGGTCGATCTCGATACGAACGCGATCGTCGATACTATTCCGTCCGAGAAGAACGTGCACACGCTGGCCGTCGACACCAAGACGCATAATATCTATGTGTATCGCAACCAGAGCAACAAGGTGGACGTGTTCAGCCCGCCGGCTTCGTAGTCTGTAGCCTCGAGGCGAGATGCCGCCGCGGGATGCCGCGGCGGCATTTCTTTATTCGGCGGCCTCGGCGAGCGCCGTCGCGCGGGCGACGCGGGCGGCACAGAACTTGAACTCCGGGATTTTCGCGAACGGATCATAGGCAGGGTTGGTCAGCAAGTTTGCCGCCGCCTCGACGTAGCAGAACGGCATGAACACCATCCCTTGCGGCACGTCGCGATCCGACCGTACCTTCAGTTCGATGGTGCCGCGGCGCGTCTCCAGCCGGATGAAGTCGCCCGGCGAGAGCTGCATGTCCCATAGATCGCGCGGCGACATGAAGGCGATCGCCTCCGGCTCGATCGCGTCCAGCACCCCGGCGCGGCGCGTCATCGATCCGGTGTGCCAATGCTCCAGCACGCGCCCGGTGGAAAGCACCATCGGGAATTCGGTGTCGGGCAGCTCGTCCGGCGGCAACACGTTCGCCGGCACGATGCGGCCGCGATGGCTGGCGGTGGGAAAGCCCGTGGCGAAGATGATCTCGTTGCCGGGCACGTCGGGGCCATCGACGGGATACGTCACGGCGCCCTCGCGCTCCAGCCGCTCCCAGGTGATGTTGGCCAGCGACGGCATCACCCCGGCCATTTCGGCGAACACCTCGTGCGGCCCGGCATAGGACCAATCCAGGCCCAGGCCGCGCGCGAGCTCCTGGATGATCCACCAGTCGGCGCGCGCGTCGCCCGGGGGTGCGATCACCGGGCGCGCCATCTGCACGCGGCGGTCGGTGTTGGTGAAGGTGCCGGTCTTCTCTGCGAACGCCGAGGCCGGCAACACCACGTCGGCATGAAACGCGGTCTCGGTCAGGAACAAATCCTGCACGACCAGATGTTCCAGCTTGGCCAGCGCCTCGCGCGCGTGGTTGAGATCCGGGTCGGACATCGCCGGGTTCTCGCCCTCGATATACATGCCGCGGATTTCCCCGGCATGGATCGCCTCGATGATCTCCACCACCGTCAGACCCGGCTTCGGATCGAGCGAGGTGCCCCACGCCTGCTCGAACATCCGATGCACGCCGGGGTCGCTGACCGATTGGTAATCGGGGAATACCATCGGGATCAGCCCGGCATCGGAGGCGCCCTGCACGTTGTTCTGGCCACGCAGCGGATGCAGGCCGGTGCCGGGCCGGCCGATCTGGCCGGTTATCAGCGCCAGCGCGATCAGGCAGCGCGCGTTGTCGGTGCCATGCACATGCTGGCTGATGCCCATGCCCCAGAAGATGATCGACCGCTGCGCGCGGGCGTACATGCGCGCCACCTCGCGCAGCATCGGCGCGGGGACGCCGCAGACTGGCGCCATCGCCTCGGGAGAGAAATCCTTGATCCGTTCGCGCAGCTCGTCGAAACCCTCGGTGTAGCCGGCGATATACTGCTGGTCGGTCAGGCCTTCCTCGATGATGGTGTGGATCATCGCGTTCAGCAGTGCCACGTCGCTGCCCGGCTTGAAGGCGAGGTGGTGCAGCGCGTGGCGCGAGAGCGCCTGCCGGCGCGGGTCGATCACCACCAGCTTGGCGCCGTTCTTCGCCGCCTGCTTGATGAAGGTGGCGGCGACCGGGTGGTTCACGGTGGGATTGGCGCCGATCACCAGAATCACCTCGGCGTCCAGCGCCGCCGAGAACGGCGCCGTCACCGCGCCCGAGTTCAGCCCCTCCATCAGCGCCGCCACGGAGGATGCGTGGCACAGCCGCGTGCAGTGATCGACGTTGTTCGAGCCGAAGCCGGTGCGCACCAGCTTCTGGAACAGGTACGCCTCCTCGTTGGACCCTTTCGCGGAGCCGAAGCCGGCCAGGCCTTTCGCCCCGTGCGCGTCGCGGATGGCGCGCAGGCCGCCGGCGGCGCGGGCCAGCGCCTCCTCCCAGCTTGCTTCGCGGAAATGCGTCCACGGGTTCGCGGGGTCCACCTGGTCGTCGGCATGCTTGGGCATGTTGTCCAGGCGCACCAGCGGCTTGGTCAGGCGGTGCGGGTGGTGGATGTAGTCGAAGCCGAACCGGCCCTTGACGCACAGCCGTTCGTGGTTGGCCGGCCCGTCGCGGCCCTCGGCATAGACGATGCGCTCGTCCTTCACCGCGTAGTCGACCTGACAGCCGACGCCACAATACGGGCACAGGCTGGAGACCACGCGATCCGGCCAGACGGTGCGTTGCTGCTCATCGTTCAGGTACGCCGCGGGCATCAGCGCGCCGGTGGGGCAGGCCTGCACGCACTCGCCGCAGGCCACGCATGTCGACTCGCCCATCGGGTCGTCGAAGTCGAACACGACCTTTGCCGCCGCGTTGCGGTAGGCCATGCCGATCACGTCGTTGACCTGCACCTCGCGGCAGGCGCGCACGCACAGATTGCACTGGATGCAGGCATCGAGGTTGACGCGCATCGCCGGATGACTGGGGTCGGCGGCCCACCGCTCGCTCGCCGGGAAGCGGCTTTCGGTCACGTCGGTGCGGTCCGCCCACTCCCAGAACTTCGAGGTGGGATCATGCGAGGTCGCACGCGCCGGCTGGTCGGCCACCAGCAGTTCCATGACCATGCGCTGTGCGCTGGCGGCGCGCTTGCTGGCGCTGTGGACGCGCATCCCACTGGCCGGCAGCCTCATGCACGAGGCGGCGAGCACGCGCTCGCCCTCAATCTCGACCATGCAGGCGCGGCAGTTGCCGTCCGCCCGGTAGCCGGGCTTTTCCGAATAGCACAGGTGCGGAATCTCGGTGCCGAGGCGCTTGGCTACCTGCCAGATCGTCTCGCCCGGATGCGCCTCGACCTGCTGCCCGTTCAGCTCGAACATCGTGCTCATTCGGCGGCGTCCTTCGTCAGCAAGGCGTCCGGAAAGTAACGCATGAGGCTATCCAGCGGATTGGCCGCGGCCTGCCCCAGCCCGCAGATCGAGGCATCGCGCATCGCCTGGCTCAGCTCGCCCAGCAGCGCCTGATCCCAGATCGGCCGCTGCATCAGCATCCGCGCCTTCTGCGTGCCGGCGCGGCAGGGCGTGCACTGGCCGCAGCTCTCGTCCTCGAAGAACGCCATGAGGTTGATCGCGGCGGCGCGCACGTCGTCGCGGTCGGACAGCACGATCACCGCCGCCGAGCCGATAAAGCAGCCATGCTTCTCCAGCGTGCCGAAATCCAGCGGTATGTCATCCATCGAGGCGGGCAGGATGCCGCCCGAGGCGCCGCCGGGCAGGTAGGCGGCGAGCGTGTGCCCCTCCATCATGCCGCCGCAATGCTCATCGATCAGCTCGCGCACGGTGATCCCCGCCGGCGCCAGCTTTACGCCAGGTTCGCGCACCCGGCCGGACACCGAAAAGGTGCGCAGGCCCTTCCGGTCGTGCCGCCCGAAGCTGGTCCACCACGCCGCACCGCGTTCCAGCAGGTCGCGTATCCAGTACAGCGTCTCGACGTTGTTGATGAGCGTGGGCCGACCGAACAGGCCGACCTGGTACGGGAACGGCGGCTTGTGCCGCGGCAGCCCGCGCTTGCCCTCGATGCTCTCCAGCATCGACGATTCCTCGCCGCAGATATACGCGCCGGCGCCGCGCCGCAGGTGCAGGCGGCGGCCCGTCGGCGGGAGCTTGGGAAGCTCGCGTTCGAGAATCATGCGCGCCAGCGGGTACTCGTCGCGAATGTAGATATAGATGTCGGTAGCATCGACGATCTCGGCGCCGATCAGCATTCCCTCCAGGAACCGGTGTGGGTCGACATTGAGGTAATGGCGGTCCTTGAACGTGCCCGGCTCGCCCTCGTCGCCATTGACCGCCATCAGGCGGGGCCCCTTCTCGCCGAGCACCGAGCGCCACTTGCGTCCCGTCGGAAAGCCCGCGCCGCCCAGTCCGCGCAGTCCTGTGTCGTCGAGCACCGAGAGCACCGTCTCCGCGTCCAGGGCGCCGCTGCGCACACGCTCCAGCAGCGTGTAGCCGCCGCCGGCCACGTATGTCTCGTAGTCGATCGTGTTGTCCGGCAAATGCGGGTGGGTGTCGCCACGCGCGACGGCGTCGCGCACCACCTCCGGCGTGGCGCGATGGACGAAGTGGTGGCCGATTTCCACCACCGGCGCCTGGTCGCACAATCCGACGCATGGTGCGCGCACCACGCGAACGTCCGCCCCCAGGTCGCCCTGCGCGCGCATCGCCTGCAAGCGGGCCTGCAACTGCTCGGCGCCGAACATCGCGCAGGTCAGGCTGTCGCATACCCGGATCACGGTCCGCGCCAAGGCCGGCTCGCCTTCCTTCACGATGTCGAAATGCGCGTAGAACGTGGCGACCTCAAACACTTCGGCGTAGGCCAGCTTCATCTCGTCGGCCAGCGCCGCCAGATGCGGGGCGCCGATCTGGCCATAAGTGTCCTGTATCAGATGCAGATATTCGATCAGCAAATCGCGATCGCGTGGACGCCCGCCCAACAGCGCCTCGATCTCGTGCTTGGCTTGTGGGCTGACATCGCGACCCTTGGGCGTCGATTTGGCGCGTCGCCGACCTGCTCCGGGATGCTGGATGCGGCGGATGCCGGCTTCGGATGTGTCGTTCTTCATCGTCTCCAACCACGCGGGCGACTTGACAGTGGCGAGTGCCGCGTTGGCATACTTCATATCACCGCAATGGGGCGAACGCCACCGCGCGTGCCGGCGGCTGACAAGAGCTTCATCACAAGGACATCATGCGCATCATCGGCCTGGCCGGTTGGAGCGGTGCCGGAAAAACCACACTGCTGCGCAAGCTGATCCCGGTGCTGGTCGGGCAGGGTCTGCGCGTGTCCACCATCAAGCACGCGCATCACGGCTTCGACGTCGACCAGCCCGGCAAGGACTTCCTGGGAGCATCGCCAGGCCGGGGCCACAGAGGTGCTGGTCGCCTCCGCGCGGCGCTGGGCGCTGATGCACGAGTTGCGCGACGAGGCCGAGCCGAGCCTGGCGGCGTTGCTGGGCCGGCTCGCGGCGGTGGATATCGTGCTGGTCGAGGGGTTCAAGCGCGAGGCGCATCCGAAGCTGGAAATCCATCGCCTCAGCCTTGGCAAGCCGCTGCTGCACGCTGAGGATCCGAGCATCCGCGCCATCGCGTCGGACGGCCCGGTCGCGGGCGCCACGGTGCCGGTGCTGCACCTGGACGATGTGGCGGCGATCGCCGCGCACGTGCGCGCCCATGCCGCCGCCGTCTGACGACTGCATCCCGCTGGCGGCGGCGCGGGCGCGCATTGACGAGCGCGTGCGCCCGCTCGGGGCCGAGATGGTCGCCCTGGACGAGGCCGCCGGCCGAGTGCTGCACATGCCGTTCGTCTGCCCGGCCGACCGGCCGGACGCTGATCGGGCGGCGGTCGACGGCTACGCGGTTCGCGCCGCCGCGACCGAAGGCGCCGGCGACTATTCCCCCGTGCTGCTGGCGGCGGTTCCGGTGAGTTCGGGAACCGCGTTGCCGCCCGATGCGGATGCCGTGCTGGCGCTGGAGGCGGTGCGGCGCGGCGGGGGGATGCTGGAGGCCTTCGCGCCCGTGGCGCCGGGCGGCGGGGTGGAGCGGCGCGGGAGCGAACTGGCGGCAGGTGCCACGGTCCTGGTCGCCGGCCGCCGGTTGCGTCCGCAGGATTTGGCCTTGCTGGCCGCGTTTGGCACGGTCCGGATCGCGGTGACACGCCGGCCGCGGGTGCATGTGTTTGTGCCGGGACCGAAGGGCAGGGAACACGATGCGCTGACGCCGATGCTGCGCGTCTTGATCGCGCGCGACGGCGGCATCGCCGTGTCCCACGCCCCCGGCACGATGCGGCAGGCGGCTGCCGACGCCGATTTGCTGCTGCTGGCCGGGCGCAGCGGTGCGGGCCCCGACGACGACGCGGCGGCCGCATTGGCCGAGGCCGGCGGCGCGCTGGCGTTTCACGGCGTCGCGATGCGTCCCGGCGGCTCGGCGGGGTTCGGCAACCTCGCCGGCCTGCCGGTGCTGCTGCTGCCGGGCGCGCCGCTGGACTGCTTCGCCGCCTATGACCTGCTGGCCGCCCGGGCGGTCCGCCGGTTGGCCGGGCTGCGCGCGGGCATGGGCTATCCGGTGACCCAGGCCGCGCTCGGCCGCAAGATCGTCTCCGTGCTGGGCGCCACCGATCTGGTGCGGGTGAGCATCGCCGATGGGCGCGCGATGCCGCTGGGCTCGGCCGAGGCCGGCGGCCTGGCGAGCGTGGCGCGAGCGGACGGGTTCGTGATCGTGCCGGAGATGAGCGAAGGCCAGGCACCGGGAAGTGCCGTGTGCGTTCACCTCTATGACGATGCCCCCGAAGGCACTGGCGCATGACCATTCTTCCCTCCTTGGCGGCGTTGCGGCGCGTGGCGCGCCAGGAGCAATTCCTGGAGGTGGTCAGCCGCGATGAGGCGGAGGCGCGGTTCCGGGCGCATCTCCGGCTCGAGCCGCTGGGCGACGAGGTGTTGCCGCTCGCCCAGGTTCGCGCGCGGGTGCTGGCGCGCGATGTACGCGCGGAGGTGGACGTGCCGGGGTTCGACCGGGCCAGCGTGGACGGGTTCGCGCTGCGTGCCCAGGACACCGCAAATGTGTCGGATGACGCGCCCCGCGTGCTGCGCCTGAACCCGGAGATACTGACGCCCGGCGTGCGGCCCGACGCCGAAGTGGGGCCGGGAGATGCGACCCTGATCGCCACCGGCGGCATGATCCCGCGCGGCGCCGATGCCGTGGTGATGGTCGAGCACACCGAGTTCATCGACACGCCGGGCGAGCTTGCCCTGGAGGTTCGCCGTGCGGCGGTGGCCGGCCAGTTCATCGCGGCGGCCGGCTCGGACATCGCGCGCGGCGAAATCGTGCTGCGGCGGGGACATCTGCTGACAGCGCGCGAGATCGGGATGCTGGCCGCGGTGGGGCTGGCGAGCGTGCCGGTCTGGCGGCGGCCGCTCGTGGCAATCCTCTCGACCGGCGACGAACTGGTGGCGCCGGGCGAGCCGATCCGCGCCGGACAGGTGTTCGACAGCAACGCCGCGGTCCTCGCCGCCTCGGTGGAGGAGCAGGGCGGCGAGCCGCTGATGCTGGGCATCGTCCGCGACGACATCGACGCGCTGGCGGCGGCACTGGATCGGGCGCTGGGGCTGGCCGATGCGGTGCTGCTGTCCGGCGGCACGTCAAAGGGCGCGGGCGACCTGGCCTATCAGGCGGTCGCCCGGCTCGGCGATCCTGGGGTCGTGGTGCATGGCGTGGCGCTCAAGCCCGGCAAGCCGCTGTGCCTGGCGGTGAGCGGCGGCAAGCCGGTGGCGGTGCTGCCCGGTTTTCCGACCTCGGCGATCATGACCTTTCACGAGTTCGTCGCCCCGGTGATTCGCGCGTTCGCCGGCCTGCCGCCGGCGCGCCGCGAGGTCGTGCCGGCCACGCTGCCCATGCGCGTCGGCTCAGAGCGCGGCCGGACCGAGTACGTGCTGGCCTCGCTGGTACGCACGCCCGGCGGCGGCCTGGCCGCCTACCCGACGGCGAAAGGCTCCGGCGCCGTCACCAGCTTCGCGCAGGCCGACGGCTTCTTCGCGGTGCCCGCGCCAACCGAGGCGGTGGCGGCGGGCACGCAGGTGGACGTGCAGCTGATCGGCGCGGGACTGCGGCTCGCGGATCTGGTGGTGATCGGCAGCCAGTGCGTCGGGCTCGATCTGCTCATTGGGCTGCTGGAGGCGGAGGGTTTTTCCGTCAAGGCGCTCGCGGTCGGCAGTCTGGGCGGCCTTGCGGCGGCCAGGCGCGGCGAGTGCGACATCGCGGGCGTGCATCTGATGGACCCGGCCAGCGGCGAGTACAACACGCCGTATCTTACCGAGGGCCTGACCTTGGTCTCCGGGTACGGACGCCTGCAAGGCGTGCTGTTCCGTCCGGACGATGCGCGATTCATGGCCTGCCGCTCGGCCGACGACGCGGTGCGCTCGGCGCTGGCGGATCGCGGCGCTCTGATGGTCAACCGCAACGCCGGCAGCGGCACGCGCGTCCTGATCGACCGGCTGCTCGGCGGCGCCAGGCCGCCCGGCTACACGGCGCAAACCAAGTCGCACAACGCGGTGGCGGCCGCGGTGGCGCAGGGCCGGGCGGATTGGGGAGTGGCGATCGAGACCGTCGCGCGCCTGTACGGTCTGGGCTTTCTGCCGTTGCAGGCCGAGCAATACGATTTCATGGTTCCCACGGCGCGGCTGGAACAGCCGGCGGTGCGGCGCTTCATCGCTCTCCTGGGCGAACCGGAGGCGCGCGCGGCGTTGCGAGCGAAGGGGTTTGCGGCCGACCTGTCCGGGGCCATTTCTGACGATGATGCAAGACGACATGATGCAAGGCGACCTTGTTCTGCTCGACCGCATCCGCGTGCGGCCGAATCCCGACGATCCCCGGCTGACGGTGCGCCTGGAGGGGACCGACCACACCGGCGCCGCCGTCGAGACGCGCGTGCCGGTGGAACGGTCGCTGACGCTGTTCCTGAACGGCCAGGAAATCGTCACCGCCATGACGATCGGCGACTATCCGCAGGATCTCGCGGTCGGTTACTTTCTGAACCAGGGAATGCTGCGGCCGGACGACGTGATAACCGGCATCGACCATGACGAGGAACTCGCGGTCGTGGTCGTGCGCACCGAGCGGCGAACCAACTTCGAGGAGAAACTCAAGAAAAAGACGCAGACCTCCGGCTGCGCGCAGGGCACCGCATTCGGCGACCTGATGGACGTGATCGAGGGCGTGCGCCTGCCCGAGGCCGAGCTCCGCACATCGTGGCTGTACAGCCTGACGCACGCCATCAACACCATGCCGTCGCTGTATCTGACGGCCGGTGCCATCCACGGCGCGGTGCTGTGCCGCCACGACGAGCCACTGGTCTACATGGAGGATGTCGGCCGGCACAACGCGGTCGACAAGATCGCCGGCCACATGCACCGGAACGGCATCACGGGCGCGCGACAAGATTTTCTACACCACCGGCCGGCTGACTTCGGAGATGGTGATTAAGACGGTGCGCATGGGCATCCCCATCCTGGTTTCGCGCTCAGGCTTCACTGGATGGGGCGTGGAGTTGGCGCGCAACGCCGGATTGACCTTGATCGGTCGCGCGCGCGGTAAGCGGTTCATTGCACTGTCGGGAGCGGAGCGCATCGTGTTCGATACCAGTCCGGAGTTCGGTCGCGGACGAAGCCGCCCGGCACCGTCGCAAGGCGGCGGACAATGAATGACGATGCGACGTTGGGCGCGATCCTGGCGGGGGGATTGGCGCGCCGGCTGGGCGGCGGCGACAAGGGGCTGCGCCGGGTCGGGGGCGGCACCGTGCTGGGGCGGCTGATCGAGCGGATGGCACCGCAGGTCGCCAGGCTGGTGCTGAACGCCAACGAAGACCCGGCGCGGTTCGACAGCTTTGGCCTGACGGTGGTTCCCGACAGTCTGCCCGGTCATCCTGGACCTTTGGCCGGTGTGCTGGCGGTGCTGGACTGGACCGCCGCCGCGGCGCCGGCGCTGGAGTGGGTGGTGACGGTCCCGGCCGATGCGCCGTTCCTGCCCCGCGATCTGGTGGCCCGGTTGCAGGCCGAGCGGCGGCGCGCCGCTGCCGCGATCGCGTATGCCGCGTCCGGCGGACGGACGCATCCGGTGGTGGCGCTGTGGCCGGTGTCGACGCGGACCGATCTGCGCCGTGCGGTCGCGGACGAGGGCATTCGCAAGATAGACGCGTTCACCGCACGCTATCCCGGCGTGGCGGTCGAATGGCCGACGCAGCCGGTGGACCCGTTTTTCAACGTCAACACGCAAGAGGATCTGGACGAGGCGGAGCGCCTCGCATACGCCTATCCGACGCTGTGAGGCGTCACGCCAGCGTCTCGTACGGCAGGTATCCCACGCCGTCGCCCGGCGCCACTTCGGTCACGTCCTCGGCAAGCTCCGCCAGCCCGTCGGTTTCGGTGAGCGAGGTCAGGATGCCGGCACCCTCCACGGGATGCTTGTGCGCCCGCGCGATGCCATCGGGCCCGGGCAGCAGCCGCACGCGCACGTATTCGCGGCGCCCCGCTTTCTTGCGGTAGTCGAACGCTGACTGCACGCGCAACGCGATCGGCGCGTGAACACCCCCGGCCAGCACGGCCAGCAGCGGGCGGACGAGGCGGGCGAAGGTCACGAAGGCGGCGACGGGGTTGCCGGGCAGGCCCACGAACGGCACGCCGGCAACGCTGCCCATCGCCACCGGCCGCCCCGGCTTGATGGCCAGCCGCCAGAACACCAGCCGCCCGACCGCGTCCACGGCGGCGCGCACGTGATCTTCCTCGCCGGTCGACACACCGCCCGAGGTGAGGATCAGGTCATGGTCCCGAGCGCAAGCGGCCAGCGAGTCCGCGACCGGCCCCGCCCGGTCGGGCAGGATGCCCAGATCGGTGACGTCCGCCCCTGCGCGGCCCAGCAGGGCGGCGAGCAAGGCGCGGTTGCAGTCGTATCGCCGCGCCGGGCCGGCCGGCCGGCCCGGCTCCACCAGCTCGTCGCCGGTCGAGAACAGCGCCGCGCGCACCTTCCGGCGCACCGGCAGATGGCGCAGCCCGAGGGCTGCCGCCAGCGCGAGATCCTGCGGCCGCAGCCGCCGCCCGCGCGGCAGGGCCACGGCGCCGCTGGCGATGTCCTCCCCACGCCGTCGGGTATTGGCGCCCAGACGCAGGCCCTCGGGGAAACGGACCCGCCCGGCGGCGTCGAGGCGCACGTCCTCCTGCATGAACACGGTGTCCGCGCCGGCCGGCAGCGCCGCCCCGGTGAAGATGCGCCGCGCGGTGGCCGGGTCGAGCGCCGCCTCGGCTGGCACGCCGGCGGCCAGGCGTCCGACCACGGGCAGGGTCGCCCCGTCCCGCAGGTCGGCAAGGCGCACGGCGTAGCCGTCGACCGCCGAGTTGGCGAATGGCGGCAGGTCGACGCCCGCCACGATATCCTCGGCCAGCACCCGGCCGTCGGCCGCTTCCAGCGCGGCCTGCTCCACGCCCTCGATGCAGCCGACGTCCCGGGCGATCATGCTGAGGGCGGCGTCGATGGTCAGGAGCTTGCCGCCGAACGCGAAGCAATCGTCTGAAAGCTGGGCCATTCGCGCCTCGCGAACCGGAATCGGTATGGCAGCCACCATGCACGGTCGGTCGGGTGATGGCGGCCCGTGCGCTGGGAAACCGCGCGGCACTGGCATATGGGTGGGCCTGACGGCGGTTTCATTCAGGCAAACAGGCGCCGGCGCGACTAATGGGGCGGGCAACGCGCGGATGATGTCGAGCAAGGCCAAGTATGCGGTGCGAGCGGCGATGCTGCTGGCCGACCGGCTGTCCGAGAATGTCTGGACCCAGACCGCGACCCTCGCCGAGCAGGGTGACATCCCGCGAAAGTTCCTCGAGGCGATCCTGGTCGAGCTGCGCGACGAGGGGCTCGTCCGCAGCCGGCGCGGCCCGGGCGGCGGGCATCGGCTGGCCAAGGAACCGTCCCAGGTAATGGTGGGCGACATCATTCGCATCGTCGAGGGACAATTGGCGTTGACCCCGTGTTCGAGCCGGCGTCGGTTCCGCGCCTGCGCCGATTGCGTCGACGTCCATTCGTGCCGGCTGCGCCATATCATGCTGCGCGCGCGCGACGCGGTGGCGGGCGTGCTGGACGGGACCTCGCTGGCCGACATGCCCCGGGTCGCCGCCATGCCGCCAAGCGCGGGCGAGCCGGCAACCACGGCCAGGCGCCGGTCGCATCATCCGGTCAAGCCTCAGCCGGCCAAACTTCCCTGATCCCGGTTCATAATCCATAGTTGACAAGTAGGGAACCTCCGGGGGCATAGTCGGCGCGAGGGCCGCCGTCGCGGCGGCCGCGCATTCCGGAGGCGGCTCGTGGACACACATCGGTCGGCACGCATCAAGCGTCGCGCCATGCTGGCGGGAGCGGGCGGATTGCTTCTGCCGGCGGCCTACAGCCGGCCGGCGCGCGCCGCTGGCGCGGCGGTTCGCGTGGGCGTGCAGAAATACGGCACTCTGGTCGTGCTGCGTCAGCGGGGCACGCTGGACGCGGCGCTGGCCCGGCGCGGCGCGGCTGTAGCTTGGACAGAGTTCCCGGCCGGCCCGCAGATGCTGGAGGCGCTGAATCTCGGGCAGCTCGATTTCGCGACCACCGGCGAGGCGCCCCCGATCTTCGCGCAGGCCGCCGGCGCGCCGCTGCTGTATGTCGGTGCCGAACCGAAGTGCCCGACCGGCGAGGCGATCGTCGTGCCCAGCGGATCGAAGGTGCGCGATGTCGCCGCGCTGAAGGGCCGCCGCGTGGCGCTGAACAAGGGGTCCAACGTCCATTACCTGCTGGTCGAGGCGTTACGCCGGTCGGGTTTGACGCCGGCCGACATCCAGCCGGTCTACCTGACCCCGGCCGATGCGCGCGCGGCGTTCGAACAGGGCGCCGTCGATGCCTGGGTGATTTGGGATCCGTTTCTGGCCGCGGTGCAGGCGGCGAGCGGCGCGCGAGTGATCACCGATGCGACCGGGCTGGCGCCGAACCGCCAATTCTTCCTGGCCTCGCGCGATTTCGCGGCCACGCACGCCGACCTGCTGCACGAAATACTGGGGCAGATCGACATCGCGGACCGCTGGGCTTCCGCCAACCGGCCCGAGGTGGCGCGGATGCTGGCGCCTGGCATGGGGCTGCCGGAGCCGGTGCTGCGCACGGCCCTCGATCGTCTGGGCTACGGCTTAGTAAAAATGTCGCCGGACATCCTCGCCGATCAGCAACGGATCGCCGACACCTTTCTCGCGCTGCGGCTGATCCCGGTGCCGGTGGTAGTGCGCGACGCCATCTGGTCGCAGTCGGCATGAGCGCCATCGGATCGGATTTCGCGTGGCAGAGACAGGATCGCGGGGAAGCGCGCGGCGCCGCGTGGCGGCGCTGGCTGACGCACCATGCGCTGCCCTGGGCGCTGCCGATCGCGACCCTGCTGCTGTGGCAGCTTGCCGCCAGCGCCGGCTGGATCACACGGCGCACGCTGCCATCGCCGGTCAGCGTCGTGCGTGCGTCGATCGCGCTCGGCGCCAGCGGCGAGTTGTGGCAGGACACGCTGATAAGCTGCCAGCGCGCGGCGCTGGGCTTCGTCATCGGCGGCAGCCTTGGGTTTCTTGCCGGCCTGGTCAACGGACTGTCCCGGCTGTCCGAGCAGGTGCTGGACACGTCGTTGCAGATGCTGCGCAACATCCCGCATCTGGCGATCATCCCGATGGTGATCCTGTGGTTCGGCATCGGCGAGAGCGCAAAGGTGTTCCTGGTAGCGCTCGGCGTGTTCTTCCCGATCTACCTGAACACGTTTCACGGCATTCGCCTGGTCGATCGCGGGCTGATCGAGATGGGCTGCGTCTACCGGCTCGGCCGAGTGGCGATGTTCTGGCGCATCCTGCTGCCGGGCGCGATGCCGTCGATCCTGCTCGGCGTGCGCTACGGGCTGGGCATCATGTGGCTGACCTTGATCGTGGCGGAGACCATCTCGGCCAGTTCGGGCATCGGCTACATGACCATGAACGCCCGCGAATTCCTGCAAACCGACGTCGTGCTGGTGGGCGTGCTGCTGTACGCGCTGCTCGGCAAGGCCGCCGACCTGGCGTCGCGCGCGCTGGAGCGGCGCTGGATCGGCTGGCACGCCAGCTATCAGCCAGCCACCACCCACTAGAGCAACGGAAGGGCGCCGATCATGGACACGCTCGAGGCTGAAATCGTGCTGGACCGCTGGGTTGGACCGGCAAGCCAGGCGCGGCAGGCATGGACCCCGCCGCCGCGCGGCACTGCGGTCACGCTCAGTCGCGTCCGGAAGGTTTTCGGCGAGCGTGTCGTGCTCGACGGGCTGGATCTGGACATCGCACCCGGCACGTTCGTCAGCGTCGTCGGGCGCAGCGGCGAGGGCAAGAGCACGCTGCTGCGGCTGTTGACCGGCCTCGACCACGCCGATTCCGGGAGCTTGCTGCTGGACGGCGCGGCGGCGGTGGGCGTGCGCCGCGACGTGACTATCATGTTCCAGGACTCGCGCCTGCTGCCGTGGCAGACGGTGCTGGGCAATGTCGGGATCGCGCGGCCGCCGGATTGGCGAGCAAAATCAGTGGCCGCGCTACGCGAAGTCGGTTTGGCCGAGCGCGCCGGGGATTTGCCCGCCCTGCTGTCCGGCGGCCAGCGTCAGCGCGTGGCGCTGGCGCGCGCGCTGCTGGACCATCCCGGGCTGTTGCTGCTCGACGAGCCGCTGGGCGCGCTGGACGCGCTGACGCGCGCCGAGATGCAGGGTTCTGATCGAGCGCATCTGGCTGCGCGGCGGCCTGACGGCGGTGCTGGTGACGCACGACGTGGCCGAGGCGGTGACGCTGTCCGATCGCGTGCTGGTGCTGCGCGGCGGCCGCATCGCGCTCGACCTGCCGGTGACGCTGGCGCGGCCGCGCCGCCGCGACCCCGAGACGGCGCGGCTGGAAGCGCGCGTGCTCGACGCCTTGCTGGCCTGAGTTCGTCCCGGCCGGCCTCGCCGCGCCGATGCAGGAGACCTGTCATGCCCGAGACCGCAACGCTCGACCCAGGATCGCTTGCACCTGTGGCCGCGACCGAAACCGACATTCTATGGTTTCTGCCGACGCATGGCGACGGCCGCCACCTCGCCTCCAAGCGCGGCGCGCGGCATATCACGCTGGCTTATCTGCGGCAGATCGCGCAGGCGGCGGATGATCTGGGCTACTACGGAATGCTGCTGCCGACTGGGAAATCCTGCGAGGACTCGTGGGTGATCGCCTCGGCGATGGTGCCGCTGACGCGGCGTGTGCGGTTCCTGGTCGCGGTGCGGCCCGGATTGTCGGAGCCGTCGATGACCGCGCGCATGACCGCGACCTTGGACCGGCTCTCGGAAGGCCGGCTGCTGATAAACGTCGTGGCCGGCGGCGACCCGGCGGAGTTGCAGGGCGACGGCGTGTGGCTGGATCACGAGGACCGCTACCGGGCGACCGCCGAATATCTGACGGTGTGGCGCGCCATGCTGGCCGGCGAGACGGTGAATCACGACGGCAAGCATGTCCGGGTGAAGGGCGGCAAGCTGCTGTTCCCTCCGGTGCAGGCGCCGCACCCGCCGATCTATTTCGGCGGCTCGTCGGACGCCGGCCAGCTTGTCGCGGCCGACCACGCCGATGTCTACCTGACCTGGGGCGAGCCGCCGGCGGAGGTCGGGGCCAAGATCCGCGCCATGCGCGCCATCGCCGCCTCGCGCGGCAGGACCGTCGGCTTTGGCATCCGCCTGCATGTCATCGTGCGCGAGCAAGCCGCGGACGCGTGGAAGGCCGCCGAGGCGCTGATCCGCTACGTCGATGACGCGGCCATCGCCAAGGCGCAGAAGGCCTTCGCCAGCTACGATTCCGTGGGCCAGCGCCGGATGGCTGCCCTGCATGGAGGCCGTCGCGACAGGTTGGAGATCAGCCCGAACCTGTGGGCGGGCGTCGGCCTGGTGCGCGGCGGCGCCGGCACCGCGCTGGTGGGCGATCCGCAAACGGTGGCCGAGCGGATGCGCGAATACATGGCGCTGGGCATCGACCGCTTCATCCTGTCCGGCTACCCGCATCTGGAAGAGTGCTACCGGTTCGCCGAGCTGGTGTTTCCGCTGCTGCCGCTGCGCGCCAGCACCGGCACGCCACGCGGCGAGGCCAGCAACAACGGGCCGTTCGGCGAGATCATCGCCAACGTGGCGGCCCCGGAGGCTGGCCAGGCCGAGCGCCAGACGGCCATCCCCCAGGCGGCGGGCTGAGCGGTCGCTGCGGCCGGGGGCCTCACCAGACCAGCTTGCCGCCGGCCAGGATCAGCGTCGCCGCCAGGAGCGGCCGCAGCACCAGGTCCGGGGTGCGGGCGGCCAGGTAGCTGCCGAGCAGCACGCCGGGCACCGAACCTATCACCAGCGAGCCCAGCAGCGGCCAGTCGACCGTGCCCAGCAGCCAGTGGCCGAGGCCCGCGACCAGGGTCAGCGGGACCGCGTGCGCGATGTCCGAGCCGACGATGCGCGCCGTCGGCAATTTCGGGTACAGCAGCAGCAGCGCCGTGACGCCGAGCGCGCCGGCGCCGACCGACGTCAGCGACACCAGCACGCCCAGCACCAGGCCCGTGAGAGTGGTCAGGCCCGCAACTTGCCGGTCGGACGGCTCGCCGAGATGCCGCGCGGCGAAGGCCACGATTTGCGGCCGGAACAGCAGCGAGAGCGCGGTCAGCAGCAGCGCGATCCCGAGCACCAGCGAGATCAAGTGTGTCGTCGACCTGGATTGCACTCCCGACACATACAGCGCCAGCAGCGTCGCGGCGGCCCCCGGAACGCTGCCGGAGGCCAGCCTGCGCACCACCCGCCACTCGATGGTGTTGCGAAACCCGTGCATCGCCGTTCCCACCGTCTTGGTCGCCGCCGCAAACAGCAGATCGGTGCCGACCGCGGTCGAGGGGTGAAAGCCGAACAGCAGCACGAGCAGCGGGGTCATCAACGATCCGCCGCCGACCCCGGTCAGACCGACCAGCAGGCCCACGCCGAAACCGGAAACGGCGTATAGTCCATTGAACGGCAATAGAACGTGCATCTTGGTCTCCTGACCAGGGTGTTGTGCATTGCCTCGGAACCACTCGCGTAGCAGCTTTGTGAACTCGGCTCCAGTTTGATGCTAGGCGCGGGGCGCTGCCGGCCCCGTGCGTTTTAGATTGACATGGCGGCCCGGCCGATGCATCAATTTCCTAGTCACGAGATATGAATTGCAATTCATTCTTGCGACCAGACAGGGAAAAGGGTCTCAACATGACAACGCTCCTGGGTGCGCGTCAGAACCGCAGACAGCTTGGCCGGCATATCGGGGCGGCCGTGGAACAGCGTTTTATCGTCGTCCGGCCGAAATGGACCCTGGTGTTCGGGGCTGACGCCGGCCCCGCCGCGAACGGGCTGGACGGCAGCCGGCACGACGCCTTCGAGACGGCCGGGCTGCGCTCGCGCCGCTCCTCCGACGGCTCGGAGACGTAGATCCACGATGCAGCCTTGCCGCCGCGCGCGCGTTGCGGTGCGCAAGGCGGGCGGAGCAGGACGCATGGAACGTCGCGATTTCCTCAAGGCATCGGCGGCGGGCGCGGCGGTGGCGGTGGCGCCGGGCGCAGTCCTCGCCGCCCCGTTCGGCGTCCCGCCGGAGACGTTCGACGAAAGCGGCATGAAATACCGGGTGCTCGGCGCAACCGGCGAGCGGGTTTCGCTGATCGGGCTGGGCGGATTCCACCTCGCCAAGCCGGACGGTCCGACTGCCGACGAGGCCATTCGGATCGTCCATGCGGCGGTCGATCACGGCGTCACGTTCTGCGACAATTGCTGGGACTACAACGGCGGCGAGAGCGAAATGCGCCTGGGGCGGGCGCTGGGCGGCGGCTATCGCCAGCGCGTGTTCCTGATGACCAAGATCGACGGGCGTACCGATGCCGCGGCGGCGGCGCAGATCGAGACCTCGCTGCGCCGCTTGCAGACCGACCACATCGACCTGATCCAGTTCCACGAGATCATCCGCATGGACGATCCCGACCGCGTCTTCGCTCCCGGCGGCGCGCTGCAAGCCGTGTTGCGCGCCCGCGATCAAGGCAAGGTTCGCTATATCGGCTTCACCGGCCACAAGAGCCCGGAGATCCACCGCCGCATGTTCGAGGTGGCCGCCGCGCACGATTTCCACTTCGACGCGGTGCAGATGCCGGTCAACATCATGGACGCGCATTTCGACAGTTTCCAGAAGACCATCTTTCCGATCGCCCAGCAGCGGAATACGGCGGTGCTGGCGATGAAGACATTCGGCGACCCGTTCATCTTCGAGTCCAAGGTCGCCGATCCGATCGACATGCTGCACTACTCCATGAGCCAGCCGGTGGCCGTGGTCGTCACCGGCTGCGACAGTTTGCCGATCCTGCAACAGGCGTTGGATGCGGCGCGGACCTGGCAGCCGATGTCGGCCGAGCAGCAGCAAGCCTTGCTGGCAAAATCCGCCGCTGCCGCGCAAAGCGGATCCACGGAACGCTACAAGGTGAGCACGCATTTCGATGGCACCGTGCAGCATCCGGGGTGGCTGACGCAGCTCGGCTAGACCGCTTCCAGTGCCGCGCGCACCGCCTCCAGGGTCAGCTCGATGTCGTCGGCGTCGGTGCGCCAGTTGCAGACCGAAATCCGCATGGCACGGCGGCCCTGCCAGGTGGTGCCGCCGAACCAGGCGAGGCCGGTGGCCCGGATGGCCGCAATGACGGCGTCGGTGCGCCCGTCATGGTCCCCGTCACCGGCCAGGAACCGCACCAGTCCCTGATTGACGATCGGGCGGGCCAGAACCTCGACGCCGGGCATTGCCGCCAACCCGTCGACCAATCGCGTCGCGAGATCGCAGCTTCGTTCGATCATCGCGGCGATGCCTGATCGCGCCGAGCGCGCGGATCGCCGCATAGGCCGCGAAGGCGCGACCGCGCCGCGACCATTCGGGATTCCAGTTCATCTGCCGGCGGGTGTCGTCCACCAGCACCGCATAGCTGGTCGCCTGCGCGAAGGCGGCACGGTGCGCCTCGGGGTCGGCCACGAACACGAAGCCGCTGTCGTACGGCAGGTTGAGCCATTTGTGCCCGTCCGTTGCCCAGGAATCGGCCGCCGCCGCACCGCGCAGCAAATGGCGGAAGCGGTCGGACGCCGCCGCCCACAATCCGAACGCGCCGTCGACATGCACCCATGCCCCCGACGCGTGCGCCAGCGCGCAGGCCGGCTCGAACGGGTCGTAGGCGCCGGTGTTCAGGTCGCCCGCTTGCAGGCACAGGATCGTCGGTGCGTCGCCGCCGTCGTGCAGCGCGTCGGCCAGCGCGTCGAGGCGCATCGCGCCGGCGTGCCCGCAGGCGACCGGGCGCACGCAATCGGTGCCCAGTCCCAGCAGCCGCACAGAGCGCATCAGGAACTTCATGCCGGTTCTCGCTCATCAGCACGCGCAGCCTCGGCGCGCCGGACAGGCCGGTGCGTTCCACGTCGATACCGCGATCGGCCAGCAGACGGTGGCGCGCGGCCGCGAGCGCCGTGGTGTGCGCCATCTGGCAGCCGGTCACGAACGCGAAGCTGGCCCCCGCCGGGATACCCAGCAATTGCTTCAGCCAGTCGCCGCAGACCTCCTCGACCACCGCCTCGGCCGGGCTGAGCGCGTACGAGGCGCCGTTCTGGTCCCAGGCCGTGGTCAGCCAGTCCGCGGCGATGGCCACGGGCAAGGCGCCGCCGATCACCCAGCCGAAGAACCGGCCCGCGCTGGAGCCGAGCAGGCCGCCCTCCACCGCGGCCACCAGCTCGTCGATGACCGCAAGCGGATCGGATCCCCGCTGGGGCAACGCCGCCCCGAGACGGCCCCGCAGGTCCGCGAGCGAGGCGGTCGCGGCGATGCCGCGGGTTGGCAGGCTCTCGAGGAACGCCGAGGCGTGCTCGCGGGCGCGCGCCAGGATGTCCGCCTGCCCGGTGCGCATCGTCCGTGAGAAATCCATGCTGTCCATCCGCCGCTTGCCCGAGGCGACGGAGCCTAGCATCACGCCGCGCGGCGCAGGGCCGAGGCCTGCAGCAATTCCGGCAGCAGGTTGGGCAGCAACCGACGCAGCCAGCCGGTGCCCAGTACCCAGGGGCTGATCGGCGCGAACAGCTCGGTGCCGATCAGCGTGCCCGGCGCCGCGCCGCCGGGCGCGCGCGTGCCGGGCGGGCCGAAGCGGCTGGCGACGTCGCCGCCGGTGTGGCGCTGCCAGAGGACGACACTGCCATCCGGGCCGCGGCGGATCGCCGAGACGACGACCGCGCCGCGCCGGCTCACGTCGTCGGGCTGCGCCAGGGTCTGTGCATAGGCGAACCAGGCCCCGAAATCCGCCTGCCCGGGGGCGGCGGCCGCGGCGATGCCATCGCCGAGCGAGGCCGCGGCGCGGTGCAGGCGCTGCCAGCTTGTCGCCAGGAGCACCGCGTCATAAGCCGCACCGAAGCAAGGCATCAGCAGCAGCAGCGCCAGCGCCCGAGTCCATCCGCGCGGCATCGCGCGCACGCCCGGCTTATTGCGCTGCCGCGAACTGGCGCAAACCGGCCATCGCTGCGGTGACGGAGGCGGCCGGCAAATCCTGGGCCAGCACATCGCGCGCCGCGGGCTCGTCGCCGGCCAGCACCAGCCCCACGGCCAGATTGTGCCGCGCCCGCGCCGATAGGGCGGAACCGGCGCCGCCGAACCCACCCAGGGCCGCTTGGCGCAGCAGCGGCAATGCCTCGGCGACATGGCCCGACAGCGCCAGCGACAAGCCGAGATCCGAGCGGACGGCGGCATCGTCGGGCGCCTGCGCCAGCAACTCGCGATAAAGCGCCTGCGCCTCGACATGGCGTTCCTGCAAATCGAGCGCGATCGCCAAGCCGGCCTGCACCCGCGCGTCGCCCGGTGCCAGTGCCAGCGCGCGGCGCCAGGCGTGCTCGGCGTCGACCGCGTTGCCCTGCGCCGCCCGGGCCGCCGCCAAGCCGGTGAGTGCCTCGCGCGACGTGGCTTGCAGTGCGACAGCGGCGGCGAAGCTCTGGGCGGCATCGCCGGGCCGCCCGAGCGCCGCCAGCGCGCGCCCGCGCCGCAGCAGGGCCCCAAAGTCATGCGGGTCGCGTTGCAGCATCTCGTCGGTCACATGCAGCGCTGTGCTTGCCGCCCCCGCCGACAGCGTGGCGTCGGCCAGCCGCAGATCCAGCGAGCGCGTGTCGCGCGCGGCGTCCCCGACGCCGCCGGGACCGGCGCAGGCGGCGGCGGCGAGCAACAGGCATAGGGCGGCGGTGCGGGCGGCCCATCGCATCGGTGGCGCGGCTTGGATCGGCATGGTGGCACTCCCGTGCGGAAAAGGGCGGGTCAGTGGGAAACGCTGATGATGATCGACAGGACGGCGGGACCGGCCACCACCAGGAACACGCAGGGCAAGATGAACAGGATCATCGGCAGGGTCATCAGCACCGGCAGCCGCGCCGCGCGCGTCTCGAACCGGGTCAGCGCCTCGGTGCGCAGGTCGGCGGCCAGCGCCCGCAGCGCCTGGCTCAGCGGTGTGCCGTATTGCAGTGCCTGCGCCAGCGTGCCGGCCAGCCGTTGCAGGCTCACCAGCCCGGTGCGGCGCCCCATGTTGATGAGCGCCGTTCGCCGGTCGGCGAGGATGCGCAGCTCGTTATGGGTCAGCGTCAGCTCCACCGCGCAGGCCGGGCTGCTGACGCGGATTTCACCGGCCACCCGCTCCATGCCCTGCTCCAGCGCCAGCCCGGCCTCGGCGCAGATCACCAGCAGATCCAGCGCGTCCGGCATCGCCCGTTCGACCGAGGCGAGGTAGCGTTTGCGGATGCCGCGCAGCATCATGTCGGGCGCCAGCAGGCCGGCGACGGCGGCGGCCGCCAGCAGCAGCCGCGACCATATCGGCGAGACGCTGGTGTCGCGCAGCAGCATCCAGGTCAGCAGCGGCAGGCCGCCCAGCAGCAGCGCCTTGGCGCCGACGAAGATCGGCAGCGCCCGGCCGCCGCGCATCCCGGCCGAGGCCAGCGTGGCTTCCAGGTTGAGGATCGCCTTGGCCGAGAACAGGCCGCTGCGGGTCAGCAAATAGCCGAGTGCGGCGACCGCACGGGCCAGCGGCGACGCCGGCCCCGATGCCGCGGCCGCGCCGCCGATCGGCGCGTAGGCGTCGCGCACCTGGCCGAGCTGGCGTTGCAGCTTGCCCTCGCGCCGCACCGGCCCCCAGGCGATCGCCCCCAGCAGCCCGGCCAGCAGCGCCAGCGCCAGCGCCGCCGGGAACAGCCCGCCGGAGGCCAGCATCCTGTCGGTGGCCGCTTTCATCGCAGGCTGCGCTTAATCATGAAGCGCATCACGCCGCCGGCGGTGCAGAGCAGGCCGATGGCCGAGAACAGCACGCGGTTGCCGCGCGACGTGTCGAACAGCGGTCGAATGTAGTCGTAGTTCAGCACCGACAGTGCCAGGCCGGTGACCATCGGCAAGGCGGCCAGGATGTAGGCGCTGGTGCGCGCCTCCGACGCCAGCGCCACCGCGCGCAGCCGCAGCGCCACGCGCTTGCGGATCACGTCGGCCAGGTTGTCCAGCGTCTCGGCGAGGCTGCCGCCGGTCTGCGCCTGAAGCGTCAGCGCCACGGTGAAGAAGGCGTATTCCGCGACGCCGGTACGCGCCGACGCGTCGCGCAGAGCTTCCTCCAGCCGGATGCCGATGGCCATCTGGTCGCAGACGCGGGAGAACTGCCTGGCGGTCGGCTCCAGGCTCTCGCGCGCCACCACGCGCAGCGCCTCGTGCAGCGGAATGCCGGCGCGCACCGAGCGGACGATCATCGACAGCACGTCGGGGAACTGCCGATACAGCTTGTCGGCGTGGCGGCCGTGCAGGCGTGCGGAACAGCGCCTGGCGCAGCCGACCCAGATCAGCGGCAGCGCCAGATCCAGCGACAGGCCGAGCGCGCGGCCGGCCAGCGCGTCGATCGCCACGGCGGGCACCGCCAGCAGCAGCAGCAGCAGCGGCATGCGCAGCGGATAGGCGTCCTGCCGGTCCAGCCTGTAGCCGCACACGCCCGGCCAGCCGGCCCTCCCAGCCGTGCAGCAGCGCCGGCAGCCCGAGTTGCTCGGACAGCGATCGCGCCGGCGCGCGGGCCGCCGCCAGCGGCGTCACCCGCTCGGCGATGCGCAGGGCGAGGCGGCGGTTGCGCGCGTCCTGCGCCAGCACCGCCGCCGCGATGCCCAGCATCGCCGCGGCGCCGGCGCCGCCGCCGGCCAGGATCAGCTGCGCGCTCAAACCGGCGCCGCCTCGTCCATGACCGCTTCCCAGGCGCGGTCGAGCCCGAAATAGCGCAGCCGCTCGGCAAAGCTCGGCACCGAGCGCGAGACGCGCCAGCGGCCGAGCAGGCGGCCGTCCATGTCCTCGCCCTCGTGCTCGAACTAGAAGATGTCGTGCATCGTCATCACCTCGCCCTCGAGCCCGACCAGTTCGGTCAGCTGGATCACCCGGCGGCCGCCGTCGCGCTGGCGGCCGACCTGCACGATCACGTCCACCGCGCTCAGCACCTGCGTCTTGATGGCGCGCGAGGGCAGGCCCATGTTGCCCATCTGCACCATGTTCTCGATGCGGGTCAGCGCGTCGCGCGTGTTATTGGCGTGCACCGTGGACATGCTGCCGTCGTGGCCGGTGTTCATCGCCTGCAGCATGTCGAACGCCTCCGAGCCGCGCACCTCGCCGACGATGATGCGGTCGGGGCGCATTCGCAGCGCGTTGCGGATCAGGTCGCGCTGCGTGACCTCGCCGCGCGCCCTCGAGGTTCGGCGGCCGCGTCTCCATGCCGCACCACGTGCGGCTGCTGCAATTGCAGCTCGGCCGCGTCCTCGATGGTGACGACGCGCTCGCCGTGGTCGATCATGCGCGAGATGGCGTTCAGCAGGGTCGTCTTGCCCGAGCCGGTGCCGCCGGAGATGATGATGTTCAGCCGCGCGCGGCCCATGATCTCCAGCGCGCGGCCCAGTTGGGCCGACATCGAGCCGAAGCTGACCAGCTTGGCGATGTCGATCTGCCGCTTGGAGAATTTTCGGATCGACAGGTAGGGGCCGTCCAGCGCCAGCGGCGGGAACACGATGTTGACGCGGCTGCCGTCCTCGAGCCGCGCGTCGACCATCGGGCTGCTCTCGTCGATGCGCCGGCCGATCTTGGCGGCGACGCGCTGCGAGATGTTGGACAGGTGCTGGCGGTCGCGGAAGCGCACGTTGGTCAACGCCACCTTGCCGCGGCGCTCGACGAACACCCGCTCGGGGCCGTTCACCATGATGTCGGTGACGGCGTCGTCTTCCAGCAGCGGCTCCAGCGGGCCGAGGCCCAGCATGTCGTCGACCAGATCCTGCGACAGCCGGCGCTGCTCGCGGGCGTTGAGCTGGATGCGCTGCTCGGTGGCGATCTCGGCGACCAGCCGCTCCACCTCGATCGCCAGCCGCTCGGGCGTCATGCTGGCGACCACGCTGGGATCGAGCCGGGCAGACACATCGTGCGCAGCTCGGCGGCGACGCCGATGCCCGCACCGGGCGGCGGCGCGGCGGCGGCCGGCGGGGTCGCGACGGGATGCACCGGCGCGGCGGCGACGTCCGGCTTGCGCGTGATCAGATCGTGCGGCGCGCGGCGGCCGAACACCGGCACGTCGCTCATCGCGCGGCTCCACACTGCGCCGCTTGACGCGCCGGTCCCGCTGACCGAGCCGGCGCGCAACGCCAGCTCCTGCATGGCGCGGCCGAACGCCGGCGGCTTGGCCGCGGCGGGCTCGCCCAGATTGGCGGCCTCGCGCAATGCGCCTTTCAGATGCGGGATGACGAGATCGGGCTTGCGGCCGGTCGCGCGCTCGAACTGCGGCAGGCCGAGGCTGCCCTTCAGCCCGGCCGATGTTCAGCACCACCAGTGGCGCGCCGGCCGTCCCGCGGCGGCTGCGGCAGCGCCAGATAGCGCAGCACGTCGCGCGCGCCGGCGACCGACGGCTCCGTCGACCAGCACGCGCTGGTGCGCCGCGTCGAACATCTCGCGGCCGATGCGGCTGGCCGGGAACGGCGCGTCGCAGACCAGGAACTTGTAGCGGCGGCGAAGGATCTCCAGCAGCTCGGCCGAGGCCGCCGGCGGCGACGGGCGGCAGGTCGGCCAGCTTGCCCTCGCCGGACAGCACGAACAGCCGCTCGCCGACCGCCTGCGCGCTGCGGTCGATGAACAGGTCGTCGACCCGATCCGGGATTCTCCAGCGCCACGCGCAGGCCGGGGCGCGGCTTGACCGACAGCAGCATCGCCGCGGCGCCGCCGTACAGGTCGCCGTCCAGCAGCAGCGTGTGGCGTCGCGCCCGTTCGGCCAGATACCAGGCGAGGTTGGCGGCGATGGTGGTCGCGCCGACGCCGCCATGCACGCCGGTGACGGTGATGACGCGCCCGCCGCGCAGCAGCCGCGCGCCGGGGTTCTGCCGCGCGATGATCGGGCCGAAATGCTGCGCGCACCATCTCGCGCGTCAGCGGCTTGAACAGGTATTCCAGCACCCCCAGCCCGTGCGTCAGGCCGCGGTACAGCGTCAGGTCCTCGCGGTCGCCGATCGCCAGCACGCGCACGTCGGGCTCGACCAGCTGCGACAGCTCGGCCAGCGCGGCCAGCGGCTGCGCGTTGCCGCTGATGTCGACCAGCAGCACATGCGGCGAGGCGTCGCGCTGCAACGTGCGCGCCGCCTCGTCCAGCCCGCCGCGGCGCACGTCGGCGCCGTCGGCCAGCTCGGCGGCCAGCGCGTCGCGCAGCACCGATTCCGTCTCGGCGTCGGTGGCGAACGCCAGCACTGCGGCGCGCGCGGCGCGCGGGTCTCTCGGCGCCGCGCTCCAGGTCGCCCTTGGTCGCGGTCTCGCTCATCGGCCGCCACCGGCGCGCCGGCGGCGGGCGGCGACCGGCGCGGCGGCCGTCGCGTCGGCGCCCGGTGCCGACCGAGGTCCGGTGTCGGTGGCGCGCACCGCGCGAGATCGACGACGCGGGCAGGCGCTTGACCGCGTCGGCGCGCAGCCGCGCGACCGCGGCGGCCGCGATGTCGCCCTCGGAGTAAGCGGCACCCCGGCCCTGGTCCAGGTCGCGCGGGTCGGCGACCATGGCGCGCAGATTGGCCGCGTTGGCGCCCAGCGGATGCCACTCGCCCGGCCGCGGGTAGGGGTCGGTCTGCTGGCAGCCGGCCAGCAGGCAGCCGGCGGCCAGCAGCAGCATGTGGCACGCGGCCAAGGTTCGCATGGCGTTGGTGCGCATGGGGTGCGTCCTCATGGGGCGATGAAGCCGGCGTCGAGCGGGATGTGCGCCATCGGCGGCTGCGTGCTGCCGCGGGCAAGCTGGCGGTTGTACAGGATGCGATCGAGGTCGCCGGACAGCACCATGTCGCGCGTCGGCACTTCCAGAGCCGTGGGACTGCGCACGCCGCGCACCAGGTATGGCGTGACGATAATGACCAGCTCGGTCTGCCCGCGCTGGAACGCGGTGGAGCGGAATAGCGGCCCCAGCACCGGCAACTCGCCGAGCAGCGGCAGGCCGCGCGCGTTCTGCGTCGAGTTGTCCGACAGCAGCCCGGCGATGGCGAAGCTCTGGCCGCTGCCGAGCTCGACGGTGGTATCGGCGCGCCGCACCGTCAGCGCCGGGATGTTCAGCGTCAGGTTGCCGTTGGAGATCGCCACCGCCCCCTGCGTCGACAACTCGCTGACCTCGGGGCGCACTTTGAGGCTGATGCGGTCGGCCGAGAGCACCGTCGGCACGAAGGCCAGCGATACGCCGGTACCTGCTTGTAGTCGATGCTGATGGTGTTGTTCTGCTGGGCGATCGGGATCGGGTATTCGCCGCCGGCCAGAAAGCTCGCGGTCTCGCCGCTTTGCGCGGTCAGGTTCGGCTCGGCCAGGATCACCGCGAGCTGGTCCTGCGCCAGCGCGTCGATCACCGCTTTCACGCCGCCCTGCGTGCCATTGTAGCCGATGTTGAACTGGTCGGGCAGGTTGGTCGCCTCGACCACGCGATCGACCACCGACAGGCCGGTGACGAAACCGCCGAAATGCGACAGCGCCGCGCCCCAGTTGATGCCGAGCTGGCGCGTTACCGTGCGCTGCACCTCGACCACGCGCACCTGCAAGTTCACGGTCAGTGGCGTGTCCACGGCGATGCGGTTGTCGATGCTTTGGCCGGGTCGCGAGGTACGGGCGCAGCGCCGACAGCACCCGCTCCGCGTCGGCCGGCGTCTCGGCGTGGCCGGTGACGGTGTAGCCGCCCGGCGTCGCGCGGATGTCGACGCCGGGAAAATGCAGCCCGGTGCGCACGATGCCGGCGACCTCGCCGGAGCCGTAGGCGGACGGCCGCACCGTGAGGTCGATCTGCGCCACCGGCGCACCGCCCTCGCCGAGTGCCGCGATGGTGGTGCGGCCGGGGGCGATGCCGAACACGAACAGGCTGGTGGGGCTGGCGGGCCGCACCTCGGCCACTTTCGGGTCGGCCGCGAACAGGCTGGTGACGGGGCTCGCCAGGGTGATGACGCGGCCGGCGCCGACGTTGAGCGTGAGCGCCATCCGCCCCGTGGCGGCCACGCCGGTGGCGAAATGCGTCACGGTCGCGGGCGTCACGGCGGGCGGGGCGTCGGCCGCGCCGGTCGGCAGCGGCGCGCTTTCGGCGGCCATCGGATTGGCCGGCGCGGGCAGGGCGCGCTGGGCCGCCGCGGGCTGTGCGGCGAGGCAGAGCGTCAGCGCAAGCGCAAGACGCGGGGCGGCACGGTGGAGCGGGCGAGAAAGCGTCTGCACGATGGGGCACCTCTCGTTTCCGATTTTCGGAACGAGGCCAGTGCAACACGCAAAGGTTTAGAACTTGTAAGCCTCCATTTGTTTCGTGCCCTGGAACAGCCGCACCTCGGTGCTGGGCGCGGGGCTGTTGGTGCCAAGGGCGCGCGAGACGTCGCCGCCCCAAACCGGGACGCCGATCGCCGACGCGGCGGGGATCGAGGCAGGAATGGCCAGCGCCGCCGGATCGGCGCTTCCGGCCGCCGCCGCGACCAGCGGCGGGGCGGCGCGCAGCACCACCTGCAGCTTGCCCAATCGTGTCGCCACCGCGATGCGCGCGGCGTCGCGCGGGGTCACTTCCAGGGTGATGGTGCGCGAGGCCGCCTCGTGGCCCTCCAGCACTCCAGAGGCCTGGCCGCCCTGCACCAGTTGCTGATCCACCGCGATCACCCGCACGTCGCCCAGCACCGTCTCGCCGGCGACGCGATGGGCGAGCGACTGGTCCATGCCGTCGAGCGTCTGCGTCAGGATCAGGTCGACCCGGTCGCCCGGCCAGATCAGCCCGGCCTCGCCGGAGACCGCGTCCACGGCCACCGACACGGCGCGGGTGCCGGGCTGCAGGACGGCGGCGAGGAAGCCGCGGTCGCCCGGACGCAGCACGTCCTCGGCGGCGATCACCTCGTGGTCGGCCAGGCTTTTGCGTACCATCGCGCCGACCAGGGCGTTGCGCGCCTCGGCGGTGTCGGTGCGGGCACCGGGAGGCACCTTGTTGGCTGGCACGTCGGTAATGGCGAGATCGCCGGGCTGCAGCAGACTGCCGGCGCGCACCGGATGCGCGGCGGCGATCACCCCGATGGTGGGCGCGGCGGCGGCGGTTGCGGGCTTCACCGGCGTCAGGCCGACATAGGCCACGACCGCGAAGGCAGAGAGCAGCAGCCCCCCGATGCCGAGGACGAGGATGCGCAACATGGCGGTCAGGCTCCTTGCAGGAGGACGAACACGGTTCCGGCGGCGATCGCCACGGCATACGGCAACGGCCCCCGCCGCCGTAGCCGCCAGCGTTCGCAGCGCAGCAGGCGGGGCAGCAGGTCGGCGGGCCGGCCGGGGGCGGGGCGAGCGAGCAGGCGCCGCCCGGACAGGTAGGGGAGGCACAGCGCCCCCCCGGCGATCACGGTGGCCAGCAGCATCGAGGGCACGCTGGCGGGCGCGACCAGCAGCGCGGATGCGGCCAGCAGCTTGACATCCGCGCCGCCCATATGGCCTCGCAGCCAGAGCAGGGCGGCGACGGCAAGAACGACCGCGGCGACCGCGGCCGAGGGCAGCAGCCGGTGCTGCAGCACCGCGAGAGCGGCCGCGCACCCCGCCAGGGCGGCGACCAGCCCGTTCGGCACGGTCCGCAGCGCGAGGTCGTGCAAGGCCGCGGCGGTCAGCAGTATGACCGCCAGCCAAATGCCGAATCCGGCTGCCGAGGGCATCTTGCGTCCGCCCTCAGCCCGGCAGCGCCGCGGCGACAAGTCCGAGCGGGACCAGCAGCGCGGTTCCGATGTTGCGCACCGCGATGATGATGACCAGCAGGATGAAGCCGGCGATCACCGCGTACTCGACCGTCGTCACCGCTCTCCGGTCGCGGCGCAGCGCCCGCCAGGAGCGCCTGCTGGTCGACGGCGCGGGGCGCGGCCGGCAGGCGCCATCCGGAATGGGCATGGTCGCTGCTGCTTCCGGACGGACCTGCACTCGGTGCTCAGACCGCGGCCGCGATGGCGTTAAATGTCGCGGTCAGGTTGGTGCCGACGAGTTTCACGGCCGTGATGATGACGACCCCGATCAGGGCGGCGATCAGCCCATATTCCATCGCCGTCACCGCGGCGCGGTCGTGGCGGAGCCGCGCGGCGAGGTGCAGGAACAAAGCGAACATCGAACGAACTCCTTGGCGAAGCGAACCGGCCCCATGCCGGTCGCGGTGGGTGGACTGAGCCTGGACGAACGCGCGCGATCGAAAGCCTCGCGACCCGCCGGAACCAAGGCCGTTGCAGCGAACCATTTCCCTGCAACCGGAGATTGCACCCCGGGGCGTCTCACGTCAAGAGATTTTCGCAATAAAGATATGGTTTATCTTTGCCCGACCACTCCGAGGCCCAGAGCCGCGCGCCAACCCGCGGGCAGGGTCTGCGCCGTGTAGACCGGGATCGCCGCTGCCGCCGCGGTCGCCAGGATGACGTGCGGATCGCCCGCCGGGGCAGCCTTCGCAGCAGCCAGGACTGGGGACGTCTCCAGCCCGCGCCAGACGCGCAGCACGCGGGCGCGGTAATCCTCGCCCAGCGCCGGGTCGGCCGAGTGGTATTCGCCGATCGCCGTCTGCCAACTGCCGCTGCGCTCGAACAGGCTGCGCAGGAAGCGACCGGCGTAGTCGGCGTTGGCCGCGGGGTCGAACCCCTCGGCGGGGCTGGCGAACGCCGCCGGGTGATAGTGCAGGTTGACCTGGAAACAGCCCACGTCGATCGAGGCGATTCCGTGCGCTTGCAAGAACCCCAGCACCGTCTCGGCCTCGGCGGCGTTGGCGAACACGTAATCCTGCCCCGCCACATCGGCGCTCCACGGCCAGGGCCGCATTTGCCCGGTCGCCGGGTCGCGCCGCCCGCTCTCCACCTCGCCGATGGCCAGCAGCAGGTGGGGCGGCAGCCCCCATCGCTGCTCGGCGATGGCGGCGGCGCGCGCGCACGCATCGGCCGGCGGGGCCGGGGCGGATCCCGCGGCCAGGTGCGTCGCCAGCAGCAGTCCGGCGATGCCGCCGTGCATGTCCGTGTCCTCGCGCGGTTGCCCGCATTGGACCACGGCGACCTTTCCGATATCCCAACGCCGCACCGTTGCCAGCACCGCGCCGCCGGGCCAGATGATCGCGAGCCACGATGGGGACACGCCGGATGCCCGAGTTGCTCGCCTGCCTCCGCGCCATTCTGGGCGAGCCGGCCTGCTGACCGACCCGGCCGACACCGCGCCCGTACTGCACCGACTGGCGCGGCCTGTATCACGGCGCGACGCTCGCGGTGGCGCGGCCGGACAACACCGAGCAACTGGCCGCAACTGGTGCGCGCCTGCGCCGAGGCCGGCGTGGCGATGGTGCCGCAGGGCGGCAACACCTCGATGGTGGGCGGGGCCACGCCGTCGGAGGACGGGCGGCCAGCTCGTCGTTTCGCTGGCGCGCATGAACCGCGTGCGCGACCTCGACCCGCTGGACATGACCATCACCGTCGAGGCAGGCGCCACCCTGCGCGCGGCCCGCGATGCCGCGGCCGAAGCCGGCTGCCAATTGCCGCTGTCCATCGCCGCGGAAGGCAGCGCCACCATCGGCGGAGTGCTGGCCACCAATGCCGGCGGCAACCTCACCGTCCGGCACGGCAACGCCCGCGACCTGGTGCTGGGGCTGGAGGCGGTGTTCGCCGACGGGCAGATCTGGCGCGGGCCTGCGCCGGCTGCGCAAGGACAATACCGGCTACGCGCTGCGCCAGCTTCTCGTCGGCAGCGAGGGCACGCTGGCCTTCATCACCGCCGCCGTGCTGCGCCTGGTCGCCGGCGGCGGCCGAAACCGCCGTGGCGCTGGTCGCGGTGCCGTCGGCGCGGGCGGCGCTGGACCTGTTCGCCCGCGTCCGCCGCCACGATCCCGGGGCCCTGGCGGCGTTCGAATACATGTCCGGCGGCAGCATGGACCTGGTGCTGGAGCACGTCCCCGGCGCCACGCTGCCGCTGTCCGAACGCGCACCCGCCTATGCGCTGATCGAGCTGTCCTCGCCGGCCGCGAACGCCGGGCTGCGCGCGGCGCTGGAGGCGGTGCTGGAGGCGGCGCTGGAGGCCGGCGAGGCGACCGACGCCGTGCTGGCCGAGAGCGAGGCGCAGCGCGCGGCGCTGTGGCGGCTGCGCGAGGAGCACAGCGAGGGCCAGCGCCTCGCCGGCGCCACGGTCAAGAACGACGTGTCCGTGCCGGTCTCGCGCGTGCCGGAGTTTCTCGCTCGCGCCACCGCGGCGTGCGAGGCGCTGGTGCCCGGCATCCGCGCGGTGCCGTTCGGCCATGTCGGCGACGGCAACATCCACTTCAACCTGCTGGCGCCCGAGGGTGCCGAGGCCGGCCGCGTTCCTGGCCCAGGGCGAGGCCATCCTGCACGCGGTGGGCGAGGTGGTGCGCGCGCTGGACGGCAGCTTTTCCGCCGAGCACGGCGTGGGGCGGCTGAAGGCGCACATGCTGGCCGACTGGCGCGGCGGGACCGAGCTGGACGTGATGCGGCGGATCAAGGCGGCGCTCGACCCGCATGGCCTGATGAACCCGGGGAAACTGCTGCAGTTCCAGCGCCTCAGGGCATCAGGTAATAGCGGTCCACCAGCGTCGTCAGCGTCACCGCCGGCGTCGCCGCCGCCAGCAGCAGCACCGCGAGCAGCGCGGGCGGGCGCAGCGCCGCCGCCCAGCGCCCCAGGTTGGGCATCGCCAGCGCCAGCGCCGGCAGCAGCGGCAGGAAGTAGCGGCCCTGCACGCCCTCGACGAAGGATGCGCCCGGCGCCGACCAGACCAGGTAGATCGACAGGAACACCGCGAACATCGCACCCAAGCGTGGCGGTCAGGCCAAGCGGCGTGCGGCCCTGCCACCAGGGCGTGCGCTGCGCGTCGGGCGTCGCCGCACTGCACAGTGCCAACAGCACCGCCCAGGCGGCATCGCTGGTGAACGGCCTTGGCAGCAGGTGTCCAGCCAGCCCAGGACGCCTACGGTGCTGGCGACGTAGAAGCGCGCATTGTCGCGTCAGTGTCGTGCCAGCACCCCGCAGAACGCCAGCGGATGGCGCAGCAGGAAGCCGCCCGCTGCGCGCCCGGATAGGCGACGTTCATCGGTACGCTGACGCGCAGCGAAATATACGACCGACCACGCACCGTCGCCGCCACGACCGCCAGCGCCAGCGCCGAGCCGCGATCGCACGCGCGCCGCCGGGCAGCAGCAGCAGCAGCGCGGCCAGCGGCAGCAGCGGCGGCCGCGCCAGGATCACCAGCAGCAGCGCAGGCAGCCACGATTGCGCTCAGCGCCGGGCCCGCGCGCTGGCCCGGCTCGGCCCGCGCGCGGTCGACCAGCGCCACCGCCAGCGCCGCCAGCGGGATCAGCAGCGCGTCCTGCGCGGCCGAGGCGGCCAGCGCCACGCTCATCGGCAGCACCAGCATCGGCGGCGATCGCCAGCTTCGTGCGCCGCGCGGCGGCCAGGGCGGCGGCGCCCGATGGCGGCGGCGGCCAGCGCATCGAACATGCGGATCAGCGTCAGCGTGGCGGCGCCGACATGCGGTCGAGCCCGCGGCCGATCCAGACCGCCGGCACCGCGGCGGCATACAGGAACGGCGCGATAGTTGGCGGTGTTGTCGAAGGCGTCTCGGCGCAGGCCTGCCCCAGCGCAGCGCGCCCGCGGCCCGCCGCATCGCGCGCGGTCATGCGGACCTCGGGTTGCCGACAGCTTGCCGCCTGGACGGCGGCGCGAGGCATCCACGCCGGGATCGGTCATGCCCGCCGGAATTGTGCGCCAGCCGCATGCCCGACCAGATGCGCCCAGGCTGATCTGCACCGCCCGCTCGACATGCGCCGCCTCGTCGGCGTTCTGCCAGGGCGGCATGACGCAAGCGACCGCCATGCCCGACCACGACCGCCCAGACGCAATACAGCAGCGGCAGCCGGTCGAGCATCCGTCCGTACAGCACGCCAAATCCGCGCCGCGGCCGCGAGGAGGGTTTGGCCGGCGCGCGGGCTGATTGCCGGTTGCTCAAAGCGCGCCGTTCAGTAGCGCCTGGCGGCGATCGGCGCTACAGGCCGCTCCACGTTCCGCTGCCCGGATCTCGGCTTGCGCAATCCTCTGGAGCTTCGCGGCCTGCGCAATCGTCTTTTTGCGCACCGAGCATTGCTGTCGACCGGCTGGCGATCATCCTGCTGGCGCTGCTGGTGCAGGCGCCGGGGCTGCTGCACTGGATCGACAGCAATCCGCTGCCGCTGCTCTCGCCGCTGGGCCAGGGCGGCCATCCGGGGCTGCTGCCCGGCTGCCCGGGCTGGATCGACCCGAATATCGGCGCCACCACGCAGGCGCTGGGCCATCTGGCCGCGGTCGATCTGGCTGGCCGGGCATGTGCCGTGGTGGAACCCGTATAGCGGCGTCGGCGTGCCGCTGGCCGCCGAGATGCAGCCGGCGGCGCTGTTCCTGCCGTTCGTGCTGCTGCTGCATCTGCATGACGGGCTGCTGTGGCTGCGCGTCGCGCATGTGCGCGGTGGCCGGGCTGGGCGCCTACGAACTGGCGCGCGCGCTGGGCCTGCGCCGCGCCGCTTGCCTGGCCGGCGGCCTGCTGTTCGCCTTCAACGGCACGGCTGCCTGGCTGCCGCACGGGCCGGAGCGGGCGGCGGCGTTCCTGCCGCTGATCCTGCTGGGCGTCGAGCGCGCCCGGCACGCGCGCGCTGGCAGGGCCGGAAGCTGGGCTGGCTATGGGTCGCCGCCGGGCTGGCGCTGTCGCTGTATGCCGGATTTCCCGAGACCGCCTATCTCGACGGGCTGTTCGCCGCGCGCCTGGACGCTGTGGCGGCTGGCCGCGCCCGTTCGGCCGGCCAGCCGACCGTAGCCGGTCGCGCCGCCTGGACGGTGCGCCGGACGGCTGCTGGGCAAGCTGGCGGCGGGTCTGGCGGTCGGCGCTGCTGATCGTCGGCGCCGGCCGTCTGGCCGTTCCTGCACTACCTGCGCCACTCCGATATCGGCCTGCACGCCGCCGGGTTTGCCGCATGCGCGCGTTGCCGCCCAACGCCTTTCCGATGTTCCTGCTGCCCTACGTCTATGGGCCGATCGACGGGTTCGGCACCTACGCCCGACGGGCCGACGCTGGCTGGGCTGGGGCAATATCGGCGGCTATGTCGGCGCGTCGGCCGCGTGCTGGCCGCTGCTCCTGCGCCTGCTGGGCGGCGCGGCCGGCGATGGCGGCGCTGCGCTGGCTGCTGGCCGGCTGGATCGCGGTATGCCTGGCCAAGACCGCGGCGCTCCCCGGCGTCACCGGGGCGGTGAACCTGCTGCCGCTGATGCCGCAAATCGCGTTCTTTCGCTACGCCGAGCCGAGCTGGCAGCTTGCCGCGATCGTGCTGGCCGCGCTGGCGGTCGACGAGCTGGCAGCGCGCGGGCCTGTCCCGCTGGCGGGCGGCGCTGGGCGCTGCGGTGGGGGTGGGGCTGGTCGCGGCGGCGCTGTGGCTGGCCTGGCCGACTATGCGCGCCCTGGCCCCGCTGCCCGGCTAGCGGCCGTTCGCGACCGTGGTGGTCGGCTGGGCGGTGCTGCTGGCGGTGCTGCTGCCGCTGCTGCTGGCCGGCCCGGCGCGGTCCTGGCGCCGCGCGGCTGTGGTGGCGCTGGTCGGGCTCGACGCGGTGGGGATGTTCGCGCTGCCGCTGGCCTCGGCCTCACGCGGGGTCACGCTGGACCGCGCGCCGCTGGATTTCCTCCGCGCGCATCTGGGGCTGCAACGATTCTACTCGATGACCGCGCTGCCGCCGAACTACGGCGCGATGTTCGGCCTGGCCACGATCAACGACGACATGCTGCCGGTGCCGCGCCTGTGGGCCGACCACATCCGCGCGGCGCTGGACCCGCAGGCCGTCCCGGTCACGTTCAGCGGCGGCAACGCCGGCCGGCCGCCCGGCTCGGACGCCCGGGCCATGCTGTTCCGGCATCTGGACGCCTATCGGGCGCTGGGGGTGCGCTACGTCGTCACCCCGCGCGGCGCGGATTCGCTGGACGGCGCGCTCGCCTCCGGCCGCTTCGACGTTCAGGGCGCGGCCTGGGGGCTGGCTCCGGGCGGCACGCTTAGCGGCCGCCTGCCAGCCGGTTTCGCGCAAGGGCACGCCATCGACGGGATGAGCGTCGCCGTCGGCACCTATCTTGGCCGCGCCGACGGCCGCTTGTCCGCCACGCTCTGCACAGCATCGGCTTGCGCGCACGGCAGCACGCCGCTGCGCGGTGCCGCCGATAATGCGGGCCTGGACATGGCCCTTTCGCCCCCGTTGCCGATCGGGCCGAACGACATGCCACGATTCACGCTGCACCATGTCGGCGGCAGGCAGGCGGTCGCCATCTGGCTGCTGCCGGGCAGCGTGGCGCGCATCGAGCCGATGGCGAAGCCGACGCCGGGGGCGGCGGCGGTGGCGGGTCCGGGGCTGGTGCTGTCGTACCCGACCGGGCCGCCGGGCATCCACCGCGTGTTTCGCGACGCGCAGGTGGATATCTTCGAGCTGCCCGACCCTGCCCCGTATTTCTCGGCCGGGCCATCCTGCGCCCTGGCGGGGGCCGGGCGCCTGGATGTGACCGCGACGTGCAACGGCCCGGCCACGCTGCTGCGCCGGGAGCTGGCGTTCCCAGGCTGGCGCGCGAGCCTCGACGGACGCCCGGCGAAGGTCGGCCGCGAAGGGATTTTTCAGACCGTGGCGCTGCCCGCCGGCCGGTCGGTGGTGCGTTTCCGCTACGCGCCGCCGTTCATCGGCGCGGCCTATGCGGCGGCCGGCGCGGGGGTGCTCTGGGTGCTGCTAGCCTGGGTCGGCGTGCCGGTCGTGACATGTGGTCGTGCCGTCGCGGCTTGCCGCCATCCGCTCGTGACGCGCGCGGACGCGCTGTGCCGACGGGTGGATTTGCGGTTCGGCGCCATCGGCTTGATCCTGTGCGTGGTTCTTTGCTTCTGGACCAGCGAACGACGCATCGAACATGCACTGCCGTCGCTGGTGTCCGCGGACGTGTCGATGGCGTCTTCCACGGATGGCACGATGCGGCTGTTCGTCGATGACGGACACGGCTTTAGCCAAGTTGCCAGTCTCGCGGTCGCCAGATCCTCGGCGCCTCGTGCCTATCGCTTGCTGTTCCGGGGCACGACCATCAGCCGCCTGCGCCTGGATCTTCCCGCGCCGCCGGCGCTCTGGCCCCCCGCGACCCTGACCATCTGCTGCAAGCTCGGCTCGGCGATCCCGACCGTCGTCGGCGCCGGGGTGGTATCCCGCGCGTCCGCCGTGTTCGTACCGGAAACTCCGCTGCGTTTCCGCGGCTCGGGCCGATTTTCGGTCTTCTGGCTGGTGTCGCTGGGCATACGATGCCTCACGGGACTGTTGTTTGTGGCGCTGGCCTGGCGCCTGCTTGGCGACGTGCTTGCCGCGCGCCCGCAAATCGCCAGACCCAGGGCCGCGATCCTCGCGGCCGCGACTCTCGCCGCACTGGCCAGCATGTATCCCGTCGTCTTTGCCAATCGCAGCCTGGTCAGCCCGGGCAACGGTGGCACCTGGCTTGCCTATCCGGGTCCTCCCTTCGTGCCGGGCGGCCCGTCTTCGTTACGGATAACGGATGTCAGGGGCGCTGATACCGGCGCCACTGCTTGGCAATATCGAAGCTATTCGGTGATCCAGGCCGCCAGCCTGAGCCACGGCGAGATGCCGCTGTACAACCGCTATGCCAGCGCCGGCGTGTCCCTGATCGGTCAGGGCACGTCCCAGCTCGGCGATCCCTTGCAGTGGCTGACCATCGCGGCCGACGGCGCGGGCTGGGCATGGGATGCGAAGTTCTTCCTCGCGAAGCTGCTGTTCTGCGCCGGGACCGGGCTTCTCGTCCTGCTGGCCACGGGATCGCTGGGTGCCGCGCTGGTGATGTCCGGCTCGGTGGCCTTCATGGGGGTGTTTGCGTTTCGGCTGAATCACCCGGCCTATTTCGCTCTGTGCTATTCGCCGTGGCTGTGGATCGGTTTCGTGCTGCTGACCCGGGAGGGGCGCGCGCGCCGACGCGGCATCGGCTTTCTCATCATTTTGGCCGCGACCTGGATGGAGATGAACAGCGGCGCCGTGAAGGAAGGCTATGTCGCCGTCCTGCTGGCGTTCCTGGCCGGCGGTGTGATGGGCGTGCACGAGGCCTTCAGGAGTGCGCGGCCGTTCCGGCCCCTGCTTGCGGTGCTGGTGGCGGGCATCCTGATCCCGTTGATGACCGCGCCCTGGTCGTTGTCGTTCTTGGAGAACCTGGCACGGTCGGTGAACTACACGCCGAACCCGCCGGTGGGCCAGTTGCCGAACGCGCTGGCGCCCTTGCTGATGGACAACGCCTTCTTTACCGCGGTGTCCAAGGGGTTGCTCGGCGTGCCGAGCGCCAATCCGCTGATCGTCGTCATGGCGCTTGCCGGGCTGCTGAGCATTGCCGAACTCCTCGACTCCGCGATCCTGGTCGCCGCGGCCGTCCAGGCGATCCTGTGTCTGGCGGTCGCGTTCGCCTTTGTACCGTCGCACGTCATCAAGGCCATCCCGCTGATCGGCGACATCGGGCATGTAGCCGACGTCTTCCTGCTCTCGTCGTTGCTGCCGCTGGCGCTGCTGGCCGGCAACGGCATCGCCGTCCTGACCTCGGCAGGTCGTCGCTGGCGTCGCGCGGCGATCATCGTTGTTGCGCTGGCCGTCGTCGGCTGGATGATCGCGCGGTATGTCGGCGTCGTGGCTGGCTCTGCGGGGTTTCGCGCGTCCGATTTTCACCCCGTCATTCTGGGCGGGACCGCGTTCGGCACGGCACTTTGCGTCGCCGTGTTCCTCGTCGGCGACGCACGCCGTCGGACCCGCGTGGGCGCAATCGCCTTGTTGGCGGGACTGCTGGGCGCGCATGTCGCGTACGGCCTGCACGCGCGTCACGTTGCGCGCATCGCGGGGACGGCTCTCGCGGTGCCGGAACATCGCGTGGATTTCCAGGTCAGGTCGCCTGGAATCCAGCTAGCCCGATCCCTCGGCCGCGATCCCTACCGGATTGCGGGCATCGATGGCTTTCTGTTTCCCGGCTACAACGCGTCGCTGCTGATCGAAGGCATCAACGGTCCCGAGGCCCTGCTGGTGCCGGACTACCAGGCTCTGTTGCGGGCGCTCGGTTTCGAGGACAGCTTCAATTGGGGATGGCTGCACCTGGTCCATCCGGCTGACCTGCCCCGCCTCGCCCGCGCGCTCGACGCGTTGAACGTACGGGCGCTGGTCGCCGGCCCCGATGCCGATCCGGCATCGCTTGGCGGCACGTTCGTCGGATCGTCGGACTTGACGGTGGTGGAACGGCGGTCGGCATGGCCGCGCGCGTTCCTGACTGACCGTGTCGCGAGGGGCGGCAACGCCGAGGCTTTTGCCCGCGCCCTCGGGGCCGGGACGGCCGGCCATTCGCCATGATCGGTGCCGGCGTGGAATTGCCGTTCGCGTCCACCGACCCGGCGGGCACCGGCGGCTTGGTCGTCCCGGCCCACGACTACATCCTGACACCCAATACGACGACGCTCACGATCGACGCGCCGCGCCCCGGCATTCTCGTGCTGACCGAGACCGACCTGCCACGGCAGTCGCGTGCGACCCTGGATGGCGCGGCCGTATCCCCCATCCGCGTCAACGGGGCCTTCCAGGGCTGTTTGATCGACCGGCCCGGGCGGCATGTGCTGCGGGTTGGCTTCGCGCCGTCCGGATGGCGCGAGGGCCTGTGGCTGTCCGCGCTCGGCCTCGCGGGAGCCATGTTGCTAGGGATCCTCATCATGCTCGGCGCCCCGCCGAACCCCCGGCGAGACCGGCGGCGGGCTGGCGTCGCGCCAGCCGCGCCGGGTAGGATGCCCGGATGGCGTCCGACCTTGCCCAAGCCGCGTTCCCGCGCGCCCGCCCGCGGGCGTCGCGGCAGATCGACCGCTACATCCTGCGCCAACTGGCGGTGGCCCTGGTCGCGGTCACGGGCGCATTGGTGGCGCTGATCTGGCTGACCCAGTCGCTGCGCTTCGTCGAACTGGTGGTCAACCGCGGCCTGTCGCTGCGGGTTTTCCTGCAGCTGACCAGCCTGCTGATCCCCAATTTCGTGGCGGTGATCCTGCCGATCACCACCTTCGTCGTGGTGCAGTTCGTCTATCAGCGCCTCGCCGGCGACCGCGAGCTGACGGTCATGCGCGCCGCCGGCCTGTCGCCGCTGGCGCTCGCGCGGCCCGCGCTGGTGCTG
Source organism: uncultured Pseudomonadota bacterium (assembly GCA_963758455.1). Classification (GTDB taxonomy): domain Bacteria; phylum Pseudomonadota; class Alphaproteobacteria; order Acetobacterales; family Acetobacteraceae; genus CAVRQM01. Next base: position 557,990 of record CAVWVK010000002.1, on the reverse strand, counting down.
GCCAGCGTGGCGATGGCCGCCTGTTTCGTGCTCAACATCTGGGTGGTTCCGGCCAGCTTCGCGAGCTTCCGTCAGTTCGAGTTTGAAATCCGCAACCGCGTCGCCGCCTTCCTGTTGCAGGAAGGCGTGTTCACCCCGGTTTCCGATGACCTGGTGGTGTATGTCCGCACCCGCGACCCCGACGGCACGCTGCACGGCATCATGGTCGATGACGACGCGCGACAAGAACAGCCACGCCACGATCCTGGCCGAGCGCGGTCGGCTTGGTCTCGGGCAGCGACGGCGAGCCGCGGGTGCTGCTGTGGAACGGCAGCCGCGAGGAGCTGGACCGCCAGACCGGGCGGCTGAACGTGCTGACCTTCTCGCAGAACGCGCTGGATCTGACCACCGACAAGAACGGCGAGGCGCAGCGGTATCGCGATGTTAACGAAATGTCGATGTCCGAACTGCTCGACCCGCCTCCCGGCATCGTCGCCGAGCGCGACCTGCCGAAGCTGCTGGTCGAGGCGCATCGCCGGCTGGCGACGCCGTTCACCGCGGTCAGCTTGCGCTGGTGGCGCTGGTCGCGGTGCTGATGGGCGGCTTTCGCCGCCATGGCAACCTGCTGCGCCCGCTGGTGGCGGTGCTGGTGGTGGTGGCCCTGCTCGCGGCGGGCCTGGCCATCGTCAACCTCGCACAGCGCCAGCCGGCGCTGCTGCCGCTGCTCTGGGTGCAGGCGATCGCCCCCGGGGTGGTGAGCTTCTGGCTGCTGCTGCGCGGCCACAGCGGCGGCCAGTGGTCCGACCGATGCTGTCCGGCGCGACGGCGCGCTGACATGGCCGTCACGCTGTCGCTCTATATCGCCCGCGTGTTCGCGCTGGCCGTGGCGGGCATGATCGCCGGGCTGTCGCTGCTGGTCTCGCTGTTCGACTTCATCGAGCTGCTGCGCCGCTCGGCGACCAAGCCGGATGCGACGTTCGCCCTGGTGACGGAGATCGCCGGGCTGCGGCTGCCCTGGATCGCCATGGAGATCCTGCCGTTCGCCGTGCTGCTGGGCGGCATCCTGGCGTTCTGGCGTCTGACCCGCTCCTCCGAGCTGATCGTGGCGCGCGCCTCCGGCATCTCGGCCTGGCAATTCCTGGCCGCCCCGGTGCTGGTCGCCCTGGCGATGGGCGCCTTCGCCACCGCCGCGGTCAGCCCGCTCTCGGCGATGATGCGGGCGCGGGCGGTGGCGCTCGACGACCAGTATCTGCGCACCGGCGGCGGCCCGCTGGCGCTGGCCGGCGGCCAGCTTTGGCTGCGTCAGTCCGATCGCGCGCTCGACCCGCAAGGCGTCGCCATCCTGCACGCGCAAACCGTGGGGCTGCACGGCAAGGTATTGGATGCGCACGATGTCAGCGTGTTCCGTCTGTCCGGCCGCGACACCCTGCTGCAACGCATCGAGGCCAGCTCCGCCAAGCTCGGGCACGGCGACTGGCGGCTGGCCGACGCCCGCACGCTGACGCCGGGCCACCTGCCCGACAAGCCGGCGGAGATCGACCTGCCCACCGACCTTACGGTGTCGCGGGTGCAGGAAAGCTTCGCGCCGCCGGACACGCTCTCGGTCTGGGCGCTGCCGGGGTTCATCGCGCTGCTGCACAAGTCAGGATTTTCGGCGATCCGCCACCGGCTGCAGTTGCAGTCGCTGCTGGCGCTGCCGCTGCTCGCGGGGACGATGTGCCTGCTGTCCGCGGCGTTCTCGATGCGCCCGGCGCGGCGCGGCGGGGTGGCGCAGATGCTGGGCAGCGGCGTCGCCGCCGGGTTCGCGCTGTTCATGATCTCCAAGGTCGCCGCCGAGTTCGGCCAGTCCGGCGTGCTGCCGCCGCTGCTGGCGGCCTGGGCGCCGGCCGCCGCCGGGCTGCTGCTGGCGGTGGCGCTGCTGCTGCACCTGGAGGATGGCTGATGCGCCCCCCGGCGCGTCCCCCGTTGCGCCGCGGACTGTGGCGCGGGCTGCTGGCGGGCCTGGTCGCGTGGTGCGTGGGACTGGCCGCGCACGCGCAGTTCGCTGGCATCGGCGGCGGCAGCCAGCCGGTGTCGCGCAACCAGCCGGTGTTCTACCAGGCCGACGCCGCCAGCTACGACCGCGACCGCGGCTTCGTGACGCTGACCGGCCATGTCGAGATCTGGCAGGGCAACCGCGTGCTGCGCGCCGACCGCGTGACCTACGACCGCAACACCGGCGTCGCCGCGGCCAGCGGCCATGTCGTGCTGCTGGAGCCGGACGGGCAGGTGCTGTTCAGCCAGTACGCCGAGCTGTCCGGCGGCATGAAGGAAGGCGTGCTGCGCGACTTCACCGCCCAGCTCGCCGAGAACGGCAAGCTGGCCGCCAACGGCGCGCGCCGCACCAACGGCCAGATCAATGAGCTGAGCCGGGCGATCTACTCCACCTGCAATCTCTGCCGCAAGCACCCAGACCAGGCGCCGCTATGGGACATTCGGGCCCGCTCGGTGGTGCAGGACACGGTCAACAAACGCATCGAGTACCACGACGCCGTGCTCGATTTCTACGGCATCCCGGTTCTGTACATGCCGTATTTCACCCACGCCGACCCGTCGGTGAAGCGCGCCAGCGGCTTTCTGGTGCCGATCGTTGGCAATTCGAGCGCCCTCGGGGCGTTCGTGGCGGTCCCGTATTACTGGGTGATCGACAAGGAGTCCGATCTCACCGTCACGCCGGAGATCACCACCAAATCCGGCCCGGCGCTGGACGGCACCTATCGCCGCGTCTTCAACAGCGGCACGATGACAGTCAACGGCTCGGCCGCCGAGGACAATGGCACGCTGCAAGGCGCCATTTTCGCCAAGGGCCAGTTCACGCTGAACGACGAATGGCGCTACGGCTTCGACCTCAATCGCGCCAGCTCCACCGCCTACCTGACCGACTTCAAGCTTGGCGGCGGCATCGCCGACCTGCTGACCAGCCAAGTCTACCTTGAGGGCTTCGGCCAGGGCGCCTACTCGCGTCTCGACGCGCGCGCCTATCAGGGCCTGAGTTCGCGATATGTCGGCGCGCAGTTGCCCTATGTGCTGCCGCGCTACGAATACGACTTCGTGGGCGAGCCGGACGCGCTGGGCGGGCGCTTCTCGCTCAACACCCAGGACTTCAACATCTATCGCGAGCAGGGCACCAACACGCAGCGGGCCAGCCTCAGCATGAACTGGGAGCGCCCGGCCACCGGCGCCCTCGGCGAGCTGTACAGCCTGGTCCTGCACGTCGACAGCGCCGCCTATCACGCCACCCAGCTCGACGCGCAGCCGAGCTGGGGCCCGGTCGACGCCGTCCGACACCGCGCAGGCGATGCCGACCGTGGCGCTGAACATGCGCTGGCCGTTCTCGCGCAGCGTGGGCGCCTAGGGCACCCAGGTGATCGAGCCGATCCTGCAGATCATCGCCGCCCCGTACGGCGCCAGCTACGGCATCGCGCAGCGCAACGGCGTGGATTACGTCAACAGCCTGGTGCCCAACGAGGACAGCCTCGACCCGGAGTTCACCGACGCCAACCTGTTCAGCCTGAACCGCTTCCCCGGCATCGACCGGCTGGAGGGCGGCCCGCGCGCCGCCGCCGCCCTGCACGGCGCCTGGTATTTCCCGTCCGGCGCGGTGGTCGACGGGCTGGTCGGCCAGTCCTACCGCACCAAGAAGGACAACGCCTTCCCGGTCGGATCGGGGCTGCAGGACACCATCTCGGACGTGGTCGCCCGGCAGACCTTCACGCCGAACCGCTTCCTCGACCTGACCGCGCGCGAGCGCTTCGACCACAACAATTTCGACGTCCGCTTCGCCGACGCGCTGGCCTCGATGGGTCCGTCCTGGCTGCGCGTCAATGCCGGCTACCTGTACGAGACCTACAATCCCGACCTGTATTACGACCAGCCGCCGACCGGCACCCTGCCGGGGCCGCCGCGCAACGAGGTCTCGCTGGGCGTCAACACCGGCTTCGGCCGCTATACGCTTCGGCGCCTCCGCCCGTCGCGACGTGCAAACCGGCAAGATGGTCTCAGTGGCCGTGTCGGGCAAATACGAGGATGAATGCTTTGCTTTCAGCACGACGTTCTACCGCCGCTACACCTCGCTCGACGGCGATGACGGCGCCAGCACGATCCTGTTCCAGATCACGCTCAAGACCGTCGGCACCTTCGGCTATCACGCCCTTTGAGGCGCTTGGCGACGCCGGCCGCGTGGAGTAAATGCCGCCATGCTTCGTCGCACCTCTCTCCTGCCGCCGATGCTGGCCCCGATGCTGGCGGGCTTGCTGGCCTGCTGCGCGCCCGGGATCGGCCATGCCCAGGGTCGGGCTGTCCAGGGTGCGGCCGCTCCGATGCCGGCATCCCCGCAGGCTGATGCCGCCTCGATCGTGGCCGTGGTCAACGGCGACGTCATCAGCCGCGAGGACGTGGACGCTCGCCGCCGCCTGTTCGCGCTGTCCGCCGGCCTGCCGGAAAGCCCGGAGGTGCTGGCCCGCCTGACCCCGCAGATCACCCACCAGTTGATCGACGAGAAGCTGCGCCTGCAGGAGATGCAGCGGCGGCGGATCGTGGTCTCGGACCAGGATATCGCGCGCGCCATCGGCGAGGTCGAGAGCCGCAACAGCATGCCGCCGGGCACGCTGCAACGCCGCCTGAAGGCCGGCGGGGTCGGGATGCGCACGCTGATCGACCAGATCCGCGTGCAGATCGGCTGGACCCGCGTGCTGCGCGAGGTGCTGGGGCCGCAGGCGCAGGTGAGCGACGCCGACATCGCCGACCAGATGGCGGCGCTGAAGGCCGAGGTGGGCCATCCGGAATACCAGGTGGGCGAGATCTTCATCCCCGTCGAGAACCCGCAATCGTCGGCCGAGGCGCAGAAATTCGCCGATGTGGTGATCCAGCAGCTGCATGACGGCGCGCCGTTCGCGGTGGCCGCGGCGCAGTTCAGCCAGAGCCAGACGGCGCTGGCCGGCGGCGACCTGGGTTGGGTGCAGCCGGAGAACCTGGACCCGGCGGTGGCCGCCATCCTGGCGCAAATGCCGGTCGGCGCGGTCAGCAACCCGATCCGCGTGCCCGGCGGCATCGACATCGTGACCCTGCGCGGCAAGCCGCTAGATCGGCCGCGACGTGCAGGATGTGCTGGACATGCGCCAGGCCTTCATCCCGTTCACCGCCAAGCTGAATCCGCAGGCGCCGACCGCGCAGCAGAAGCAGGCGCTGGCGCAGGCGCAGCACCTGTCGGCCACGGCCAGCAGCTGCGACGCGATCGAGGCGGCCGACAAGCAGTTCGGCAGCGGCCGTCCGGCCAATCCCGGCCCGGTGGTGCTGAGCGGCGTGCCGGCGCCGATGAAGGGCGTGCTGGAAAAGCTGCAACCCGGCCACGCCAGTCAGCCGCTGGTGGCCGAGGACGGCATCGCCGTGGTGATGGTCTGCTCGCGCGAGACCAAGACCGCCGGCCTGCCGTCCAAGGCGGATATGTCCGACCGCATCCTGGGCGAGCGGATCGAGCGGGCATCGCGCCAGTTGCAGCGCGAGCTGGAGCGCCGCGCGGTGATCGAGCAACGGGCCTGAACGACTCGCTCGCGCGGCCGAGGCTGCGGGACGTCATCGCACGGCACGGGCTGGATGCGCGCCGGTCGCTGGGCCAGCATTTCCTGCTCGACGCCAATCTGTGCGCGCGGGTGGCACGCCAGGCCGGCGATCTGGCCGGCCGGCATGTCGTGGAGGTCGGCCCCGGACCCGGCGGGCTGACCCGCGCGTTGCTCGATGGCCCGGCGCGCTCGGTCACCGCGGTCGAGTTGGACGCGCGCGCGGTGGCCGCACTCGCCGAGCTGGCGGGCGAGGATCCGGCGCGCCTGCGGGTGATCGAGGGCGACGCGCTGGCGCTCGACCTGGCCGGTCTGGTGTCCTCGCCACGGCAGATCGTCGCCAACCTGCCGTACAACATCGCCTCGCCGCTGCTGGTGGGCCTGCTGCGCCAGGCGGCGGCGTGGGAGCGGATGACGCTGATGTTCCAGCAGGAGGTGGCCGAGCGCATCTGCGCCGCGCCGGACACGGCGGCCTACGGCCGGCTGTCGGTGCTGGCGCAGTTTCTGTGCGCGGCGGAGTTCTGCTTCCGCATCCCGCCCGAGGCGTTCGCGCCGCCGCCAAAGGTGTGGTCGGCGGTGGTGACGCTGACGCCGCACGCGATCCAGCCGTCGCCGGCGATCGTTGCGGCGATGGAGCGGCTGACCGCCGCGGCGTTCGGCCAGCGGCGGAAAATGCTGCGCGGCTCGCTGCGGGCGTTGGGCGGGATGGCGCTGTTGGAGCGCGCCGGCATCGCGGGCGAGCGGCGCGCCGAGACGCTCGGCATCGCCGAGTTTGCGACATTGGCCGGGTTGCTGGCGGCCTGAGATGGCGGGATCGCGGATCCGCGCCGATCAGCGCCTGGTCGATCTCGGTCTGGTGGAGAGCCGCGCGCGCGGGCAGGCGCTGATCCTGGCCGGAAAGGTGTTTGCCGGCGAGCGGCGGATCGAGAAGGCGGGGCAGGCGGTGCCCGAGGGCATGGCGTTGGAGGTGCGCGGCCAGGACCATCCCTGGGTTTCGCGCGGCGGGACAAAGCTGGCGCACGCGCTGGATGTGTTCGGCCTTGATCCGACCGGGCGGGTGTGCCTGGACATCGGCGCCTCGACCGGCGGATTTTCCGACGTGCTGCTGACCCGCGGGGCGGCGCGGGTCCACGCGGTCGATGTCGGGCATGGCCAGCTCGCCTGGAAGCTGCGCAGCGATCCGCGCGTGGTGGTGCATGAGCGCCTCAACGCGCGATACCTGACCGCCGAGGCGATCGGCGAGCCGGTCGCCGCCCTGGTCTGCGACGCGAGCTTCATCGGGCTGGCGACGGTGCTGCCGGCGCCGCTGTCGCTGTGCGCGGCGGGCGCGTGGGCGGTGGCGCTGATAAAGCCGCAGTTCGAGGCCGGCCCGGGATCGGTCGGCCGCGGCGGCGTGGTGCGCGACGCGGCGGTTCACGCGCGCGTCTGCGCCGAAGTCGAGGCCTGGTGGCGCGGGTTGCCGGGCTGGACGGTGCTGGGCGTCACCGCCAGCCCGATCACCGGGCCGGAAGGCAACCGCGAGTTTCTGATCGCGGCGAGACGGTGAGGTCGCCGGCCGGGTCGGCCGGGGGCGTGGAGCGCCGCGCGCCTACAGCAGCCGGTCCCGCGCCTTGGCCGAGTGTTCGCGCAGCACCGTGTCGGTCTGCGGATCGAGTTCCTTCAGCACCACGCCGTAGCCCCAGAGATCGGCCAGGTGCTGCAATGCGTGGCGCGCGTCGTCCTCGTCCAGCAGCACCTGGTTGAGCGCGCGGTGATGCAGGATCAGCCGCCGGTCGCCGGCCAGATCCACGTCGGCCACCTGGATGTCGGGATCAAGCCAGGCGACGTCGTATTGTCGCGCCAGCTTGTGCCGCAGCCGCCGGTAGCCGCTCTCGTCGTGGATGGCATCGACATGCAGCGTCGGCTCGTCGCTGTCGTCGAGCACGTGGAACATGCGGAACTTGCGCATCAGCCGCGGGCTGAGGAACTGGGCGACGAAGCTGTCGTCGCGGTAGTTCGCCCACACGTCGCGCAGCACCGCCATCGCATCGCCGCGGCCGGCGATCTCGGGGAACCACCGGCGGTCCTCCTCGGTCGGGTCGGTCACGATGCGCTCGATGTCCTGCATCATCGCGAAGCCCAGCGTGTACGGGTTGATGCCGGAGTAGCGCGGGTCATCGAAATCGGGCTGCATGACGACGTTGGTATGCGAGTGCAGGAACTCGACCATCGCGCCGTCACCGATCTGCCCGGTGTCGTACAGCCGGTTCATGATCCGGTAGTGGCAATAGGTGGCGCAGCCCTCGTTCATCAGCTTGGTCTGGCCCTGCGGATAGAAATACTGCGCGATGTGGCGCACGATGCGGATCACCTCGCGCTGCCACGGCTTCAGGCGCGGCGCCTTCTTTTCCAGGAAGTACAGGATGTTCTCCTGCGGCACCTCCAGCAGGGCGCGGCGGCGCTGCTCGTCGGTGCGGTCCACGGCACTGCGCTGCTTGCCGGGCACCGTGCGCCACAGATCGTTGAACATCGCCTGCTCGATCTCGCGGCGCTCATGCTCGCGTTTCTCCTCGGTGGAGAGGTCGATCGCGCGCTTGCGCGGATAGCGATGCACGCCGTGCCGCATCAGCGCGTGCGCCGCGTCCAGCACGCGCTCGACGGCCTGTTCGCCGTGGCGCTCCTCGCACGACAGGATGTAGGACTTCGCGAACTCCAGGTAGCTCAGGATGCCCTCGGCATCCGTCCACTCCCGGAACAAGTAGTTGTGCTTGAAGAAGTGGTTGTGGCCGAACGCCGCGTGCGCGATCACCAGCGCCTGCATCGTCGCGGTGTTCTCCTCCATGATGTAGCAGAGGCACGGGTTGGAGTTGATGACGATCTCGTAGGCCAGGCCCTGCATCCCGCGGCGGTACAGATCGTGGTGGCGAATGAAGTGCTTGCCGAACGACCAGTGCTGGTAGAACAGCGGCATTCCGACCGATGAATACGCGTCGAGCATCTGCTCCGAGCTGATGAGCTCGATCTGGTTCGGGTAGGTGTCGAGCCCCATCTCGTCGATGGCGATCCGCTCGATCGCGTCATGCACGCGGCGGATCGTGGCGAAATCCCACTCGGCGCCCTCGTAGAGGAGGCCAGCCATCGCCCTACGTGGACTCGCCCGCGGCACCGGCGCCCGCATTCGGCTGGCGCGCGAACAGGTCGCGGAACACCGGATAGATGTCTCGGCGGTGCCGCACCTTGCGCATGGCCAGCGGCGCTCCCGATTTGCGCACCAACGAATAGGTCCGCCACAAATCGCTCTCGCGCGGCGAGAAGCCGATCGGTTCGCCCTCGCCCTCCGGACCCACTTCGAGATAGGCGCAATACTGGCACACCGGCAGGATGCGCTCCGTCAGGATCGTCGCGGTGCGCGCGCTGTCGCTCGATGTGTTGTCGCCGTCGGATGCCTGCGCCGCGTAGATGTTCCAGTCGTCGGCGTTGTAGCGTTCGCGCACCACGCGATCCATCTCCTCCAGCGCCGTGGACACCACGGTTCCGCCCGTCTCTGGCGAATTGAAGAAGGTGTCCTCGTCCACCTCCGCCGCCTCGTGAGTGTGGCGGATGAACACGATGTCGACGTGCCGGTAGCGGCGCTTGAGGAAGATGTAGAGCAGCGTGAAGAACCGCTTCGCCAGATCCTTCATGTGCTCGGTCATCGACCCAGATACGTCCATCAGGCAGAACATCACGGCTTGCGCCACCGGCCTCGGCACGGACTCGAAGCGACGGTAGCGCACGTCGACCGGGTCGATATACGGAATGCGCTGCCCGCGGCGCAGCAGCAATTCCAGTTCCGCGCGCAACTCCACCAGCCGCTCGCGATCGGCGCTCGATTGCTCCTCCGATTGCTCCAACGCGAACACCGCCCGCCGCAGCGCCTCGACGGCTTCCGCCTTCGGCCGCTTCAACGCGATGCGGCGCGACAGGCTGTTGCGCATGGTTCGGCCCAGCGCCAGGTTCGCAGGCGAACCCGACACCGAGTAGCCGGCGCGAGTCCAGGCCTGCTGCACGACGCTGGCGACCTTGCGCTTGGCCAGGTTGGGCAGTTCCAGATCCTCCAGGAACAGCTCCAGGAACTCATCGCTGGACAGCGCGAAGCGGAAGGCGTCCTCGCCGTCGCCGTCGGGGCTGCCTTCGCTGCCCTGCCCTTCGCCGCCGCCGCGCGGGCGGGGGATCGCGTCGCCCTCGACATACCGCTTGTTGCCGGGCAGCACATAGTCGCGCACGCCGCCGCTGGCTGCGCGGCGAAACGCCGGTTCGCGCAGATCGTCGACGGGAATGGCGACCTGGCCGCCTTGCTCGGCGTCGCGGATGCTGCGGCTGCCGGAGTTCTCGTGCACCGCCTGGCGCACCAGGGCCTTCGCGCGCGACAGAAACCGCTGCCGGTTGCCCAGGCTCTTGCCCTTGGGGTTCAGCCGCCGGTCGACGATGTGCATCGGCGTGTCTTACCCCGCGTGCTTGACCCGCATGTACCACTCCACCAGCCGCCGGACTTGCCGCTCGGTGTAGCCGCGCGCGGTCATGCGGGAGACGAACTCGTCGTGCTTGCGCTCGGTCTCGGAGTCCTTTTTGGAGCCGAAGCTGATGACCGGCAGCAACTCCTCCACCTGGCTGAACATGCGCCGCTCGATCACCTCGCGCATCTTCTCGTAGCTGGTCCATGACGGGTTGTGGCCGCCGTAGTTGGCGCGCGCGCGCAGGCTGAACTTGACCACCTCGTTGCGGAAATCCTTCGGGTTGGCGATTCCCGCCGGCTTCTCGATCTTGGTCAGTTCCTGGTTAAGCAGCTCGCGGTTGAGCAACTGGCCGGTATCGGGGTCCTTGAAGTCGATGTCCTCGATCCAGGCGTCGGCATACGCGACGTAGCGGTCGAACAGGTTCTGGCCATAGTCGTGATAGCTTTCGAGATAGGCTTTCTGGATCTCGTGGCCGATGAACTCGGCATAGCGCGGCGCCAACTCGCTCTTGATGAAATCCAGGTAGCGACGCTCGGTTTCCTCCGGCAGTTGCTCGCGGCGGATCGCCTGCTCCAGCATGTACATGAGGTGGACAGGGTCCGCCCCGATCTCCGTGGTGTCGAAGTTGAAGGCGGCCGCCAGCACCTTGAAGGCGAAGCGCGTGGAGGCGCCGTCCATGCCTTCTTCCGGCCCGGCGGCGTCCCTGTACTCCTGCATCGTCTTGGCGCGCGGATCGGTCTCCTTGAGGCTCTCGCCGTCATAGACCCGCATCTTGGCGAACAGGTTGCTGTTCTCGTGGCGGCGCAGGCGGCTTAGCACGGAGAAGCGGGCCAGCATCTCCAGCGTCGCCGGGGCGCACGGTGCGTCGGCCAGCTCCGAACTGCTCACCAGCTTCTCGTAGATCCGCTTCTCCTCCGTCACCCGCAGGCAGTACGGCACCTTGATGACGTAGATGCGGTCGATGAAGGCTTCGTTGTTGCGATTGTTCTTGAACACCTGCCACTCCGCCTCGTTGGAGTGCGCCAGGATCAAGCCGGAGAACGGAATGGCGCCGATGTTCTCGGTGCCGATGTAGTTGCCCTCCTGCGTGGCGGTGAGCAGAGGATGCAGCATCTTGATCGGCGCCTTGAACATCTCGACGAATTCGAGGATGCCTTGATTGGCGCGGTTCAGGCCGCCGGAGTAGCTGTAGGCGTCGGGGTCGTTCTGCGGCAGCAGTTCCAGCTTGCGGATGTCGACCTTGCCGACCAGCGACGAGATGTCCTGATTGTTCTCGTCGCCCGGCTCGGTCTTGGCCACCGCGATCTGGCGCAGTCGGGACGGCCGCAGCTTGACGACCCGGAATTGGGAGATATCGCCGCCGAACTCGTCCAGCCGCTTCAGGCACCACGGACTCATGATCCCGGTCAGCCGCCGGCGCGGCACGCCGTAGCGTTCCTCCAGCATCGGCCCCATCGTCTCCTGATCGAACAGCCCGAGCGGACTCTCGAACACCGGGCTGAGCTGGTCGCCGGCCTTCAGTACGTGGATGGGGTAGGCTTCCATCAGCGCCTTCAGCCGCTCGGCGATCGACGACTTGCCGCCGCCGACCGGGCCGAGCAGATACAGGATCTGCTTGCGCTCCTCGAGCCCCTGGGCGGCATGGCGGAAGAAGCCGACGATCCGCTCGATCGTCTCCTCCATGCCGAAGAACTCGGAGAAGGTCGGGTACATCCGAACCGTGCGGTTCATGAAGATGCGGCCGAACCGCGCGTCCTTGGAAGTGTCCACCATCTCCGGCTCACCGATCGCCGCCAGCATCCGCTCCGGGGCGGAGGCGTAGACCATCGGATCGTCGCGGCACGCTTCCAGATATTCGGTAAGCGTCAGCTCCGCTTCGCGCCGCGATTTGTAGGTGCGGGCATAGTCCGTGAACAGGTCGTCAGCAACATGCATCCGAAGCACTCCGCGGATGTAAAAGGCGCCTTGCGTGCGAGGGTAGCGCGAGTCCCCTGCGATTCGGTAAGTCTTTTTGCGGGATAATTCTTTCGTAATGTTGCATCTGGCCGTTTCCGTGGCGGCGATTGCCGACAAACCGGCGCCGGCGGCCGCCCGCGTCCCGAGCGCGCAGCCGATCGCGTCCCTGCTGAGATGGTCTTGCCAGGGTGTTCTTGCCAGGGTGCTTTTGCCAGGGTGCTCTTGCCACACGGGCCGGCATGGCCCTTGCTCCATCCGCCGCGTCGGCGGCGTGGGCAGCAAGGGTGGGGGGCGCGCATGGCAGAGTCGGTCGCCGCGCTTTCGCGCAACGCGGCGGCATTGCGCGCGCTGGGCATCGGCAAGCGATTCGGCGCGGTCCGCGCTCTCGACGGCGTGACCCTGGATGTCGAGCGCGGGGAGTTCCTGACGCTGCTGGGGCCGTCCGGCTCGGGCAAGACCACCTTCCTGATGATCCTGGCCGGCTTCACGGCCCCGGATTCGGGCAGGCTGCTGCTTGAGGATGCGGACATCACCGCGCTGCCCGCCGAGGCGCGCGCGTTCGGCATGGTGTTCCAGGGCTATGCCCTGTTTCCGCACCTGACGGTGGAGGCCAACATCGCCTTCGCCCTGCGCGTGCGCCGCGTGCCAATGGCCGAGGTCCGGCGGCGGGTGGCGGAGATGATCGCGCGCGTCGGCCTCGAGGGGCACGCGCGAAAACTGCCGGCGCAGCTTTCGGGCGGCCAGCAGCAGCGCGTGGCGCTGGCCCGCGCCCTGGCGTTCGCGCCGAAACTGCTGCTGCTGGACGAGCCGTTCTCGGCGCTGGACAAGGGCCTGCGCGGCCAAATGCAGGACGAGGTGCGCCGGCTGCACCGCGACAGCGGCACCACCTTCGTGTTCGTCACCCACGACCAGAGCGAGGCGCTGGCGCTGTCTTCGCGCATCGCCATCTTCGATCATGGGCGCCTGCTCCAGCTTGGCCGGCCGCGCGAGGTGTATGAGCGCCCCGGCTCGCGCTTCGTGGCGGAGTTCCTGGGCGAGCTGAATCGGCTGCCGCTGTCCGACGTGGCCTGCGCCGGCGGCGTGGCGCGCGGCCGCTTCGAGGACCGCACGCTGAGCGTGCGCGGCGCCGACTTGCCGGCCGCCTTCGCCAGCCGCGCGATCCTGGGCATCCGGCCCGAGCATGTGACGGTCCTGACCGAGCCGCCGGACGGCCGGGAGGAGGGCGCCAATGCCATCGCGGCCATCGTGCAGGACGCAACCTATCTCGGCGCCACCACGCGGCTGTCGCTGCGCACCGCAGGGGGCACCGCGCTCACGCTGACGGTGCCGACGCGACCCGGCGCGGAGCGGGCGGGGGCGCCGGTGTGGCTTGGCTGGCCCGCCGATCACGGCGTGCTGCTACCGGCAGGCGAATGACGATACCTTTCCACAACCCCAAATGGAGGAGACGGCGATGAACGCGCATTTCCAGCAGGACCGCCTGGCGATCCTGGCCGACCATGCGGCGCGCGGAAAAATCTCCCGCCGCCGCTTCGTGCAGCTTGCCGCGTGGCTGGGCGGCGGCGTGCCTGCGGTGTTGCGCGCCGACGGTGCCGCGGCGGCGGCCAGGCAACTGGTGTTCGTCAACTGGGGCGGCGACGCCAGCCGCGCCTACACCGACGCCTACGGCCGCGCCTTCCAGAAGGAGACCGGCATCGCGGTGCGCCAGGACGGGTCCGGCCCGACCGAGGGGGCCATGACCGCCCAGTTCAAGTCCGGCAAGCCGACCTGGGACATCGTCGATGCCGATCCGTTCTCGGCGATCTCGCTTGGCCGCCAGGGCATCATCGACACGATCGACTGGGGCGTGGTGGACAAGAGCAAGATCCGCCCGGGCTTCGTGTGGGACTATGCCGCCTCGAGCTACTTCTTCAGCTACGTGATCGCCTACGACTCGAAGGCCTACGCCCGGCCCCCGACCGGGATGGCTGATTTCTTCGACACCAAGAAGTTCCCCGGCAAGCGATCGATGTACAAATGGGGCGAGGGCATGTGGGAAGCGGCGCTGATCGCCGACGGCGTGGCTCCCGGCAAGCTGTACCCGCTCGACCTGCCGCGCGCCCACGCGACGATCCAGAAGCTGAAGCCGGACGTGGTCTCGTACTGGGGCGGGGGCGCCGAGAGCCAGTCGGTGCTGCTGAACGGCGAGGCCAGCATGGCGCTGATCTGGAACACCCGCGCCACCCTGATCGAGCAGGACAGCGACGGGCGCATCAAGTTCATCTGGGACCAGGGCCTGCTGTCGCCGGGCGCCATGGCGGTCATCAAGGGCAATCCGGGCGGCCGTGACGCCGCGATGCGCTTCATCGCCAGCGCGCAGGATCCGAAGAAGCAGATCGTGATGTTCGACATGCTGGGCCAGGGGCCGGCCAATCCGGCGGCCGACGCGCTGATCCCGGCGGACAAGCAGCGGCTGAACTGCGTCGATCCGGCCAACAAGGCAAAGCAGGTGGCGCTGGACATGCCCTGGTACGCCGAACACTACAGCGCGGCGCTGGACGAGTACACGAAGGTCATCTCGGCCTGATGCGGGGCCGGTCCCTCACCCCGGCCCTCTCCCGCAGGGAGGGGGGGCAGAACTCCCTCTCCCTGCGGGAGAGGGCCGGAGTGAGGGACCGCTTTGCTCCAGCCTGGCTCCTCCTCGCTCCGCTGCTGGCGGTCGTTGCGCTCGCCTACGTCCTGCCGCTGCTGGGCGTGGTGCGCTGGAGCGTCACGCTGCCGACGCCCGGCGTGGGCCAATACGTGCGGCTGCTGCACGATCCGCTGACCCGTTCGGTGTTCGTGCGCACCCTGCGCATCTGCGGCATCGTCACTGTCGCCGCCGTCTGCGCGGCCTATGCCATCGCCTATGTCTGGGTGCGCGGCGGGCCGTGGCAGCGCAGGGCAGCTGGAGTTCTGCATCCTGGTGCCGTTCTGGGTCTCCGTCCTGACGCGCGCCTTCGGCTGGGTGGCGCTGCTGTCCAGCCACGGGCTGCTGAACACCTGGCTGCTGGCGGCGGGCGTCATCGACGCGCCGCTCACGCTCGTGCGCAACGAGCTGGGCGTGGTGCTCGGCATGACGCATTTTCTCATCCCGTTCGCGGTGTTCCCGATCGCCGCGTCGATGCGCGCGCTGGACGACCGCGTGCTGCTGGCCGCCCGCGGTCTCGGCGCCGGCGCGTGGCGCGTGTTCTGGACGGTGTTCCTGCCGATGACGCGCGCCGGCGTGCTGGGGGCGGCGCTGGTAGTGTTCGTCTTTTCGCTGGGCTTCTTCGTCACGCCGGCGATTCTGGGTGGCGGGCGCAGCGTCATGGTGGCCGAACTGGTCTACCTGCGCATCTTCGAAAGCCCCGACTGGGGCATGGGGGCGGCGCTCAGCGTGGTGCTGGTGGCGGTCGTCGCGTTGCTGATCGCGGTGCTGCATCGCTTCACGCGGCTCGACCGGCTGGCCGGATAGGCGATGCGCTCGTATCGTCCCGGCTGGCCGGGCGTGCTGCTCGGCGCTGCGGTCGCGGTGTTCCTGCTGCTGCCGCTGGTCGCGGTAGTGCCGGTGTCGTTTACGCCGGTGCGCTACCTGTCGATCCCGACCGGCGTTTGGTCGTGGCGGCACTATCGCGACCTGCTGGACGACCCCGATTGGCTGGCCAGCATCCTGCTGAGCCTTCGGGTCGGCCTGCTGGCCAGCGCGGTGGCGACGCCGCTGGCCACGCTGTTCGCGATCGGGGTGTGGATGCTGCAACCCCGCGCGGCGGCGCTGCTGGTCGGCTTCGTGCTGCTGCCGATGGTGGTGCCGCCGGTGATCTCCGCCCTCGCGCTGTACTTCCTGCTGACCGCGCTCAGCCGGGTCAACGACTGGGTTGCCTACGACACCTGGCTGGGCGTGGCGCTGGCGCATGTCGTGGTGATCGCCCCGTTCGCGGTGGTGCTGGTGTTCTCCGCGCTGGCGCAGGTGGACCGTCGCATCGACCTCGCGGCGCGCGGCATGGGCGCCGGCGTGGCCATGCGCGTGCTGCGGGTGATTCTCCCCAACATCCGCTTCGCCGTCGGCGCGGCCGCGCTGCTGTGCTTCGTGCTGTCCTGGGACGAGATCGGCGTCACCCTGTTCATCACCAGCGTCAACGCCGTGACCCTGCCGCGCCTGATGTGGATGGGGTTGCGCGACAACATCGACCCGGCGATCGCCGCGATTTCGGTGGTGCTGATCGCGCTGACGGCGCTGGCGCTGCTGGCCCGCGCGGCGTGGCCGCGGCGCCGCACGGCGCCGTAAATCCGCCAGCGTTCCATTGCGCGCGAGGGTCGGGCCTGCTCAAGTCTGCCGGCGGCCGCCGGGTGTGGTGGACGGCGCGGGGAGAGGAAGCGAATGCTCGACGCTGAGGGCGCGGCCATCACCGCGCGACTGGATCGATTGCCGGTCACGCGATACGTCTGGATGCTGGTGCTGCTGCTCTCGCTCGGCGGCGCGTTCGAGTTCTACGACCTGTTCATGACCGCCTATCTGAGTCCGGGCCTCGTGCGCGACGGCATTTTCCACGGCCACGCCCACGGGCTGTTCGGTTTGTCCGATCAGGCAACCTTCGCGGCGGCGACGTTCGGGGGGCTGTTCCTCGGCACCATCCTGTTCGCCCAGGTGGCCGACCGCGCCGGACGCCGCGCCGTGTTCACCGGATCGCTGCTTTGGTACACGGTGGCAACCCTGGTGATGGCGACGCGGCAGAGCGCGGTCGGCGTCGACCTTTGGCGGCTGATCGCCGGTATCGGCATCGGCGTGGAACTGGTTACGATTGACACCTACATCAGCGAGCTGATGCCGGCGGGATCGCGCGGACGCGCGTTCGCCGCCAACCAGAGCGTGCAGTTCGCCGCCGTGCCGGTGGTGGCCCTGCTATGCTGGCTGCTGGTGCCGCTGGATCCGTTCGGTGTCAGTGGCTGGCGCTGGGTCGTGGTCATCGGAGCCGCCGCCGCGATCGTGGTGTGGTTCATCCGTCGCCTGGTGCCGGAATTGCCGCGCTGGCTGATCCAGCGCGGGCGGCTGGCCGAAGCCGAGGCGGTGACGGCGCGGATGGAGGCGCGGGTCGCGGCCGATCTGGGCGGGCCGCTGCCGCCGCCGGGGCCGGCGGTGCCGGAGACCACGCATCGCGGCCGGTTCAGCGAAATGTTCCATCGTCCATACGGCGGCCGGACGCTGATGCTGTCGGTGTTCAATTTCTTCCAGACGGTCGGCTTCTACGGTTTTGGCAACTGGGTCGCGACCCTGCTCGCGGCACAGGGCGCCAGCGTCACCAAGAGCCTGCTGTACTCGTTCATCATCGCCATCGCCTATCCGATCGGCCCGCTGCTGTGCATGAGCATCGCCGACCGCTTCGAGCGCAAATGGCAGATCGTCGCCGCGGCGATCGGCACCGCGGCGTTCGGGTTGATCTTCTCGCAGATGACGGCGGCGGCCTGGCTGATCGCCTTCGGGGTGCTGATTACGCTGTCGAACAACCTGCTGTCGTATTCCTACCACGGCTACCAGGCGGAGCTGTTTCCGACCCGCATCCGCGCCCAGGCGGTCGGCTTCGTGTATTCCTGGAGCCGCCTCTCGACCATGCTCACCAGCTTCATGATCGGCTTCGTCCTGCGCGATTTCGGCTCGACCGGCGTGTTCGTCTTCATCGCTGCCAGCATGGGCGTCGTGGTGCTGTCGATCGGCGTGTTCGGCCCGCGCACGCGCGGACTGACGCTGGAGGAGATTTCCCGCTGACCGGCCACCACATAGGAGACACGCAGATGAAGTTTCGCTTGCTGCTGGCCCTGGCCCTGGCCCTGCCGTGCGCGGCGCGGGCCTCGGACGACTATCATCTGCGGCGCGAAGTCAAGGTTGCGGGCGGCAACTCGGGATGGGACTACCTGAACTACGACGCCGACACGGGTAAGCTGTTTGTCGGCCACCGGCTCGAGGGCTTGCAGGTGTTCGACACCAGGCACGACTTCAAGATGACGAGCGTAGCCCAGACCAACCGCTCGAACGGTGCCATGCTGGTGCCGGAGTTCGGTCTCGGCGTATCGCATAACGGCGATGGCACGCTGACCGTGTTCAAGCTGTCGGATTTGTCGGTGCAGAAGAAGATCACCGTCGGCAGCGACCTGGATTCCAGCCGCTACGACCCCGTGACCAAGCGCCTTATCACGCTCGGCGTGCCGACCGAGGACGGCCGGGGCACGGCGGTCGGCGTCTACAGCGTCCCCGATTTCAATAAGCTTGGCACGATCGCGGTCGATTCCGACAGCCTGGAGAACTCGGCGGCCGACGGCCAGGGCAACATCCTGGTGTCCGCGCAGGATCGTGACGCGGTGTACCGCATCGACATGAAACAGCAGAAGGTCACGGCGCGGTGGCCGACCACAGGCTGCACGCAGCCGGTCGGCCTGGCCTATGACGCGGCCGATCACCGCATCATGGTGGGTTGCCGCGGGCATCTCACCGCGCCGAAGTTCCTGGTGATGAACGCCGATACAGGTGCCGTGGTGTTCACGGCCCCGATTGGCGCGGGCGATGACGGCGTGGTGTACGACGCCGCTCGCCACCGCATCATCCTCACCTGCGGGATAGGCGCGAACATGGCGGTGTTCGACCAGTCCGGGCCGGATGCCTACAAACTGGCCGAGGTGGTCGGCACGCGCGCCAATGTCCGCACGCTGGCGCTGAACCCGGACACCGGGGAGATCTATACCGACTACGCGGAGGGCGTCTACGACGCGAGCAAGAAGAATCTCGCCAAGGTCGCGCCATTCTACCCGAATATCTTCACTCCGGATTTGTTCAGGGTGCTGGTCTACGGGAAGTAGCGGCCGTCGTCAGCCTTGCCCAGATCGCGTTGGCCCGCGCGCGCAGGTCCAGCGCCTCGGCCCAGCGGTCCGACAGCTCGTGCCCCTCCGCGTCGGTGATGGCGTAGTCGGGCGGCCCGAGCTCGCACAGGAACACCAGCGCGTCGTCCGCCGCCGCGCGCTCGAGCCAGCCGGCAAACCCCTGCTCCCACCAGTCGAGGAACAGGCGCACCCATTTCGCGTTCTGCGGAAAATCCAGCGCCACCTGGATCTGGCCGCGTGCCGCGACGCGGCCCTGGAAGGAGTTGGCGCGGTCGAGCACGCGGCCGATCAGCGACTGTAGTTCCGGCGGCGGCGGGCAGGGCATCTCGCGGTCCACGACATAGTGCGACAGGTCGGCGCACAGGCGCATCTCCGGGATCGCGTCGAGCAACTGGATGGTGGCGAACAGATCGTTGGTGATGCAGTTGCGATGCGTCTCGAACTGGATCGGTATGCCCTCGTCGGCGGCCACGCGCAGCCAGTCGCGGATCACCGGCGCCATGTCGGCCACCGCCAGCGGCATTACCTGCCCTACGACGACGACGAAGGGGGCGTGGATGGCGCGGGCGAGACGCAGGGCGGGGCGCAGGTCGTCGATCCCGCGCGGGAAGGCGATCCCCATGCCGCGCAGGCCGGTGCGCGCAAAGTGCGGCACGGCGGCTTGCGCCTGCTCCAGCGTCAGCGCGCCGAGGTCGATCGCCATGCCGTCGAAGCCGGCGGCGGCCACGCGATCGAATGTGTCCGCGAGCGACGGCTCGGCCACGCCGGGCCGGCGCTGCTCCATCGCCCACAGCGATTGGTAGACGTGCAGATGCGGCATGGCTCAGAACGGTCCCGCCGGTCCGATCCAGGCGCGGTCTTCCGGATAGTCGGCCTCGGTGCGGCCGTGGCGCAATGCCGCGATCACCTGGCGCTGGAACGCCAGGTAGCCCATGCTCGGCGGCTCGCTGCCGCGCGCCGTGAACAGGGCGTCGTGCAGCGCCGGCAGGCGGTGGAACGGCACGCCGGGAAAGGCGTGGTGCGCGGTGTGGTACTGCATGTTCCAGCACAGCCAGCGCATCACCGCGTTGGTCCGCGTGCTGCGCGTGTTGGCCAGCGTGTCGGCCGCGTGCGGCAGACCCAGATGCTCGATGGTGTTCTGCAACTGATGCGCGGCCTTGGTCGCCAGCATCGGCGCCAGCCAATAGAGCACCGCGGCCCAACTGTCGGCGGCGATCGACACGGCGGCGATCGCCGCGTAGCCAAGCACATGCAGCCGCGCCTCGCGGATCACCTGCGCGTGGCGGGCGGCCGGGATGTACGGCTCGATCACCCGCCCCGCGGCGAGGCGCGCGATGCGGGTCCAGCGCGTCCACCAGTAGCTCGGCCCAAGCAGCCACAGCAGGTACGACCCGAGGCCGTAGCGGTCGCGCCCCAGCTCGCCGTCGCGCGCCCATTCCTGGGTGTAGCGGTGATGTGCCGCGTGCTGGATCTGGTCGAAATCGCGCGGGTAGAACAGCACGAACCCGAACAGCCGGCCGAACACCTCGTTCAGCCGCCGCGTGCGGAACACCGTCCAGTGGCTCATCTCGTGCTGGCCGGCATAGAGGAAGTTCAGCAGCACGCCATGTGCCAGGAACACGGGGATCACCCACGGCGTGCCGAGGGACAGGCGCAGCAGCAGCCCGGTGCAGCCGATCGCCGCCAGGTGCGAGCCGAGCTGCGCGAACCCGGCGCCGTCGGCGGGCGCGCAAAGGCCGCGCAAGGTGCGGCTGTCGATCAGGTCGCGCGGCGCAAAGCTTTCGTCCATGCCGAAACCCTCCCGAATGCCACGCCCCGAAAGCCGAGCCTGGCCGCTACGCCACCCCGCCGAGCGCCGGCTCGCCGGCCTTGACGGTCTTGGTCACGATATAGCTGAAATAGCGGTCGATCCCCAGGTTCCTGGCCAGCAGATCCTCCATCAACGCCTGATAGGCGGCAATATCGGGGGCGACGACCCGCAGCAGGTAGTCGATCCCGCCGCCAGTGGCGTCGCACGCGACCACCTCGGGCTGGGCGCCGATGGCCGCCTCGAAGCGGTCGAAATCGGCTTGCGTGTGGCGGCGCAGCGTCACCTCGACCAGCACCGTGCTTTCGCGCGCGATCTTGGCCCGGTCGATCCGCGCCGCATAGCCGGTGATGACCCGCGCACGCTCCAGCCGGCGCAGCCGTTCCCAGCAGGCGGTCGGCGACAGGCCCACCGCCTCCGCCAGCCGCAGCTTGGTGATGCGGCCGTCGCGCTGCAGCGTGTCCAGGATCCTGATATCCGCCTTGTCGAGCTTGACCATTGCCTTGAGCAGAAGGGAATGGAATGAAGAGACACGGCAAATTGTAACGGGTCAATCCATGAGTTGACGCGACGCCGCCGCCGAGGGCTGGCATCCCGTGCTGCCGCCCAGGCCGGGCGCCAGCAAGCACCGGCTGCTGACCGACGCGATCATCGCCGACATCGACGCGGCCACGCTGCGGCCCGGCGCGCGGATGCCGACGCACCGCGCGCTGGCGCAGCACCTCGGTGTCTCGGTGCAGACCGTCAGCATCAGCTACCAGGAAGCCGAGCGGCGCGGCTATCTGCGCGGCGAGGTCGGGCGCGGCACCTTCGTGCGCAGCCGCGTCACCGAGCGGGCCGGTCGGTTCATGCTGGACAGCAGCTCCGACGAGGTCGCCGACCTGTCGATCGTCCGCGCCGCCTATACCGAGGCGCATGAGCAGGCGTCGCGGGCCGTCATGGCGGCGCTGGCCGAGCGCGACAACGGCGCCTTCATGCGTCCCTGCCGGCCGGTGGCCGGGCTGGAGCGGCATCGCGCCGCCGCTCGGCAGTGGCTGCGCGGCCTGGGGGTCGAGGCGGACAGCGACCGCATCCTGATTACCAACGGCGCCGCGCAGGCGCTGTTCCTGGCGGTCGCCTCCGTGGTGCGGCCGGGCGACGTGGTGCTAACCGAGCGGCTGACCGACCACGGCATCATCGGCCTGTCCAATGTGCTGGGCTTTCAATTGCGTGGCTTGCCGACCGACCATGAGGGCATCCTGGTCGAAGCCTTCGCCGCGGCCTGCGCCGCGGAGGCGGTCACGGCGCTGGTGCTGGTCCCCTCACTGGGCAACCCGACCAGCCATCTTGCCGGCGCCGAGCGCCGCCGCGCGCATCGCCGAGGTGGCGCGCCGCTACGGCGTGTTCGTCATCGAGGACGAGGTCTACAAGCCGCTGCTGGACACCAGGCTGCCAGCGATCGCGGCGCTGCTGCCGGATCTCGGGTTCTTCGCGACCAGCCTCACCAAGTCGGTGATGACCGGACTGCGGGTCGGCTACCTCGTGGTGCCGCCGCGCTTCGGCATCCGCGCGGCCAGCATCCTGCGCGTCACCAGTTGGAGTGCCGTCAACCTGCCCGCCGAAATCGCCGCCATGTGGATCGAGGACGGCACCGCCGACGCCCTGGTGGCGGTGCAGCGCCACGAGACGCGCGCCCGGCAGGCGATCGTGGCCGAGGTGCTGGGCCCCTGGGTCGCCGGCAGCCACAGCCTGTCGCTGTCCGCCTGGCTGCGGCTGCCGGAGCGATGGACGGAGGAAGGGCTGGTGCGCACCCTGGCGCAGCGCCGGGTGGCGGTGACGCCGTCGGACCCGTTCGTGGCCGGCGACGTGCGCCCGCCCGGCGGGCTGCGGATCTGCGTCGGCGGGCGCCTGTCCCACACGGCGCTGCGCGAGGCGCTGCTGACCATCCGCAACACCTTCGAACAGCTCCCGCCGGTGTTCGACGCCGGCGGGATCGGCTGAGGACGGGTAAAGTTTGTACCAATACAATGTAGGAATTGACATGGTCTAGGACGGGTCCCACCATCCCGCCCCGTGGGGAAGTGGCAAGCTGACGCTCCTGCAACGGGGGCCGCGAAAGGCGTGGGACTGGCGGCCATCGAGGCCGCCCGGGATCGCCTTGCCGGCCATGTTGCGCGCACCCCGCTTGTGCCGTCGCCCAGCCTGTCGCGGCTCTGTGGCCAGTCCGTGCATCTCAAGCTGGAAACCCGTCAGACCACTGGCAGCTTCAAGCTGCGCGGCGCCACCAACGCGCTGCTGTCGCTGGATGCGGCGGCGCGCGGGCGCGGGTTGGTGACGGCGTCGACCGGCAACCACGGCCGGGCGCTGGCGCACGCGGCGCGCGAGGCCGGCGCGCGCGCGGTGGTCTGCATGTCCGCCCTGGTGCCGGACAACAAGGTGGCGGCGGTGCGCGCACTGGGCGCGGAGGTTCGCATCGTCGGCCGCTCGCAGGACGACGCGCAGGCCGAGGTGGCCCGGCTGGTGGCCGACGAAGGCCTTACGGAAATCCCGCCGTTCGACGCGCCATCGGTGATCGCCGGCCAGGGCACGGTGGGGCTGGAGATCATCGCGGATCTGCCGGACGCCGCACTGGTGCTGGTCCCGCTGTCGGGCGGCGGTCTGGCCGCTGGCGTGGCCGCCGCCGTCAAGGGCCGGCGTCCCGAGGCGCGGGTGTTCGGCGTGTCGATGGCGCGGGGTGCGGCGATGCACGCCAGCCTCGCGGCGGGTCGGCCGGTCGAGGTGGCAGAGCTCGAGACGCTGGCCGATTCGCTGGGCGGCGGCATCGGCGCGGACAATCGGCACACCTTTGGCATGTGCGCCGGTCTGCTGGACGCCGTGATCCTGCTGTCCGAGCACGAGATCGCCGCCGGCATCCGCCACGCGCATCTGGCCGAGCACGAGACGGTGGAGGGCGGGGGCGCCGTCGGCATCGCCGCGCTGCTGAGCGGCCGCGTCGCCGCGGCGCGCGGTCCGGTTGCCGTGGTGGTGTCCGGCCGCAACATCGACGCGGCTTTGCACCGCCGCATCGTGACCGGCGAGGGCGGACCATGCTGATCCTCACGCAAGCCGAACTGCGGCGCATCGTGCCGCTCGATCTGGCGGCGGTGGACTGCGTGGAGCAGGCGTTCGCGGCGCTGGCGACCAAGGCCGTGGTGATGCCGCCGATCCTGCGCCTGGACGTCCCCGAGCATCGTGGCGAGGTGGACGTAAAGACCGCCTACGTGCCCGGCCTGGACGGCTTTGCCATCAAGATCAGCCCGGGGTTCTTCAACAATCCGCAACTTGGCCTGCCTAGCCTGAACGGGCTGATGGTGCTGTTCAGCGCGCGCACCGGACTGGTGGACGCGCTGCTGCTCGACAGCGGCTATCTGACCGACATCCGCACCGCCGCGGCCGGCGCGGTCGCGGCGCGGCACCTGGCGCGCGCGGACGCAAGGGTGGCCGCCGTGTTCGGCGCCGGCGCGCAGGCGCGGCTGCAATTGCGGGCGCTGACCCTGGTGCGCGGCATCGAGCAGGCGCGCATCTGGGCGCGCGACCCGCAGCGCGCGCGCGCCACGGCGGCGGCACTGAGCCGCGAACTTGGCATCCCCGTCCGCGCCGAGGACGACCCGCAAGCCGCCTGCGGTGGTGCCGACATCATCATCACCACGACCCCCGCCGAGGCGCCGATCCTGAAGGCGGCGTGGCTGGCGCCCGGTCAGCACATCACCGCGATGGGTTCGGACGCCGAGCACAAGAACGAGGTGGAGCCGCGGGCGCTCGCCACGGCGAGCTACGTGGCCGACAGCCTGCGCCAGACCCGCCGGCTGGGTGAGCTGCACCACGCCATCGCCGCCGGATTGCTGGCGGCGGATCGGGACTTTCCGGAGCTTGGCCAGGTGGTCGCCGGCCTGGCGCCGGGCCGGCCATCCGCTGCCGCCATCACCGTGTGCGACCTGACCGGGACCGGCGTGCAGGACACCGCCATCGCGACGCTGGCGCACCATCGCGCCGTGGCCGCCGGCGCTGGAACGATCTTTGACGCGGGAGCTGGCGCATGACCGAACCGAACCTCAATTTCACCCGCGCGGAATATGCCGAGCGCCTGGCCAAGACCCGAGCCGCGATGGAGCGGGCCGGCATCGAACTGCTGATCGCGAGCGACCCGTCCAACATGCACTGGCTCACCGGCTATGACGGCTGGTCGTTCTATGTGCATCAGTGCGTGCTGGTGGCGGGTGGCGGCGAACCGCTCTGGTACGGCCGCGGCCAGGATGTGAACGGGGCCAAGCGAACCACCTATCTCGCGCACGGCAACATCGTCGGCTACCCGGACAACTACGTGCAGTCCACGGAACGCCACCCGATGGATCTGCTGTCGCGGATCATCGAGGAGCGCGGCTGGGGGCATCTCGCGATCGGCGTCGAGATGGACAACTACTATTTCTCGGCCGCCGCCTTTGCGTCGCTGCAACGGCATCTGCCGAACGCCCGTTTTCGCGATGCCACGGCACTGGTGAACTGGCAGCGCGCGATCAAAAGCCCGACCGAACTCGACTACATGCGCAAGGCCGGCCGCATCGTGACCGCGACGCACCAGCTCATCGTCGAGAAGGTCGAGCCGGGTCTGCGCAAGAATGAGTTGGTGGCCGAGATCCTCGCGTCCGGCGTGCGTGGCGTGGATGGCATCGGCGGCGACTATCCCGCCCTCGTCCCGCTGCTCCCGTCGGGCGAGGACGCCTCGGCGCCGCATTTGACCTGGAACGATCAGCCGATGCGCTCGGGCGAAGGGACGTTCTTCGAAGTAGCCGGCTGCTATCGCCGCTACCACTGCCCGCTGTCGCGCACGGTGTTTCTGGGCAAGCCGACGCAGGCCTTCCTGGACGCCGAGAAGGCGGTGCTGGAGGGCATGGAGGCAGGGCTTGCCGCGGCCCGTCCCGGCAACACCTGCGAAGACATCGCCGGCGCGTTCTTCGCCGTGCTGAAGCGGCACGGGATCATCAAGGACAACCGCACCGGCTACGCGATCGGCCTCAGCTATCCGCCCGACTGGGGCGAGCGCACCATGAGCCTGCGCGCCGGGGACCGCACCGAGCTGAAGCCGGGCATGACGTTCCATTTCATGAGCGGGCTGTGGCTGGAGACGATGGGGCTGGAGATCACCGAAAGCATCGCGATCACCGAAAGCGGGGTCGAATGCCTGTCGAACGTGCCGCGCAAGCTGTTCGTCAAGCCGTGACGCGGCCCTCATCGGTCACGTCGACCGTCGAGTTCGACACCGACGGCGTGCGACACGGCTTTCTGCGTCTGCCCTACAGCCGCGACGATTCCGCCTGGGGATCGGTGATGATCCCGCTGACCGTGATCCGCCGCGGCAACGGGCCGACGGCGCTGCTGACCGGCGGCAATCACGGCGACGAGTACGAAGGACCGATCGCGCTGTTCGACCTGGCGCGCAGGCTGACGGCGGAACAGGTGAGCGGCCGCGTCATCATCGTGCCGGCCATGAACTACCCGGCGTTCCAGTCGGGGACGCGCACCTCGCCGATCGACCGCGGCAACCTCAACCGCAGCTTCCCCGGCCGCCCGGACGGCGGTGTCACCGAGCGCATCGCCGATTATTTTGCCCGCGTTCTGCTGCCGCTCGCCGACCTGGTGCTGGATTTCCATTCCGGCGGCCGCACGCTGGAGTTCCTGCCCTACGCCGCCGCGCACGCCCTGCCCGACGCAGCGCAGGAGCAAGCCTGTTTCGCGGCGGTCGCGGCGTTCGGCGCGCCGTACTCGATGCGGATGCGCGAGATCGATCCCGTGGGAATGTACGACACCGCCGCCGAGGTCATGGGCAAGGTGTTCGTCACCACCGAGCTGTACGGCGGCGGCACCGCCACGGCCCGCAGTGTCGGTATCGCGCGGCGCGGCGTCGCGAACGTGTTGCGCCATGTCGGCATCATCGCGGGAGCCGTCGAACCCGCGCCGACGCGCTGGCTCGATATGCCCGCCGCCGATTGCTTCGGCTTTGCCGAGCAGGCGGGATTGGTCGAACCGTGTGCCGACCTGGGCGAGATGGTGCGCGACGGTGAGCTCCTGGCGCGCATCCACCCGATCGAGCGCACGGGCGCGGCACCCGCCGAGCATCGCGCGGCGCGTGGCGGCCTGCTCGCCGCACGCCACTTTCCCGGCCTCGCCAAGCCGGGCGACTGCCTCACGGTGATCGCCGCCGTGCAGGAATCCAGACCGGAATACGACCCCAGAGGAGTCCCAAGATCATGAGTCGTCTGTTTCACTATGGCATAGCCGCTTTCGCGCTCGCCGTCGGCATGGGCGTCGGCGCGACCGCCCACGCCACGACGCTGCAGGAGGTGAAGCGGGCGGGGTTCATCCGCGCGGCCAACGCCAATGAGGTTCCGTACGCCTTCATGGACGAAAGCGGCGCCGCGAAGGGCATCGGCCCCGATGTGGCGATCGCCGTGCTGAAATCGATCGGCGTGCCGGAGATCGACTGGACCGTGACGCCGTTCGGCTCGCTCATTCCGGGCCTGAAGGCGCGGCGCTTCGACATGGTGGCGGCCGAGCAGAACATCCTGCCCGACCGCTGCAAGCAGGTGATGTTCACCGAGCCGAACTCCAGCTATGGCGAGGGGCTGCTGGTCAAGGCCGGCAACCCGAAGAACCTGCACAGCTACGAGGATTTCAAGAAGAACCCGCAGCTCAAGGTCGCCATCGTCTCGGGCGCCGACCAGCTCGACTTCCTGCACGGGCTGGGCATTCCGGACAGCCAGATCGTGGTCGTCCAGGCCAACGCCGACGCGCCATCCACGGTCGAGACCGGCCGCGCCGACGCCTACGCCGCGACCGAGCTGACAGTGGCCAATCTGGTCAAGACCGGCGGCGCCGGCGTCGAGCAGGCCAAGCCGTTCACCGATCCGGTCATCAACGGCAAGCCGGTGCGCAGCTACGGCGGCTTCGATTTCCGCCCGGCGGACAAGGGCCTGTACAACGCCTTCAACACCGCGCTGATCGCCTTCAAGAAGACCGACGCCTACGCGAAGATTCTCACGTCCTACGGGCTGAGCGACGCCAGTGTCCAGGCGGCGCGCAGCAAGACGATGGCGGATCTCTGCGCCGGCAAGTAGGCCGTTCCGGCGTGCAGAACGGTTCGGCATGATCTGGACTCGCTACCTGCCCGCGCTGCTGCGCGGCGCCGAGGTGACGGCGATCATCGCCGTCACCTCGATGCTGCTGGGCGCGGTGCTGGCCTTCACCGCCGGCATCGCCCGCGTCGAGGGCGGGCGCGTGTTGTCGGCCATCGCGCTCGTCTATATCGAGATCTTCCGCGGCACCTCGCTGCTGGTGCAACTGTTCTGGCTCTATTACGCGTTGCCGCTGATCGGCATCTCGTTCGATCCGATCACCACCGGCATCGCCGGGCTGTCGCTGAATATCGGAGCGTACGGCGCGGAGGTCGTGCGCGGGGCCTTGCGGGCCGTGCCGGAGGCGCAGCACGAGGCGGCGCGGGCGCTGAACTTCAGCCACGGCTACAAGCTGTGGCACATCTGCCTGCCGCAGGCCGTGGTGGAGATGATGCCGGCGTTCGGCAATCTCGCGGTGCAGAACCTGAAGGATACCGCCCTGGTCTCGCTCATCTCCATCAGCGACCTCACCTACCAGGCGCAGCAGCTTCGCAACATCACCATGGACAGCGTGCGGATCTACTCGCTGACGCTGCTCGGGTATTTCATCATGGCCCTGGTTCTAGCCGCGTTCATGCGCTGGCTCGAAGCCGCCCTGCGCCGGGGAGCGGCCTTTCCGGCGGTGGCCCACGCATGATGTACGGCTATGCCTGGGATACCTCGTCCCTGCTCGCCTATGCGGTGTCGATCCTGCCGATCCTTGGCATCGGTCTCATCGTGACCTTGGAGGCGGCGGCCCTTGGCTTCGCGATCGCCCTGGTGGTGGGCCTCGGGTTCGCGCTGCTCCGCCGCAGCCGGCTGCGGGCCGTCTCGTGGACGACAGCGATCGTGGTGGAGTTCATCCGCGACACGCCGCTGCTGATCCAGCTTTTCTTCCTGTACTATGTGCTGCCGAAATACGGCATCGTGCTGCCGGCCTTCTTCACCGGCGCATTGGCGCTCGGGCTGCAATATTCCGCCTACACGTCCGAGGTCTATCGCGGCGGTCTGGACGCCGTGCCGCGCGCCCAGTGGGAGGCAGCGACCGCGCTCAACCTCACGCGCTGGCGGACCTACCGCGACATCGTGATCCCGCAGGCGATCCCGCGCATCCTGCCGGCGATGGGCAACTACCTGGTCTCGATGCTGAAGGAGACGCCGGTGCTGTCGGTCGTGACGGTGCTCGACATGCTCGGGCTTGCCAACATGATCGGCGATCGCACCTTCGAGTATCTGGTGCCGTTGTCGATGGTCGGGCTGATCTTTCTCATCCTTACCCTCGTCTGTTCCGCCGGGTTGCACACGCTGGAGCGCGTGCTGCCCAAGCGCGGCTTTGCGCTGCGATAGGGAGGCCGGGACCGCATGACCCCCATCATCCGCTTCGATGCCGTGACCAAGCGTTTCGGCGAACTCGTCGTGCTCGATCGCTTCGATTTCGACGTGCATCCGGGCGAGAAGGTGACGCTGATCGGACCCTCGGGATCCGGCAAGTCCACCGTCCTGCGCATCCTGATGACGCTGGAACGCTTTCAGGAAGGCTCGCTGACGCTGGACGGGGCGGCCTATCACCAGCCGCAAGGCAAGGGGCCGTTTCGCGCCAGCGAGCGGCATCTGCGGGCGATCCGCACCAAGGTCGGCATGGTGTTCCAGAGCTTCAACCTGTTCCCGCACATGACGGTGCTGCGCAACATCGTCGAGGCGCCGACGGCGGTGCTGCGGATGCGCCGCGACGAGGCGGAGGCGCGGGCGCTCGAACTGCTGGGGCTGGTCGGAACTCACCGACAAGAAGGACCACTATCCGAGTCAGCTCTCCGGCGGCCAGCAGCAGCGCGTGGCGATCGCCCGCGCGCTGGCCATGCGTCCGCGCGTGCTGCTGTTCGACGAGCCGACGTCCGCACTCGATCCGCAGCTTGTCGGCGAGGTGCTGGCAGTGATCCGCAACCTGGCGCACGAGCACGACCTGACGATGCTGCTGGTCACGCACGAGATGAGGTTCGCGCGCGAGGTATCGGACCGCGTCTGCTTCTTCGATCGCGGCCGCATTGTCGAGCAGGGCGAGCCGGAACACATCTTCACGGCGCCGCGCGAGACCCGGACGCGGGAGTTCTTGAAGTCGGTGTTGCAAGGGTAGTCCGTCATCCCCGACGATCTCTCGGATCGGCGCCGCAAAAGCCGAGACTCCCTCGGAAGCACCACCCCAGAACAGACGCCGTCTCACCACGGTTGCGCTAGAATGCGCACATGAAGGCCCTGCTGTCCCGCCCCGACGAACGTCATCCGGCCCTGGCCGGCCTGCGCGACAAGGCGCTGCTGCGCGAACACGCCTATATCGACGGGCATTGGCTGCACGGCGACGCGAGCATGGAAATCCGCGATCCCGCGACCGGCGCGCTGGTGGCGCGTGTGGCCAGCCTGGATGCCGCGGAGACGACGCGCGCGATCGATGCCGCGGCGCGCGCCTTCCCGCTATGGAAGGCGCTGCTGCCAAGGCAGCGCGCCGACCGTCTGCGCGCCTGGTACGAGGCGATCCGAGGGGCCCGCGAGGATCTGGCGCTCATCATGACCCTGGAGCAGGGCAAGCCGTTGGCCGAGAGCCTGGGCGAGATCGACTATGCCGCCTCGTTCGTGGAATGGTACGCCGAGGAAGCCAAGCGCCTTAATGTCGAGGGCGTCATGCCGCATCTGGCCGACGCCGAAATGCTGGTGCGTCGCGAGCCGCTGGGCGTGGCGGCGCTGCTGACGCCGTGGAACTTTCCCTCCGCGATGCTGACCCGCAAGGCGGCCGCCGCACTGGCCGCCGGCTGCACCGCGGTCGCGCATCCGTCGTCCCACACGCCGCTCTCGGCGCTGGCGCTGGCCGCGCTGGCCGATCGTGTGGAGCTGCCCGCCGGCGTGTTCAACGTCGTGACCGGCGCATCCGCGCCGATCGCCAATTGCCTGTGCGACGATCCCCGCGTGCGTGTGGTCAGCTTCACCGGCTCGACCGAGATCGGCCGCCTCGTCGCCGCGCGCTGCGCCCCGACCGTCAAGCGCCTGGTCATGGAACTGGGCGGCCACGCGCCGCTGCTGGTGTTCGCCGACGCGGACATCGGGCGCGCGGTAGACATCGCGATGGCGGCGAAGTTCGCGACATCGGGTCAGGACTGCCTCGCCGCCAACCGCATCTATGTGCAGCGCCCGCTCTACGCCGCGTTTTGCGCCGCTTTCGCCGCGCGCATCGAAAAGCTGAGGGTCGGCCCGGGACTGGACCCGGATACCGATATCGGCCCACTGATGCACGCCGGCGCCGTGGCCAAGGCCGAGGCGCACATCGCCGACGCGGTGGCGCACGGCGCGCGCTGTCTGGTCGGCGGCCGGCGGACGGATAATCCGCTGTTCGTGTCTCCCACGCTGCTGGTCGACGTGCCCGACGTGGCGCGGATCATGCGCGAGGAGACGTTCGCGCCGATCGCCGCCGTTGCCCCGTTCGACACCGAGGCCGAGGTGGTGGGGCGCGCCAACGCCACCGAATACGGCCTCGTGGCCTATGTGGTGACGCGCGATTCCGGTCGCGCCCTGCGGCTGGGCCGCGCGCTCGAATACGGGATGGTCGCGGTCAATCGTGCGAAGTTCACCGGCGCTCCCATTCCGTTTGGCGGCGTGAAGCAGTCGGGCATGGGACGCGAGGGATCGCGTCACGGCCTCGAGGCTTTCACCGACCTCAAATATCTCTGCCTCGACCTCGCCTGATTTTTTCCGGAGACACCGCCATGCTCGATCAGCCGCATCCGTCCGACAACGAACTGGCCGCGTGGGACCGCGACCACTTCTTCCACCCCTCGACCCACATGGGCCAGCACGCCCGCGGCGAATTGCCGAACCGCATCATCACCGGCGCAGAGGGGGTGTACATCCAGGACCGTGAGGGGCGGCGCAGCCTGGACGCCTTCGCCGGGCTGTACTGCGTCAATGTCGGCTATGGCCGCAAGAAGATCACCGACGCGATCGCCGCGCAGGCGACGGCATTGCCGTACTACCATGCCTATGTCGGCCACGGCTCGGAACCGTCGATCCGCCTAGCGCACATGATTGTCGAGCGCGCTCCGGCCGGCATGAGCCGGGTGTTCTTCGGCCTGTCCGGCTCGGACGCCAACGAGACCAACATCAAGCTGGTCTGGTATCTCAACAACGTGCTCGGCCGGCCCGAGAAGAAGAAGATCATCTCGCGCTGGCGCGGCTATCACGGCTCCGGCGTGATGACCGGCAGCCTGACGGGCCTGGCCGCCTTCCACAACCTGTTCGACCTGCCGCGCGCGCCGGTGCTGCACACCGAGGCGCCGTACTATTTTCGCCGCGCCGACCGCGCGATGACCGAGGAGCAGTTCTCGCAGGATTGCGCCGACCGGCTGGAGGCGCTGATCCAGGCCGAGGGCGCGGACACCATCGCCGCCTTCATCGGCGAGCCGGTGCTGGGCACCGGCGGCATCGTGCCGCCGCCCGCCGGCTACTGGGAGCGCATCCAGACGGTGCTGCGCCGCCACGACATCCTGCTGATCGCCGACGAGGTCATCACCGGCTTCGGCCGGCTCGGCTCGATGTTCGGCTCGGACCATTACGGCATCAAGCCGGACCTCATCACCATCGCGAAAGGCCTGACATCGGCCTACGCGCCGCTTTCGGGGGTGATCGTGTCCGAACAGGTGTGGCGCATCCTGGAGCGCGGCGCCGACGAGTTCGGGGCGATCGGTCATGGCTGGACCTATTCCTCCCATCCGCTCTGCGCCGCCGCCGGCGTGGCCAACCTCGAGCTGGTGGACGAGATGGGGCTGGTCGAGAACGCGCGCGAAATTGGGGCCTATTTCCGGCAGTCGCTGGCCGATGCGGTGGGCGGCCACCGCTACGTCGGCGATGTGCGCGGCGAGGGCCTGCTGGCCGCCGTGGAGTTCGTCCGCGACCGCGACGATCGCGTGTTCTTCGACGCCGGCGAGAAGGTCGGGCCGCGCATGGCCGCCGCCTTGCTGGAGCGCGGGGTGATCGCGCGGGCCATGCCGCAGGGCGACATCCTCGGCTTCGCCCCGCCGCTCTGCCTGACCCGCGACGAGGCCGATACGGTGGTCGCGGCGACCAAGGCGGCGGTCGAGGCGGTCTCCGCCAAGCTGTAGCCTGTCCGGGTTCGTGAAGATCTTCGATGCGGTGCGGGAGCATTCCGGACGATCCGCTGGCGGGACTATCAGGGCGGCATGACCGGCCTGCGATGGGCGAACCTGATCCTGGCGTTCCTGGCGGCGCTTGCCCCGATGGCGCACGTCCTGGAACTGCCGAACAAGCTGGCGCTCGGCGCAAGGCTGTGGCTGGCGGTGCAGCAGCATCTGTATCGCGGCTGGGGGCCATTGCTCGGCGGCCCGGCCGAGATCGGCGCGCTGGCCACCACGCTCGGGCTGCTGATCGCGCGGCGCCGGGATCGCCAAACGCGCCGGCTGACCTTTGCCGCGGCGGTGGCCTATGCGGGAATGCTCGCCGCCTTCTTCGTTCTCAACGCTCCGGTCAACGCCGCCGTCAGCCTCTGGACTCCGGGGACCTTGCCCGCCGACTGGGCGGCGTATCGGTGGCGCTGGGAAGCCGGGCATGGCGTGGCGGCGCTGCTGTCGGTAGTCGGCGTCGTCGTGCTCGCGCGGGCGTGGTTGATGGAACGAGATCCTCGTCCGATGGAGCCGAGCGACTTTGGCTGAGAGCCGAGGCAGACCCTCCAACGCACGATGGGGGTCCGCTCCCCGACGGTGAGGGAACCGTGGATGCTCCGGACGAAAAAGGGGCCGGATCGCTCCGGCCCCTCCCAATCGCTGCGCCCGGTTCAGGCCGCCTGCGTGGCTGCCTGCGGGTCATTGGCCGCGTCGGCGTTGCCGGCGGCGGGGCTGTTGCCCACGGAGATCTGCGGCGCGCCGCTGCCCACCGGGATGCGACGAGGCTTCAGCGCCTCCGGCACGACCCGCTTCAGCGCGACGTGGAGCAGGCCGCGCTCCATGTCCGCGCCCTCGACCACGATATGGTCGGCCAGCGCGAACTTGCGCTCGAACGCCCGCCCGGCAATGCCGCGGTACAGCACCTCGGAGCTGTTGGCCTCCGTCGAGAGCCGCCCGGCGACGAACAGAGTGTTGTCCTTGACCGTCAGCTCGATGTCTTCCGGGCCAAAGCCAGCCACGGCCATCGTGAGGCGGTAGGAATCCTCGCCGGTCTTCTCGATGTTATAGGGTGGATAGGTCATCTCGGCCGAAGCCGCGACGCTGTCCATCACGCGAGCCATGCGGTCGAAACCGATGGCGGTACGGAACAGCGGAGTCAGATCGAACGTAGCCATATCAAACCTCCTGCAAAGCAAGGTTGAAGTCTGGTGGGCCGCCCGGACGGGCCGGCCCGCTTCATGCCCCGAGACCCGATCATGGCGTCCCGGACGTTGCAGGAGTTGGGTTTTCCGGCGCCCGCTTCAAGGGCGCCGGTGCGCCGGTCTCAGCCCTTGCGGGTGCCCAGGCCGGCGAATTTCTTGTTGAACTTCGCCACCTGGCCGCCGGTGTCCATCATGCGCTGCACGCCGGTCCAGGCCGGGTGCGACTTGGGATCAATGTCCAGCCGCATCGTATCGCCCGGCTTGCCCATGCAGGAGCGGGTCTTGTAGGCGGTGCCATCGGTCATGATGACGTTGATCTCGTGGTAGTCGGGGTGGATGCCCGGCTTCATGGCGGTGGTTCCTGTGCTGACCCGCCGATACCGACCGGCCGGGCGAAGCGGGGCGTATAGAGCCGGCGCGGACGCCGCGCAACGGCCTCGTCGTCAGATGCCGAACAACAGCCAGTCCGGCGCACGGGTGATGTCGTCGCGGAACGCGGCGAGCGAGTCCACGGGGTCGCGGAGCCGCCCTGCGTCGATCGAGTTGATGAGGGTCAGCAGGAGCGCGTAGCCTCGCTCCTGAAACATGACCAACGGCAGGGCTTTGCTCGGCGGCGGGGTCGCTCGCGTGGCGCACGGGCAGTTCGTCCGTGTCACTGTTTTTGGCGAACGCGGGGGGAGGCTGCACATGCGGCTGGCAGGGAAGATCGCGATCGTCACCGGCGGCGGTGGCGGCTTCGGCGAGGGCATCGCCCGGCGGTTCGCGGCCGAGGGTGCCCGCGTGGTGGTGGCCGACCGCGACGAGGCGGCCGCGTCGCGCGTGGCGCTGCAAATCGGCGGTCATGCCATCGTGGGCGACGTGAGCGAGGCGGCCGACGTGCGCGCGATGGTGGTGGCCGCCGAGCAGACCTTCGGCGGCCTGGACATCGTGGTGAACAACGCCGGCACCACGCACCGCAACCGGCCGATGCTGGAGGTGGACGAGGCAGCCTTCGACCGGCTTTATGCGGTGAATGTGAAATCGCTGTTCCACATGGCCCACGCCGCCGTTCCGGTGCTGCGCGCGCAGGCTCGCGGCGGGGCGATCGTCAACATCAGCTCCACCGCCGGCATCCGGCCGCGCCCCGGCCTGGTCTGGTACAACGGCACCAAGGGGGCGATGAACATCATCACGCAGAGCATGGCCGCCGAGCTCGCCCCCGACCGCATCCGGGTCAACGCCGTCTGCCCGGTGCTGGGCGCCACCAATCTCACCGAGGCGTTCATGGGCGGCCCCGCCACGCCCGAGCTGATGGCGCGCTTCCTGGCCACCATTCCGCTCGGCCGGCTGAGCCAGCCGGAGGACATCGCCAACGCCTGCCTGTTCCTGGCCGAGGACGCCGCCTCGTTCCTGACCGGCGTGCTGCTGCCGGTGGACGGCGGGCGGACAGCATGAAGGCCGGGGCTTGAACATCCTGTCGATCCAGTCCTGGGTCGCCTACGGCCATGTCGGCAATGCCTCGGCGGTGTTCCCGTTGCAGCGGCTGGGCGCCGAGGTGTGGGCGATCAACACGGTGCAGTTCTCCAACCACACCGGCTATGGCGCCTGGACCGGCACGGTCGCCACCGGCGCGGAGGTGAGCGCGCTGGTCGACGGCATCGCCGCGCGCGGCGTGCTGGCGCGGTGCGACGCGGTGCTGTCCGGCTACATGGGCGACGTCGGCATCGGCGGCGCGATTCTGGACGCGGCCGCGCGGGTCCGCGCCGCCAATCCCGCCGCGCTGTATTGCTGCGACCCGGTGATCGGCGATTTCGACACCGGCGCCTATGTTCGCCCCGGCATCGCCGATTTTTTCCGCGACCAGGCGATTCCCGCCGCCAGCATCGCCACCCCGAACCAGTTCGAGCTGCAAGCGCTGACCGGCCTGCCCTGCGCCACGCTGGCCGATGCCAAGCGCGCGGTGGCCGCCTTGCAGGCGCGGGGGCCGCGCGTGGTGCTGCTGACCAGCCTGCAAACCGAGGCGACGCCCGCGGACGCCGTGGATATGCTGGCCGCCGATGGCGCGCGGTCCTACCTGCTGCGCACCCCGAAACTGCCGCTGGCGGTGAACGGCGCCGGCGACGCCATAGCCGCCCTGTTCCTGTTCCACATGCTGCGCGCGGCCGATGCCGCCGAGGCGCTGGCGCAAGCCGGCAGTGCGGTGTTCGGCTTGCTGGCCCGCACCGCCGAGGCCGGCTCGCGCGAGATCCTGATCGTCGGGGCGCAGCAGGAGTTCGTCACACCGTCGCGCCGCTTCGTCCCGGAATCCTGCTGAAGAACCCCCTGCTGAACACACCGGCCTTCATGGTTCGCTAAGCCGCCCGTCCGATGCTCCCCGGGTCATCTCGGACGCAGCACCAATGCCCGGCACCGATACCTACAGCAACGCCGCCATCGTCTTCGGAAGCTGGTCCGACACCATCGGCTACATGCCCGCCGCCGGCGGCGGGCCCGCATCGGTGCAGGTCGGCGGTTTCGGCGCCCAGACGGTGCTGCTTGACGGCAGTGTGGCGGCGAGCGGCGACCAGGTCACGCTGACCATCGACAGCGATGGGCAGTCGGTGCAGCAGCAGTTGAAGGCGGTATGCGACATCGTCGGCGGTGGCGTGTTCACCGACGCCGCCGGCGACTACTACCTGTTCTCCGACGGGACGCTGACGCAGGGCGCCACGTACGACGCGGTGCCGGGCTTCGGCGCGTTTGACGAAGGCCAGCCGCAGCCCGCGTGTTTTGCCGCCGGCACCAGGATCGAAACCCGCAACGGCCCCGTGGCGGTCGAGAGCCTGCGACCGGGCGATCAGGTGCGCGCGGTTCTGCGCGCCGCGCGCGGCGGCGGCTGGGCGCCGGTGGTGTGGACCGGCCATCGGCACGTCGCCTGCGCCCGACACGCCTGCCCCCAGGACGTCTGGCCGGTGCGCGTCGCGGCCGGGGCGTTCGGGCCGGGGCGGCCGTCGCGCGACCTGCTGCTGTCGCCGGACCACGCGGTGTTCGATCATGGCGCGCTCATCCCGATCCGCCACCTGCTGAACGATGCGACCGTGATGCAGCACCCGGTCGAGCAGATCACCTACTGGCATGTCGAGCTGCCGGAGCATGACGTGCTGCTGGCCGAGGGCCTGCCAGCCGAGAGCTATCTCGATACCGGCAACCGGGACTCCTTCGCGGGCCGAGGCGCCGTGGTCCGGCTGGCGCCGCGAGGCGCCGATCACGCGCGGAAAATCTGGGACGAGCGGGGCTGCGCCAAGCGGCTGCTGGACGATGTAGCACTGGCGCCGGTGCGCCGCCGCCTGCGCGAGCACGCGCGGATCGCCGGCTGGCGCGAGAGCGGCGATGCCGCCCTCGAACTGCGTGCGGGCGGCGGCGCGCTGGCCTGCGCCTGGGACGGCATCGCCGCCACGGCCACGGTGCCCGCCGGCGCCAGTTCGCTGCGTCTGCTCACCCGCGCCGCGGTGCCGAGCCGGCTGGAGGGCGGCAGCACCGACGGCCGCCGCCTCGGCGTGGCCGTGACGCGCATTCGGCTGGAGGGCCGCGATGTGGCGCTGGACGACGCGCGGCTGAACCAGGGCTGGCACCGCATGGAGGGCGGCTGGCGGTGGACCGACGGCGATGCCACAATTCCGCTGACGCCGATGCGCCGGGCGCGCGCCATCGAAATCCTCACCGCGCCGATGCTGACCTACTGGCAGCCGCCCGGACAGGCGCCGTCGGTCGAAGCGACCCGCCGCGCCGCCTGATGCGGCCGGTGCGGGGGGCGCTTGCGGTCGCGGGGGGCACGGGCGCAATCTGACCGCTCCGGCGCGTTTTGGAACGGGGCGCATTCGCGTTTGTGCCGCGCCCCCGCCCGCCGCCGCCGGCAAGCCGGCGGTGCCGCGCATCGCGACTGCCTTGCGCGGGTCCGCCCAGAACGGGAGGACGAACACAATGACCGTGGCAGCCATCCTGAAGCAGAAGGGCCGCGAGGTGGTCTCGGTTCCCGCCACCTTGCGGGTGGAGGAACTCGCGCGCCTGTTGCACGGGCGGCGCATTGGCTCCGCCGTGGTGCAGGACACGGCTGGGCAATTGCTCGGCATCATCAGCGAACGCGACGTGGTGAGCGCGCTGGCGACCAACGGGGCCGCGGCGCTGTCGATGACGGTGGCGCAGCTTATGACCGTCGAGGTCACGACCATCAGCCCCTCCGCGAGCGTCGAGGAGGCGATGGCGATGATGACCTCGGGGCGCGTCCGCCATCTGCCGGTGCTGGACGAAGGGCGCCTCGTCGGGCTGGTCAGCATCGGCGACGTGGTCAAGGCGCGCATCACCCAGCAGGAGCACGAGGTCGACAGCCTGAAGGCCTATGTGGCCGGCGCCGCCTGACCGCTGTCCTGCACGCCGCCTGACAAGGGGCGTTTTTCCGAGGCGGAGGACGGCCGGCGCCGTCGCTTCCGGTTGCATGGCGGGCGGGGAATGTTGACACTCGCGCCAGTGACCCGGCGTGTGACGCGGCCAGTGGACCGGCGTGCGGGCCGGCGCCGCGGATCGCCAAAGGAGAGCGCCCATGCAGCCGCCCGTCCATGTCCGCCGCCCGGCCTGGCTTACCGAGTTCCAGGCCTTCATCATGCGTGGCAATGTCGTCGATCTCGCGGTCGGCATCATCATCGGCGTGGCCTTTACCGCCGTGGTCAACAGCCTGGTGAAGGATCTCGATAACCCCGGTGATCGGCCTGCTGGTCGGGGGCATTGATTTCAGCAACATCTTCTTCACCATTCGCGGCCCGCATACCGCCACGCTGGAGGCGGCGAAGGCGGCCGGCGCGGTCACGCTCAACCTCGGCGTGTTCCTCAACACGGTGATCCAGTTCATCATCATCTCGTTCGCGGTGTTCTGGATGGTCCGGCTGCTAAACAAGCTGTACCGCCCGAAGGCGGCCGAACCGACCACGCCTCCGCCCACGCGCGACCAGGTGCTGCTCGAAGAGATCCGCGACCTGCTGGCCCGTCGCCCAGCCGTCTGACAGTGGGCGAAAGCTTGCATCCGCTCAGCCGCGCGATGCTGCTGCGCGGCGGGCTGGCGGAGATCGCCGCGCGCGCCGCCCCGGGGATGCGGCTATGGAGCGATGCCGAGCGGGAAGCCTCCTGGCGCGCGGTGCTGGCCGCCAATCCGGACCCGGCCGGAGCGGTCTGGCTGTTCGGCTACGGCTCGCTGCTGTGGAACCCGACCGTGCTGGTGGCCGAACGCCGGCGGGCACGGGTGGCGGGCTGGCATCGCGCGTTTTGCCTGCTTGCCCGGGCCGGCCGCGGCACGCCAGGCCTGCCCCGGCCTGCTGCTGGGTCTGCGCCCCGGCGGCGAGTGCGAAGGCGTGGCGCTGCGCGTGCGTCCCGAGGGGCTGGAGGCGGAACTCGACCTGCTGTGGCGGCGCGAGATGCTGGCCGGCAGCTACTGTCCGCGCTGGCTGACGCTGGCGGGCGAAACCGGCCCGGCCCACGCCGTCGCGTTCACCATCGATCCGGCCGGAGCGGGCTTCGCGGGCGACCTGACCGAGGATGAGGTGGTGAGCCGCCTGTCCAGCGCGCGCGGCGAATTGGGCACCTGCGCGGAATACCTGATGCACACGCGCGACGCCCTGCGCGCCGAGGGCATCGCCGACCCCGACATCGAGCGATTGTCGGCGCGGGTGCTGGACGCGGCACGGCCGGGTCGTGCCGGCAGCAGGTGACGTCAGTCCGCGTCGGACCGACGCACGCCGGCTCACGGAAACCGCCGCCAGCCGGTCTGCTTAGCCATGCCGGTCTCTTTCGGGTTCACGCAATCGTCATGCCATCCCGCCGCGCCATCGCGGGCGGTGTGGCACTTCTGCGGGGTTGCCCGAAAATCGCGCGGGGCAGGGCCGGTCTGCTCCAGCCCACGCGGGCTGCCGCGCGCTCGCCGGGATATGCTAAGGGCACTGGCCGTTCGATGAGGTGACGATGAACGCAAGGCTCCCGCTCGGCCTCGTGCTGCTGGCGGCACTCGCAGGCGCCCCCACCGCCCGCGCCGGCGCGGTGCTGGTGATGAACTCCGCCGGCGCGTCGCTGTCGGTGATCGACACCGCCACCATGAAGGAAATCCGCCGCATCCCGGTGCTGCGCGAGCCGCATCACTGGGCGCTGACTCCGGACGGGCGCGGCTTGCTGGTCGGCGACAGCGGGGCCAACGAGCTGCTGGACTACGACCCGTCGACTTTCGCGCTGCTTCGCCGCCTTCCCGTGGCTGATCCGTACCAGCTCGGCTTCAGTCCGGACGGCAAATACCTCACCGTCAACGGCCTGCTGCGCAACCAGATCGACATCTACGACGGCGCCACGCTGAAGCTCATTCACCGCTTCCCGATCGCCTCGATGCCCAGCCATCTGGCGTACGCGCCGGACAGTTCGATGGTGTTCGTGAGCCTCCAAGGCAGCGATCGACTGGCGGCCATCGACCTTCGCGCCATGAAGCTGCGCTGGACCGCGCCGGTCGGCCGCGCGCCGGCGGGCGTGCTGTGGCACGACGGAAAGGTGCTGGTCGCCGACATGGGAGCCGACTATTTCGCCGTGGTGGACCCGGTCGACGGACGCGTGGAGCGGCGCGTCGTCACCGGGCGCGGCTGTCACCAATTGTTCCTGTCGCCCGATGGCGGCACGCTGTGGGTGAACAACCGCGTCGCCGGCACCACCTCCGCCGTCGATCCCGAGACGTTCGCCGTACGCCGTACCTACAAGCTCCCGAGTGGTCCGGACGACATTGCCTTCGCGCCCGACGGCAATTGTGGATCACCCAGCGGTTCGGCCGCAGCGTCGCCGTGCTCGATCCGGCCAGCGGCGCGATCCAGACCGTCGAGACCGGCCGCAGCCCGCACGGCATCTTTTTCAACGCGGCAGCCAAGCCGATTTCGTGATGGACATGCTGACCGCCCCGTTCGACTGGCTGGCCGGCTGGATGCAGATGCACCTGGTGGTGCCCGTGCTGTATGCGCTGGACCTGATGCAGTGGGAGGACATCGGCTACGGCTGGTCGCTGTTCGCGGTCTATGGCGCGGCGGGAGTGCTGCTCACCTACGCGATCTGCCTGCCGCTGGAACGCTGGCGTCCGGTGGAACGCTGGCCGGACCGCCGCGCGGTGGGCGTCGATGTGCTGTACACGCTGGTCGCGCGCGTGGGGCTGCTGCCGCTGGTCACGTTCGTGCTGTTCTTCTCGTTGCAGACCTGGCTGAACGGCTGGCTGACCGATCACGGCTGGGTGCCGCCAACCCTGGAGCGGCTGTTCCCGTTTCTGCTCGGGCGGCAGGTGCTGACCTTCTGCCTGTATGTCGTGATCCTGGATTTCGCCGATTACTGGCGGCATCGGCTGAGCCACATGCTCGACTGGTGGTACTCGCTGCACGCGCTACACCACGCGCAGGAGCAGATGACGTTCTGGAGCGACGACCGCAACCACCTGCTCGACGAGGTCATCAGCTTCACATGGTTCCTGGCGATCGGCTTGCTGATCGGCATTCCGCCGCTGCAATTCCCGTTGCTGGTGCTGCTGCTGCGGATGCTGGAGAGCCTTTCGCACGCCAATGCCCGGGTCTCGTTCGGCTGGCTCGGCGAGCGCCTGCTGATCTCGCCGCGGTTTCACCGCGCGCATCATGGCGTGCTGGCGGCGGGTCAGCGGAGCTGCAACTACGGCGCGATCTTTCCGTGGTGGGACATGCTGTTCGCCACCGCGGATTTTTCACGCGCGTATGTGCGCACGGGCGATCCGACCGCGGAGACGGCGCTGGTCAGCGGCAACTGGGCCGCGCAGCAATGGGCCGGGCTGCGGCGGCTGGCGGGAGTCGCCACGCCGCCAGTCGGCGAGCGCGTCGATCGTCGACGTTCCGCCCCAGTCACGGCCGGACGTGACGGACCGAGGATCTCGCCCGTCGCCGTGGATGGCCGGGTCAGGCCCGGCCATGACGTTACACCTTGTGGCGTTTGGCGGTGTCTTTGTTACCCCAGCACGAACGGCAAATCCGTATCGCCCGTCGCCGCCCCCGCGCGTGTCAGCAGCGCGTGCGCCTGGCCGCGATGGTGCGTCTGGTGGTTGAACAGATGCGCCACCAGCAGCGCCCGCGGTCGCATCTGCTGGCGTTGCGTGGCGCCGCTGAACCAAACCAGATCGCCCGCCAGCCAATCCTCGTCCACGCGCTCCGCCCAGGCTGAAAGCCGCGAATCGGCCTGGACGCGTGCCGTCGCCATCGCGTCGAACGGGCCGTCGAAGAACGTGCCGCTTGCCGCGAGCGGCACGTCCGGCTTCTCCCAGCCGTCGAATCGCGACATCCACATCTGGTCGGCCCACAGCAGATGGCTCAGCGTGCCGTGGATCGAACCGCCAGAACGCGCCGCCATCGGCGCGGCGCTGCGCGTCGGACAGCGACGCGGCGGCTCCGTACACGCGCCGGTTCATCTCGGCGTTGTACGCCGCCATCGTGCGGACATAGGCCGGCGCTATCATCGCTTGTCCTCGAGGAATCCATCGATGCAGGCGCGCGTGGCGTCCAGCCGCAAGTTGTCCACCATCGTGCGGCCCGCGAGCGCATAGGCGGCATCGGTATCCAGCTCGAGCTGGCGATAGAACAGCGCCTTGCCCAGCCCGACCGCCGCCGGCAGTTTCTCCGCGATCACCGCTGCCGTCTCGGACACCGCCGCTGTCAGCCGGTCGGCGGCGAGCGACCCCGTTGACCAGGCCCAGGCCGCGCCGCCTGCTCGGCGTCGATCAGCCGTCCCGTCAGCAGCAGTTCCATTGCCGCCTTGCGTCCGATCGCGCGCGACACCGCGACCGACGGCGTGCCGCAGAACAGCCCGAGATTGATCCCGTCACCCCGAACCGTGCGCCGGACGCGGCATAAGCCAGGTCGCACGTGGCGACCAACTGGCACCCGGCCGCGACTGCCGCGCCCTGCACGCAGGCGATCACCGGCTTGCGGGTCCGCTGGATCAGCAGCATCAGCGCGCTGCACTGCGCGAACAACTCCGCCTGCCACGCCGCATCGTCATGCTGGCGGATCTCGTCGAGATCGTGGCCGGCGCAGAAGATGCTTCCCGGCGGCCGCCAGCACCACCACGCGGATCGCCGCGTCGTCCGCCGCCGCCTGCACCTGCGCGTGCAACGCCGAGAGCATGGCGCGCCGACAGCGCGTTCGCGCGATCCGGCCGGTTCAGCGTCAGCCATGCCACCGCCCCGCGATCCTCGCGCAGCACCAGCGCGCTCGTCCTGTGCGATGCCGACATCCATCTCAGCCCCCTCCCGCCACCAGGTCCCGTGCGATCTCGCGCAAGGCGAATTTTTGCACCTTTCCGGTGGATGTGCGCGGCAGTTCGGCGAACACGATCCGCCCCGGCCGCTTGAACCCCGCCAGATGCTCGCCGCACCATGCGATCAGCTCGGCCTCGTCCGCCGCCATGCCGGCGCGCAATTCGACAAACCCGCACGGCGTCTCGCCCCATTTCGCGTGCGGCATCGCCACCACCGCGGCGTTGGCCACGGCGGGATGCTTGTGCAGCGCGGCCTCGACCTCGATCGACGACATGTTCTCGCCGCCCGAGATGATGATGTCCTTCGAGCGGTCCTTCAGCTCGATATAGCCGTCCGGATGCTTCACGCCGAGGTCGCCGGAATGGAACCAGCCGCCGGCGAACGCCGCCGCGGTGGCGGCCGGGTCGCGCAGATAGCCCTTCATCACCACGTTGCCGCGGAACATCACCTCGCCGATCGTCTCGCCGTCCGCCGGCACGGACTTGCATGGTCGCCGGGTCCATCACCTCCAGCCCCTCCAGCGGCACGTAGCGCACGCCCTGCCGCGCCTTGCGCGCCGCCCACTCGGCGGGGGCAGATCCTCCCATTCGGAGTGCCATTCGTTGACCACGGCGGGGCCATAGGTCTCGGTCAGGCCGTACAGGTGCGTCACCGAGAACCCGGCTTCCTGCATCGCCGCCAGCACCGGCTCGGGCGGCGGCGCGGCCGCGGTCATGAACCGCACCGGATGCGCTGGCGGTGCGCCGCTCCTCCGCGGTCGCGGCCAGCAGCGTGGTCATCACGATCGGCGCGCCGCACAGATGCGTCACGCCATGCTCGCCGATCGCCTGCCACATCGCGTCGGCCCGCACCGCGCGCAGGCAGACATGCGTGCCCGGCGACGATCGAGACGCGTCCAGGGAAAGCACCAGCCGTTGCAATGAAACATCGGCAAGGTCCAGAGATACACCGGATGCGGCGCCATGCCGCCGGTCAGCACGTTGCCCAGCGCCAGCAGATAGGCGCCGCGATGGTGATAGACCACGCCCTTGGGGCCGCCGGTGGTGCCCGACGTGTAGTTCAGGCAGATCGCGTCCCATTCGTCGCGACGGCTGCGTGCGCGAAAAGTCGGCGGAGCCGGTCGCGCAGGAACATCTCGTATTCCATCTCGCCGAGCATCGCCCCGGTTTGCGGCACCTCGAGATCGTCGCAGTCCACCACGAACGGGCGCACCGATGCGCGGCGCCAACGCCTCATGCACGGTGGCGGAAAAGGCGCGGTCGGTCAGCAGCAGCTTCGTGCCGGCGTGGTCCAGCA
The DNA here is from genome assembly GCA_963758455.1 of uncultured Pseudomonadota bacterium. Lineage (GTDB taxonomy): Bacteria > Pseudomonadota > Alphaproteobacteria > Acetobacterales > Acetobacteraceae > CAVRQM01. Next base: position 513,194 of record CAVWVK010000002.1, on the reverse strand, counting down.
TGGCGGCCAGGCTCGCGGCGTCCAGACGGGTGTTCAGCGTGTTCAGCACCGCGCCGGCCATCGGCACGCCGTAATGGCACTCGATCATCGGCGGCATGTTGGGCAGCATCGCCGAGACCACGTCGCCCCGTCCGATGCCGCGCCGCGCGAGCGCCGAGGCCAGGCGCCGCGACCGCGCCAGCAGCGCGCGATAGGTGATGCGCGCGCGCCCGTGGATCGACCGCGACATGGTCCGGAAAGGTCTCGGCCGCGCGCTCCAGGAACGACAGCGGCGTCAGCGGCTGGAAGTTGGCCGGGGCCTTCGCCAAATCCGCGTTGAAATCCGTATCGGTCACGCCCGCGCCTCCTGCGTCACCGACGGTAGGCACGCGGCGGCGCGCGGACAAGCGTCAGCCGAACACGCCGGCCCATTCCGCGCGCAGCGCCGCGTCCACCTCGGCCAGTGTCGCGTCCACGCCCAGCGCCCGCAGGCTGGTCACGCCATGCGCGCTGATGCCGCACGGGCATGATGCCGTCGTAATGCGACAGGTCGGGCGCCACGTTCAGCGCCACGCCGTGAAAGCTGACCCAGCGCGCGACGCGCACCCCGATCGCCGCGATCTTGGCTTCCCGCCCGCCGGTCCGCTCGACCACCCAGATGCCGACCCGGCCCTCGCGCCGCTCGCCACGCACGGCGAAGGTGGCCAGCGCGCGGATCAGCCACTCCTCCAGCCCATGCACGAAGCCGCGGACGTCGCGCGCCGGCACCTGCCGTGCGGCCGGCCGAGGTCGAGCATCACGTAGGCGATGCGCTGGCCGGGACCGTGATAGGTCCACTGCCCGCCGCGCCCGGCCTGGTGGTCGGGGAAACGTCCCGGGGAGCGCAGATCGCATGGCGCCGCCGAGGTGCCGGCGGTGTATAGCGGCGGATGCTCCACCAGCCAGACCTGCTCGCGCGCCTGCCGGCGCGGATCGCGGCGGCGCGGGCCTGCATGGCGGCCAGCGCCTCGGGGTAGGGCAGCAGCCCTGGCTCGATGCGCCAGGCGAGGGCTTCGGCGAGCGGGCCCGGCGATTGCTGCGGCAAAACTCATCGGCTATACGGCGCCCTCTGTCCCGGTGCGGTCGTGGCGGAATGGTAGACGCGCAAGCTTGAGGTGCTTGTGGGGGAAACCTCGTGGAAGTTCGAGTCTTCTCGACCGCATGGCAGACCGCTCCGCACGACACGCCGCCTCCGGCGCACGGCCGATTTCCGGCGTCAGGCGACAGCGGGTTCGGTCACAAGCGCGAAGGCGCGATTGATTTGCAAATTCGTTCGGCGGTGCGGCTGCTAGCTGCATCCTATGCCCATTCCGCGCCGCGTTTAGCCTACATGGACCTGGGGTTCATGCAAGGGCTGCGGACTGACGAAGCGGCCATTTTCCGCTCCAGGCCGGAGACGGAGGCGGTCGGACTGCTGCTCGGCTGCCTGCGCGCGGGCGAGGCGGTGGTGGTCCTGACCGGGGCCGCCGGCTGGGCAAGACCACCGTGCTGGAAGCCGCTCTGGCGCAGCTCGGCCCTGCGGACCCCCGCGTGCTCCGCCTGGAGGCGCCGTTCCCGACGCCGCTGGCGCTTGCAGCAGCGGTTCGCGGAGCTGCTCGACCTTGCCGACCCGCCCTCCACCACACCCGCGAACTCGCCCAGGCATTGCTGCTGCTGGCGGCGCCGTCGCACGGCATGGCCGCGCTGGCCGTGATCGTGGATGGCGCCGAGGCAGCGCCCGTGGCCGGTGCTGCAGTATCTGTGGCTGATGCACACCCTGACCAGCCTCGGCAGGCCCGCGCTGCAACTGGTGCTGGTCGGCCGCGACGCGCATGTGGCGCCGGCTGGGCGAGGAGGAGCTGTCCGGCCTGCGCCGCGGCGTCAGCGCGCGGCTGGCGATGCAGCCGTTCACCGACACCGAGGCGGCCGATTTCCTGCGGCATCTGCTGAGGCAGCGCGGCGCACCGCCGCGCCCGACGCCGAGGCGGAGATCGTCACCAGAGGGGCGGGCCTCCCGGGCCGCATCGTGACGCTGCTGGACGCCGCCTGCGCCGGCCCGCCGAGCGGCGGCGGACGCGCGGTGACGCTGCGGCAGGTGCACGCGGCCCTGGGCATGCCGACGCAAGCAGCCGAGGGCGGCGCCGTCCCGGCCTGGCTGGATGTCGCGCGGTCCTCGGCCGGCGGACGTGCCGGCTTGGCTGGCCTCGCACCCGCTGCCGGCCGGCATCGCCGCGGCGGCCCTGGTCGTGCTGGTGGCGGCGTGGCAGTTGCTGTCAGCCGGCGGACCGAGCTCCATCCGCCACGCCCCCGTGCCGCCGGCGCTTCCACTGGCGGCAAGCCACGATCAGACGGCGGCCTCGCAGCCGCCCCGGCTACCCCCCAGCGTCAAGCCGCCCCCAGCCGGAGCTGCCCCCCTGGCCGCGGCGTCTCCGATCGCGGCCCCCGCTGTGGTCGCGATGCGTCGACCTACGCCCGGCATCGCATCTCCGGCCCAGTTCACCCCGCCGCCAGAGTCGGCACCTGTGCGCGTGTCCGTGCCCGCCCCCGGCCCATCGTTTCGTTGGGTGGCGTTCGAGGCGGCGGCCCTGGGGCGGCCGCCGGCCTCGCTGCTCGACTGGTCGACGTGGCGCGGATTGCCGGGGTCGCATTTGCCAAGGTTCGGCCCCGTGCGCCTGGCGCTCACGCTTGCCGCGCCCCCGACCCCGGCCCCGCGCCGCGATCCCGAGCGCCGCGATCCCGGCGGCTGTGATCCCGAGGCCTGCCGGCTCCGGCGGCCGCGACGCCGCTGGCCGCGGCTCAGACGAGCGCGCCGATGCTGGTGATGGCCGACGCGACGGCGCCGCGCGTGGTGTTGCAATATCCACGCGGCGACGCGCACGGCGAGGCGCGGGCGTCGCTGGCCGCCCAGGCGCTGCGCGCCGGCGGCCTGGACTCCGCCGCTCCGGTCGCCGTAATTCGCCCTTCGGTTCGGCCTGGAATCGGTTACTATTTCCTCGATGACCGCGACGCGGCACAGGAAGTTGCCCGCAGGCTGGCCGGAATCGCCAATCCGGGCCCGGTCGAGGAACTGCCGATGCCATCCGAGCCGCCGGCTCCGGGAACGATCGAAGTCTTGCTCGCCGGCCGCTGAACGCACGCCGAGATGCTGACGCAAAACAGAGGAGACGTCGTTGACCCGCATTCCCGCCACCGTGGCCGCGCTCGCCGCGACGCTGCTGCTGGCCGCCGCCGCGTGGGGCCAGACGCCGGCGCCGACACAGACGCCAACCCCGGCCGCCGCCGTTCCTACCGCACAGCCTGCGACTGCCGCCCAGCCTGGGAAATCGAAGGACTCGCTGTCCATTTTCTTCGACACCGGCAGCGCCGCCCTGCGGGCCGAGGACACGCCGGTGCTGGACCAGGCGGCCCGGCTGTATCGGGTGGGACAGCCGATCGTGATGATCCTGACTGCCAGCACCGATCCGACCGGCTCGCCGATCGGCAACCTCGCGCTCTCGCAGGCGCGCGCCTATTCGGTGCTGCGCGGCCTGGTGGCGCGCGGCATCCCCGCCGAGCGGTTTCAGATTCTGGCCAAGGGCGAGACCGATCCGCCGGTGCCGGTCAAGGCCGGCCAGGCGGAGCCGCGCGATCGGCAGGTCGAGATCGCCTGGCGCTGATGCAAGCGGGGCGGTAATGGCGGCGGCCGGCAACGCGGGAGTGCTGACAGCGGGCCTGGCGGCGCTGGTGGTCGGATTGCCCTGCGTCGGGGCGGCCAGCGTGCAGGCCAGTCTGCAGGACGGACAGCAGGCATTCGACACCGGGCATTTCTCCGAAGCCCTGGCGGCGTGGTCGCCGTTGGCCGCCGAGGGCGACCCCAAGGCGGAACTGGGTCTGGGGGTGCTGTACGACCTCGGAGACGGCGTGGCGCAGGACGCCGCGACGGCCCTGCGCTGGTATCGCAAGGCCGCCGATGCGGGGCTGCCCGATGCCGAGCTGAACGTCGCGGTCATGTACGACAGCGGCCGCGGCACGCCGCGCGACGCGGCCGCCGCGGCGCAGTGGTATGCGCGCGCGGCCGCCCACCATGACCACCGCGCCGAGTACGACCTGGCCCAGCTCTACGCCGCTGGCGACGGCGTGCCGAAGAACGGGACGGTGGCCGAGGCTTGGCTGCGCGCCGCGGCGGCGGGCGGCCTGGACGCGGCCGGCGAGCGCCTGGCCGAGCGCCGAAGGCACAAGGACCGGGCCGCCACCCGGCACCCGGCTGTCGCCCGCGATCCCCAGCATTCCCGCCGATGACGCGACCGTGCAGCGCGATTCCGTCACCCGCGACGCCGAACTGGTGTGGACGGCGCCGCCGGAGCCGGTGCCCTATCGATTCTATGTGGAGGTGCTGGCGCTGGGGGCGGCTGGCCCGGTGCCGGTCTGGTCCGGCTACACCGAGACCTCCGCGGTGCTGGTGCCGGTCGAGCCGGCGCACAGCCGCTATATCTGGCGCGTCTATGTCGTCGCCGCCGCGCTGCACGACTACCTGCCGAGCGGTTGGAACCGCTTCGGCGTCGTCTGGCGCGGCAGCCAGGGCGCGGGCTGAGCCGCCATGCGCCGCCTGATCGATTCCGGTTCCAGCTTCGAGGCGGATATCGGCTACTCCCGCGCGGTGGTCGACGGCGATTGGGTGTTCGTCTCCGGCACCACGGGGTTCGACTACGCGGCCATGACCATCGGCGATGATGTGGTCTCCCAGGCCGAGCAGTGCCTGCGCAACATCGCCGAGGCGCTGGCGCGGTCCGGCGCGTCGATCGCCGACGTCGTGCGCGTGCGCTATCTGCTGCCGGACGCCGCCGATTTCGCGCCGTGCTGGCCGGTGCTGCGCGCCTGGTTCGGGAGCGTGCGGCCGGCCGCGACGATGATGGTGGTCGGGCTGGCCGATCCGCGCATGAAGATCGAGATCGAAGTGACGGCGCGTCTCGCCTCGGGAGGAAACATATGACGCCGTTTATCTGCACTACCTGCGGCACCCAGTTCGAACCGTCCGATGCGCCGCCCGCCGCCTGCGCCATTTGCTCCGACGAGCGCCAATACGTGAACCGGGCGGGACAGGCCTGGACCACGCTCGATGCGTTGCGCGCCGGCCACTTCACGACAGTGCGCGAGCAGGAACGGGATCTGGTCGGCCTCGGCATCGAGCCGAAGTTCGGCATCGGCCAGCGCGCGCTGCTGCTGCGCACGCCGGCGGGCAACCTGCTTTGGGATTGCATTCCCCTGCTCGACCCGGCTCTGGTCGAGATGGTGCGCGGCCAGGGCGGGCTGGCCGGCATCGCCATCTCGCATCCGCATTACTACGCGACGATGGTGGAGTGGGCACGCGCGTTCGACTGCCCGATCCACTTGCACGCCGCCGACCGGCACTGGGTGATGCGCGGCGATCCGCGCGTGCATTTCTGGGACGGCGAGACGCGACGGCTGCTGCCGGGCGTGACCCTGGCGCGCGGCGGCGGCCATTTCGCCGGTGGCACGGTGCTGCACTGGCGCGAGGGCGCGGGCGGCCGCGGCGCGCTGCTGAGCGGGGACATCGTGCAGGTGACGCCCGATGGGAACGCCAGCTTCATGTGGAGCTTTCCGGACTACCTGCCGCTGTCGCGTCGTTCCGTGGAGCGGCTGGCGCGGGCGATCGCGCCGTTTGCGTACGGGGTGGTGTACGGCGCCTTCTGGCATAGCGTCATCGCACATGACGCCAGCGCCGTGGTCGCCCGTTCGGTGGCGCGCTACCTGCGCTGCCTGGAGGACGCCGGCGAGCCTTAGCGGGCTGGCGCCAGCCGGGGCGACGGGTTAGCGTCGCGCCGGGCTGGGAGAGAAACAATGGCGGACAGTCCCGCCCCGCTGCTGTGCTTCGAGAGCATCGTCAAGCGTTTCGGCGGCACGCTGGCGCTGAACGCGGTGTCGCTCGATCTGCGGCCCGGGGAGATCCTGGCGCTGCTGGGCGAGAACGGCGCCGGAAAATCCACGCTCATCAAGACGCTTGCCGGCATCCACGATCCCGACGAGGGCCGCATCCTGTATCGCGGTGCGCCGTACCGCCACAAGCCCGTCCGCTTCGGCGAACACCAGCCGATCGCCTTCATCCACCAGGACCTCGGCCTGATCGAGTGGATGACGGTGGCCGAGAACATGGCGCTGGCACTCGGCTATCCGCGTGCCGCCGGCCGCATCGACTGGCGCGCGACCGAGGATGCGGCGCGGCGCGCGCTGGCGTCGATCGGCGGCGACCTGGATCCCTCGGCGCGGGTGCGCGATCTCGGGCGCACTGAAAAATCGCTAGTCGCCATCGCGCGCGCCCTGGCGGTGGAATCCGACGTGCTGGTGCTCGACGAGCCCACCGCCAGCCTGCCGGCCGACGAGGTGCATCGGCTGTTCGACGCGCTGCGCCCGCTGGCTGCGCGCGGGGTCGCGATGATCTATGTCAGCCACCGGCTCGATGAGGTGTTCCAGCTCGCCGATCGCGTCGCGGTGCTGCGCGACGGTTCCCTGGTCGGGGAGCGCGTCGTGGCGGAGACGACGCCGGACGAACTGGTGCACCTGATCGTCGGCCGCGCGCTGGACCGTTTCGAGGCACAGCGCGCGCCAGCTTCGGGCGAGGCGCTGCTGGAGGTCGCCGGCCTGGTCGCGGAGGGCGCGGGTCCGGTCGGCTTTTCGGTCCGTCGCGGTGAGATCGTCGGCCTGGTCGGCCTGCGCGGCGCCGGACACGAGCGGGTCGGGCGCGCGCTGTTCGGCGCGGTGCCCTGCACGGGCACGGTGCGTCTGGACGGAGTTGCGCCGGATCTGCGCGCGCCCGCCGCCGCCATCGGCTGCGGCATCGGCCTGATCGCCCGCGAGCGGGTGGAGGAAAGCACCGCCGCAGGCCTGTCGATCCGCGAAAACACGTTTCTCAATCCCGCCGCCATCGGCCGCCGCCTGCTGCACCTGCTCTCGCCCGGCGCCGAGGCGGCGCGGGCGGCGGTCATTGGCGAGAGCGTCGGCCTGCGCCCGAACGCGCCCGAACTGCCGATCGAGGCGCTGTCAGGCGGCAATCAGCAAAAGGTGGTCGTCGGCCGGTGGCTGAGCATGACCAGGCGGCTGCTGATCGCCGAGGATCCCACCGCCGGAGTCGATGTCGGCGCCAAGGCGGAAATCTACCGGCTGCTGGAGGCGGCGTTGGCGCGCGGCCTGGGGGTGATCGTGGTCTCGACCGACTTCGAGGAGGTGGCGCGCATCTGCAACCGCGCGCTGGTGTTTTCGCGCGGCCTCATCGTCGATGAGATCGCGGGTGCGGATCTGACCATCGAGCGGCTGATCCATGCCGCGTCGGTCAAGCAGGCGGCGTAGCGGTGCGAGCCGGACGCCCCTCACCCCGGCCCTCTCCCAGAGGGAGAGGGGGCAGCCTTCCCCCTCTCCCTCTGGGAGAGGGCCGGGGTGAGGGGCCGGCGTAGGCGCATGGCGACCTCCTCCATCCGCTCCACCGCCCTGGAACCGACGCGCGGCGAACTGGCCCGCCTGCGCGGTCCGGCGCGGCTGCTTCGCCTGTTGCCGGTGTACGGGCTGGTGATCCTGGCGGTGCTGCTGGCGATGCTGTTTTCGTGGCTGCTGCCGGACACGTTTCCGACGATGCTGAACTTGCGCAGCATCGTCAGCGACAAGGCGATCATCGCCCTGCTGTCGCTGGCGGCGATGATTCCGATGGTGACGGGCAAGATCGACCTCACCGTGGGTTACGGCATCGTGCTGTGGCATATCCTGGCGATCAGCCTGCAAACCATGCTGCATCTGCCGTGGCCGGTCGCCGTGCTGGCCGTGCTGGGGCTGGGCGCGTTCGTGGGGCTGCTCAACGGGCTGCTGGTCGAGGTGGCGCAGATCGACAGCTTCATCGCGACGCTCGGCACCGGCACGGTCCTGTACGCGATCGCCATGTGGCATTCCGGCGGGCGGCAGGTGCTGGGAATGCTCGATCCGGGCTTCTACGCGCTGAGCGGGACGTTCGTGCTGGGGTTGCCGATCACCGGCTATTACGTGCTGGTCCTGGCTTTCGCCCTCTGGGTGATGCTCGAATACCTGCCGATCGGGCGCTATCTGTACGCGATCGGCGCCAATCCGCGCGCTGCCGCGCTGAACGGCATTGCGGTGCGCCGCTATACCATCGCCGCGTTCGTGGCATCCGGCACGCTGACCGCGGTGGCTGGCGTGCTGCTGGCGAGCAAGCTGCGCATCGGCCAGGCCAGCGTCGGCCTGGAGTTCCTGCTGCCCGCCTTGGTCGGCGCGTTCCTGGGCTCGACCACCATCAAGCCGGGTCGGGTCAACGTCTGGGGCACGCTGGTGGGCGTGGCGATCCTGGCCATCGGCATCGCCGGCATCCAGCAATTCGGCGGTTCGTTCTGGGTCGAGCCGATGTTCAACGGCGTCACGCTGCTGATCGCCATCGGCATTGCCGGGTACGCGCAGCGCAAACGTGGGGCCGCAACCAAGGCGCCGAAACCGGCGCCGGCAAGGGGAACGACATGATGCGAATGAGACTGCTGCTGGTCGCGGCCGGCGTCGCGGCACTGGGCGTCGCGAGCGCGCGCGCCGACATGCTCGCGGACGCGAAGGCGAACGTCGCTGCCGCCACCGGGCGCGCGGACAAGTGGGACGGTCCCACCACCGGCCCGAAAGCGGCCGCCGGCAAGACCATCATCTTCGTGGCCGGCGACATGAAGAATGGCGGCATCCTGGGCGTCTCGCGAGGCGTGCAGGAGGCCGGGCGAGCGATCGGCTGGACGGTGCGCGTGCTGGACGGGCAGGGCACGGTCTCCGCCCGCACCGCCGCCCTGGACCAGGCGCTGACGCTGAAGCCGGACGGCATCATTGTCGGCGGATTTGACACCAACGAGCAGAAGGTCGGCTTTGGCCAAGCGGCCGCGGCTGGCATTCCGCTGGTTGGTTGGCATTCCGGGCCGAAACCGGGGCCGGACGCGGCGGCCGGCCTATTCGCCAACGTCACCAGCGTGTCGGCCGACGTGGCGGCGACGGCTGCCGATCTGGCGGTGGCCGACTTTGGCGGCAAGGCCGGCGTGGTGATCTTCACCGACAGCCAGTACCAGATCGCGCTGTTCAAGGCACGCGCGATGGAGGCGGTGGTCAAAAAGTGTCCCGGCTGTACCGTGCTGGCATTCGAGGACAGCCCGATCTCCGATGCCTCGCAGCGGATGCCGCAATTGACGACGTCGCTGTTGCAGCGGTTCGGCGCGAAATGGACGTATTCGCTGGCAATCAACGACGTGTATTTTGACTTCATGCCGCCGTCCCTGTCCGCCGCCGGCATCGAGGGCGACGGCGCGCCGCACAACATTTCGGCGGGCGATGGGTCGGAGAGCGCGTATCAGCGCATCCGCGCCAAGCAGTATCAGATGGCAACCGTACCGGAGCCGCTGAACATGCAGGGCTGGCAGTTGGTGGACGAGCTGAACCGCGCGCTTGCCAAGCAGCCGTGGTCCGGGTTCGTGCCGAAGATCCATCTGGTGACGGCAGCCAACATCGCCTACGACGGCGGCCCGCAAAACGTGTTCGACCCGGAGAACGGCTATCGCGACCACTATCGCAAAATCTGGGGGAAGTAGCGGCCGACCGCGCGTCGCCTGCGTCGGCGAGTGCATGGTGGAACTGTGCGAGCGGCCGGACGGCGCGCTCGCACGGGGTTTCGGCGGCGACACGCTGAACACGGCCATCTACCTGGCTCGCCTGGACGCGGCGGTCGACTACGTCACCGCACTGGGCGACGACCCATTCAGTGCCGAAATGCTGCGGGCATGGCGCGCGGAGGGCGTCGGGACCGACCTGGTGCTGCGCGTGCCCGGCAGCCTGCCCGGGCTGTATGTCATCCAGACGGACGTGGCCGGCGAGCGCCGGTTCTGGTACTGGCGCGACAGCGCCCCGGCGCGGCGATTGCTGAGCCTGCCCGGAAGCGAGGCGATCGCCGCCGCGCTGCCCGACTACGACGTGATCTACCTGTCCGGCATCACGCTGTCCCTGTATGACGCAAGCGAGCTGGACCGGCTCTCGGCCATCCTGGATGCGGCGCGGGCCGCCGGTGGCCGTGTCGCTTTCGACACCAATTTCCGCGCGCGCGGATGGTCCGATCCCGCGCGCAGTCGCGAGACCTACGGCCGCATCCTGCGCCGGACCGACATCGTGCTGGCCGGCATGGACGATCTCGCCGCCGCTGTTCGGCTTCGACGAGGCCGCTGCCTGCGGTTTCTTGCGAGACTGCGGCATTCCGGAAATCGTGCTCAAATTGCCGAGCTTTACATGCAGGCTCCTCGGCGGTGACGCCGACCTGCTGATTCCGCCGGAGCCTGTCACCGAGATCGTCGACACCACGGCGGCCGGCGACAGCTTTGCCGCCGCGTACCTGGCCGCGCGTCTTTCCGGCGCCGCCCCGGCTGCCGCGGGGCGTGCCGGGCATCGGCTGGCGGCCAAGGTCATCCGTCATCGCGGCGCCATCATGCCCCGCACGGCGGGGTGATGCGGGTGACGAGCCACAACCTCCTCACCGACATCCCCGGCCTTCTCGTCGGCCACGCGACCGACCTCGCCCTCGGCTCCGGCGTCACCGCCATCGTGTTCGACGCGCCGTGCGTCGCATCCGTCTGCGTCCTCGGCGGCGCGCCGGGCGGCCGGGACGCCGCGATGCTCGACCCCTCCGGCAGCATCGAGCGGATCGACGCCGTGGTGCTGTCCGGCGGCTCGGCGTTCGGGCTGGATGCGGCTGGAGGCGTGCAGGCGATGCTGCGGCAGGCGGGCAGGGGCGGCGTGTTCGCGGGACAGCCCGTGCCGCTGGTCGCGCAGGCCATCCTGTTCGACCTCGCCAATGGCGCGGACAAGGACTGGGGCGTGTTCTCGCCATACCGCGATTTCGGCTACGCGGCGGCAGTCGCGGCGGCGGCGGGCGGCTTCGCCCTGGGCACAGTGGGGGCAGGCACCGGAGCGGCAACGGCCAGTTGCAAGGGCGGCATCGGCTCGGCCAGCGCCACGACCGCCGAGGGGCACACGGTCGCCGCGATCGCCGCCGTGAACGCGATGGGCTCGCCCCTCATCGGCGGCGGCCCGCATTTCTGGGCCGCTCCGTTCGAGCGCGCCGGCGAGTTCGGCGGGCGGGGCTGGCCCGCCGTCATCACGCCGGCCGATCTCGCCTACCGCATAAAGCACCGCGCCGAGGCGCCGGCCACCACCATCGGCTTGATCGCCACCGACGCGGCGCTGACCAAGGCGCAGGCGCATCGGCTGGCGATCATGGCGCATGACGGCCTGGCGCGCGCGGTGCTGCCGGCGCACGCGCCGATGGACGGCGACACCATCTTTGCCGTCAGCACGGGGCGGCGCGCGATGACCCATCCGGTCGCCGAGCTGACCGAACTCGGCCACGTTGCCACGCAGGTTTTCGCCCGCGCCGTCGCCCGTGGCGTGTTCGAGGCGACGTCCCTGCCGCACGCGGACGCGCAACGCGCGTGGTCGGATATCGTCCGGGACCGTGCCGCACCGCCGGGCGCCGATTCTCGTTGACTCGCGGCAACGGGCCAGCGCACCTCCAGGCAATACGGGAGGACTCGCCATGCGCGAAAAAGGCGACGACGGTGGCTGTTTGCGGCGACAGATTGTCGGTGCGATCGGCGTCCTGGTTTTTGCCGCGATGGGCGCCGCCCCACCCGCGATCGCGCAGAACCCCGGTCAGTCGGAATGGATCGGCACCTGGGCCGCCAGTCCGCAGCCGGTCTGGGGGGCCGATTTCCCGGTTCCGCTGAAGATCCCCGCGGGTGTCAAGAACCAGACGGTGCGCCAGATCGCGCATGTCTCGATCGGCGGCAAGCAGGTGCGCGTGCTGCTCTCTAACGAATACGGCACCAAGCGCCTGCTGGTCGGCGCAGCGCATGTGGCACTGGCCGGCCAGGGGGCGGCAATTGTCGCGGGATCGGATCGGACGCTGAGCTTCGGCGGTCAGAACGGCATCGCCATACCGCCCGGCGCGCCGGCGATCAGCGATCCCGTGGACCTGGATGTGCCGCCGCTGGGCGATCTGGCGATCAGCCTGTTCCTGCCGGAACAGACGCCGCTTGCGACCGTGCATTGGGAGGGCGTGCAGACCGCCTACATTTCCGGTCCGGGCGACTTTACCGGGCAGGCCGACATGCAGCCCGCGTCCACCATGACATCGCGTGCGTTCCTCAGCGAAATCCTGGTCGATGCGGCACCCAACGCCCGGGCCGTCGTGACCTTCGGCGATTCCATCACCGATGGCGCCAACTCCACCCCGAATGCCAACCGGCGCTGGCCGGACGTGCTGGCGGCACGGCTCGTCAAGGCCGGCGGCGCGCCGGTCGCGGTGCTGAACGAGGGCATCTCCGGTGACCGCGTACTGCGCGACCGCATGGGCGTGAATGCGCTCGCACGGTTTGACCAGGATGTGCTGAGTCAGGCCCATGCCGACACGGTAATCCTGCTCATGGGCATCAACGATATCGGCTGGCCGGGCATGGCGCTGGCGCCGAGCGAGCCGGCGCCGACGGCCTACGAGATAATCGAGGGCTACAAGCAATTGATCGCCCGCGCCCACACGCACGGCCTGCGGATCATCGGCGCCACGCTCACACCGTTCGAGGGCGCGTTCAAGGGCACGCCGTTCGCCGCTTATTACAGCGCGGAAAAGGAGCAGAAGCGGCAGGCGGTGAATCAGTTCATCCGCAGCAGCGGCGCCTTCGACGGGGTCATCGATTTCGACGCGGTCGCCCGCGACCCGAACCACCCGTCGCATTTGGCATCGAACTCCGGGACGATCGACAACCTCCATCCGGGCGATGCCGGCTACAAGGCGATGGCGGACGCGATCGATCTGGTGACGCTGGCACCGCATCACTGAGGCGACGCGAAGGGAGGGCGCGGGATCGCGGCAATCAATCGCCGTGTGTACGGATGTTGCGGTTCCGAGAACACCCGCTCGGACGGGCCCTCCTCGACGATGCGCCCCTCGAACAGCACCGCCACGCGATCTGTCACCAGCCGCACCACCGCGAGATCGTGGCTGATGAACAGCCACGCGCTGCCGAACCGCGCCCGCAATTCGGCGATCAGCGTCAGCACCTGCGCCTGCACCGACACGTCCAGCGACGATACCGGCTCGTCGGCCACCACCAGCGCCGGGCGCGTCACCAGCGCCCGCGCCAGCGCGATGCGCTGCCGCTGGCCGCCGGAGAACTCGTGCGGATAGCGCGCCAGCGCCGCGGCCGGCAGCCCCACCGCCTCCAGCATCTCGGCCACGCGCATCCGCCGTTCGCGCGCGCGAAGCCAGACCCAGCAGCGGCTCGGCCACGCTGGCGCCGATGCGCATTCGCGGATCGAGCGAGCCATACGGATCCTGGAACACGGCGCCCACCCGGCCGCGCCGCGCGCGTGCCGGCATCGCGGCGATGTCCCGCCCGTCCAGCGTCATCGTCCCGCCTTGCGGCGCGTCCAGCCCCAGCACGGTGCGCGCCAGCGTCGACTTGCCGCTGCCGGACTCGCCCACCAGTCCCAGCGCCTCGCCCGCCGCGATGTGCAGCGACACGCCGTGCAGCACGATGCGGTGATGTCGCGAGGCGAACGGGTGCGCGCGCGGCAGCGCGTAGGCGCGCACCAGGTCACGCACCTCCAGCATCAGGCGAGGGGATGCCAGCACGCCGCGCGATGCGCCGCGTCGCCACGCAGCGGCGGCGTCAGCGCCCGGCAATCATCCTGCGCGCGCGGGCAGCGCGGCGCGAAGGCGCAGCCGGGGGGCAGCGCGCCCGGCTGCGGCATCCGTCCGGTAATCGGCACGGGCCGCCCCGAGCCCGCGTGCGGCGAGGCGGCGAACAGCGCGCGGGTGTACGGATGCGCCATGCGCGCGAAGACGTCGACCGTGGCACCTTCCTCCACCACGCGCCCCGCGTACATCACCATGATCCGCGCCGCCGCGCGTCCGACGACGCCGAGATCGTGGCTGACCAGCAGCAGCGCCATCCTTCGCTCCGCTACCTTCGCGGCCAGCAGATCGAGCACCTGCGCCTGCACCGTCACGTCCAGCGCCGTGGTCGGTTCATCGGCGATCAGCAGATCCGGCCCGCAGGCCAGCGCCGCCGCGATCACCACGCGTTGCCGCTGGCCGCCGGAAAGCTGGTGCGGCCAGGCGTCCGGCTGGGCCACCCCCATCTCCGCCAGCAAACCCCGCGCCTGCCCCAGCGCCGCGCGGCGCGGCATGTTCCGATGCAGGCGCAGCGGCTCGGCCACCTGCGCGGCGGCGCGCATCAGCGGGTTCAGCGCGGTCATCGGCTCCTGGAACACCATCCCCGCGCGCGCGCCGCGATAGGCGCACAGCAAGGCGTCATCAGCGGCGAGCAGGTCGACGCCGTCGAACACCACACGCCCGGAGGCGCGCGCCCCCGGCGGCAGCAACCCCATCAGCGCCAGCGCGGTCATGGACTTGCCGCTGCCGGACTCGCCCACCAGACCCACCGTCTCGCCGCACCCGATGTCCAGGTCGATGCCGTGCAGCACGGCGACATCGCCGCCGCCGCCGCCGCGCACCGTCACGCGCAGGTCGCGGGCGCAAAGCAGCGTCATCGGGCGCGGCGCAGGCGCGGGTCGAGCCAATCCTGCAGCCCGTCGCCCAGCAGGTTCAACGCCAGCACCGACAGCGCGATGGCCAGCCCCGGAAACAGCGCCAGCAGCGGGTCGCGCCAGATATAGGTCTGCGCGTCGTTCAGCATCCGCCCCCAGCTCGGCGTCGGCGGCGGCGTGCCCAGCCCGACATAGGCCAGGCCCGCGTCGGCGATGATGCCCAGCGCGAACTGGATCGTCGCCTGCACCACCAGCACGGGCGCGATGTTGGGCAGCACGTGCGCCAGCCGCGATCATCGGCGCGGAGCGTCCCGACACGCGCGCGGCCAGCACATAGTCGCGCCGCCACACCGCTCTGCGCCGCCCCGCGCGCCACGCGGGCGAATACCGGGATGTTGAAGATGCCGATGGCCACCACCGCGTTGCGCGCGCCCGGTCCGGCCAGCGCGGTCAGCATCACCGCCGTCAGCAGCGCCGGGAAACGCGAACGCCAGATCCGCGGCCCGCATCAGCGCCTCGTCGAGCCAGCCGCCGCGCCCCGCCGCGAGTACGCCCAGCGGCACGCCCACCAGCGGCACCCGCCAGCACCGCGACCAGGCTCACCGCCAGCGTGATCCGGCTGCCCACCATCAGTTGCGCCGCCACGTCGCGCCCCAGCGAGTCGGTGCCCAGCCAATGCGCGGCCGAGGGCGGCGCCAGACGATGCAGGATGTCGATCGCGGTCGGCGGATACGGCGTCCAGGCGAACGACAGCAGCGCCACCGCCACCAGCAGCGCCGTCACCGCCGCGCCGGCCGCGAAGCTCGGGCTTTTCACGTGCGCAATCGCGGATCGAGGGCCGCATAGACAAGATCCACGCAGAAATTCACCGCGATGACCGAGAACGCCAGCAGCACCACCAGATCCTGCACCACCACCAGGTCGCGCTGCGCGATCGCCTGGAACAGCAGCCGGCCGAGGCCGGGCAGCGAAAACACCTGCTCCACGATCACCGTGCCGGCCAGCAGGAACGAGAACTGCAAGCCGATGATCGTCACCACCGGGATCAGCGCGTTCGGCACCGCGTGCCGCCACAGCGCCGCACGCCGCGACAGGCCTTTCGCGCGCGCGGTGCGGACGAAATCCTCGCCCAGCACGTCCAGCACCGCCGCCCGCGTGACCCGCGCCAGCACCGCCGCCTGCGGCAACGCCAAAGCCGCCGCCGGCAGCAGCAGCGCCCGCAAGGCTGGTCCCCAGCCCGCGGACCAGCCCGGAAAGCCCCCCGCCGGCAGCCACGCGAGCCGCACCGCGAACAGCAGGATCAGCAGCAGCCCGAGCCAGAAGTTCGGCAGCGCCACGCCGATCTGCGCCGCACCCATCAGCGCCGCGTCCGCCGCCCGGCCGCGCCGCGCCGCCGCCCAGACGCCCACCGGGATCGCCAGCAGCGTCGAGGCCACGATGGCGAGTGCCGGCCAGCGGCAGGCTGACCAGCACGCGCTCGCCGATCAGCGTGCTCACCGGCACGTCGTAGGTGAAGCTGCTGCCGAGGCGTCCGGTGGCGAGGCCGCCGATCCAGTGCGCGTATTGCGTCAGGATGCCCTGGTCCAGCCCCATCTGATGCCGCAATGCCGCCAGCGTGTCCGGCCGCGCCCCGGTGCCCAGCACGATCGCCGCCGGATCGCCCGGCAGCACCTGCATCACGCAGAACACCACCGCCGACGCCGCCAGCAGCGTGGCGGCCAGGATGACGCAGCGGCGGATGAGGAACGCGGTCAAGCGGCCAGCGCGGGCAAGGCAGACCCGTACGCTTTATACCGTCATCCCCGGGCTTGACCCGGGGATCCACGGGCCGCACCGAGGCGCCGGTGGATGGCCGGGTCAAGCCCGGCCATGACGGAACTAAATCGGGGCGTCAGCCGAACTCTCACTGCGCCCAGCTCACATCCGCCACGTCGTTGGCCGGCACCGGGTTGTTCTCCCACAGGCCGCGCAGCTTGGCGTTCCACACGCCGACCAGCGGGAGGGCGAACATGAACACGTTCGGCTCGTCGGTCGCCAGCTTGCGCTGCAAATCGCCCAGCAGCGCCAGTTGCGCCTTCGCGTCCGTGGTCGCCAGGTACTTCGCGTACAGCGCGTCGTACTCGGTGCTGTGATAGTTGAAGTAGTATTTTGGCCGCGCATAGATGTCGAGGTCGCGCGCCTCGGTGTGCGAAATGATGGTCGCGTCGTACTGGCTGTGCAGAAACACCTGGTCGATCCACTGCGCCCATTCGATCGGCACCAGGCTCGCGTGGATGCCGACCTGCTCCAGCATCGCCGCCACGATCTCGCCGCCGCGCCGCGCGTACGGCGGCGGCGGCAGGGTCAGCGTGATCCTCGTGCCCGGCTTCACGCCGGCCTCGGCCAGCAGCGCGCGCGCCTTCGCGGGGTCGTAGGGATAGACGCCGGTGAGGTCGACGTAGCCGGGATCGGTCGGCACGTAATGCGAGCCGATCGGCACTCCCAGCCCGCTCTCCGCGCCGTCGATCACCGCCTTGCGGTCGATCGCATATGCCAGCGCCCGGCGCACCCGGATGTCGGCGAACAGCGGACGCGCTTCATTCAGCGCCACGATGGTCTTGCCCTCGGTGGTGCCGATATGCACGGCGAACCGCGGATCGTGGCGGAACTGGTCCAGCGCCTCCGGCGCGGGGAAGTTGGGGAATGCGTCCAGGTCGCCGGCCAGCATCGCGGCGGTGGCGGCCGCCGGATCGGCGATGAAGCGGAACGTCACTGTCGAGAGCTTCGGGGCTGGCCCCCAGTAATCGGGATTGCGCTCCAGCTCGACCCGATCGCCCTGCACCCATCGCTTGAAGCGGAACGGCCCGGTGCCGATCGGGTGCGTCTTGTTGGCGGCGGCGCTGGACGGGTCGATCATCACCGCGTCGCCCCAGCCCATGTCGAACAGGAAGTTGCTGGCCGGCTGCTTCAGCGTGATCTTCGCGGTCAGCGTGTCGGGGCAATCGACCTGCTTGATCGGCGCGAACAACTGCTTCTGCGCGTTGACGCTGTCGGGCGCCATCGCCCGGCCATAGGAAAACCGCACCACGCTGCAATCGAACGGGCGGCCGTTGTGGAACTTCACCCCGGGCTGCAGCGCAAACGTATATGTCAGGCCATCCGGGGAAACGGTCCAACTGCGCGCCAGATCCGGCCGAACCTCGCCATGCCGGTCGATGCGCGTCAGGCCCTGGAAGATGTTCTGATACGTCACCTCGCGGATCGCCGACGCCGCGCCGGCGGTGGGATCAAGGTTCGGCGGCTCCAGCACCATCCCCAAGGTCAGCGTATCCTTGGCCTGCGCGCTGCCGGCAACGAACGCTGCGACGAGGGCGGCGGCGAGCAGCGTGCGCATGGAACGGCAATCCCGGAGGTGGGGCCGGGACCACAACAGGCGGCGCGGGCGCGGTCAAGCCGCCTAGCTGAACAGCTTCAGCGCCGTCTTCAGCGTCTGGTACACCCCCCAGGCCAGCGGAATCCCGACCACGGCCCAGGCCAGGCAGGCCTGCGCTGTCAGCCCGCCGGTGCCGATGCCGTACGAGCCGGACGCCGCCGGCGCGGCACGCGTGCCGGTCTGCGCGGCCGCCACCTCCGCCTCGCCCAGCAGCCAGCGCGGCGAAACCGGGCGGACCAGCAGGTTGGCCACGAAGCCGATCACCAGCAGCCCCGCCAGGATGTACAGCACCTGGTCGTACACCTCCGCGCGCGGCACGCCGGCGGCCACGCGGTTGGCGCGGATGTAGCCGACGATGCTCGGGCCCACGACGCCGGCGGCCGACCAGGCGGTGAGCAGCCGGCCGTGGATGGCGCCCACGAACTGCGTGCCGAAGACGTCGGCCAGATACGCCGGCACGGTGGAAAAGCCGCCGCCGTACATCGACAGGATCACGCACATGAACGCCACGAACAGCGCCTGGCTGCCGGAATGGGCGGCCCAGGGCGAGGCGGCGTACATGGCGATGCCGAGCAGGAAGAAGA
This sequence comes from uncultured Pseudomonadota bacterium, assembly GCA_963758455.1. GTDB lineage: Bacteria > Pseudomonadota > Alphaproteobacteria > Acetobacterales > Acetobacteraceae > CAVRQM01. Next base: position 494,591 of record CAVWVK010000002.1, on the reverse strand, counting down.
TCGCGTAGGTCGCCTTGCGACCGATGCCATCCGAGATCGAGGCCCAAAAGAACCGTCCCGCGATGTTGAACAGCGACAGCAGTCCGGTGAACCCGGCGGCGATGCCGGCGATCATCTTGAGCTGCCCCGGGTCGAGTTGCAGGAAGCCTTTGTCCGGAGTGCCGATCAGCCGGCCGCCGAAGATTTCTTGCAGCATCGGCGAGGCAACCGCGATCACGCCGATGCCGGCGCTCACGTTCAGGAACAGCACCAGCCAGATCAGCCAGAATTGCGGCGTGCGGTGAGCGTGGCTCAGATGCACCTGGCCGGTGGTTATCATGCCGCCGCGGGTATGCTCGGACGGACTCCAGCCATCCGGCCGCCAACCGGCCGGCGGGATGCGGTAGCCGAACGCGCCGCCCATCATGAACACGAAGTAGATGACGGCCAGGATGACGAAGGTCTGCCAGACATGCGGGTTGTCAGGCGTGCCGAAGCGGTTCAGCAGAATGTTGGCCAGGGGCGCGCCGATCATCGCCCCGCCGCCGAATCCCATGATCGCCATGCCGGTCGCCATGCCGCGCCGGTCAGGGAACCATTTGATCAGGGTCGAGACCGGCGAGATGTAGCCGATGCCCCACCCGATTCCTCCCAAAACCCCGATGCCTAGCCACAGCAGCCAGAGCTGGTGGGTGGCGGCGCCGATGGCCGCGAGGACGAGGCCGCCGCTCCAGCAGAACGCCGCCACGACGCCGGCCCGGCGCGGTCCCACCCGCTCCAGCCAGCCGCCCCAGACCGCCGCGGATAGGCCCAGAAAGACGATTCCCAGCTCGAACATCCAGGTCACGTCGGTCCGGCGCCAGTCGCAGGTGGTGGTGGTCAGCGCCTGCAAGGTGGTCATGGCCGGACAGGCCAGCGGCTTGGCGCCGCCGATCAGCTTGGTCAGCGGCAGCCAGAACACGCTGAGGCCGTAGGCCATGCCGATGCACAGGTGGATGGCAAGGGCCGCGGGCGGCACCAGCCAGCGGTTGAACCCGGGCTGCGCCACGATGCGCTCGCGGTCCAGCAGGCCAGCGCCGGCGCCGCCTGCCGGCGCAGTGATGTCGCTCATCGTCGTCCCCCCGCACATTGCGTTTCTTGCGGCCAGGAGCGACTCCGCAGCCTGGCCGTATTGCAGCGCAGTCTGTTGCAACCGCGCCGCGAACTCCAGCCCCTCTTTCATGAGGAACGACCGGCTGTGTTAACCTTTCGTGCCCTGCCCTTTCGTGCAGTGGCACGGGTGCTGGCATCTTGTCAGCGGCGCCGGGCGCTCCTAAAGTCTGGTGCGGCAAGAACAACCGAAGGAGACGGACATGGCCTGGAAAGCTCCCAAGATCGTCGAGATCGCGCTGGGCGGCGAGATCAACTGCTACGCCTGCGCCAGCGTGAAGTGACTTTTTCCGCGCGCGGGGCGACCCATGCCGGGTCGACGCGCGCGGAACTTGCCGGTTCCGTCTAGGAGCGTCGGGTGCGGGCCGTGGTCCTGGGCTCCGCCGCGGGTGGCGGATTCCCGCAATGGAACGGCAACACCGTCGCCTGTCGGCGTGCCCGCGCGGGCGACGCGGCGGCGCGGCCTCGGACCCAGGCATCGCTGGCCGTCAGTGCCGACAGCCGGCAGTGGTTCATCCTGAACGCCGCGCCCGACCTGCGTCAGCAGATCGAGGCAACGCCGGCCCTGTGGCCTTCCGGCGCGCCGCGTTCATCGCCGATCGCCGGAGTGGTGCTGACGGGCGGCGATGTCGACGCCATCGCGGGCCTGCTGACGTTGCGCGAGCGGCAGCCTTTTTCGATCCACGCGATGGCGCCCGTGCTGGAGGTGCTCGACACCAACCGCATCTTCGACGTGCTGGCCCGCGACTTGGTGGCCCGACGGCCGATGAAGCTGGATGAGCCGGTTATGCTGACCCTGCCCGATGGCACGCCATCCGGCCTCGTCTGCACGGCCTTTGCGGTGCCCGGGAAAGTGCCCCTGTATCTGGAAAGCGACGACCAGCCGGCCATCCGTACGGACGAGCGCACCGTCGGCCTCCGGCTCTCGGACAGGGCTGGTGGCGCGGGGGCCGGTGGCGCCGCGCTGTTCTTCGTTCCCGGCTGTGCCGCGATGACCCCGGCGCTGGCGGACCGCTTGCGCGGCGCGGCGCTGGTGCTGTTCGACGGCACCCTGTGGACCGATGACGAAATGATCCGCGCAGGCCTGGGAACCAAGACCGGCCGGCGCATGGGCCACATGAGCGTGTCCGGCCCGGACGGCACGATCGCCGCGTTCGCCGATCTCGGCGTGCGCCGCAAGGTGCTGATCCACGTCAACAACTCCAATCCGGTGCTGCTCGACAATTCTCCGGAACGGACGGAGGCGACGGCGCAAGGCTGGGAGGTGGCGTGGGATGGCATGGAGTTAGAGCCATGAACGACGCACCGCTCGACCCGACCGGAAAATTGTCGCCGGACGCGCTGCTCGCCGCGCTGCGCGCGGTCGGCGCGGAGCGGTATCACAACCTGCACCCGTTCCATCGCCGCCTGCATGATGGGCAATGCTCGCGCGCGCAGGTGCAGGCCTGGGCGCTGAATCGCTACTATTACCAAAGTCGCATCCCGGCCAAGGACGCCACGCTGCTCGCACGCCTGCCGACCGCCGACCTGCGCCGCGAGTGGCGGCGGCGGCTGGCGGATCACGACGGAGACGCGCCCGGCACCGGCGGCATCGCCCGCTGGCTCAAGCTGGCCGAAGGCGTCGGCCTTGACCGGGCTTATGTCGAGAGCACGGAGGGCATCCTGCCCGGCACCCGGTTTGCCGTGGATGCCTACGTGGCCTTCGTGCGCGACCGCGGCGTGCTGGAAGCGGTGGCCTCGTCGCTGACCGAGATGTTCTCGCCCGGCATCATCAGCGAGCGCGTCTCGGGAATGCTGCGCCACTACGATTTCATCACCCGCGACACGCTGGCCTATTTCACGCCGCGCCTGACGCAGGCGCCGCGCGACGTGGATTTCGCGCTGTCCTACGTGGTCGAGAACGCGCGCACCCGCGACCAGCAGGAGGCTGTGATCGCCGCCCTGCGCTTCAAATGCGACGTGCTGTGGTCGCAGCTCGATGCGCTGGCCTATGCGTATGTCGAACCCGGTCGCATCCCGCCCGGAGCCTTCGTGCCGTGATCGCCGGCGGTGTCGTTCCCGCCCTGGCGCGCGGCACGAAGTTCCGCTTCGACGGGGTGCGCGACGCCTGGGTGCTGCTGGCGCCGGAACGCCTGCTCCAGCCGGACGCGCACGCGGCTGAGGTATTGAAACTGGTCGACGGACGCCGCAGCTTTGCCGACATCATCGACGACCTGTGCGGTCGTTTCGACGCTCCCCGCGAGGTCGTGGCGGGCGACGTTTCCGGCATGTTGGAGGATCTCGCCGCGCGCGGGGTGTTGACGCTATGAGCGAGACCGCGACAGGGCTGCCGGCCGCCTCCATGACGCTGCCGGACGCGCCGATGGGAATGCTGCTCGAGCTCACGCATCGCTGTCCGCTGCAATGCCCGTACTGCTCCAACCCGCTGGCGCTGGAACGAGCGGCCGGGGAACTCGATACCGCGACCTGGCTGCGCGTGCTGGACGAGGCGGCGGCGCTGGGCGTGCTCCAGGTGCATTTTTCCGGCGGCGAGCCGACCGCCCGGCGCGACCTTCCCGAACTGGTGAAGCGTGCCGCCGAGCGGCAGCTCTATTCGAACCTGATTACCTCGGGCGTGCTGCTGGATGCGGGCTCGCTGGCCCGGCTCGCGGAGGCCGGGCTGGACCATGTGCAGCTCAGTTTCCAGGACGCGCAGGCGGCCGGCGCGAACCGCATCGGCGGCTACGCCGGAGGACATGAAAAAAAGCTGGCCGTGGCCGGGCTGATCCGCGCGGCCGGCTTGCCGCTGACGGCGAACTTCGTGGTGCATCGGCAGAACCTTGACCGGCTGGGCGAGATGATCGCGCTGGCCGAGCAACTGGGTGCCGGGCGCATCGAGGTGGCGCATGTGCAGTATTACGGCTGGAGCCTGGTCAATCGCGCCGCCCTGATGCCGACCCGCGCGCAGCTCGACGCGGCGACGGCGACGGTGCAGGCCGCGCGGATCCGCCTGCGCGGAACAATGGTGATCGACTACGTGGTGCCGGATTACTACGCCAGCGAGCCGAAGGGCTGCATGGGCGGCTGGGGGCGGCGCTTCCTGAACGTCTCGCCGGCCGGCCGCGTGCTGCCCTGCCATGCCGCGGAGACTCTTCCAGGATTCGACTGGCCGAACATTCGCGAGACCTCGCTGCGGGCGATTTGGGAGCGGTCGGAGGCGTTCGGCCGCTACCGCGGCACCGCCTGGATGCCGGAGCCGTGCCGGTCCTGCGACCGCCGTGAGATCGACTGGGGCGGCTGCCGCTGCCAAGCATTTGCGCTGACCGGCGACGCCGGGCGCACCGACCCGGCCTGCGCACTGTCGCCCGATCACGCGATCATGGCGGCGGCGGCGGAGGCGGCGGTGGCGGCCGAGCCGCCGGCGTTCATCTACCGGCGGATCGGAGGCGGCTAAGCTACCCCTCGCGCCCGACGAACTGCTCAAGCCAGTGGATCGTGTACTCCCCCGCCTGGAACGAGGCGTCCTCGACCAGGCGCTGATGCAGCGGGATGGTGGTCTTGATGCCGACCACCGCGAACTCCGCCAGGCTGCGCCGCAGGCGGGCGATCGCCTCGGGGCGCGTCGGCGCATGGACGATCAGCTTGGCCACCAGGCTGTCATAGTACGGCGGCACCATGTAGCCGGCATATAGCGCGCTATCGACGCGCACCCCCAGCCCGCCCGGCGCATGAAACGCCGTCACGCGGCCCGGCGTGGGCATGAACGTCTCTGGGTCCTCGGCGTTGATGCGGCACTCGATGGCATGGCCCTCGAAGCGCACGTCCGCCTGCGTGTAGCCGAGCTTCTGGCCCGCGGCGATGCGCACCTGCTCGCGCACCAGGTCCATGCCGCACACCATCTCCGTCACCGGATGCTCGACCTGCAAGCGGGTGTTCATCTCGATGAAGGCGAACTGCCCATCCTGGTACAGGAACTCCAGCGTGCCGGCGTTGCGGTAGCCGAGTTGCCGCAGCGCCGCCGTCACGGTCGCCCCCAACGCGTCGCGCTGCGTTGATGTGAGCGCCGGCGAGCCGGCCTCCTCGAGGAGCTTCTGGTGGCGTCGTTGCAGGCTGCAATCGCGCTCGCCGAGATGCACCACGTCGCCATAGGCGTCCGCCAGGATCTGCAACTCGATGTGGCGCGGGCGGTCGAGGTATTTCTCCAGATACACCGCGTCGTTGCCGAACGCCGTGCGCGCCTCGGTGCGCGCCACCCGCCAGGCTTCCTCCAGCTCGTCCGGCGTTCGCGCCACCTTCATGCCGCGCCCGCCGCCGCCGGCCGCCGCCTTTATCAGCACCGGGTAGCCGACCCGCTCGGCCACCGCGCGGGCCTGTTCAAGATCCTCCAGTGCGCCGTCCGAGCCGGGCACCAGCGGCACGCCGAGCCCGGCCATCGCGACCTTCGCGGCGATCTTGTCGCCCATCATGCGGATGTGATCCGACGAGGGACCGATGAAGGTCAGCCCGTGCGCCTCGACCATGTGCGCGAATTCGGCGTTCTCGGAGAGAAACCCGTAGCCGGGATGGATCGCGTCCGCGCCCGTGATGGTGGCCGCCGACAGGATCGCCGCGACATTGAGGTAGCTGTCGCGTGCCGGCGGCGGGCCGATGCACACGCTCTCGTCGGCCAGGCGCACGTGCATCGCCTCGTCGTCGGCGGTGGAGTGGACGGCAACCGTCGGGATGCCGAGCTCGCGGCAGGCGCGCTGGATGCGCAGCGCGATCTCGCCGCGATTGGCGATCAGGATCTTCTGGAACATCCCCGCCCCCGGCCTCCGCGATGATCGGCTATTCGATAATCAGCAGCGGCTCGCCGTACTCCACCGGCACGCCGGTCGCGACCAGGATGCGGGCGACGGTCCCGGCTTTCGGCGCCTTGATCTGGTTGAACGTCTTCATCGCCTCGATCAGCAGCAGTGTCTGCCCGGCGGCGACCGCCTGACCCGGGGCAATGAACGGCGTCGCCCCCGGCTCCGGCGCCAGATAGGCGATGCCGACCATCGGGCTGAGCACGGCGCCCGGATGCAGGGCGTCGTCGGCGGGGACAGGGGTCGCCGCCGCCAGCGGCACGCCGATCGGGGCGGAGGGCGCCACCTGGACGGCGGCGGCGGGCGGCGAGGCGGCCGGCGCCGGGGTGCGGGCGACCCGGATGCGTCCGTCCTTGTGCTCGATTTCGATTTCCGTAAGGCCGGTATCGGCCAGGATGTTGGCCAACTGACGCACCGCCTCGGCGTCGAACGGCATGATCGTCACGGAGCCTCCTCCAGCAAGGCGGCCATCGCGGTCAGCGCCAGCGCGTAGCCCTGCACGCCCAGCCCGCAGATCACACCGGTCGCGGCACGCGAAACATAGGAGCGGGCGCGGAAGGCCTCGCGGCGATGGATGTTGCTGACGTGCACCTCGACCACCGGCAGCTCGACGGCCAGCAGCGCGTCCATCAGCGCCACCGAGCTGTGGGTGTAGCCGCCTGGATTGATGACGATGCCCGAGGCGCGGCCGCGGCATTCCTGCACCCAGGTGATGAGCTCGCCCTCGCCGTTGGTCTGGCGGAAGTCGATGGCCAGGCCCACCCGCTCGGCGGTCTCCGCGCACAGGGTTTCCACGTCATCGAGCGTGGCGCGGCCGTACACCTCCGGCTGGCGCAGGCCGAGCAGGTTCAGGTTGGGGCCGTTCAGCACCGCGATCAGCGGCAGGACCGGGGACGGGGACACCGCGCGGCCGTAGCATGGGCCCCGCGGCCGCCGCAAATCCGCCGCTTGCCGCGCGGGGGCGGCCCACCCATTCTAGGGCCATGCAAACGATGGCGGTGACACTGAACGGCGAGGCGCGGCGCGTCGGCGCGCCGGCCAGCGTGGCGGAGTTGCTGGCGCAGATCGGCCTGGATGGGCGCAAGGTCGCGGTCGAGCGCAACGAGGCGATCGTCCCGCGCTCGGCCTATGCCGAGACCTGGCTGGCCGAGGGCGACGCGCTGGAAATCGTGCATTTCATCGGCGGAGGCTGACCCTCATGGATGCTGTGACCCCGGATGCCGAGGACCGTTGGACGGTCGCTGGACGTGCGTTCCGCTCGCGCCTGGTGGTCGGCACGGGAAAGTACAAGAGCCTGGAGGAGACGGCGGCGGCGATCGAGGCGTCCGGTGCCGAGATGGTGACGGTCGCGGTGCGCCGGGTGAACCTGTCCGACCCGGGCCAGCCGATGCTGCAGGATTTCGTCGATCCGAAACGCTACACGTACCTGCCCAACACCGCCGGCTGCCACACCGCCAAGGACGCGGTGCGCACCTTGCGGCTGGCGCGCGAGGCAGGCGGCTGGAACCTGGTCAAGCTGGAGGTGCTGGGACCGCCGCCGCATCTGTATCCCGACATGCCGGCCACCTTCGAGGCGGCGGCGGCGCTGATCGCCGATGGGTTCGAGGTGATGGTCTATTGCAGCGACGACCCGCTGGCCGCCAAGCGCCTGGAGGAGATGGGGTGCGTGGCGATCATGCCGCTGGGCGCGCCGATCGGCTCCGGGCTGGGGGTGCAGAACCCGGCCATGCTGTCGATGCTGATCGAACAGGCCGGCGTGCCGCTGCTGGTCGATGCCGGGGTGGGCACCGCCTCGGATGCGGCGGTGGCGATGGAATTGGGCTGCGACGCGGTGCTGCTGAACTCGGCCATCGCGCACGCCCGCGACCCGGTGCGGATGGCGGCGGCGATGCGCCATGCGGTGGAGGCGGGGCGGCTGGCGCACCTTGCCGGGCGGATGCCGCGCCGGATGGGCGCGGAATCCGTCCAGCCCGCTGGCGGGGCTGATAAGGTAGTCGCCTCCGCCGCCTCACCCAACCATCCCGTCATTCCGGGACTTGCCATCCCGTCATTCCTGGACTTCGCATCCCGTCATCCCCGGATTTGATCCGGGGATCCACCGGCCGCACCGAACTGCCAGCGGATGGCCGGGTCAACCCCGGCCATGACGGTGAAGGAGGATGTGCCGCGCGCGACGAGATCGGCGGAAGACTATGCCGCCGCCTTCGCCTTTCCCCGCACCGCCTTCGGGTTGAGTTCGCTGTTGGCGAGCTGGTTGAGCAGCGCGTCGGTCTGCTTTTCCTCGGCAAGCGTCTCCTCCAGCGGCTGGACGATGTTCTGGTGGCCGCCTGCCTTGGCCCAGGCGATCAGCGCGCCATAGCGGGCCATCTCGTAGTGCTCGACCGCCTGCGCGCAGGCGGCGAGGCCGGCGTCGCGAACCGGGCCCTGCTCGAAATCGTGGATGACTTCCTCGCCTTCCTCGATCAAGCCCTGGATCGCCTCGCAGGTGACGCCCCGCGCCGCCTTGCCGATCGCCTCGAACACCTGCTGCAGACGCTCGACGTGATGCTGGGTCTGCTCGCGATGCCGCAAAAACCCCTGCTTCAGCTTGTCGTTCTCCGCCGCCTTCGCCATTTTCGGCAGGGCCTTCAGGATCTGCCGCTCGGCATAGTAGATGTCCTGCAGGAAATGCAGGAACAGGTCGTCGTTGGTCTTCATGATGTGCTTCCCTGATGCGGGCGTCCCGGCGCGGGTCCGGCGACGCACTGCGGCCCCAACTCCGCGGCGCGGCCGGGGTTCGATGCGTGTGCGGATGGGTCGGGAATAGGGGTCGCTCACATGCTGTCGCACATCCTGGCGCCGCTGCTCGCACGGCGCGGCATCCATTACGGCTGGGCCGTCGTGGCGGTGACGTTCCTGGCCATGCTCAGCACGGCCGCGGCGATGGGAATGCCCGGCGTGCTGATGCTGCCGCTGCACCGGGCGTTCGGCTGGAGCATCGGCAGCATATCCGGGGCGTTGGCGCTGCGCATCGCGCTGTACGGGCTGATGGGGCCGTTCGCCGCCGCGGTGATCGCCCGCTACGGCATCCGCGCCACGGTGGCGGTGGCCATGCTGCTGATCGTGGGCGGCATCGGGCTCGCCACGCGCATGACCGCGCTGTGGCAGCTCTGGGCGACCTGGGGGGTGCTGGTGGGCATCGGCACCGGCCTGACCGCGATGGTGCTGGGCGCCTCGGTTGCCAACCGCTGGTTCACCGCGCGGCGCGGGCTGGTGATCGGGCTGCTGACCGCCAGTTCGGCGACCGGGGCGCTGCTGTTCCTGCCGCTGGCCGCCTGGCTGTCGGACCATTACGGCTGGCGGGTGGCGCTGCTGCCGGCGGCGGCGGCGTGCGGCCTGTCCGGACTGCTGATGCTGCTGGTGGGGCGCGACCACCCGTCCGATCTCGGCCTGCCGGCCTATGGCGAGACCGCGGTGGTGCGGCCGCCGGTTGCCGGCAATCCGGCGCGCGCGGCGCTGGCCACGTTGGGCCAGGCTGCGCGCACGCAGGCGTTCTGGCTGCTGTTCGCCACGTTCTTCGTCTGCGGCCTGTCGACCAACGGGCTGGTGGGCACCGACTTCATCCCGCTATGCGAGGATTTCGGCATGGCGGCGACCGCCGGCGCCAGCGTGCTGGCGATGATGGGCGCGTTCGACTTCGTGGGCACCATCGGTTCCGGCTGGCTGTCGGACCGGGTGGACAGCCGCTGGCTGCTGTTCGCCTATTACGGGCTGCGCGGCCTGTCGCTGATGGCGCTGCCGCTGCTGCATTTCTCGGTCGCCGGGCTGTCGCTGTTCGCGGTGTTCTACGGCCTGGACTGGATCGCCACGGTGCCGCCGACGGTGCGCCTGTGCGCCTCGGTCTTCGGGCGCGAGCGGGCGGCGATGGTGTTCGGCTGGGTGTTCTGCGGGCACCAGTTGGGCGCGGCCACGGCGGCGTTCGGCGGCGGCTGGTCGCACGACGTGCTGGGCAGCTACCTGCCGGCGTTCTTCGCGGCGGGTGTGGTGTGCCTGGCGGCCGCCGTGGCCGCCCTGGCGATCCGCGGGCCGGGAGCGGCGGCAGCGGTACGGGTCACAGCGGAGGCGGCGGCGTAGGCTGCCGGATCGCCCCCGCCTCGCGATGCGGGCGCCGAGCTTGGCTCAGCCGGATACCTTGTAGGACTCCATCTCGTCCGTGTAACGCTCATTCCGGACACCGTTCGAGTCATAGTATTCCTCGACCGACTTCACCCATTTCTTCACCACCGGCACGTACCAGAACGCCTTGTAGGTGCGCCCGCTGACGATAGCGGCGCTCGTCCGGGTGGTCTGCACGACGGTCGTGGCGCCCTGCGCGTCGAGCCGCGCGCCAGAGACGCCCGACACGGCCGGAGCGATCGCGGCGGACCACTCGCCGTCCGCCTCAATCTTGATGGCGTGGAAGGTGCCGGCGGGCACCGTCACGTCTTCCCAGCCCGTCACTTTGTACGTGGTGTGGAAATGTTCGCTCGTGTGCCGGCGGTTCGGGTGGTTTTCCGTGTAGTCGATCTGCCAGGTCTTGCCGATCCCGAGCGGGAAGGACAGCGGCTTGTTGACCACCGTCTCGTGGCCGTTGACGCCGCGGAACCGGCTCCAATCGGCACCGACCAAGTGCTCGCTGGGCGTCGTCGTGGAGCCGGCGGGCTTGTCGTCGACGGCGATCGAACTTGGTCCCGCCCGCGCCACGGTGCTCTCGACGCGCGTCTGGTGCCAGCCGCTCTTGTTCTCGACGGTGCTCCGATACGTCCATGTGTCGCCTGCATCGAGGCGCGGGGCGCCGACAGGTTGGGCCGCCGGCGCCGGTCCCGCCAGGAGCAGCCCCAGCAAAGCGAGGCGGATCACGCGCATCAGCGATACCTTTTGCATCGAAGCGGTTGCCGAGATCCGCAAGACATTACGATTTCGGCAAAGTCTTGTCGATGGGCAGCCAAACGCTAGGCCCCGATCGCCCGCAGCCTCCGGTCCGCCCTGGGCCGTCCGATCAGCGGCAGCAGCACGCGCATTTCCGGCCCTTCCTCCTCGCCGGTCAGCGCCAGCCGCAGCGGATGGAACAGCGCGCGCCCCTTCCGCCCGCTCGCCTCGCGCAACGCGCCGGTCCAGGTCTGCCACACCTCCGCACCCCAGGGCTCGGGCGGGCAGCAAGTCGGCGGCCGTGCGCAGGAATGCCGCTTCCTCCGGCTGCGGCGGCGGCTCGATCTCGCCCGCCACCACCTCCAGCCAGTCCCGTGCCTCGCCCAGCCGGTCGATGTTGCCTCGCACCGCCTCCCAAAACGCCGCGTCCGCGCCCACCGGCAGCCGTGACGCCACCTCGGCAAACGGCAGCGAGGCCAGCACGCGCCGGTTCATCGCCTGCAACTGCGCCACGTCGAACCGCGCCGAGGATGACGAGAACCGCCGTATGTCGAAATCCGCCACCAATGCCGCCAAGGTCGCCGGCTCCGGGTTCGCCGACGAGCCGACCCGCGCCAGGTACGAGGTGATCGCCGACGCTTCCACGCCATCGCCGCGCAGCCGGCGCAGCGACACGCTCTCCAGCCGCTTGGACAGCTTCTCGCCGGCGGCATCCGTCACCAGCGGCAGATGCGCGAAGGTCAGCGCGCTCGGATTGCCGCCGAGCGCGGAAAGGATGTCGAGCTGCACGCCGGTGTTGGTGACGTGATCCTCGCCGCGCACGATATGCGTCACACCCAGGTCGCGGTCGTCGACGATCGAGGTCAGCGTGTACAGCGGCGTGCCGTCGGCGCGCACCAGCACCGGATCGGAAATGGCGCCCAGCTTCACCTGCCGCTCGCCGGCCACCAGGTCGCGCCACGAGCGCGCCCCGTCGGACAGGCGAAAGCGCCAGTACGGCCGCTTGCCCCCCGCCTCGGCGGCCGCGCGCTGCTCAGGCGTCAGCTTCAGCATGGCGCGGTCGTAGATCGGCGCCTGGCCGCGCTTGAGCCGCTGGTCGCGCTTGGCGCGCAACTCCTCCTCGCTCTCGAAGCACGGATACAACCGTCCGGCGCGGCGCAATGTCTCGGCGGCTTCGTCGTACAGCGCGCGCCGCTCCGATTGCCTGGCAAACTCGTCCCAGTCCAGGCCCAGCCAGCCTAGATCCTGCTCGATCGCCTCGGCGTGGACCGCCGCGTTGCGCGCCGCGTCGGTGTCGTCCAGGCGCAGCAGGAAACGGCCGCCGTGATGGCGCGCGAACAGCCAGTTGACCAGCGCCAGCCGGGCGTTGCCGACATGCAGGTAGCCGGTCGGCGACGGCGCGAAGCGGAACTTCATGCCTCGTCTTCGGACAGCGGTTCGTCGTCGCGGGGATCCAGCGCCCGCCAGTCGCGTTCCTCGTCGCTCGCCGGCGTGGCCACAAAATCCGCCAGCTCGGTGCCGCTGCGCCAGCCGTCGTCGCCGGCGTCGATCACCAGCGCGTCCTCGCCGAACGCGAACCAGCGCTCCAGCACGCCGCGCTCGTCCAGCCCCGGCGCGCGGCACAGCTCCACGCTGTCGCGCACGTAGCGGCGGGCGAAGGCGTTGGCCTGCATCAGCGTGGCAAAGCCGCCGATCTCCTCGCTGATGTTGTCCTCGGCGCCCCCGGACAGATCCAGGATGCGCACCCGCCAGCCGCCCGGCGGCGCGAACAGGTCGCTCATCTGCGATCTACTGGGTGTGAAGCGCCCGCACCCCGGCCCTCTCCCAGAGGGAGAGGGAGAAGCACGCCTGCTCCCTCTCCCTCTGGGAGAGGGCCGGGGTGAGGGCGCGGGCCGCACCGCATCACGCCACCAGCGCCGTGAAGCCGTTGGTGATCGGATAGCGGCGGTCGCGGCCGAACGCCCGTCGCGTAATCTTGACCCCTGGCGGCGCCTGGCGGCGCTTGTACTCGGCGCGGTCCAGCATCTTCCACACGCGCAGCACCGTCTCGCGATCGAAGCCCTGCGCCACCATGCTGTCGATGCCGCGCTCGCCCTCGACCAGCCCTTCGAGAATCCCGTCCAGCACCTCGTATGGCGGCAGCGAATCCTGGTCGGTCTGATGGTGCTTCAGCTCGGCCGAGGGCGCCTTGGTGATGACGCGCTCCGGCATCACCGGGCCATCGGGGCCAAGTGACGCTTCCGGCTGGTGCGCGTTGCGCCAGCGCGCCAGCGCGAACACCGTGGTCTTGTAGACGTCCTTCAACACCGAGTAGCCGCCGCACATATCGCCGTACAGCGTGGCGTAGCCGACCGACATCTCGCTTTTGTTGCCGGTGGTCAGCAGCATGTCGCCGAACTTGTTGCTGATCGCCATGAGCGTCAGGCCGCGCAGGCGCGACTGGATGTTTTCCTCGGTGGTATCGCTCTGCCGCCCCTCGAACAGCGGCGCCAACGTTACATCGACCGACTGCATCGCGGGCGTGATCGGCACCGTGTCGCAGCGCACCCCCAGCAGCCGCGCGCATGTCGCCGCGTCGTCCAGGCTGTGCTGGCTGGTGTACGGGCTGGGCAGCATGAAGCAGCGCACCCGCGCCGCCCCCAGCGCGTCCACCGCCACCGCCGCGGACAGCGCGCTGTCGATGCCGCCCGACAGGCCCAGGATCACGCCGGGAAAACGGTTCTTGTTCACGTAGTCGGCCAGGCCCAGCATCATCGAGCGATAGATCAGCTCCATCCGCTCGGGTTCCGGCGCGATCCGTTGCGGCGCGCAGACCAGGCGCTCGCCCTCGCGCGTCCATTCGGTCAGCGTCACCGCGCTCGTGAAGTGCGGCATCATCGCCGCCAGCGTGCGGTCGGGATTGAGCACGAAGCTGGCGCCGTCGAACACCAGCTCGTCCTGGCCGCCGACCTGCGCGCAGAACACGAACGCGAGCCCGGTCTCGACCACCCGATGCACCGCGAGGTCGATGCGGGCGCGGTGCTTGTCGGCCTCGTACGGGCTGGCGTTGATCGACAGCAGCATTTCCGCGCCGCTCTCGGCCAGTGTTTCGGACACCGCGGGGAACCACCAATCCTCGCAGATCATCACGCCGAGCCGAAAGCCGCGGAAGGCGACCGGGCCGGGCGACGGGCCGGCATCGAACACGCGCTTGTCGTCGAACACGCCGTAATTGGGCAGCTCGTGCTTGGCCCGGCGAGCGACGACGCGGCCGCCGTCCAGCACCCAGGCGGCGTTGTACAGCCTGTCTCCATCGCACCACGGGCCGCCCACGATGACGCCGGGGCCGCCATCGGCGGTGTCGGCGGCCAGTTGCGCGACCGCATCCTCGCACGCCGCGACATAGGCGGGCTTGCGCACCAGATCCTCCGGCGGGTAGCCGGCGATGGAGAACTCCGGCGTCACCAGCAGGTCCGCCCCCAGCCGCGCCGCCTCGGCCCGCGCGCGGCGGATCATGGCGAGGTTGTGGACGACCTGCCCCTGATGCGGGTCGAGCTGGGCCAGAGCTATGCGCAGCGTGTCGGACATGACGCGAACTTAGGGTCGCCGGGGACACTCCGCAAACCGGGGGTTTGACGGCCGGCGACCCTGTTGCCTAGCGTGGCCCCGCAGCAACGGAGGCGGCAGCGAGTTGAGCCAGAGCGCGCCCCCACCCCTCTCCCGGCTCGACCAGCTCGCGTTCGTCGCCGCCCCCACCGATCTGGCGCGGGCCGCCGCCGAGCGTCTGGCCGAACGCTACGGCAACGTCGCGCTGGAATCGGCCGGCGCGGTGATCTGCCTCGGCGGCGACGGGTTCATGCTTGAGACGCTGCACCGCATCCTCGGCCGCGATGTGCCGGTGTATGGCATGAACTGCGGCTCGGTCGGCTTCCTGATGAACGCCTATGACGAGGTGGCGCTGCCCGAGCGGCTGGGCCGCGCGCAGATCGCGGAGCTGTATCCGCTGCGGATGCACGCCGTGACCAGCACCGGCACCGTCGAGGAGGCGGTGGCGCTGAACGAGGTGGCCCTGCTGCGCCAACTCCGCCAGGCGGCGAAAATCCGCGTCTCGATCGACGGCCGGGTGCGTCTGGCCGAGCTGATCTGCGACGGCGTGCTGCTGTCCACCCCGGCTGGCTCGACCGCCTACAATCTGTCGGCGCATGGCCCGATCGTGCCGCTGTCGGCCAACCTGCTGCCGCTGACCCCGATCAGCGCCTTCCGTCCCCGGCGCTGGCGCGGCGCGCTGCTGCCATCCTCGGCCGAGGTGCTGTTCGAGGTGCTGGAGCCGGACAAGCGACCCGTGGCCGCCGGCGCGGACTTCACCGAGGTCCGCGACGTGATCTCGGTGGCGGTGAGCGAGGACCGCTCCATCCGCGCCTGCGTGCTGTTCGACCCCGATCAGGGCCTGTCGGAACGCATCATCGTCGAGCAGTTCACGGTGTGAGGCGCGCGGCCGCCGCTGCGGGGCCGCCGCTACTTCAGCGTCTCCAGATACGCGATCACATTCTGCCGATCGGTCGGGTTCGGCAGGCCCGGAAAGATCATGCGCGTGCCCGGAACCACCTTCATCGGCGCGGTCAGGTAGTGATCCAGCGTCTCCGGCGTCCAGGTGACGTTGTAGTTCTTCATCGCCGGCGAGTAGTTGAAACCCGGCAGGCTGTGCGAGGGCCGTCCCACCACTCCCCACAGGCTCGGGCCGATCTTCCACTTGCCCGGCTCGATGGTGTGGCAGACTAGGCATTTGTTGAACACGATCTTGCCGGCGGCGGCATCGCCGGCGGCCAGCGCCGGGCTGGACAAGGCCGGCGCTATGGCCGCGACCGCCGCCAGGGCCAGGATGGTGCGCGCGAGCCTCATGCTTCCTCCGTTCTTTTCAAGGACGTCCCAGCATCAGATAGGGCAGGGTGGCAAATGTCCAGACACCAGGCCCGTGGACATGGCCCGCTTGGGAGATCGCGATTGGCAGACGGCCTGCGCTTCGACCAGCCGATCCCATCGTGCGGCTATGCCTGGTGGCAGCTCGATGCGACGAGCGACGACGGGCGGCACGGGATCACGCTGATCGCCTTCCTCGGCAACCCCTTCTCGCCCCACTATGCGGCGGCGCGCCGGCGAGGGCGTGCGGCCGATCCGCTGGACCATTGCTCCATGCACGTGGCGCTGCGCGGCGCGGGCGGCGGACGCTGGGCGATGACCGAACGCGGCGCGCGCGACGTGTTGCGCTATGAGCGGGCGCTCATCATCGGCCTGTCCGCGGTGCTGTGGGACGGCGCCACGCTCAGCTTCGCGATCGACGAAGTGACCGCGCCCTGGCCCGCGCGCCTGCGCGGCACGGTGCGCGTGCATCCCGCCGCGTTGGTCGAGCACACGGCTTGCCTGGACGAAGCGGGCCGGCACCGCTGGTCGCCGCTGGCCACGGGCGCGCGGGTGGAAGTGGCGCTGACCCAGCCCCCCCTGACCTGGAGCGGTCGGGGCTGGCTGGACACCCATCGCGGCGACGCGCCGCTGGAGGCGGCGTTGCGAAGCTGGAACTGGTCGCGCGCCGACCTGCACGGGGGTTCGGCGCTGCTGTACGACGTGGACCGGCGCGACGGCACCACGCTGCACGGGGCGCTGCGCATCGCGGCGGACGGGCAGGCGGAGCCGTTCGACCCGCCGCCCGAGACGGCCTTGGCCCCGACCCTGTGGCGCCTGCCGCGCCGCACCCGCGCCGATGCGGTTCAGGGGGCACGGGTCGCGCGGACGCTGACCGACGCGCCGTTCTACGCGCGCTCCGTGCTGGACACGCATGTGCTCGGCGAGCGCGCGACGGCGATGCACGAAAGCCTGTCGCTGGATCGCTTCTCCGCGCGCTGGGTGCAACTGATGCTGCCGTTCCGGGCGCCGCGCGCCCGGCGCTGAGCGGCGCGCGCAACCCGATCGCGCAGCCGGCATCGCGGGGCCATGACATACCCCATTGCCGCCGCCGCGTCCTGCTCGCGGCGTCCACAATCGGCCTCGCGGGCTGCGTCGCCCGTGCGCCACAGCCCGACCGGGGCAACGGCGCCGCGCAGCAGGGGACGACGCAGAAGTTTGGCGTCGGACCGTCTCGCCGCTACCGCTCGACCACCAGATCGCTCAGCGGCTTGCTGCAGCAGATCAGAACCAGGCCGGCGTCGATCTCGCGCTGGCGGATGCCGCCCTGGTGGCGCATGTCGACTTTTCCGGATACCAGGCGGCACTTGCACGTGCCGCACATGCCCTGGGTGCAGGAACTCGGCAGCTTCAGCCCGGCCGCGCGCGCCGCATCCAGCACGAAGGTGCCCGGCCCGCACTCCACGCTGCGGCGGCTTTTGGTGAACTCCACGCGGAACGCGGCCGGTTCGCCCTCCAGCACTTCGGCCGCGACTTCCGGCTCGGCGGCGGCGAGGGTGGCGAAGTCGAAGCTTTCCTCGTGGTAGCGCGCCATCGGAAAGCTGGCGTCGGCCAGCATCGCGCGCACCGCGGCCATGTACGGCGCGGGGCCGCAGCAGAACACCTCGCGGTCGGCCAGGTCCGGCGCGATCAGCCGCAGCATGGGCAGCGACAGCCGCCCGCGATAGCCGGGCCACGCTTCTCCCGGCGCATCGGTCTCGCAGATCGCGACGGGGCGGAAGGTTGCGTGGCGAGCCGCCAGGAGTGCCTGCTCGGCGCGAAAGATGATGTCGGCGGGACTGCGCGCGCTGTGGACGAACAGCACGTCGGGCATTCCCGCGAGATCGGCCAGGTTGCGGGAGAAACTCATCAGCGGGGTGATGCCGCTGCCGCCCGAGAGGAACAGGTATTTTTCCGCCGGATGCAGGCTGATGGAAAAGTCGCCGAGCGGCCCGCTGACCGGCACCCGCATTCCCGGCCGCAAGGTCGCGTGCAGCCAGGGCGTGACGCCGCCCGTCGGCACGCGCTTGGAGGTGATCTGCACCCGGTCGGGGCGCCTCGGCGGCGAGGCGATGGTGTAGCAGCGGCTGATTTCCGCGCCGTCGATCACGAAGGTGAAGGTCAGGAACTGGCCCGGCAGGAACTCGAACCGACGCGGCGGATCGGCGGCGAAGGTGAAGGTCTTCACGTCATGCGTCTCGTCATGCACGGCGACGCAGACCAGCGAATCGTCCTGTTCGGGATTCCAGGCCGGGATCATGCCCAATCCCTCCCGGCCTGCGCCAGCAGCGCCCGCACATAGGCGGCGAAGCTGCGCCAGACCTCGACGCGCCAGCCCATCGGCGCGGTGCGCCACAGCACGATTTCCGCCTTGCCCAGCAAGGTGCGCGTGCAGCAGCCGACGTCGAACCGATCCAGGTCGAGCGGGCAGCCGGCGGCCAGCATCGCGTTGCTGCCCGGTCCCATGACGGCGAGGCCGATCTGCCGCCCGCTCACGTCCACCGCGCGCTCAGCGCCGGCGCGGTGGTGCCATATGGCGCCAGCAGCAGGATCTCGTCGGGGCCGAGCCACAGCGCCGCGCGGTCGCCCGAAGCCGTGGCGCGCAGCGGGTCGGGCCGCGGCAGGCCGAACGCCGCGCAGCCGTCCGCGAGCATGGTTTCGTCGCCGCGCAGGCTGAAGCGAACGCAGTCGCGGATCGCCGCCACCTCAGCCATTGAGCCGCGCTCCCTTCGGGGTCGAAGAACACCGGCGAGACGACGCGCACCGCGATGCTGCGGTCCGGCATCGGCACGTGCAGCGTCGCCCCTTCGCGCGCCCGCCCGCCGGAGACCATCGCCAGCGCGATCGAGCGATCCAGCGCCGGGCTGTGATAGGCGCTGGTGACGTGGCCGAGCATGGTCATCGGGATCGGCTGCGCCGGATCGGCGACGATCTGCGCGCCCTCGTCCAGCACCGTCGCGGGATCCTCGGTCAGCAATCCGACCAGTTGCTTGCGCGCGGGATCGGCCATCGAGGCGCGGGCCAGCGAACGCTTGCCGACGAAATCGGCCTTGTTGCGGCCGACCGCCCAGCCCATGCCGGCATCGTCGGGCGTGGCCGTGCCGTCGGTTTCCTGACCCACGATGATGTAGCCTTTTTCGGCGCGCATGACGTGCATCGCCTCGGTGCCGTACGGCACGGCGCCGGCGGCGATCACCGCATCCCATACGGCGGGCGCATGGTCGGGCGGCACGTTCAGCTCGAAGCCGAGTTCGCCGGTGAAACTGACGCGAAACACGCGCGCCGGGCGGCCCATGACGGCGGCCTCGCGCACGCTCATATGCGGCATCGACAAATCCGCGTCGGTCAGCGGCGCCACGATCTTGCGCGCACGCGGTCCCTGGACGGCGATGGTCGCGAACTGCTCGGTGATCGAGGTCAGCCAGACGCGCAGGTCGGTGAACTCGGTCTGCCGGTAGTCCTCCATGACCGCCAGCACGCGCGCCGCACCGCCGGTCGTGGTGGTGAGGTGGAAGCGGTCCTCCGCCAGCCGCGCCACGATGCCGTCGTCCAGCACGAACCCGTCCTCGCGCAGCAGCACCCCGTAGCGCGCGCGCCCCACCGCCAGCTTGCGCAAGCGGTCCGGCATACATGCGGTCGAGAAACTCGGCGGCGTCCGGGCCGACCACCTCGATCTTGCCGAGCGTCGAGGCATCGAACACGCCGGCGCCGGCGCGGGTGGCGCGGCATTCACGCAGCACGGCGGCGTGCATGTCCTCGCCGGGCCGCGGGAAGTAGCGGGCGCGCTTCCACTGCCACACGTCCTCGAATATCGCGCCGGCCGCCACCGCGCGGTCGTGCAGCGGCGTGGTGCGCACCGGGTCGAACAACTCTGCGCGCGACGTGCCGGCCAGCACGCCGAAGCTGGTCGGCGTGTATGGCATCCGGAACGTGGTCAGCCCGACTTGCGGCGCCGGCACGCCGAGCATGCCGGAGACGATCGCCAGCGCGTTCAGGTTCGACGTCTTGCCCTGGTCCGTCGCCATGCCGGTCGTGGTGTATCGCTTGACATGCTCGATGGAGCGGAAGCCCTCGCGCGCGGCAAGCTTGATGTCCTTCGCGGTCACGTCGTTCTGGAAGTCGACGAACGCCTTGCCGCCGGCTGCTTCGGACAGCGCGGGCGACGCGCGCATCGCGGGCCAGCCGGTCGCGGCGAGGCGGCGCGGCGCGTCCCCGGCGGCAAAACCTTCGGCCAGCACGTCCGCCAGGACGAACGTGCCGTTGCAGGCGCCGGCGCAGCGCGTGTTCTCGGCCGGCTCGCCGGGCAGGAACGTGCCGGCATCCGCGTCGTGGCGCAGCTTGCCGCGAGACTGGCTGAACAAATGGATGCTGGGCGTGAAGCCGCCGCCCATCAGCAGCAGGTCGCAGGCGATTTTCGTCCCGGTCGAAAGCGCGACGCCGGCGACCCGCAGCCGTCCGCAGGTGTCCGCGATGCCGGTCGCGACGTGCACGGGAATCCCGCCGGCGCGCGCCTGTTCCGGCAGCGTGCCGTCCACCTTGGGGCGCAGGTCGGCGATGGCGGCAATGCGCGCGCCGGCCGCCTGCAACGCCAACGCGGCGGCATAGGCGCTGTCGTGCGCCGCCATGATGACCACCGCGCGGCCAGCCAGCGCCGCGTAACGTTCGGCATATATGCGCGCCGCGTCGGCCAGCATCACGCCGGGGCGATCGTTGCCGGGGAACACCAGCGGGCGTTCGATCGCCCCCGTGGCGAGCACGACGGTGTGCGCGCGCACCTGCCACAGCCGCTCGCGCGGACAGTCGCCCGGCTCGGCCAAATGGTCGGTGCGGCGTTCGGCGAGGCCGATCAGGTTGTGCGGGAAGTAGCCGAACGCCGTGGTGCGCGGCAGCAGGACCACGCCCGCGCGCGCCAGCTCGCTCAGTGCCGCGTCGCGCCAGGCGGCGGCGGGCTGCCCGTCGATCGTCGAGTCGCCTGGGGCCAGCAGGCTGCCGCCCAGTTCGTTCTGCTCGTCGCACAGCATCACCCGCCCGCCGCGCGACGCGGCGGCCAGCGCGGCGGCCAGGCCGGCGGGGCCGGCGCCCACGACCAGCACCTCGCAATGCGCGAAGCGGGTGGCGTAGCGGTCCGGGTCGGGCCGCTCCGGCGCGCGCCCCAGCCCCGCCGCGCGGCGGATCGCCGGCTCATAGACGCGGTGCCACCACGACCGCGGCCACATGAAGGTTTTGTAGTAGAACCCGGCCGGCAGCAGCGGCGAGACCAGATCGTTCATGGCGCCGATGTCGAAGCGCAGCGACGGGTTGCGGTTCTGGCTTTCGGCCGCCAGTCCCTCGTACAGCTCGACCGTCGTCGCGCGCAGGTTCGGCGTGTCGCGCACCCGCACCAGCGCGTTCGGCTCATCGGAGCCCGCGCACAGGATGCCGCGCGGGCGGTGATACTTGAAGCTGCGGCCGACCAGATGCACGTCGTTGGCCAGCAGCGCGGAGGCCAGCGTGTCGCCGGCAAAGCCCCGCATCGCCCGGCCATCGAAGCTGAACGACAGCGGTCGCGCGCGGTCGATGCGGCCGCCGCTGGCGAGGCGCATCAGGACAGCTCCGGGCGCGGCTCGCCGACCTTGTAGATCGCGAGAAACCGGTCGGTCGTGGTGTCGCGCAGCGCATTGAAGAACCGCTGGCAGCCATGCGCGTGCCGCCAGCGCTCGGCGTGGACGCCCTTCGGATTCTGCGCGTGTACAGGTAGGCGCCCCATGCGTCGTCGTCCCGCGCTGGGTCGCGCACGACATGCGCTTCGCCGGCATGGGCGAACTCGATCTCGTTGCGCGGCCCGCAATATGGGCAGTCGATCAGCAGCATGGGTGTCCAGTCAGTGCGTTGCAGAAGCCGCGACTCAATGCGCCACCGCGGCGGCGGCGGCTTCGTCGATCAGATGGCCGTCGCGGAACCGCTCGATGGTGAACGGCGCGTTGATCGGGTGCGGCTCGTCGCGCGCCATCGTATGGGCGAACACGTGCGCGCTGCCCGGCGTCGCCTTGAACCCGCCGGTGCCCCAGCCGCAATTCACGTACAACCCCGGCACCGAGGTCTTGGCCACGATCGGCGAGCGGTCCGGCGTCACATCGACGATGCCGCCCCAGTTGCGCAGCATCCGCATCCGCCGGAATTGCGGGAACAATTCGCAGATCGCGTCCAGCGTGTGCGTGGTGACATGCAGGCCGCCGCGCTGGGTGTAGCTGGTGTAGGCGTCGGTGCCGGCGCCGATCACCAGCTCGCCCTTGTCGGACTGGCTGATATAGGCGTGGATGGTATTGCTCATCACCACGCAGGGCACCACCGGCTTGATCGGCTCGCTGACCAGAGCCTGCAACGGAAAACTCTCCAGCGGCAGGCGCAGTCCGGCCATCGCCATCAGCACGCTGGTATGGCCGGCCGCCACCACGCCGATCTTGGCCGCGTTGACGGGGCCGCGCGTGGTATCGACCCCCTGCACCGCGCCGTTATGGCCGCGGCGGATGCCGGTGACTTCGCAATTCTGCACGATGTCCACGCCGAGCGAGTCCGCGGCCCGCGCGAACCCCCAGGCCACGGCGTCGTGCCGGGCCGTGCCGCCGCGGCGCTGCAGCGCGGCGCCCAGCACCGGATAGCGCATCCCGGGGGCGATGTTGAGCGGTGGGCAGAACGCGCGCGCCTGCTCGGGGGTCAGCCACTCGTTATCGACCCCGTTCAGCCGGTTGGCGTGAACGTGGCGCTTGAACACCTGCACGTCGTGGACGTTGTGCGCCAGCATCATCACGCCGCGCGGGCTGAACATGACGTTGTAGTTCAGCGCCTGGCTCAGTGTCTCCCACAGCTTCACCGCGTGGTCGTACATGCGGGCGCTCTCGTCGAACAGGTAGTTCGAGCGGATGATGGTGGTGTTGCGCCCGGTATTGCCGCCGCCGATCCAGCCGCGCTCCAGCACCGCGATGTTGCGCATCCCGTGCTGGCTCGCCAGGTAGTAGGCGGTGCCCAGCCCATGCCCGCCGCCGCCGACGATGATCGCGTCATAGGCGGCTTTCGGCGCCGCGTCGCGCCATTGCGGCTGCCAGCCGGCATGGCCGCCGGCGGCGTGGCGCAGAAGGGAGAGGGCGGAGAAACGCTGCATCCGGGCCATCATAGTGGTAGTGTCGCGGCGCGGAAGGCCCCGAGGGCCATGCCAAAAGAGGATGCCGCCATGTCTGCCAGCCTGAAGCCGCCGGCGCCGATGACCGTCGACGAGTTCCTGGATTGGCCGGAAGATTCGACCGGGGCCAGGTGGCAGCTCGTCGAGGGCGAGCCGATGATGATGGCGCCGGCTTCCACCGTCCACGCGGCCATGCAGGGGAACCTGGCTACTTTGCTGAACGCGCACCTTTGGCAGGTCCGGCCGGGCTGTCATGTGCTTACGGCGGCCGGCGTGATTCCCAGAGTGCGTCGCGACAGCAACATTCGCATCCCCGATCTGGTTGTGCGATGCGGCCCCAGCTCTCGCGGCGAGGCTCTGCTTGATGATCCGCTGCTAGCGATCGAGATCCTCTCGGTCAGCAATCGCGCCGAAACTTGGTCGAACGTGTGGACCTATTGCAGCATCCCGTCGCTGCGAGAGATCATGGTCATCCATACCGCGTCCGTGACCGCCGAGATCCTGCGGCGGTCGGAAGATGGCTGGCCAGAGCGGTTCGAGCAGGTGGTCGGCACCGTCCGCCTCGACAGCATCGGCCTTATCTTTCCCATCCTCGACGCCTACAGGGGCACGGAACTCGCCGATGCCTGACCGCCACCTCTATTTCGTCTGGGGCGGCATCTTCGCCGACCCCGGATTTCGCGACCTGGAACCCGGCACCGAGGAATGCCACGGCCCGTTCCACGACGAGGCCGCCGCCAACCGCGTCTGGTCCGAGGCGATGCGGCGCAAGATCGACATCGCCCAGCACCGGCTGTTCGTCCTGGCCGTGCCGCGCCCCTCCGGCTGAGAGGGTCATCGAAAAAACGAACGGCCCCATGCAAGGCCTTGCGGGCGCTGGAAAGCGCCTCCGCCGCGGTGCAGATTGCCGCCCATGAACGCCATCCCGCCCAGCGGCACGACCGACCCGCTGCTGCAGCCGTACCAGCTCAAGCATCTCACCCTGCGCAACCGGGTGATGAGCACCTCGCATGAGCCGTACTACTCCGAAGACGGGATGCCGAAGGACCGCTACCGGCTGTACCACGTCGAAAAGGCGCGCGGCGGCATCGCGCTCACCATGACCGCCGGCTCCGCCGTGGTCTCGCCGGACAGCCCGCCGGTGTTCGGCAACCTGCTGGCCTACAAGGACGAGATCGTGCCCTGGATGCGCGCATTGTCCGACGAATGCCACGAGCACGGCTCGGCGGTGATGATCCAGCTCACCCACATGGGCCGGCGCACCGCCTGGAACAAAGCCGACTGGCTGCCGGTGCTCGCCCCCTCGCCGGTGCGCGAGCCGGCGCATCGCTCCTTCCCCAAGGCGATGGAGGCGTGGGACATCGACCGCGTGGTGGCCGACTATGCCGCCGCCGCGCAGCGGATGCAGGCGGCGGGCCTGGACGGGCTGGAGATCAACGCCTACGGCCATCTGCCCGACCAGTTCTGGTCGCCTGCCACCAACAAGCGCGAGGATGCGTTCGGCGGCGACCTCGACGCCAGGATGGCGTTTTCGCTGCGGGTGCTCGACGCGATGCGCGCGGCGGTCGGCCCGCGTTTCCTGCTCGGCGTCCGCATGGTGGCCGACGAGGATTGGGAGATCGGCCTGTCCCGCGAAGACGGCATGGAGATCGCCCGCCGGTTCGCGCGCCGCGGCGTGGTCGATTTCCTCAACATCATCCGCGGCCATATCGAGACCGACAACGCGATCGCCAACGTCATCCCGATCGCCGGAATGCGCTCCGCCCCGCATCTGGATTTCGCGGGCGAGGTGCGCGCCGCCGCCGGCATCGCCACCTTCCACGCGGCCCGCATCAACGACGTCGCCACGGCCCGGCACGCGATCGCCGCCGGCAAGCTCGACATGGTCGGCATGACCCGCGCGCTGATCGCCGACCCGCATATCGTGCGCAAGGTGATCGCCCGCGACGAGGACAGCATCCGCCCCTGCGTCGGCGCCAGCTACTGCATCGACCGCATCTACGAGGGCAACGAGGCGCTGTGCGTCCACAACCCCGCCACCGGCCGCGAGGCGAGCCTGCCGCAGACCCTCGTGCGCGGCGACGGCCCGGCGCGGCGCGTGGTGGTGGTCGGCGCCGGCCCGGCCGGGCTGGAGGCCGCGCGCGTCGCCGCCGAGCGCGGGCATTCCGTCGTGCTGTTCGAGGCGACCGAGCGCGCCGGCGGACAGATACTCCTGGCGATGCGCAACCCGCGCCGAAAGGAGTTCATCGGCATCGTCGATTGGCGGCTGGCGCAACTCGAACGGCTCGGCGTGGATATCCGCTACGCCACCTATGCCGAAGCCGACACAGTGCTGGCCGAGAACCCGGACGTGGTGATCGTCGCCACCGGCGGCTTGCCGAACACGGAGATTCTCGACAGCGGCAACGAGCTGGTCGTCTCGTCGTGGGACATCGCCAGCGGCGAGGTGCAGCCAGCACCGCGCGCGCTGGTGTTCGACGACAACGGCAACCATCCCGGAATGCAGGCGGCGGAAATGCTGGCCGAGGCCGGCAGCGCGGTCGAGATCGTCACCCCGGAGCGGTTCTTCGCCCCGGAAATCGGCGGCCTGAACCACGCGATCTATGCCCGCTACTTCCACCGCCACGGCGTCCGCATCACCATCAACAGCCGCCTGAAATCGGTGCGGCGCGAGGGCAACCACCTGGTCGCCACCATCGGCAGCGATTACGGCGCCGAGACGCAGGAGCGCATTGTCGATCAGGTGGTGGTCGAGCACGGCACCCTGCCGGCTGACGAGATCTATCACGCGCTGGTGGCGCACTCGACCAACCTGGGCGAGGTCGATCACGCCGCCCTGCTGGCCGGCCGGCCGCAGGAGGTGGTGCGCAACCCGGCCGGACAATTCCGCCTGCTTCGTGCCGGCGACGCGGTCGCCAGCCGCAACATCCATGCAGCCGTGCTCGACGGCCTGCGTCTCGCCAAAGACCTGTAAGGAGCCCGTAAGCCATGCAGTCACTCTCTCGCGCCGACATCGAGGCGATGGTCGCCCGCCGCCCGCAGGGCCTCACGCTGGAGGCGCCATTCTACACCAGCCCCGAGATGCACGATCTCGACTTGCAGCTCATCTTCGGGCGCAACTGGATCTTCGTCGGCTCCGAGCCGGAAGTGCCCGAGCCGGGCGACTACGTCACCGTGCAGATCGGCGGCAACTCGGTGATCCTGGTGCGCGACGACGATGGGCAGGTGCGCGCCTGGCACAATGTCTGCCGCCACCGCGGCAGCCGCCTGCTGCTGGACCGCAAGGGCATCACCGGCAACATCGTCTGCCCCTATCACCAGTGGACCTACGACCTGTCCGGCAAGCTGATCCACGCCGAGATCATGAAATCCTGCATCGGCGCCGGCACGCACGACCTGAAGCCGGTGGCGCTGAAGAACATGGCGGGCCTGCTCTATGTGTGCCTTGCCGCCGAGCCGCCGGACGATTTCGACGACATGGCGGCCGAACTGACGCCGTATCTGGCGCCGCATCAGATCGGCCGCTGCAAGGTGGCCCACCAGACCGAGACCATCGAGGAAGGCAACTGGAAGCTGACCATCGAGAACAACCGCGAATGCTACCATTGCGGCGGCCACCCCGAACTGCTGTGCAGCCTGTTCCACTTCTTCGGCGAGTACGAGATCCCGGACAGCCAGAAGGAGGATTACGCCCGCTACCAGCGCACCACGCGCGAGATGGAAGGCATCTGGGACGAAAGCGGCCTGCCGTGGCGGCCGATCGAAAAGCTGCACGGCCGTCCGACCGGCTTTCGCGTCGAGCGCCTGGCACTGGACGGCCCCGGTGAGAGCTACACGCTGGACGCCAGCCGCGCGGTCCGCAAGCTGGTCGGCGGCTTCACCAACGCGCGCCTCGGCACGCTGCATCTGCATACGCAGCCGAACGCCTGGTTCCATTTTCTCGGCGACCATGCGGTGACGTTCTCGACCTTGCCGCTGGCCGCCGACCGCACGCTGGTGCGCACCACCTGGCTGGTCGATCGCGAGGCGGTCGAGGGCGAGGACTACGACGTGGACAATCTGACCGCCGTGTGGAAGGCCACCAACGACCAGGACGGCGCGTTCGTCAGTTGGGCGCATGCCGGGGCGGCCAGCGACGCCTACCAGCCGGGGCCGTACGCCAAGTCGGAATACATGTGCGACATGTTCTGCTCCTGGTACACCGAACGCCTCGCGGCGGGGCTCGCCGGCGCATGAGGCATGTCTCGGCCTTCCCGCGCCCGGTGCGGGTGGTCGAGACCTTCATCCCGCTTTCGGATGGCACGCGGCTGTTCGCGCGCATCTGGCTGCCGGAGGACGCGCGGGCCGATCCGGTGCCGGCGGTGCTGGAATACCTGCCGTACCGCCTTGCCGACGGCACCGCCACGCGCGATGCGCTGACGCATCCCTACATGGCCGGCCACGGCTATGCCTGCGTGCGCGTGGACATGCGCGGCACGGGCAATTCCGATGGCCTGATGCTGGACGAATACCTGCCGCAGGAACAGGACGACGCGCTGGAGGTGATCGCCTGGATCGCGGCACAGGATTGGTGCGGCGGCGCGGTCGGCATGATGGGCATAAGCTGGGGCGGCTTCAACGCCTTGCAGGTGGCGGCCCGGCGGCCGCCGGCGTTGCGCGCGATCATCTCGCTGTGCAGCACCGACGATCGCTACGCCGACGACGTTCACTACATGGGCGGCGCGTTGCTGACCGACAATCTGCGCTGGGCCAGCACCATGCTCGCCTTCCAGACCCGCCCGCCGGACCCCGCCGTGGTCGGCGACCGCTGGCGCGCGATGTGGCTGGAGCGGCTGCACGCCGAACCGCTGCTGCTGCGCACCTGGCTGCAACACCAGACGCGCGATGCGTATTGGCGGCATGGCTCGGTGTGCGAAGATCCGGCCGCGATCACCGCGGCGTGCTACCTGATCGGCGGCTGGGCCGACGCCTACAGCAACGCGGTGCCGCGAATGCTGGAGCGGCTGACCTGCCCACGTCGTGGCCTGGTCGGTCCCTGGGCGCACAAATATCCGCATTTCGCGACACCTGGCCCGGCGTACGGCTTTTTGCAGGACGCGCTGCGCTGGTGGGACCATTGGCTGCGCGGCATCGACAACGGCGCGATGGACGGCCCGATGCTGCGCTGGTGGCAGGAGGATTTCGTGCCCCCCGCCACCGACTACGCGCACCGGCCCGGACGCTGGATCGGCGAGGCCGCATGGCCGTCGCCGAACGTGATCCCGACACGATGGCACCTGGGCGACCGCAGGCTCGGCGCCGAGCCTGCCCGCTCGGCCGGCGTGGTCATCGCCTCGCCGCAGGATTGCGGCGCGGAGTCCGGCGTCTGGTGCGCCTATGGCAGCGGCGGCGAGCAGCCCGGCGATCAGCGGCGCGACGACGCGCTGTCCAGCAGCTTCGACAGCGCGGCCCTGTCCGAGCCGCTCGCTATCGCCGGCGCGGCGGTGCTGGAGGCGACAATCGTCTCGGACCGGGCGGACGCGCTGCTGGTCGCCCGGCTCTGCGACGTGGCCCCCGACGGCGCCAGCCTGCGCGTCAGCTACGGCGTGCTGAACCTGGCGCATCGCGACGGCCATGAGAATCCCGCGCCGCTGCCGATTGGCGTGCCCGTGCGGGTGCGACTGCAACTGAACGACTGCGCGCATCGCTTTCCGGCGGGCCACCGTGTCCGGCTGGCTCTCTCGACCGCCTACTGGCCGCTGGTCTGGCCCTCGCCCGCGCCGGTGCGCCTCGTGCTGGACGCGGCGACGCTGAGCCTGCCGCGGCGGCCCGCGCGGCCCGAGGACGACGCGCTGGCGGACCTGCCGCCGCCGGAGGCCGCGCCGAAGCTGGCGCGCGCCTTCCTGCGCGATCCCGAGACCTACCGCCGCGTCACGCGCGACCAGCACACCGCGACGACCACGGCCGAGGCGCGTGACGACAGCGGGAGCTATCGCATCGAGGCAAACGGGCTGATATACGAACTCTGGTCGCTCGACCGCTTCACCATCCAGGCGAACGATCCGCTGACGTGCGACCGGCGACGTGGCGTTCGAGATGCGCCTGGGGCGCGGCGACTGGCAGACGCGATCGACGACGCGCACCGTGCTGCGCGCCACCGCGACCGAGTTCATCATCGACGCGACGCTGGACGCCTGGGAGGGCGAGCAGCCGACGGCGCACCGCATCTGGCACGTCGCCGTTCCGCGCCGACACGTCTGAAAACCAACCAGCACGTCTGAAACAAAAAGGGGAGACCACAAATGACCGCCGCAGGTGTCACCCGCCGCACCCTGCTCGCCGGCGCCGCGACGCTGGCTACCGCCATCCCGCTGCTCGGCGCTCGCGCCGACGAGACGCCGCGCCGCGGCGGCACGCTGCGCCTGGGCCTCGCCGGTGGCAGCACGTCGGACACGCTGGACATTACGCTGGTCACGGACACGGTCGGCGTGATGGTCAACTTCGCCGTGTACAGCGCCCTGATCGAGAACGGCCCGGACAACAGGCCGATCCCCGAGCTGGCCGAAAGCTGGGAGGCCAAGCCGGGTGCCGCGGAATGGGTCCTGAATCTCCGCAAGGGCGTGAAGTTCAGCAATGGCCACGAGTTCAACGCCGACGATGCGGTCTATTCGCTGAACCTGCATCGCGGGGCCGGCAACAAATCGGGTGCCGCCGGCTCGATGAAGGCCGTCATCGACGTGAAGAAGCTGGGCCCGAACCAGATCGGCATCACGCTGGCGTCGGGCGACGCCGATCTGCCGTACACGCTCAGCGACTATCACATCATGATGGTGCCGGACGGGTTCAAGGACTGGGCACATCCGGTCGGCACCGGGTCCATGCTGCTGGAAAGCTTCGACCCCGGCGTGCGCGTCGCGTTCAAGCGCAATCCCGACTACTGGAAGCCGGGTCGCGGCCATCTCGATGGCGCGGTGGTCACGGTGATCGGTGACTCCGCCGCACGCCTGAACGCGCTGCTGTCCGGTCAGGTGGACGTCATCAACCGCGTCGACCCCAAGACGGTGGCGCTGCTGGAGCGCAACAAGCGCCTGCAGGTCGTGCGTTCGCCGGCCGGATGGTTCGCCCACATGCCGATGATGGTGGACCGCGCCCCGTACTCGAATCCCGACATCCGCAAGGCCCTGAAATACGCGATCGACCGGCAGGCGGTGCTGAAGACCTTGTTCTCCGGCTACGGCCAGCTCGGCAACGACCATCCGATCCCGCTCGGCGACCCGTTCCATAACGGCGAACTGCCGCAGACCGCGTACGATCCGGACAAGGCCCGCTTCCACTTCAAGCAGGCCGGCATCGCCGATCCGAAGATCGTGTTGCAGGCATCGGATGCCGCGTTCAATGGCGCCGTGGACATGGCGCAACTGTTCCAGGCGAACGCGGCGAAGGCTGGCATCACCATCGACATCAAGCGGGAGCCGGCGGACGGCTACTGGGATAATGTGTGGCTGAAAGGCTCGTTTATCACCAGCTACTGGGGTGGCCGCCCGGCGGCGACGCAGATGCTGGGCATCGCCTATCGCTCCGACGCGGTGTGGAACGAGACGCACTGGAAGAACGCGCATTTCGACGCATTGCTGGCCTCGGCCCGCGCCGAGCTGGACGATGCCAAGCGCCGCGCGGCGATCTACGAAATGCAGGCGATGCTGCATGACGACGGCGGCTCGCTGATCCCGGCCTTCCGCGACTATCTGGACGCGCATTCCGACAAGGTGGGCGGCCACACGCCGCATAACGGCTTCGACCTGGACAACGAGCGGATCTGCGAAAAGGCGTGGCTGAAGGCCTGACGCGAACATCGCCGCGTAGGCGCGTCGTCATTCCTGGTTGCGCCGGATCGCGGGCAGTCCGCGCAATGCCGCCGCCGCGTGGTCGAGGAAGGCCCTGATCTTCGGCGCCATTCGATCGCCGCCGCGTGCGACGAGTTGCACCGGCAGCGGCGGCGGCTCGAAGGACGCCAGCAGCCGAACCAGCGACCCGGCGGCCAGATCGTCGGCGGCCTGATACGACAGCACGCGCGCGATGCCGCGGCCGGCCCGGACCGCCAGCAACTGCGCTTCGACCTCGTTGACCAGCAGCCGCGGCGCAAGCCGGACCGCGACGCCGCGCTCCGGTGGCCCGAAACGCCATTCGCTGGTGCCGGATACTGGTGCGTCCGAAGATCGTGTCGTGGGCCGCCAGGTCCGCCGGCACCTGCGGCACGCCGCGCCGCGACAGGTAGCCGGGACTGGCGACGACCACGCGGCGGACTTCTCCCACGCCGCGAACCAGCAGCGTCGAATCCGACAACCGGCCGATGCGGACCGCGACGTCCAGCCCTCTCTCGATCAGATCGAGGGTGCGGTCGTTCAGCACGAGTTCGACCTGTGTACCGGGATAGGCGTCGAGAAAGCTGGCCACCACGGGCGCCACGTGGCGGCGGCCGAATTGCACGGGCGCGGTGACGCGCACCAGGCCCGCCACCTGCGCGCCGGGCAGGCCGGACATGGCGGCGTCGTAGTCGCCCAGCAGCGCGCGACCCTGCTCGGCCAGCGCACGGCCAGCCTCGGTGGGCGACAGGCGGCGTGTGGTCCGCTCGATCAGGCGCACGCCCGCACGCGATTCCAGGGATGCCAGCGCGCGGGTCACGGCCGGCGCTGATCGGCGCAGCCGGCGCGCGGCACCCGCCAAGCTGCCGTGGTCGACGATCGCGACCAGAATCGCCAGCTCGTCCAGCCGGTCCATGCGCCATTCCGCAAATCGCAAGTGTGACTTTCGAGGCTGCCCGATTGTCCGCGGTGGCGGCAAGGCCGACATGGCCCCGCATGACGCCACCTCGAACCGGACGGACCCAATGATGACGCTGCACGGAACGACCCTGTCCGGCCATACGCATCGCGTGGAGCTGCTGCTCTCGATGCTGGAACTGCCCTACACCCTGGCTCCCGCGCCGGCCGAGGTCAGGCGCACGGCGGCGTTCCGCGCGCTCAATCCGCTTGGCCAAATCCCGGTGCTGGAGGATGGCGACCTGGTGCTGGCGGACAGCAACGCGATCCTGGTCTATCTGGCCAAGCGCCATGCCCCCGGTGGCACATGGCTTCCGGAGGAGCCGGTTGCCGCGGCGCGGGTGCAGCGTTGGCTTTCAATCGCCGCGGGCGAGATGAAATTCGGCCCGGCGGCGGCGCGCGTGATCGCGCAATTCGGGACGCCGGGAGACTCCGCCCAGGCCGCGGCGATCGCCGGCTCGCTGCTGCGCTTCATGGAGGCGCATGTGGCCGGGCGCGCCTGGCTGGCGGCCCCGCATCCGACGATCGCCGACCTGGCCTGCTATACCTATGTGGCGCACGCCCCCGAGGGCGGCGTGTCGCTCGATGCCTACCCGGCGGTCCAGGCTTGGCTGCGCCGCGTCGAGGCGCTGCCTCGCTTCAAGGCGATGCCGCCTTGCCCCATTCCGCCGTCCGCGTGAGACGCCGATGGACGGCACGGTGTTCCATTCCGACGAACTGGCGGCCCAGGCGCGGGCCGGCGGTGGCGCTGCGGGCGCGGGCATTCGCGGCTTCATGCCGGAGCAGCATCGCCGCTTCTTCGCGTCGCTGCCGTATCTGTTTGTCGGCGTCAACGACTCCGGCGGCTGGCCGTTGGCGACGATGCTCGCCGGCGCGCCCGGCTTTGCCCACGCGCCCGATCCGCAGACGCTGCGGATCGACGCGCTCCCGGACCAGCACGATCCGGCCGCCGGCGCCATGTGCGTCGGGGGAGAGATCGCCTGCCTGGGCATCGACTTCGCGACGCGCCGGCGCAATCGGGCCAACGGGCGCATCGCGCGGCTGGACGCCGCGGGCCTGACGGTCGCTGTCCGCCAGAGCTTCGGCAACTGCCCGCAATACATCCAGCGTCGACTGGTGGCGGCGACCCCGATCGCCGGCGACGAGGCCGAGCCGCTCGACGCTCTCGACAGCGAGGCGCGGGCGCTGATCGGCGGCGCCGACACCTTCCTGGTCGCGAGCCGATCACGGGCGGAGATCCGGGATGGCGGCCGGCGCGGACATCTCGCATCGCGGCGGCCGGCCCGGCTTCGTGCGCGTTGCAGGCGACACGCTTTGCATCCCGGATTTTCCCGGCAACCGCTACTTCAACACGCTCGGCAATCTGCTGGGCGAGCCGCGCGCGGCGCTGCTGTTCATCGACTTCGAGCACGGCGATTTGCTGCAATTGCAGGGAGTGACCGAAATCGACTGGGACATCCGGACCCCGCCCCCGGTCGCCGGCGCGGAACGAACCTGGCGCTTCCACGTCGCGCGCGGCTGGCGTCGTCGCGCCGCCTCGCCGTGGCGCTGGTCGTTCGTGGACTACGCGCCCACCACCGAGCGGACCGGCACCTGGCGCGACGCCGGCTGAGACGGCGCAGCCCGGATGGCGTCGACCGGCGCGGCTGCTACACTGCCGCCCTGCCACCGCGCTGGAGCCGCCCGATGCTGGATGTCGCCTTCGTCTCCCCGAGCCTGCCGAGTTCGGGCGCGCTGCTGCTGCCGCTGTTCGAGGGCGCGCTCGACAGCCCCGGCTTGCAGGCGGCTGACGCGGCGACCGGGGGGGCGGTCTCCCGCGCGCTGGAGGTCGGCGAATTCAAGGGCAAATCCGGCCAGACGGCGACCGTCCTGGCGCCGGGCGGCGGCCTGTCGCGGGTGGTCGCGGTCGGCCTCGGCAAATCCGGCGAGTTCTCCGCGCTCGCCGCCGAGGAGGCGGGCGGCCACGCGGCCGCGGCGCTGGCGCGCGAGCCGGAGGTCGCGGTCGCCGCCCGCGCGCTCAGCGCGGAGCAGGCGGCGCATTTGGCGGCGGGGGCGGTGCTGCGCGCCTATCGCTTCGACCGCTACCGCACCACCGAGAAGCCGGAGGAAAAGCCGCGCCTGGCAAAGCTGTCCGTCCGCGTCGAGGATCCGCGGTCGGCCGAGCAGGCGTTCGCGCCGCTGCGCGCCATCGCGCATGGCGTGTTCGTCACCCGCGACCTGGTGAGCGAGCCGCCCAACGTGCTGACCCCGCCGGAAATGGCCGCGCGCATCCAGAAGCTCGCCGAACTGGGGCTGGACATCGAGGTGTTCGGCCCGGCGCGGCTTGAGGAGCTGGGGTTCGGCGCATTGCTGGGGGTGGCGCAGGGCAGCGCGCAGGAGGCGCGGATGGTGGTGATGCGCTGGAACGGCGCCCCCGACGACAGCGCCGAGCCGCCGGTGGCGTTCATCGGCAAGGGCGTCACCTTCGACACCGGCGGCATCAGCATCAAGCCGGCCGCCGGCATGGAGGACATGAAATGGGACATGGCCGGTGCCGGCGCCGTGGTCGGGCTGATGGCCGCACTCGCCGGCCGCAAAGCCCGCGTCGACGCGGTGGGGCTGGTCGGGTTGGTCGAGAACATGCCGTCGGGCACCGCGCAGCGCCCAGGCGACGTGGTGCGCACCGCTTCCGGGCAGACGGTAGAGATCATCAACACCGACGCCGAGGGCCGCATGGTGCTGGCCGACGTGCTGCACTACGCGCAGCAGCGGTTCGCGCCGCGTTTCATGGTCGATCTGGCGACGCTCACCGGCGCGATCATCGTGGCGCTGGGCCATGAATACGCCGGCTGCTTCAGCAACGATGACGCACTGTCCGAGCACCTGGCGGCGGCGGGGCGGGAGACCGGCGAGAAGCTCTGGCGGATGCCGCTGCACGATGCCTACGACAAGGGGCTGAAAAGCGAGATCGCCGACATGAAGCATGTCGGCGGCCGACCGGGGGGTGCCATCACCGCCGCGCATTTCCTGCAACGGTTCGTCGCCGGCAAGCCGTGGGCGCATCTGGACATCGCCGGCATGGCCTGGGCCACCAAGGATGCACCGCTGCACGGGAAGGGCGCCACCGGCTATGGGGTGCGGCTGCTCGACCGGCTGGTGGCGGCGCATTACGAGGGCTAGTTGACCGAGATCGGCTTCTACCACCTGACCCGCAGCAGGCTGGAGCAGGCGCTGCCGGCGCTGCTGGGCCGCACGCTGGCGGCCGGCGAGCGCGCTTGCGTCGCTTGCCCCGATGCCGCGCGACGCGCGGAGCTTGATCGCGCCCTGTGGGCCTGCGCCGAGCCGGATTGGCTGCCGCATGGCGGCCCGGCCGAGGGCGATCCTGACCTCCAGCCGATCTGGCTCGGCGGCGACGATTCAGCGCCGAATGGGGCGCGCTTCCTGTTCCTGGTGGGCGGCGCGTCGAGCGAGCGGCTCGAAGCCTTCGCCCGCGTGTTCGACCTGTTCGACGGCACCGATGCCGCCGCCACCGAGGCGGCGCGCGCGCGCTGGCGGGCGGCGAAAGCGGCCGGCCATGCGCTCGCGTACTGGCAGCAGGGCGAGCGCGGCTGGCGCAAGCGCGACTGATACGGGGCACTCCACCCGGCCCTCCCTTGTGGGGGAGGGCCGAGGGTCGTCGGACAGGCATTACGCGTCGTGATGCGGCCCGATATGCCACACGCCGTCGCGCGAGCCGGCCTCGAACTCGGCCTGGGCGCGCGAGATGCCCAAATCCTTGAGCATCCGATCATCGAGCTGTGACAGCTCGCGCCGCGTTGCCCAGTCCTGGATGACGTGCTCGACGCCCTGCCAGAGGCGGCTCAGCGGGGCGGTCATCTGCTGTGCGGTCATTGCAACCTCCTGTGCTGCTGCGTTGATGAGCACAACATGGTACGGGGGCGGTGATGAAGGAAACGAATTGCATTCATCACCGCAATCAGCTATCTTGATATCCATGCAGACCCCGATGGCCCTGGATCCTGACCTGCTGCGCGTCTTCGCGTTCATCGCCGAGGAGGGCAGTTTCACCCGCGCGGCCGAGCGGGTGGGGCGCACGCAATCGGCGGTGTCGATGCAGGTGCAGCGGCTGGAAGGCATTCTCGGCCAGCGTGTGTTGCAGCGCAGCAAGGGCGGCACCGTGCAATTGACGCCGCACGGCCAGTTCCTGCTCGACCGCTCGCGCGACCTGCTGGCGCTGAACGACGAGATTTGGACGGCGTTCCACGCGCCCACGGTGCGCGGCACGGTGCGGCTCGGCACGCCGGACGACTACGCCCTGGCCTATCTTCCGGGGGCGCTGAAGCGGTTCGCTGACAGCCATCCGGCGGTCGAGGTCGACGTGCTGTGCATGCCCAGCACCGATCTGTTCGCGCGGCTGCGGGCCGGGGAGCTCGACCTGACCCTGTGCAGCGAGGGACCGGAATTGACCTACTGGCCTGACAAGGTGGAGCTGTGGCGCGGCCCGTTGCAATGGATCACCGCCGAACGCAGCTCGCCGCACCGCCGCGATCCACTGCCGCTGGCGCTGGCCGCCGGCGATTGCTGCTGGCGCCGCGCCGCGGTGCGGGCGCTGGACCAGGTGGGCCGCCGTTACCGCATCGCCTACACCTCGGCGACATTGGCCGGCACGCACGCGCCGGTGCTGGGGGGCCTGGCGGTGACGGTCTCGCCGATCACCTGGCTGCCCGAGGGTTTGCGGGTATTGCCCCCGGGCGACGGGCTGCCGGTGCTGCCGGACTGCGCCGTCCTGCTGCTGAAGGGCCGCGAGCCGCGCGAGCCCGTGACCGAGGTTCTGGCCGCGCACATCGCCGCGACGTTCGGGATCGAGGTGGCGGCGAATGGTGTTGCGGCGGCGAATGGCCCCGCTGGCGAGCGAATGGCGTTGCGGCGGCGCACGCGATCGCCGCGGCGGCCACGATCGCATCGGATGGTGGGCGCGACAGGGATTGAACCTGTGACCCCCTCCGTGTCAGGGAGGTGCTCTCCCGCTGAGCTACGCGCCCCATCCGCGCGCCGTTCGTAGCCACGCGCCGGACCCGGCGCAAGCCCCCGCATTTCCGCTGCCACCGGCGCCGCGACCGAGGCATCGGCCCGGGGTTACATCATTACCATGAAATAATGTCTCCTGCTGGCCGTAATAGGCGGCGGCGCGGCGGCGAACTGGTCAACGCGGAATGACCCGCTGCCAGACAGGAGACTTCGCCATGAAAAAGGTACTGGTTCTCGCCCTGCTCGCGTTCTCGGTCGCGGCCCCGGCGTTCGCCGGCAACAGCGACAACCCGCGCCGCCGGGTGCAGTTCTACGACAACGCCGGCACGCTGCGCGAGATGGACAATTTCAACGACCCGGCGATGTTGGCAATGATGATGAAACACGCGACGAAGCTGGCGGCCGGCAGCATCGTGGTGTCGCAGGACGGCCAGATGTTCGTGCTGCGCGATTTCAAGACGCCGAGCGGCCAGATGCTGTCCAGCGAGTTGCAGCAGCACTGACCCGCCTGCCGCGGTCCCGGGCATCCGGGGCGTAGACGCGACCGGCCCCGCTGCGTCAGAAGGGTCGCCATGCGCCCGCAATCCCGCCGCAGGACGTTGAGCGAGTCCGACCGCGCCGAATGGGCCGCCTTCGCGCGGCGCATCCGGCTGCTGCCGGGCCGCTCCCTGCCGCCCGAGCCGGAGGTCGCGGCATCGCCATCGCCGCCGCAGCCAGTGGGAACGCCGGCCCGCGCGGCCCACCCGGTCCGCCAAGGCTCTGCCCCATCGCCCTTGACGGTGGGGCAGAGCCCCGGCGGCCTCGATCGCGCAAGCTGGAACCGGCTGTGCCGCGGCAAGCTGGCGCCGGCGCGCACGCTGGATCTGCACGGCCGCACCGCGCAGGCCGCGTTTCACGCGCTCGACGATTTCCTGCGCGCCGCCCATGCCGACCGGGTGCGCTGCGTGGAGGTCATCACCGGCCGCGGTTCGGGCGAGGCCGGAGGGGTGATCCGTCGTGAACTGCCGCTGTGGCTGAACGCGCCGTCGTTGCGCCCGCTGGTGCTGGCGGCGAGCCATCCGCATCCGGCCAATCCCGGATCGGTGCGGCTGCTGCTGCGGCGGCCTCGATGAGACTGCGCGCCTACCTCCACCGGCCGGCCGCGCCGCGCGCGCGCGAGATGCGGGTACGAGTTCGGCGACTTCGAGCTGGCCAAGCGCGGCGCCGCGCGATTCGACTGGCGCGATCCGTATCACCTGGCCGTCGGGTTGCGCTGGTGGCAGTTCATCGTGGGGCTGCTGGCGGTGGATCTGCTGCTGAACCTGGCGTTCGGCGCGCTGTACGCGTGGCATCCCGGCTCCGTCAGCAACCTGCCGGCGGGGTCGTTCATCGACGCGTTCTTCTTCAGCATCGAGACTCTGGCCACCGTCGGCTACGGCGTGATGGCGCCGCACACGCTGTACGGCCACGTCGTGTCGAGCATCGAGATTGTGTTTGGCATGGCCTTTACCGCGATTACCACCGGCCTGCTGTTCGTGCGCATCTCGCGCCCGCGCCCGCGCATCCTGTTTGCCCGGCAGGTGGTGGTGGCGCGCCATGAGGGCCGGCCGACCTTGATGCTGCGGGTCGGCAATGCGCGCGCCACCACGCTGTTCAACGCCACCGCGCAGTTGACCGCCGTGCTGGCCGGGCACAGCAGCGAGGGCGTTTTCTTCCGCCGCGCCCACGAGCTTCGCCTGGAGCGTCCACGCTTCCAGATTTTCGCGCTCACCTGGACGCTGATGCACGTCATCGACGAGACCAGCCCGCTCGCCGCCTATGACGCCGAGCGCGTCGCGCGTGAGCAGGTGCGGCTGGTCCTTTCGCTGGAGGCGCGCGACCCCGTGCTGGCGGCGAGCGTGTACGACATAAAGGATTACGGTCCCGACGACATCCTGTTCGGCCACCGCTTCGCCGATGCGGTCTCGATTGACGCGAGCGGGCGGACCACCGCCGACCTGCGGCGGCTGCACGACATCGAGCCGGAAGCCGGGCCGCAGCCAGCCCTCCGGCCCGACGTGGCGGAGGCTACTGGAACGGCAGGTAGCGCAGGCTGAAGAACACGATGTTGTCGTCCGTGGTGGGGCGGCCGCCGCTGCCCTTGAAGGCGATCTTCTTGACGTAGCTGTACCTCGGCCCCGGCCTGCACCGTGCCGAAACCGCCATGCAGGAAGCGCCACCAGCCGCCGACGCTGACATCGTCCAGCGCCCTGGTCTGCGCGCTGCACGTCAGCAACTCGGTCTCGCAGCCGGCAGTGGAGATGTACGGGGTGCCGTAACCATAACCCGCGGTCTTGGCCCCGGTGCCGGTGGTGAAATCGCTGCGGCCGATCTGCTCGGTGCCGACGAAGGTGTACAGGTCGACCGCCTTGATCGGATGCCCCACCACGCCGGCCATGCCGATGATCTCCGGCAGCGGCGCCGGCGCGCCGTTGGCCTTGAACGTGGCGTCCGGCAACTGCCCGGCGCCGTAACGGCCGACGCCGTAGCCGGCCAGTACGTCGCCGATGAAATCGACGTAGTGCGGCATGATCGGGATCACCGTCGAGCCGCCGATGCCGCCGCCGAACACCGTGCGGGTATCGCCCGCGCCGATCTCGGAAGTGCGCGCCTTGAAGAACCGGCCGAGGCCGTAAGCCTCATAGTGGCCGAACCCGGGATCGGCGGCCGCCTTGATGACGATGTCGGGCGCCGTGTCATAGCTGTAGCTGGCGGTCGAGTTCAGGTAGCTGCCGCCGGGGTTGCCGAAGGTGATGGTGTCGCCGACCTTCTGGTTGCCCTGCGGCGGCAGCACGCCGGTGCCGGCCGGGGTGCTGGCGCCGCTCAGCCCGGCAAAGGAATACACTTCCTGCGGCGCCTCCACCGATGCGCCGAGCCAGAACTCGCCGCCGAAATCCTTGACCACGCGCACCTGCGGGCCCCGGGTATAGACGAAACCCGGCAGATAGTTGGCGTCGATCACCGGCGGCAGCGACTCCTTGCGTGGCGTGATGCCGACCAGGCTGCCGGTGGCCAGGCTCCAGTTCTGCCCAGCCAGCACGTGCAGCCCGTCGGCGGTGTCGTCGTACTGGCCATAGGCGAGGCGGATGCGCGGGTTGTAGCTGTTGGTCTGCACCGAGTTGGCGGTCGTGGCCGCCGAGTTCAGATCCAGCTCGACATAGCCCGCCAGGTTGGTTTGTGGTCCCGGCCTGCCCTGCACCAACAGGCTGAAGCGGCTGGGCTGGGCGGTCATGCGGAACTCGTCGACATGGCCGTTGGGGCTGTTCGGATACGGGATGCCGGCGAAACTGCTCGAGGTGCCGCTGGTCAGATTGCGGCTGCGATAGATCGCGGTAGTGTCGAGGAACCCCCCCAGCGTCACCGTGACGCCGCCGAGGCGGAAGGTCGGGTTGTTCTGATCGACCGACGTGGTGGTGACGGAGGCCGGGCTGGCGCTGGCCAGCGAACTGGCGTTCGGGTTCGGCGTGCCGAGCGAGAACCCGCCGACGACGGCTGGCGCCGGACCCTGCGCGTAGGTTCCTGGCGGATAGGCTCCAGGCGGATAGGCTCCAGGCGGATACGGGCCGGGCTGCGGATAGGCGGCGGCCGACGGGGCCGCCTGGGCCCGCTGCATTGCCTGCGCCGCCTGCACGCGGGCCTGTGCCGCGTCCTCCTGCGCGCGTCGCAGCGCCGCGTCGCGCGATGCCGCCTCGTGCTGCAACCGCCGCAACTGCGCCTGCAACTGCGAAATCTGCCGCTGGATGGCCTGCAACTGCGAAGCGTCCTGGGCTGCCGCCGGGTGGCTCGCGGCCAGGCTCCCGGCCAGCGCCGTGGCGGCCAGCAGCGTGCCGGCGCGCAAAGCTGACTGTCTCACCATTGTCATATTCCCCGTCGTTGCTGCGGGCCAAGTGCTACCGAAAACGGAAATACCCGTCTTCGATTGTGACATTAAGATGACAACACCCCGGATACGCAGATAGCGGGTGTCCGTCCCTAATTCACGTCACGTAAACGTTGTGCCGGTCGTGATGCGGCGGGTCAAGCGTTCCGGGGAGTGTCGCGCTCGCGGTGCGACACTCCGTGGCGCGGCTGCAACAGTTGGCAACGCGCACGCCCGTCGGGCGGCGGTCAGCGCCTCGGCGCGCGCGGTCCGCGCGGCCCGGGAAATGGGATGACGACGCCCGGCGGCCGCGCCGGTGCCTCGCGAGGCGCGGAGGGCGCGGGGGCGGAGCGCGGCAATGATTGCTGCGACTGCGGCTGCGGCGGCGGCACCGCGCGGCCGCGCGGCGGCGCCGTCCGGCGCATCCAGGCGGCATAGGCCTGCGCCCGCTGGATCTCCGCCAGCCGCCCGCGGTTGCGCCGACGCCATAGCCAGCGCCTTATGTCGTTGCTGAAATACCAGCCGTAGGCAGTGCCCCAGAGCGCCGCCGAGATGCCGGCCAGCACCCAGTCGAGCATGTCAGCCGGCGACCATCTGGCGCCGCCGGCGCGCTGGTCGCGGCGCGGCGGCGGACGGCATCGCCGCGGCGATGCGTTGCAGACGGTCCAGCACGCGCAGGCCGACGGCGCGGTGGCCGTGCGTGCGCAGCACGTCCCGCCGCCCGCGCTCGGCCAGAGCGGCGGCCACGGGGAAATCGTCGAGCAGCGGCAGCAGGCGCTCGGCCGCCGCCGCCACATCCGGCTCGGCCCAGCGTTGGCCCCGCGCCTGCGGATACGCGCCGCGCCGCACCGGCGTCAGACGGTAAGGCACCAGCACGGAATTGCGCTCGGCCATGAAATCCAGGTTGCCCGACCAGGCGGTGCCCAGCGCCAGCCGTCCGAGCGCCATCGCCTCGCCCAGCCCGCGCCCGAACCCCTCCGCGCGATGCAGCGAGACGAAGCAATCGCAGGCGGCGATCAGGCTGCGCACCGCGGCGCTGTCCAGTGGTTCGCTGATGACGCGCACATGCGGATCCGGCGGCAATGCCGCCGCCCATTCCCCGGCCGCCGCCTCGCCGTTCTTCACCTTGAGCACGAGTTGCACATCGGCCCACGGCCGCGCCGCCCGGATCGCCGCGAACAGCCCGAGTGCTGCTCGCGGGTTCTTGCGCTCGGCATGGGACGACAGGTCGAGGAAGTTGAGCAGCACGAAGGCGCTTTCGCGAATGGCGAACCAGCGTCGCGGCAGCATCGGCCCGGGCGCCGGCTCGACGGACTGACCGATCAAGTGGCTGGCGATCCCCGTCGCCGCAAGCCCGTCCTGCACGAAACGCGAAATCGCCCAGACCTCGTCGAAACGAGCCAATGCCGCGGCCCAGGCCGCGGGATAGGTCGGCAGCTCCCAGGCCGGCATGATGACGTTATGGCCGTCCCCGAACACGCCGCCGCGCGCGGCAAACGCGTCCAGCACGCGGTCCACCTCGTCGCCGTTGACGTGGAACACGCGGATGCCGCCGGGCGGCGCGCGGATCTCGCGATCGCCCAGCACCGCGTCGTGTGCGTCGTCGGTGCGGCCGCTGTGGCGGAAGATGTCGAGCACGCGGTGATGCAGGTGCAGCGCGTTCATCGCGGCGACGTGGCTGCGCAACTGCTCGCCCATGCCGATCGCCGCGAACGGATGGCCGATCAGCGTGATCTGCACATCGTCCAACGCGGTCAGTGCCATGCGCGCGCCGCCAGCGCGTCGCGCAGCGCCTCCAGCCAGCGATGGCCAAAGCCGCTGTCCGGCTCCATGTGCGCGCCCTCGGCCCATTCGTTCCAGGCGTTGACGAACAGCAGCCGCTGCTCGCCCATCAGCCAGCCGCGCATCGACTCGATCTTCCGCTCGACATAGAAGCCGAACGCCTCCGGCGCCGCGCCGTCGAAGCTGGTGCCGTGCAGCGTCTGGCGCGGCGTGTTGTCCCAGCTCGGGAACACCGTGGGATAGCGCCGGTACGCCACGCCGTCGCGCTGCAAGAAGGCCAGCAGCGTCTCGGCATAGTCGTAGCGGTAGCCGGCCCATCCCGGCTTCGTGATCTCGACCGAGTCGCTGGCCGGTACCGCGCGGCCGTGCGGCGGGAACTCCACCGCCGCGTCGAAGCCGATGGCGTCCGGTCGCAAACCCTGTTCGGCCGCCTCCATGCTCTCGACATAGGCCAGGTGCGCGCCGCCAAGTCCGGCCTCGCGGAACGCCACTCTCAGCTTCGCCGCGAATTCGGCGGGATCGGGCAGTTGCAGCGGCCGGTAGACCAGGAACAGCGGCTCTCCGTCCACGCGGATGTAGCGCGCGTCGCCGGCATGGCGCGCGGCGTCGGCGATCACCCGGTCCAGTGTCGCCGCGTCGTATTGCTGCTCGATCAGTATCTCGCGGCCGCCGCCATCCCAGTTGCGCGTCCAGTTCTCGTTCGCCCAGCACAGGCAATGGCGGAACGCGATGTCCGGATGGGCGTGCAGCACCGCCAT
The DNA here is from genome assembly GCA_963758455.1 of uncultured Pseudomonadota bacterium. Classification (GTDB taxonomy): domain Bacteria; phylum Pseudomonadota; class Alphaproteobacteria; order Acetobacterales; family Acetobacteraceae; genus CAVRQM01. Next base: position 451,458 of record CAVWVK010000002.1, on the reverse strand, counting down.
CGGCGCGTCCAGCAGCCGTTGCGAGCCGAAATCGTAGTGATAGACGCAGAACCCCTCGATCCCGTAGCGCGCCGCCAGCGCCGCCTGCCGCCGCAGCGCGTCGGCCACGCGCAGATCGTAGAAACCGAGATCGGCCGGCAGATGCGGCTGGTAGTGCCCGGCATAGCTTGGCCGCGCGCGCACCACGTTGGTCCATTCCGTGAATCCCGGCTCCCACCACATATCGTTCTGCGGGGTCGGGTGGAACTGCGGCAGGTAGAAGGCGATCGGCCGCACCCGGTCCATCGCCGCGAGCTGCTCGCCCCAGCGCGCCTGCAACGTCGCCTGGTTGCGCGCAATCAGCCGATGGCGTGTCACTTCGCCTCGACGGTCGCTGCTGGCGCTGAGATGGTGGACCACCACGGCGTCCGCGACGTAGCGCACCCGCCTGCCGTCCGCGCGCAGGCGCAGGCACAGATCGGCGTCCTCGCAATAGGCTGGGGCGTACGCCGCGTCGAACAGCGTCCCGCGCACCGCCGCGCGGCGCAGCAGCAGCGCCGCGCCGGAGCAATAGGCCACGTCGCGGTCGAAGCCGAACTCGGGGCTGGCGGGATCGGCGAACAGGCCGACCATGCCGCTCTCGCCGTCCGGCCGCAGAAAGCAGCCGGCCTCCTGCAGCCGCCCGTTCGGATACAGGATCTTCGGGCCGGCGGCGGCGATGGAGGCATCCGCGTCCAGTTCGGCCAGCAGCCGGTCGATGGCGCCGGCGAGCGGCTGCGCGTCGTTGTTCAGCAGCAGCACGAACTCGCCGCGGCAGCGCGCGAAGCCGGCGTTGCAGGCGTGGATGAACCCCCGGTTGGCGTCCAGGCGCACATGCACGAGGTTCGCGACCTCGCCCATGCGCGCGTAGATCGGCTCGCGCGAGCCGTCATCGGCCAGCACCACCTCGAATGCGCAGGACGGCGGGTGCGCCGCGATGGCCAGCAGGCAGGCGACGGTATGCGCCGATTGCTCGTAGGCCGGCACCAGGATCGACAGCCGCGGCGCCTCGCACGAAGGCAGCCGGAGGCGGGCAAGGCCGGCGGCGGGATCGCGGCATTGCACCAACACTGGACGGCACGGCCCGCACCGCGTCCTTGGCGGCCTGGCGCAGGTCGTCCAGCCGGCGGCCCAGCCGCGCATGAAAGTCCAGCATCGCGGCAGGGTCGATCGGCAGCGCCTGCCCGATGCCGACCGCCGCCGCGTCCACCGGCTCCGCGACCGGCCCGGGTGGCCGCAGTCGCGGCCGGTCGCTGGCGGCTTGCCGCCGCTCGCGCCGGCCATGCGCCAGGAAATGCCGCAGCGGCGGCATTTTCGCGTCCGCGACGTCGGTATAGCGACGCTGGTACAGGATGCCGTCGAACAGCGGCCCGGCGGAGCGGCCGAGCGCATCGCCCAGCACCAGGAAATGCCGCAGCGCCGCGTACGGCTCCGCCGGCACGTCGTCATGCGTCCGCGCGTACCAGCCTGGATCGAGCCAGCGGTTCGGCAGCAGCCCGGCGGCGAGGCCGGTCTGCAGAAAGTGGCGCAGCAGGCCCGCTGCCGGCGCCGCCAACTGGCCGGCATAGAACTCCCGGTCGAAATACGGGCTGGGGTCGGCCAGATCCTCCGCCAGCACCCGCGCCAGCGCCTCGGCGGCCGGACGGCGGCCCAGCAACGCGCCGTCCTGTTCGGCGATGTGGCGCAGGTCGATCAGCGGGTGCGGATCGCGCCAGGCGGCGATGCCGTCGCCCAGGAAGTGCAGCAGCAGGTCGGCGTCGTCCGGCAGGCCGCGGTTGTGGATGCGGTAGAACACCGGGTCGAAGAACGGGGTCAGGGCCGGCCGCTCGGCCGCCGGGCTGGCCAGGTAGCGCGCCACCGTGCCGATATTGGCCCGGCTATCGCCCAGGGCGGCCCGGAACGCCGCCTCGTCGATCAGCGGCGAGCACAGCAGCCGGTGCGCTCGCCGCAGCGTGTCGGTCATGCGCCCCCTTGCTCCCCTGTGTCCGCGAGGCCCGCCTCCCGCGAGGGTTGCCCCGTCGGCGGCGGACTGTCAAAAAGCCGCACCGCCCAACCCCGGGAGTATCGGATGCGCGTGTTGATGACGGGTGGCTGCGGCTTCATCGGCTCGGCGGTGATCCGCCACATGATCGCCGCCACCGAGCATAGCGTGGTCAACGTTGACAAACTGACCTACGCCGCCTCCGAGGACGCGCTGGAGGGCGCGCGGGCCAGCAACCGGCATACCCTGGTGCGGGCCGACATCGCCGATGCCGACGCCATGCGCCAGGTGTTCGCGACCTATCAGCCCGACGCGGTGATGCACCTGGCCGCCGAAAGCCATGTCGACCGCTCGATCGACGGTCCGGCGGCGTTCGTGCAGACCAACGTGGTCGGCACCTTCACCCTGCTCGACGCCGCGCGCGCCTATCACGCGACGCTGGCCGCCGACCGGCGCGCGGCATTCCGTTTCCACCACGTCTCCACCGACGAGGTGTTCGGCGCCCTCGGATCGGACGACGCGCCGTTCACCGAGACCACCGCCTATGACCCGCGCAGCCCGTATTCGGCCAGCAAGGCGGCATCGGACCATCTGGTGCGCGCCTGGCAGCACACCTACGGCCTGCCGACGCTGGTCAGCAACACCACCAACAACTACGGCCCCTGGCAATTCCCGGAGAAGCTGATCCCGCTGGTGCTGCTGAACGCCCTGGAGGGCCGCCCCCTGCCGGTCTATGGCGACGGCTCGAACCTGCGCGACTGGCTGTATGTGGACGACCACGCCGCCGCCCTGGTCGCCGTGCTGGAGCGCGGGCAGGTGGGCGAGACCTACGCCATCGGCGCGCGCCAGCCGCGCAGCAACCTCGATGTGGTGCGCGCCATCTGTGCGGCGCTCGATGCGCGCGCGCCGGACCCGGCCGGCCCGCGCGAGCGGCTGATCCAGTTCGTGACCGACCGGCCCGGCCACGATTTCCGCTACGAGATCGATCCGTCGCGCACCGAGGCGGCGCTGGCCTGGCGCGCGCCGCACGATTTCGAGGCCGGCCTGGCGCGCACCGTGGACTGGTATCTGGCGCATCGCCCGTGGTGGGAGGGGGTGCGCGCCGGCCGCTATTCCGGGCAGCGGCTGGGCGTCGCCGCCTGATGCAGAAGGGCATCCTGCTGGCCGGCGGCTCCGGCACGCGGCTGCATCCGATGACGTTGGCATCGAGCAAGCAGATGCTGCCGGTCTACGACAAGCCGATGATCTACTACCCGCTGTCGGTGCTGATGCTGGCCGGCATCCGCGACATCCTGCTGATCTCCACGCCCTCCGACCTGCCGCAGTTCCGCCGCCTGCTGGGCGACGGCGAACGCCTCGGCGTGCGCTTCAGCTACGCCGAGCAGCCGCGTCCCGAGGGGCTGGCGCAGGCCTTCGTCATCGGCCGCGACTGGATGGAAGGCGAGGCCTGCGCGCTGGCGCTGGGCGACAACCTGATCTTCGCCGATCACCTGTCGGTGCTGCTGCGCAAGGCGGGGTCGCGCGGCGAGGGCGCGTCGGTGTTCGCCTATCAGGTGCGCGATCCGGAACGCTACGGCGTGGTGACGATCGGCCCGGACGGACGCGCGCGCGACATCGTGGAAAAACCCGCCGCGCCGCAAAGCAACTGGGCGGTGATCGGCTTGTATTTCTACGATCATCGCGTCGGCGACCTGGCCGCCAAGGTGACGCCGTCGCATCGCGGCGAGCTGGAGATCACCGACCTCAACCGGATGTATCTCGAAGAAGGCAGCCTGCATGTCGAGCGGCTGGGCCGCGGCTGCGCGTGGCTCGATGCCGGCACGCCGGATTCGCTGTTGCAGGCGGCGACGTTCGTGCAGACCATTCAATCGCGTCAGGGAATGCTGGTCGGCAGCCCGGAGGAAGTGGCGTTCCGCATGGGCTGGATCGACGCGGCGCATTTGCGCACGCAGGCGCACGCGTTGGGCAAGACCGAGCTGGGCCGCGTGCTGCGTGAACTGGCCGATGGAGAGCACGCATGAAGGCCGAGCGCCTGTCCATCCCCGAGGTGATCCTGCTGGAGCCGCCGCGTTTCGCCGATGCTCGCGGCTGGTTCTCGGAAGTCTATTCCGCCCGTGCTTTTTCCGAGGCGGGCGTCACGGGTCCGTTCCGGCAGGACAACCAGAGCTTTTCCGCCCGCGTCGGCACGGTGCGCGGGTTGCATTGCCAGATCGGCGTTCACGCGCAAGCAAAGCTTGTGCGCGTGTTGCGCGGGCAGGATCTGGGACGTGGCGGTGGACATCCGGCACGGCTCGCCGTCCTACGGACGCCATGCGGCGGCCGAACTGTCGGCCGCGAACGGCCAGCAACTATGGGTGCCGCTGGGTTTCCTGCACGGCTTCGTGACGCTCGAGCCGGATACCGAGGTTCTGTACAAGGTCACGGCAGATTACGACCGCGCCAGCGAGCGCGGCGTGATCTGGAACGACGTCGACCTGGCGTTGCCGTGGCCGGTGGCCGCCGATGCGGCGGTGCTGTCCGACAAGGACGCGGCGCTGCCCCGGCTGGGCGAGTGCGACCCGTGGTTTCACGCGTGACCCCAAGACCCTCACCCCAACCGCCTCCCAAAGGAACAGGGTGCGCTTCCTGCTCCCTCTCCCTCCGGGAGAGGGCCGGGGTGAGGGCGTCGGCCATCCTCGTCACCGGCGGCGCGGCCAGCTCGCCTCGGCCTTGGCCGCGCGCGGCGGAAACGTCGTCGTGGGCCGCCCCGCCTTCGACTTCGACCGGCCCGACACGCTGCTCGACGCGGTGCGCGCGGCGGCCCCTCGCGTCGTGGTCAACGCCGCCGCCTACACCGCCGTCGATCGCGCCGAGAGCGAGCCGGATGCGGCCATGCGCGCCAACCGCGACGGACCGGCGATGCTCGCGCGGTACTGCGCGGACGCGCTGATCCCGCTGATCCATGTCTCGACCGACTACGTGTTCGACGGCGACAAGGGCGCGCCCTATGTCGAAACCGATCGTGCCCAATCCCACCGGCGTCTATGGCGCGACCAAGCTGGCCGGCGAACAGGCGGTGCTGGCCGCGTGTCCGCGCGCGATCGTGCTGCGCACCGCGTGGGTGTACGGCCCGCGCGGGAAGAACTTCGTGCTGACCATGCTGAACGCCGCGAAGAAGGTCGATCGCGCTGCGCGTGGTCGCCGACCAGATCGGCAACCCGACCTCCGCCGACGATCTGGCCGCTGCCATTGGGGCACTCGCCGCGCGCGTCGCTGGCGAATGGCGCGACGAGTGGACCGGCATCTATCACGCGGCCGGCGGCGGCGAGACGAGTTGGCACGGCCTCGCCGACCGCGGTGTTCGAGGATGCGGCCGCGCGCGGCCTGCCGCGTGCCGTGGTCGACGCCATCGCGACGACCGACTGGCCGACGCCGGCGCGCCGACCAGCGGATTCGCGCCTGGACTGCGGCAAGCTGGAACGCGTGTTCGGCCTGCGCCTGCCGCATTGGCGCGACGGCGTCGCCCGCACCGTGGCGGCCGTTGCCGCCGCCTGAGGCGCGGCCGCGCGTCGCGATCCTGCTGTCCACCTATGACGGCGCGCGCTTCCTGCCCGAGCAGCTCGCCAGCTTTCTGGCGCAGACGCACGCCGAGTGGGTGCTGCACTGGCGCGACGACGGTTCGCGGGACGACACGGCGGCGGTGATGCGCGCGTTCGCCATCGAGGCGGGGCGCGAGCGTTGCGTCGAACACCACGAGCCGGCTCGGCAATCTCGGCGTGCTGGCAGCTACATGCGACTGCTTCGCGACGTCGTGCCGACGCTGGGCGAAGCGGATGCCATCGCGTTCGCGGACCAGGACGACGTATGGCTGCCGGAAAAGCTGGCGCGTGGCGTGGCGAGACTCGGCGGGCAGCGCGGCCCGGCGCTGTACTGCGCCCGCTATGTGCTGGCCGATGCGGCCTTGCGACGCATCGGCCTGTCGGAGCCGCTGCGCCAGGCCGGCGGGATTTCCGCAGTCCTTGACGCAGAACATCGCGACCGGCTGCACCATCCTGCTGAACCGCGAGGCCGCGCGGCTGGTGGCACGGCAGCGCGCCGCCACCCGGCACGCTGCATGACTGGTGGTGCTACCTGGTGGTGAGCGCGGCCGGCGGCGCGGTGCTGCGCGACGAGACGGCGGTGATGCTGTATCGCCAGCACGCCGGCAACGCGGTCGGCGCGGCCCCTTCCTGGACGACGCGCGCCGCCGCCGCGCTGCGCCGCGGCCCCGCCGTGTTCATGGCCTTGCTGCGCGCGCATGTCGCGGCGCTGCTGGCTCGGCCGGAGTTGCTGTCCCCCGCCGCGCGGCATGACCTGGCGGCGCTGCAACTCGGCACTACGCGGCGGCTGGAGACGGCGGCTGGCTGCGCTGACCACACCCGGACTGCGGCGACAGACCTGGTGGGAGACCTCAGTATTCCGGGCGTGGTTCCTGCTCGACGGATGACCGTGGGGCGCGTGACGCCGATGAACCGCGGCACCACCGCGCCCAGCACGAGCCCGGCGATCACCAGCGCCGCCGCCAAGCTTCCAGCCCGGCATCGGCTCGCCCAGCACCAGCGCCGATGTGGACATCCCGACCACCGGCACCAGCAGCGCCAGCGGCGAGACGAGGGCGGCGGGATAGCGGGCCAGCAGAAACCCCCAGACGGCATAACCGAACAGCGTGTTGCCGATGGACTGCCACAGCACCGCGCCCCAGGTGATCCAGCTTGCGTGATGCAGGCTGCCCACGATCGCCGGCCAGCCGTCGAACAGCAGCGACAGCACGAATAGCGGCGGGACGGAGAACAGGCTGGCCCATACCACGTAGCCCAGCATGTTCGCCCCCGTGTTGACCCGCGCGATCATGTTGCCGCAGGCCCAGCAGAACGCGGCACCCAGCACCAGGCCCAGCCCCAGCGGCGTCGTGCCTCCGCTGGCATGGGCGGCGATCACGCCGATTCCCACCGCACTCAGCAGCAACGCCAGCCACTGCACGCGCAGCACGCGCTCGCCGGACAGTGCTACGGACAGGCCGATGGTGAAGAACACCTGCATCTGGATCACCAGCGACGCCAGGCCGGGAGAAATGCGCCCCTGCATCGCGATGTACAGCAGGCCGAACTGTCCGGCGCCGATCAGCACGCCGTAGGCGGCCAGGCTGCGCCAGGCCACGCTTGGCCGGCGGATGAAGAACGCCGCCGGCAGCAGAGCGAACGCGAAGCGCAATGCGGCGAACAGCAGCGGCGGCAACTGGTCGAGCCCGATGCGGATGACCACGAAGTTGCTGCCCCACACCGCCACGGCCGCAAGCGCCAGCAGCGCATGGCGCGCGGATAGGTGATGAGGCGCGGCCATGGCCGCAAATCTGCCACAAGCACCTTCGCCGAGGTAGCGCGTTACGCGGAATACCGCTGCGCGTGGGACGATTGCCCCAGCGATCAGCGCGGCCGGAGAACCTCCCGCGCGGTGTCGATGAACGCCCGCAGTTTCGGGGTCTCGGCGGCGCGGCGCGGAAAATACAGGAACAGGCCAGGCTCCTCGATCGCCGATCGCGGCAGGATCCTCGCGAGCGTCCTCGCCGCGAGGTCGGCGCGCGCGAGCGGCTCGAATACATAGGCGATGCCGATGCCGGCGCGCGCGAGATCCAGCGCATACAGCGGATCGGTGACCAGTGCCGTCCCGCGCACATCCACCGAAACGTCGCGGCCGCCGTCGCGCAACTCCCAGGCGTAGATGCCGCCCGACGCGATCAGCCGGAAGCCGATGCAGTTATGCCGGCGCAGGTCGTCGATTGCCGCCGGCTCGCCATGCGAGCGAACATAGGCGGGCGAGGCCACCATGACCGCCTGGAACGGCGCGGTCAGGCGAACCGCGACCATGTCCAGCGCGATCATCTCGCCCAGCCGAACGCCCGCATCGAACCCGGCGGCGACAATGTCGGTTAGGGCGTCGTCGGTCGCCACCTCGACGACCAGATCGGGGTGGCGCGCCGCCAGCCGGGCCAGGACCGGCGTGATTGCAATCGGCAGCGCCACGCGGGGCACGTTCAGCCGCAGCAGGCCGCTCACCCGCCCGCTCTCTGCCCGCAGCCGTTCCACCGCCTCGCCCACCTCCGTGAAGGCCGGCCCGACTGATGCAATCAGCGCGGCGCCGGCCGCGGTGAGCGCCAGGCTGCGGGTCGTGCGCGCGAACAGCGGCGTGCCGAGCCGGTCCTCCAGGGTCTTTACAGCGTGACTGACCGCCGAGGGGCTGAGGCCCAGTTCGCGCGCGGCCGCGGTGAACCCGCGGCGTCGCGCAACCGCCAGAACGACGGAGAGATGGCCGAGCAAGTCGCGGTCCATTCATGAATCATATCGCACAATCCATCCGAATTAAACTGCCTTGTCGTGCGCCGGCCGCCGCGCCAGTCTTTCGCCGCGGTCAGGGGGACCGCACGGAACAAGGAGCAGCATCCATGTCGGCGGTCGAGAAGGTCTGGTTCATCACCGGCGCGTCCTCGGGATTCGGGCACGCCTTCGCCTCTCATGCCTTGGCGCGCGGCTACAACGTTGTCGCCACGGCGCGGGAGATCTCCCGGTTGGCCGGGTTGGTGGCGCGGGCTCCGTCGCGGATTCTGGCGCAGCCCCTGGACGTCGATCGTCCGGGCGACGCGGAGGCCGCGGTGGCGGCGGCCATGCAACGGTTCGGCCGCATCGACGTGCTCATCAACAACGCCGGTTACGGCGTCGTCGGCGCGATCGAGGAGACGCCCGAGGCGGAGCTGCGCGCGCTCATGGAAACCAATTTCTTCGGTGCCATCGCCGTCACGCGGGCGGCGTTGCCGATCCTGCGCGCGCAACGCCGCGGTGCGATCGTCAACATGTCCAGCATGGGCGGCCAGATGTCCGCGCCCGGCTTCGGCGCCTATTCGGCTGCGAAATTCGCGCTCGAGGGCGCCTCCGAGGCACTGGCGCAAGAGCTGGCGCCGTTCGGCGTGCGGGTGCTGATCGTCGAGCCGGGCGCCTTTCGCACCGGCTTCGCCGGCGCGGCGCTGCGCCACATGCCGGAGATCGACGCCTATCGGCCGGTGGTCGGCCCCACGCGCGATTTCGCCGGCGGCATGGACCAGACCCAGGACGGCGATCCGATGAAGGCGGCGGCGGCGATCGAGCGCGCGCTGGACGCTCCCGACATGCCGCTGCGACTGCAACTCGGCGCGGACGCGGTGCGCGCCGTTCGCGAGCACGCCGAGACGCTGCTGGGGCAGATGGCGGCGTGGGAGAATGTGGCCGTCGACGTCACGCTCGATCGGCGCACGCCTGCCTGAGCGGCGCCGGACGGCGTGCCCCGGCGATGTTCCACAGCACCGCCGCCATGACGACGCCGCCCCCGGCCAGGGTCGACCATGACGGGGTCTCCGCGAACGCCAGCCACACCCAAAGCGGCGCGAGCGGCGCATCCAGCGCGCCGATCAGCGCCGCCTGCGTGGCCGACGCGCGGCGCGTGCCCAAGGTCAGCAGGATCAATCCTACCCCGAGTTGGGTGATGCCGAACGCGACCAGCTCGACCATGCGGCCGCCGCCGACCGGCTGGGACGACGTGAACGGCCAAGCCGCCAGCGCCGTAAGGAACGACGACAGGCAGACCGCCGGCAGCATGGACACACGCCGACCCCGGCGCATCAGGATCATGGTCAGCGCCATGCCCAGTGTCATCCCGAACGCCAGCAGGTCCCCCGCGATGTGTCCTCGGCCAATTCCGCCTCCGACCATCGCCACCACGCCGAGCGACGCGGCCAGGCTCGCCGCCAGCACCCGCGAGCCGGGGCGCTCGCGCAGGATGAGCCAGCTCAGGGCGGCGGTCAGGAACGGCGCCGTCGCATAGACGACCGTGACATCGGCCACGCTGGTATGCCGGAACGCGGCCAGGTACAGCACAGAGGAGACGGTCGACAGCGCCGCCACCAGCAGTCCGGTCCATCCGATCCCCCGGACCGCCATCCAGGTGCCGCCGCGATGCTGCCAGACCACCAGCCCGGCGATCAGCAGGCCGGCGAATATTCCTCGCCAGAACAACAGGGTCCATACGTCGAGCGGAATCAGGCGGGTGAAGAACCCCGCGGTGCTATAGGCGATCGCCGACCCGGTCAGCATCAGCAATCCGATTGTCTGATCGGCGTCCGCGCGCATCATCCTGGCTTTGCTCCGTTCGCGGCCAGTATAAGCGTCCGCCGCTGACAGCGTCGTGTCAGCAGCCAACGAACGGAGTCGCCGATGCGTCGGGCGGAGCGGCTGTTCGACATCATCCAGGTCCTGCGCGGCGCGCGACGGCCGCTGACGGCCACCTTCATCGCGGCCCGCCTGGAGGTCTCGGCGCGCACGATCTACCGCGACATCGCCGCCCTGCAAGGCAGCGCCGTGCCGATCGAGGGCGCCGCCGGCCTCGGCTACGTCCTGCGCGAGGGTTTCGACCTGCCGCCGCTGATGTTCACGTCCGACGAGGTGCAAAGCATCCTGGTCGCGTTGCAACTCGTGCGCAGGACCGGCGACCGCGGCTTGCAGGACGCGGCCGAACAGGCGCGCTCGAAGATCCTCGCAGTGCTGCCGTCAGCGTTGCGCGCCGATGCCGGGTCGCGGCCGGCGTATGTTTCGCAATACGGCGCGCGCGTGCCCGATGCCGTCTGCATGGGCGAGGTGCGCGACGCGATCCGTGCCGCGCGCAAGCTGCGCATCGACTATGCCGACGGACAGGAACGGCCAAGCCGCCGCACCATCTGGCCGCTGGCGGTGGTTTATTACGCCGAAGCCACGATCATCGCCGCGTGGTGCGAGCTGCGCTGCGACTACCGGCATTTCCGCGCCGACCGGATCGCCGCGATTCAGTATCTGGACGCGCGCTACCCGTCCGATAGCGGCCGGCTGCTGGCAGGGTGGCGGGCGACGCACATGCGCCCCCATGAAGGCAGCGACCTCCGAGCTACGCTGTAGGCGGCGCCCATCCGCACGCGGTCATGGTGCCGCGCATATGCGCCGGCACCTGCGCTTGCGCCCGCACGGCGCTCGCCGCCAGCGGCACCTCGATCGCCCGCGCCAGCAGACAAAGCGGTCCCGCGCCGTCGCCGTACACCGGATCGCCCAGCACCGGGCAGCCCAGCGCCGCGCAATGCGCCCGCACCTGGTGCGTCCGCCCGCTGCGCGGATGCAGCTCCAGCCACGCCAGGCCATCGCCCAGGCCGCGCACGCGCCAATCCGTGACCGCGCTCTGCCCGCCCGCGCCGCCTGCCATGCGCCAGCCTGCGCGGTCACTCACCTTGCGCAATGGCAGACGCACCGTGCCCGCGTCCGCCTCGGGCCGCCCGCGCACCACCGCCCAATACGTCTTGCGCACCAGTCCCGCCGCGAACGCGGCCTGCGCCTCGATCAGCGCCGCGCGGCGCAATGCCACGACCAGGCAGCCGGCGGTGTCAGTGTCCAGCCGGTGCGCCAGCCACGGCCCATCGCGCCGTCGCGACAGCGCCGGAAACCAGTCCTCGACGCTCGCCCCGCCGCGCGGCCCCGCGTGCGAGGGCAAGCCCGCCGGCTTGTCCAGCACCACGAAGCGCGCATCGGCGAACAGGATCGGCGGCTCGGTCATCCGGGAGGCGGGTAGACCAGGCTGCCATCCTCCTGCACCTGCGCCGCCTCTGTCATGTGCGCCGGATCGACGTGACCCGGCGCCATGATGTGCAGCACGGTCTCGCCCGCCGCCAGCAGGTAGTCGGCGATGATGCGCCGATGGCAGCGCCACCACACCGCTTCGGCGCACATGATCGCGGGCGTGCGCCCGTCGGCCATCGCGCGCAGCTCCGCCAGGCCATCGCGAAACGGCGGTGTCATCGCGTAATCGGCGTAGTTGCGGAAACTCGCGTTCTCCCAAAACCCGTTCGGCGACGGCGGCGCGCCCCGACGATGGCCGCGCAGCCCGCCAAGCGCCGCGATGTGCCGATAGGCGATCTGACACTCCGCCAGCGCGCCCGGAAAACTGTCGTGGTTGAATTGCGGATTGGTCCGCGAGCGCGGCACGCTGCGCACGTCGACCACCACATCGGCGCCTGCCTCGCGCAGGAGTGCCGTGAACTCCTCCAGCGTGCGCGTCGAGTGGCCGATGGTCAGGAAGCGGCGGCTCAAGGCTCGCCCGCCCGTCGCGGCGGACGGCCCGCGCCGCCGCGACGCCGGAGGGCGTCAGTTCCAGATGCCAATGACATTGCAACGCGCCGGGCGGCAGGCGCACCGGGTCGTGGATGTATCCGGCCGCGAGCGCGCGGTCGATCGCCGCGTGGATCGCGCTCGCGTCCGCCGCATTGCCAAGCAGTTCGCGCAGCCGCGCGACCCCGGTCTCGCGGTCCGCCTCCCTGACCCGGTGGTGGAAGGCAATCAGCAGCAGTCGGTCATCGAGGTCCATTCGAGCGCCGCCAGCTTCATCCAAACCAGCGATGCTGTCACGCCGTCATGGCGGTCCGGCCATGACGGCGTGACAGGACCCCACGTCACTTCGCCGCGGTCGTGGTCGGAAACGCGAGCGAGCGCAGGTACGTGGCCGTCAGGTTCGGCCCGGTGGCCTGGACGAACACCGCATAGACCGTCTGGCCCGTCGCCTGGATCGACGTGTAATCGCCGACGAAACGCCCCGAGGTCGTCAGCGGGGCATAGTCGAAGTTGAACGATTTGTTGCTCAGCCGCTGCTCACTGGTCCAGTCACCGTTGCTCAGGCAGTTGTCGCTCGACGTGACCGTGTTGCACGACACCGCCCAGACATCGGTGTTGTCGAACGTCTGGCCCGGCGTGGCGTTGCGGAAATCGTAGTAGGTAACGACCACGGTGCCGTCCGCTGCCACGCCCACGGCCGGTATCAGCGCCTGCTGGAACAACGGGTTGGTCGGGTTGCGCGGCGTCTGGTTGATGCGCACCGGCGCGGTCCACTCGAACCCGCCGTCCGGCGACCAGGCGAACGCGGTCTCGTTGACCCCGCTGAACCGGCTGTCCTCCCACACCAGGTAGGTGATGTTGTGGGCATGGTCGACCGCCACCGAATACAGCACGTCGGCCGAGCGGATCGGCTGGTGCAGGTTCGGCGTGATCGCCTGGGTGTTGACCACGCTCTGCGCGTAGTCTGGCCGGCCCCAGGTGGCGCCGTGATCGGTCGAGGCCACCGAGCCGATCCGCGACGGCTGGCCCGCGGTGTTGTCCTGCAGCTCGGTGAAGAAGTCGCGCAGGCTGCCGCGCGGTTCGGAGACCACCTGATTGCCGATGGTCTGGGAGTTCGGGCCCGGGTTCCAGATGATCGCCGGCAGCGACCAGGTGGCGCCGGAATTGGTGGTGCGCGCCAGGTAGGTCGGCCCGATCACCAGGTTTTTCGAATGCGGCTTGGCCGTGCCGGCGGCGACCGCGCGGGCGTGGTTCAGGATGGCGTGTGCGATGTCGGTGCCGTCCATGCCGGCGTTCTGCGACCCCGAGCCGCCGCCCTCGTCGGCCACGCCGGCGCCGGCCACGAACTGCGTCAGCCGGTCCCACACCACATAGGCGTATTTCGAATTGGTCGGGTCGGCGGTGACGGAGTTCTTGTCGTCCAGCGTGTTCGGATCGAGATCGGCGATCAGCGTGGTGGGCGCACCCCAGGTGATGCCGCCATCGGTCGAACGGCTGACGAGCTGGCCGCTGGCCGCCGCCAGCACCTTCGGGTTGGCGGATTCCTTTACCACCAGCGCCGATTGATAGACCGCGCCATTGGGGGAGAACGACACCCACGGGTCCGACGAGCGTGGCCACGGGCCGCCCTGGCACTGCGTCACGCCGGGCGTGCTGGTGGGCGTGAACGTGCTGCCGCCGTCCATGCTGTAGTCGCCGCGCAGCCCGCGCGCGCCGCCGTTGTTCCAGCGGTCCTGCTGCACCGCGATCAGCAGGTTGCTGGTGTCCGCGGGGTTGATCGCCAGATCGGGCTCGACCGTGGTGTTGAGATAGACGGTGCCGGGCTGGCTGCTCACCATGTCGGCGGTGCATCTGGAAAAGATGCTGCGCCCGGTCACTTTCACCAGCGGCCCCAAGGTCTGCGCTTGGGCGGCGGCGCCGGCGGCGCAGGCCAGCGCCAGCGCGCTGGCGCCGTACAGGGCCTGGCGTCGAAAGGCACGTCCGTGGCGGTCTTGCACGTAACGTCTCCCTTTGATTTGTTGAGCGTTTCGGTCCAGCGACGTGATGATGCTGGCCGCTGCGTGCAAAACACAAGGCGGGAAAGCCGTGCTCACGGCATTGTAGGCGCGGCGCGCGGGGTCGTGCCCATGAGGGCCGCATGAAAAGCAACGTGATCTGCGGCGCCGCCGCCGTCGCGGCATTGTTCGCGCGCCGGCCGGACGACGTGCTGCGGCTGTTCTATTCGCCCGCGCTGCGCATCGAGGTCGGCCCGTGGTGCGCGATCCTGGCGGCCGCGCGAAAGCCGTACCGCATGGTCGAGGCGGACGAACTGGCGCAGGTCGCCGGCACGCCGCACCACGCCGGCATCGCCGCCGTCGCCAAGCCGCGCACCGTGGCCCGCTTCGACGCCGCTGTCCCACCGCGCGGGCGGACGTTGCTGGTGCTGGATGGCATCGGCAATCCGCACAATCTCGGCGCCATCGCCCGCAGCGCCGCGTTCTTCGGCGTGGACCACCTGCTGATCGGCGAGGGCCTGGGCCACGCCCTGCCATCCGACGCCGCCTATCGCACCGCCGAGGGCGGCCTGGAATGGCTCGGCCTGCACCGCACCCGCGATCTGGCGGCGGCGCTGCGGGCGCTGGAGCCGCACTACCGCACCCTGGCCGCAACCCTCGCGCCGGACGCGCAGCCGCTGGAGACGGTGCCGCGCGACCGGCCGGTAGCCCTCGTGCTGGGCGGCGAGGAGCGCGGCATCTCCGCCCCGGTGATCGCCGCCTGCCGCCGGCAGGTGCGCATCGGCGGCTCCGGCCGGGTGCAAAGCCTCAACGTGGCGCAGGCGGCCGCTGTGCTGCTGCACGCTCTGTCAATGCCGCCACGGCGCGCGCCATGACCGGCACCCAGTCGCCTGGCGTGCGCTGGCGCAGGATGCGCAGGGTGGGATACCAGGGGCTGTCCTCGCGCCCGGCAAACCAGCGCCAGCAACTGTCGTAGCGGTCCAGCAGCAGCACGGGGCAGCCCAGCCCACCGGCCAGATGCGCCACCGCCGTGTCGACGCTCACCACCATGTCGAGATTGGCCACGATCGCCGACGTATCGTCGAAGCTGTCCGCCGCCGCCATCGGGTCGTGCAGATCCATGCCGGGCGGCGGCGTGCGCGCGTCCGCCGCGTGTGGGCCTTTTTGCAGGCTGATGAACCGGACGCCCGGCACGACGGCGAGCGGCGCAAGATCGGCAAGCCTGATGCTGCGCCGGCCGTCGAGCACCGAAAATCCTGGCATCCACGGCCGCGCCTGCCCTGCCCAGACCACCCCCACCCGCAGCCTGCCGTCACGCGGCGGCAGCCGTGCGCCCCAGCGGGCGACCAGGGCCGGGTCGGGGTGCAAATAAGGGATCGCCGCCGGGATGGTCTCCAGCGTGCTCGCGAATACCCGCGGCAGATCGCAGATGTGGCAGTGCAGGTCGTATTGCGGCATCGCCTCGCCGTCGCCCACCACCGCGGCGATGCCAGGCGTCCGCGCCAGCAGCGGCGCCAGTTCGCGCGGCACCTGCGCCAGCACCCGCACCCCGCGCGCTGCCAGCAGGGGCGCGTAGCGGATGAATTGCAGCGTGTCGCCGAACCCGTCCTCATGCACGACCAGCAGCGTGGACCCGCCTGCCGGCAGGTCGGCCACGTCGCGCAGCAGCAGCGCCGGCGGCAGGCTCCCACGGCCGGGCAAGGCGAGGCGGCTGTCGTAGTCCGGCCAGGCCTCGGCCAGGCGTCCGGCGCGCAGCAGCAGGATGGCGCGGTTCATGCGGATTTGCGGGTCGTCCGGGCGCAGCGCCACGGCGCGGTTCGCCGCCTCCAGCGCCTCGTCGAAGCGGCACGCGACCTTGAGCACCAGTCCCAGGTTGGTCCAGCCGGTCGCCTCCTCCGGTGCCGCGCGCACCGCCGCGCGGAACGCCGCCTCGGCCGCCGCGAAATCTCCCAGATCCGCCCAGGCGTTGCCGCTCAGGATCAGCGCCGCCAGGCAATTCGGGTCGGCTTCCAGCACCGGGCGCAGCAGAACCACGATCCGCGCCGGGTCGCCCGTCTCGCGCAGGTGCTCGGCCAGCGCCAGACGGATCGAGGCATCGCCGTCGGCCAGACGCAGGCACGCCTCGTATTGCGGCACGATCGCTTCGCCGCGATCCAGGCTTTGCAGCAGTCCCGTCAATGCGTGGCTTGGATGTGGGGCGGCGGCCCGCGCGCGCGCCACCTCGTCCAGCACGCCAGCCGCCGCCTCCGGCTGCTCCATCGCGCCAAGCGCCAGCCCCAGCACGGTTTTCGCGCCCGTGTCGTCCGGCTCGCGCGCCAGCATCGCGCGGCACAACGCGGCCGCCGGCGCGAAATCCCGGCGTTCCAGCAGCGCCAAAGCCTGTCGCAGCAGCATCCTTGCCCCCCGCGCACCCGTGCGGCACGGCCGCCGGGCCAGCATGGCGCGCAGGCGTTAGCGAAGCATGAGCGGCGGCGCCCCAGACATGGCGGGTTCGCGCGAGGCAGCCGCTTGGCCGAGGCAGTCCAGTCCAACCAGCGTGGCGCGCACCGCCTCGACCGCCGGCGTATGCGGCTCGTCGCCGAGGAAGGCCACCAGGCGGCGGTTGTCCAGGCGCAGCTCCAGCCGCCAGAGATAACTCACTTCAAGCATCTCGCGGAACGTCTCCACGAACGGCGAGGCCAACGCGATCAGCCACCAGGGGAAGCGCCGGATCGGCAGGTTCGGCTTCCCGGCGGCGGCGCGCACGG
Organism: uncultured Pseudomonadota bacterium; assembly: GCA_963758455.1. Classification (GTDB taxonomy): domain Bacteria; phylum Pseudomonadota; class Alphaproteobacteria; order Acetobacterales; family Acetobacteraceae; genus CAVRQM01. The sequence goes on along the minus strand of CAVWVK010000002.1, from coordinate 434,552 downwards.
CTTTGGCAATGCCGACGCCGGGCGCGAACCAGTGGCCGCCGAAGTGGAACACCGTGAACGCGGGAAGCTCGGCGTCGCGCTCGATCAGCCGCATGGCGGTCTCGGCGAGATCGGGCAAATAGGCCCAGGCGTGCCCGACCTTGCGCCGGCCGGGATAGGTCACGGCCTGCAGCGGCCGGCCCGGCTTCACCATCGCCGCGGCGAACCAGCTATTGCCGATGTCCTCCGGCCCGAAGAAATCGCCGGCTCGCAGGATCAGGGTTCTGACCCCATGCTCGGCGGCTTTTCGCAGGCAGGCCTCCATCTCGACCCGGATGGCGCCCTTGCGCGTGCGCGGCCGCTGCGGCGCGTCCTCGGCCAGCAAGGGAAAGGTCTCGGGGCCGAAATTGTAGACGGTGCCGGGGAAGAAGATGCGCGCACCGCTGGCGCGGGCCGCCGCCACGGTGTTCTCGAGCATCGGCAGCGCCAGCCCGCGCCAGTTCCGATAGCCGGGCGGATTGACCCCGTGGACGATCATTGCGGCGCCCTCGGCCGCCGCCATGACGTCGGCGCGGCACATGGCGTCGCCGCATACCCATTCGATCCCAGGGATAGAGTTGCGGATGCCGGCAGGGTTGCGGTGCAAAGCCCGCACCCGCCAGCCGCGGGCCATCAAGGCGCGAGCCAGCGCGCTGCCAATGCCGCCGGTCGCCCCCAGCACCAGCGCGGTATTCTGCTTGTCCATCTCGGTTCTCCTTCGATGGCCGGAACTATGGCGCGTCGCGCGCTAAACGGAATTGCACAATGATGTCGAGCGGTTATACATTGGCGCATGACGGTCGAGGCGGTCCCCTGGGAACTCTATCGTTCATTCCTGGCCGTCAGCCGGCACGACAGCCTGTCGGGCGCCGCGCGGGCGCTGCGCCTCACGCAACCCACGCTCGGCCGCCACGTCGATCAGCTCGAACGGGCGCTCGGCACGCCCCTGTTCACCCGCTCGCCGCACGGCCTGATCGCCACCGAAACCGCGCGGGCGCTGGTGCCGATCGCCGAGGTGATGGAAAGCGCGGCCGAGGCGATCGCGCGGGCGGCTTCGGGAGCCGCGGGCGCGGTCGCCGGCGTGGTGCGCCTCACCGCCAGCGAGATCGTCGGCGCGGAGATTCTGCCGCCAATCCTCGGCCGGTTCGCCGGGCGGTTCCCAAGGATCGCCTTCGAGCTGCATCTGTCGAACCGCACCGAGGACCTGTTGCGCCGCGACGCCGACATCGCGGTGCGCATGGTGCGCCCCACCCAGACCGGCTTGGTGGCGCGGCGGCTGGGGGAGGCGGTGATCGGCCTGTATGCGCACCGGCGCTACCTTGCGGCCGTCGCGCCGCCGCGCGGCCTGGCCGATCTGGCCGGCTTGCGGATGATCGGCTTCGATCGCGATCCGGTGCCGGTCGCGGCCATCGCTGAGTCCGGAATCCGGCTGCGGCGCGAGATGTTTTCCCTGCGCACCGACAGCGACCTCGCCCAGCTCGCCGCGCTGCGCGCCGGCTACGGCATCGGCGCCTGCCAGATCGGCATCGCCCGGCGCGATCCCGACCTGGTGCGCGTCCTGCCGGACGCTTTCGCGGTGCCGCTGGAGACGTGGCTGGTCATGCACGAGGATCTGCGCGCCAGCGTTCGGGTCCGCCGCGCGTTCGACCATCTGGCCGACGGTCTCAAGGCCTACCTCGCCGACGCGCGCTGACGCGGCGGCTGGTCAGCGTTCCTTGCCGTCAGCGTTCCTCCTCGCCCGCTTCCGGCTCGACCTCGACGATCTCGGCGTCGTCGCCCAGATCGGCGGTGTCCTCCAGCACGTCTTCCTCCTCTTCCTCGGCGGCCGGCTCCACTTCCACGTCCGGCTCCTCGAGGCCAGGCACCGGGATCACCTTGGCGCGACGCTTCTCCTCGACCACGTTGCCCCCGGCCCGGCGCATCCGCGGCTGCTCGACCGGCTGCTCCGTCCCGCATTTCGGGCAGACCGCCGGTTGGCGGGTGAGGTCATAGAACTTCGCGCCGCAGGAGACGCAAACGCGCTTGGTGCCGAGTTCGGGCTTCGCCATGACGGAAAACCTCGGAATGAGGAGAGGGGGCGCCGCGTGGCCGCGCGCGTCCGAAGGGCGGGGGCCATGCCACCGTCATGCGCTGGTGTCAAACCGTGCGCCGCTGTCGAACCGGCCCGCTGTCAAACGGGGCGCCCCGTGCTAAGGCGCGGCGATGGACGCATACACGCCCCGCCCGCTTGCCGCCCATCGCCCCGCCGCCCCGTTGCGCGGCGCGATCCGGGTGCCGGGCGACAAGTCGATCTCGCATCGCGCGCTGATGTTCGCGGGCCTCGCGGTGGGCGAGACGCGGATTTCCGGTCTGCTGGAAGGCGAGGACGTGCTGCGCACCGCGGCCGCCATGCGCGCCCTTGGCTGCCTGGTGGTGCGCGAGGGCGATACCGCGTGGCGGGTGGCGGGTCGCGGCGTCGGCGGCCTGGCGGAGCCGGCGGACGTGCTGGACATGGGCAATTCCGGCACGGCGGCGCGGCTGCTGGCCGGCATCCTGGCCAGCCATCCGTTCTTCTCGGTGCTGACCGGCGACGCCAGCCTGCGCCGCCGGCCGATGCGCCGCGTGACCGATCCGCTGGCCGCCTGCGGCGCGCGGTTTTCGTCGCGCGACGGCGGCCGGCTGCCGCTGGCCGTCGAGGGCGCGCGCGACGCGCTGCCGCTGGACTATGTGCTGCCGGTGGCCTCCGCGCAGGTCAAGAGCGCGGTGTTGCTATGCGGCCTGAACGCGCCCGGCGTGACGCGGGTCGAGGAGCCGGCGGCGACGCGCGACCACAGCGAGAACATGCTGCGTCATTTCGGTGCGGAGGTGTTCGTCGAGCTGGCGCATGGGGGCGCCGGGCGCGTCGTGCGCCTGGTCGGCCAGCCCGAGCTGCGGGCGCGCGACGTGGTGGTGCCCGGCGACCCGTCCTCGGCGGCGTTCCCGCTGGTGGCCGCCCTGCTGGTGGAGGGATCGGTGCTGCGCATCGAGGGCGTCGGGCTGAATCCGCTGCGCACCGGCCTGGTCGAGACCCTGCGCGAGATGGGCGCCGACCTCGCTATCGAGGCCGAGCGGGTCGAGGGCGGCGAGAAGGTGGGCGACCTGGTGGTGCGCCATTCGGCGCTGCGCGGCGTCGACGTTCCGGCGGCGCGCGCGCCCAGCATGATCGACGAATACCCGGTGCTGGCGGTCGCGGCCGCGTGCGCCGCGGGCGTGACCCGGATGCGCGGCCTGCACGAGTTGCGGGTCAAGGAGAGCGATCGTCTCGCCGCCACCGCCGCCCTGCTGGCCGCCTGCGGCGCGCGAGCCGAGATCGAGGGAGACGATCTGGTCGTGCATGGCGCCGGCCGGCCGCCGCCGGGGGGCGGGCTGGTGGCCACGCACATGGATCACCGGCTGGCGATGAGCGCGCTGGTGCTCGGCCTGGCCGCGAGCGCGCCGGTGCGGGTGGACGATGCGAGCTTCATCGAGACCAGCTTTCCGGGGTTTGCGGCCCTGCTGAACGGGCTGCTGGGGGATGCCGAGCCGGCGCTGCGATGATTGTCGCGCCAAGGGCCGCGGGAGCAGCCCGTTGATTATCGCAATCGACGGCCCGGCGGCGGCCGGCAAGGGCACGTTGGCGCGCCGATTGGCGGCGCATTTTGGGCTGCCGCACCTGGACACCGGGCTGCTGTATCGCGCCGTGGGACGCCTGCTGCTGGATGCGGGCAGCGCGCCGCGCGACCCGGAATTGGCCGAGGCGGCGGCACGGGCGCTGATCCCGGCGGATCTGGCGCGCGCCGATCTGCGCGGCCCGGCGGCGGACGAAGCGGCGGCGTCGGTCGCGGCAATTCCCGGCGTGCGCGCGGCGCTGCTGGAGTTTCAACGGGCGTTCGGCCGCCGGCCCGGCGGCGCGGTGCTGGACGGGCGCGACATCGGCACGGTGATCTTTCCCGATGCGGACGCGAAGTTCTGGGTGACGGCAAGCGCCGAGGCGCGTGGCCATCGGCGCTGGCTGGAATTGGCGGCGTCCGGCGTCGCGGCTGACGAGGCGGCGGTCACGGCCGAAGTGCGGGCGCGCGACGAGCGCGACGCGGCGCGGCTGCTGCCCGCGACAGATGCGATGCGTCTGGACACGACGGCGCTGGATGCGGACGCGACGTTCGCGGCGGCGCTGCGGATGCTGGCGGCGACAGCGTCGTTCGCTTCGCCGATCGCCGGCGTCACCGACGAAAACCGTCACGCGGAAAACGCCTTCGGGCGACCGATGGGCAAGGAAACCACGTAGCGGCGGGCGGATGCCGGCGCTCTGTCGATGCGGCGACGCGGTCAGTCCATATGCCATTGCAACGGCAGCAGGAACGGAAAGCCGCGGCGCGGGTCGATCTCGACCTTCATCACCGGGGCCATGTACGCGGCCCAGCGCGCATTCACCGGATCATCGCGCAGAATCGCGATAGTGCGGTCCAGGTCGTCGGTCTCGAACGTGCCGATCAAGGTCAGGCCAAGCCGGAAGATGGAGTAGTTGCGGATGCCGGAAGCCCGCAGCGCCTCCAGCATCTCCGGCCAGATTTCGTCGTGCCGGCGCTTGTATTCCTCCTCGTAGCCGGGCCGCACCTCCAGCACCCAGGCGTGATGGCTCATCGCGACCACTCCCGTACGGTGTCACGCATGGCGATCGTCTCAGTCAGCACGTCGTCGTACAGCGTGTCCATGTAGTCCTGATGCACGTATTCCAGCGCCAGATATCCGCCGAACCCGCGATCGCGCAAGGTCGCGAGCTGGGCGGCGATGTTGATGGTGCCTTGCGCGGCCTTGGCTTGCAGCACGCCCGGCCGAGCCTGGCGCAGATGCACGTGGGCCGCGTGCGGCGCCAGCGCGTCGATCTCGTCCTGCCGCCAGCCGAGGCAGACGAAATGCGCGTAGTCCAGCGTCAACCGCAGCCCCGGCGCACGTTCCAGAAGCTCCAGCACCAAGCGCGGGGCTTTCCAGGAACGAGTGGACATGCGGCTCGACCGTCAGCGTGACTCCGGCATCGGCGGCCAGCGGCAGCAGCGCGCGCAGGCTGGCGGCCGATTGCGCCAACGCCTCGGCACGGCCCTGGCCGGGATTGCACACGCCCGGCAGCACGAACACGGTGCCGATGCCGGCTGCGCGGCAGAATCTCGCCACGCGGACGAAATCGGTGCGGTTGGCCTCCAGATGCGCCGGATCGGCGAGGTTGCGGTCGGCCAGCGTCGCGCCGAACAGGTGATAGAGGCAGGGCACCGTGATGCCGAGCGCCGCCACCTCGGCCGCCATCCGCTCCGGATCGGCCAGCAGCGCCGCGCGCTCCAGCGCGGGGCCGTAAAAATAGCCGAGATCCAAAGCCTCGATGCCGAGCGCGCGTGCGATGCCCACCGCCTCGGCCAGCGTGCAGGCGCGCAACGACCATGAGGCAAGCGAGATCCGCATCGTCACACCCCTTCCATCCGCCCCGACTGTGCCGAGCGGTACAGCGCATCGAGCACCTCCACCGCGCGCTGCCCGACGATGCCCGGCGCCGAATTGCACACCGTCCGGCCGAGGCACGCATCGACCAGCGCGCGCAACGGTCCGTCGCATTCATAGGCGGTGTCGGCCGCCGCGAGCGCCACCACGCTGTCGTTGGCGTCGCGCCGCCGTACTTCCAGGCGTGCGCGTTCGGTGTCCAGCAGCAGCATCCCCTCGGCGCCGAACAGGCGCAATTCGAGCTGAAAGCCGCAATGCTTGGGCACCGTCGCGGCACCCGACACCGCGGCCGTGGCGCCGCCCGCGAAGCGCAGGGCCGCGGCATCGTAGTAGTCCACTCCGGCCGGTGATTTTCCGACCATTGCAAACACCTGTTCGGGTGCCAGATCGGTGACGCGGAACAGCAGGCCGAGCGCGTGGACGAGCTGGCCCCAGCCGTAGCCGCCGGCGCGGGCCGGGTCGGCCCAGGTGGACGGCGGCGGGCGGAACAGCGCGCCCTCGGTCTCGCGCATCGGCTCGCCGGCGAACAGATCCGCAAGCGGCGTGGCCATCGTCAGCACGACATGCTCGACGCGCCCGATCGCGCCGCCGCAGACCAGGGCCCGCGCCTGCTCGGTGAACGGGCGAAAGTTCCAGCCATACGCCACCAGCAATTCCCGCCCGGCCCGCGCGGCGGCCGCCACCAGGTCGCGCGCGTCGGCGGCATTGGTGGTCATCGGCTTTTCCACCAGCACATGGCAGCCCGCCGCCAGCGCCGCCGTCGCGTGCTCGTGGTGCAGCACATGCGGCGAGGACACCACGATCCCGTCCAGCGGGATCGCCGTCAGCATGCCCCGGTAATCCTCGAACACATGCGGGATGGCGAACGCGCGCTGCAATTCAGCGCGTTCGGCCTCGCCCAGCCGGCACGCCGCGACCACCTCGCAATCCGGGTTGGCCCGCAACAGCGGGATATGGTTCACCGCCGCCCACCAGCCGGCGCCGATGATGCCGATGCGCGCGGTCATGGCGCCGCGGCCATCGCATCGACGGTGGAGCGATGCACGTTGCCAAGATGCGCCGCCATCGCCGCGCGCGCCGCCGCCGCGTCGCGCGCGCGCAAGGCCTGCACGATGCGCTCGTGATCGCCCAGCGAGCACGCCAGCACGCCGACGCTCTCCGAGGCGACACGGCGGTACTCGACGCCCATGACATACAGCGCGTGCGAGACGCGCACCAGGAACGGGTTGCCGGTCGCCTCGCTGATGGTGCCGTGAAACTCCAGGTCCGACACCCGGAACCCGAGCGGATCGCGCAGCAGGTCGCGCTGCACCAGCAGCATCCGCTCCAGCCGTGCGAGGTCGGCCTCGTCGATCAGCGCGGCGGCGCTCGCCGCGATGCCGCCGTCGACCAGCACGCGCGCCTCGTGCAGGGCGCCGACGTTGTCCTCGTTCAGCGTAATCAGGAAGGTCAGCGGCGCCAGCAGGTCGGCCGCGTCGAGCGAGGCGACGTAGACGCCGCCGCCTTGGCGCGCCTTCAGCATTCCCAGGATCTGCAAGCCGCGCAGGGCTTCGCGCACGCTGGGGCGGCTGACTTGCAGCATCGCCGCCAGCTCACGCTCCGGCGGCAACTGGTCGCCCGGCTTCAGGTTGCGCACGCGCACCATGTCGAACAGTTTTTTCGCCACCTGCTCGGCGACCGAACTGCGTTCGAGAGGCGCGAAATCCGCGACCTCGGCCATGCTCAGTCCCCCACCGCGCGGGTGCGCACCTGATCGAGGCTGACGGCTGCGATCAGCACCAGGCCGCGCGTGACGTCCTGCCAGAAGCTCGACACGTCCAGCAAGGTCAGCCCGTTGGCCAAGGTGCCGAGGATCAGCACCGCGACGATGGTGCCCCACACGCTGCCGCGACCGCCATACAGGCTGGTGCCGCCAAGGATGATCGCCGCGATCACCGTCAGCAAATGGCTCTCCGCGGCGTTCGGCGCGGCCGCGCCCAGCATGGCCGCGAGCACGATGCCGGCGACCGCACCCGACAGCGCCGAGAGCACATACAGCGCCACCACCGTGCGCTCCACGGGCACGCCGATCAGCCGCGCGGCTTCGGGGTTGCCACCCGAGGCGTGCACGTAGCGGCCGAACTTGGTGCGCGTCAGCACCAGCCACAGCACCACGAACGTCGCCAGCATCAGCAGCAGCGGCACCGGCACGCCGAACAGCCGGCCGCCGCCGACCCAGTTGAAGCCGGGCACCATCAGCGGCCGCGTCAGGCCGCCGGTCAGCACCAATGCCACGCCCGACACTACGCTCATCATGCCGAGCGTCACGATCAGTGGATTGAGCCGCAGCCGCGTCGTCAGCAATCCGTTCGCGAGCCCGATCGCCGCCGCGACGAGGGCCGCCGCCAGGCAGGCGAGCCAGACGTGCAGTCCATCCGCGTGCAGCAGCGCCACCAGCACGCCGACCAGCCCGGCGATCGCGGCCACCGACAGATCCAGGCCGCCGGCGATGATGAGCGGCGTGCCGGTCGCGGCCATCAGCCCGATGAACGCGACGTTGCCGCCGATCGACAGCATGTTGCGCAGATTGAGGAAATACGGCGACAGCACCGAAAAGCCGATCAGCAGCAGCACGTAGAACGCCAGCAGCAGCGCCACCCCGGCCCACGACCGCCCGAGCAGCGCGGCCGCGCGGCGGCGCGGCGGCGCGGCGGTGCCCGATTGGGCGGCGACGGTCATGCCGCGAACGCCGGATCGCTGGTGGTCGCGGCCATCAGCTCGGCGGCGCTGGCGCGGCCGTCGAACCGGCGCGCCACGCGGCCGCGGTCGAGCACCAGCGCGCGGTCGCTGATGCCGGCCACCTCCTCGACGTCCGAGGACAGCACCAGCACCGCGAAGCCGCGCGCGGCCAGCGCGCGCATCTGCCGGTAGATCTCCCGCCGCGCGCCGACGTCCACGCCGCGCGTCGGCTCCTCCATGACCAGCAGCCGCATCCCGTCCACCAGCCAGCGCGCGATGCAGACCTTCTGCTGGTTGCCGCCAGACAGCGTGCGCAGCTTCTGCTCCGGCCCGCGGGCTCGGATGCCGAGTGCCGCGATCCAGTGCCGCGCCTGCGCGGCCTCGGCCGCGCGCGAGACGAACGGGCCGCGCTCGTAGCGTTCCTGGAACGGCAGGCAGATGTTCTCGCGCACCGTCAGCTCGGCGATGATGCCTTGCCGCTTGCGCTCGGCGGCGACGAAGCCGATGCCGGCGTCAAGCCCCGCGCGCGGCGAGCGCGGCCGGTACGCGCGTCCGCCCAGCGTCATCCGCGCGCCGCGATGCGCGCCGGCGCCGCCGTACAGCGCCCGGCCCAGCACCTCGACGCCGGAGCCGACCAGTCCGAACACGCCGACGATCTCGCCGGCCGCGACGCTGAGCGCCACGTCGTCCAGTGCGCCGGCAATCGACAGATGCTCCACCTCCAGCACGGTTTCGCCGCGCGCCTGCGCGGGCCCGGTCTCGTACAGCTCGCCCATCGCGCCGCCCAGCATGGCGGCCAGGATCTCGGCCTGGCTCGATGACGCCGCGGCGAACGCGCCGGCGTTGCGGCCGTCGCGCAGCACCACGATGCGGTCGGCGATGTCGAACACTTCCCGCAAGTAATGCGAGATGTAGACCACGGACACGCCTTGCGCGGTCAGCCGGCGGATGATGCGAAAGATCAGCCGCGCCTCCTGTTCGGTGAGTGCCGCGGTCGGTTCGTCCATCACCAGCACGCGCGCGTCGCCAGCCAGGGCGCGGGCGATCTCGACGATGCGCTGCTCGGCCACCGACAGGCGCTTCATCGGCGTGTCCGGCGCGATGGCGCCGAACCCGAGCGGGTCCAGCAGCGCGCGCGCCCGCCGCGCCATCGCGGCACGATCGACCGTGCTGAACCCGAGGCGCCTGCGCATCGGCAGATCGGGCAGAAAGATGTTTTCGGCCACGCTCATGTCCGGCAGCACCGAAATCTCCTGCGGCAGCAGGCGCACTCCGGCGGCGATCGCCTCGGCGGGCGCCGCGAAATCGACCGCCACGCCGTCGATGGCGACGTGGCCGGCTTCGCGCGCATACAGGCCGGTGAGCACCTTCATCAGCGTGGACTTGCCGGCGCCGTTCGCGCCGAGCAGGGCGACCACCTCGCCGCGCTCGACCGTCAGATCAACGCCGTCCAGCACCACGACGCCCCCGAAGGACTTGCGGATGTCCCGCATGGAGAGGCGCGGCGGTGTCATGCGCGGCGCGTCCTCAGTCCGTCGGAATCAAATTGGTGAAATCCTTCAGGTCCGGCGACTGCCGCAGTTCCGCCAGATAGGTCTTGAACGCGGCTTCCGGAAAGGTGAAGGCCACGCCCTGATCCGTGGCGCATGGCTGCTTCGGGTAGTATTTGCAGACGTTGCCCTTCGTCACCATCACATGATGCACCAGCACCGCCGGGGGCACCGGCTTGCCTGCAAGCTGCATCAGCGCGATCGGAATGAGGTAGTTGCCGTAACGCTCCGGGAACGAGCCCACCGAGGCCACGAACCCGTCCTCGTGCGCCAGCGCCTCGGTCTCGTCGGCGCCCATGCCGACCGCGATCGCGTCCGCGCCGCGCCCGGCCTGCTTGGCCGCCCGCAGCATCCCGAGCGCCACCTGGTCGTTGATCCCGGTCAGCATCATCGCCGCCCCCGGCGGAATGCGGCCGACCACGTTGGACATCTGCGAAAAGCTCTCCTGCAACGTGTTCTTGCTGTCGAACTTGATGACGTGCGCCGCGTCGAACCCCGGCACGGAACGGCGGAACCCCGCCTCCTCGCCGCCGGTGCGCATCGCCGGGATGGCGCCCGATTGCGGCAGCTCGCCGATCACCAGATAGCCGCCGCGCACCCGGCCCGCGCCGAACTTCGCGGTCGCCGCCTGCGCCAGGTACGCCCCGCCCATGAAGCCGGCGCGCGGGTTGTTGACGCCGAAGAACGTCGCTCCCGGCATCGGAATGTCGATCGCCACGACCTTGGTGTTGGCGTCGTTCATCTTGGCCATGATGGTGGCGCCGAACGCGGCGTCGGTCTGGAACTCGATGACGTAATCCACCTCGCGGCGCAGAAAGCTCTCGGCGTTGGCCAGGGCGGTCGCACCATCCAGGTGATTGTCGGCCACCACCAACGCCACGCCGGCGGCCACCGCGTTCTGCTTGATGCCATCCTCGACCTTGACGCAGAACGCCACATCGCGCGCCAGATTGGCAAAGCCGATGACGAACTGGTGGCCGTTATGCGGCTTCGTCACGGCGGCGGCGTCGCGCACCATCGCCTGCAATGCGTCGGCGGGCAGCATCGAGCCGTCGAAATTGGCCGGATCGAAGCCGTGGAAGGATTCCGCCCTCGCGCGCCGCCCGGACAGCAGCGTTGCCCCCGCGGCCGCCCCCAGCAGCGTCGCCGCCCGTCGCGTCAGTTGCGGCATCGTCCGAACCTCCCCCAGGGCCGGCCCGATTGGCCTGACCAATTTGTTGGGATCAGGCTAACCGACCGGGCGGCGACCTGCCAAGCGCCATGTCAGGGCCGCGCTGCCTCAGGGGTGGGCGGTGGTGCCGAAATAGTGGCCGCCGCCGGCGAACAGCAGGAACAGCACGATAATCAGCAGCACCAGCCCCAGGCCACCGCCGAACCAGCCACCGCCGGCGGGGACGCCCTGGTTATAGCCGCCGTACCAGCCGCGCCGGTAGCCGGTATGCCCGAACCCGCCCAAAGCCAGGATAATCAGCACGATCAGCAGGATGGTCCACATGCACGTCTCCTTCGATGAGGCCGCGGATAGGCGCGGCGCGAGGCTACAACGTCCGGGGCCGAAACGGGTTTGCGAGGCCGGTCAGTAGGTTGCGCGGCCGCCCGAGCAGTCGAACACCGCGCCGGTGGAAAACGACGCCTCGGCGCTGGCCAGCCAGCACACCAGTGCTGCGATCTCGTCGGTCGTGCCGAACCGTCCGATCGGGATCTTGCTCAGCATGAAGTCGATATGCGTCTGGCTCATCTGGTCGAAGATCGGCGTGCGCACCGCCGCCGGGGTGACGCAGTTCACCCGGATCTCGGTCTTCGCCAGCTCCTTGCCGAGCGACTTGGTCAGCCCGATCACCGCCGCCTTGCTGGTCGAATAGGCGGATGCGTTCGGGTTGCCCTCCTTGCCGGCGATCGAGGCGATGTTGACGATGCGCCCGTAGCCCGCCGCCTGCATATGCGCCACCACGGCGCGGCAGCAGTAGAACACCGCGTTGACGTTGACATCCATCACCCGCCGCCAGTCGGCGATCGGATACTCCCAGGTGGTCGTGTTCGGCCCGGTGATGCCGGCCGAGGCGATCAGGATGTGGATGCCGCCCAGCGCGCGCGCGGTCGCGTCGGCAGCGCGCTGCACCGCGTCGGCGTCGGCCAGGTCGAGCCGTTGCGCGTGGGCCGCGCCCGCCGCCGGGCTTGCGTCCCACACCGAGACCCGCGCCCCTTCGGCGGCCAGCCGTGCCGCCACCGCCGCCCCGATGCCCGAGGCGCCGCCGGTTACGACCGCGACCCGCCCCGTGAAACGCTGCCCGTCCGCCATGTCCGCTCCCGCCTGCTACGGCGTCACCCGGACGCCTTTCCAGAACGCCACCCGGTCGCGGATTTCCGCGGCCGCCGGCTTCGGCTCAGGATAGTACCACACCGCGTCGGGGTTGGTCTTCCCGTCCACCTCCAGCGAGTAGTAGCTGGCAGTGCCCTTCCACGGACAGACGCTGGTATGACTGCTCGGCCGCACATGGTCGCGCTTGAGCGAACTGGCCGGGAAATACGGATTGCCTTCGACGGTGACGATATCCTCGCTCTCGGCGATCACCGCGCCGTTCCACGTCGCTTTCATGGCATTGCTCCCGCTGTTGTCGAGCCGCTGAGATGGGCCTGGATGATCGCGGCGACACCCTCCGCCCCGGAAATCATGATCTGCACGCCGATGCACAGCAGCAGGAACGCAGCCAGGCGCGAGATGATGCGCTGCGCCGATGCCGACAGCAGGCGCGCCAGCCAGTCCGCCGACCAGTAGGTGAACCAGATCAGGGCCGCCATCGCCAGCGCCGCGGCCGACACGCCGGCGTAGAAGATCAGTCGCGGCCGCCACAGCTCGGGCCGCTCGGCGCCGAGGGCCACGGTCACCGCGATGGTGCCCGGCCCGGTCGTCAGCGGCATGGTGATGGGAAAGAACGCGCGGTCCAGCGCCGGGCGCGCGGTGTCCTCGGCCTGCTCCTGCTTGCGCGCCTCCTTCACCTCCGGGCGCAGCAGCAGTTCCAGCGAAGACAGCACCACCACCAGGCCGCCGCCCAGCCGCAGCGCCTCGATCGAGACGCCGAAGAAGCTGAGCACCGCCGCCCCGAACCACAGCGCGCCCAGCATGACGCACAGCGCGTACAGCCCGACGCGCCGCACCACGCTGGCCCGCGCGGCGCGGTCCAGGTCGCGCAGCAGATCCTCGACGATGAACGCCATGCCCAGCGGGTTGACGATCGACAGCAGCGCCGGGAAGGCGAGCAGGAAGGCGGTGGCGGCGGTCACGATGCGTCGTGAGGCGCGCGATTGCTACGATGCCCGCGAGAGCCGGACTATGTCGTGTCCGCGAGCGGCGAACGCCGCGCCTCTGACCCGCGCGGTGCCGGGATGCCGCGGAGCAATCCCTCGGTGCTCAGATCCTCGTCGATTTCGGGCCAGTGTATGCCGAAACCGCCGCCCGCGATCTCCCAGCGGGATCGCTGCGCCGCCGTCGCGTTGGCGAGCCGCGGATACCACGCCAGGGGCACGGTGATCGTGCGTCCGTCCATCAACACCACCGACAGTTCGTCCTCGCTCACCGAAACGTCTCGGACCCGGATATCAGCGGTCTCCGCCTGTGCCGAAAAAGCCATGCCAAGCCTCCAAAAGCTGGCGTTGGTGCGCGCGCACCAGCCGCAATATCTCGCCAAGTTCCCGCGCGGAGAAGCCCGCATTGCCGGCGAGCGTGACTGACTCGACCCAGACCTTCGCGGAGGCGCCCCCTCGGTCGAGATGCACGTGGGGCGGCTCGCCCGGCTCGTGGCTATAGAAATAGACGCGAAAGCCATCACGGCGAAGGACTGTCGGCAAAAACCTTCACTCCTTGCCAAGGCTCACAGTGCTCCGCCCCTCCGCCCTGCCATCGCCCCCAGCCGCAGCCGCAGCGCGTTCAGCTTGATGAACCCTTGCGCGTCCACCTGGTCGTACGCGCCCTGGTCGTCCTCGAACGTCACCACGCGCGTGGAATACAGGCTGTGCGGACTCTCGCGGCCGATCACCGAGACGTTGCCCTTGTACAGCTTCAGCCGCACCCGGCCCGAAACACTGTTCTGGCTGGCGTCGATCGCCGCCTGCAGCATCCGCCGCTCCGGGCTGAACCACAATCCGTTGTAGATCAGCTCGGCATAGCGCGGCATCAGCGCGTCCTTCAGGTGCGCCGCCTCGCGATCCAGCGTGATGCTCTCGATGCCGCGATGCGCGGCCAGCAGGATGGTGCCTCCGGGCGTCTCGTACACGCCGCGCGACTTCATGCCGACGAAACGGTTCTCCACCAGATCCAGCCGGCCGATGCCGTTGTCGTGGCCCAGCGCGTTCAGCCGCGTCAGCAGCGACGCCGGCGACAGCGCCACGCCGTCGATTGCCACCGCGTCGCCGCGCTCGAAATCCACCGAGATCAAGGTGGCCGAGTCCGGCGCGTCCTCGGGGCGGATGGTGCGCTGGTACACCATCTCGTCCGCCTCGATCGCCGGGTCTTCAAGGATCTTCCCCTCGGACGAGGAGTGCAGCAGGTTCGCGTCCACCGAGAACGGTGCCTCGCCGCGCTTGTCGCGCGCGATCGGAATCTGGTTCTGCTCGGCGAACTCCAGCAGGCGCGTGCGGCTGGTCAGCGCCCATTCGCGCCACGGCGCGATCACCCGTATGTCGGGGTTCAGCGCGTAATACGACAACTCGAACCGCACCTGGTCGTTGCCCTTGCCGGTGGCCCCGTGCGCCACCGCGTCCGCCCCTACCTGCTCGGCGATCTCGATCTGCCGCTGCGCGATCAGCGGCCGGGCGATCGAGGTGCCCAGCAGGTACTGCCCCTCGTACAGCGCGTTGGCGCGGAACATCGGGAACACGAAGTCGCGCACGAACGTTTCGCGCAGATCGTCGACGAAGATTTCCTTGACGCCGAACAGTTCGGCCTTGCGCCGCGCCGGCGCCAGTTCCTCGCCCTGGCCGAGATCGGCGGTGAACGTCACGACCTCGCAGCGATAGGTGGTCTGCAACCAGCGCAGGATCACGCTGGTGTCCAGCCCGCCGGAATAGGCCAGCACCACCTTTTTCACGTCCTTCGCGGCCATGATCGCCCCTCGTTGCCAAAGCCGGGTGCGTAGGCGCGCGCCGCGCGCTGCGCAAGCGACACGCCGGCCGGCAAACCCGAACCCGGCCGGCATGGCGGCGTTGAAGGTAAGTGCCTTCGGTGGTTGTGTCAGCCGACCGACCGGCTCGGAGATTTCGATGCGCGCACGCCGCCACGCCGTCAGCCTGGCCGCCCTGCTGTCGCTGGCCGCTCTGTACGGGGCGTACCCCTACGCCACGCTGTACCGGCTGCGCGGCGCGGCGCGGCGCGGCAATGCTGGCGAACTGGCGACCCTGGTGGACTGGGGCCAGGTGCGCGAGGGGATCAAGGAGGACATCTGCGACACCGTGTTCGACCCGCCGGCGGTGGCCGCCCCCACGCGGGCGGCCACGGTGCGGCCCGCCTCCCTGCTGGCGCCGCCGGCCAATGCGGAGCCGTCGCACGCCGACCCCAAGCAGTTGCCGCCGTTCGGCTTTTCCTTCGCGCGCGGCATCGCCGGCAACGCCGTCGATGCCCTGGTCACGCCGGCGACGCTGGTGCGCGCGGATCACGAGGCCGGCGCGAAGTCGCGGCGGCCGCGTGGCGGGCGAGAGCCCGCTGCGGGTGACGTGGGCCTTTTTCACCAGCCCCACCTCGTTCACGGTCGACCTGATGCCCCGGCGCGGCCGCTGGCCCGCGCCGGTCGAGTTGCGCATGGAGCTGCGCGGGGGGCACTGGATGGTCACGCGCGCGACGCTGCCCCCGGCGCTGTTGCGCGCGTTGAGCGGCTGACGCGCGGCTATTCGGCGGCGGCCGCGGCGCGTTCGTGGCCCATCCGCGCCTCGCGCGCCTCGCGTCCGAAGCCCACCAGCAGGGCGATCACCACGGCGACCACGCCGGCGACGATGGCCAGCCCCCAGGTGAGCCTGCCGCCGGTGGCGCCGGCGATGGCGAACTGGATCGGCACGTTCGAGGCGGCAATGAAATTGCCGAGCTGGTAGGTGAAACCAGGGAACGTGCCGCGGATTTCCGGCGGCGACAGCTCGTTCAGGTGTGCCGGGACCACGCCCCAGGCGCCCTGGACGCAGACCTGCATCAGGAATGCGCCAAGTGCCAGCAGCACCGCGGTTTGCGAGAACGCCCAGAGCGGGATCACCGGCAGCGATAACACCGCCGCGATCACGATCGCTCGCCGGCGGCCGATATGCTGCGACAGCGTGCCGAAGCCGAGGCCGCCCAGAATGGCGCCGATGTTGTAGGTCACGGCGATGGCGGTGACGGTGCCGGCGGAGAAATGATGCTCCTTCTGCAGGAAGGTGACGTACAGATCCTGCGTGCCGTGGCTGTAGAAGTTGAACGCGGTCATCATGGCGACCGCATAGATCGCCAGCGGCACATGCCGGCGCAGCACCGCCAGCAGATCGGGGCGCGGCGCATGCTGCCGGCTGGCCCAGTCCGGGCTTTCGGGCACGTTGCGGCGGATATACAGCACCAGCAGCGCCGGTGCCGCGCCCAGCATGAACATCCCACGCCAGCCGAGCGGCCCGTGCGCCAGCCAGTACACCAGGCTGGCCAACAGGTAGCCGGTCGGGTAGCCCGCTTGCAGCAGGCCGGACACCCGCCCGCGCCAGCGCGCCGGGATGCTTTCCATCGTCAGCGAGGCGCCGATGCCCCACTCGCCGCCCATCGCTATGCCGAACAACGCGCGCAGCACCAGGAACGAGGTCAGCGACCAGGCAAAGCCGGTCGCCAGTTCCAGCGCCGAATACAGCAGCACGTCGGCGATCAGCGTGGGGCGGCGGCCGAAACGGTCAGCGATGCGGCCGAACACGAAAGCGCCCACCGCGCGCATCAGCAGCGTCAGGGTGATCGCCCAGCCGACGGTCGGCCGATCGGTGCCGAACGCCGCGGCCACGTCGCCGATCACGAACACCATGATGAAAAAATCGAAGGCGTCGAGCATCCAACCCAGAAAGGCGGCGGCGACCACGTGCTTCTGTGCCGAGGTCGGGCCAGACGGTGCCGCTGCTCCGATGGGCGATCCGATTGCATCCGCCACGCCCGTTCTCCCTTGGTCCGCCAACCCAGCAGAGAACAGCCCGGGGCGAGCCGCAAGGCCGGCCGGACTTGCTTGGCGCGGCTCAGCCCGCCAGCACCGCCTCGACCTTCCTGGCCAGCGCGTCGAGCGCGAACGGCTTGCCCAGGAGCGCCATGCCCGGCCCGACCAGGCCGGCCTCGCCGCCGGCGTCGTGGGCGTAGCCGGTGATGAACAGCACCTTCAGGCCGGGCCGCCGCTCGCGTGCCGCCGCGGCGAGCTGGCGGCCGTTCATGCCCGGCAGCCCGACATCCGTCAGCAGCAGATCCACGGCCGTGCCGTCCTGCAGGATCCGCATCGCGGCACCTGCGTCGCCGGCTTCCAGGATGCGGTAGCCGAGATCGCTCAGCGCCTCCGCGGCCAGCTCGCGCACCAGCGCCTCGTCTTCCACCAGCAGGATCGCCTGTCCGCCCGGCGACGCCGCCGCCGGCGGCCGGGCGGGAGGCGCCGGCTCGATCTCGGGCAGTTCGCCGCGATGGCGGGGCAGCTCGATGCGCACCGCGGTGCCGCATCCGATTTGGCTGCGCAGCGACACCTGGCCGCCGGACTGGCGTGCGAAGCCGTACAGCATCGACAGGCCCAGGCCGGTGCCCTGACCCAACGGCTTGGTGGTGAAGAACGGCTCGAACGCGCGCGCCGCCACCTCCGGCTCCATCCCCGCGCCGGTATCAGACACGGTGATCGCGACCGCGTCGCCGAGGCGCCGGTCCGCCGCCGGCCCGTCCGAGGCGCCGAACACGGCGTTGGCGGTCTCGACCCGCAGCGTCCCGCCGCCCGGCATGGCGTCGCGCGCATTCAGGCACAGGTTCAGCAGCGCGCTCTCAAGCTGGTTGGCATCGCAGCGGACCGGCCACAGGTCGGCCGCCAGCACCGTCTCGACCCCGATCGCCGGCCCCGCCGTGCGCCGGATCAGCTCGTCCATGCCGGCCACCAGCCGATTGAGGTCGGCGGCTCTGGGATCGAGCGCCTGGCGGCGGCCGAACGCCAGCAGGCGGTGCGTGAGCGAGGCGCCGCGGCGCACCGAGTCCAGCGCGGCCGCCGCATAGCGGTCGATGTCGCCCAGCCGGCCACGCGCCGCGTGCTGGCGCATCATCTCCAGGCTGCCGCCGATGCCGGCGAGCAGGTTGTTGAAGTCGTGCGCGATGCCGCCGGTCAACTGGCCGATCGCCTCCATCTTGTGGCTCTGCCGCAACGCCTCCTCCAGCGCCCGCTGCTCGGTGATGTCGCGCGCCGTAATCAGGATCAGCCGCTCCCCCTCGGGGCCGTCCAGCGCCACCGCCACGGCATCGAGCACCCGCGTCTCGCCGCCATAGCGCCGCTGCGCGACGTAGCGCTGCGGCCCGGCGCCGGGCCGCAGCGCCGCCTGCAAATTGGCTTCGGTGTCGTCGGCGTCCGGACCGTCGCCCGCCAGCTCGCGCGGCGTCAGTCCCGCCACTTCGGCGCGCGGCCGTCCCAGCACCGCCTCGGCCGGCGCGTTCACGTCCAGGAACACCGGGCCCCGTCCCGGCTCGACGCGCAGCAGGAACAGGCATTCGCTGGACTGGCGGAACAGGGCGCGCATCCGCGCCTCCTCGTCGCGCAGCCGCGCCACGGTCGCGCGCAGCGCCGCGGTGCGTTCGGCCACGAGCTGCTCCAGCGCGTCGCGGTCGCGCGCCACGACCTGCCGCGCCTCGATCAGAATCCTGGATGTCCGTGCAGGTGCCGACCCACTGCGCGATGCGCCCCTCCGGCCGATCCGGCGAGTCCGTCTCGCGCATCGGCACGGCGCGGCACAGGAACCAGCGATAGGCGCCGTCATGGCGGCGGAACCGATGCTCGATCTGGTAGCTGCCGCCCGACCGCACCGCCTCCCGCCACACGACGCCGGCGCGCGCGCGGTCCTCGGCGGGAACCGTGACGAGCCAGCCGTCGCCCAGGAGGGCGGCCGGCGGCAGTCCCGTGAAGGCCGAGTATTGCGGATTGGTGTAGGTATTCATCCCCGCGCCGTCGGTCACGAACACGATCCCGAGTGCCGCCTCGGCGATGACGCGGAACCGCTGCTCGCTCTCGGCCAGTGCGGCGGCCGCGCGCCGGCGTTCGGTGATGTCCTGCACCACGCCATCGAAGCGCGTGCAGACGCCGTCCTCGAACTGCGCCTGGCCCATCGCCGCGAGCCAGCGTTCGCGCCCGTCGGCCGGGTCGATGGTGCGGTATTCCT
Source organism: uncultured Pseudomonadota bacterium (assembly GCA_963758455.1). Lineage (GTDB taxonomy): Bacteria > Pseudomonadota > Alphaproteobacteria > Acetobacterales > Acetobacteraceae > CAVRQM01. The sequence continues at coordinate 415,413 of CAVWVK010000002.1, read as the reverse complement.
CCGCGACCTCGCCGGTGCCGGCGGGGTCGAGCGCCGCCTGCACCGCCGCCTCGATGCGTGCCCGGTCGTCGGGATGAATGCGGGCGAACTTGGTCGGATAGTCGATCGGCGCCCCGGACGGCAGGCCGAACATCGCCATGTGCCGCTCGTTCCAGGCCAGCGCGCCGCTGCGCGGGTCATAGCTCCAGGTGCCCAGGCGCGCCGCCTCGACCGCCAGCCGCGCGCTGATCTCGGCCTGGCGCCCCCGCCGGCGCGCCTCCTCCTGTTCGGTGATGTCGCGAAAGAACAGCGTCAGGCCCTGCGCGGAGGGGAATATCCCCAGGTCGATCCAGCGGTCGCGGCCGGCGCCCGCGCGGCGGTGCCGCAAATGGGCCGGCTGGCGGCTGTCCATCGCGCCGCGCAGGGCCGCCTCGATTTCAGCGCCCGCCGCCTCGGGCCACAGCGCGAACAGCGGACGCCCGATCAGCCGCGCGGCAGGGCGGCCGTCCATTTGCGCGGCGCGCAGGTTCAAGTCGATCACCGACCAGGCGCGATCGACCATCAGGAAGCCGGAATCGATGCTCTCCAGGGTGTCGCGCAGCCGCCGCTCGCTGGCGCGCAGCGCCGCGTGCGCCGCCTCAGCCGCCGCGTCCTCGGGCCGCCGGCCAGCCAGCAGCGCCGCCAGCCTGGCATTCTCCTCGCGCAGCCGCCTCAGTTCATCGTCGTTCTGGTCCACCGCCGCTCCATGCTGGCGCAGCCTTCAGCCCCGATTGTTCGGCCCCGCTTCAGCCGGCGGTCCGCGCGCGCTGGCCCTCGGTGCGCAACTGTCCGCAGGCGGCCAGGATGTCACGGCCGCGCGGCATCCGCACCGGGGACGCGAAGCCGGCATCCATCACGATGCGCGCGAACCGCTCGATGGCGGCCGGCGTGCTGGTCTCGAAGGCGCTGCCGGGCCAGGGGTTGAACGGGATCAGGTTGACCTTCGCGGGAATGCCGGCGATCAGCCGCACCAGTTCGCTTGCGTCGGCCTCGCTGTCGTTGACCCCTTTCAGCATCACGTATTCGAAGGTGATGCGCCGCGCATTGGATGCGCCGGGATAGCGGCGGCAGGCGGCGATCAGCTCGGCGATCGGATACTTTCGGTTCAGCGGCACCAGCTCGTCGCGCAGCTCGTCGCGCACCGCGTGCAACGAGACCGCGAGGTTCACCCCCAGCTCGGCGCCGGCGCGGTCCATCATCGGCACCACGCCGGAGGTCGACAGCGTGATGCGCCGGCGCGACAGGCCGATGCCCTCGTTGTCCATCACGACGGTCATGGCGCGCGCCACGTTCTCATAGTTGTACAGCGGCTCGCCCATGCCCATCAGCACGATCGTCGACAGCAGCCGCGGCGTCTCGCCCTTGGGGCTGGGCCACTCGCCATAGGCGTCGCGCGCCGCCATGAACTGCCCCACGATCTCCGCCGCCCCCAGGTTGCGCACCAGCGCCTGCGTGCCGGTGTGGCAGAAGCGGCAGGACAGCGTGCAGCCCACCTGGCTCGATATGCACAGCGCGCCGCGATCCTCCACCGGATCGGGGATGTAGACCGTCTCGGCCTCCTGCCCGTCACGGAAGCGGAACAGCCACTTGCGGGTGGCATCCGCGCTGGTCTGCACCGTCGCGGCTTGCGGTCGGCCGATCACGAAATGCTCGGCGAGCCGGGCCTGCAACGGCTTGGCGATGCTGGACATGCGCGTGAAATCGGTGGCGCCCTGATGATAGATCCAATGCCAAAGCTGTTTGGCGCGGAATGCCTTCTCGCCGATCAGCGCCAGCGCCGCCGCGAGGTCTTCGCGCGACAGGCCGATCAGTTCGCGCCTGCCGTCGGGCAGCACCGGCGGCGGCGGATCGAAGCGCGCCGTCTTGGCCAGGATGCGGGCGCGCTCGGCCTCGCTCAGCCCGGCCGCGCCGAGATTTATGGCGGCGCTCACGACGCGGCCTTGCCGGGCGGGCAAGCCTTTTCGATCGCCGCGTGGGCGGCCGAGAAGCCGCGCAGGCTGAAATGATCCGACACCACCCGGCTGTCCGGGCCGGGCGAGCGCGCCACCACCTGCCGCCCTTTCTCGAACGCGGCCACCGCCGCGCGGCCGTCGCGCGCGAAGCCGGACCGCTGCGTGGTGTAGAACTCCGCGCGGAACGGTGCCGGGCCGGCCGGCTCGACGGAAACCGCGACGGCGGCGTTGCGCGAATAGGCGAAGCCGGCGCTGATCGCCACCACGTCGCGCCCGCCGCCCGGCCGCTCGGCCACCGTCAGCACCACGTCGCCGCGCCCGGCGACGGCGGGGGCCGAGCTGGCGGCGCGGGTGAAGGCATAGCACACCGCCTGCCCGGCCTCGCGGTGGATGGCCGCGACCCAGTCCTCGAAATAGCCGATGGCGTGCGGGCCGGTGGGCAGCGGCGCGTGGCGCGGGGCCGCCGCGGGCTTCTTCGATTGCGCCACGGCCGAGGGGGACAAGGCCGGCGTGGCCAGCAGGCAGGCCGAGAGCAGCAGCAGGCATGAGGGGAGGTGCATGGCGGCAGAGATACGGGGGGACAGGTGCGCGAACAAGCGCGCCGGCCTACACCGCCCAGGCCACCCCGAAGCCGATGGTGCCCGCCCGTGCCGACCGACCCGCAGGACGACCGCCTCGCCGATCAGTATGAGGCATACCCATATCCGAAGCGCGACCCGCGCGACGAGGCCAGGCGGCTGCTGATCGGCAGCCCGAGCCATCTGCGCGAGATCGACCATTGGGTGTTCGCGGCGCGGCGTCCGCGAGCGCGCCCGTTGCGCGCGCTGGTGGCCGGCGGCGGCACCGGCGACGCGGTGGTGATGCTGGCCACGCAGATGGCGCGCGAGGGCCGGCCCGGCCGCGTCGCCTACCTGGACCGCTCGCGCGCCGCGGCCGCGATCGCGCGGGCGCGGGTGGAGGCGCGCGGGCTGGGCAACGTGGACTGGCTGCACGGCTCGCTGCTCGACCTGGCGGGGATGGGCCTGGCGCCGTTCGACTACATCGACTGCTGTGGCGTGCTGCACCACCTGCCCGACCCGGCGGCGGGCCTTGCCGCGCTGCGTGCGGTGCTGGCGCCGGGCGGGGGGATGGGCCTGATGGTCTATGCGCCGCATGGCCGCACCGGCGTCTACATGCTGCAGGACGCGCTGCGGTTGCTGGCCCCCGAGGCCGAGCCGCCGGCCGCGCGGCTGGACGTGGCGCGTCGCGTGCTGCGGCATTTGCCGGACGGCGCCTGGCTGCGGCACAACCGCTCGGTGACGGACCATCTGGCGGGCGGCGATGCGGGGCTGTTCGACCTGCTGCTCAACCCGCGCGACCGGGCGTTCACGATCGACCGCTTCCTGGCGCTGCTGGCCGACGCCGGCCTTGCCGCCACCTGCCTGATGGAGCCGGCGCGCTACGACCCGGACCTGTACCTGCCGGACCCGAAACTGCGGGCGCGCGCGGCGGCGCTCGATCCCATCGCCCGCGCCGCGTTGGCCGAGGCGCTGTCGGGCACCATGAGCACGCATGTCGTCTATTGCGTGCGCGCGGCCGAGCGCGCAGTCCGAGCCGGATTATGCCGCGCCGGGCGCCGTGCCGGCGGTGCGCGAGGGCACCGGGGAGGCGCTGGCTGCCTCGATCCGCCCGGACGGGATGCTGCCGTTCGCCTGCGAGGCGCTGACCGCCACGATCGCCCTGCCGCCACTGGCGCCGGCCATCCTGCGCCTGGTGGACGGGGTGCGCGGCGTGGACGGGATCGCCGCCGAACTTGCCGGGCGCGGGACGCCGGACGCGGCGTTCCGCCGTGCCTGGGCGGAGACGTCCGCCCGGCTACAGTCGGTCAATCGCCTGCTGCTGGCAGCGCCGGCTTAAACGGACCGTGCCGCTCGGCGTCTTGCCGCTACCCCGTGACCTCCGCCCCGCCCTGCGCTAAACACCCGGGCCTGCCCGGAGATCCGCCTTGAACGCACCCCTTCCGCACGGCCTCAACAGCTTTCGCAGCGGTCCGGACGCACGCGGCCGGTTCGGTGCCTTTGGCGGCCGGTTCGTGGCCGAAACCCTGATGCCGCTGATCCTGGAGGTCGAGCAGGCCTATCGCGCGGCGCAGGCGGACCCCGCGTTCCAGCCCGAACTCGACCGCTACCTGCGCGACTACGTGGGCCGTCCCAGCCCGCTGTGGTTCGCCGAGCGGCTGACCCGCAAACTCGGCGGCGCGAAAGTCTACTTCAAGCGCGACGAGCTGAACCACACCGGCGCGCACAAGATCAATTCGTGCATGGGGCAAATCCTGCTCGCGCGACGCATGGGCAAGACTCGCATCATCGCCGAGACCGGCGCCGGCCAGCACGGTGTGGCCACCGCCACCGTCTGCGCGCTGTTCGGCCTGCCCTGCACCGTCTACATGGGCGCGGTCGACGTGGAGCGGCAAAAGCCCAACGTGTTCCGCATGAAGCTGCTGGGCGCCGAGGTCAAATCCGTCACCTCCGGCGCCGGCACGCTGAAGGACGCTATGAACGAGGCGCTGCGCGACTGGGTCGCCCACGTCTCCGACACCTACTACCTGATCGGCACCGTCGCCGGTCCGCATCCGTACCCGATGATGGTGCGCGATTTCCAATCCGTCATCGGCGAGGAAGCGAAGCGCCAGATGCACGAGGCCGAGGGCCGCCTGCCCGACATCGCGGTGGCCTGCATCGGCGGCGGCAGCAACGCGATGGGCCTGTTCCACCCGTTCCTCGACGACGCCTCGGTGCGCCTGATCGGCGTCGAGGCCGCCGGGCACGGGCTGGACACGCCGCACCACGCCGCCAGCCTGTCGCGCGGCCGACCGGGCGTGCTGCACGGCAACCACACCTATCTGCTGCAAGACGAGCACGGACAGATATCCGAGGCGCACAGCATCAGCGCCGGGCTGGACTATCCCGGCATCGGCCCGGAACACTCCTGGCTGCATGAGATCGCGCGCGTCGAATACGTCGCTGCCACCGATGCCGAGGCGCTGGACGCATTTCAGCTCTGCACGCAAACGGAGGGCATCATCCCGGCGCTGGAACCGGCGCACGCGCTGGCGCATGTCGCCAAGATCGCGCCCGCCATGCCGGCCGACAGCATCATCCTGATGAATCTGTGCGGCCGCGGCGACAAGGACATCTTCACCGTCGCCGATGCGCTCGGAGTATCGTTGTGAGGGGGGGCACGTTGTGAGCCGCATTGCCGCCCGCTTCGCGCACCTGCGGGCGATGGGACGCGGCGCGCTGATCCCGTTCCTCGAAGCCTGGGATCCGGATCGCGACACCTCGATGGCGCTGCTGCGCGCGATGCCGGGCGCGGGGGCGGACCTGATCGAGATCGGCTGCCCGTTCACCGATCCGATGGCGGATGGTCCGATCATCCAGCGCGCCAGCCAGCGCGCGCTCGCCGCCGGCGCCACGCTGGGCGCGGCGCTGGACATGGTGCGCGCGTTCCGCGCCGCCGACGACGCGACGCCGATCGTGCTGATGGGCTACCTCAATCCGATCCTGTCGTACGGCCCGGAAAAGTTCTGCCGCGACGCGGCGGGCGCGGGCGTCGACGGGCTGATCGTGGTCGACCTGCCCAGCGAGGAAGCCGACCTGCTCGCCGGCCACGCGGCGGCGAACGCGCTGGACATCATCCGCCTGGTGGCGCCCACCACCGACGACGCGCGGCTGCGCCATGTGCTCGCCGGCAGCTCGGGGTTCGTCTATTACGTCTCGATCACCGGCATCACCGGCACGCGCAGCGCCTCTGCCGCCGATCTGCGCGCCGCCATTCCGCGCGTGCGCGCGGCGACGGATCTGCCCATCGCCATCGGCTTCGGCGTCCGCACGCCCGCGCAGGCCGCCGAGGCGACCGCCATCGCCGACGCCGCGGTGGTCGCCTCCGCGCTGATCGAGACGCTGGCTGCCAGCCTCGATGCGCAGGGCCGCGCCGGTCCCGACACCGTGGCGCGCGTGCTGGCGCAGGTGCGCGCCCTGGCCGACGGTGTGCGCGCCGACCGGAGCCGCGCCGCATGAGCTGGCTCACCGAATACGTCCGCCCGCGCATCCGCACCCTGCTGGGGCGGCGCGACGTGCCGGAAAACCTGTGGGTGCAGTGCCCGCAATGCCAGCAGATGATGTTCCACACGGAACTCGAGAAGAACCTCAAGGTCTGCACCCATTGCGGCTATCACATGCGCGCCGGCGGCGCCGAGCGCCTCGCCTGGACCTTCGACGGCGGCGCCAGCACCCGCATCGAGCTGCCGAAAGTGCCCGCCGACCCGCTGCGCTTCCGCGACAGCCAGCGTTACGTGGATCGCCTGCGCGCCGCGCGCGACAAGAGCCATACCGACGACGCGCTGATGGTCGCGCACGGCACCATCGGCACGGTGCCCGCCGTGGTCGCGGTGATGGAGTTCGATTTCATGGCCGGCTCGATGGGTGCGGCGGTGGGCGAGGGCCTGGTCGCCGCCGCCCGCCTGGCGGTGCTGCAACAGGCGGCGCTGGTGGTGTTCACCGCCTCGGGCGGCGCGCGGATGCAGGAGGGCGCGGTCAGCCTGATGCAGATGCCGCGCTCGATCATCGCCACCCGCCTGGTCAAGCAGGCCGGCCTGCCCTTCATCGTGGTGCTGACCGACCCCACCACCGGCGGGACCACCGCCAGCTTCGCCATGCTTGGCGACATCCACATCGCCGAGCCGGGCGCGCTGATCGGTTTCGCCGGCGCGCGGGTCATCAAGGAGACGGTGCGCGAGACCCTGCCGGAAGGGTTCCAGCGCGCCGAATACCTGCACGAGCACGGCATCGTCGACATGGTGGTGCAGCGCACCGAACTCGCCGCCACGCTCGGCCGCGTCCTGCGCCTGCTGTGCCGCCGCGACACCGGCGAGGCCGGAGATCGCGCCGGCTGATACGGCGCAGGCGGGGATGGCGCAGGCGGGGATGTCGCGCAGGCTGGGATCGCGCAGGTTGGGGCGGAGGCCTGATCCTGCCGCCATGAGACACGCCGGACCATGAGCGACGCGCCGGCGGGCGGCCGGTTCGACGCGATCGTGGCGCGCCTGCACGGATTGCACCCGCGGCTGATCGACCTCAGCCTGGATCGCCTGCAACGCCTGCTCGATCGCGTCGGCAATCCCGAACGACGCCTGCCGCCGGTGATCCATGTCGCCGGCACCAACGGCAAGGGCAGCACCTGCGCCTTTCTGCGCGCCATCGGCGAGGCGGCCGGGCGTCGCGTCCACGTGTTCACCTCGCCGCATCTGGTGTCGTTCAACGAGCGCATCCGCGTGGCCGGCTCCCTGGTCGACGACGCCACCCTGGCCGACACGCTGGCCGATCTGGAACGGGTCAACGATGGCGCGCCCATCACCGTGTTCGAGATCATCACGGCGGCGGCGCTGCTGCTGTTCGCGCGCGCGCCGGCCGATCTGTGCGTGCTGGAGGTCGGGCTCGGCGGCAGGCTGGACGCAACCAACGTCGTGGCCAGGCCGGCGGCCGCGGCGATCACCGCCATCTCGATGGACCACCGCGAGTTCCTCGGCGACACGCTGAGGGCGATCGCGACCGAGAAGGCGGGCATCATCAAGCCGGGCGCGCCCAGCGTCACCGGCGCGCAGTGCCCCGAAGTCGCGGCGGTGCTGCGCCACGCGGCGGCGCGGGCCGGCTCGCGCCTGCATGAGCGCGACCGCGACTGGACCATCGCGCCGCGCGGCGCCGGGCTGCGCTACGCCGATGCGGACGGCACGCTGGACCTGCCGGCGCCGGCGCTGCCCGGGCTGCACCAGCACGACAATGCCGGCATCGCCATCGCGGCCCTGCGGGCCTCGGGCCTGGCGCCGCACGCAGGCGCCATCGCCGAGGGCATCGCCGGCGCGCGCTGGCCCGCGCGCCTGCAACGGCTGGACGGCCGGCTCGCGGCACTGCTGCCGCCGGGCTGGGAGCTGTGGCTGGACGGCGGCCACAATGCCGGAGCGAGCGTGGTGCTGGCCCGCCATCTGGCGGAGTGGGGCGATCGACCGATCGTGCTGCTGGTCGGCATGAAGCAGACCAAGGACGCGGCCGCGTTCCTGCGGCCGCTGCTGCCGCTGGCGGACCATGTGTTCGCCGTGGCCGAGCCCGCGCAGCATTTGGCGCTGTCGGTGGCGGCCATCGTCGCCGCCAGCGCCGGCATCGCCGTGGCCGGCCCCACCGTGCGCGCGGCGCTGGCGCGGGTGCCGCGCGCCGGCGCGCCGGGGCGGGTGCTGATCTGCGGCAGCCTGTACCTGGCCGGCGAAGTGCTGAAGGCTGACGCCGCCCGCGCCTGACCGCCTCCCGCGTTCAACCTTGCTTCATCCTTGGCGGCTATACCCCGACGGCCGGCCCGCGTTCGCCGGCCTCGAGCGGGGATTGCAGCTTGTTGGCGCAGCGGAGGCCACGCATCTGGCGCGACCGGCCCGACATCTGGCCCCGCATCTTGGCCGGCATCTGGTGCCGCGACCGGCGCGGCGTGGTGGCCCTGGAGTTCGCCATCACCGGCCTGGCGTTCTTCGGCCTGCTGCTGTTCGTGATCTCGCTGGCGTTTCGCCTGTACGTGCAGGTGGCGCTGGACTATGCCAGCAGCCGCGCCGCGCGCCTGCTGGCGGTGGACAGCACGCAAACCCGCTCGGCCAGCGTGCAGCATTTCCAGGCGGTGTCGTTCTGTCCGCTGCTGTCGCCGTTCCTGGCTTGCAGCAACGTCGTGCTGTCGTTGCAGCCCGTGTCCGACTACAGCAACACCTCGGCGATCGGCACGGGCCCGCCGCCGTTCACCCCGGGGCAGGGCGGCAGCCTGATGCTGCTGCGCGCGCAGTACACGCTGCCCGCCTTGACCTGGCCGCTGCCGGGCGGCGGATCAGGCAGCTTCACCGGCGCGTTCGTGAACGCCGGCTACCCGTATCAGAACGAATATTGATACGAAATGGTACGAACACGCCCACGTCCCAGAGCCAGAAGCATCCGGCGCGGCGTCGCCGACCGCAGCGGGGTCGCGGCGCTGGAGTTCGGGCTGCTGGCGCCGGTGCTGATCGTCCTGGTGATGGGGCTGTACGACACCACCAACGCGGTCATCGCCTGGTGGCAGCTTTCGGCGGCGGCGGCGGCCACCGCGCGCATCGCCACCACCTATGCCGCCACGCCGAACAACACCAACGTGCTGAGCACGGATCAGGCAAGCACGGCCAGCACCGCGGTGTTCGCGGTCATTCCGGCGCTGGCGCACGGACCGGCCTCGGCGTTCGGCGTGACCATCTCCAGCGTGGTGATGGCGCCGACGGTCCCCGGCTGCACGGCCGGCTGCACCTATGTCGCCAACACCGCCTGGAGCCTGGCACTACAAGGGATCGCCGTGAAACGGCCGTGCGGCCAGCTTGCCGAAGTGCCGGACGGCACGCCGTCATCGGTCGGCACGCTGCCGCTGGATGCGTTCACCGCCTCGCCGCTGCTGGTGGTGGACGTGACCTACGACTTCACGCCGATGTTCACGCAGGTGTTCGGCGCCGGGCTGGTGTTCATGGAGACGGCGTACCTGGCCATGCGCACCGGCAGCGATGCGCAATGGGTCCGCCTGACCGGCCCGCAGGCCGCGCAGGCGCAATGCCCCGGCTATACCGGATGAGCTGCACCAGATGAACCACCTGGCGCGACTGTGCCGACCGTGGCGGCGCGTGCGCGATCGCCGGGCGGCGATGGCCGTGCTGTTCGCGCTTACCATCGTGCCGGTGCTGGGCTTCGTGGCACTCGCGGTCGATGTCGGCTCGACGGTCTGGACGCGCTCGCAGCTCGACCTGGCCGCCGACGCCGCGGCGCTGACCGGCGTGATGACCGGCGCCAACGACTTTGCCGCCAACCCGGGCACCACCTTCCAGGCGGCGCAACTGGCCGGCGTCAAGCGGTTCAACGCGCAGGCCAGCAAGATGCCCAACGTGACGCTGGGCTCGGTCAGCGTCGGCGTCACCCGCAGCGGCGGCACCGTCACCGCCGTTGTCAGCTACATCGCCAGCTACAAGACGCGGTTCGCGACCTTGTTCGGCTTCCCTACCTTGTCGGCCGCCGGCACGGCGACCATCAGCCGCACCAACAGCCCGTTCTTCGACATCGAGTTCCTGCTCGACGACAGTTCGTCGATGGCGATCGCCGCGTCGCAGCCGGACATGGCGCGCCTCGGTGTGCTAGTGCGCGCCAGCCCGCTGTTCGCGGCGTGGGGCCAGGGACAGAACTGCGCCTTCGGCTGCCATTTCGCCGCCAACAACAACGATTTTTACGGTCTCGCGAAATCGAACGGCGTGCCGCTGCGCATCGACGTGCTGAGCCAGGCGGTGCAGAACGTCATCCAGACCATCAGCCTGTCGCCTGCCTCGGCGCAGTTCTCGGTGGGCCTGTACAGCTTCAACGCCACGTTCAACACGCTGTACCCGAGCAGCACCGACCTGTCCGACGCGGCGCTGGCCGCGCTGGGGATGACGGTGCCGGTGACGACCGCCGGCAACGACGCCGACACCAACATCCCGCTGGCGCTGGCCTCGGCGGCCGCGGCGATCCCGGTCGCCGGCGACGGATCCACCCCGTCGCTGCCGCGCCGCTATCTGTTCATCGTCACCGACGGCGTGGCCGACTACTACGCCGCCAACGGCGCCCGCGTGATCGCGGCGCTCAACCCGGCGCAATGCGCCGCGCTGAAGGCCAAGGGCATCCAGATCCTGACTTTGTACACGCAGTACATCCCGCTGGACCCGCCCTACGTGCCGACCGCGAACGCCTTCTACGACAGCAACGTCAAGCCGTTCGTGGCCAATCTGTTCGCCGACCTGCAGGCCTGCGCCTCATCGCCCGCGTTCTCGTTCCAGGCGACCGATCCGGCCTCGATCAACGTGGCGCTGCAAGCGATGCTGGCCGCGGCGCTCAGCGCGCCGGCGCGGTTCACGCAGTAGACGTGCCGCGTTCGACGCCGACCCGGTGGACGCCGCGCACCACGTAGGGCGGATGCAATCCGCCATCGTCGCTCGCAAAACTCTGTCCCGCCTCAGCGGCGGCGCGCCTTGCGGGCGGCGTAGCGGGCGTCGCGGGCGGCCTGCTGCTCGGCCTTCAGCGCCTGCGCCCGCGCCGCCGCCTCGACGTCGCGCTGCCGCTGCTCCTCGGCCTGCCGGGCCAGCTCGACCTGGCGCGCCGGCCTCCTCCACTGCCTTCTGCGCCGCCTGGGCCTCGCGCTGGCGCTGGCGCTCGGCGGCGCGGACCGCGCGGGCCTCGGCCAGCGCCAGTTGCTCGGCCTGGCGTGCCAGCACCGCCGGATCATCCGCCGCCGGACGGGCGCGAAACTTCTCGAGCGCCGCCTTCTTGGCGTTCGCGGACGCGCTCAGCCGTTCGCTGAACTTGTTGTCCTTGTAGCCCGGCATCGTCGCTTGCTCTCTCCTGGTGGATGCGCCCGTTGCTGGTGCGCCCGTGAGCGGATACCCCCGACCGCCCACGCGCGCCAACCCCCGGATCGCGCAAATCGCCGCATCATTTGCGCGGATCAGCCAGTCACGTCGACCAGCACCAGCTCGGAATCCTCGGTCGCCACGATCTCCAGCGCCGCCTCGCCGCTGGCGACGGCGCCGTCGCGAGTGCTCACCGCGACCCCGTTCACCACCACGGCACCCGTCGCCGGCACCAGATACGCGAGCCGGCCCGCCCCTAGCGCGTGGCGCACGCGGCCGCCGGCGCGCAGCCGCCCGGCCAGCACCGCCGCGTCGGCATACAGCGGCAGGGCCGTGCCATCGGCGCCGTCGCGGCCGTCGGCCAGCACGGTCAGCGCGTCCTCGGCTTCGCGGGGAAACTGCCTCGCGCCCCAGCCGGGAGCCACGCCGCGGCGGCTCGGCTGCACCCAGATCTGGAACAGCCGAGTGGGCGTCGACTCCAGATTCTGCTCGGCATGGACGATGCCGGTGCCCGCGTGCATCACCTGCACGTCGCCCGCCTCGGTGCGGCCCTCGTTGCCGAGGCTGTCGCGGTGGGTGATCGCCCCCTCGCGCACATAGGTGATGATCTCCATGTCGCGGTGCGGGTGTGGGTCGAACCCCTGCCCTGGGGCGATCTCGTCGTCGTTCCAGACGCGCAGGCCGCCGACGCCCATGCGTTGCGGGTCGTGATAGCCGCCGAAGCTGAAGTGATGACGCGCGTTCAGCCACGCGTTGCGGAAGCCGCCCAGCTTGGCGAAGGGTCGCACCTCGATCATTGGTCGCTCTCCTGTCCTTGAGGTCGTTCGATATCGAACGGTTCGCGGTGGAGTTGGGACCGCTCGCCGACGGCGGCAAGCCCATCTTGCGCAACCCCGCCTTGCGCAATCCGGCCAAGCTTGCGCAGCAGGCGGTCGAGTTCGCCGAGCTCGGTCCGGTCCAGGCCGCCCATCGCGGCGGCGATGTCGGTCGCGTGCGCCGGAAACACCGTCTCGATCAGCGCGCGTCCCGCCTGGGTCAGCGCCACGCGCACCAGCCGCCGGTCCGCCTCGTCGCGCACCCGCAGCACCAGGCCGCGCGCGCTCAGCTTGTCCACCACGTCGGTAAGATTGCCAGGGCTGGTCAGCACCTTGCGGCCGAGTTCGCGGTGGCTCCGCGGGCCCTTGTGCAGGATCACCTCCAGCACGCCAAGCTGCGTCAGCGTCAGCCCCTGGCTGGCCAGCCGCTTCTCGACGCGGGCCACCACGCTGGCGCGGGCGCGCATCAGCTTCACGTAGGCCCGCACCGCCGCCGCCACGGCCGGGTCGGCGACGCCGAACATGGCTCAGCGGTTCATCAGCACCGGCAGGGTCGCGTGTTCCAGCACGTGCCGCGTGACGCCGCCCAGGATCAACTGGCGGATGCGGCTGTGCGAATAGGCGCCCATCGTCAGCAGGTCGGCGTCGAACTCGCGTGCCGCGGCCAGCAGGCCCGCGCCCACGTCGCGGTCGATCGAGCGGAACCGGCCGATCTCGGCGGCCACCCCGTGCAGCGCCAGATACTCGGCCAGCGCCGGCGCCTGCGGACCGCGCCGATAGTATTCGTCCGAGGCCAGGATGCGCACCGAGGCGGCCCGTTGCAGGAAGGCAGCCCGGCCATCAGCGCGGCGGTCGACTCCGCCGTGCCGTTCCAGGCCACCGCGACCCGCGCGCCCAGGCTCGCAGGCGCGATCAGCGGCGCGATCAGCACCGGCCGGCCGCTGTCGAACAGCACCGCATGCAGCGCGTCCGAGGACGACAAATCCTCGTCCGCCTCGGGATGCGGCACCACCGTGAGGTCGGCCAGCCGCGCGAGCTGCGCGACCGTGTCGTCCTCGCGCCCGACCATCGAGACGAAGCTGGCGGTGGCCGCCGGAGCCTCGCGCGTCGCTCGGGCCGGCCGGGATGTCGTGGGCGGCCACGAAGCGGTCGAACAGCGCCCCGGCAGCGGCGGCGCGCAGGCCGCTCTCGCTCTCGCTGGCCGACATCATCTCCTCGATCATCGCCCCGGACAGGCCCTCGCCGGCCAGCGGCGCGACGTCGCGGCTGTCCAGGCGCACGTGGATGCAGGCGAGATGCGCAGCGGAACGCCTGCGCCACCATCCAGGCGGTCGGCCAGCGCGGCCGGCGCCGGCCTCGGTGCCGGTCAGCGGCAGCAGCACTTTGCGGATCGGCATGGCGCGGGCCTCCTGTCGCTATGGAAACAGCTTCTCCGCGCGCCCAACGCCCCGGCGCGCCCGCGGACGAACACGGTGCGGTCGTGCAGGCGGTACGGCATGTCCTGCCAGAACTCGAACCGATCCGGCAACAGCCGATAGCCCGACCAGTGCGGCGGGCGGGGCACCGCGTCGCCGGGATAGCGCGCGTCCAGTGCCGCCACCCGGCGCTCCAGCTCGGCGCGGTCGACGACAGCGGCCGCGACTGGTCCGAGGCGGCCGCGCCCAGCCGGGAGACGCGGGCGCGGCTGGCGAAATAGGCGTCCGCCTCGGCGTCGGTCACGTCTTCGACCATGCCCTCGGCGCGCACCTGCCGGCGCAGCGACTTCCAGTGGAACAGCAGGGCGGCGTGGCGGTTGGCGGCCAGCTCGCTCCCCTTGCGGCTCTGCTTGTTGGTGTAGAAGCACAGACCGCGATCCAGCCCCTTCAGCAGCACCATGCGCGAGGACGGGCGGCCCTCGGCATCCACGGTGGCCAGCGACATGGCGTTGGGGTCGTTCGGCTCGGTGCCGGCCGCCTCGGCCAGCCAGTCGCGCAGCAGCGCGAACGGATCGGCGTCCAGCGCCACCTGAAGCGGCGGCGGCAAGTGGTCCGGCATCGGATGCGCCCCTCGTGCTTCGCCCTATCTTGCCGGCTTGGCGGCGAGTATGCCAGGACGCGCCGCTACAGTTGCAGGATGCCGCGAATGCCCGAAGGCGAACCGATGCCGCAGTCCGCCGAAGCGGCCCCAACGGCGGATAACCGGGCGGCCGATAACCCGATGGCGGATGCCCCGGCGCCGGCCACTCCCGTGGCCGGAACCTGATGGCGGGCAAGCGCGGCCTGGTGATGGGTGTCGCCAACGACCGCTCGCTGGCCTGGGGCATCGCCGCCGCCTGCGCGGCCCAGGGCGCCGAACTGGCGTTCACCTATCAGGGCGAGGCGCTGGAGCGGCGGGTGCGCCCGCTGGCGGCCGGCGTCGGCTCGACATTGCTGGCGCCGTGCGACGTGGCCGACGACGCCAGCATCGATGCGGCGTTCGCGACGATCGAGCGGCAATGGGGCGGGCTGGATTTCCTGGTCCACGCCATCGGCTTCGCCGACAAGAACTTCCTGCGCGGCCGCTACGTCGACACGCCGCGCGAGGCGTTCCTGCAGGCGCTGGACATCTCCTGCTTCAGCTTCACCGCGGTGGCTCGCCGGGCCGCGGCGATGATGCGGCCGGGCGGCAGCCTGCTGACGCTGAGCTATCTGGGCGCCGAGCGGGTGGTGCCGCATTACAACGTGATGGGCGTGGCCAAGGCGGCGCTGGAGGCCTCGGTGCGCTATCTGGCGCCGATCTCGGCGCGGACGGGGTGCGGGTCAACGCCATCAGTGCCGGCCCGATCCGCACGCTGGCGGCCAGCGGCATCGGCGATTTCCGCTACATCCTGCGCTGGAACCAGTACAACGCCCCGCTGGACCGCAACGTCACCATCGAGGACGTGGGCGGCGCGGCGCTCTACCTGCTGTCCGACCTGGCCTCCGGCGTCACCGGCGAGGTGCATCATGTCGATTGCGGCTATCACCTGGTCGGCATGAAGAACCCGAACGCGCCGGATATTTCGACGGTCGAGTAGGTATGTCGCATAACAGCTTCGGCCACCTGTTCCGGGTCACGACCTGGGGCGAGAGCCACGGGCCGGCGATCGGCTGCATCGTCGATGGCTGCCCGCCGGGATTGCGTCTGACGGAGACCGATATCCAGCCCTGGCTCGACCGCCGCCGCCCCGGCCAGTCCCGCTTCACCACCCAGCGCGCCGAGCCGGACGCGGTGCGCATCCTGTCCGGCACCTATGAGGGGCTGACCACGGGCACGCCGATCGCCTTGCAGATCGAGAACGTCGACCAGCGATCGCGCGACTACAGCAACATCGCCGAGCAGTTCCGTCCCGGCCACGCCGACCTGACCTACCACCTGAAATACGGCATCCGCGACCCGCGCGGCGGCGGCCGCTGCTCGGCGCGCGAGACGGCGTGCCGGGTCGCGGCGGGCGCCGTGGCGCGGCTGGTGCTGGGGCCGGCGCGGTGACGGTCCGCGGCGCGCTGGTGCAAATGGGTCCGCATGGCATCGACCGCGCGCGCTGGGACTGGGAGGCGGTGGAGGCGAACCCGTTCTTCTGCCCCGATCCGGTCGCGGCGCTGGCCTGGGAGGAGTATCTCGGCGCGGTGCGGAAGGCCGGCAGTTCGTGCGGCGCGGTGATCGAGGTGGTGGCCGAAGGCGTGCCTCCGGGGCTCGGGGCGCCGGTCTACGCCAAGCTGGACGCCGAGATCGCCGGGTGCGCTCATGGGCATCAATGCGGTCAAGGGGTCGAGATCGGCGACGGGTTTGCCGCGGCCGCGCTGTCGGGCGAGGACAACGCCGACGAGATGCGGATGCAGCGATGGCCACGTCACGTTCCGCCTCGAACCATGCCGGCGGCATCCTGGGCGGGATTTCCTCCGGCCAGCCGGTCGTGGCGCGATTTGCGGTCAAGCCCACCAGCTCGATCCTGACGCCGCGGCGGGCGGTGGACCGGCAGGGCCACGAGGTCGAGGTGGTGACGAAGGGCCGGCACGATCCCTGCGTCGGCATCCGCGCGGTGCCGGTAGGCGAGGCGATGCTGGCCTGCGTGCTGGCCGACCACCTGCTGCGCCACCGCGCGCAGAACCCGGACGCGCCGAACGAGGCCGCGCTGCCGCGATCCTAACGGCGCTACGCGGCGCCCCAGCCGGTCAGGGTTGGAACGATCGCCCGTTCCGAGTGGTACAACTTTGCAATGCAGCGATTCAGCGCGAAAACCAACATCGGCGGCGCCGAGCCTGCCGAGGCCGGATTGCCCGCGCGATTTTCGCCCTGATGCCAGGCGCCGCAAGTCTTGACCCGCCGCACCCCACAGAAGCCAGCCGCCGCGCGCATGGCCTCCATCCGGTGCCCGACCTCGGGCACTTCCTGCTCGGCGCCTGGCGGTTGACGAGGCTGGGCTGGAACGGCGTGCCCGGTCGAACCATGCGGCTGCGTGGCGTGGCGCGGTGCTCCGCCTCCGCCGGGGGGCTGTTGTTCGAGGAGCGCGGCGTGATGGCGATTGGGTCCTACTCGGGCGAGGCGGTCCGGCGCTGCGTCTTCCGCCTCCGCGGCGCCGGCGTGGCGGAAATCAGCTTCGAGGACGGGACGCCGTTCCACCTCCTGGATCTGCGCGAGGGTGCCGCGCGCGTCTGGCACGACTGCGCGCCTGACCGCTACGAGGGCCGCTACCGAGTGCTCGGGCCGGATCGCTGGACGCTGGTCTGGCGCGTGACCGGCCCGCGCAAGCGCCAGTTGATCGCCAGCCGTTTCGTTCGCGTTTCCGGAACACAGTGAGCGGCGCCCCGGGACTGGAACCTCAAGTCTCGCGCCATGCAGTATGATGAGACCCTCGGTTCATCCACGGAGGGCCACCATGCGGGCATGGCGAGCGGTCGAAGGCGGCAAGGTGGAGCTACACGATCTGCCCACGCCCGAGCCAGGGCCGGGCGGCACGCTCATCCGCATCCAGGCCGTCCCTGTGCTGTCCTATCTGCGGCAGGTGCTGGATGGCTCGCTCGGCTACGACACACCCAAGCGGCCGTTCACGCCAGGCACCAGCGGAATCGGCGTCATCGAGGCGGTCGGGGCCGGAGTGCATCATCTGAAGCCGGGTATGCGCGTCGTGCTCGACCCGCACGCCGTGGCGGACGAGCGTGTGGGAGAGCCGGCGCAGATCCTGATCGGCTTGACCGCGATGCGATCCTCGGCCTCTCTGCAAGGCCAATCCGACCTGCCGACCGAGACGTTGCAGGCGGCATGGCCGGACGGGACATTGGCCGAGTTCGCCCGGATGCCGGCGTCCGTGGTGACGCCGCTGCCCGCGGCATTGGACGCGATCCCGTCCGAGCGCCTTGCCGCGATCGGCAAGTTCGCCGTGCCGTACGGGGGTTGGCTTCGCGCCCGGCTGCAAGCGGGCGAAACGGTCGTCGTGAACGGGGCTACAGGCTATTTCGGTTCGGCCGGCGCGATGCTTGCCCTGGCGCTCGGAGCCGCGCGCGTCGTCGCCGCGGGGCGCGACCGGGATGCGCTTCGCGACCTCGCCGAGACCGCCGGGCCGCGGCTCGTGCCGGTGCGGCTCTGCGGCGACGTGTCCCAGGACGCAGCGGCGTTGCGTGAGGCGGCGGGCGGCCGCGTGGACGCGGCCCTCGATCTCGTGGGCCGCGCCGACAGCGCCGATGCCACGCTCGCGTGCCTGCGCAGCCTGCGCCGCGGCGGCCGGCTGGTGCTGATGGGCAGCGTGAAGCAGCCCTTGCCGCTGCTGGTAGGCGAGATGCTCGGCAACGATTGGCAGGTGGCGGGCTGCTTCATGTATCCGCCCGACGTGCCCGCGCGCCTGGTCGCGCTGGTCGGCGCGGGGCTGCTCGATCTCGGCAAGATCCGGCTGCGGCGCTTCGCCTTGGCTCAGCTCGATGCCGCGATGGACGCCGCGGCCGCGATGCGCGGGCTGGACGTCACCGTAATTGCAGCGAACTGACGCACGCTATTGACGCACGCTATTTGTGGGCGATGAGCCGCGACAGGTCAGTGCCGTTCACCAGCACCTTGCCGCCGCCATAGGCGACTTTCCAGACCACGGTGCCGGTGTCGTCCTCGTCGCCGATGCCTTTCAGGAAGATCAGCAGCGGCGCCGCCTCATGCAGCGTCGGGTCGGTGTTGGCGCGCTTGATGAGATCGTTCAGGTGCTTCGCCTCGATGGTGGCGCTGCCGGTCAGATTCTTCGGGTTCGGGCTGGCGATCTGCACCGACCCGGTGGCGCTTACCTGCGTCGGGCCGATGTCGAACGCCAGCTCGTCCAGGCCGGCGCTGACCGGCCCGTGCCCCAGCAGCGCCGCGGCACGGGCGCGCGTCTCTTGCGGGGTCGGCGCGGCGCCGTCGATCATCGCGCCCAGCATGTCGAACAGCGCGTCCGCGTCGATGCCGGACACGCGCGGGGCGATCACCACGCGGTGCGGCAGATAGTTTTGCGCGATGGCGGGCGGGATATCGGGGCTGGCCAGCCCCTCCAGGGTGATCCGCATGTGGATGTCAGCGCGCCCCCCGGGCGCGGCGATGCCTTCCGTCACGGCGACCTTGTGCAGACGCACGACATGATCGCCGGCGGAGAAAGCCACCTCGTCGAGCGTGGCGTCCACCTCCAGCGACGCGGCGATGTCGCGCACGTCGCTCAGCATCGCGTGCAGCACCTGCCGCTGCTCGGGGGTGAGTTTCGCCCGGTCGGCGGTGGGGGAAGTGGTCGCGGGCGGCTTCGATCGCGCCGCTTCCGGCAGCTTGTCGCGCATCAGGGCGGTCACGGCGGCCAGCCGGTCCAGCGATAGGCCCCTGGCCGCGATGTCGCCGCGCAGGGTGTGGATGGCGATGCTGACCTTCTGCTTGCCGGCGATGGCCACCGCCAGGTCGTCCAGCGTCGTCGTGCTGGTGCGGTCCACCCGCCCCGGCCCGGCAGGCTGCCAGACGCCGTGCGAGGTGATCGCGCCGCCGCGAAACGTCGTCGAAACTGGCGCCGGCGCCGCCGTGGCCGGAGAATTGCCTGGGTTTGGAGAATTGTCCGGGGTCGCATGATCGTCCGGCGCGGCGGGCGTGCGGGTCGCCCGCGCCGGGACGGTCATGGTGCCATCGAAGCCGGCGGCGCTGGCATCGAAGGTGGACTGGGTGGTCAGGCTCGGGTCGATCACCGCCCGCCCGTTCTGATCCTTGATGTCGAGCAACAGCCGCACCCTGCCCGGCTTCTTGCGGGCGGGGACGCTGAAGGTGATCGGGGTGCTGATCTTCACGTCGTCGAACTGCCAGCGTCCGCCGCCGAGCGGCCGCACCGCCGCGCTTAGCGCGCCGCCCTGGACGCGGGCACCGGGCAGGCGCGTGGTCAGCGGCTTGTCGAGCCGGTAATGGTCGTCCTCCGGCGTCACGGTGTAGTCGGCCGGCGCACCCGCGCCCCCATTTTCCCCCGACGCGGCCGGGGTGTTGGTCCACAGCCGGATGGCCCGATCCAGCGAGGCGGATTGTTCGGCGGTCAGCGGCGGCGCGGTCTGCGCCAGGGCCGGAACGGCGCCGCAGGCCAGGGGCAGCGCCAGCCCGGCCAGGACTGCCGCGCGCGGCAGGATGCGCAGAACCTTCGACATCGGCGGCTTCCCATGCTTGGCGGGCGACAGTAGCGCGAACGGGGTTGCGGAGTCGTGACGTATCACCGCCTGGCCTCGATCGCGTCCCAGATCGCCGCCGCCAGATCGACGCCGTCGAAGCGCGCCACCTCCTGCAAGCCGGTGGGCGAGGTCACGTTGATCTCGGTCAGCCAGTCGCCGATCACGTCGATGCCGACGAAGATCAGGCCGCGCTCGCGCAGCGTGGGCCCGATGCGCTCGCAGATTTCGCGGTCGCGCGCGGTCATCCTGGCGGCTTCCGGCCGGCCGCCGACATGCATGTTGCTGCGCGCCTCGCCGGCCGCCGGCACGCGGTTGATGGCGCCCATCGCCACGCCGTCGACCAGGATGATGCGCTTGTCGCCGACCCGCACCGCCGGCTCGTACCGCTGGATCATCAGCGGCTCGCGGGTGCGCGCCCAGTGCATCTCCAGCAGGGACGCCAGGTTCGGGTCGTCCTGGCGGATCAGGAATACCCCGGCGCCGCCGTTGCCGAACAGCGGCTTGACCACGATGTCGCGGTGTTCTTCGCGAAAGGCGCGGATGGCGGCGGCGTCCCACGTCACCAGGGTCGGCGGCATCAGGTCGGGGAAATGCGTCACCAGCAGCTTTTCCGGCGCGTTGCGCACATGCGCCGGGTCGTTGACCACCAGCGTGCGCGGATGGATGTGCTCGAGCATGTGGGTCGCGGTGATGTAGGCCATGTCGAACGGCGGGTCCTGCCGCATCAGCACCACGTCCATCGTCGCCAGATCCAGCGTCACCTGCTCGCCGAAGCGGTAGTGGTCGCCGCGCACCCGCTGCACGCTCACCGGCCGCGCCAGCGCCGTCAGGCGCTGCCCCCCTGCCTGTCCTCGGGGGGCGCCCAGCAGCAGCGACAGGTGGCGCACCTCGTAGTGCCACAGCGAGTGGCCGCGGCGCTGCGCCTCCAGCATCAGGGCGAAGCTGCTGTCGGCGTCGATGCCGATGGTGTCGATCGGGTCCATCTGGACCGCGACCCGCAAGCCGTCCGCCATGCTCGTTGTCCCGTGACGCTATGCGCACATGGCTCAGTGCAGCCGGGCGCGCAACTGCGCGATGGCCGCGCGCGCCTGCCGCCCAGCCTCGCCGTCGCCGCCAAGGTCGGTTACGTGCGCGTAGCATTCCAGCGCGGCGCCGATCTCGTCGAGCCGGCGGTACAGGGCGGCCGCCTCCATCCACAGAGCCACCGAGTTCGGGCGCGACGCGCAGCATGTCGCGCGTGCAGGCGGCGGCGCCCGCGAAGTCGTCGACATGCAGGCGGCGCAGGCGGATGTTGTTCTGCAGCCGCAGCAGCACCTCTCGCCTGCGCATCGGCGCCAGCGCCGCCGGCGGCAGCTCGGAGACGTCGGCGACGGCGCCTTCGCGAAACGGGTCGATCACCAGCGGCTCGGATCGCGGCGCCCGCAGCGCCAGCACGAAATGGCCGGGAAGGTTCACCCCGGCGGCATCCCAGCCGGCGGCGTGGGCGGCGTGCATCCACAGGATGCCGAGCGCCACCGGCAGGCCGCGGCGGCGCTCGACCACGCGGATCAAATTGGCGTTGGCCAGGTCGTCATAGGTCTCGGCGTCGCCGCGATAGCCGAGCCGGCCGGCCAGCAGGCGGGCGAGGAACGCGGCCTGTCCGGGCAGGTCGTCCGCCGCCGCGCGGCTGGCCGCGGCGTGGCGGGCGATGGTGCTCAGGTGTCTGCCCACCGCCCGCGCGTCGCCGTCCGGCGCGTCGATGCGGGCCAGCAGCAGGGCCGCGCCGGCGAGGTCGATCTCGTCATCCGGCAGCACGCCGACGGCGTCCAGCGCGTCGCGCGGGTCAGGCAGGCAGGCTCTCCGCGTCGCTCATGACGTACCCTTCGCGTCCGCCGGCTCGGGAACATACAACGAAGATCCCTTCTCGCGAAACGTCTCGCTCATCGCCGCCATGCCGGCCTGCCGCTCGACCTCCATCCGCTCGCTGTCGGCGCGGATGTCGTGCGAGATCTTCATCGAGCAGAACTTCGGCCCGCACATCGAGCAGAAATGCGCGACCTTGTGCGCCTCCTTGGGCAGCGTCTCGTCATGGAACAGCCGCGCGGTGTCGGGATCGAGGCCGAGGTTGAACTGGTCCTCCCAGCGGAACTCGAACCGCGCGCGGGAAATCGCGTCGTCGTGCAGCTTGGCGGCCGGATGCCCCTTGGCGAGATCCGCCGCGTGCGCGGCGATGCGGTAGGTGATGACGCCGGTCTTCACGTCGTCGCGGTTGGGCAGGCCGAGATGCTCCTTCGGCGTGACGTAGCAGAGCATCGCGGTACCGAACCAGCCGATCATCGCCGCCCCGATCGCCGAGGTGATGTGGTCGTAGCCGGGTGCGATGTCGGTGGTGAGCGGCCCCAGCGTGTAGAACGGCGCCTCGCCGCACTCGCGCAACTGCTTGTCCATGTTGACCTTGATCTTGTGCATCGGCACATGGCCGGGGCCTTCGATCATCACCTGGCAGCCGCGCTCCCAGGCGATCTTGGTCAGCTCTCCGAGCGTCTCCAGTTCGGCGAACTGCGCCGCGTCGTTGGCGTCCGCGTTCGACCCCGGCCGCAGCCCGTCGCCGAGCGAGAACGACACGTCGTATTTGCGCATCAGGTCGCAGATGTCGCCGAAATGGTCATACAGGAAGCTCTCCTTGTGGTGCGCCAGACACCAGCGCGCCATGATCGAGCCGCCGCGCGACACGATGCCGGTGGTGCGGCGCGCGGTCAGCGGCACATACGCCAGGCGCACGCCGGCATGGATGGTGAAGTAGTCCACGCCCTGTTCCGCCTGCTCCTCCAGCGTGTCGCGGAACACCTCCCAGTCCAGCTTGTCGGGATCGCCGCCGACCTTCTCCAGCGCCTGGTAGATCGGCACCGTGCCGATCGGCACCGGCGAGTTGCGGATGATCCAGCCGCGGATGTTGTGGATGTTGCGGCCGGTGGACAGGTCCATCACCGTGTCGCCGCCCCAGCGGATCGCCCAGACCAGCTTTTCCACCTCCTCGGCGGCGCCCGAGGTCACGGCGGAATTGCCGATGTTGGCGTTGATCTTGACCAGGAAGTTGCGGCCGATGATGACCGGCTCCAGCTCCGGGTGGTTGATGTTGGCCGGGATGATGGCGCGGCCGCGGGCGATCTCCTGGCGCACGAACTCCGGGGTCACGAACTCCGGGATCTCGGCGCCGAAACTCTCGCCGTCGGCGATGCGCTCGGCGGCGCCGTCGTGGGCGGCGGCGCGGCCGAGGTTCTCGCGGTGCGCGACGAAGCGCATCTCCTCGGTGATGATGCCAGCGCGGGCGAACTCCAGTTGCGTGACCATCCGGCCCGCATTGCCCGCCAGCACGGTGCGTTCGGCCGGGCACTCCGGGACCAGCCGGTCGAGCGGCGCGAACCCGTTGTCCTCGGGACGCACCACGCGCGGCGGCACGGCGGCAAAACCGCGCCGGGCCAGCCAGGGCGCGCGCAGCGGGGCCAGGCCGGCGGCCAGGTCGATCGGCTGCGCGGGATCGGTGTACGGACCCGAACTGTCATACAGGCGCAGCGGCGGCTCGTTGGCCGAGGGGTGCAGGTCGATCTCGCGGAACGGCACCGCGATGTCCGCGAAGCCGTCCGGGCTGGCGTAGACCTTGCGCGAGCCGGCGATCGGGCCGGTCGTGACCGAGGCGGGTTTCGACTGGACGTTCATAAGGCACCTCCGCATGGGGTCGATGCGGGCGGTGGGGGATGCGGGCCGGTGGGCCGAATATGCAGCCGGCTGATCGCCTTCCGTCCCTACGCCGGCATGAACCGGATCAGGTTCTCAGGGTCATCGCGGCATCGGCGATATCTCAGCCCCTGGCCAGGGCACCCCTCGGATCAGTCGATGCTGTGCCTGCCGCCCGCCGCTGTCAATCACGCGCCGGCGCCGGGCAGGCCCGCTGAAGCGATTGTGTCCGAGACCCGCGCGCGACGCCACGATCTTTCAGCCGGGCCTTCAGCCGGGCGCGGTCTCGGCCGGCCGCTCCAGCCCGAGCAGATCCGCGAGCCGGGCGCGCGGCGCCGCGAGGTCGGCCAGCGTGTAGCGGTCGAGCACGGCCAGGAATGCCGCCAGGGCTTCATCGAGGGCATGGCGCAGCACGCAGGCGGGCTCGATGGGGCAGCCGCCCGGATTGCCGAAGCAGGGCACCAGGTCGATGTCCTGCTCGGTGCGGCGGACCACCGCGCCCAGGCTGATGCTCGCGGGCGGCCGGTTCAGCCGCAGGCCGCCCTTGCGGCCGCGAGCGGTCGCGACCTCGCCGGCCACGCCGAGCTGATGGACGACCTTCATCAGATGCGCCTCCGAGACGCCGTAGGCCGCGGCGATCTCGGCGATCGTCACCTGCCGGCCGGCGTTCACCGCCAGGTACATCAGCGTCCGCAGCGTGTAGTCGGTGTAGGTGGTCAGCCGCACCGGGCACCACCGTCCAGACCATCCGGGCCCAGACCATCCGGCGGCTCGCCGAGCCGGTGAAAAATGGCCAGTTGCAGGCTTTCGGCGATGCGCCGTGCCTTGGCGGCGAACAGGGCCGCCGGCTCCTCGGCGAACAGCTCGCCCGCCGCCTGCTCGAACAACGCCAGCCAGCGGGTGAACATGCCGCGCTCGAGACCGCCCACCGCCCGATGCACGGCCACCGGATTGCCGGAATATCGGCCCGAGGTCAGCATCACCGACGACCAGAAGCGACGCATGGTCGCCAGGTGGTCCGGCCATTCGTCCGGCGCGATCGCCGCCTCGAATACGGGGCCGAGTGCGGCGTCGGCGCGCACCTTCGCGTAGAAGGCGTCCACCAGCCGCGCGATGGTCGCTTCCGTGATGCTGGTGAGCGGCGTGTCCGGGTCGGTCGTCATCGCAAGCCTCACCAGATCGCCACGACGGCCAGCACGACCACCAGGTTCCAGGCCAGCATGTTGACCAGCGTTCGGATCATCATGCGGTCGTCCTCCGCACGGGCGCCGAGCGCGTTGCACACCGTCTCGCCAGGAAAGAAGAACACGCGCGTCAGCACTCGCTTCATGAAACGGCCTCAAACCTCTATTTGTGATCCACCTTATACGCGCGTCGCTTTGGTGAAGCAATATGCATTATAGACCTTAGCGCCCGGTTTGCCGGGGTGGCGGCAACTGTCTATTCAGGGCCGATCGAAACAAGAGGCAGGGCAGCACAGCGTGACCGCAGCGATCATCGTCGGCGCCGGGCGTGGGCAACGCATGGGCGGCCCGATTCCAAAGCAATACCGATCGCTGGACGGGCTGCCGATCATCCGCCACACGCTGCTGGCCTTCCTGCGCCACCCCGACATCGCCCGCGTGCAGGCGGTGATCCACCCTAATGACCGCAAGCTGTACGACCAGGCGACCCAGGGCCTGGACCTGCCGCCGCCGGTGATCGGCGGCAACACCCGGCAGGAGACGGTGCGCCTCGGCCTGGAGAGCCTGGCCGGCGAGGGCTTCGCCAAGGTGGTGATCCACGACGCGGTGCGCCCGCTGGTCGAGCAGGAGACCATTGCCTCGGTGATCGCCGCGTTGGACGACGCGCCGGCCGTGGTGGCTGCCCTGCCGGTGCCCGACACGCTGAAGCGAGCGCCGGGCGGCCGGGTGGGCGGCACCGTCGATCGCACCGACGTGTGGCGCGCGCAGACGCCGCAGGGGTTCCGCTTCGAGGCGATCCTCGCCGCGCATCGCGACGCCTTGCGTCAGGATCCGCTGCACCTGGAGCTGACCGACGACAGCGCGGTGGCCGAGCGCGCCGGG
Source organism: uncultured Pseudomonadota bacterium (assembly GCA_963758455.1). Lineage (GTDB taxonomy): Bacteria > Pseudomonadota > Alphaproteobacteria > Acetobacterales > Acetobacteraceae > CAVRQM01. The sequence continues at coordinate 389,757 of CAVWVK010000002.1, read as the reverse complement.
CTGCCGGTGAGGCTGGTGCATGGCAGCGAGGACAATTTCAAGATCACCACCGAGCGCGACCTGGAGCGCGCCGAGTTGCTGCTGACGCGCGGACGGATGGAGACGCATACCGGCTGGGGCTTCGACTTCGCCGCCTTCGCGCCCGGCGAGCACCTGATGCTGTGCGGCATCCCGGTGCCGTTCGGCCGCGGCGCGGCGCGCAACCACAATGTCGACATCCCGCTGAACGCCGCCACCGACGCGCTGCTCGGCACCGTGGGCGGCCAGCACGGGCGGGCGCATTTCGACGCCGCGGCGCCGATCCACCGCGGCCTTAACTCGGACCTGTTCGTGCGCCAGGCGGTGTCGCTGGTGGCGATGAAGGGCGGCCGCATCGTGCATGTCGACATGAGCATCTTAGGCGAGTGGCCGGACGTGGCGCCGCATCGCGACCGCATGGTGGTGCGCCTGGCCGACCTGCTCTCGGTCGAGCCGGAACGGGTCGGGATCAAGCGGCTATCGGCGCTGGACGTCGGCTTCTACGGCCGCTCGGAGGGCATCGGCGCGCAATGCCTGGCGACCGTGCAGTATCCGGCGGTGTAATGCCGGCCGGTGCGCTGACCGCCGCGTTGGCGGATCTGCTCGACGGCGTGCGTCGGCCGGGAGACTTCTTCGCCGCCGGCACGACCGAGCTGCTGGCCCCGTCGCTGGAGGTCGAGGGCGTCGGCCGCATCGCGCTGCCGCTGCTGCCGGCACAGGCCCGCGCGCTCGTCGCCGTGGCCGAGCAGGCGCCGTACGGCCGCGGCCCGGCGACCCTGGTTGACCCGGCGGTGCGGCGATGTTGGCAGATCGGGCCGGACCGGGTGCGCATCGGCGGCCGGCACTGGGCGCGCACGCTGGAGATGATTCTGGGCCAGGTTTGCGAAGGCCTCGGGGTGGAGTTGCCGATCGGCGCCGAGCTGTACAAGCTGCTGGTCTACGACGAGGGCAGCTTTTTCGTCGGCCACCGCGACACCGAGAAATCCCCCGGCATGTTCGCGACCCTGCTGGTGGTCCTGCCCTCGGAGTTTTCCGGCGGCGACCTGATGGTGCGCCACAAGGGGCGGGAGGCGCGGATCGACCTGCACGGCGACGATCCGGCCGAGGCACGGTTCGCCGCCTTCTATGCCGATTGCGTCCACGAGGTGCTGCCGATCACCGGCGGCTTCCGTCTGACGCTGGTCTACAACCTGGTGCGTGGCGGCCGTGGCAACCCGCCGGAGCCGCCGGATTATGCCGACCAGCAGACTCGCATCGCGGCGCTGCTGCGGCAGTGGCCGGACGCCGTGCCTGACGACGGCGATTCCCCCGACCCTGACGAAGGCGATGACGAGCACGCCGCGCCGGAGAAACTGGTGTTCCTGCTGGATCACGCCTACACGCCGGCCGAACTCGATTTCGCCGCGCTGAAGGGCGCCGATGCCGCCGCCGCCGGGGTGCTGGTGGCCGCCGCCCGCGACGCGCGATGCGACGTGCATCTGGCGCTGCTGACGGTGCGCGAGGATGGGTCTGCCACCTATGTCGACCGCTATGAATCCCATAGGCGGCGCTGGGACGACGACGGCGAGGACGACGAGTACGAGGCCGACGAGGTGATGAACCGCGAGGTCGGCCTGTCGGACTGGCGCCACCCGGAGGGCGGCACGCCGTTTGAAATCGAGCTGCCGGTGGCGGACTGGGAAATCGCGCCGCCTGGCGCCTGCGGCGAGTTGACGCCCGATGAGGAGCATTTCCACGAGGCCACCGGCAACGCGGGCGCCTCGTTCGAGCGCACCTACCGCCGCGCGGCCCTGGTGCTGTGGCCGAGTGCCCGGATCTCGGCGGTGCTGTGCCAGGCGGGGCTGCCCGTCACCCTGCCGCATCTGGACGCTCTGACCGCGCAATGGGTCGCTGCCGGTGCGGATCGCGGCTCGCCGATCTGGTATCAGGCGCGGGATCTCGCGGCGCACATGCTCGACCGCTGGCCAAGCCGCGCCTGGTTCGAGCCAGAAGGCGCGGCCCCGACCGAGGCCGGGCGGATGCTCGTGGCGCTGGCGCGGCTCGGCGACGCCGAGGAAATCGAGCGGCTGCTGCTCGAGGTGGTGGCCGAGGGCCGCATCGGGATTGGCGACAGCGCCGCCATCGTCGCCGCCCTGGAGCATGTGCCGCAGGCCCGCGCCGAAGCGGCGGTCGAAGCGGTGATCGAGGGCGCCGCGCCGACCGCGCTGGCCGCTTGCGCCAGCCTGCTGGCAAAGCTGGCCGCCGCCTGGCCACGGCAGCGCATGATCCGGCTGGCCGGAGCCGCGACACGGCTGATCGCCGCGCTCCCTGGCGATCCGGCGCGTCGACCCGACGACCCGCCGTGGCGGCGCCGGCCGGGCGTGCAGCCGGGCACCATCGTCGATCTGCTGGGCGGACTCGGCGTCATCGGCGACGCGCTGGCCGTGCGCGCCGCCGAGCACTGCCTCGCCTGGCCCGCCGTCTATCCGCCCGACGCCGTGCTGATCCCGGCCGCGCGCAAACTCGTCGACAGCCGATCGGTGGCTGCCGTCGGCCGGCTGCTCACGGTCTGCGTGGCGCATTTGCGCGCGCGCATCGCCGAACCGCTGGCCGCCCCGGCCGACTGGCGCCGTGCCGCCGACCTCGCCTGCCGCTGCCAGCACTGCATCCGCCTGGCCCGCTATCTCGACGACCCGCAGCAGCGCGAGTGGATCTTCAAGGCCGCCGAGCCGGACCGCGCCCATGTGGAAACGACCATCAAGCGGGCGGAGTGCGACCTGGATTTCCGCACCGACAAGCGCGGCCGCCCGTACAGCCTGATCTGCGCCAAGAACCAGGCCCGCTTCGAGCGGCGCGCCGCACAGCGCGCGCGCGACCTCGCCGACCTGGCGCTGCTGGCGGGTTGACCAGCGTGGCGGCCACGCCAAGGATCGGAATCGCCACGCCGGCGTTGGCGCCCCGCGGTGATGCCGAGCTTTCCCGTGCGCCGCCGCAGCGGATGGAGCCGCCCTCGATGTCCGACCCCGCGTACCCGACCGCCTATCCCGATGCCATCGGCCGCAAGCCGACGCAGATTGTGCCCCCGGAGGTCCCCGGCGTGAACGCGCTGCTGACCCTGGCGGTCGGCGTGGTGGTGGTCGCCGCCCTGTACCTGGCGCGCGAGGTGCTGATCCCGATCACGCTGGCGGTGCTGCTGAGCTTCCTGCTGGCCCCGGTGGTCAGCCTGATGCACCGGCTGCATCTGGGCCGCGTGCTGTCGGTGATCGTGGCGGTGCTGCTGGCGATCGCCGTGATCCTGGCCGCCGCCGGGCTGATCGCGACGCAGGCCGCCAACCTTGCCGGCAACTCACGGCAGTACCAGGTGACGGTCGAGCACAAGATCGAGGCGGTGCGCGCCGCGACGCTGGGCCGGCTGGCGGCGGTGATGCAGCGGGTCGGCGAGATGGAGCCGGCCAAGCCCGCGCCGGCAACCCCCGCCGGCGCCGCGCCCGCGGCCAAGCCGCTGCCCGTCGAGGTGCGCCAGCCCAGCCTGTCGCCGTTCAGCCTGGCGCGCGAGTTCCTGGTGCCGGTGGTCTCGCCGCTGGCCACCGCGGCGATCGTGTTCATCGTCGCCATCTTCATTTTGCTGCAACGCGAGGATCTGCGCGACCGCATGATCCGCCTGTTCGGCTCTGGCGACCTGCACCGCACCACCACGGCGATGAACGACGCCGCCGCCCGGCTCGGCCGCTACTTCCTGACCCAGCTCGCGATCAATGCCGGTTTCGGCATCATCGTGGCCGCGGGCCTGATGCTGATCGGCGTGCCGTCGGCGCCGCTCTGGGGCATCCTCGGGATGCTGCTGCGCTTCGTGCCCTATGTCGGCACCTGGCTGGCCGCGCTGCTGCCCCTGGCGCTGGCCGCGGCGGTGGCGCCGGGGTGGTCGATGTTCGTCTGGACCGCGATCCTGTATTTCGGCACCGAATTCGTCATCGGCCAGGCGGTCGAGCCGATGCTGTACGGCCGCAGCACCGGCCTGTCGCCGTTCGCGGTGGTGGTCGCGGCGACCTTCTGGACCTGGCTGTGGGGACCGATCGGGCTGATTCTGTCCACCCCGCTGACCCTGTGCCTGGTGGTGCTGGGCCGGCATGTCGACCGGCTGGAGTTCCTCGACGTGATGCTGGGCGACCGCCCGGCGTTGACCCCGGTGGAAAGCTTCTACCAGCGAATCCTGGCCGGCGACCCGGACGAGGCGCACGAGCAGGCCGAGGTGCTGCTGCGCGAGCGGTCGCTGTCGTCCTATTACGACGACGTGGCGGTCCACGGGCTGCGCCTCGCGGCCAACGACGCCCTGCGCGGCGTGCTGACCGACCTGCAACTGGAGCGGGTCAAGACCGCCGCGCGCGATCTCATCACCGACCTCGATTCGCACGACGACAGCGACCCGCGCCCGGCCGAGCCGGAAGCGGCGATCGCCGCGCCGAGCCAGGTCGAGGAGACGGCGCCGCCCATCACGACGCCCCCCGCGAACGCGGCCGCGCCCCCCGAGCGGGCAGCGGGCTGGCGGGGTGAAACGCCAGTCCTGTGCCTGGCCGGCCGCGGCCCGATCGACGATGCCCCGGCGATGATCCTGGCGCAGCTTCTGTCCAAGCACGGCCTGGGCGCCCGTGCCGCCGGCTACGCCGCCGCCTCGCGCGAGCGCATCGCGACACTCGACCTCGAGGGCGTCGCGATGGTGTGCGTCGCCTATCTCGAGATCAGCGGCACGCCCTCGCATCTGCGCTACCTGCTGCGCCGGCTGCGCGCCCGCGCGCCCGGGCTGCGCGTACTGGTCGGGCTATGGCCGGACAGCGACGAGGTGCTGCGCGATGACCGGGTGCGCGCCACCATCGGCGCCGACGACTACGCCAGCACCTTGCACGAGGCGATCGACGCCTGCCTTGAGGCGTCGCGCCAGGCTCCGGCCGCAGCCGAGGCGATGCCGGCAAGCGAGGCAGCGTAGGACACCGCTCCAAGACCGTCCGTCCGAAAACCAGCCGTCCGAAACCATCCGTAACGTCCGCGCAACCGGATGGCGCGCCGCGCGCTATCCGGCGCGCGCAGCAGGAGATCCGAAGCATGGCATCGACGCGAACCTTCCGCATCGCCGAGGGATTGCCCAACCCGCTGGGCGCCACCTGGACCGGGTTGGGCGTGAACTTCGCGCTGTTCTCGGCAAATGCCACGAAGGTCGAGCTGTGCCTGTTCGACGACGCCGGCGAGACCGAGCTCGCGCGCCTCGAATTGCCGGAATACACCAACGAGGTGTTCCACGGCTTCCTGCCCGACGCGCGCCCCGGCACCATCTACGGCTATCGCGTGCACGGCCCGTACGAGCCGGAGGCCGGGCATCGCTTCAATCCGAACAAGCTGCTGCTCGACCCGTACGCCAAGGCGCTGGTCGGTCATCTGGAGTGGCACCCCGCTTTGTTCGGCTACGAGATGGAAAGCGGCGACGACCTGACCTTCGACACGCGCGACAGCGCGCCGTTCATGCCGAAATCAAGGGTCATCGACTCCGCCTTCACCTGGGGCATCGACGCGCCGCCGCGCACGCCGTGGGAGCGCACGGTGCTGTACGAAACCCACGTCAAGGGCTACACGCACAACCATCCAGCGGTGCCTGAGGAGGTGCGCGGCACCTATGCCGGCCTCGCCAATCCCGAAGTGCTGGCCTACATCCGCAAGCTCGGCGTCACCGCGGTCGAGCTGCTGCCGATCCACCTGTTCGTCGACGACAGCCAATTGCTCGAAAAGGGTCTGAAGAACTATTGGGGCTACAACACCATCGCCTTCTTCGCTCCGGCGCGACGCTACGCGCACAACAAGGATTTCGCGTTCGCCGAGTTCAAGGAGGTGGTGGCCCGCCTGCACGAGGCCGGGCTGGAGGTGATCCTCGACGTGGTCTACAACCACACCGCCGAGGGCAACGAGCGCGGCCCGACGCTGTCGTTCAAGGGCATCGACAACGCCAGCTACTACCGCCTGATGCCGGACGAGCCGCGCTACTACATCAACGACACCGGCACCGGCAACACCTTCAACCTGGCGCACCCGCGCACCTTGCAGATGGTGGCCGACAGCCTGCGATATTGGGTCGAGGAGATGCACGTCGACGGTTTCCGCTTCGACCTCGGCACGATCCTGGCGCGCGAGCCGGGCGGCTTCAACCAGACCAGCGGCTTCCTCAACGTCTGCATGCAGGATCCGGTGCTGTCGCATGTGAAGCTGATCGCCGAGCCGTGGGACATCGGGCCGGGCGGCTACCAGGTGGGCGCGTTCCCGCCCGGCTGGGCGGAGTGGAACGATCAGTTCCGCGACACCGTGCGCGCCTTCTGGAAAGGCGACGAGGGCACCGCGCCGGATCTGGCGACCCGGCTATGCGCCTCGCCCGACATGTTCGACCACACCGGGCGGCGGCCCTGGGCCAGCGTCAACTTCGTCACCGCGCATGACGGCTTCACGCTGAACGACATCGTCACCTATAACGACAAGCACAACGAGGCCAACGGCGAGGACAACCGCGACGGCAGCTCGGACAACCGAAGCTGGAATTGCGGCGTGGAGGGGCCGACCGACGATCCCGAGATCCAGGCGCTGCGCGACCGCCAGATCCGCAACATGCTGGCCACCCTGCTGCTATCGCAGGGCACGCCGATGCTGCTGGCCGGCGACGAGTTCGGCCGCACGCAACAGGGCAACAACAACGCCTATTGCCAGGACAGCGACATCTCGTGGCTCGACTGGGACATCAAGGCCAGGGGCGAAGGCCTGATCCGCTTCGTGCGGACGCTGACCCGGATGCGCGCCGAATACCCGATCCTGCGGCGTGGCCGTTTCCTGGGCCAAGCCTTCAACGAGGAGCTGGGCGTGCGCGACATCACCTGGATCGACACGTCGGGCGAGGAGATGTCGCACGAGAACTGGCAGGATCCGGGTACGCGCTGCTTCGGGATGCTGGTCGACGGGCGCGCGCAGGTGAGCGGCATTCGCAGGCGCGGCCAGGATGCGACGCTGCTGCTGGTGTTCAACGCCTTCCACGATGTCGTGGACTTCACGCTGCCGCCGGTCGAGGGCGGCGAGGTCTGGCGGCTGCGCATCGACACCAATCAGCCCGACAGCGACGATGGCCGCCGCTTTCAGGTCGGCGACGTGTACCAAGTGACCGGCCGTTCGCTGCTGCTGTTCCAGCGGCAGGCTGCGCAGGACACGGCCGGCGGCGGCGCCGTCAGACCCCCGCGATGAATCCGCCGCCCAGCACGCGCGGGCCGTCATAGAACACGCAGGCCTGGCCCGGCGCGGCCAGGGCCGGCGCGTCCAGCAGCACGCCGGCGGTCCCGTCGGCCTCCGGCGTGACCGCCGCCGCGTGCGGCGCCTCGCGGGCGCGCAGCTTCACCGCGCAGCGTCGCGCCGCGGGTTCGACCAGCCAGTTCACCCCGCGCAGCCGCACCTTCCTGCCGCCGCCATCGGTGCGCCCGCCGGCGTCGCGCGAACCCACCACCACGCGCCGCCGCGCCGCGTCCAGCCCGAGCACCACGCGCCGCCGTCCCGCGCCATCGCGTGAGGCGGTGCCCAGCCGCCGCGCCTGGCCGACGGTGTAGCCGGCGATGCCCGCATGGCCGCCCAGCACGGTCCCGGCGGCGTCGACGATCTCGCCCGGCTCGGCCGCGTCCGGCCGCAGCCTGGCCACCACCGCGTCGTAGCGTCCGGCGGGGACGAAGCAGATGTCCTGGCTGTCCGGCTTGTCGGCCACCGCGAGGCCGAACTGTTCCGCCCGCGCCCGTACCGCACGCTTGTCGGGAAAGTCGCCCAGCGGAAACAGCAGCCGATCGAGCTGCGCGCGGGTGGTCGCGAACAGGAACCAGCTTTGGTCGCGCGCCGGATCGGCCGCGCGATGCAACTCCGCCCCATCCGGCCCGTCGACACGCCGCACGTAATGCCCGGTCGCCAGGCGCTCGCAGCCGAGATCGCCGGCCAGCGCCATGAGGTCAGTGAACTTGACAGTCTGGTTGCAGCGAACGCAGGGCACCGGCGTCTCGCCGGCGGCATAGCTGTCCGCGAAATCCTGGATCACCGCGGCGCGGAACCGCGCCTCGGCGTCGATCACGTAATGCGCGATGCCCAGCCGGTCGGCCACCCGCCGCGCGTCCATGATGTCGCGCCCGGCGCAGCACGCGCCACGGCGTCCGCTCGCGGCGCCGTGGTCGTACAGTTGCAGCGTGGCGCCGATCACCTCGTGCCCGGCCTCGTGCAACAGGCCGGCCACGGTGCTGCTGTCCACGCCGCCGGACATCGCGACGAGGATGCGCATGGGGCAGACCTACTTGAGCATGTTGCGCGTGGCCGCCGGCAGCCGCACTTCCAGCCCGTCCAGCGCCGGGGTCATCACGATCTGGCAGCCGAGCCGCGAGGTCTTCTCCAGCCCGAACGCCAGATCCAGCATGTCGTCCTCGTCCTCGGTCGGCTTCGCGAGCTTGGGAAACCAGGCCGGATCGACGATGACGTGGCAGGTCGAACAGGCCAGCGAGCCCTCGCAGGCGCCCTCGATGTCGACGCCGTGCTTGTGCGCGACCTCCAGCACCGACAGGCCGAGCGGCGCGTCGACTTCACGGCGCGAGCCGTCACGCTGGATGAAAGTCATTTTCGGCATGGGCGAGAGCCTCGGCGGCTGAATGCGCGCAAGCCAGGCTTGTCGCGGCGAAATCGACGTCGGCGGCGGAGGTAAAGCGTCCCAGTCCGATACGCAAGGTGCGTGCCGCCGCCGCCTCGGACAGTCCCATCGCGCGCAGCACGTAGCTGGGCGCCACCTCGGCCGACGAGCAGGCCGAGCCGGTCGAGACGCACAGCGCGGGGACCGCCCGCATCAGTGCCTGCGCACTGGCGGCCGGGAAGGTCAAATTGAGGTTGCCGGCAATGCGGCGCTCCGTGCTGCCGTTGACCCGGATGCCGGGGACCGCGTGCCGCAGGGCACTCCATAGCCGCTCGCGCAGACCCGCCAGGCGCTCCGCCTCGGCGTCCATCGCGGCTGCCGCCAGCCGGCACGCCTCGCCGAACCCCACCACCAGGGGCGTCGCCAACGTGCCGGAGCGCAATCCCCGCTCCTGGCCGCCGCCGGAGAACAGCGGCGCCAGGCGGACGCGCGGGCGGCGGCGGACATACAGCGCGCCCACGCCCTTCGGCCCGTAAACCTTGTGGCCGCTGAGCGAGAGCAGGTCGATGCCGGCGGCCGCCACGTCCAGCTTGATCTTTCCGGCCGCCTGCGCGGCGTCGCAATGCAGCAGCGCGCCGGCCGCGTGGACGAGGTCGGCGATGGCGGGAATGTCCTGGATCACGCCGGTCTCGTTGTTGACCGCCATGACGCTGACCAGCAGCGTCGGCACCTCCAGCGCCGCCCGCAGCGCGCCCGGGTCGAGCAGCCCGTCGGCGCCGACCGGCAGCACCACCGGCTCGAACCCCTCGCGGGCCAGGTCGGCCACCGACTCCAGCACGCATTTGTGCTCGGTTGCCACGGTCACGACGCGGCGGCGCGGGTTGTCCTGGCTGGCCGCGAAGCGGGCGGCGCCCTTGATGGCGATGTTGTTGGATTCCGTGGCGCCGGAGGTCAGCACGATCTCGCGCGGCTCGGCGCCGATCAGCGCGGCCACCTGCGCCCGCGCGGCTTCCACCGCCGCCTCGGCGATGCGGCCGGCCGCGTGCTCGACGCTGTGCGGGTTGCCGGGCTGCTCGGTGAACCAGGGCAGCATCGCGGCGAGCACGCGCGGGTCGCAGGGCGTGGTCGCCTGGTTGTCGAGATAGACCAGCCGGTTCGCGCGTTCCGTCATGCGCGCGATATGGCGCTACGCCGCCCGCCGTGCCAGCCGCCTGGCCATCGTCTGATATGCGGCCGCGAATGCCGCGACGTCGGCCTGCGTCGCCGACCAGGGCAGCGAGACCCGGATCGCCTCGCCGGCCAAAGCTTCCAGCCCCATCGCGTCGAGCACGTGGCTGCGCGCGACCTTGCCGGAACTGCACGCCGCCCCAGCCGAGACCGCGACGCCGGCCAGGTCGAGCGCGATGACCTGCGTCTGCGCCGCCACGCCGGGCAGGGCGAGGCAACTGGTATTGCATAGACGCATCGCGCCGGCGCCGATCGCCAGGGCGCCGGCCGCCGTCGCCGCCGCCTCGGCGGCATCGCGCAGCCCGGCCAGGCGGTCCGGCCCGGCCCGCGCCTGCGCGGCCGCCGCGAAGCCGGCGATGGCGGCCAGCGCCGGCGTGCCGCCGCGCCGCCCGCGTTCCTGGCCGCCGCCGGCGATCAGCGGCGTCATCCGCGCGGCCGCGTCGGCGGACAGCAGCAGCGCCCCGGCGCCGGTGGGGCCGCCCAGCTTGTGCGACGACAGCGCGGCGCTGTCGGCTCCGAGCGTGGCAAGATCCAGCGCCATCCGGCCGGCCGCCTGCACCGCATCCACATGCAGCAGCGCGCCGAAGCGGTGGCAAATCGCGGCCGCCTCGGCCACGGGCTGCACCGTGCCGGTCTCGTTGTTGGCCAGCATCAGGCAAACCAGGCTCGGCGAGTGGTCGGCGAGCAGGTCGGTCAATGCCACCAGGTCGGCCACGCCGTCGCGGTCCACCGGCAGGATCGCGGCATCCGGGGCGGCGGCGCGCACCGCGTCATGCTCGGTGGCGCCGATCACCAGGCGCCGGCCCCGCCCGAGCGCATGGATGGCCAGCGCGCTCGCCTCGGTGCCGCCGGAGGTGAACACCACATTGTCCGGCGCGGCGCCGAAGCGGGCGGCGAGGCTCTCGCGCGAATCCTCCAGGATGCGGCGCGCGGCGCGGCCGGCGGCGTGGATCGAGGAGGGGTTGCCGGTGCAGGCGAGCGCCCGCAGCACGGCCTCGCGCGCCTCGGGGCGTAGCGGTTCGGAGGCGTTGGCGTCCAGATAGGTCATCGCTCCTATCTAGGCGAGCCGGGCCGCGCCGACGCGGCCGCGCCCGCAAAAACATGAAGGGTATGCGACATTTCCATTATGAAAGCGCCCTGCCGCCGCCCTATAGTCGGGCAGGCCCGGGCGGCGCCGGGGAATACGGCGGCAAGCGGCCGCGGGTCGATGGTTGGGGGGAACTCGGTCCTGGAATGCCGGGTGATGCAGGCTGGTGCCGTGCCGCCTCCTTGGCGGCGCACGGGCCAGATCCCATGTGTCACTTTGATGTCACGGCCTGGCGGCGCGGCCGGGTACTTGGGTCGCCCAGTGTGGGGCGAGCGTTGAAAACGGATTTCGGTACACATGCCTGAAGTGATGTTCGCCGGCCCCGACGGGCGGCTGGAGGGTCGTTATCACCATTCCAAGGAGACCGGCGCCCCCCTGGCGCTGATCCTGCATCCGCACCCGATGCACGGCGGCACCATGAACAACCGCATCGCCTACTCGATGTACCAGGCTTTCCAGCGCCTCGGCTTCTCGGTGATGCGCTTCAACTTCCGCGGCGTCGGCCGCAGCCAGGGCCGCTATGACGGCGGCATCGGCGAGATCGGCGATGCGGCGGCGGCGCTTGATTGGATGCAGGCGGTCAATCCGAACCAGGGCGGGCTGTGGATCGCCGGCTATTCGTTCGGCGCCTTCATCGGGATGCAGTTGCTGATGCGTCGGCCGGAGATTTCCGGCTGGGTCAGCGTGGCGCCCCCCGCGAACCACTATGATTTCGGCTTCCTCGCCCCGTGTCCTTGTGGCGGCCTGATGCTGCACGGCGATTCCGACGAGCTGGTGCCGGAGCCGGCGGTGAAGAAGCTGGTGGACAAGCTGAACACCCAGAAGAACGTGACCGTCGACTACCGCATCTTCGCCGGCGCCGACCACGTGTTCGCCAGCCACGCCGACGCGGTGGCCGACGCGATCGACGACCACGTGAAGCGCACGATGGCGCGCAAGACGATGGCGCTGGCGGCGGACTGACGCCACCGCCAATCAGCGCACCGAGGCGGCGGCGACGCGGCCTCCCGGCATCGGGTTGGCCACCCCGGTCGTGCCCGGAAAGCTGATCGGCAGCCCGCGCAGGGTCCGGACCGCCAGGTAGCCGAAGCACTGCGCTTCCAGCGCATCGCCGTCCCAGCCGGCGTCCTCGACCGGCGCCACGGCTCCCAGCCGCTCCGACAGTGCCCGCATCAGCGCCGGATTGCGCCGGCCGCCGCCGCAGACCAGCCAGCGGCGCGGCGGCTGCGGCAGCCGGGTGTGGCGCACCGCCTCGGCGGTGAAGGCGACCAGCGTGGCCGCCCCGTCCGCCGCCGACAGGCCCGGCAGGCCGCTCGCCGCCGCCAGCGACACGAAATCCAGCCGGTCCAGGGATTTCGGCGCCGGACGGGCGAAGTACGGGTGCGCCAGGAGCCGCTCCAGCACCGCCTCGTCCGGATGCCCCGAGGCCGCCAGCGCGCCGTCGCGGTCGCATGGCGCGCCGACATGGCGCATCGCCCAGTCGTCGAGCAGCGCATTGCCCGGCCCGGTGTCGCAGGCCAGCAGCGCCCCATCGGCGCCGATCCAGGTCAGGTTGGCCACCCCGCCCAGGTTCAGCACGGCCAGCGGCTTGGCCAGGGCGCGGGCCAGCGCCGCGTGGTAGATCGGCGCCAGCGGCGCGCCCTCGCCGCCCGCCGCGACATCGGCCGCACGGAAATCATGCGCCACAGGCAGCCGCGTCGCCGCTGCCAGCGCCGCCGCGTCGCCGATCTGCCAGGTGCGCCGCTCGGCCGGGCGGTGCAGGATGGTCTGGCCGTGAAACCCCACGATGTCGGCCGCGACGCCGAGTGCGGCCACCGCCTCGGCGTGCCGCTCGGTCAGCCGCCGCGTCACGTCCAGCAAGAACGGGTCGCCGTCCAGCAGGCCGGGCGCCAGGTCGAGCAGCCGCCGCAGATCGGCCCGCAAGCGCCGGATCGTAGGGCAGCGTCAGCGCCGGCCCGGTGGCCGACACCTGCTCGCCATCGCTGTCGATCAGCGCCGCGTCGACCCCGTCCAGCGAAGTGCCGCTCATCAGCCCGATCGCCCGCATGGCCCCCGCTCCCCCGCCGTGCTACCCGGCCCGCATCGACAGACCATATGGACGCCGATGCCGACCAGCGACTTTCTGCATGAGGCCGACGCGCGCGGCTTCATCCATCAATGCACCGACGCCGCGGCCCTCGACGCCGCGCTCCGTGCCGGGCCGGTGTCCGGCTATATCGGATTCGACGCGACCGCCGACAGCCTGCATGTCGGCAGCCTGGTGCAGATCATGCTGCTGCGGCTGATGCAGAAGCACGGCCATCGCCCGGTGGTGCTGATGGGCGGCGGCACCACGCGCATCGGCGACCCGTCCGGCCGGGACGAGGCCCGGCAGATGCTGAGCGAGGAAGGTATCGCCCATAACATCGCCGGCATCCGCCGCGTGTTCGACCCGTTCCTGCGCTTCGGCCCCACCGCGCCGGACGCCCTGCTGGCCAACAATGCCGACTGGCTGGACCGGCTCGGCTATGTCGAGCTGCTGCGCGAGGTCGGGCCGCACTTCACGGTGAACCGGATGCTGACCTTCGACAGCGTGCGGCTGCGGCTGGAACGCGAGCAGCCGATGACCTTCCTCGAATTCAACTACATGATCCTGCAAAGCTACGATTTCCGCGAATTGTCGCGCCGCTATGGCGTGCGTCCTGCAAATGGGCGGCTCGGACCAGTGGGGCAACATCGTCAGCGGCGTCGACCTGGTGCGCCGCACCGACCGGCGGGACGTGTTCGGCCTGACCACGCCGCTGATCGCCACCGCGTCCGGCGCCAAGATGGGCAAGACCGCCCGCGGCGCGGTGTGGCTGACCGCCGATCGGCTGTCGCCCTACGATTACTGGCAGTTCTGGCGCAACACCGAGGACGCGGATGTGGGCCGCTTCCTGCGCCTGTTCACCGATTTGCCGCTGCCCGAGATCGCGCGGCTCGCGGCCCTCGAAGGCGCCGAGATCAACGAGGCGAAGAAGATCCTGGCCACCGAAGCCACCGCCCTGGCGCACGGCCGCGCCGCCGCCGCGGCCGCCGCCGAAACCGCGCGCGGCACGTTCGAGGCGGGCGAGGCCGCGGACACGCTGCCCGGCATCAGCATTCCGGCGGCCGAGCTGGCGGCCGGCGTGTCGGTGGTGACGCTGTTCGTGCGGGCCGGCCTCGCCGCCTCGAATAGCGAAGTGCGGCGGCTGATCCGCGGCGGGGGCGCGCGCGTCAACGACGTGCCGGTGGCCCACGAGGCGATGGTTCTGGACGGGACCTATCTGCGCGACGGCGGCATCAAGCTGTCCGCCGGGCGCAAGCAGCACCGGCTGGTGCGGCCGGCGTAGCGCCGAGGCACCCGCTTCGGGCAGGATGGGCCATGTCCCGCCGCGCCTTCGACGTCACCCCCGAGCTGATGCTGCGCGCCTACCAGGCCGGGCTGTTCCCGATGGCCGAGACGCGCCAGGCCGACCGCCTGCACTGGCTGGACCCGGCGCGACGCGGCGTGCTGCCGCTGGACGGGTTCCATCTGCCGCGCCGGCTGCGCCGCACCGTGCTTTCGGACACCTTCCAGGTCACGGCCGACACCGCGTTCGCCGCGGTGATCGCCGGCTGCGCCGAGGAGGCGCCGGGGCGCGAGGACACCTGGATCAATGCCGACATCGAGCGGCTGTTCAATGCCTTGCACCGCATGGGCCACGCGCATTCGGTGGAGACCTGGCAGCACGGCGCGCTGGCCGGCGGCCTGTACGGCGTCGCCCTGGGCGGCGCGTTCTTCGGCGAGAGCATGTTCTCCCGCGTCCGCGACTCCTCGAAGGCGGCGCTGGTGCATCTGGTGGCCCGGCTGCGGCTGAGCGGGTTCCGTCTGCTGGATACGCAATTCGTGACCGCGCATCTGGCCCGCTTCGGCGCCCGCGAAATCCCGCGCGACCGCTACAAGGCGCTGCTGGCCGGCGCGGTGGAGGTGCCGGCACGCTGGCAGGCCGCCCCCGAGGCGCATCTGCTGGCGGCCGAAATCCGTAACCTGGGCGCGGGTGGCGCGGGACTCTGACGGGAATCTGACAGAATCTGACAAGAGCATCATTTGACCCGCCGCCCGCGCCGCGTGATTGGGGGCCAGTAACCGGCTGGTCCCATCCAGCGAACAGGAAGCCAGAACCGAATGACCATTGGAATGCGGAAGATGTCGTCGTCCATGCCGCGCCGTGCCGCGCTGACCGCCGCCGTGACCGCGCTGGCGCTGGCCGCCGGCGCGCGGGCCGATGAGCGCCCGCTGACCATGCCGACGCGCGACGTGGACATCACCTACCAGATGCCCGCGCCCGGCCCAAACGGACAGGTGCAGGAATTGTCGGAGCGTCAGCGGTGGAACGCCGAGGGCGGGCAGATGCGCCTCGATACGCCCAACCCCGGCGTGTACACCGTGATGGATTATCACGATCACAAGCTGCTGGTGGTGCGCGAGGCCGATCATTCGGTGCTCATCATGCACACGGGCGAGTCCAGCGCCGCCCCCGGCGTGTCGCGCACCGCGCAGTTCACCCGCGTCGATCAGGACAACGTGGCCGGGCTGCCCTGCACGGATTGGCGGACGCAGGACTTGCAAGGGCGCCCGAGCACCGTCTGCCTGACCGGCGACGGCGTGCTGCTGCGCGCCAAAAGCGGCGACACGGTGCTGGTGCAGGCGACGCATGTCGTCTACGGGCCGGTCGATCCCAGCGTCTTCACGCCGCCCGCCGACTATCATCCCGTGACGCCGCCGCAATGAGCGCCACGCTGACACGCGCCAGGCAGCGCCTGCCGGGCGGCCTGCTGCGCGATCCGCAGGGGCGGTTTTCCTGGCTGCGCACCGTGGCGCTGCTGCTGATCGCGCTGCCCGGCGCGATCACCGCGGCACGGCTGGCCGGCGGCGATCTGGGGCCGCGCGGCGTCCATGCGGCCATCCTCATTGTCGGCCACTGGACCATCCGCTTGCTGCTGATAACGCTGGCGGTGACGCCGGCGCGCGCGCTGTTCGACCTGCCGCGCGTGGTGCAGTTGCGGCGGATGCTGGGCGTGGGCACCGCCTGCTATGCCGTCGCGCACCTGACGCTGTATGCCGCCGACAACAATTTCCACATGCTGCACGTCGGCAGCGAGATCGTGCATCGGTTCTATCTGACGATCGGCTTCGTGGCGCTGCTGGGGCTGCTGACGCTGGCGATCACCTCCACCGACGGCTGGCAGAAGCGGCTGCGCGGCAACTGGAAGAAGCTGCACAAGCTGGTGTTCCCGATCGCGGTGCTGGGGCTGCTGCACTATTTCCTGCAATCGAAGGCCGATGTCAGCGACGCGGTATTCGCCGCCGGCCTGTTCGTATGGCTGATGCTGTGGCGGGCGGAGCCAAAACGCTGGCAATCCCGCCGCCTGCCGCTGGTGGCGCTGGCGGCGCTGGCGGCGGCCGGCGCGGCCTGCCTGGAGGCGGGCTGGTATTGGGGCCGCAACAACGCACCGCCGCTGCGGGTGCTGGCGGCGAACCTGCGGCTGGATCATCCAAGGCCGGCGCTGTTCGTGTGCGGCGCCGCGCTGCTGGTGCTGGGCGTGGCGCTGGCCCGGCGGCTGTGGTCGCGCCGCCGGCGAGCGGCCGTCGGGCGCGCGCAGGCGGCCTGACGCGCGCAGGCCGCCTGACGCGAGGCCTGTCCGGGCGGCGTATCCCCCGGGATTTCGTATGACTACCGGGCATCCGCCTCGTCCGCGACAGAACACGCCTTCGCCATCGCCGCGGGGAACCGCGGCGGGCCGCTCGCATGTGCTTTCGATCGCCACATGCCGCGCCTGCGCGGCGGAGCGTTCGAGCGCCTCCAGCACCTCCAGCACATGCAGCGCGAGCGCGCCGCTCGCCCGGTGCGCGCGTTCCTGTCGCAGCGCGGCGGCCATGTCGAGCAGGCCGACCGCGCGATAATTCGCAACGGTCTGGCCATCGTTCCTGGTCCAGTTGGGCGTGCCGAAGGGTTGGAGCGAGATGTCCACGTCCGTCCACGCGCCATCGCGCGCGCTGAGCCTGGGCGTGCCGCCGAACCAGTCGGGATCGGTGTCGAGCAGCGAGCCCTCGGTGCCGTACAGCTCCAGCGGCGCCCGTTCCGCCTTCCAGACGTCCCAGGAAACGGTGAGCGCGACATTCGCGCCATTTGCGAAATGCAGCACGCCGTTCACGGTCGTCGGCACCTCCACTTGAATCAGTTTTCCGCGCAACGCCTCGCTGGTGATGACACGGGTCGGCTCGCCCCGCGTGGCCACGGCCGCGACGCCGCGGATCGGTCCCAGCAGGTTGACCAGTTCCGTCACGTAGTAGGGCCCCATGTCCAGCAGCGGGCCGCCGCCGGGCGCGAAGTAGAAGGCTGGATCCGGGTGCCAATGCTCCATCCCGTGCGACAGCATTGCCGCGGCGCCGGCGACGACGCGGCCGATGCGGCCGGCGTCGATCAGGCGTCGGCAGGCCTGGTGCGCGGCGCCGAGAAACGTGTCGGGCGCGCAGCCGATGCGCAGGCCGGCCGCCGCGGCGGCGTCGACCAGCGTGCGCGCGTCGGCGAGGCTGGTTGCCAGCGGCTTCTCGGAATAGAGATGCTTGCCGGCGCGCAGGATCGCCATGCCGACCGCCGCGTGGGCCGATGGGTTGGTCAGGTTCAGCACGATCTCGATCGCCGGATCGGCCAGCAGCCGCTCCACCGTGACGGCGGCAAGCCCGTGCCGTCGCGCCTTCGTCTCGGCGGCCGCCTGGCGCAGATCGGCGCAGGCGGTGATCCGCGCCAGGCGGGAATTGGCCGCGCCCAGGATGTACGCGTCGCTGATGTTGCCGCAGCCGATGATGCCGATGCGAACAGGATCCATGAGACGGCCTTTCTGAAGCGGGGACGCCGGCAGCTCAGCCCAGGATGGGGCGCAGATACGCGCGGTTGCCCCGGATCGCCGCGACGGGATCGGCGCGTGCGGCGTCGGATTCCTCCTCCAGCACGAACCAGCCGTCGTAGTGCAATTCATGGCGCAGCAGCGCGACGGTCGCGGGCATGTCGCAGACGCCGTGGCCCATCGGCCGCCAGGCGCCGTCGCGGTCGACATCCTTCAGATGCACATGGCAAATCCGCGCGGCGTAGCGCCGCAGCGTGGCCGGCAGATCCTGGCCGCCGCGCACGATGTGGCCGCTATCCGGGTTCCATTGCACCAGTTCCGGATCGGTCAGCCGCATGATGCGGTCGTAATCGTCCGCGGTCACAAGAATCGAGCCGTGATGGGTGCTCGGGTGGAAGGCCACGGGCACGCCGGCGCGCCGGCCGCGTCGCCCGGCCTCGTTATAGAACGCGGCGGCGGCCTCGATCGCCGCCGCCCGGCTGACCTCGGTGAAGGCCGAGGCGCCGCCCACCACGAGCAGGCTTGCGGGAAACGCCGCGACGAACCGCATCGCCTGCTCCATGCCGGCGAGTTCGGCCGCCCGCGCGGCCGGATCGGTGAACCCGGTGGCCGCGCCATAACCGAACGCCGGCATCGTCAGCCCTCGTGCGCGCAACGCCTCGGCGAAGGCTTGCGGCCGGTCGGCGTACGCGCCGATCATCGCGTTGGTGATCTCGATGCCCTGGTAGCCGGCCGCGGCGATCGCGTCGAGGATGTCGTCGACGCCGCCCCGCCAATCCGCGCCGAGCATCTCCCAGGTGTAGGTCTGGCAGCCGATCTTTGCCATTCGATGCGTCCCTTGTCGCATGGTCATTCCTTCATCGCTCCCTGCGTCAGGCCCTCGATGATGTGGCGCTGGAAGAACAGCACCAGCAGCACCAGCGGGATGGTCACGACGACCGACGCGGCGGCGATGTCGCCCCACGGCACGTAATAGAGATTGGTGAAGTTCGCGATGCCGACCGGGATCGTCTGGTGCCCGATGTTCGAGGTGAAGGCGAGCGCGAACATGAACTCGTTCCAGGCCGCGATGAAGGCGAGCAGCCCGGTCGTGACCAGGCCGGGCAGCGACATCGGCAGGATGATCCGCAGCAGCAGCCGCATCGGTCCGGCGCCGTCCATCCGCGCCGCCTCGTCCAGTTCGCGCGGGATGGTATCGAAATAGCCGAACAGCACCCAGATCACCAGCGGCAGGCCCAGGGCCAGGTAGATGACGACCAGCACCGTGTAGGTGTCCAGCAGATCGAGATCGGACGCGATCAGATACAGCGGCCCGACGATCGCGATCTGCGGGAACATCGACACCGACAGGATCAGCCCGAGAATGCCGAAGCGCCCGCGCACCCGCAGGCGCGACAGCGCGAAGGCGGCCAGCGAGCCCAGCGCGAGGCAGAGCAGGGTGGTCGCCGTCGCGACGATGACCGAGTTCAGCACATAGAACTGGAACTGCTTGACGACGAAGATGTTGCGGAAATGCTGCAGGGTCGGCGGATGCGGAAACAGGCTGGGCGTCGGGCTGGTCAGCGCGCGATCGAGCTGGAACGCTGTCGATATCTGCCAGAGGAACGGCGCCGCCGACCAGATCAGGATGCCGCAGGCCGCGAGATACAGCAGCCCGGATCGCAGCGGCGTGCCGTGGGTGCGCCCGACCCGCATCGCTTCAGGCCGGCCGCCGCATGGTGCGCAGCAGCAGCACGCCGAACCCGAGCGCGATCAGCACTTCGGTCAGGAACATCGCCGTCGACAACGCCGAGCCGTAGCCGAACTGCAAGGCGGAGAACAGCGTCTTGTAGCTGAGCGTCGACAGCGTCTCCGTCGAGTCCGCCGGGCCGCCGCCGGTCAGCACATAGACCAGATCGAAGATGCGGAACGCATCCAAGGCGCGGAACATGCCGGCGATCAGTAGCGTCGGGGCCAGCAACGGCAGGCGCACGCGCCAGAATGTCTGCCAGGCGCCAGCCCCGTCGATGTCCGCCGCCTCGAGCAGCGACCCGGGGATCGTCTGCAATCCGGTGAGCAGCAGCAGCGCCATGAACGGCGTGGTCTTCCAGACGTCGGCGATGACGATGGTGGTGAAGGCGTGATCGACCGAGCCGTACCAGTCGATGTTGTGGCGGATCAGCCCGCAGGCGCGCAGCAGCCAGTTCACCACGCCATTCTGCCCGTCGAACAGCCAGCCGAACATCTTCGACGTCACGACGGTCGGCATTGCCCAAGGCACCAGCATCGCCGCGCGCACGGCGGAGCGGCCGATGAAGGTCTCGTACAGCACGATGGCCATTGCCAGCCCGATCAGCGTCTCGAACCCGGTGGAGAGCGCGGTGAACTCCACCGTGTGCCACCACGCGTTCCAGAACTGGCCGTCGTGGACCAACTGCGCGTAGTTGCCGAGCCCGATGAAGCTGTCCTCCTGCGACGACAGCGACGTGTTGCGCAGCGACAGCCAGAGTCCGTCCAGGATCGGATAGATCGAGACCGATCCCAACGCCACGGCGGCTGGCAGCAGCAGCAGCGCCGGCGCCCATGCGGCCGGCCGCAGCCAGACGGCCCGCAAGGGCCGTCTGGGCGCGGTGGCGGCGAGCAGGGGCGTGCCCACCGATCTGGATCAGGCGCTGACGATGCGGGTGATGCGGTCCCGGGCGTCGTTCAGCGCCGACTGCACGTTGCCTTCGGCCAGGGCGCGCGACACCGCGGATTGCAGCGCCAGAGTCACCTGCGCGTATTTCGGCGTGACCGGGCGCGGCGTCGCGCCGACGAACACGGATTTTAGCTGATGGATGAAGGGTTGCGCCTTGATGAGTTCGGGATCGTCGAACACCGCCGGACGGGTCGGCGCCAAGCCGAGCGTCTTGGCGAAACGCAGTTGCGTCGCCGGCGAGGACATCCAGGTGAGGAAGTCGATCGCCGCCTCGCGATGCTTGGTGTGCGCGTTCACGCCGTACTGGTAGCCGCCCAGGCACGCGGCGCTGTGCCCGCCCGGGAAATGCGGCAGCGGTCCCACGCCGACCTTGCCGACGACCGAGGATTCCTTGGCGTCCTGCGCGATCGGGTAGACATACGACCAGTTGCGCAGGAACGCGGCCTGACCGGCCGTGAACGGGCGGCGCGAGGGCTCCTCGTCCCAGCTCAGCACGTCCTGCGGACTGATCTTGTACTTGTCGATGGTGTCGCGCATGAACTGCACGGCCTGCACCGCCGGCGCCTGCGCGATGAGCACCGTCTTGCCGTCCGGGCCGAGGATCGCGCCGTTGTTGGAGGCGACGAACTCCACGAGGTCGCAGACCAGGACTTCGGCCTGCTTGCCCTGCCACAGAAAGCCGAACTGCGCCTTGTTGGCCTTCTGGATCGCCTGCGACGCCTGCACCAGCGCGTCCCAGGTCTGCGGCACCTGCGCGCCCACCTGCTGCAGCAGGTCGGTGCGGTAGTACAACATGCCGGCGTCGATGAACCAGGGCAGGGCGGTGAGCTTGCCCTGCCAGGTGCAGGCCTGGATCACCCCGGGGAAGTATTCGCCGGCGTGGCTGGCGAAATAGGATTGCAGCGGCAGCGCCCAGCCGGCGCCGGCGAATTCGGCGATCCAGATGATGTCCTGTGTGAACACATCGGGCGAGCCGTTGCGTCGCGCCAGTTGCTGCACCAGCGACTGGTGGACTTCCGTCGACGAACTGGGCGGCGGCAGCTCGATATAGGTCACATGCACCTTCGCCTGCGACTGGTTGTAGGCGTCCACAAGATCGGCGACCGTTTCCTTGGCGTAGAACTTGGCGCTGGCGAAGCTGATCTCGGCACGCCCCGCCGCGCGCGCCCGTCGCGGGATCCCCGCCGTCATCGCGGCGCCCGCCGCGCCGAGCGCCAGCCCGGCGTTTCCGAGAAGCGCCCGCCGGCCGAGCGCGGTCTTGGTGTCCGACATATGCTGCGTCCCCTCCGTCACGACCGCCTTGATTGGCGCATCGTCAGTTGTTCTCACGACGCCACCGCCTCGCGCGCGGGATCGGCGGCGCCATGCAGGATCAGGCAGCCGGCACCCACCAGCCCGGCGTGGCGGCCGAGCGCCGCGCGCACGATCGGGATGTCCCGGTAGGCCGGCATGGCGCGGCGGCGGACCGTCGCCTCGATGCCCGGCAGCAGCAGATCCAGGCAGGCCGATACCCCGCCGCCGACCACCAGGCGCTCGGGCGCGTAGAGATGCAGCAGGTTGGCGAAACCGATTCCCAGAAACCGCGCCTCGTCCGCCAGGAGTCGACAGGCCACCGCGTCATCCTGGCGTGCCGCCGCGGCGACATGCCAGGCGGTCAGCGGCATATCCCCGCTGATGGCCCGCAGCACTGTCGTGGCGTCCGACGCCGCCGCGCGCGCGGCGAGGCGGCCGAGCGCCGTGCCGGAGGCGAGCATCTCCCAGCAGCCGGTGCTGCCGCAGGCGCAGCGCTCCTCGGAGTTGCAGACCGCCATGTGACCGACCTCGCCGGCCATGCCGCGCCGCCCGTGCAGCAGCCGCCCGTCCACGATCACGCCGCCGCCGATGCCGGTGCTGACCGTCACGAACACCATGTGCCGCGTGCCGCGCCCGGCGCCGAACCGCCATTCGCCAAGCGCCGCGGCGTTGGCATCGTTGTCCAGCGCGACGCGGCAGCCGAACCGCTTCCGCAGCAGTGCCACCAGGGGCACGTCGGCCCAGCCGCGCAGCATGGGGGCGGCGACCACCACGCCACGCTCCAGATCCAGCGGGCCGGGGGCGCCGACGCCCAGGCCGAGCAATTCGCATCCCGGCGCGTCCTGCCGGAGCGCCGCGACCAGCTCCTCGATCTGCGCCAGCACCGCCTCCGGGCCGCCCTGCAACCGGGTCGAGACCGTGCGCCTGGCGATCAGCGCCCCGTCCGCCGCGACGATGCCGGCGCGCAGCTCGGTGCCTCCCAGATCGACGGCGAGCGCGGCGCGCACCGGCGCTCAGCCAGCCAGCCCGCGCAGCCAGGCCATGCGGCCCGGCAGGTCGGAGGCGCCGAAGGCGAGCGAGCCGAGCACCACGGCGTCGGCCCCGGCCTGGCGCAGCGGCGGGACGGTGTGCTCGCGGATGCCGCCATCGGCCGCGAGGCGAACCACGCCGTCGCGCCCGGCCCGTCGCAGCAGGCGCCGGGCCTCCCGCAGCCGGGGGCAGGCGTCCGTGGACAGTTCCTGGCCCTTCACGCCGATGGCGGTGCCCAACAGGGTCAGGAACTCCACATGGTCCAGCCAGGGCGCGGCTTGCGCCACCGGCGTTTCCAGCCGCAGCACCAGCCCGGCGGCACGCCCCAGCTCATGGATCAGCGCGATCGCCGGTGCGAGCGCATCGCCGCTCTCGGCATGGACGGTGATGAGGTCCGCCCCCGCCTCGGCGAACTGGCGCACCTGCGCCAGCAGGATGTCGGGCGCCACCATCAGATGCACATGCAGCGGCGCTGCGGTCAGCGCGCGGATCCGCGCCACCAGGTCAGGGAAGAACAGCAGCGCGGGCGCGAAGCGGCCGTCGGCCACGTCCAGGTGGTAGAGATCGGCGTATGGCGCGGTGCGCGCCAGCTCGTCGCGCAGCCCGCACAGATCGGCCGACCACATCGAGAGTTCGCCGAGCAGGCGGTCGCGCGGCAGTCCCGCAAGCCGGGCGCTGGGCTGCGTCATGTCGGCTGCTCCCGCGCCAGGGAAAGAGCGCGCGCGAAGTCGGCGATCGCGGCGCGGAACTCGGCGGCGTGGCGTTCGCGGTCCCGCGCCTTGGGCGTGATCTCGACCAGCCGGGCGCCGGGGATCGCCGACGCCAGTTCGCGTGCCGTGGCCAGCGGATGAACGTGGTCCATCGCGTGCCCGATCACCAGCGTCGGCAGGTCGAGCGCCCGCGCCTGCAAGCGGCCGACACCTGGCCCGTCCGCGGCGATGTCGGCGAGCAGGTCGGCGGTGGTGGCCGGATCGCGTCGCTCGAAGAAGCCGAGCAGGGAGGCCAGGTTGTCCGGCGCCTCGCGCGCCAGCATGGCCGCGGTGGCGGAGCCGGCGAAACGGGACCGGCCCTCGGTCGGGCCGAACCTGCGCAGGCATTCGGCCACCTCGGCGTAGGGCCGCATCGTCGGCGGCGCCGGATCGAACAGCCAGGCCGGCCGGGCGAGGATCAGGGCTGTGACGCGTGCCCGGTGATGCACCGCGAGATGCAGCGCGATGGCTGCCCCCAGCGACAGGCCGGCGGCGATGCAGCGCGTCACGCCGCGCGCGTCGCAGGCGGCCAGAACGTCCCCGGCGAAGCCGCCGATGGTGAACGGCCGGCGCGAACCTGGCGTGGATTGGCCGTGGCCCCGGCATTCCAGCGTCAGCCGGCGCAGCGGCGCGTCGGCGGGAAAGATCCCGGCCACCTGCGCCGCATCGCCGCCCAGCCCGTGCTGGAACACCACGGGCGCGCCATGCCCTTCGTCGTGCAGGCGCAGCGCGGCGTCGTCGCGTCGCAGGATGACGACACTCATGCCGCGAGGGCCGCGGCAAGGAACGCGGCGACGCCGGGCGCCTCGGCGGCCGAGAGTCCGTGCGCGACCAGCGGGCCGTCGAAGCCGGCGGCGCGCAGGCGGCCCAGGAAATCGGGGAAATCCACCACGCCAGTGCCGGCGGTGGCGAAGCTGCCGTCCGGATGGCGGTCCTTGGCGTGGGCCATCGCGACATGCCCGGCCAGCACCTCGACCGCGTGGGCGGCGATGCGCGCGGCCGTTGCCCGGTCCGCATGCTCGAACAGATTGGCCGGATCGAGCACGACGCGCAGGCGTGGCGAACCGATCTCGCCGATCAGGCGCAGGGCGTCCTCGGCGGAGACCACGACGTTGGCCTGCTCCGGCTCGATGCCGAGCGCCACGCCGTACTGCTCGGCGAGCGTCGCCGCCTCGTGCATCGCGCGTCGCAGATCCGCCCAGGCTTGCGGCGTCGCGTTGTCGGGATGGGCGCGCCACTGGTCGTCCGGGTCGCGCGTGCCGGTGCACAGCGTCACCAGCTTCACGCCGAGCGCGGACGCCGCGGCGAGCATGACGCCGAGCCGGCGCATTCCACGCGCGCGCACCGCCGGATCCGGATGGATCATGTTGTAGGTGCCGGAGAGCGCCGCGATGGTCACGCCGGAGGTGCGCGCGGCTGCGGCGATCCGGCGCAGCACCGCATCCGGGATCTCGTCCGGCAGTTCGGCCAGCCCGGCGCAACGCATGTTGAACTGCGTGCAGACGTAGCCGGCGTCGCGCACCGCGGCGAGCGAGGCGGCGGGATCGGTGGGCGGAAAGGTCTTGGCGAAAATCCCGAGTTGCATCAGATCGGCCCCCGCGCATCCGCCACCCGCATTGACTGTCCCGTGCGCGCCGACTCCGCGATCGCGGCCATGCAGCGCATCGAGGCGAGGCCATCCAGCACGTTCGCGCCCTGCTGCGGCGCGCCGGTCAGGATGGTATCGGCAAAGCCCTCCAGTTGGCGCCGATAGAACTGCCCGTCGGCGCCGAGCGGCCGGCGATAGGTCGCGTCGCGTTCGTCGAAGATGTCGACCTCGCTCGACCGGAAATACCAGGGATTGAACGTCTTCGCGATCACGCTGCCGTGCTCGCCGTAAAGCTGGAAGCCCTCGTGCCAGTCCATGCGCACCGAGACCGTCAGGTCGAGATGGCCGATCGCGCCATTCTCGAAACTGGCGTCGACGAACCAGCAATAGGCGCCGAAGCGTTCATGCAGCCGGGCCCGGATTTCGGTGATCTCGCCGCACAGCAGCCGCGCCGTGTCGATCAGATGGCTGCCGTGCGCCAGCATGTAGTAGCGGCGCAGGTCCGATTTGGGGTTGTCCGCGGGTTTGCGGGCGTGCCGGCTGGCGATCGGCAGCGGCTGCACCGCGTCGGTCATCGTGTAGCGATGCGTGCTGTCGCAGTACCAGGCCTTCAGCGCCAGCAGGTCGCCGATGCCGTCGCGGACGAAATCCCGTGCCGCCTGGATGCCAGGATCGAAGCGTTTCATGTGCCCGACTTGCAGCACCCTGCCGCTGGCCATGACGGCGTCGCGCAGCGCCTCCACCTCCTCGACCGAGACGCCAAGCGGCTTCTCGCACAGCACATGCTTGCCGGCCCGCAGCGCGCGCAGCGAGGCCGGCACATGGAATGCGTCGGAGGTGGCGACGATCACCGCCTCCAGCTCGGGATCGGCGAGCATGGCGTCATAGTCGCGGTAGCTGTGCGCCGGCTGGTGGATGGCGGTCATGCGCGCCAGCAAATCCTCGGCCACGTCGCAGATCGCGTACAGCTCGGCGTTGCGCGCCTTGGCGCACGCCTCGAAATGCGCGAACTGCGCGATTGGCCCGCAGCCCAGCACGCCGACCCGCAGCCGGCGCTCGTCCTTCATCATGCCAGCCTTCTTCATCATGCCGCCTCGCGATGTTGTCCAACGCAGGATGCGCCCGGCGGCGGCGGCCGCCGGGCTCGCCGGTCACTTCGAGGGCACCTTGCCGCAGGTGTCGGTGTCCTGCGGCGTGCAGACCTCGACTCCAGTGGTGATGCTTGGCGGCACCGACTTGCCGTCGGTGAGGTCGTTCAGCGCCTCGATCGCCTTGTAGGCCATGTCGTACGGGCGCTGGCCGACATTGAAGTCGCTGAGACCGGCCTTCAGCAGCGGCATCTGCGGCGCGAAATTGTCGCCGAAGACGATGGCGAGCTGTTTCGACGCGACCCGGGCCTTTTGCAGGTTGACCGCCTGCTTGTAGGCCTGCGGCGCGTACTGGGCCCAGCCGCCGACCGCCACGAAGGCATCGAGCTGGGGATTGGCGGTCAGCACGTCGAACATCTGCTGCGCGGCGAGCGTGATGCTGTCGTTGTTGTAGACCGGGCAGCCCGACGGTTCGGTCCAGCCGTTCTGGCCGCTGAGCCGCTTGACCGGATGCGCCTTGTCGACGCCCGCCAGCGTGTCGCGGATGCCCTGGATGCGCTCATCCAGGTTGAGCGAGGCGGGCGCGCCGGACTGGATGCAGACGGTGCCGCCATGCGCCTTGAGCTGCTCGGTGAGCTTGGCCAGCTCGGCGCCGAACTGGTAGTTGTCGGTGCCGATGAATGTCTTGCGCAGCGGGTAGTCCGGCGGCAGCACGTCGGAGTTGAACGTCACGACCGGGATGTTGCGCTGCTTGGCGAGCGCCAGCGCGCGCGCCATCGCCTTCGGGTTGCCGGCCGAGACCGCGAGGCCATCTACGCCGCGCTGGATCATGTCCTGCGCCATCTGCACCTCGGCCGCCTCGTCGTATTCCTGCGGCCCCATGAACGTGCAGGTGACGTGCAGAGCCGCCTGCGCCGCCTTGCAGCCGGCCTGCAACGGCGGCGTGAAGGCGTTGTTCAGCACCTTGAACACCATCGCGAAGGTCTTGGCCCGGGCCGGCGTGTGGCTGCCCGCCAGCGCCGCGGCGCCGATCAGGCAGATCGCCAGCAGATGTCTCGGTCGCATGTGCGGTTTCCTCCGTTTGTTGTGTCGTTGCTTGCTCAGTCTTCTTCCCGGCCGCCCTGCACGCGTTGCAGGAACACGGCGAGGATGATGAACAGACCCACGAACAGCCCTTGCCAGAACGGATCGACGCCGGCGAGCAGCAGGGCGTTGCGAATCTCCTCGATCAGTACCGAACCGATGACCGCGCCATAGACGCTGCCGTAGCCGCCGGCCAGGCTGGCGCCGCCGATCACCGTCGCGGCGATCACCCGAAGCTCGTCGCCCTGGCCCAGCGCATTCGTGACCGAGCCGAGCCAGCCGACAAGGAAGATCGCCCCGATCGCGCTCATCAGCCCCGCGAACGCGTAGGCCGACAGCTTGATCCGCCGCGTCGGGATGCCGGTGAGCCGCGTCGCGCGCTCGTTGCCGCCGAGCGCGTAGACGTAGCGGCCCCAGCGCGTCATGCGCAGCAGGAAGTGCAGCACGATCGCGCAGGCCAGCAGCGCGAAGGCGACGTTGGGAATGCCGAAGCTGCGTCCGCCGCCGATCGCCACCACCAGCGGCTCGGCATGTCCGAGTGAATAGACGGCCTGGTTCGCCGTGACCACGATCGCCAGGCTGCGGAACGCGCTGAGCGTGCCCAGCGTGACGACGAAGGGCGCGAGGCGCGCATAGGCGATGAGAAAGCCGTTGAAGACGCCGGCGGCGATTCCGGTTGCCAGGGCCGCGAGTGCGGCGGTAATGAACGACCAATCGGCTTGCAGCAAAACGCCGAACACCACGCCGGTCAGGCCGAGGATGGAGCCCACCGAAATGTCGATGCCGCCGGTGATGATGACCGGCGTCATGCCCAGCGCGAGAAGGCCGATGAAGCACAGGTTCTGCAGGACGTTGCCGAGGTTCGACAACGTCGCGAAATGCGGCGAGACCTGTGAAACGGCGATCCCGATCGCCAGCACCGTGATGGTGATCCACAGCTCCTGCGCGCGCAGCACGCCCCGCAGCAGACGCGTACGCAGGCGCGGCGCCAGATCGGAGAGCGGGACAAGCGAGAGCGGTTCACTCATGCGGCGTGCAGCGCGCCGGTAATCAGCCCGGTCACTTCCTCGGGCGAGGAGGCGACGATCGGCTTGTCGGCTACCTTGTGGCCGCGGCGCATGACCACGAGGCGGTCGCATACCTCGAAGATGTCGGGCATCCGGTGGCTGATGAGGATGACGGCGTGGCCGCCGTCGCGCAGCCGGCGGATCAGCGCCAGCACCTCGGCGACCTGGCGCACGCTGATCGCCGCCGTCGGCTCGTCCATGAGCACCAGCTTGGCATCGGCCAGCCGCGTGCGCGCGATCGCCACCGCCTGCCGCTGGCCGCCCGACATGCGCTGCACCAGATCGCGGGCAGGGGTCTCGGAGCGCAGCTCGCGGAACAGGGCGGCGGCGCGCCGATGCATCTGCTCGTGGTCGAGCACCCGCAGCGGACCCCACCATTTCATCATCTCGCGCCCCAGAAAGACGTTGGCCGAGGCCGGCAGGTTGTTGCACAGCGCGAGGTCCTGGTAGACGACCTCGATCCCCATCTCGCGCGCCGCCGCCGGGTTGTCGAATGCGACCGGCTTCTCCTCGATGAAGAATGTGCCGGCGGTCGGCCGGTAATTGCCGCCCATGATCTTGACCAGGGTGGACTTGCCGGCGCCGTTGTCGCCCATCAGGCCGACGACCTCGCCCGGATCGATGCGCAGCGACACCCCATCCAGCGCGCGCACGGCGCCGAAGTGCTTGCTGACGTTATCGAGCCGGATCAGGCTCATCGCTTCCCCCCGGAACGTCCGCGCGCTTTAGTTAGGGCGCCAAACTAAGCTATTGCCGGCGGAATGTAAATCGGCGAATGGAACGGCGATGCTGCCGAAACCGAGCTTCGTCGCGCCCGAGAGACGGCCGAACTTTGGCCGCGTGCTGCGCCATCTGTTCGAGCATGGGCCGTCCTCGCGCGCCGACCTCGCGCGCGGGCTGAACCTCACCAAGGCGACGATGACCGACCTTTCCAGCGAGCTGATACGCCGCGGGCTGGTCCGCGAGACCGGCACCGGGGGCCGGCCGGCCATCGGCCGTCCGGGCACCCGGCTGGAGTTGCAGGGGCGGGCCATCTGCTTTCTGGGCGCGGAGATCGGCGTGGACCGGCTGGCGGTCACCGCGCTCGACCTTGAGGGGCGCGTGCTGGGCAGCGAGGAGCGCTGCGGCCCGCTCGCCGGGCTGCCGGTGGATGCGGTGCTGGCCTCGCTGGTCGACCTCGTGACAATGTTCCGCGCCGCTCATCTCGACGCGGCGGTGCCGCTCGGCGGGCTCGGCGTTTCGATCCCCGGCTTCCTGGCGCGCGACGGCACGGTGCTCAGCGCGCCGCTGCTCGGCTGGCGCGACGTGCCGGTGCAGGCCCTGCTGCAGCGGCGCTTCGGATGGCCGGTTTGCGTCGAGAACGACGCCAACCTGTTCGCCCACGCGGAATGGTATCTCTCGCCCGAGCGGCGGCGGCGGGAGATGCTGGTCATCCTGGTCTCCGCCGGCGTCGGCGGCGGGCTGATCTCCGGCGGCAAGCTGATGCGCGGCGCGCACGGCCTGGCCGGGGAGATCGGTCATCTCGGTGTCGGCGGCGACGCCACGGAGGCGTCCGGGCGCGGGCTGCGGAGCTGGGAGGAGGTGGTCGGCAAGGCCGCCATCCTGGACGTGTGCGAGCGGGCATTCGGCGCCGGGACCGATATGGCCGGCTTTGCCGCGCGGCTGGAGGCGTGCGACGGGCGCGCGGCCGCGATTGCCGCCGTCTGGGCGCATTGGCTGGCGCGTGGCCTGGTCTCGCTGGTCTACGCCTATGACCCCGGCGAGATCGTGGTGGGCGGAGAGCTGGCCGGCCTGTTCGCCGCGTGCCGGGCGAGCGTGCAGGCGGAGATCGCGCGGCTGCTGGTTCCGGGCTTTCCGCTGCCGGCGCTGGAGGCCTCCCGCTTCGGCGCGGATGGCTGTGCGATCGGCGGCGCCACGATGATGCACGCCGCCTTCCTGGGCTCGCCGGGCGGCGTCGTGGGCGCGGCGGCTGGCGGTCAGCCTGGCTCCGGCGGATAGATGGAGAACAAGCCGGGAGGCAGATCCTGGACCGGGCAGTTTCCCAGTTCGTAGATGAAGTCGAGCTTGCCCGGCGTGTCCAGGTAGAAGTGAAAATCCTTGAAGAACTGGCCGGTTTGCGTCACGCCGATGCCCTTGTCCCGGTAGGCGGCGAGCGTCTGCTCGAAGCGGTCCTCGGGAATGCGCTCCTTGATGTGATGCAGGCCTTCGCCCTTTTCCCGCAGGAAAGCCTCATAGATCGTGGGACCGTACACCGGCTGGATGATCTCGATCTCCATGTCGCCGATCCAGGAGATGGCGATCAGAAACTTGAAGTCGTCATCGACCGGCTTGCCGCCGACCTGCAAGCCCGTCACCGTCTCGTTGGTGAAGGCGAACACTTTCCAAGGACCGACGCCGAGATTGTCGATCCAGGACCGCATGCTCTTTTCGAGGTCGCGGGTCACGAACGCGATCTGGTAGATCTTTCGATCGCGGTTCAAGATGCGCAGTTGCTCGTTCGTCATGGCAGTTCCATCTCCTCGGGATCGGCCGCTTTTCACATCTCCGCGTTGACGCGCTTGCCGCCATTCCGCGCGCGCCGGCCAGGTGCGGCCCGCACCGGCGCGGGGGACGGCCTATTTGTCGTATTCGCTCAGCATCTCGAAGAATCTGAGCTCGGCATCTTTGGTCAGGAAGTCCTTGTGCCGTCTGAACCACTCCTGTTGGTAGGGCAGCTTCAGATGCCGTTCGAGATCCGCGCGCGTCGTCCAGTTCTCGTAGAAATAGAAGATGTTCGGGTCGTCGGCGCTCACATGGAAATGGTATTCGACACAGCCCGGCTCGGCGCGTGATCGGTCGACGAAGCTGGCCAGCAGCTTCACGAGTTCGTCCCGCCTCTCGGGCCGGGCATTGAGTGTCGCGGTCAGCGTGCAGCGTGGCGTCATCCTGTCCTCCAGCGTAGGGGGCGTTGCTCAGAAACCCGCCTTGTCCACGGTGTCTTTCGTGAAGATCAGCGGCTTGCCGTAGACGATCTCGCCATTCTCGCCGACCGTGTAGGTTCCCGCCTTGCCCGCGGTGAAGGTCGTGCCTGGCTTGATTTGCAATTTGCCGGCCAGCTTGAGATGCGTGGCGTAGGTGGCCAGATATCCGAGCTCATACGGATTCCAGAGCGCGAATGCCTTTTCCGACCCGTCCGCCAGATAGGTCTTGATCGCGGACGGCAAGGCGAAGCCGGTCGCGAAGACCTTGCCCGCCCGCCCGCTCGCCTCGATTGCCCGCGCCGCCGCGGGCGCGCTGACCGCGGACGAGGAGATGATGACCTTCAGGTTGGGGTGCGCCTGCATGAGGTTGGTCGCGACATCATAGCTCTTGGCGTCGTCGTCCTGGGCATATTGCGTGTCGACGACCTTGAACACCTTGTACTTTGGATCGGTCTGCGTCAGCTTCGTCATGATCCGAATATGCGCCATGTGGTTCGGCGAGGTCGGGGACGCCGCGATGAACGCGATCTCGCCACCCTGCGGCGCGTCCAGCAGCGCGCAGTCCAGCATGGTCTTGGCGGCTTGCTCGTAGGAAAGCTGATTGACGAACATGTCGCGCGCCTGAGGCGCCGCATCGGCATCGAACGTGGTCACGACGATGCCGCGCTTGCGCGCCTGCTTGAGTACCGGCGCGACCGCATTGAGGTCGATCGCCGCCAGGATGATGCCGTCCGGCCGCTGCGTCAGGAAGTTCGAGAGTGTCTCGACCTGCAACGAGACGTCCGCATGGTCCGCGCCGGCATAGACGAAGGTGTCGCCAAGCTCCTTGGCCGCTTCCCGGCCGCCATTGGCGGCCGCCTCGAAATACGGAAAGCCGGTCCATTTCGGCGTCATCATCAGCTTGAAGCCGTGGTCCTTGGCATCGGCCGGGGCCACGACCGCGGCACCCGCGATGACGACGCCGCTCAGCAGCATGGCGAAACAGGCTCTCATGGTGATTTCCTCCGGGTTGACCTTGGGGTGGGTTCGGCTCGGTTCGTGCTCTCTGCTCGTATTCAGGCCTTGACGTGGCGGGCGCCTCCGGCTTTCGGCTTCGCCGCGGCGACGTTGCGCAAGCGTCGGAAGCCGCGGATCGGCGACGGGGCGCAGCACGCCGAGCACCAGCAGCGCGCCGAGCACCACCGTCTGCGTGGGTCCGGCGATGTTGGCCAGCCCCATTCCGTTGCGCAGCGTGCCGAGCAGCAGCAACGACAGCACGACGCCCAGCACGGTGCCGCTCCCGCCATTGATGTCCACGCCGGCGAGCACGACCGCGGTGACGACGAACAGGATCAGCCCGTCGGCATTGTCGCCGCGCGCCGAGCCGTACTGCCCGATCCAGACCAGTGCGGCCAATCCTGCCAGGGCGCCGGCCAGGGCATACGCCTCGATCTTCAGGCGGCTGACGTCGATGCCGGCGATCCAGGCGGCGTCACGGTTGTTGCCGACCGCGAAGCAGCGCCGCCCGAACACGGTGCGATGCACCAGGAACGCCACCGCCAGCGCGATCACGGTGAACAGGACGAGCGAGACGGGAACGATCCCGCCGAAGAACTCCGACCCGGTATAGAGGTAGGGGTCGGTGAAGTCGGTGTAGCCGACTTCCGAGCCCACGATGAACGCGAGTCCGCGATAGGCGCCCATCGTGCCGAGCGTGACGGCGAGCGACGGCAGGCCGAACCGCGCCACGAGAACCCCGTTCAACGCTCCGAGCAGCGCGCAGGCCAGGACGACCGCGGGCATCGCCAGCCAGATGGGGACGCCGTGGGCCGAGCATTTGGCGAACAGGACGGCGCCGACGGCGAGCGTCGAGGCGACCGAGATGTCGATCTCGCCGGTCAGCACGACCACCATCAGCCCGATCGCCAGCAGGCCGGGGATGATGAACTGCCGCGTCGAGGCGAGGATCTGGTCGATGTTGAGATAGTAGGGCGACAGCGCCGCCGACCACGCGCCGGCCGCCACGATCAGCAGCAGCAGCCCAGCTTCCCAGGCCGATGGCCGCCAGGCCCGGCGCCTCATGCCAGCCGCCCCCCGAAGCGCCGCCCTTGCAGGGAGCGGCGGAGCTGCACGCCGATCAGCACGTCGAGGCCGACCGCGACCACGATCGCGCTGCCCTGCATGAACATGCGCCAGAATTCGGGAATGCCCAGCAGCACGAGGCCGTTGTCGATTGCGGCGAGCACGACGGCGCCAAGTCCCGCGCCGATGACCGACCCCGACCCGCCGGTGACGCTGACGCCGCCGAGCACCGCGGCGGCCAGCGAGGTCAGTTCCCAGCCGGTGGCGAGAACCACCGTGACCGTGCCGACACGCGCCGCATAGAGCAGGCCGGCGAAGCCGCACACCGCGCCGCTCAGCGTGTAGGCGAACAGGGTCACGCGCTCGATGCGCAGGCCGTAGAACACGCTGGCCCCGGGATTGGACCCCACCGCGTAGATGCGGCGTCCCAGCGGAAACAGGCGAAGGAAGGCGGCCAGCGCCAGCACCACGGCGGCGCAGAGCAGAATCAGGCACGGCAGCCCGCCGATGCGCAGGTCGATCGCGGTCAGCATCCAGCGCGGGAGCTTGCCCGCGGTGACTTCCTGGCCGTGTGCGTAGATGTAGGTGAACCCGCGATACAGCGACATCGTGCCGAGCGTCGCGATCAGCGGCGAGACGCGGCCATAGGCGACGATCAGCCCGTTGATCGCCCCCAGCGACGCCCCCAGGCCCACGGCGATCAGCACCAGCTCGGGTCCGACATGCGTGTGGCGGGCGGCGTAGTCCGCGGAGACGTAGGCGGCCAAGCCCATGATCGACCCGACCGAAACATCGAGGTTGCGCGTCAGCAGCACCATTGCCTGCGCGGCCGCGACGATTGCCAGGATGGAGGCATTGGAGGCGATGACCTCGACGTTCTGGAGCGACCCGAAGCGCGGCACCAGGCTGGAAAACACGACCGCCAGAAGGATCACGAACGCGACCACGCCGGTGACGCGCAGCCGCAGCGCCCACGCGGCGAGGCCGGCGCCCGACGCGGCCGATCGCCGGGTCACGCGCCGCCCCGCTGCGTTCGCGTGGCAGCCGTCATCATCGCTTCCTGCGTCGCGTCGGCGCGCGCGATCTCGTCGACGATCCGCCCTTCGGCGACCACGAGGATGCGGTCGCTCATGGCGATGATTTCGGGCAGATCCGACGAGATCAGCAGCACCGCGAGGCCGGAGCCGGCGAGATCGGCGATGATCCGGTGGATTTGCGCCTTGCTGCCGACATCGACGCCGTGCGTCGGCTCGTCCAGGATGAGGACGGCCGGCCGTGTTGCCAGCCAGCGCGCGAACGCGACCTTCTGGCGGTTGCCACCGGACAGCAGGGCCACCGTCTGGTCGATGCCCTCGGTGCGGATCCGGTAGGTCTGCACCGACTCCGTCGCCATGCGCCGCGCCCGCGCCCGGTTCACGACGCCGAGACGCGCGAGCCGGTGAATGATCGGCAGCGTCACGTTGCCGACGACGCTCTCCGCCATGATAAGCCCCTGGCCGTCGCGATCCTCCGGCAGGTAGGCGAGCCCGAGGCGCAGCATCCGTTTCGGGCTGGTCGGCCGCACCTGCGACCCGCGCAGCAGCACGCGGCCGGCGGTCGGCGGCGTCATCCCGAAGATTGATTGCGCGATCTCGGAGCGGCCGGCGCCGACCAGCCCGGCCATGCCGACGACCTCGCCGCCGCGAAGGGCGAACGAGACGTCGATGAAGGTGCCGCGCAGCCCCAGCCCTTCGACCCGCAGCATCTCCGGTCCGGGCGCGGCGGCCGGTCGCGCGGCGAAGAGCTGGTCAAGCGGGCGGCCGACCATCAGGTTGACGATCATCGGGCGGTCGAGTTCGTCGGCTGGGCGCGTGGCGACGTGGCGGCCGTCGCGCAGCACGGTGACGACGTCGGCAATCGCCTCGACTTCCTCCAGCCGGTGCGTAATCAGCAGGACCGATTTGCCCTGGTCGCGCAGGGCGCGCGCGATACGGAACAGCCGTTCGGCCTCGGCCGGAGTTAGCGACGATGTCGGCTCGTCCAGGATCAGCAACTGGACATCGGTCGAGAGCGCCCGCGCGATCTCCACGAATTGCAGCTCGGCTATGGAGAGGGTGGCGACCAGCGAATGCGGGTCAAGCTCGACACCCAGCCGGCCCAGCAGGGCGCGTGCGCGATGGTATATCGCGCGGCGGTCGACGGTGCCCATCGTGGTGCGCGGATAGGTGCCGACGAACATGTTCTCCGCCACGTCGAGGTGCGGAAACAGCTTCGGATCCTGATATACGGCGACGATGCCGGCGGCTCGCGCCTCGATCGGCGTGCGGAACGCGAGCTCGGCGCCGTTCATGGTCAGCGTCCCGGCGTCGGCACTCACGATCCCGGTTATGATCTTGACCAGCGTCGACTTGCCGGCGCCATTCTCGCCCACCAGCGCGTGCACGCGACCGCGGCCGATCGCGAAGGAGATGTCGGTGAGAACGCGCGTGGGGCCGTAGGATTTCTCGATGCCCGTCAGGCTCAGCAGTGGTTCGCGCAACGCCGGCGCGATGCTGTCGCGCGCCCGCGCGCCGTGCGCCGGGCTGGACAGCACGGCGTTCTGCTCCGTGGTCATGCCGGCAAATCGACGCGGCCCACGATCACCGCCGCCGTGCCGCGGTCCCCTCGGTTGCACGACACTCGGCATATTGGCCCGACGG
The DNA here is from genome assembly GCA_963758455.1 of uncultured Pseudomonadota bacterium. Taxonomy (GTDB): domain Bacteria; phylum Pseudomonadota; class Alphaproteobacteria; order Acetobacterales; family Acetobacteraceae; genus CAVRQM01. Next base: position 353,617 of record CAVWVK010000002.1, on the reverse strand, counting down.
GAGCAGGACGACCGCAGCCTTGCCAGCGCGCCCGAGATTCATGTGCTCCTCCCCGATCGGCATTGCGCCTATCGCCGCGATCCGGCACTTGACACGCCGTGTTCAGCTTTGAATAGCTATGCACAAGGCAAATCGGCAGTCAAGGACCGAGCGGTGGCCGACAGCATGCCCAGCAGCACGCGCAGCACGAAGCCCAGCAGCAAGCGCTATGCCTCGTCCACGGACGTCGCCCGTCTTGCCGGCGTCTCGCAATCGGCCGTGTCGCGCGCCTACAAGCCGGGGGCGAGCGTGTCCGACCTGACGCGCAGCAAGGTGCTCACGGCCGCGGCCCAGCTCGACTATCGGCCCAGCCACATCCCGACGATCATGCTCACCCAGCGATCCAATCTCGTGGCGGTGGTCGTCGGCGGAATGTACAACCCGTTCTATGCGACGGTGCTTGAGCGGTTCACCGTGGGGCTGCAAGCGAGCGGGCACCAGCTTCTGCTGGTCCACGCCGACAGCGGCCACATGCTGGACGGAGCGATCCCGCGCCTCGCGAGCTACCGCGTGGATGCGATGGTGAGCGCGCTCTCGATCCTGTCCTTGCAGGCCGCCGACGAACTTGCGCGGCTGAAAATCCCGATCGTCTCGTTCAACACGCCGATGCGCAACACGTGGATCTCCTCGGTATGCTGCGGCAACATCGAAGCCGCCCGGGAGATCGCGGATTTGTTCGTCGCCCGTGGCGCGCGCTCGTTCGGCTTCATTCGCGGTCCGATGGACAGTCCGGCGAGCGAGGAGCGCCTGCAAGGATTTCGCGACCGCTTGGCCGAGCGCGGCCTTGCCGCGCCGGCTGATCGGCAACGGCGAGTTCCGCTATGAGCTGGGGTTCGAGGCCGGGCTTGCCATGCTGCGCGATCCAAACCCGCCCGACGCGATCTTCTGCGCCAACGACCTGATGGCGATCGGCGCGCTCGATGCCGCGCGCACGCGCTGCGGCCTGCGCGTTCCGGAGGATTCTGATGGTGGCCGGGTTCGACGACATCCCCGCCGCCGCCTGGGCCGGCTACAGTCTCACCACCTGCATCCAGGACTCCGCCGCGATGACCGACCATGCGCTCGATATCCTGCGGCGCGGCCTGGCCGGGCAACAGCATTGCGGCAACGAGCTGGTCGTCGTCCCGGCCCGGCTGGTGGAGCGCGCGACGACGCGGCGCGGAGATCGCCCGTGAAGAAGATCGCGTGAAGAAGATCGCGACGATCGGCGAAATCCTCGTCGAGATCATGGCAACCGAGCGCGGCGAGGGCTTCCGTTCGCCGCTTTCGCTGGTCGGTCCGTTCCCGTCGGGTGCTCCCGCCATCTTCATCGACCAGGCCGCCAGACTGGGCCAGCCCTGCGGGATCGTGGGCTGCGTCGGCGACGATGATTTCGGTCGCCTCAACCTCGACCGGCTGCGCGGCGACGGCGTCGATGTCAGCGGCGTCGCCATCGACCCGGAGGCCGCCACGGGCAGCGCCTTCGTGCGCTATCGCGACGACGGTCGACGCGACTTCGTCTTCAACATCAAGCATAGCGCCTGCGGGCGCGTCGCGCTCGACGCAGCGGCCACCGCCCTGATCGCCGGCAGCGACCACCTGCATGTCATGGGAACGGCGCTGTTCTCGCCGTCGCTGGTGGCCGCGACCCGCGAGTTGATCGCCATCATCAAGGACAAGGGCGGAACGATCTCGTTCGATCCGAACATCCGCCAGGAGATGCTGGGACTGCCGGGCTTGCGCGCGGCACTGGACGAGATCCTGGCGCGCTGCGACCTGTTTCTGCCGAGCGGTCCGGAGCTGTTGGCGTTCTCCAGCGCGGGGAGCGAGGAGGCGGCGGTCGCCGAGACCCTGGGCCGCGGCATCCGCGCCATCGTGGTGAAGCGCGGGGCCGCCGGGGCCACCTACTTCGACGCGGAGCGTTCGCTGCGCCAGGCGGCCTTCGCCGTCACGGAGGTCGATCCCACCGGCGCCGGCGATTGCTTCGGGGCCACCTTCGTGAGTTGCTGGCTGCGCGACATGGATCCGGCCGACGCCCTTGCCTACGCGGCGGCGAGCGGCGCGCTGGCCGTCACGCGGCAGGGGCCGATGGAAGGAACCTCCACCGTGGCGGAACTCGATGCGTTCATCGCGGCCATGCAGGCAGAGACGCTTCGATGAGCCGATCGCCCGTCGCCAGCCTCGCTCGCGACCGGCGCGCCGGCGTGCGCCGTGGCATCGCGTCCGTATGCACGGCGCATCCCGTGGTGATCGAGGCGGCCCTCCTGCACGGTCGCGAGACGGGCGCGCATGTGCTGATCGAGGCCACGTGCAACCAGGTCAACCAGGACGGCGGCTACACCGGCATGACACCGGCCGCCTTCCGCCGCCTGGTGGAGGGCGTCGCCGGGCGCGTCGGCTTCGATCCGGGCAAACTGATCCTGGGCGGCGACCATCTCGGCCCCAATCCCTGGAAGCACCTTGCGCCCGAGGAGGCGATGAGCCGGGCCGAGCTGATGGTCGATGCCTACGCGCGGGCGGGCTTCGCCAAGCTGCATCTGGACACCAGCATGGGCTGCCGGGGCGAGCGTGCCGCGCTACCTGACGAGATCACCGCCGCCCGGGCCGCGCGGCTGGCAAGGGTGGCGGAGGCCGCGGCGGCCGACAGCCTGGATCGGCCCGTCTATGTCATCGGAACCGAGGTGCCGACCCCTGGTGGCGCGCTCGAGGCGATTGACCATATCGAGACGACCGCTCCCGACGCCGCGCTGCGGACCGTGGCGGTCCATCGCGACGCATTTTCCGCGGCGGGCGCGGATGCGGCGTTCGCGCGGACGATCGGGGTCGTGGTGCAGCCGGGCGTCGAGTTCGGCCACGCCAACGTGGTCGCCTACCAGCGCGACAAGGCACGAGGCCTCAGCGCCGTCCTCGCACGGATGCCGCAATTCGTGTTCGAGGCCCATTCCACCGACTACCAGCCGGTCGAGGCGCTTGCGGCCCTGGTCGAGGACGGCTTCGCGATCCTCAAGGTCGGCCCGTGGCTGACCTTCGCGCTGCGCGAGGCGCTCTACGGCCTGGATCACATCGCGCAAATCCTGGCACCGGCGCCGGCGCAGGAAAGCCTGCCCGCCGCGATGGAAGGGCTAATGCTGCGCGAGCCGGCCGATTGGAGGCAATACTATCATGGCGACGCGGACGAACTGCGCATCCAGCGGCATTTCAGCTACAGCGATCGCATCCGCTACTACTGGCCGCGCCCCGAGGCGGCGGCTGCCGTCGATCGGCTGATGGCGCGACTGGCAGGCCGCACGATTCCGGAAACCCTGGTTAGCCAATATCTTCCCGCGCTCTATCCGGCGGTCGCCCGCGGGGTGCTCAAGGCGACGCCTAGGGATCTTCAGATTGCCGCGATCCGGCGCGTCTTGGAGTTGTACGGCGAGGCCTGCCGCCTCGTCAGGCGAACACCTGGTGCTGGATCCGGTTCTGCTCGATGAAGGCCCAGTCGTAGGCGACACCCAGGCCAGGGCCGTCGGGCACCGGCACCGTGCCGTCGCCGTCGATCGCGTCGGGCTGGTCGGAGTAGCCGCATAGATAGACCGGCGGGACGGCGTTCGGCATCGCCGGGCCGATCAGCGCCATTTCGTAGAAATGCGTGTTGGGCGTCGCGGCCATGATGGCCCGGTGGGCCGGCCCGCAGGCGTGGTATTGCACGTCCAGGCCCAGCGCCTGGCACAGATGCGCGATCTTCAGCGCGCCGGTGATGCCCATGTCGTATTCCGGATCGGCATGGACCAGGTCGCCGCCGCCGGCGAGCAGGAACGCCGCCTTGGCCTCCAGGCCGCGCACATGCTCGCACACCAGCAGCGGCGTGCGCAGCCGCTCGCGCAGCCGCTTGTGACCCTCCGTTGCCCCGCCCGTGTCGCGATACGGATCCTCGTACCAGAAATAGCCGGCCTCGTCGCAGGCGCGGCCGACGAACAGCGCGTCCGCCCAGGTCCGGAGCTGCGAGGCCGGGTCGATCATCAGCGGCCAACCCTCGCCCACCGCGCGCCGCACGCCGAGCAGGTTGGCCGCCTCGCGCCGCGCGTCGCCGTCATGCCAGCCGTGGATCTTGAAGCCGGCGAAACCCTGCTCCCGGCACGCCAGCGCGTACTCCGCGAACGCCTCGGGCGCGTGCAAGCCACCGGGTTCGTCCTGGCCATGATACGTGCTGGCGTAGGTCGGCAGTCGCGCGCGGAACCCGCCAAGCAGGCGCGCCACCGAGACGCCGCGCCGGCGGCCGCACAGATCCCACAACGCGATGTCCAGCGGACCGTGGCCCATATGGTCGTACGCGCGCAGCTCGCGCCGCAGATCCTGCCAGATGCCCTCGCGCGCATCCGGATCGCGCCCCAGCAGGTGCGGCGCCAGCATCGTCGCCTGCGCGAACGAGGCGGCCGTGCCGACCCAATGCGTCACGTATTCGCCGCGCGCGCCGTCGGCGGTCTCGATCCGCACCGCCCAGCGTCGCGCCGGCAGGCGGCCGCCGCGGCGCGCCACGAGATTGCCCACCCCGGCCGCGCCATGCGCCGGCAAGCCGAGCCCCTCGACCTCGAAGCCGAACAGGCTCAGCTCGACACGCGCGATGCGGGTCATCGCGGCGCCCCGCTGCCGGCCTGACGTCTCGCGCCGGAACGCGCGGCGGCGAGCAACGGCCGGAGCTGCCGTCGCGAGCGTTCGATATGACGCCGCATCAGGATTTCGGCCCTCTCCGGCGCGCCGGCCCCCACCGCGGCCGCGATGCTGGCGTGTTCCTCGACCGCCTCGGCGGCGTCCACGACGCCGCGGTTGCGATACAGCGGACCGAGCCGGTGATGCACATGCAGATGGTGGATCGCTTCGCGCAGCAGCGGATTGCGGCTGGTGGCGGCGATGGCGTCGTGAAAGGCGGCGTCGGCGGCGATGTACGACGCGAAAGCCGCCGACCGGCCATCGGTCCCGGCGGAGCGCAACGCCTCGCCGCGGGCGCGCAGCGCGGCGGCGGCGGCGGCGTCGATGTGCCGCGCCGCCTCGCCGGCGGCGAACGGCTCCAGCAGCAGGCGCACCGTGTAGAGCTGGTCGAACGTGGCCAGGTCGAGTTGCGGCGCCGCGTGGTAGCGCCCGGCGCTGCCGCGCTGCGCCAGCCCGTCGCCCTCCAGCCGCGCCAACGCCTCGCGCACCGGCGTGGGGGAAATGCCGAGCTGCACCGCCAGCATGTCGATCCCCAGCCGGGCGCCCGGCGCGATCGCCTGATCGAGGATCATCAGCTTGATCGTCTCGTGGGCGCGCACCGCGAGTCCGCTCTTGGACAGCAGCCGGCTCGGCTGGACGGCGATGCTGCCGTCCACCCCGCTGCTTCCCGCCACTGCCCGACTTGCACCGCGCGCGCTCATGATGATAGCTATATCCTATAGGAAACACGGTTCGTCCAGCGATGTCTCACGCATGGTTCTCGCCCGCGTTCACGCGGACGCCCGAGGGCACCGGCGCGACCGGGGCGTCGGCGATGCCCGTCCTTGTCCCGTAGCGCCATCCCGGCCGACATGCCCGCCTCCCCGCGCCCGCCGCGGCCTCCAACGGCGCGGCTGCAATTCGATGAACGCGGGATCCTGCTTGCCGCCGTGCTGTTCTTCGCCGTCGGGGCGGTCAGCAGCCCCTATTTCCTGACGCTCAGCAACCTGACCGGCATCCTGCAGAGCATCACCTTCCTCGGCTTCCTGGCGATCGGCGTGGGCCTGGCGCTGATGGCCGGCGAGATCGACATTTCGGTGGGGTCCGTCTACGGCCTCGCCGGCGTGGTCACGGCGCTCGCGTTGCACCGCGGCGAGCCGCTATGGCTCGCCGTCGCCGCGGGGCTCGGCGCGGGCCTGGTCTGCGGGCTGCTGAACGGCGTGGTCGCGGAGGTCATCAAGGTGCCGGCGGTGGTGGTGACGCTGGCCACCCTCGGCGTCTACCGCGCCTTGGCGCTGGGGATATCCGGCGGCTCGCCGGTGACGGGGATGCCTGACCTGCCTGGCTTCTTCGACGGTTTCGGGCAGGGCGGCCTGGGCGGGGTCTCGTGCATCACCCTGCTGTTCCTGGCCGTGGCGCTGGCCGCCGAAATCATGCTGCGGCGAACCGCGTTCGGCTTCCGCATCCTGGCGGTGGGCAGCAATCCAATCGCCGCGCGCCTGGTCGGCTACCGGGTGGAGCGCACGCGCGTGGCGCTGCTGGCGCTTTCGGGGCTGCTGGCCGCGCTGTCGGGCGTGTGCTCGGTGGCGTATTTGCAGACCTCCGGGCCGACCGGGGGCACCGGCTACGAACTGGCGGTGCTCGCCGCCGCGATCATCGGCGGCGTGCAGTTGACCGGCGGCCGCGGCTCGATCGCCGGCGTGCTGCTCGGCCTGTGCGTCATCGGCATCCTGCAGAACCTGATCGTGCTGTGGGGCATCTCGCCGAACTGGACGCAGGGCGTCTCCGGACTGGTGCTGATCGCCGCGGTCACAGTGACCTGGCTGACCCGGCGGCGCCGCGCATGACACTGCAACGAAATCTCGGGAGGGCGCAATGACGACATCCGATCGGTGGCGCGGCATCGGCCGCCGCGGCTTCGCCGCGAGTCTCGGCGCGGGCGCCGCCGCCGCGGCGCTGGGGCCGCTGCCGGCGCAGGCAGCCGGCCAGGACGCGGCGTGGAACGACTGGATCAAGTCGTACTACGGCAAGCCGGTGAAGATCGCCGTGACCTGCTACAACACCAGCAATCCATATTTCGTGCCGACCAAGGTAGGCGCGCAGGACGCCGGCGCGCAGCTCGGCATCACGCTGGACTGGACCGGCGTGCCCGATGCCAACACGGTCAACCAGATCGCCCAGTTCCAGCAGCTCGTGAACACCGGCTACGAGGCGATCGTGGTCATCCCGCTGGAGGCCGACGCGTGGGTGGCGCCGATCAAGCGGGCCGTCGCGGCGGGCGTGATCGTCGTCACCGCCAACAGCGACGCGCCGCGCAGCGCCCGCGAGCTGTTCTTCGGTCAGGACCTGGTGGGAGCCGCCGTCGTGCAAGGGCAGATGCTGGCCAAGCTGGCCGGCGGCCGCGGCAAGGTCGCGATGACCAACTGCGCGCCGGGGCTGCTGGCGCTGGACCAGCGCATCCAGGGCGCCAAGCAGGGAGTGGCGCAAGGCGGCCTGGAGGCGGTGGGCATCTACAACACCAATCCCAGCGACATGGCCAGCGAGCTGTCCACCATCAAGGACATCCTGAAGGCGCATCCCGACCTTGCCGCGCTGATGCCGCTGTGCGGTCCCGACACCTCCGCCGCGGGGCTGGTGCGCAAGGAATCCAAGAGCCGCCTGCCGATCGTCGGCACCGACATGCTGTACCAGACGCTGGAGCTGATCGACCAGGGCTGGATCGACGCCACGGTGGGCCAGCAGCCATACCTGCAAGGCTACCTGCCGGTGATGTACTGCTACCAGCGCGCGGTGCTGGGCGCGCCGAAACTGTCGCTGCCGGGCGGCAACTACTTCATGGCCAACGAGATCGTCACGAAGCAAAACGTCGCCCTGTATCTCGAGCGGGAGAAGCGGTTCCGCGGATGAGCGGGGGCGCCGCGCCGCTGGCGCTGGAGGCGCGCGGCGTAAGCCGCCGCTTCGGCGGCGTGCAGGCGCTCGACCGGGTCTCGCTGGCCGTGCGCGCGGGCGAGATCCACGCCCTGGTCGGGGCCAACGGCGCGGGCAAGTCGACGCTGATCGGCGTGCTGTCCGGCGCCGTCCGGCCGGACGCGGGCAGCGTCGCGGTCGGCGGGCGCGCCGTCCCGCCCGGCGACCCGGTGGCAGCCCGGCGCGCCGGCTGCACCGTCGTCCATCAGGAGCTGATGCTGTTCCCCGACCGCAGCGTGGCGGAGAACGTGGCGGCGACGGCACCGCCGCGCGGGCCGCTCGGGCTGCTCGACCGCGCCCGCCGGCGCCGGACGGTGCGCGAGGCGCTGCGCGCCCTGGCGCCGGATCTCGATCTGGAGGCGCGCGTGGGCGACCTGCCGCTGGCGCGCCAGCAGATGGTGGAGATCGGCCGCGCCCTGCACGGCGGCGGCAGCGTGTTCATCCTCGACGAGCCCACCTCGGCGTTGTCCGAGCCGGAGGTGGAGGGCCTGTTCGCGGCGCTGCGCGCGCTGGCCCGCGACGGCGCCGCCGTGGTCTTCGTCTCGCACCGGCTCGACGAGGTGCTGGCGCTCGCCGAAGCCGTCACCGTGCTGCGCGACGGCCGGGTCGAGGGGACATGGAAGGCCGTCGATCTGGATGTCGGCCGCATCACGCGTGCGATGGTCGGCGACCTGGCGCAGCGGGGGAGTGTTCCGGCCCGATCCGTCGCGGCCGGCGGCCCGGTGGCCGCGTTGCGGGGCGCGCGCGCGGCGGGTGTCGGGCCGATTGATTTCGCGATCCGGCCGGGCGAGGTGGTCGGCCTGATCGGACTGGAAGGCTCCGGCATCGCGACGGTGCTGCAAATGCTGGGCGGCGTGACGCGCGCCAGCGGGGAGATCCTGATCGACGGCCGGCCACGCCGCTTCCGCCACCCGGGCGACGCGCTCGACGCGGGCATCGCCTACATGCCGCCGGATCGCAAGAAGGGCGGCCTCTGGCTCGACCGCTCGGCGCTGTGGAACATCGCGGCCGCGGCGGTGCGGCGGATGGCGCCACTCGCCTGGCTGCGCGAGCAGGCGTTCGAGCGCGCCTCCCTGGCCCGGCTGGGCGAGGTCGGGGTCAGCGCCGCGATGCGGCGCCAGCCCGTGCAACGCCTGTCCGGCGGCAACCAGCAGCGCGTGCTGCTGGCCCGCTCGCTGGAGATGGCGCCGCGATTGCTGTTGCTGAACGACTTCACGCGCGGGGTGGACGTGAAGGCGAAGGCGGACATTCACGCGCTGGTCCGCCGCCTGGCCGGGCAGGGCGTGGCGATCTGCCTGACCTCGTCGGACCTGGGCGAAGCGCTGGAGGTCGCCGAGCGGATCGTCTGCATGAGGGCCGGCCGCGTGGTCGCCGAGGGCCCGCACGGCGAGTTCGACGAGCTGCGTGCCCTGGCGCTGGTGTCGACCGCGGCGTAGGGCCGGCCTTGCACGGACATGTATGCACATGCGGCTTGACTGCGTTGCGGCCGGGTGATGCTCTGCTTGCCGGGGCGCACCGGAACCGGCCTAAAACGGACTGGCGGCGGTGGTTGGCGGATCGCCGTGCCGGGCGACGCGGCATCCCCGGGCGACGCGTGCGGGCAAATGCGTGGGGCGGCCGACCGCTTTCCGGCGAACAAGGGGAACCAAGGATGACATTTCGCAACGCCATGCGCATGGCCGCGGTGGCCGCGGCGCTGGGAACGATGCTGATCGCCGCGCCCTCGCGGGCCGCCGACACCGCCATTCCGGCCACGCCGGAGCCAGGCCCGATAAAGATCGGCATCGAACCCTGGCTCGGCTACGGCCAGTGGGACATCGCGGCGAAGCAGCATTTGTTCGCCGAGCACGGACTGAAGGACGTGTCGCTGGTGAACTTCACCGAGGACAAGGACATCGACGCGGCCTTGGCAAGCGGCCAGCTCGACGCGGCGAACGTCGCGACGCATACCGCAATGGTGATGGCCGCCGCCGGGCTGCCGATCAAGATCGTGATGCTGCTGGATTTCAGCATGAAGGCGGACGCGATCCTTGCCGGCAAGGACGTGAAGACCATCGCCGACCTGAAGGGCAAGCGGGTCGCGTTCGAGCAGGGCACGACCAGCGACATCCTGCTGAACTACGCCTTGCACGCCAACGGGATGACCATCGCCGATGTCAAGCCGGTGCCGATGCCCGCCGCCGACGCCGGCAGCGCGCTGATCGCCGGACGCGTGCCGGCGGCGGTGACGTACGAGCCGTATCTGACCGTGGCGCTGGCGCAGAGCCCGAACGTGAAGCTGCTCTACACCGCCGGCACCGACCCTGGCTTGGTCAGCGACGTCCTGGTCGTGCGTGACGACGTGCTGAAGTCACGGCCGGGCCAGGTGCGCGCCCTGATCGAATCCTGGCAATCCGCGCTGGAGTACTACAAGGCGCACACCGCGGAGGGGCGGCAGATCATCGCCGACGCGGTCGGCTCCAACGCCAAGGATCTGGCCACCGCCTTCGACGGCGTGCGCTACTACTCGCTGCCGGAGAACAAGCAGGCGCTGACCGGCGATTTCATGACCAAGACCTTCGTCGACGTCGAGCAGGCGGCCAAGAATGCCGGACTGCTGACCAAGAGCGTGTCGGCGCAGAGCCTGGTCGACCCCCGCTTCGTCGCCGCGGCGAACTAGACCGAGGCGGCGGTGCCGCTGCCATGACGGCGCGCGACGACGTCTCGATACGGCCCTCGCGGATCCCGGGCGCGAAAGCCGCCGCCGCGCCGCCGCGCCGGCGGCGGCGGTTGTTTCGGATCGGCGAGAGCATCGAGCCGAGCCGCTACCTGGCGATCGCGGCAAGCATGTTCGTCGTGCTGGGAGTCGCCTGGTGGGGCGCCACCGCGGGCGGCTGGGTGCGGCCGATCTTTCTGCCCGCGCTGGGGACGGTGTGGGCGCGCATGGTCGAGCTGGCGGCCAACGGCACGCTTTGGAGCGATGCCGGGATCAGCATCTACCGCATCCTTGTCGGCTTCTCGCTCGCTTCGGCGATGGCCATTCCCATCGGCGTGATGATCGGCTGCTACCGAATGTGGGAGGCGGCGATCGAGCCGCTGGTGGACTTCGTCCGCTACATGCCCGTGGTCGCCTTCGTGCCGCTGACGATCCTGTGGGCGGGCACCGACGACGGGCAGAAGTTCCTCATCATCTGGATCGGCACGTTCTTCCAGCAGGTGCTGATGATTATGGACAACGTCAAGCGCGTGCCGGCGGATTTCGTGGGGCTTGGCCGCACGCTGGGACTGCCGGAGCGCAAGATCCTGTGGAAGATCGTGCTGCCGTGCTCGCTCCCCGGCATCTGGGACACGCTGCGCATCAGCCTCGGCTGGGCATGGACCTGGCTGGTGCTGGCGGAACTGGTCGCGGCGACTTCCGGGCTCGGCTACCGCATCACCGTCTCGCAGCGCTACTTCCAGACGCAGACGATCATCGGCTACATCCTGTTCCTCGGCGTGCTTGGGCTGATTACCGACCAGTTCATGAAGGCGATGGAGCGCGTGCTGTTCCGCTACAACACGAGGCAGGAATGAGCGCGGCCAAGCTGGTGATCCGCGGCCTGAGCAAAAGCTTCGGCAGCGCGTCCAAGCCGGTGGAGGTGCTGCGCGACATCAACCTGACGCTGGCGGACAACGAATTCGTGTCGCTGGTCGGCACCTCCGGGTGCGGCAAAAGCACGCTGCTGTCCATTGTCGCCGGCCTGCAGGAGTTCGACGACGGCGCGGTCCTGGTCGACGGCACGCCGATCACCGGCCCGGGACTGGACCGCGGCGTGGTGTTCCAGTCCTACACCCTGCTGCCGTGGCTGACCGCGCGCCAAAACGTCGAGTTCGCGCTGAAAGCGGCCGGCAAGCCGCGCGGGGAATGCCGCGACGTCGCCGATGAGCACCTGCGGATGGTCAAGCTGACGCGGTTCGCCGACGCCTACCCCAACCAGCTTTCCGGCGGCATGAAGCAGCGCGTCGCCATTGCGCGGGCGTTGTCCTATCGCCCGAAGATGCTGCTGATGGACGAGCCGTTCGGCGCGCTGGACGCGCTGACCCGCCAGCAGATGCAGGAGCTGCTCACCCGCATATGGGAGCAGCATCGGCTGACAGTCCTGTTCGTGACGCACGACGTGGAGGAGGCGGTGTACATGTCCGACCGGATCGTCGCGATGAGCATTGGCCCCGGTCAGATCAAGGAAGTGTTTTCCGTCGGGCTGGCGCGTCCGCGCAACCAGGACATGATCGCCTCGGCCGACTTCATCGCGACGCAGCGCGACGTCATCCGCTCGATCCGCGAGGAATCGATGAAGCTCGAGGAGGCGGCCTGACGGCGGCCCATCGTGGCGACGTCGCCGCCGCAATCCCCACAGCCTACCCCAGCATGAGGACGAGCATGGACCCCAGCGCGAACCTGCATGATCTCACGACTGCCGCGGAAATCCCGCCGGCGCTCCTGAAGCGCACGGAGGCCGATCTTGGCCCCTTTCTCGACGGCGCGAAACCGATCATCGAGGCCGTCCGCAGCGAGGGCGACGCGGCGCTGGAGCGGTTCGCACGCGCACTCGACAAGGTGACGGCGCGGGCTTTCACGTTGCGGGTGAGCGAGGCGGAGTTCGCCCACGCGGCCTCCGTGGTAGCACCCGAGGTGGTGGCCGCGTTGGACTTCGCGATCGACAACATCCGCCGCTTCCACGCCGCGCAGAAACCCGATGAGATGTGGCTCAAGGAGATGCAGCCGGGCGCCTATGCCGGCGACCGCTTCCTGCCGATCGAGTCCGTCGCCTGCTATGTGCCGCGCGGCAAGGGTTCGTTCCCGAGCGTGCTGATGATGACCACGATTCCGGCGGTGGTCGCCGGCGTGAAGCGCATCGTGGTCATCACGCCTCCTGGCCCGGACGGCACCGTGGACGCCGGCACCCTGGTCGCGGCGCGGCGCATCGGCGTCACCGAGATCTACAAATGCGGCGGCGCCCAGGCCGTGGCGGCGGTGGCGTACGGGACGGCGACCGTGCCGAAATGCCTCAAGATCCTCGGCCCCGGCAGCCCCTGGGTGGTGGCGGCCAAGCGGCTGCTGTCGGACCTGATCGACCCCGGCGTGCCGGCCGGTCCCAGCGAATGCATCGTGCTGGCCGACGCGACGGCGCATGGCGGCCTCGCGGCGCTGGACCTCATCATCGAATCCGAGCATGGGCCGGATTCGTCGGCGTACCTGGTGACGGACAGCCGAACCGTGGCCGAGGCCGCGCGCGCCGCGTTGCCCGGCTACTGGGCGGAGATGGAGCCGCTGCGCGCGGGCTTCTCCCGCGCGGTGCTGTCCGGCCCGCATGGCGGCATCGTGCTCACCCGGGATTTCGCGGCCGCGGTGGAGTTCGTCAACGCCTACGCGCCGGAGCATTTGCAGATCATGGCGGCCGAGCCGTTCGCGGTGCTCGGACGCATCCGCAATGCCGGCGAGATCCTGCTCGGCGAGCATACGCCCGTCACCCTGGGCAATTTCGTGCTTGGCCCGAACGCCGTGCTGCCGACCGGCGGCGCGGCGCGCACCGCGTCGCCGCTGTCGGTGTTCGACTACATGAAGCGGTCGTCGGTCGGATACGTGACGCAGGCCGGCTACCCGGCGCTCGCGCACCACGCCCAGGCGCTGGCCCGCTACGAAGGGTTTGACGGGCACGCGCGCGCGATCTCCGCCCTGCGCCCGCGGGTGCGAGAGAGCCGAGGCGATCGCGGCGGCGGTTCATAGCGCCGCCAGCGTGCCGCCGTCGACGTACAGCACCTGCCCGGTGATGTAGGAAGCCGCCGGCCCGCACAGGAACACGGCGGCGCCCATCAGATCCTCCATCTGGCCGAAGCGGCCAGCCGGGATCTTGCCCAGCATCGCCTGCGTCCACGCCGCGTCGGCGAAAAAGCCCTCGGTCAGCGCGGTGCGAAAATAGCCGGGACCAATGCCGTTGACGCGGATGCCGAGCGGCCCCCATTCGGCGGCCAGCGCGCGGGTCATGCCGAGCAGCCCGGTTTTCGATGCGCCGTACGGCACGGCGGTCGGCACGCCCGCCTCCGAGGTCAGCGAGCAGACATTGAGGATCGCGCCCCCGCCGCGCGCCTGCATCAGCCGCGCCGCCGCCTGCGACGCGAAGAACGCGCCTTTCAGGTTGGTGTCGAGGATGCGGTCCCACAGCGCCTCGTCAAGGTCCAGCGCCGGGCGCACGTCCTCGACGCCGGCGTTGTTGACCAGGATGTCCAGTCCACCCGCCTCGGCGGCGATGGCGTCGAACGCCGCGGCAAGGCTCGCCTCATCGGTCACGTCCAGCCGCTGCCGCCAGACCCGCCGGCCGGCTTTCGCCACCAGTTCTTCGGATGTGTCGAGCCGCGCCGGATCGCGCGCGGTCAGCACGACATCGGCGCCCGCCCGGGCGAGTGCTGCGGCGATCGCCTGGCCGATGCCGCGCCCGGCCCCGGTGACGGCCGCAACGCGACCGTCGAGCGAGAAGCTGTTCAGGCTGAACGGGGCGGCTGGCATGATCGGCGGAGTTCCTTTGCCTGTCCGCATCGCGCGCGGACGAGCGGCGGTCAGGCAGGGCCGCCGGGCAGCTTGTAGCGGCTGCCCAGGCTGTAGCGGGAGCCAGGATAGGTGAACAGGCTCTGCGTCGCCGGCAGCGCGCCGACCCAGGTGCGCCGCATCAGCCGCAGGCACGCGTCGTTCGGTGCGATGTGCAGCAGGTCGGCGGTTTGCGCGTCCGCCGGCACGGCGAACACGACATGCTCCAGTTCCGTGGCCGAGGCGATGCTTTGCAGATAGCGATTGGTCGTCGCGCGGCTGAAATCCTGCGCCAGGTAGTCGGGCGCGAACGCGGGGGAGATGAAGCGTTCCTCGATCTGGATCGGCGTGTCGTCCTCGGAATGCACGACGACGGAGTGCAGGATCTTGGCGCCCGGCCGCAACCCGAACGGGGTCGCCAGCTCCATCGTGGCGCGCACCGCGTCGAGCCGGACCAGCCGGCAGTGATGGCGGTGGCCCTGCGCCACGATGTCCTCGGCGATGTCGCGGATCTCGATCAGTTCCGAGTGCGGCTTCGCCCTCGAGATGAAGGTGCCGACGCCCTGGATTCGCGACACCACGCCTTCCGCCGAAAGTTCGCGCAGGGCGCGATGCACTGTCATGCGCGAGACGCCGAGGCTCTGCGTCAGTTCATGCTCGGACGGCAGCCGCGCGCCGTCCGGCCACTCGCCCGCCGCGACGCGGCCGACGATATGCTGCTTCACCTGCGCGTACAGCGGCGACGGCTTTTGCCTGTTCGACAGCACCATGCTCCAGCTTTCGTGGTCGCCGGGACGATCGGGGTTGGCCTATAGGCGGCCGGTTGTTCAGGCAAGTCTTATCAACCGGCGCAGCACGTTGGCGGTGATGCGCCCGACGGCGTTGTCGGCGCCCGGATCGGGCAGCGCGCCGCACCATGCCACCGAGCCGGCGGCGAACACGAAGCCGCCGTCCGGCCGCATACGAACAGCCATGTCCGCCCGCCGCGCCGCCGCGCGCGCCTGGTCTGTGGCGAACCAGTCGTTCCCGTCGACCTGGTAGGACGCGTCGAAGCCGGCGGCGGTGGCGAGCACGGCGGTGCCGGGAGGCGTGCCAAGCGCCGGATCGGTCCGGTCCACCTCGTATCCCGCGGCACCCCCGAGCACGACGCCCGCGTCGCCGAACACCTCCTCGGCGACGCCCTCGAACACCCAGGCATGGGCCGGCTCGAAGCTGGCTTGCGTGCGCCGGTAGGGGCGGGCGGGCCCGAACCCCATCATGGTCATTCCGGTGCCCGCCAGCGCGAACTCCGACCGGCCCCGCTCGCGCCACAGGCCGCCGATCTCGCCGCTCAGCGCCAGGTTGATCTCGCCGGGGCGGCCGTTCCAGGTGCGCGCGGCCAGCGTGTGGCCGCGACGCACCTCCGCCACGTCGCCATCAATCGCCGCGACCCACATGAAGCCGTTGCCGCCGAGATAGGCCAGCGAGCCGCCGCGATCGAGCAAGGCGGCGAGCGCGTCCTGCATCGGCGTGGTCCAGTATTCCGGGTGGCTGCCGGTGAACACGCCGTCATATCCCGCGAGCGCCGCGGCGCCTTGCGCGTGCAGGTCGTGGTCGGTCAGCAGGTCGAACGCGATGCCCTCGCCGTGGCAGAACCGCAGCAGACGCAAATCCACCGGCAACAGGTGCGGACAGCCCGACAGCGGATAGACGGAGTTGTCGCGCAGCGTCGATTTTGGCCGGCGCGTCGTCGTCAGGCTGACGCCGCTGCCGTCGGCGTGGGTGTCATACAGGCTCAGCAGCCCGTTGTCCTGGGCAAAGGCGTGACCGCGATCCTCGCACAGCCAGGCAAAGCGGTCGCGCGGCAGGTGCTCGTCCGCATAGGCGAGATAGGTGAGCGTCGGCGCCAGGAAGGCGAGCGACGCGCGCCGCCGCGCCGGCCGCACGAAA
Source organism: uncultured Pseudomonadota bacterium (assembly GCA_963758455.1). Taxonomy (GTDB): domain Bacteria; phylum Pseudomonadota; class Alphaproteobacteria; order Acetobacterales; family Acetobacteraceae; genus CAVRQM01. Next base: position 337,494 of record CAVWVK010000002.1, on the reverse strand, counting down.
AAGGGGATGCGTTCCGCGCCCCGCTCCGTCGTCGCCTGCACGGCATAGACGCCGGATGGGGCATCGTCCGGGGCGACCAGCCGGGCGCACTCAGGCCAGGCCAGCGGCGCCATGTCGCCCTCGTGGCAATGCACCGCGTCGTACTGGGCGGCATCGAGCCGTGGATCGTGGACGTCGCCGGTCCAGCGGGGCGAGGTCACGCAGAACGTCGGCGCGTTGTGCAGGCGCAGCGCCGGCCACTCGCCCAGCGCGGGCGGCAGGATGGCGACGGGCTTGCGGGGCGGAAAGCGCCAGCCGGCCGCGTGCGCGTCGCCGACATGCAGATCGATGCGCGCGAACCGCGCGTTCAGCGTCGGCCCGGCCGCATCAGCCGTCGCGCCGAGCCGGATGCCGCTGGGCGGCCGCCATCCCGGCGGGCATGGCAATTCGAGCGTGGAGCCACCCGGACCGGCGATCTCCAGCGCGACGCCGCCGGGACGGAGGCGGAGCGCCAGCGTGAGCCAGCGCCAGGGCGGCACCGGCTGCGGCGTTCGGGCCTCCGCCGCCGGCGCGCCGAGGGCGATCCGGCCGTCGCCTGCCAGCCACGCCCCGACATCGCCGAGCGAAAGCACCGGCCGCGGCGTGGCGTTCGCGGTGAACAGGCATTCCACGCGCAGCGTCCAGACGCCGCCGGCTATCCGCGCCGCCGGCAGCGGGATCTCGATCCAGGCGCCGCGCGGCATCGGCTGCACCGACACGGGTTCAGCCTGGCGTTCGATCCGCCAGCCCGGAGCAGCGCCGTCCGGACGGTCCAGCCGCACGATGCGCAGCTCTGGATGAGGGTCGATGCCCGACAGGTGCAGCGACGCCGCCGCGCCCGCCCGCAGGCTCCAGGGCTCGACATAGCCGCAGACCGGCATGGCGCGGTGGTCGGTGGCTCGCTGCACGCCGTCGCTTTCCTCGATCGTCAAGGTGCCGCCGCCACATTGCTCCGGCGCGGGACGGTTGCCTATCCTTGTACATGGCAAGCGAGGCGGCGCGCGGAATGCCCGGTCTGCGAGACATGCACACGGTGGCGGACGCGCGCGCGATCGCGCGGCGGTTTCTGCCGAAAATCTTCTTCGACTATGTCGACGGGGGCGCCTTCAGCGAGGCGACGCAGCGGGCCAACACCGACGATTTCGCCCATTGGACGCTGGAACAGCGCGTGCTGGTCGACGTGTCGGCGCGCGACCTCTCCACCAGCTTCCTCGGCCGCCGCCACGCGCTGCCCTTCGGGCTGGGTCCGCTGGGCTTCTGCGGCCTGTACGCGCGACGCGGCGAAATCCAGGCGGCGCGGGCGGCGGCGGCGGCGGGCGTCCCGTTCTGCCTCTCCAGCTTCTCCATCGCGACCCTGGCCGAGACGCGCGCGGCCAGCGCCGGGGTGCTGCAATTCCAGTTGTACATGCTCAAGGATCGGTCGCTGTCCGACATGCTGATCGAGCAGGCGCGGCAGGCGGGCGCCGACGCGCTGTTCCTGACGGTGGATACCGCTGTGACATCCGTTCGCGAGCGCGACGAGCGAAATGGCTTTCGCAGCGCGACGAGGATCGGCCCTGGCCTGCTGCTGTCGATGGCCATGCGGCCACGCTGGTGTCGCGACATGCTGGCGGCCGGGATGCCGCAGGTCGGCCACGTGGCCGGGCGGGCGGAGTTCGGGCGCGGGCTGCTGGCGCAGGCGGCGGCCCTGTCGCGCCAGATCGACCCGTCGGTGAACTGGCGCGATGTCGCCTGGCTGCGCGAGCGCTGGGCCGGCAAGCTGGTCATCAAGGGCATCCTGCGCGGCGATGACGCCATGCGGGCGGTGGCGGCGGGTGCCGACGCGGTGGTGGTGAGCAATCATGGCGGTCGGCAGCTCGATGGCGCGCGGTCCTGCATTTCCGCGCTCCCGGAAGTCGCGCGGGCCGTGGCGGGGCAGGTCGAGGTGCTGATGGACGGCGGCATCCGGCGCGGCGGCCATGTCGTCAAGGCGCTGGCCCTGGGCGCCGATGCGGTGCTGCTTGGCCGCGCCTACGCCTATGGTCTGGCGGCGGCCGGCGAAGCTGGCGTGCGGCGCATCATCGAGGTGCTGGCGCGCGAGATGGATGTCACGCTGGCGCTGATGGGAATGCGGTCGATCGACGAGCTGAAGGCAAACCGGCGCGATGCGATCCGTCCAACCTGAGCAAAGGAGCTGTCCGTGCAACCGATGAGGACCCGCCTGTTCGTGCTGGCCGTGCTGGCCGCGCTTGCTCCGGCCGCCCATGCGGCCGGGCCGGCGGTGGTAGTGAGCCCGGTGCTCGACACCCGCACCACGGCCACCGGCCAGCCGATCGTGCTGCCGCGGCACGACGCGCAGTTGATCGTCAGCCGCTACGTGATCCAGCCGGGCACCAGCCTGCCCGTCCACAAGCACCCTTATCAGCGTTACGGCTACATGCTGTCCGGCGAGTTGCAGGTCACGATCGCCGGCCCGGGTCCCGATGCCGGCCGCGTGTTCGACTACAAGGCGGGCGACTTCATCGTCGAGGTGCATGACGAATGGCATTTCGGCACCGCGGTCGGCCATGTGCCGGCGGTGCTGCTGGTGATTGACCAGGTCGAGGCCGGGCACGCCCCCACGATGCTGATGCCGGCACACTGAAGCCGGATGCAGCGGCGGCCCGGGGGTTGACGCCCCCTGTCCCGAGTGGAATTGTTCAACAAGTCCACAGAGCATCACCGGAACCCGAACTCATGCCGAAGCGTGCCCTCGAAGCCTTCAGCGCCGCCATCTTCGGCATCGGCCTGATCCTGGCCGCGCCGGCCCACGCGTACGCGCAGCCCGCGCCGCCCGCGCTGTCGGCGGACCCCGCAATCGTCAAGCTGGTCCCCGCGGAAATCCGCAAGGCTGGCACGCTGGCGGTGGGAACCGACGCCACCTACCCGCCCTTTGAATCGATCAGTCCGACGACGCACCAGATCGTCGGCTTCGACGCGGACATGGCCAAGGGTCTGGCGTCGCTGATGGGCCTCAAGCTCGACCTGGTGAACACGCCCTTCGACAATCTCATCCCATCAATATCCAGCGGGAAGTTCAACCTGGCTCTGTCGTCGATGGGCGACACCAAGCCGCGCGAAGCCGTGGTCGACTTCGTGACCTACTACTGGAACAGCACGAACCTTCTGGTTCCCGGAGAAAATCCCAAGCATCTGAGCATGGACAATGTTTGCGGAGCTCGAATCGGCGTCGAGCGTGGCGCGCTTCAGCAGACGACCACGTTGCCGATGCTGATGCGCAAATGCCCGGACCAGGATCCCGCCCTCGCCGCCGGCAGCGTGTTCCGTTCGAGCACGGACGCGGTGCTGGCGCTGACCAGCAATCGAATTCGACGGCGTCCTCAACGACGCGGTGGCGAACGACTATGCGGCGAAGGCCTCCGACGGCCGCCTGGTTGCGGTCGGTCCGCTGCTCCACAACACGAGTCCCGGCGGGGTCGCGATCCGCAAAGACTCAGGCTTGCAGCAGGCTGTCCTCGCGGCGGTGAAAAAGCTCATGGCGGACGGCGCCTATGCGGCGGCACTTGCAAGGTGGAACTTGAAGCCGATCGCGATCAGCGACCCGGTCATCGACTACGCCAGTCACTGAACGCCACGCGTCCCATCAGGGCAATCGTATGCGAAGTTCCCAGCGCGTTGTCGTGATCGGCGCCGGCGTGATCGGCTTGAGCGTGGCGTGGCGGCTGGCCGAACCTGGCGCCGACGTGACCATCGTCGAAGCCGACCGGCCGGGAGCGGGAACCAGCGCCACCAGCTTCGCCTGGGTGAACGCGAGCAGCAAGGCCGGCTACAGCGCCGCCTATTTCGAGCTCAATGCGCTGGCGTTGCAGGAGCATTATCGGGTGACGGCGGCCCTGGACGCCCCGAGCTGGTTCGTGCCGACCGGAGACATCGAACTGGCGAGCGGAGCGATCGAGGCTGCCGCGCTCGAGCGCAAGGTGCGCAAGCTCCGCGAGCTGGGCTATGCCGCCGAGATGCTGTCGGCCGCAGGGCTTGACGCGCTTGAGCCGGGCACCGCGATACCGGGCGGCGGGGCGGCCGCGTTCTATCGCGAAGAAGGCTGGGCCGATACGGACCGCATGGTGTCGGCTCTGCTCCGATTTGCGCGCGAAGCCGGAGCGAAGCTCATCGAAGGCGATCCGGTGCGCGAGATCCTGCAAGCAGGCGGCGTGGCCACTGGCATCAGGTCGGCTTCCGGGGCGACCATCGAGGCAGACGTGGTCGTCGTGGCGCTCGGCCGCTGGACTTCTGCATTTCTGGCCAGGCTGGGAATCGATGTCCCGCTGGTGGATCCGCAAGCGGTTGACTCGACCGCGCTGGGTCTGCTGGCCAGGATCGCGCCGGCACATGGCGCTCCGCATCGCCTGCTGCACAGCCGCGACGTCAACTGGTCGCCGCTGCCCGCGGCGTGGGCGCTCCTGGCGAGCGGCGCCGGGGACGCGGCCGTGGCGCACGACCGATCGCCGGCCAGCGCCGAGGCCGCCGCGCAAGGATTGATCGCCCAGGCGAGCCTCCTCAATCCGCGCTTCGAGGGCGCGACCGTGCAACGCGCCCAGGTTGGCGTGCGGGCGTTGCCGACAGATGGCGTCGCGGTCTGCGGCTGGATTCGGCAGATATCCTCCCTCTATGTGGTGGTGACGCATAGCGGCGTGACGCTGTCGCCGCTGCTCGGCGGGCTCGCCGCACATGAGGTCGCGACCGGCCGTGCGGAGCCTCTGCTTGCATCCTTCAGGCCAGATCGGTTCCTCACGTAAAGGGTCTTGGGCAACGCCAGGCAACAGCTTCATGGGCACCATGCTGCGAACGAAACGGCGTGCCGTGGCGCCGGTCCCGCGGCCCGGACGCTGGTTCGCGATCGCTGCCACCCTGCTTGTCGCGGTGGCCCTGCTGCACTCGGTCGCCACCAATCCGCGATTTAGATGGGACGTTGTCGCGCGCTATCTCTTTGCCCCGGCGATCCTCCAGGGACTGCTCATAACGCTGGAGCTGACCGTCTGCGCCATGCTGATCGGCGCGGCCGGCGGAATGGTCCTGGCCATCATGCGACTCTCGCGCAGCCGGTTCCTCGCGTCGGTGAGCTGGGCGTACGTATGGTTCTTTCGCGGCACGCCGGTGCTGGTTCAGTTGTTGTTCTGGTTCAACATCCAGGCGCTCTATCCAAGTTTTTCGCTGGGTTTCGGCTCCTTTGCCCTGAGCGCCAATGCCGTCATCACGCCGCTGGTGGCGGCAATCTTCGGGCTGGGGCTCAACGAGGCCGCCTACATGGCGGAAATCACCCGAGCCGGCATCGCCTCCATCGACGACGGCCAGCTCAAGGCGGCGCAGGCGCTTGGCATGACCCGGTCGGAGACGCTGCGGCGGATCATCCTGCCGCAGGCCATGCGCGTCATCATACCGCCCACCGCAAACGAGACCATTGGACTCCTGAAGACGAGTTCGATCGCCAGCGTGATCGCGGTGACGGAGCTGTTGTATTCGGCCCAACTGATCTACTCGGTCAACTACCTGACAGTGCAGCTCCTGATCGTCGCGAGCCTCTGGTATCTCGCGATCACGACGATTTTCTCCATCGGCCAGCACTACCTGGAGCGCCGCTTCAACCGGGGAACCCTGCATGACGCGCACCGGGCATGAAGCCCCGATGGTGAGAGCCATCGAGGTCAGCAAGCGATACGGCGACGTCCAGGTTCTCAACGAGGTCTCCATCGAGGTCGGACGAGGCGAGGTCATCTGCGTCATCGGCCCGTCAGGCTCGGGAAAATCGACCCTGCTCAGATGCTTGAACTATCTGGAGGAGATCGAGGGCGGCCGCATCTATGTCGACGGGGAACTCATGGGCTGCCGGGAAGTGGGTGGCCGGCTGCACGCGCTGCCGGAACGGCAGACCTGCCGCCAGCGTTCCGCGATCGGCATGGTGTTCCAGCGCTTCAACCTGTTCCCGCACCTGACCGCCCTCGAGAACGTCATCGAGGCTCCGATGGTGGTCAAGAAGATCGCCAGACGGGAAGCGGCCGACCGCGCGATGGCGCTGCTCGAACGCGTCGGCCTGGCCGACAAGGCTCGGGCCTACCCGAACATGCTGTCCGGCGGGCAGCAGCAGCGCGTGGCGATCGCCCGCGCCTTGGCGATGGATCCGAAGCTCATGCTGTTCGACGAGCCGACCAGCGCGCTCGACCCGGAACTGGTCGGGGAAGTCCTCGCCGTCATGCGTGAGCTGGTACGCACCGGGATGACCATGATCGTGGTCACGCATGAGATGGCCTTTGCCCGGGAGGTAGCGGATCGCGTCCTGTTCATGGAAGGTGGCGTCATCGTGGAGCAGGGAACGCCTGGCGAGATATTCAATCGTCCGACCCAGGACCGCACGCGCCTGTTCCTTTCGAGAGTCTCGCAGGTGGCCGCGTCCTGAAACAGATTCCGCTGGACCGTTCGACGACTCCGGAGCGCATTGCCCGGTCGCTTCGCGAGCAAATCGCGAAAGGCGAGCTGGTTCCCGGAACGCGCCTGCACGAGGTGCCGTTCACGCAGGCCTATGGCGTGTCCCGTCACAGCCTGCGCGAGGCCGTCTCGATCCTGGTCGCCGAAGGCCTGCTGACCCGGACCTCCTATAAGGGAGTCGAAGTCACCAAGCTCACGGCGACGGATATCCACGACATCTATTCGGCGCGGCGCATCATCGAACTGCCGGCGGTGGACGCGCTCGCGAACGCCCCGGCCAGCGCGGTGTCAGCCCTCATGGCAGCCATCGAGGCAGTCGCCGGGCTGGCGGACGGCGCTGACAGCGAAGCCATGCACCAGGCCGACAGCGCCGTGCATGTGGCTCTGGTCGCGGTGCATGGATCCAGGCGCGTGAGCGCGACCTATGCGGCGCTTCTCAGGGAGCTGCACATCCTGCTGTTCAAGGGATATGGCCCGGCCGACCTGAAGCAGACAGCGAGGATGCACAAGGAGTTCGGCCAGCTTATCCGCAACCGCGACCTGAGGGCGGCGCGCGCGCAACTGGAGTCCCGTCTCGTCGACTCCGAGAAGGCGATCATCAAGAGCAACGCGCCGCCGCAGCATCCCGCAATCGCTGCACGCGCAGCGGCACCGGGGGATGGCTGAAATTGACCAATGCGAACAGCGGGTCGGTGGTCAGCGTGCTGGCGTTGTCGCGCGACAGTCGCACCAGGGCCGAGATCATCGGCCCGGCGCCGACCATGCGGCGCGCGAAGTCGTCGGCCTGGTACTCGTGACGCCGGCTGATCCAGTTGCCGGCGATGCCGAGGAGCGGCCCGGCCATCTGGACCACCAGGAGGCAGCACGATCAGCGCCAGGGCGTCGTCGCGGTGGGTGATGCCGAAACTCGGCAGCAGCCAGGGCTGCTTGCACAGCCAGCCGGTGGCGAAGAACGCCACGAACAGCAGCCCCGCGGTTTGCAGCAGGCCGATCAGGACATGCTTCAGCTTGAAGTGGCCCAGCTCATGCGCCAGCACCGCTTCCAACTCGGCCTCGCTGTTGCCGGCGATCAGGGTGTCGAACAGGACGATGCGCTTGCTGCGGCCGAGGCCGGAGAAATAGGCGTTGCCATGCGCCGATCGGCGGGACGCATCCATGATGAACAGGCCGGAGGCCTCGAACCCGCAGCGGTGCAGCAGGCCCTCGATCCGCGCGCGCAGCGGGCCTTCCAGCGGCACGAAACGGTTGAACAGCGGCGCGATCCAGCGCGGGTAGGCGTCGGTCAAAGCCAGCATGAGCAGGACCGTCCCCAGCCAGGCCCATGCCCACCAGGGCCCCGGCCGCCGCATCAGCCACAGCAGGCCGTATAGCAGCGGCACGCCCAGCCCGAGGGTCAGCGTCGCGCCCTTCAGCCGGTCCAGGGCGAAGGCGCCCGGACTGGTGCGGTTGAAGCCGAATCGCTGCTCCACCCCGAACGTGCGCAGCACCGCGAACGGCAGGTCCAGTGCCCAGGACAGGGCGCCGGCCATGACAAGGAACGCGACGCCGCGCGACAGGCCGGATGGGATCCACGCACCGGCCCAGCCGTACAGCGCATCATAGCCGAAGCAGGCCCAGCTCAGCGCCACCGCCAGAGCGAACAACGAGTCCGCGGCCTCCAGGCGGAGCCGCGCCCGCTCGTAATCGGCGGCGCGCTGGTGCTGCGCCAGGCTGACGGCATCGGCGAAACCCGGCGGCACGGCGTCGCGATGGCGCGCCACGTAGGCCGCCTGGCGCGCGCCCAGCACGAGGCCGAACCCGGTCGCGGCGACGGACACCAGGACGAACATGAGCAGCAGCATGGGCACGGCCCAGATATGGGTGCGCCGCCGCGCCGCCGCACCTTCGATCCCGCGCGGCTACAGGTAGTCCGCGCCCGCCTCCGCCGCGAAGCGGGACGGATCGCCTTCCCAGACGATGCGCGCGTGTTCCAGCACGTAGATGCGGTCGGCGTGGGGCAGCGCGAAAGTCACGTTCTGCTCGCCCAGCAGCACGGTGATCGGCGTGGTGTTGCGCAGCAGCTCCAGGGCGTTCGAGATCTGCTCCAGGATCACCGGCGCCAGGCCCAACGTAGGCTCGTCCAGGATCAGCAGCTCAGGCTGCATCATCAGCGACCGCGCGATGGCCAGCATCTGCTGCTCGCCGCCGCTCATGCTGCGGGCCAACTGGCGCTCGCGGCTATGCAGGCGCGGGAACAGCTCATACAGCCACGCGAGCTGCCGCTCCGACTTCGCCGCGGGCAGATGCTGGCCGGCCAGGTCAAGGTTCTCGCGCACGGTCATGTCGCCGAACAGCTCGCGCCCTTCCGGACAATGCACGATGCCGCCGCGGGCAACGGCGGCGGGGGTGCGGCCGCGCAGATCCGTCCCGCGCCAGGCAATGACGCCGGTGTGCCGCACCAGGCCGGATATCGCGTTGAACAGCGTGGACTTGCCGGCGCCGTTCAATCCGACGATGGAGACGAATTCGCCTTCGTCCACATGGATCGACACCTGCTCCAGCGCCTGCGCCCTGCCGTACAGCACGCTGACGTCCTCGACGCGCAGCAGCGGCGCGCGGGTGACGGATGCCTGCCGCGCGGCCACCTCGATGCCGCCGCCCAGATAGACCCGGCGCACCGTTGGATCGCGCGTCACCTGCTCGGCGGTGCCCTCGGCGATGCGCTCCCCGAGATACATGGCGAACACGCGGTCCACCAGGGCGGCCACGCTCTTGACGTTATGATCGACCAGCAGCACGGCGCGGTTCTCGGCGCGAAAGCCCGCGATCAGCTCGGAAAACGCCGCGACCTCGCCCGAGGTCAGGCCGGCGAACGGCTCGTCGACCAGCACCACCAGCGGGTCGCGGGCGATGGCCTTGGCCAGCTCCATGCGGCGCAGATCCGCGAACGGCAGCGTGCCGGGCCGGCGGTGCAGGACGGCCCCGAGGCCGACGCGTTCGGCGATCGCGCGGGCCTGCGCCTTCACATGCCGGTCCGCCGCCAGCTTCAGCAGGCTGTCCGGCAGCAGCGCCAGCATGATGTTCTCCAGCACCGTCTGGCGGTGCAGCGGGCGGGAATGCTGGAACACGATGCCCACCCCCTGCCGCGCGATGCGATGCGTGGGCCAGCCGGCGACGTCGATGCCGCCGACCCGGACCGCCCCGGCGTTCGGCCGCTCGATGCCCATGACGAGCTTCATCACGGTGGACTTGCCCGATCCGTTCGGCCCGATCAGCCCGAGGATCTCGCCGCGGCGGATCTGGAACGAGATGTCCTTTGCCGCGACCAGGCCGCCGAACCGCTTGGTCAGCCCCTCGACATCCAGCGCCGGCGCGTCCGCGACGCCTTGCGCGTCGGTGCGCGGCTGCGCCTGGTCGTTCATGCCGCCTCGCGCTTGCGCAGCAGGTAGCCCAGCAGCCCGTCGGGGAAGAACAGGATCACCGCCAGCGCCACCGCCGAGACCACGAACGTGCTGAGCTGGCCCAGCGGACGCAGCGCCTCGCCGGCCAGGATCAGGACGATCGAGCCGATGGCGGCCCCCAGGATGGTCCGCCGGCCGCCCAGCACGGCGGCGATGATGACCTGCACGCCCACCGCGATGTCGACCACGGTGCCGATCGACGCGGTGCCGAGATAGAACACCAGCATGGCGCCCGCGAGGCCCGAGAACACCGCGCTGATGCAGAACGCCGCCAGCTTGTGCTTGGTGACGTTGAAGCCGAGCGCCGCCGCCTCGATGCGGTCCTGGCCGCTGGCCTGCAGGATCAGCCCGACCGAGGAGCGCGACAGCGTGAACAGGATCGCGCCGGATGCCGCCATGAAGCCGAGCGCGTACCAGTAGTTGGTGGGAGCGTCGATCGACAGCACGTCGTTCATCGTCATGCCGATCTCGCCGCCGGTGAAATGGGCGAAGATGACGATGACCTGTTGCAGCAGCAGCACCGCCACCAGCGTCACCAGCCCGAAATATGGCCCGGTGAGCCGCAGCGCGGGAACCGCCAGCACCAGGCCGCCGACCACCGCCGCGGCCGCGCCGGCGATCAGGCAGGCCCAGATCGGCACGCCCTGCGCGTTCAGCAGCCCGGCGGCGTACGCGCCGAGGCCGATCAGGAAGGTGGGGCCGAAATTGACCTCGTTGGCGAACCCGAACAGCAGATCCCACGACATCGCGAAGACGCCGAAGTAATAGGCGATCGTCAGCACGCCCAGGATGTAGGCCGACACCGCCCACGGCAGCGCGACCATGCCGGCCAGCACCGCCGCCAGCAGCAGCGCAAGCCAAAGCCGGCGCGAGGCGAGGCGAGCGCGCATGGTCCGGGCCTTCCCTACCGGCGCCCGAGCAGCCCCTGCGGGCGTGCGTAGACCACGAGCACCAGCAGGATCAGCGCCGGCATCGAGCGGATGGTGGGCGAGATCATGTACGCCGTCACGGTTTCCAGATACCCCACGACGTAGGCGGCGATCAGCGACCCCGGAACGCTGCCGAGGCCGCCCAGCACGACGATCGCGAAGGCGCTCGCGGTGAGCTGCCCGGCCTGTGCCGAGCTGGTGCCGAGAAAGGTCGCGAGCAGCACGCCGGCGATGCCGGCGAGCAGGCCGTAGATCGCCCAGACCAGCAGGTAGACGCGCGACAGCTCGAAGCCGAGCAGGGTCAGGCCGCGCGGGTTGATGGAGGCGGCCAGCAGCACCTTGCCGGTCTTCGTGCGGTTGACCAGCAGCCACAGCAGCCCGATGGTCGCCCAGCAGATCGCCGCGATCAGCAGTTCGTTGGCGGGAGTCCGCACCCCGCCGATGTTCACGACGCCGGAGATCAGCGGCCGCACGGTCTTCGGGTTGTCGGTGTAGAAATAGGCGACCGCTTCCTGGATCATGATGCCCCAGAGCAGCGTTCCGGTGAGCACGAAGATCTCCTTCTCCGCCGCCGGCACGGCGCGCGACCGCTGGATCGGCCGCACCACCAGGCCGTAGGTGGCGAAGGCGGTCGCCAGGCCGGCGGCCGTGCCCGCCGCGGCGGCGACCCACGAGTCCGCCGAGTACCTGCCCGGCGACCACCCAGGCGGTGATGGCCGCGACGACCATGGTCGCGCCGTGCGCCAGGTTGAGCACCCCGGACACGCCGAAGATGAGCGTGAAGCCGACCGCGCCGAGACCGTACAGCGCGCTGATCGCGAAGCCGTCGATCAGGATCTGCAATGCCAGCATGAAGCCTCCCGAGCGGCCGGCGGGCCGGCCGCCTCAGGTGCGACCGCCGCGGCCGGCGCGACCGCCGCGGCTCAGCTCTTTGCCGGCTGCAGATGGACGAAGCTGGGGAAGGCGAGCTGGGCGCCCGGAGCCGCTTTCGGCCACAACGTCACCTGCTTGCCGTCCTGCCACTGCAACGTCACGCCGGTCACGTAGTCGGGGCCATACTTCATCGCGTGGGTGAACTGGCTGTCACGGCCATAGAACTGCACCCGGCCGATCGTGCCGACATAGTCGGTCTGCTCGAGCGCGGCCACCAGCTTGTCCGCATCGGTCGAGCCGGCACGCTTGACCGCCTCCGCCACAACGTTGATCGCATCATCGGTCGAGAAGGCGGGGTAGGGCGGCGGCTCGCCAAAGCGTTTTGAATAGTCGGCCATGAACGACTGCGTGCTCGGCGTGAGCTGCGCGCCCGGCGCCGCGGCCGATTGCGTGACCACGCCGGCGGCAGCCCCGTTGGTGTCCTTCCAGAATGTGCCCGACGTCGCCTGCGACGACTGGCCCACCATCGGGATCGGCACCTGCTGCTGCGCCCACTGCACCGTGGGCTGGACGCCGACATGGCTGATGCCGGTCACGATCACGTCCGGCTTCTCGCCCTCGATCCTGTTGTAGATCGGCGTGAAGTCGCTGGTGTCCGGCGAGAAGCGGATGTGATCCAGCACCTTCACCCCGATCTTCGGCAGGCAGTTCAGGTACTCGGCATCCAGCGGCGTGGTCCAGGCCGCGTCCTCGCTGAACACCACCGCTGTCTTGATCGAATATCGGGACTGCAGCAGCGCCTTCATGGAGTCGCAGACCGAGTCGGCGATGAAGGCCGAGGTCATCCACTCGTGGAAGGTGTATTTGTTGCGCGCGTAGTCGTCGTGGACGTGCCGGCTGATCTCGTTGCTGGCGGCGCCGGTGGTGATGAACGGCACATGCATCCGCGCCGCCCACGGCTGCAAGGCCAGCGCCACCTCGCTGATGTATGTCCCGACGACGGCCACGACCTTGTCCTGGCTGACCGCGCGCTGGAACGCGCGCACCGCGTCGGAGGCGGAGGAGTGGTCGTCGTAGATCACGAGCTGCACCTTGCGGCCATCGACGCCGCCGGCGGCGTTGATGGCGTCGGCCGCCAACTGCGCGCCCTTGCTGACGCCCGCGCCGGCGATGGCCGATTCCTCGGCGATCACGCCGATCTTGATCGGCCCCGCCGCCTCGGCCGCCGCCGTCGGCATCCAGGCCGGAGAGAACATGGCGCCGGCAGCAGCGGCGGCCAGCAGGCCGATGCGTGCGTGGGCAGCCAATGGCGGTCGATTGGACATGTTCACCTCCTGCGGGCCGCTCCGCCGGCAGGTCGGCCGGACCGGGCGTCAAACCCTTCAGCGCAGCGTGCCACAAGAGCGGCTCGCCGCACCAGGATCGAGCCGCCCCCCAGGCGATTGCATATGGAACGAAGCTCTCGCCGATACCCGTCATGGCCGGGCTTGACCCGGCCACCCACGCGGTAGGGCTGCCGCTAAAGGTCGACGATGAATCCGCGTGTTGATTCAACCGGGGCGGCGCTGAGCGATCTGTCGGCCAGGCCCGTGCCGCTGGACCGCGTGGGTGGCCGGGCCAAGCCCGGCCATGACGATCCACAATCCCCCGACCAAATGCGATTGTCCTGGGCCGCCCCCAATCCGCGCTCGCGACGCCGGCGGCTACGCGCCCAGAAGCTTGTCCAGCGTGATCGGGAACGTGCGGACGCGGACCCCGCAGGCGTGCCATACCGCGTTCGCGACCGCGCCGGCGGTTCCGGTGATGCCGATCTCGCCGACCCCCTTGATGCCGAGCGCGTTGACGTACGGGTCGTCCTCCTCGACGAGGATCGCCTCCAGCGAGGGCACGTCGGCGTTCACCGGGACATGATACTCGGCGAGGTTCGCGTTCATCGTCCGGCCGGAACGCGGGTCGAGTCACCGCGTGCTCGTGCAGGGCGAACGAGATGCCCCAGATCATGCCGCCGAAATACTGGCTTTGCACCAGCCTCGGATTGATGATCCGCCCGGCCGCGAAGGCGCCGACCAGCCGGGAGACGCGGATCTGCCCGAGTTCGGGATCGACCTTCACCTCGGCGAACACCGCGCCGTGGGCGTGCATGGCGTAGCTCGCCTGGGCGGCCTGATCGCGCGTCGCCTGGCCGGTGCCCTCGATCGAGGTCCGGCCGGCGCGGTTCAGGATGTCCGTGTAGCTGTCGCTTCGGCTCTCGTCGCCGCGACTGACCAGGCGTCCCTCGCGGGCGATCACGCCGGCGTTGCCGGTGCCGAACAGCGGCGAGCGTTCGTCGGCGGTCGCCAGTTCCGCGAGTTGCGCGATCACGCTCGCGCCGGCGCCGTGGATCGCGCTGCCGGCGGTGGCGGTGTGCGACGAACCGCCGGCGATGCCGCCGTTCGGCAGATCCGACGCGCCCATGCGCAACTCCACCCGTGCCGGATCCAGGCCTAGCCCGTCGGCGGCGATCTGGGCCAGGGCGGTCCAGGCGCCCTGGCCCATGTCGTGCGCGCCGATGCGCACCGTGGCCCCGCCATCGGCGCGCAACTCCGCCCGCGCCTCCGCCTGGAAGACGAGCGCCGGAAAGGTCGCCGTGCCGACGCCCCAGCCGACCAGCAGGCCGGCCTCATCGCGCATCCGCCGCGCGGCCAGCGGGCGAGCGGCCCAGCCAAACCGCTCGGCGCCGCGCGCGTAGCATTCGCGCAGCGCCTTGGACGAGAACGGCTTGCCCGACAGCGGCTCGACCTCGGCGTAGTTCTTCAAGCGGAACTCGAGCGGATCCATGCCGCAAGCCTCCGCCATCTCGTCGATGGCGCTCTCCAGCGCGGCGCTGCCGGAAGCCTCGCCGGGCGCGCGCATGAAGGTCGGCGTCCCGGTATCGAGGCGGACCGCCTCGTAGGTCGTCGCCAGCGCCGGGGTCGCATACAGGGTGTGCGACGCCCCGCCGGAGGGCTCGAAGAAGTCGTCGAAGGTGCTGGACGCCGTGAGGGTGTGGTGGCCGAGTGCAGTAAGCGCGCCGTCGGCGCCGGCGCCGAGGCGCATGGTCTGCCGCGTCGGCGCGCGATGGCCGACCGGGCCGAACATCTGCTCGCGCCGCGTCACCAGCTTCACCGGGCGGCCGACCAGGCGCGCGGCCATGATCCCGAGCACCTGCGGCGCCCAAACCACGCCCTTGGAGCCGAAGCCGCCGCCGAGAAAGGGGGTGCGGATGTGGATGCTGCCCGGCTCGATGCCGAACAGCCCGGCGATGCGGCCTTGCGCCATCGCCATGCCCTGACTCGGCGTATCCAGGATCAGGTTGTCGCCGTTCCATTCCGCCACGATGGCGTGCGGCTCCATCGCGTTGTGGTATTGGGCGGGCGTTTCGTAGCTCGCCTCGATCCGCCGCTCGGCCGTGGCGAGGCCGGCCGCCACGTCGCCGTGCCCGGCATTGCCCTCCTGGCCGACGCCGACCGAGGCGGGCACGAACCGCTCGCCCGCATCCAGTCCGACGCGGGCCGGCTCGACGGCATAGGACGGGCGCAGCAGTGCCGCACCCTCGGCCGCCGCCTCCAGGGTGTCGCCGATCACCACGGCGATCGGCTGGCCGGCGTAGCGGACCCGGTCATCCTGCAGCAGATCCAGCTTGAAGGTGAACGGTTCGCCGACATCGTCGGGATGGCGCGCGAGCCTGGGCGCGTTGCCGGGCGTCATCACCGCGACGACCCCGGGATGGGCGCGGGCGGCATCGACGTCCATCGAGGTGACGCGTCCGCGCGCGATGCTGCTGACCGCCATCACCGCGTGCAGCAGACCGGGCGGGTGGTTGTCGGCGGCGTAGCGCGCGGCGCCCGTGACCTTGAGCACACCCTCGCGGCGGGTCAGCGGCTGGCCGATGCTGGAACCATGACGCATACGAACCGGGGCGATCCCAGATATGGGCCTCTCAGACATGGGCCGTAGCTCCTGACGGTTGCGCGAACACCGACCCTGGCAGCGCCGGCAGCCGCCCGGGCGTGCCGGCGGCGGCGAGGGCAAGCGCCCGCGCGATGACGCGGCGCGCGAGTTCGATCTTCCAGGCGTTGTCCCCGGACGGCTTCGCCTCAGCGAGTGCCGCCTCGGCGGCCTCGCGGAACCGCGCCTCGCCGCGCTCCTGTCCGGCCAGCAGCCGTTCCGCCTCGCGCGCCCGCCAGGGCTTCAGGGCCACGCCGCCCAGAGCCAGCCGCGCCTCCACGATCCTCGGTCCATCGAAACGCAAGCCGGCCGCAGCCGAGACCACCGCGAAGGCGTACGAGGTGCGTTCGCGGACTTTCAGATACCGCGCATGGGCGGCGAACCCGGCTGCTTCGGCCGGCAGGCGCACGGCGGTAATCAACTCGCCCGGCTGCAGTACGGTCTCGTGCTGCGGCGCGTCGCCGGGCAGACGGTGGAACGTCTCAAGCGGCACTTCGCGGCGGCCCGCGCCGCCCTCGATTTCAACCACCGCGTCCAGCGCCACCAGCGGCACGCAAAAATCGGAGGGGTGGGTCGCGATGCAGTGCTCGCTCCAGCCGAGCACCGCGGCCAGATGCGTGTCGCCGTGGCGGGCATCGCACCCCGCGCCCGGATCGCGCTTGTTGCAGGCGCTGGCGGGGTCGTAGAAATACTGGCAGCGCGTGCGCTGCATCAGGTTGCCGCCGGTCGTGGCCGCGTTGCGAAGCTGCGCCGACGCGCCCGACAGCAGGGCTTCCGCCACCGCGGGATACCGCCGCGCGAAGTCGGCGTCGTGCGCGAGGTCGCTGTTGCGCACCAGCGCACCGATCCTCAGCCCGCCGTCCGGCAATCGCTCGATCTCGCCAATCCCCGGCAGCCGGGTGATGTCGACAAGCTTCGAAGGGCGGCTGATCCTGCCTTTCATCAGATCGAGCAGGTTGGTGCCGCCCGCGAGATACGCGGCCCCGGGCGCGGCGGCTGCCGCGATCGCCTCGCCGGCGCTTGCGGCGCGGAGGTACTCGAAGCGGATCATGCCGCTTCTCCCTGTATCTCCCGCTGGCGCATTCGCGCCTGCGCGTCCAGCACCGCCTCGGTGATGCCGGCATAGGCGCCGCAGCGACAGAGATTGCCGCTCATCGCCTCGCGCACTCGTTCGGGATCATCGCCCGCCTGGGCTTCGCGGATCAGCCCGACCGCGCTCATGATCTGGCCGGGCGTGCAGAAGCCGCACTGAAACCCGTCATGCTCGACGAACGCGGCCTGGACCGGATGCAGCATATCGCCCCGAGCCAAGCCTTCGATCGTCAGGATCTCGGCGCCGTCATGGCTGACGGCCAGGGCGAGGCAGGAATTGACGCGCCGGCCGTCGAGAAGAATCGTGCAGGCTCCGCATTGCCCGCGGTCGCAGCCCTTCTTCGTCCCGGTGAGATCCAGGCGCTCGCGCAACAGGTCGAGCAGGGTCACGCGCTCGTCCTCCAGCATGACGCGCCGATGGGCACCGTTCACGGTGAGGCTGATTTCGACGGTCATGCTGTTCGCTCTCCGATGAGGGATTTCCGCCGCTTGGATCGCGATCGGCTGTACGCTGCCACGGGGGCGGGCTGTCAACGACCACGGCCGCTTGACACGCCGCGTTCAGGCCGCACGAACTGCGTCATCTTGGCCGGCGACGGCCCGCGACAAGCCCGCTCATCTGGCCGGGCGAGGTTCAAGAATGCGTGTGCCACCCTGTTTTCGCGGAGACAGCATGACCGAGCTTTGGCGGATGTCCGCCGCCGGCCTCGCCGATCGCGTCCGCCGCCGGGAAGTGTCCGCGCGCGACGCCGCGCGGGATGCCTTGGCAGAACTCGATGCGGTGAACCCGCGCATCAATGCGGTGGTCGATTGCCGGCCCGAAACGACCTTGGCGCAAGCCGACGCGATCGACGCCCGGATCGCGCGCGGCGAGGATCCGGGCCTGCTCGCCGGCGTGCCGGTGACGATCAAGGTCAACACCGACCAGCGCGGCTTTCCCACCACCAACGGCGTGGCGCTGCAACGCGATCTGATGGCCCATGAAAACAGTCCGGTGGTGGACAATCTTTCTCCGCGCCGGCGCGGTGATCCTCGGCCGCACCAACACGCCGGCATTTTCGTATCGCTGGTTCACTGACAACCAGCTTCACGGCGCCACGAAGAATCCGCGCGATCCGTCCCGCACGCCCGGCGGCTCCTCCGGCGGCGCCGCCGCATGTGTCGCCGCCGGCATCGGGCAGTTGGCGCAGGGCACCGATATCGCCGGGTCGATCCGCTACCCGGCCTACGCCTGCGGCGTCCACGGCCTGCGGCCGACGCCGGGCCGGGTGGCGGCCTACAACGCCTCGTCGCCGGAGCGGACGATCGGGGCGCAACTGACCGCCGTCTCCGGGCCGATCGGCCGCGGCATCGCCGATCTGCGTCTGGCGCTGGCGGTGATGTCGGCGCCGGACGCGCGCGATCCGTGGTGGACTCCGGCGCCGCTGGAGGGACCGCCGGCGGCGCGGCGGGTGGCGTTGTGCCTGCGGCCGGACGGGCTGCCCACGACGCCCGAAATCGTGGCCGCCCTGGTGCAAGCCGCGCGGCGGCTCGAGGCGGCCGGCTGGGCCGTCGAGGAGGTGAGCGCGCTGCCGCCGCTGCGCGAGGCGGCGGAATTGCAGACCCAACTCTGGCTCGGCGACGGCCACGCGGCCATGCTCGCGGCGGCGCGGCGCGAGGGCGATCCGGGCGCGCTCGCCGTCCTGGAGTTCCACGCCGCGGCGGCCCGCCAGATCGACATGGCCACCTATTCCCGGACCTTGACCCGTCGCGCCACGCTGATCCGGTTGTGGCGGCAATTCCTCGAATCGACCCCGGTGGTCCTGCTCCCGGTCTCGGCGGAACCGCCGTTCCCGGACCAACTCGATCTGCATGGCGACGCGGCCTTCGCGCGCGTGTGGGAGGCGCAGATGACGCAGATCGCCGTCCCGCTGCTCGGTCTGCCGGCCTTGACCGTCGCGACCGGCATGACCGGAACGGTGCCGCTGGGCGTGCAACTGATCGCCGGCCGGTTTCGCGAGGATATGTGCCTGTCGGCCGGCGCGGCCATCGAGGCTGGTGGCATTCCCGCCGCACCCGTCGATCCATCGTAGGTCCGCGCCGGCTGTTTGATTGCCAAACTGAAGAAGAGACGACAAAGTCCCGGCATCGTTGACGAAGGTGCGGGATGCGTCGGATTCCGCGGATCACCGGCCGCCGTGCTTGCATGGCGCTCGCGTTGCTGATGCTCCCGCTGCTCGCCGCTTGCGGCCGTCACGGCGGCTATGGCTATGCCGGCGGCGCGGCGTATGGCGGCGGCAATGCCGTCGCCGGCAGCGCGCCGAGCCGCTACTACCCGCCGCCGGGTCCGCCGGAGGATCCCTGGGGGCCCTACATCCGTGAGGCGTCGGCGCGATACCGCGTGCCCGAGCGTTGGGTCCGCGCCGTGATGCAGCAGGAATCCGGCGGCCGGGAGCAGGCGATCTCCCCGGTCGGCGCGATGGGCCTGATGCAGGTCATGCCCGAGACCTATGACGGGTTGCGGGCGCGCTACGGGCTGGGCGATGACCCTTACGATCCTCACAACAACATCCTGGCGGGCACCGCCTACATCCGCGAGATGTACGATCGGTTCGGCGCCCCCGGCTTTCTGGCCGCCTACAATGCCGGTCCGGACCGGGTCGACAGCTACCTCGCGGGTACCGACGGCCTGCCCAACGAGACGGTGAACTATCTCGCCGCGATCGCGCCGAACCTGGGCCACGACCTGCCGCTGTCGGGGCCGCTCGCGATGTATGCCTCCGCCAGCCCCGGCGGGTTCACCGGCGCCGGTCCGAGCGTCGCCAGCCTGGCGGCGGGCTGCGACGTGAATGCCGCCTATGATCCGGACCATCCCTGCGCGCCGCTGGAACAGGCGGCCGTGACCCCGGTGCTGCAAACCGCCACGAACGGCTGCGACGCGGACGCGGCCTATGATCCCGATCGCCCCTGCGCGCCTTCGCCGCCGCAGCCGGAGCCTGCCGTCCAGCAGGCGTCGGCGGGCGGATGCGACCCGGATGCCGCGTTCAACCCGGACGCACCGCCGTGCCAGGCGGCTCCCCCCGGCGGCGGCGCCTTGCCGCAGCCGGTCACGGCGCAGCCGCTGCCCACCGTCACCGCCTCGGCGCTCTACCAGCCCGCCCCGCCGGCCGCCCGGCCGGCCCCCGCGCCACTCCCCGCGCTCACGTCCGCCGCGCCTCCCGCCGCGTCGCTGGCCGCGCCGCGCGCCGCGCCCAGCGGGACCTGGGCCATCCAGGTCGGCGCGTTCGCCAATCCGGGCCTGGCCCGCGCCGTCGCGGAAGGCGCCCGCGCCGAGGCGCCGGACCAGCTCCGATCCGCCGTCCTGGCGCTGCCGACGATCGTCTCGCTCGGCGGCTCGGTGCTGTATCGCGCGCGCCTCGCCAGCCTGTCGGCCGGGGCGGCGTCGAACGCCTGCAAGCAGCTCAACCAGCGCCAGCTTCCCTGCCTCGTCGTGCAGCCGAGCGGCTCGGAGACCAGTGCCCAGGGGACATGATGGCGGACATGATGGCGGACATGATGGCGCGTTTCGCGGTCGCGCCCCGGGGCGGTCCGTCGTCACAGCGTGCTGCTGATGCCGCCATCGACGTACAGAACATGCCCGGTCACGTAGCTTGAGGCATCCGAGGCGAGAAAAAGCGCGGCTCCGACCAGTTCCTCGACCTCTCCCCAGCGTCCGAGCGGCGTGCGTCCGGAGACCCAGCGAGAGAACTCCGGATCGCCGACCAGCGCCTCGTTCAGTTCCGTCTTGAAGTAGCCGGGGCCCAGGCCGTTGACCCGGATGCCGTATTTGCCCCAGTCGACGGCCATCCCCTTGGTCAGCATCTTGAGTCCGCCCTTCGAGGCGGTATAGGGCGCGATCGAGGCGCGTCCCAATTCGCTCTGCACCGAACACACGTTGATGATCGAGCCTCGCCGGCGCGGGATCATCCGCTTGGCGACGGCTTGGCCGACATAGAAGGCGCTGCACAGATTTGTTTCTATAACGTGGCGGAACGCCGCCACCGGAAAATCCTCCAGCGGCGCGCGATGCTGGATTCCGGCGTTGTTGACGAGAATGTCGATCGCGCCCTCGCGGGTTTCGATCCGCTGCACGGCGGCCTCTACGGCGCCGGGGTCCGTGGCGTCGAAACTCGCCGTGGCCACGGCGACGCCGGCGGCGACCAGGCGGTCGCGTGCCGCATGGAGCCTTTCCGGCCCTCGCCCGTTGATGACGATCT
Source organism: uncultured Pseudomonadota bacterium (assembly GCA_963758455.1). GTDB lineage: Bacteria > Pseudomonadota > Alphaproteobacteria > Acetobacterales > Acetobacteraceae > CAVRQM01. Next base: position 316,485 of record CAVWVK010000002.1, on the reverse strand, counting down.
TGGCGCCGGCCTTGCCGAGCCCCTCCGCCAAGGTGAGCCCGATGCCCCGGCTCGAGCCGGTAATCAGGGCGATGCGTCCGTGCAGGTCAAACACGTCGTCGGTCCTTTTCGTCGGTTGCACGCGCGGCACCACTTGCACATCTAAACAGGCACCGAACGCCAGTCTGGAGCCAGGTTGACTAGGACGTTTTGGCTGGGGGCGGCGTCCAGTTTAAGAAGTTGCTTGCACACCGTCTTGCGCTGTATAAAATCGCAACCCTTTTCCAACGGATGTACATCACCCATGTCGAGTGAATTGCGGCCGGTCGGCACCGACCAGCCCGACACCACGCCGGAACAATCCGACGACGAGCTGCGGATGCGTCGTGCCCTCGGTCTCGCGGCGCCCCGCCAACCGAGCGTGGGCGAGGCATCGGGCGTCGGTCCGTCGGGCCTCGGCGCATCGAGCGTCAGGCCGTCCGGCCCTCGACAGTCCGGCGCCAGGCCGCCGGGCGCCAGGCAATCGGCCACGCCGATCGTCGAACATCGCAGCGGCCGGGGCGCAGAGCCGCGTCGCGGCGCCGAACCGCGCGGCAACCGCGTGGCCGAGGCGGAGGCGGCGCTGGCCGCCGAGCGTCTGGCACGGGCGCAGGCCGAGGCGGCATTGCGCGGCGCCGAGACGGCTCTGCACGAAGCCGAGACACGGCGTGGTCACGCCGAACTCACCCGCGATGAGGCGCTGGCCGCGCTCGCCGCCGAAAGCCGCGCGCGTGAGGCGGTCGAGGAGCAGCTTCGCGCCCTCGCGGCGCCGGCCGCCGAGCCACCCGCCGCCGTCGCGGCGGGAGCACCTCGCAAGCGCGGCCGCCCGCCCGGCCGCTCGGCCACGCGGCCGGCGCCGGCCGCCGACGATGCGGCGGTGGAATGGTGGCTGCCCGGATGGAAGCAGCGTTTCGTCCCCAAGGCCTGAGGCCCGCCCGCGTCACCCCACCCGTTCGGCCACCAGCACCGCCACCACCGACGGGTCGGCGAGGGTCGAGACATCCCCCAGCGCGTCCGTCTCGTTGGCCGCGATCTTGCGCAAAATCCGCCGCATGATCTTGCCGCTGCGGGTCTTCGGCAGCCCCGGTGCCCACTGGATCGCATCGGGTGCGGCGATCGGCCCGATCTCGCGCCGCACCCAGGCCACCAGCTCGGCGCGCAACGCGTCCGACGTTGCCTCGCCCGCGTTCAGCGTGACATAGGCGTAGATGCCCTGCCCCTTGATGTCGTGCGGGAAGCCGACCACAGCCGCCTCGGCGACTTTCGGGTGCGCCACCAGGGCGCTCTCGACCTCGGCGGTGCCCATGCGGTGCCCGGAGACGTTGATGACGTCGTCCACGCGCCCGGTGATCCACCAATAGCCGTCGGCGTCGCGCCGCGCGCCGTCGCCGGTGAAATACTTTCCGGGGAACGCGGCGAAATAGGTCTGCACGAACCGCTCGTGGTCGCCGTAGATGGTGCGCATCATCCCCGGCCACGGGCGCGCGATGCACAGCAGCCCGTCCGCCTCGCCGGCCAGTTCGCGCCCCTCCGCATCGACCAGCACCGGGACCACGCCGGGCAGCGGCAGCGTGGCGGAACCGGGTTTGGTCGCGGTGGCGCCCGGCAGCGGGCTGATGAGGATGCCGCCGGTTTCGGTCTGCCACCAGGTATCGACGATCGGGCACCGCTCGTCGCCCACGACGCGGTGATACCAGTGCCAGGCCTCCGGGTTGATCGGCTCGCCGACGCTGCCCAGCACGCGCAGCGAAGCGCGGCTGGTGGCCTTCACGTGGTGCTCGCCCTCGCGCATCAGGGCGCGGATGGCGGTCGGCGCGGTGTAGAAGATGTTGACGCGGTGCTTGTCGATCACCTGCCAGAACCGGCCGTGATCGGGGTAGTTGGGCACGCCCTCGAACATCAGCGTGGTGGCGCCGTTGGCCAGCGGGCCATAGACGATGTAGGTGTGCCCCGTCACCCAGCCGACATCGGCGGTGCACCAGTAGATTTCGCCCGGCCGATAGTCGAACACGATCTCGTGCGTGTAGCTGGCCCAGACCATGTAGCCGCCGGTGGTGTGCAGCGCGCCCTTCGGCTTGCCGGTGCTGCCGGAGGTGTACAGGATGAACAGCGGATCCTCGGCCGCCATTTCGGCGGGCGGGCATTGCGGATCCGCGGCCGCGACCAGCGCCTCGTAGCGATGGTCGCGGCCGTCCTGCATCGCCACCTCGCCGCCGGTGACGGTCACGACGACGACGGAGGCGACGCCGGGGCATTTGCGCCAGCGCCGCGTCGGCATTGGCTTTCAGGGGCACGCGCTTGCCGGCGCGGCGGCCCTCGTCGGCGGTGATGAGCACGCGGGCGCCGGCGTCGTCGATGCGGTTGGCCAGGCTGTCGGGGGAAAAGCCGCCGAACACCACGGTATGCACCGCGCCGATGCGCGCGCAGGCCAGCATCGAGACCGCCGCCTCGACCACCATCGGCAGATAGATGCACACCCGGTCGCCGCGGCGCACGCCCAGCCCGCTCAGCGCGTTGGCAAAGCGGCAGACCTGCTCGTGCAGTTCGCGGTAGGTGACGGTGCGAGAGGTTGCCGGGTCGTCGCCTTCCCAGATGATCGCCGCCTGGTCGCCGCGTTCGGCGAGATGGCGGTCGAGGCAGTTGGCGCTGGCGTTCAGCGTGCCGTCCTCGAACCAGGTCACGCGATGGTCGCCGGAAAACCCGCCGGACAGGATTTTCCCGGGTGCGCGAATCCAGTCGATGCGATGGCATTCCTCGGCCCAGAACCCGGCCGGATCGCGCGCGGCGCGGTCGTAGGCGGCGCGGTACTGCGTCTCGCTCATGCGGGCGCGGGCGGCGATCTCGGGGCGGACGGGATACTGGGCTTGCGGCATGGCGGTTTCCTCGGATGCGGGCTTCTCCGGCCTGTGCCCGGACCGTAGCGCCGGGCCGGCTCGCGGCCAAGGCGCGCCCTGTCAGAACCCCGTCAGAACCCCGGCGGATCGCGCTCCAGCACGTCGGCCAGAGTGTAGCGGCCGCCGTGGCTCAGTACCGCCTCAGCGGCGCCGGCCTCGCCGTGCAGGGCCAATCCCTTTGCGGTCTGCCTCGCGGCGCGCCCGGCCACCCAGTCCAGCAATTCGGGCAGCCGCCGCTGGAGCGAGGGAGAATCCTCCAGCACCAACTCCAGTTCGGACCGCTGCTGCAATATGGTCTCCATCCAGCCGCGGCGCGGTTCCTGCGCCGGAGAGAACTGGAGCTTCAGCAGGTGCTCCACGATCCGGAGCAGCCGATTGCGGACCTCGTGCGCCTGCGAGTTGCCCACGCTCTCGATTTCCTCGGCGACGTTGTCCCAGTCGATCGGCTCGTTGCGGCGGAGCTGGGCCGCCTCGCGCAGCAGCCGGCCCTGCTGCTCGGCCCACAGCGCCACATCCTCGTCGTACAGCGTCGGCATCGCGGCCTCCTCGCCCGACTTTCGCCCCCGACTTTCGCCCCCGACTTTCGCCATTGCGACCCATCAGGTAGTCACGGTTGCGGCAGACTACAGCGTAAGCACGGAGGCGGGAACATGCGGCAGGCGTTGATGATACCGGGCGGCGTGCGGCCGGCCGGGCCGTACTCGCACGCGGTGGTGGCCGGCGGCATGGTGTTCGTCTCCGGCCAGGGGCCGGCCGACCCCGCGACCGGGCGGGTGCCGGACGGGTTTGCCGCGCAGGTGGAGCAGACCATGCGCAACGTGCAGACCATCCTGGAGGGCGCCGGTGCGTCGTTGCGCGACGTGGTGAAGGTGGGCGTCTACCTGTCCGACCTGACCCGGTTCGCCGAATACAACGCCATCTACCAACGGTTCTTCCCCGAAAGCCCGCCGGCGCGCACCACGGTGGGCTGCCAGTTGCTCGGCATCCTGGTCGAGATCGACTGCATCGCCGTGCTGCCGGAGGCGGGGCTGCCGGAGGCGGCGATCGTGAAGACGGAGGCGCTCGATACCCCCGTGCCGGTGATCGACCTGGACCGGGTCGAGCACAACCTGGCCAAGATGCAGGCCTACGCCGACCAGCATGGCCTGCGGCTGCGGCCGCACATCAAGACGCACAAGCTGCCGATGTTCGCCCACCGGCAGACGGCGCTCGGTGCGGTCGGCATCACCTGCCAGAAGCTCGGCGAGGCGGAGGTGATGGCCGAGGCCGGGCTGGACGACATTTTCATCTCGTACCCGCTGATCGGCGCGGCCAAGGCCGAGCGGCTGGCGGCGCTGGCGGGACAAGTCGCCACGTTGCGCGTCGCGGCGGACAGCGCGCTCGCGGTCGAGACGGCGGCGCGCGCGGCCGCGCTGTCCGGGCGCACCGTCGGCGTGCTGATCGAGTTCGACAGCGGCGGCCGGCGCACCGGCGTGGTGTCGGTCGACCAGGCGCTGACCTTGGCCCGCCTGGTGCGCGACAGCACAGGGCTGCGGTTCGACGGGCTGATGACCTATCCCGCCAGCGCCGCCACGGCCGCGTTCGTGGCTGCGGCCGCGCCCGTGCTGGCGGCAAGCAATTTGGCGCCCGCCATCGTCTCGGGCGGCGGCACGCCCGGCGCATGGCGCGCGCACGAGATCGCGGGCATGACCGAATTGCGCGTCGGCACATATATCTATCACGACCGCACCACCGTCGCCCTGGGCGCCGCCGAGGCGGGCGAATGCGCGCTGCATGTGCTGGCCACCGTCGTCAGCCGGCCGGAACACGACCGCGCGGTGATCGACGCGGGATCCAAGACGCTGTCCTCCGACCTGCTGCCCGCCGGCCTCGGCGTCGGCTATGGGACGCTGCCCGACTATCCGGGCGTGGTGATCGAGCGGCTGAACGAGGAGCACGGGATGCTCGACCTGTCCGCCTGCGCGACGCGCCGGCCGGAGCTGGGCGAGGTGGTGCGCATCCTGCCCAACCATGTCTGCGTGGTGAGCAACCTGCACGACGCGGTGGTGCTGGCGCGCGGCGGCATGGTGGTCGAGGCGGTCCCGGTAGCCGCCCGCGGCCGCACGCGCTAGGACGCCTGGGCACGGCTTGGCAGCCGCAACCGAGAGGATCCTCATGGCGACGCGCAGGGTGGCGACCGTGTTCGGCGGCTCCGGCTTCATCGGCCGCTACGTGGTCAAGCGCCTGGCCGCCGACGGCTACGTGGTCCGCGTGGCGGTGCGCGACACCGATGGCGCGCTGTTCCTCAAGCCGATGGGCGCGGTCGGCCAGATCGTGCCGCTGTACGCGCCGGTCACCCGCCCGGCCGACGTGGCCCGCGCGGTGGACGGCGCGGATGTCGTGGTCAACCTGGTCGGCATCCTGGCCGAGCGCCGGCGCGGCGATTTCCGCCGCGTCCATGCCGAGGGCGCCGGCCATGTGGCGCGCGAGGCGGCCGGGTCCGGGGTGCGCGCCCTGGTCCATGTCTCGGCGATCGGCGCCGATCCGGCCAGCGACAGCCTGTATGCGAGCAGCAAGGCCGAGGGCGAGCAGGCGGTGTTCTCGGCGTTCCCGCGCGCCACGGTGCTGCGTCCGTCGATCGTGTTCGGCCCGGAGGACCAGTTCTTCAACCGTTTCGCGACGGCGGCGCAGATGCTGCCGGTCCTGCCGGTGATCGCCGGAAAGACCCGGTTCCAGCCGGTGTTCGTGGGCGACGTGGCCGACGCGGTGATGGCCGCGCTCGGGCGTCCCGACGCGGCGGGCAGGACGTTCGAGCTCGGCGGCCCGCAGGTCTGGACCTTCCGCGCGATCATGGAGTGGATCAATCATGAGACCCGCCGCGACCGCTGGCTCATCGAGGTGCCGCCCGGGCTGGTGGCGCTCCAGGCCGCGGTGCTGGAGCGCCTGCCCGGAAAGCTGCTGACGCGCGACCAGCTCAGGCTGCTGGCCCACGACAACGTGGTTTCCCCGGACGTGCCCGGACTCGCGGCACTGGGGGTCACGCCCACGGCCGTGGAACTGGTCGTGCCGGCCTATCTGCAACGCTTTCGACCCGGCGGCAAAAGGCGACCGCACCCCACCGCATAGGCCCGCAGCGGACCTATTTCGGCGGGATCGCTCAAGCGGCCGAGCCGAGCGCGTGCCGATGCAACCCTGATGCGTCAGCAAAGCTGCCCTGGTGCGGTAATTTCAACTCGCGCTGGCCCAGCCGCGCCCGTATAGGATTGCCTCGGATACGGCGGGGGGTGCGGTCATGGCCGAGCGCATGTTGCAGTTCGTCCGCCTGGCGCAGGGGGCGCCGGACAAGCGTGATGTCGCCATGCGGCGGGCCGACTTCTCGGAAATCTACGCCGATTTCGACCCGTCCGCCGCCGCCGCGCAATCCAGCCGGTGCAGCCAGTGCGGCGTGCCGTTCTGCCAGATCCATTGCCCGCTCTCGAACAACATCCCCGACTGGCTCAAGCTGACCGCCGAGGGAAGGCTCGAGGAAGCCTACGAGCTCAGCAGCGCCACCAACAACTTTCCCGAAATCTGCGGCCGCATCTGCCCGCAGGACCGGCTGTGCGAAGGCAACTGCGTCATCGAGCGCGGCTTCGAGAGCGTCACCATCGGCGCCGTCGAGCGGTTCATCACCGACACCGCCTGGGAACAGGGTTGGGTCAAGCCCGGCCGCCCGCGCCAGGAAAACGGCATCTCGGTGGGCATCGTCGGCGCCGGGCCGGGCGGGCTGGCCGCGGCCGAGCAGTTGCGGCGGCTGGGCTACGCGGTACACGTCTACGACCGGCACGACCGGGTCGGCGGCCTGATGATCTACGGCATCCCCAACTTCAAGCTGGAAAAGGACGTCGTGCTCCGGCGCTGGAAGCTGCTGGAGGAGGCCGGGATCGTCTTTCACCTGAACTGCGAGATCGGCCGCGACGTCAGCCTGCACGACCTGCGCGCGCGCCATTCCAGCGTGCTGATCGCCACCGGCGTCTACCAGCCGCGCGACATCGGCGGCCCCGGCTCCGGCCTGCCGGGGATCGTGCCGGCGCTGGACTACCTGTTCGCGGCGAACCGGCACGGCCTGGGCGACGCGGTGCCGGATTTCGAGTCCGGCGCCCTGGACGCGGCAGGGCGCGACGTGGTGGTGGTGGGCGGCGGCGACACCGCGATGGATTGCGTGCGCACCGCCGTGCGGCAGGGCGCGAACTCGGTGCGCTGCCTGTATCGCCGCGACCGCGCCAACATGCCCGGCTCGATGCGCGAGGTGGGCAACGCCGAGGAGGAGGGGGTCGAGTTCGCGTGGCTCTCCGCCCCCGAGGCGTTCCTGGGCGACGCGGCGGTGACGGCGGTGCGCGCGGTGCGGATGCGGCTCGGCCTGTCGGACGCATCGGGGCGGCAATCGGTCGAGGCGGTGCCCGGCAGCGCGCATCCGGTGCCGGCCAGCCTGGTCATCAAGGCGCTGGGCTTCGACCCGGAGGATCTGCCGGCGGCGTTCGGCGAGCCGTCGCTGGCGGTCAGCCGCTGGGGCACGCTGCAAGCGTGGATCACCGCAGCTTCGAGACCAGCCTGCCCGGCGTGTTCGCCGCCGGCGACATCGTGCGCGGCGCCTCGCTGGTGGTCTGGGCGATCCGCGACGGCCGCGACGCGGCGGCGGCGATGCACAGCTACATGCAGCAGAACGCGGCAATCGCCGTGGCGGCAGAATGATGCACGTAGGGCGGAAAAGCGCAGCGCATTCCGCCATGGCGGCACGCTGCGACGGCGGAATGCGCTGCGCTTTTCCGCCCTACAAGAGTTCGGGAGCGCACGGATGACTGCCGCGGCAACCGAGTTTGTCACCGCCTGGCACGCCAACGCCGCGCGCCTGCGAGACACCTACGACCCTCGCAGGAACACGATGCCTGCGGCGTCGGCCTGGTCGCGGCACTCGACGGCAAGCGCCGCCGCGACGTCGTGCAAGCCGGCATCGAGGCGCTGCGCGCCGTCTGGCATCGCGGCGCGGTGGACGCCGACGGCAAGACCGGCGACGGCGCCGGCATCCATATCGAAATCCCGCAGGACTTCTTCGCCGACGCCATCGCGCGCGGCGGCCATGCGCCGAAGCCGGGCGCGATCGGCGTGGGCCAGGTGTTCCTGCCGAAGACCGACCTGTCCGCGCAGGAGCGTTGCCGGCAGATCGTGGAGTCGGAGATCCTCGCCTTCGGCTACCAGATCCATGGCTGGCGGCAGGTGCCGATCGACGTGTCGTGCATCGGCGAGAAAGCCAACGCCACGCGCCCCGAGATCGAGCAGATCATGATCGCCAACGCGCCCGGCCACGACGAGGCGCGGTTCGAGCGCGAGCTGTACGTGATCCGCCGCCGCATCGAAAAGCAGGCGCTCGCCGCCGGCATTCCGGAGCTGTATTTCTGCTCGCTGTCCTGCCGCTCGATCATCTACAAGGGCATGTTCCTCGCCGAGCATCTGGCGGTGTTCTATCCGGACTTGCAGGACAGCCGCTTCGTCAGCCGGTTCGCGATCTATCATCAGCGGTATTCGACCAACACCTTTCCCACCTGGCGGCTGGCGCAGCCGTTCCGGATGCTGGCGCATAACGGCGAGATCAATACCGTCACCGGCAACACCAACTGGATGCGCGCGCACGAGACGCGGCTGTCCGACCCGGATCTCGATCCGTGGATGGAGGACATCAAGCCGGTGATCCAGGGCGGCGGCTCGGATACGGCCGTGCTGGACAACGTGTTCGAGGTGCTGGTGCGCGCCGGCCGCGACGCGCCGATGACCAAGGCCATGATGATCCCGGCCAGCATCGGCCAGGACGCGACCATGCCGGCGGCGCATCGCGACATGTTCCTGTATTGCAACGCGGTGATGGAGCCGTGGGACGGGCCGGCGGCGATCGCGGCCACCGACGGGCGCTGGGTGATCGCCGGGCTGGACCGCAACGGCCTGCGCCCGCTGCGCTACACGCTGACCGGCAACGCCATGCTGGTGGTCGGCAGCGAGGCCGGCATGGTCAAGATCGACGAGGCCGACATCCTGGAGAAAGGCCGCGTCGGCCCCGGCCAGACCATCGCGGTCGACCTCGACGCGGCGCGCTTCTATCACGACGAGGAGCTGAAGGATGTGCTGGCCGCGCGCCAGCCGTTCGGCGAATGGGCGCGTCGCATCCGCCAGATCGACCACATCGTGAAGACCGACGCGCCCGAGCCGGTCGTCTACGAGGGCGAGGCGCTGCGCCGCCGCCAGCTCGCGGTCGGCATGACCATCGAGGAGCTTGAGCTGATCCTGCACCCGATGGTGGAGGACGCGCAGGAAGCGACCGGCAGCATGGGCGACGACACGCCGGTCGCCGTGCTGTCGGACAAGTATCGCGGCTTGCAGCACTACTTCCGGCAGACCTTCAGCCAGGTGACGAACCCGCCGATCGACAGCCTGCGCGAGACCCGCGTGATGACGCTGAAGACGCGGCTCGGCAACCTCGGCAACGTGCTCGACGAGGACAGCAGCCAGTTCGACCTGCTGCAACTGGAAAGCCCGGTGCTGTCCAACGCCGAGTTCGGCGCCATGCGCGACACGATGGCGGCCAGCGTCTGCGTCGTCGACTGCACGTTTCCCGTGGCCACCGGCGAGAGCGGGTTGCGCGCCGCCCTGGAGCGCATCCGCGCCGAGGCCGAGGAAGGCGTGCGCGCCGGCTGCACGCATGTCATTCTCAGCGACGACGCCCAAGGTCCCGCGCGCGCGGCGATCCCGATGATCCTGGCGGCGGGCGGCGTGCATACGCATCTGGTGCGCTGCTCGCTGCGCACCTTCACCAGCCTGAACGTGCGCACCTCCGATTGCGTCGACGTGCATGGCTTTGCCGTGCTGATCGGCGTGGGGGCAACCACCGTCAACGCCTACCTGGCGCAGGAGAGCATCGCCGACCGCCAGCTTCGCGGCCTGTTCGGCAAGCTGTCGCTCAAGGAGGCGGTCGGGCGCTACAAGAAGGCGGTCGACAAGGGGCTGCTGAAGGTGATGTCCAAGATGGGCATTTCCGTCATCTCCTCGTATCGCGGCGGCCTCAACTTCGAGGCGATCGGCCTGTCGCGCGCGCTGGTCGCCGAGTTCTTCCCCGGAATGCAGTCGCGCATCTCCGGCATCGGTCTCGCCGGCATCGCGCGAAAAGTGCTCGACCTGCACGCGAACGCCTGGAGCACGGATTTGCTGACCCTGCCGGTGGGCGGCCTGTACAAGCTGCGCCGGCGCGGCGAGACGCACGCCTTCGATGGCGGCCTGATCCACATGTTGCAGGAGGCGGTCGGCTCGGACAGCTTCTCGCTGTTCCGCCGCTACAGCGAGGCGGTGCGCCGTATGCCGCCGGTGGCGCTGCGCGACCTGCTGGACTTCCGCACCGATGGCGTGACGCCGGTGCCGGTGGACGAGGTCGAGAGCATCACCGAGATCCGCAAGCGCCTGCTGGCACCCGGCATCTCGCTCGGCGCGCTGAGCCCGGAGGCGCACGAGACGCTGTCGATCGCCATGAACCGCATCGGCGCGCGCAGCGACAGCGGCGAGGGCGGCGAGGATGCCGCCCGCGCCAAGCCGCGCGCCAACGGCGACAACGCCAATTCGGCGATCAAGCAGATCGCGTCGGGGCGGTTCGGTGTTACGGCCGAGTACCTGAACAACTGCCGCGAAATCGAGATCAAGGTGGCGCAGGGCGCCAAGCCCGGCGAGGGCGGCCAGTTGCCCGGCTTCAAGGTGTCCGGCCTGATCGCCAAGCTGCGGCACAGCACGCCCGGCGTCATGCTCATCAGCCCGCCGCCGCATCACGACATCTATTCGATCGAGGATCTGGCGCAGCTCATCTACGACCTGAAGCAGATCAATCCCGATGCGTCGGTCTGCGTGAAGCTGGTGGCCCGCAGCGGCATCGGCACCATCGCGGCGGGCGTGGCCAAGGCGAAGGCCGACGCCATCCTGATCAGCGGCCATTCGGGCGGCACCGGCGCCAGCCCGCAAAGCAGCATCAAATATGCCGGTCTGCCGTGGGAGATGGGGCTGTCGGAAGCGCATCAGGTGCTGATGCTCAACCGCCTGCGCCATCGGGTGAAGCTGCGCACCGACGGCGGCATCAAGACTGGCCGCGACGTGGTGATCGCGGCGATGCTGGGCGCCGAGGAGTTCGGCATCGGCACCGCCTCGCTGGTGGCGATGGGCTGCATCATGGTGCGCCAGTGCCACAGCAACACCTGTCCGGTCGGCGTCTGCACGCAGGACGAGACGCTGCGGCGCAAGTTCGACGGCTCGCCGGAAAAGGTCATCAACCTGTTCAGCTTCATCGCCGAGGAGGTGCGCCTGATCCTGGCCTCGCTCGGCGTGCGCCGCCTGACCGACGTGATCGGCGCCACCCACCTGCTGCGCCAGGTCAGCCGCGGCTCGGAGCTGCTGGACGACCTCGATCTCAACCCGCTGCTGGTGCAGGCCGATCCGGGTCCGTATGCGCGCTACTGCACCTTGGAGGGGCGCAACGAGGTGCCCGAGACCCTGGACGCGCGGATGCTGGAGGACGCGCGCGGGCTGTTCGAGCACGGCGAGAAGATGCAGTTGCAATACACCATCCGCAACACGCACCGCGCGGTCGGCACGAAGTTCTCCAGCCGCGTCGTGCGGAAGTTCGGCATGACCGGCTTGCAGCCGGGGCACGTCACGGTGCGGCTGCGCGGCAATGCCGGCCAGTCGCTCGGCGCCTTCGCGGTGCAGGGCCTCAAGCTGGAGGTGCTGGGCGACGCCAACGACTATGTCGGCAAGGGGCTCTCGGGTGCCACCATCGTGGTGCGCCCGGCGCCGTCGTCGGCGTTGCAGAGCCAGCACAACACCATCATCGGCAACACCGTGCTGTACGGCGCCACCGCCGGCGCGCTGTTCGCGGCGGGGCAGGCGGGCGAGCGGTTCGCGGTGCGCAACTCCGGCGCGACCGCGGTGGTCGAGGGCTGCGGCTCGAACGCCTGCGAGTACATGACCGGCGGCGTGGTGGCGATCCTGGGCGCGGTCGGCGACAATTTCGGCGCCGGCTTCACCGGCGGCATGGCGTTCGTCTACGACCCGGAGAATGCCTTCGCGCATCGCGTCAATCCCGACACGCTGGGCTGGGACCGCGTCCGCCACCCGCATTGGGAGGATGTCGTGCGCAACCTGGTGGAGCGGCACGTCGCGGAGACCTCCAGCCGCTACGCGCGCCAGTTGCTGCACGACTGGGATCGCACGCTGCCGCTGTTCTGGCAGGTGGTGCCGCGGGACTACGCCCGCTATCTGCCGATGCCGCTGGCCGAGGAGACGGAGGCGTTGCGCGCCTGACGCAGGCGGCCGGGAACCGGCGCGCGGCCGTCCGCAACCGCTTGCTTCCGGTGCGGCAACGGCCCGAAGGTGGTCGCATGACAGGCTTGCGGATCTTGCTGATGGTCCTGCCGCTGCTGCTGGCGAGCGTGACCGCGCGCGCCGCCGGCGAGCGCGAGGTCGTGGTCGTCAACCACGCGCGCCACACCGTCAACGAGCTGTATGTCTCTCCCTCGAGCGACGGCGAGTGGGGTGCCGATCGCCTGGGAGATGGCACCATCGCGCCCGGCCGTTCCCTGCGCGTGCGCCTGGAGCGCGGCGCCGGCTGCACGTTCGATCTGCAAGTGGTCTATGACGACGCCAGCCGCGAGGAACGGCACGGCGTGGACATCTGCCGCGACCGGCAGGTGGCGTTCGACGGCAGCGGCGCGGTGGCGCCGGTCGGGACGCAGGGCGGCACGCATCCGGTGGTGATCGTCAACAATTCCAGCCGGCCGATCCAGCAGGTGCTGATCTCGCCGGCCGATGCCGGCGATTGGGGCGACGACCTGCTGGGCCAGGACAGCCTTTCGGTGGGCGACCGGGCGACGCTCACCTATCACGGCGCCTGCCTGGCCGATCTGCGCGTCGTCTATGACAATCGCAGCGCCGAGGAGCGCCGCGGCGTCGATGTCTGCACGCTGCATGGCGTGGTGGTGCAGCCCGGCTGGACCACCGCGGATCTGCTGGCGCCGTTGCCGCCGCCGCCGACGGCGGCCGGCGACGGCGGCGCCGTGCCGGTGACGGTGCGCGTCGCCAACCACGCGGGCCACGCGGCGCGCGCGCTGTTCATCTACCCCGAGGGCGGCGCCGCGCGCGGCCCCGATCTGCTGGGATCGACGCCGCTGCGCGACGGCGCCACGATCGCGGTGGCGGTCGCCCGCCCGCCCGGGATCTGCCGCTTTGCCGCCCACGCCGACTACGGCGGCAAGGAGCCGGCGCAGGATCTGCGAGGCATCGACCTGTGCCGCGACACGTCGCTGGTCCTGTCGCCCGCACGGTAGCGGCCTACTTCGCCGCCGATGCCTGCTGCACGCGCTGCTCGGCGATCGGCCGCCACGGGGCGTCCTTCGGCCCCTCGGCCAGCGCGCGGGCGAACAGGGCGGCGGCATCGGCGCCGACATGGCCGCCGTCCACCCGCGTCTGCGCCTCGGCCGCGAGTGCCGCGAGACCGGGATCGAAACGCAGCCGCACCGCCTGGCGCCAGGCCCCGGCGGCCGCGGCCAGGTCGCCCATCGAATCCTCGGTGTTGCCCAGCAGGATATAGCCTTGCCGCGCCCGCTCGGGATCCAGGCCGGGCGCGGCCAGCCGCTGCTTCAGCATCGCCACCAGCACGGTGGTCTGGTGCGCCGCCTGGATGCGCGCGGCCAGCGGCGCTCCCGGCAGGCCGGGGCGGCCATGCACCAGGTACAGGCCGCCGGCCAGCAGCGGCACGACCACCAGGGCCGCCAGCAGCGGCAGGCGGCGCGAGCGCGTGGGGTCGGCGGCGTCCGGCAGCGCGTCGGCGGCGAGCAGGCGGCGCTGCACCTCGATCAGGGCGGTGGCGTGCTCGGCGTCGCCGATGCGGCCCTCGGCGCGGTCGCGCTCGAGCTCGGCGAGCTGCGCGCGATGCAGCGCGAGCGCGGCCTCGCGCCGGCCGCGGCCGGGATGCGGCCGTCGCAGCGAAAACGCCAGCGGGGTCATCGCCACCGCGGCCAGCAAGATCAGGGCCGCGATGGTCACGCGTCGAGCAGGCGGTCCAGCCGCGCCTGTTCCTCGGCGTCCAGCGGCGGCGGCGCGGCCGCGCGTGCGCCGCCGCGACAGCAGCACCGCGCCGAAGCCTGCCAGCAGGGCGATCAGCGGCGAGAACCACAGCAGCACGGTGGCCGCGTCCAGCGGCGGGCTGAGCCGCACGAAATTGCCGTAGCGGGCCACCAGCCAGGCGATCACCTGCGCGTTGGTCTTTCCCGCCACGACCTGCTGGCGCACGATCTTCCGCAGGTCGCGCGCCAGATCCGCGCCGCTGTCCTCGATGCTTTCGTTCTGGCACACCAGGCAGCGCAACTGCTCGCCGATCGCCACCGCGCGGGCTTCCTGCGCCGGATTGGCCAGCGCCTCGGACGGGTCGGAGATCGCCCAGGCCCGCCCGCCCGCCAGCAGCGCACAGAGCAGCGCCAGGGCGAGGAGAATCCGCCTCATGCGAAGCGGCGCAGCATGGGGGTGATGTCCTGCGCGACGACATCGGCGGTCAGCGGCAGGGCGTAATGCCAGCGCACCACGCCCGTGGCATCCACCAGGAACGTCTCGGGCACGCCGCTGACGCCCCAGTCGATCGCCACCCGGCCCGCCGCGTCGGGTGCGACGCGCGCGTAAGGGTCGCCGCGCGCGGCGAGAAACGCCCGCGTCGCGTCCGGCTTGTCCTTGTAGGCGATGCCGATCAGCGGCACCCGCGCCTGCTTCAGACCCAGCAGCACCGGCACTTCCTCGATGCACGGCACGCACCACGAGGCGAAGAAGTTGACCAGCACCGGATGGCCCGTGACCAGATCGGCGTCGGTCAGGCCGGGCAGGCTGAACGGCGGCACCCGGTGGCCCAGAATCGGTGAAGGCACCTGATGCGGATCGAACTGTCCGTGCTCCATGCGGTGCAGCGCCGTCAGGAACGCCGCACCGACGCCGCCGGCCAGCGCCAGCGGCGCCAGCATGAGCACGCCGCGCCGGTTCATTCCGCGGCGACCCGCGCGGCCGCCGCCGCCGCGGCGGCGCGGCCGCGGGCTGGCGCGCCGATGCGCAGGCGGCGGTCGGACAGCGACAGCAGCCCGCCCATCGCCATGACCAGCGCCCCGAGCCAGATCCACGGCGCCAGCACATTGTCGTGCAGCCGCATCACCGCGGCGCCGTCGCGCTCGTCGCCCAGCACGGCGTAAAGGTCGCGGACTCCAGTTGGTGCTGATGCGCGCCTCGGAGGTGGTCGTCTGCTGCACCGGAAAGCTGCGCCGCGCCGGCAGCAGCGTCGCGATGTGGCGGCCGTCGCGGCTCACGTCCACGGTGGCGACGCGCGCCGTCATAATTGGGGCCGGGCGCGTCGGCCAGGCCTTCGAGCGTCCAGGTATAGCCGGCGATGCTGGTGGACTGCCCGGATGCAGCAGCACGATCCGGCTGGTCGACAGCGCCATGCCGGCGATCCCGGCGACGGTCACGCCCAGCCCGGCATGGGCGATGGTGGTCCCGAACGCGCCGCGCGGCAGGCTGCGCAGCCGCGCCAGCGAGCGGCCCAGAGGTGCGCCGAACAACTGGATGCGCCCGGCGACGTCCGCGAACGCGCCCAGGATCAGCCAGGCCGCGCCCGCGAACGCCGCCGCGGTCGCCAGATGCGTTCGCAGCGACATCGCCAGCCCGATCGCCAGCGCCGCGAGTGCCGCCCACCACAGCCGCGGCCATTGCCGGCCCGAAGCTGGCCCGTTTCCACGCCAGGGTCGGCCCGATCGACATGGCCGCGAACACCGGCACCGCCAGCGGCAGCACCGTGGCATTGAAGAACGGCGCGCCCACGGAAAACTTCTGGCCCAGCAGCAGGTCGGAGAACAGCGGGAAGATCGTCCCCGTCAGCACCACCGCGGCGATCGAGCACAGCAGGATGTTGTTCAGCACCAGGCCGCCCTCGCGCGAGATCGGCGCGAAGATGCCGGATGCGGCCAGCAGCGGCGCGCGCCAGCGCGAACAGCAGCAGCGAGCCGCCGATCACCAGCGCCAGCAGTGCCAGGATGAACTCGCCGCGCGTCGGATCCTGCGCGAACGAATGCACCGAGTTCAGGATGCCCGAGCGCACCAGGAACGTGCCCGACAGGCTGAGCGAGAACGTGGCGATCGCCAGCAGCGTGGTCCACACCTTCAGTGCCTCGCGCTTTTCGACCACGATCGCCGAGTGCAGCAGCGCGGTGCCGGTCAGCCACGGCAGCAGCGAGGCGTTCTCCACCGGATCCCAGAACCAGAAGCCGCCCCAGCCGAGTTCGTAATACGACCACCACGACCCCAGCGCGATGCCGCCGGTCAGGCAGCACCACGCGGCCAAGGTCCACGGCCGCACCCAGCGGCCCCAGGCGGCATCGACCCGGCCCTCGATCAGCGCGGCGACGGCGAACGCGAACGGCACGCAGAAGCCGACATAGCCGAGATAGAGCAGCGGCGGATGCGAGGCGAGGCCGGGATCCTGCAACAGCGGATTGAGGTCGCGCCCGTCGATCGGCGGCGGCCAGATGCGGATGAACGGATTGCTGGCCAGCAGGCAGAACAGCATGAAGCCGCAGGACGACAGCCCCATCACGCCCAGCACCCGCGCGCGCAGCGCCGCCGGCAGATTGCGCCCGAACGTGGCGACGGCCGCCGCCGCACACCGACAGGATCAGGCACCACAGCAGGATCGAGCCCTCGTGGTCGCCCCACACGCCGGTGATCTTGTAGACCAGCGGCATCAGGCTGTTGCTGTTCTCGGCGATGTTCAGCACCGAGATATCGTCGGTCACGGCGCTGAACACCAGGCACAGGAACGACAAGCCGAGGCACAGGAACGTGCCGATGGCGATGGCCGGGGCGGCGGCGATCAGCCGCGCGTCGCGGCGGTGCGCGCCCCACAGCGGCAGGATGGCCTGGGCGAAGGCGAACGCGACGGCCAGCGCCAGCGCGAAATGGCCGAGTTCGGGAACCGCGGGCTGGGTCATCCGCCCGCCTTCAGGCCGGCCTTGGCGAACGTCATGTCATCCCAGGTGGCGGCCGGCGGCGGCCCGCCCTTCGACGGGTTCCAGTGGCCGGACTTCTTCAGCGCCGCGACCACTTCGGGGGGCATGTAGCTCTCGTCGTGCTTGGCCAGCACCTCGCTGGCGCGGAACACCCCGTCGCGGTCCAGGCTGCCGAGCGCCACGATGCCCTGCCCCTCGCGGAACAGGTCGGGCAGGATGCCGACATAGGACACGGTAACGGCGCCTTTCCCATCGGTCAGCACGAAGCGGGCCGACGGCGAGCCGCCCTGTTCGCGGCGTCGCAGGCTGCCTTGCTCGACCAGGCCGCCAAGGCGGAACTCGCGGCCCGGCGGCGGGTGCTTGGCGGCGATCTCGGCCGGGGCGAGAAAGAAGGTCATGCTGCTGCCGAGTGCCGAAAGCGTCAGCGCCGCCGCCGAGCCGAGGCCGATGCCGCAGGCCAGCAGCATCACCATGCGCCGATGCTTGCGGGTCATCCCTCGCGCGTCCTCTCATCGAGGCTGGCGCGCGGGTCGATCGCGGCAAGGCGACGGCGCGCGCGCCGGGTGCGCAGCACGGCGTCCACCGACAGCCACGCGATGACCGCGACGGCCACGCCATAGGCGGCGGCGATGTAGGGCAGGTGATTCATGCGGCGGCCCGCCTGGTCCGTGCCATCGCCTCAGTTCACCCGCTGCTCGACCGGCTCGATCCGCCGGGTGAGTTCGTCGATCTGGTCCTGCGTTCCGGCATCGCCCTCCAGGCGGTCGATATGGGTGCGTTGCAGCGCCAGTACCGGCGTGCTCCAGCCGGCCCAGGCGACGACGGATGTTGCCGAGGTCGCCGCGCATGACGGTGGCCGTGTCCAGGACGCGCTGCATCATGCTCTGCAGGAGCTCAAGGCTGACTTCGCCCATGTCTTGCTTCCCCGTCCCTGCTGCGTCCCGCATCATGCCGCCTGGTGCGCGCGGGCCATCAGCAATGCGCGGATGCGCCGCTCCATGATCGCCGCCCGCGTGCGCGCGATCACCAGCGCCGCGAACCCGGCGGAAAAGCCGAGCGCGGAAATCAGCAGCGGCCACAGCATTCCGACATACATGGTCGGCGCGCCGAGTCAGCGTGATGCTGGCCGGCTGGTGCAGCGTATTCCACCATTCGACCGAATATTTGATGATCGGCAGGTCCACCACGCCGACCAGCGCCAGGATCGCCCCGGCGCGATAGCCGCGCTGCGGGTCGTCGAAGGCGCGCACCAGCGCGATGTGTCCCAGATACAGGAAGAACAGCACCAGCACCGAGGTCAGCCGCGCGTCCCACACCCACCAGGTGCCCCAGGTCGGCTTGCCCCACAGGCTGCCGCTGGCCAGGCACAGCGCCGCGGCCGCCGCCCCCACCGGGCCGATCTCGACCGCCGCCAGGTCGGCCAGCGGATGCCGCCAGACCAGCGAGGCGGCGGAGCACAGCGCCAGCGCGAAGTAGCCCGACGAGGCCAGCCACGCGCAGGGCACATGCACGTACATGATCCGCACCGCGTCGCCCTGCTGCCAGTCGGCGGGCGAGAAGCACAGGCCCCAGACCAGCCCCACCGCCGCTCAGCGCCACGGCGAAGGCCGCGAGCGGCGGCAGCACCCGCCCGCTCACCCGCAGGAATCGCCCCGGGTTGGCGAAACGGTGCAGGCTGCGCCTGCCGGCGGGCAGCGGCGGCGGGGCGAGCGCGGAACTGGCGTCCATGCGGCCACACTAGGGCAGGCTTGCCGAAGTTTGAAGCGCGCGCCGGGTCGCGTAGTGTCCGCGCCGGCCCCTGAATGGAGAGGTTTTCATGTTGTTCGCGCTGATCTGCACCGACCGCCCCGGCGCGCTGGACACCAGGCTGGCGCATCGCCCGGCGCACCTGGCCTATCTGGAGAGCCGCAGAGCCGAGCTGGTCGAGGCCGGCGCGCTGCTGGGCGCGGACGGACAGCCGCTTGGCTCGCTGCTGCTGATCGACGTGGCCGACCGCGGGGCGGCCGAGGCGTTCGCCGAGGCCGATCCCTACGCCGGGGCGGGCGTGTTCGAGGCCACGGTGATCCGGCCGTTCCGCGCCGCGTTCAAGGACGGCGCCCGGGTTACGTGAGCGTGGGTTACGTGAGCGTGAGCGTGGAGTGGCCTGAGCATGGCGTACTGGCTGGTCAAGTCCGAGCCGGACGGATTCTCCTGGGCCGAGCAGGTGGCGCATGGGGTCGAGCCCTGGACCGGCGTGCGCAACCATGCCGCGGCGAACAATCTGCGCGCCATGCGGGTCGGCGATCTGGCGTTCTTCTACCACTCCAATGTCGGCAAGGAGGTGGTGGGCGTGGTCGAGGTCGCGCGTGCCGCCTACCCGGATCCCACGGCGGAGGGCGGCCCCTGGGTCTGCGTGGACATGCGCGCCGTAGGGCCGGTGCCGCGTCCGGTCACGTTGGCGGCAATGAAGGCCGATCCGAAGCTGGAGGGGTTCGAGCTGCTGCGCCAGTCGCGGCTCTCGGTGGTTCCGGTGTCGGAGGCGCATTGGCACCACATCTGCCGGCTCGGCGGCTGGCGCCGGCCGCAGCGGGGCGCCGCGGGGGCATGATTTAGGCGCGGTTGACGCAGTGCGGACCCGGCGGTATTTCCCGAGCCCGCATCGGATGGCGCCGTAGCTCAGTGGTAGAGCAGGGGAATCATAATCCCTTGGTCGCTGGTTCAAATCCGGCCGGCGCTACCATTGTCTCGCGTTCTGGCCATACGGATGCCACGCTACCGCGCGGGCGACTGGCGCGGACCACGTCCGGTCGTTCACCTCCAGCGTGCGCGGCGTCGCCCGCGGCGACGGCCGCATCGCCGGCAGTGCGGCCGGCGTCTGCTCGTTGGCGCAGGCGTTGCCGGTGGCGTTGACCTGGACCCTCGGCGACGCGGCATCGCCCGAATAGGTCACGCGTCGCGTGCAGGTGCGCTGGCCGTCGGAGAATGACGTGACCAGCACGCCCGAGACCGGGCCCGAGGCGTGGCGCATCGCCGCCTCGATCACGCGATCCGGCGTGGCCCATGCCGGATCGGTGAACACGGGTGCCGCGAATGCCCGCTGGGCGTTCGCCAGCATCTCGTCGACCTGCCGCCACAGCGTCGCCGCGTCCGGCATCGCCGGCGTCGGCAGTGCCGCGTCGAAGGCCGGCGCGGACCATGACGGCATCGCCGGCACCATGCCGCCGGGCAGCACGATCACCGTGGCGCCCGGCGGCACCTCGATCACCTGGCCGCGCGGCGCCGCCCGGCCCTGCGCCAATGCGGCGCCCGCGCCGCCCACCACCACCAGCGAGGCGATCACGCCGGCGATCGCCCGTCCATATCCGCGCATCGAACACCCTCCATCGACACCACGCGCGGCGATGCTAACGCCGTGGCAAACTCGCTGTCCAATACGGGAGCCTTTGCAATCCATTAAGATCGCGACAGGTATCGGCGCGCAAAGGCGCGTGCAATGGCGGCCGGAAGCGGCTACGGTCTGTCATCGCAACGTCGTGGCGCCCCGCCGCGGCCACCAGCGGATCGGGACGCATGACCAGCACAGGCACATGACCAGCACCGGCAGCACCGGCACGCGCGCCGAAGCCATCACCATCGCGCTGCTCGTGCTGCTGGCCGGCGGGATCGTGGGCGGCCAATGGATCGGCCTGCTCGGCAGCGACGACCTCTCCTACGCCGCGGCGGCGCGCGACTGGATCGGGCATTTTCCGTCGCTCGCGCAAGACCACTGGGCGCTGCGCTATCCGGTGGTGTTCCCGCTGGTGCTGACCTTCCTGCTCGGCGGCGTTCGCGAGTTCACGCTGATCCTGCCCGACCTGCTGTATTTCGTCGCGACCCTGGCCGCGATCTATGTGCTGGTCCGGCGCTATTTCGGCGTGGCCGAGGCGGCGGTCGCGGTCGCCGTCATCATGACCATGCCGATCACCCCGACGCTGGCCTCCACGCTGGTCTCCGACCCGTCCGAGTTCTGCTTCGACATCCTCTCGCTGCTGTTCTTCCTGCGTTCGCTCGACAGCGCCAACCCGGTCTTTCCGGTGCTGTGCGGGCTGGCCGCCGGCATCGGCTTTCTGTCGCGCGAGACGACGGTGGTGATCCTGCTGTTCTACGGGCTGTGCTTCCTGTTCAGGCCGATGGCGCCGCGCTCCCGCTACCTGTGTCATCTTCGCCTGCGCGGCCGGCGTGGTGGCGGCGCAGACCGTCTATCTCTGGAGCCGCTCGGGCGACTGGCTGTGGCGGCAGCACCTGGACATCCACCACGACAAGGTGAACCGCGTCGCCCAACTGCTCAAGTCCGAGCGGCACGGCTTCGTGCTGGACAGCGAGGGCAACCTCACCGTCAACCCGTTCGTCGATCCGCTGCTGGCGCTGTTCGCCGCGCCGAAATACGGCCTGCTGTTCTGGTTCGCGGTGGCCGCCGGGATCGCCTGCCTGCGCGATCGCGCGATGGGGATGGCGCAGCGCCGCGCGGTGCGGGTGATCGCCGCCGTGGCCTGCCTGTGGGCGCTGTTCATCTTCGCGAACTTCGAGATCCTGTATCTCGTGCCGCGCTACATCTATTTCAGCGCGCTGCTGGCCAGCATCCTGATCGGCATTTTCTTCGTCCGCCTGTGGCGCGCGCGCGCGCGGGTCGGCGTCGTCCTGATGGCGGCCGCGTTGGCCGGCTGCGGGCTGCTGCTGATGGTCCTGCAGGACGCCGACCCGCTGTTCGCCGATCGCGGCCTGGCCCGCTATGCGGCGGCGAGCGACGAGCCGATCTATGTCGATGCCCGCGCCGCCGGGCCGGTGAACTTCCTGCTGGCGGCCTCGGGCAGCGCCAGGCGGGTGATCGAGGGCGAGCCGCCGCCGGGATCGCTCGCGGCCGTCGAGGTGGCGCCGTTCTACCAGCGCCGCGGCGGTGCCGCGGTGATCGACCCGCGCAAGGACGCGGTGCAGCCGGTCGCGCGCATCGAACGCGCGATGCGCCTGCCCGGCCGTCTGGCCGCCGATGTCGGGGTCGCGCCGTACCTGCCGAGCCTGCTGTGGCGCAAGATCGCCCAGCCGAGCCCGGTGCTGTTCATCTATCGCAGGCTGCCGGCCCCGGCCAACGCGGCGGCCATGCCGGACGGACACGGCGCATAAGCCGCGGCGGGTTCCTCATTCATCCGGGGTGCGGCGCATGAGCTGGCGACCTCGGACGGCATCGGCCAGGGCCGCGGCGACGCGCGCCACGACCGGCGGCCATTGCCGGGTCGCGTCCTGGCGGAACAGCCGCGCCGTCGGATACCACGGACTGTCGGCGCGCTGCCGCAGCCAGCGGAAATCCGCCGCGTGCTGGAGCATGATCCACACCGGCAGACCCAGCGCGCCGGCCAGATGCGCCACCGCCGTGTCGACGCTGATGACCAGGTCCATCGCGCTCAGCAGCCCGGCGGTGTCGCGAAAGTCGCGCAGCCGCCCGTCGTGCCGGCGCACCGACGGCCGCGCGCGCAGCCATGCGGCGTCCGCCTCGGCCAGCTCCGTCTGCACCAGATGCAGCGTCACGCCCGGCACCGCCAGCAGCGGTTCCAGCGCGGCGACGGGCAGCGAGCGCAAGGCGTCCTCCGGATGCTCGCGGCTGCCGGAGACGGTCAGCGCCACGTTCAGCCCCGCCGCGCGCACGTCCGGCCACGGCGGCGGGCGCGGCAGGTACGGGATGGCCGCGGGAATGCTGTCCAGATCGGTGCCGCAGGCGTGCGGCAGGCTGAGCAGCGGGGTGCGCAGATCATGCGCCGGCAAGGCGTCGCCCGCCGCCACCACCGCGTCGGCCAATGGCGCCAGCAGCCCCACCAGCGGCGCCTGCACCTCCAGCACGACGCGCGCGCCGCGCTGGCGCAGCAGCGGGGCGTAGCGGGCGAACTGAATGGTGTCTCCCAGGCCCTGCTCGGCGTGCAGCAGCAGGGTCCGCCCCGCCGGATCGGTCCCGCCGAGCCAGAGCGGGGCGGCGTAGTCGCGCAGGTCGGCGCAAAACCGGGCGTCGAGCCAGCGCGACTTGTAGGCGGCGAATCCCTCGCGCAGCCGGCCCAGCGCCAGCAGCGCCATCGCCTCGCCGAACCGCGCCTGCGTCTGCCCCGCATCCAGCGCCACGGCGCGGCGGAACCAGGGCAGCGCCGCCTCCGGCCGGTCCAACGCCAGCAGCGCGCCGCCCATGTTGTCGCAGGCGTCCGGGTAGTCGGGCGCGATGCGCAGCGCCGTCTCCAGGCTGGCCAGCGCCGCCTCGGGCTGGTGCAGCGCCAGCAGCGCCGAGGCGAGATTGCTGTGCGTGCCGTACGAATCCGGCAGCACGCCCAGTGCCGCGCGGTACGAGGCGGCGGCCTCGGCCGGGCGATCGAGCTGGCGCAGCGCGTTGCCGCGGTTGTTCAGGCAGCCGGCGTGCAGCGGATCCAGCGCCAGTGCCGCGCGATAGGCGTCCGCCGCCGCCGCCGCGTCGCCGGCCGCCAGCAGCGCGTTGCCCCGATTGTAGTGTGCCGATGCGTCGCCGCGAGAGACCAGCGTATCGGACAGATCGGCGGACCCCATGCGCGGGCGTCAGGCGACGGTGCAGATGATCCGCTTGCGCTCCAAGGTCAGCGGCGCCAGCGCCGCGTTCACCCCCGCCATCCGCGGCCCGGCGCGATGCGCCTCGTAGGCGTGGCGGTCGGCATAGACCTCGACCAGGACCGCCCGGTCGGCGTCGTCGTCGTCGTGCAGCACGTCGAACTGCTGGCAGCCGGGCTCCTCGGCCAGAGTCTTTTTCGCGTGGTCGGCCATGATCGCCTGGAACGCCGATCGCTGGCCGGGGTGCAACTTGAACTCGACGATCAGCGCGCAGGCGGCCATGTCCGGTCTCCGAATGGTTGGGCCGTCAGCATACCCGATCCAGCAGCGCCGCGCCGCGCGCCAGCCGCCGGCAGTTCTCCGCCGCGCGCTCCAGGCTGCGCTCCCAGGTGCCGGTGGTCAGCCACGCCACATGCGGGCTGGCCACGACCCGATCCAGCGCCAGCAGGCGCGCCTCGTCCGCGCCCGCCGGCTCGTGCGCGAACACGTCCAGGCCCGCCGCGCCCAGCCGTCCGCTCTCCAGCGCCTCGATCAGCGCCGGCTGGTCCACCAGGCCGCCGCGCGCGGTGTTGACCAGCACCGCACCGGGGCGCATCCGCGCGATGGCGGCGGCGTCGATCATCCCGGCGGTCCCGGCGGTCAGCGGCACGTGCAGCGAGACGATGTCCGCCTCGGCCAGCAAATCGGGCAGCGGCCGCCAGCCGGGTGCGGCGTCGGGGCGCCGGGTGCGCGTGGCGTGGATCACCGGGCAGCCGAACGCCGCCAGCAGCGGCGCCAGCGCGCGCGGGATCGCGCCAAACCCGACCAGGCCCACGGTGCGCCCGCCCAGCTCGGCCCAATCGTCCTGGGCGGCCGCATCCAGCGCCCAGCCGCGCCCGGCCCGGGTGGCGGAGTCCAGCAGCGGCAGCCGGCGCAGGCAGGCCAGCATCAGCAGCAGGGTCATCTCGGCCACCGCCGGGGCGTTGCTGCCGGGCAGGTTGCACACGGCGACGCCGCGCGCGCGGGCCGCGTCGAGGTCGATGGTGTTCACGCCCACGCCGATCTTCTGGATCAGCCGCAGACGCGGCGCCGCGTCCATCACCGCCGCCGTCACCGGCTCCAGCGAATGCCACAGCACTTCGGTCCCACGCATCAGGTCGTGGAATCGCGGCCAGTCGTCCGGCGCGCACCAGCTCGCCTCGATCCCGTCCAGCCCCGCCAGCCGCGCCGCCAGCCCCGGCCCCGCCGCGTGGTGCAGCAGCACCTTCATCGCGGGCGCAGGACCGCGCCGCCCGCGAACCGTCCGCGTGGCCCCAGCGCCTCCTCGATGCGCAGCGCCTCGTTCCATTTCGCGGTGCGCTCGCCGCGCGCGATGCTGCCGACCTTGAGCTGGCCCACCCCCCAGCCGACCGCCAGATGCACGATGGTGGTGTCCTCGGTCTCGCCGGACCGGGCCGAGACGATGCCCGCGCAGGCCGGCCGCCTGCGCCGCGCGCCAGGCTTCCAGCGTTTCGGTCAGCGTGCCGCGCTGGTTCGGCTTCAGCAGCACCGCGCCGAGCGCGCCGTGCGACGCCGCCGTCTCGATGCGGGCGGCGTCCGTGACCACGAAATCGTCACCCACCACCTGCACCTTTCCGCCGACGCGGCGATTGAAGGCGGCGAAGCACTGCGGGTCGTCCTCGGCCAGCGGGTCCTCGATCGACAGGATCGGGAACTGCTCGACCCAGCCGGCCAGCAGGTCGGCCATGCCGGCGCCGTCGAGCGCCTGGCCGCCGAACTGGTAGGCGCCGCCGCGGCCGAACTGGCTGGCGGCGATGTCGAGCGCGATGCCGACTTCCTCGCCCGGCTCGAACCCGGCGCGGTCGATCGCCTCGACCAGCGCCTGCAACGCCTGCTCCGGCCCGTCGAAGTCCGGCCACCAGCCGCCCTCGTCGGCCACGCCATGCAGCCTGCCGCGCTCGGCCAGCAGGCGTCCGGCCTCGCGGTACACTTCCGCCGTGATGTCCAGCGCCTCGGCGAAGCTGTGCGCGCCGGGGCAGACGATCATGAAATCCTGCACGTCCAGCCGCCCCGCCGCATGGGCGCCGCCGCCAAAAATCTGGATCTGCGGCAGCGGCAGCAGACAGGCCTCCTCGCCGCCGAGATGGCGGTACAGCGGCACGCCCGCCTCTCCGGCGGCGGCATGGGCGGCGGCCATCGACACCGCGAGCATCGCGTTCGCCCCCAGCCGCGAGCGCCCCGCCGTGCCGTCCAGCTCGATCAGGGCGGCATCCAGCGCCGCCTGGTCGGCGCCGTTCTGGCCCAGCAGGCGCACCGAAATCTCGCCGTTGACGCTGGCCACCGCGCGCGCGACGTCCAGCCCGCCGAAGCTTTGGCCGCCGTCGCGCAGATCGAGCGCCTCGCCGCTGCCGGTCGATGCCCCGGCCGGCGCGATGGCCCGCCCGACGGCGCCGCCGGCCAGCATCACCTCGGCCTCGACCGTCGGGCGGCCGCGGCTGTCCCAGACGCGGCGGCCGTGGACATAGACGATCTCATGGACGCTCATGGGCGCGCGGTCCCTGGCTTGGCCTGCATTGCGCGGGCGTTTCGTCGCGCGACTTGCCATCGCCGCGCCGCCCCGGCAAGTCCGGCGCGATGTCCCACCATGCCGCCGCCCCTGGCTCCCGCCGACGCGCTGCTGGCCCGCATGGCCGGGGCGGCCACGCCGGATGCCGCGATCGCCGCCTTCGAGGGCGCCTTTCACACCCTGCCGGCGTTCGCCAGCGCCGCCCTGTTCGGGCAGGCGGCGCGTCTCTACGAACAGTGCCGCCGCCGCGAGCCGGCCTGGCTGCTGGCCGCCCTGGCCGCGCAGATGCAGGGCGGCGCGCCGCGCGCCGCCCTGCCGGCGGACGCCGAGGCGGTGCTGGCGCATCCGCTGCCGGGCACCGGGCTGCTGCGCACGCTGGAGCAGCTCGACCGCGAGCAGGCGCCGGCGCGGGCCGCGGCGCTGTTCGAGGCGGTGCTGCCGCATATGCCGCCGCTGGAGGAATACTGGGTCCACTACCGCATGAGCCTGGTCTATGCGGCGCTGGGCCGGCCCGAGCTTGCGTTCCTGCTGGCCTGCGTCGCCGTGCAGATCGAGCCGCTCGCGCCGCAATCCCTGCTGCCGGCCCGCGCCGTGGCGGCGTGGCTGGCGCGCATCGAGGCCTGGCGCGACGCCGCGGCGTTGCTGGCCCGCTGGGAGGCGGCCAATCCCGGCCAGACGCTGCTCGACGCGCCGCCGCCGGCGCTGCTCGCGGCGCGCGCCGGCCACCAGCCCGCCGCGACCGGCCGGCGCGACCGCGCGCTGGTGGCCGAGAGCGCGCGGCCGGCGCTGGCCCTGACGCGTTGCGGGCGGGGCGTGCCGTACGCGCTGGAATCGCTGCTGCAAGCGGAGACCCGGCCGGCCATCACGCTGGCGGAACTGGACGACGCCGAATTGCTGATCGCCGGGGGCTCGATCGCGGTCTGGTCGGCCGACGGCACGCCGCAGCCCGACCTGTCGGTCGGCGGCCAGCCCAGCCTGGTGCGCCGGCGCATCGACGAGCGGCGGCAGCGCGGCGAGGCGGTCGATGAGCGGGCGCTGGACCGGGTGGTGCTGATCGGCGACGCGTTCCCCGCGCCCAGCCTGTGTCACTTCATGCTCGACCAGGCAACGCGGCTGGCGCTGTATGCGCGCGCGGGCATCGACCTCGCGGACTGCGTGGTGGTCGGCCCCGACCTGGCCGAGCCGTACCAGCGCGAGATCGCCCGGCGGCTCGGCGCGCGGCGGTATCTGGGGACCGCGGCGGGAGCGGCGGGGTTCGGGCGGGTGCGCGCGCGCCGCCTCGCGGTGGTGTCCAACTGCCACGACCTGCGCCACAGCGCGCATCTGGGCGCCGACTGGGCGCTGGATGCGGTGCGCCGGGGATTTGCCGACATTACCGGGGGCGCTCTGCCTAAGCGGCGGCTGCTGGTCTCGCGCGCCGACGCCGCCGGGCGGCGCCTGCTCAACGAGGACGCGGCGCTGGCGCTGCTGCGGCCGTTCGGCTTCGAGCGCATCGTTCCGGGCGAACTGGCGCTGGCCGATCAGGCGCGGGCGTTCGCGGCGGCGACGCATGTGGTCGCACCGCACGGCGCGGCGCTGGCCAATCTGGCGTTCTGTGCGCCGGGTACGCGCGTGCTGGAGATATTCCATCCGCATTACGGCACGTATTCCTATGCCGTGCTGGCGCCGACGCTGCGCCTGGACTACGCGGCGATGATCGGGTTCGACGGCACCAGCGACGCGGCGCAGGACAATGATCCCGCGCTGGCCAACACGCGATCGGATCGTTCGCTGGCGCGCGACGTCCGCGCCGATCTCGCGCATCTCGCCGCCTGGGCGCGCGCCGACACGCCGGCGTGAAAGAAACTGTTGCCGTCGCGCCGGCCGCTAACTACACCTTCGGCAGTAACTCTGTTCCAAAACGTAACCGGAACGTCTTTAGCGCGAGGGTGCGGATGGCTGGCCTGCGGCGACGCACGACCCAGGAGGCGACACCGCCGCTGAACCCGGCGGCGCTGCGCGCGCGGCTGGAAACGGTCACGGGTGACGGCGTGGCCTTGCGGGCGAGTCCGGCTCCGGCCATTGCCGAGCCGGCTCGCGGCAAGGCGGTTCGTGACAACCATGATGACAAGCCGGGTCGCGGCAAGGTGCCCAACTCGCAAACCGGACTCGCAAACCAGGCCACGGATCGAGCCGCCGGCGGCGAAATCACCCAAGCCGCCGGCCGCCAGGCTGCGGGCGCGCAAGCCGGACACCAAGGCGCCCCCGGCCGTGCCGGTGCCGCCGGCCAAGCGGCCGCCGCGTCGCGTGCCGGACGCGGCGCCGGCCCGCCCGCGGCCGACGGCGTGGGCGCCCATTCCGCCGCCGCCCGAACCCACCGGCCCGAAGTCGAAGGCGCTGTTCGTGCTGGACATGCACACCTTCGACGAGATGCGGCCGGGCGAGATCCCGATCATCCCGTACAGCCACGACCGCAACGTGCTGCTGCTGGCGCATGTCGTGGCGCGCCGCCACATCGAGCTGTTCGTCTGCTGCGGCCCGGACGGCGCGCGCGAACGCAAGTACCGCCGCGTCAGCCGCGTCTATCCGCGCTGGGAGTTCACCCGCGAATTCGTGGCCGACCCGCGGGACGTGGCCTTCGACCTGATCGTCTGCGCCGGCATCGAGGCGCTGGTGATGCGCCAGCATTTCCCCGAGGCCAAGCTGGTCGGCATCCTGCCGGCGCTGCACATGTTCGAGGCGCCGGGCCTGTTCAAGCCGAAGTTCGTCTACGATTTCATCCAGTCCCTGCGACGCGAGATTGATTTCATCATCACGCAGAATTCGCGGATGCGCGAGGCCATCGTCTTTATATGCCACTGGCTGGCGCGATGGGATCCGAGCGATCGGGTGTTCACGGCGCGGCTGGGATTGTCGCGCGACATGGAGAGCGTGCTGGACGTGGACGGGAAGGCGTATCGGGGCCAGCGCGCCGAAGGACGCCGCAAGCTGCGCGTGGGCGAGCACGACCTGCTGGTCGTCAATGCCGGCGGCGCCTGGAACTGGACCGACTGCGACACGTTTCTCGAGGCCGCCTGCCTGCACTTTCGCCAGGGCGGGCGCATCCGGGTGTATTTCTCCGGCATCACGCAGCCGGACAACCACGAGGTCAACCGCGTCCGCGACCGCATCCTGGAACTGCTGGCGCAATACCCGGAATGCTTCAGCAACGAGATGGGCGACGGCCGCCCCATCTACATCGAGCGCGACTGGTCGCGCGGCGGCCGCGACATCCACACCTTCCTGATGGCGGGCGACCTGGGGCTGAGCGTCAACAAGGTGGGCTTCGAGGGCTGGCAGAGCCATCGCGTGCGCATCGTCGACTATATCGGCGCCGGACTGCCGCTGCTGGCCGCCGGCGACGACCTGCTGACCGGCGAGTTCTGCCAGCCGCAATTCCGCGCCGTGCCCGGCTCGATCCAGAGCTACCTCGACATCCTGCAGGCGCTGGAGGCCGGCGGCGCGGCGCGCACCGCCGCCTTGAAGCGGCAGGTGATGGACGAGCATCGGGTGGCGCTGGACGGCGACGTGATCTATGGCGGCGTGATCGACAAGATCATGGCCATGCCGCGCCGCGCCCCGGAGTCCATCGCCGGGCTGGAACGCAACTTCCTCGAACTGATCGAGCAGCAATCCGAGCAGCGGCTGCGCGACGAGGTGCAGCTCAAGCTGCGCAAGATGCTGGATCTGTGATGTCGGCGTCCCATCCTTGTCGTCGAGGCGATGACCGGCGGCCCCGCGCGTCCATGACCGCCGCGCGTCCATGACCAAAGTCACCTTCATCTTCGACGACCACGCCAAGCCGTACTGGCGCAGCGGCCGCGCGCCGCGCACCGGGCTCAGCCACGACTACAACCTGTTCCAGATGGCCCACGAGGCGCTGCGCCTGGGCATGGACGTGCATTTCACCACCATCGACGATTACTTCCATTACGGCAGTGCCGTGCCGGCGTCGCAGATCTACCCGACGCTGCAAGTGTCGTCGAACGCCATCAAGCTTGAGGCGCTGGACCCGGACATCCTGGTGTGCGTCCACGCGCAGGTGTTCGCCGGCGGCCAGTTGCAGCGGGCGAAAAAGGTCGGGATGCACCCGGCGCTGTATTTCGTCGAGATGCCGCACACCTACGGCGAGCATCAGACCTTGGCGCTGCTGCAATCGGTGCGCTACCACGTCGATCACCTGGTGGTGCAGAACGAGCGGATGCGCGAGCTGGCCGGCGCGGTCTATGAATGGCTGTGCAAGTGGCGCGCGCAGGACCGGGTGCATGTCAGCCCGCTCGGCATCGTGGCCGAGGAGCAGATCGACCTGCGCGACCGCGCGGTGAGCCGGCGCGTGCTGGGCCTGCGGGACTCCGACATCGCCATCGTCAACGGCGGCGGCGTCTGGCGCTGGACCGAGGTGAACAACTTCCTGCGCGGCTTCTGTGCGGCGGTGCGCGCCGGCGACGCGAACCTGCACTTCTTCCTGTCCGGCTTCAAGCAGACCGAGAACACCGACCACGCCGACTATATCGCCCAGACCTGCGCCATCCTGCGCGAGAACATCGACCTGGTGGGCGGCGCGGACGCGCGGGCCTTCGTCGAAGCCGCGACGCCGGGACAGGACAACGCCCGCGACACCGTCGATCCGGGGCACGGGCACATCCATTTCCGCGCCGACTGGAAGGCCGCCAGCAGGCAGTTGCCGGAGATCCTGTCGGCCTGCGATTTCGGCCTCAACGTCAGCGCCGACACGGTCGAGAACTGGCAATCGCACCGGGTGCGCTGCCTGGACTACATCCGCTACGGCCTGCCGATCATCAGCACCACCGGCGACCTGTTCTCGGAGCGCGACGCGCGCGAGGTCACGGTCACGGCACCGGGGCGCACGCCCGCCGCCTTTCAGGAGATGCTGCACCGCATCGCCGCGGGCGAGATCCGGGCGGCGGACCTGCAGCCGGCGTTCGCGACGGTGCGCGACCGGCTTGACACCCGCAACACCTTCGGCCGGCTGCTGCTGCTGGTCGCCGCCACCCCGCGCAAGCTGTTCGATCCGAACGACGAGAGCATCCTGGAATACGCCTGGCGCATCCGCCGGGTGGACAGCGCCGGCAAAATCCTGAAAAACCTCACCACCGCCGCGTTCGCGACCGGCGAATAGGGCGCGAGCGGAGAGGGCTGATTCTGGGTTGATTCTGGGCGGAGTGGTTTCTATGCCGTCATAGCGGGGCTTGTCCCCGGCATGGCGGCGCTATCGCCTGCTCCGCCGCCGAACGAGCCGTCGCCGCCTTATTCACGGGATTTCCGCCCATGTCCGCCACCGCCCCCACCGCCGCCCCGGCCGCCGCCAAGCCCCGTCCGGTCACGCCGCTGCCCGCCAGCGGCAAGATCATCAAGGATTTCACGCTTGCCGTGGCCGACGACGACGCGGCCGGCCGCAAGCCGAAGATCGAGGTGCTCGATTTCTTCTGGGCGCCGCTCAACTTCTACGTCGCCGTCACCATCCCCAACGCGCTGCACGACAAGCCGGATTTCGTCTCGGTGCAGGTCTGCCCGATGCGCGACCAGGCGATGTTCTTTTTCTGGAACATCCCCGGCCCCCGGCAGGAGCGCGCGGCCGAGGGCGGGATGCGCCGGGTCTACGGTCTGATAAGCTGCCAGTACAACAGCTTCGAGGCGTTCGAGGCGCGGCTGGTGGTCGGCGGCAAGATGGTCTCGATCGCCAAGTTCGAGCGCCGCTTCGGCTCGGACCGGCTGCTCGGCAGCGTGACGCTGGAGCACAAGGTCGACCGCGCGGTGCCGCTGCTGATTACCGGCACGCAGAAATCCGGCACCACCTGGCTCGAGACCATCGTCGACACCAGGCCCGACGTGCTGGTGCTGCATGAAGGCAACACGCTGAACACGGTCGACCATCGCGCCGCCCGCGCCAGCTTCGAGGAGCGGATGGGCGAGTTCCAGCGCCGCGCCTACATCCGCTGGCGCCCGGCCTATCCGAACGCCGAGGAGATGGCGATGTTCACGCAGATCTCGGTGGCGCGGAACCTGTTCGACCTGCTGGGCTCGACGTTCGGCTTTCGCACCATCGTCGACCGCACCCCCAGCACCTCGGAGGCGTATCACTTCCTGGTCAAGTTCTGGCGCGAGTGCCGGTACGTCCACATCATCCGCCACCCGCTCGACGTGTTCATCTCGCGGCTGTTCCACGAGGCGGCGCTGGGGCGCAGCAAGACCCCGGACGCCTCGCGGCTGGACCAGGCGACCCTGACCTGGCTGGTCGACCGCATCGAGAAGCTCGGCGCGTCGGACGTGCGGCCGGGCGACCTGCTGGACGACGAAATCCTGCAATCCGGCACCTTCGACGTGCTGTTCATGCAATGGCTGATCGACCAGAAGAAGCTGCTGGAGGTGCTGCCGTTCGCGAAGGACCGCTTCCTGGTGGTGCGCTACGAGGATTTCTTCTCCGATTTCGAGGCGCAGGTGCAGCGCGTGTTCCAATTCATCGGCGTGCACGACATCACCGAGGCCGAACTGGACTACGTGCGCCGCGCCACCTCGTTCGACGCCATGTCCGGCGGCCGCAAGAGCGGGGAGGAGGATCGCCGCTCGTTCTTCCGCAGCGGGCAGGCGGGCGACTACAAGCTGTACCTGTCGGAGCCGCAGGCGATCTGGCTGTGGGGCAGGGTCGCCACCGTGGCGCGCGAGTTCGGCTACGACACGCCCTGAGCAGCCCGGCTGCGCGCCACCGCCAGCACCAGGCCC
Source organism: uncultured Pseudomonadota bacterium (assembly GCA_963758455.1). Taxonomy (GTDB): domain Bacteria; phylum Pseudomonadota; class Alphaproteobacteria; order Acetobacterales; family Acetobacteraceae; genus CAVRQM01. The sequence goes on along the minus strand of CAVWVK010000002.1, from coordinate 283,624 downwards.
AGCACCGAGGCGAGGAACAGCAGGCCGCTCAGCGCCATCGTCGCCAGGGCGTCCAGCGGCGTCATGAATTGCGTCAGCGTGCCGCCCAGCAGCATCCCCAGCGGCCAGCAGCCGATGCAGACCGTGACCAGCCCCATCACCCGGCTGCGCAGCGCCGGGGGTGCGGCGGTCATGGCGATGAAGGTCTGCTGGTTGGTGAACAGCGCGCTGCCGAGGCCGCCGCACAGCAGCACCGCGCAGACCGGCCAGAACGGCGGCGCCAGCGGTGCGGTGGCCAGCCCGGTCAGCAGCAGCGCCACGCCGCCGGCCAGCCAGCCCACCGGCCTGCCGCGCAACGCCACCGCGGCGATCAGCAGCCCGCCCAGCAGCGCGCCGCCCGGCTCGGCCGCCGCCAGCACGCCGATGCGCGCCGCCGGCAGGTGGTACGCCTCGCGGCCGATCGGCACCATCAGCGTGGTGTACGAGTAGCCGAACAGGTTCATGGTGACGGTCACGCCCAGCAGCGCCAGCAGCGCGGTGCTGCGCCGCGCGAACGCCAGCCCCTCCAGCAGGTCGCGCCCCACGCCGGCCCAGGACACCGCGCGCCGCTCCTGGGTGTGCGCGATGCCCGATACCAGCACCGCGCCGAACAGGCTGAGCGCCGCCGAGGCCGCGAAGGTGCCGCCCAGGCCGACCAGCCCGTAGGCGGCGCCACCCAGCAGCGGGCCGGCGCAGCGCGTGGCGAAATTGGTCAGGCTGTCCAGCGCCACGGCGCGGCCGATCCGCGCCGGTCCGGCGCTCTCGGCCACCAGCCGCCGCCGCGCCGGCATTTCCGTGGCGTAGACGCAGCCGCTGACCAGGGCCGCCAGCGCCAGGTGCCAGGGCCGGGCGATGCCGAGAAAGCCCAGCGTGGCGACGCTGGCCGACGAGGCCGCGGCCAGCAGCAGGCCGCCGACCACGATGCGCTTGCGGTCGAATGCCTCGGACAGCACGCCGACCAGCGCGCCGCCCAGCAACGGCAGGCTGCGCGCCGCCGAGACCACCGCCACCGCCAGCCCCGATCCGGTCATCTGCGCGGTGAACAGGCCGGCGGCCAGCACCTCCAGCCACAGCATCGCGTTGCCGATCCCGCCGGCGATCCACAGCCGCGCGAACCCCGGGCTGCGCAGCACGCCGGCCGGTGCGGCACTCAGGTCACGGGGTCGCAAGGATCGCCCGCGCCGCCTGCCGCCCGCTGACGAAGGCGCCCCCCACGGTGCCGGCCAGGCCGTCGGCCGCCACCGCCTCGCCGGCGAAGCGCAGCGCGCCGCCGGCCAGCGGCGCCGCCAGGGCGGCGCGGGCGTCGGCGTGGCCAGGGACGGCATAGGCGTAGGCGCCGCGCTGCCAGGGATCGGCGGACCAGTCGGCGACGATCGCGGCGCCCAGCCTCGCGGCCGCGTCGCCGCCCAGCATGGCGCGCAGTTGCTGGCGGGCGAACGCCTCGATCGCCGCCGAGCCTCCCTCGGCGGCCAGCGCGCGCGCCGCCGAGCCGCCGACGAAGCCCACCAGATGCGCCGCGCCCAGCGGCCAGGCGACGAACGACATCGCCGGCGCGTGGCGTGCCGCGACGCGGGCGTGCAGCGAGCATTGCGCCGGCAGCCCCAGCCGGTCGGGGGCTTCGGCGGCCAGCGCGATCTTGGTCAGCACGCCCATCGGCAGCGCCTCCAGCGCCGCGCGGTGGCTGTCCGGCAATGGCGGGTCGAAGGCGATGGCGTCGCGGGCGCGCAGCACGCCGATTGCGACCGTGACCACGCAGGCGCGCGCGCGGACGCCGCCGCGCGCCGTCTCCAGGGTGACGCCGCCGCCGTCCCAGGCGATGCGCCGCACCGGGGTGTCGAGCCACGCCGGCTGCGCCAGGCGCCGCGCGACGAACGCGCCCAGGCCGCCGCCGACGTTGAGGTTGCTGCCCGACAGGCTGTTGGCCACCGCGTCGCGCACGCTGAGCGCCCGGGCATCGGCGGCGGCCACCAGCGTCGCCTCGAAGGTCTCGATGCTGGCCAGCCAGGGATTGTCCTGCATCGCCGCGACCGCCTCGGCCATGCTGCAATCCGTGGCGCCGGCGGCGGCTTGCCGGACCAGGTGCTCGTAGCGTTCGTCGGCGCGGTCATAGGCGGCGAGCTCGGCCGCGGTCGCGGGGCGGCCGTCGACGATGATGCGGCGCGACCACGCCGCGTCGGAATCCAGCAGCGTCTCCCCCGCCGCGCGGGCGATCGGCGCCAGCGGGTTGCGCTCGGCGGCGTGCAGCCACGAGGCGCCGTGGTCGAACGCGGCGCCGTGCAGCGCGGCGGGATGCGTGGTCCAGGCGCGACCGCCGATGCGCGAGGACGCTTCCAGCAGGATGCAGGTGCGCCCGGCCTCGCGCAGCGCGGCCGCGCAGGCCAGGCCGGCGACCCCGGCGCCGACCACCGCGACATCGGCATCCGTGTTCAAGGCAGCGGCGTGGGCGGCGCGATGCCGGCGGCCTCGGCGCGGGCTTGCAGCATGGGCGGGATGGCCGGGTGCAGCCGCACGCCATGCGCCAGTTGCTCGGCGCGCAACGCCAGCCCGCGCTCGCCCGGCAGGCGCGGCGGCGCGCCGCCCGGCACCGGCGGGTTGGCGTGGACGCCGTCGGCCATCCAGGCGGCCTCGCGCAGAAACGCCTCGCGGCCGGCGAAACGGGCCGGGTCGATGGCGATGACCAGCACCGCGGCCCCCCATTCCGCCGGCGCATCGGCGCGGCCGCAGCCGCCGAGGGCCGCCGTCAGCGCCTCGACCAGCAGCCCCAGCGCGAAGCCCTTGTGCCCGGCCTCGACCCCGCCCAGCGGCAGCAGGGTGCCGCCGGGTTCGGTGAAGAAGGCGTTCGGATCGCGCGTGGCGATGCCCTCGGCATCCAGCAGCCAGGGGTGCTCGAACTGCTCGCCCAGGGTGCGCAGCCGGTTGGTCATGCCGTTGGTGGTGATGGACATCGACACGTCGATCATCACCGGCCCGCCCGGCGACGGCCAGCCGGCGGCCAGCGGGTTCGGCGTATACAGCCGCCGCGTGCCGCCGAACGGGGCGACGCTGGCGGTCGACGGGTCCGAGCAGGTCACGATCAGCATGTGCCCGGCTTCGGCGGCGCGGCGCAGATAGGCGGCGAGGCAGCCGATATGGCAGGCGCGGCGGATCGACACGGCGGCGATCCCGGTCCGCTCGGCGCGCGCCCCGGCCCAGGCGGCGGCGCGCTCGACCAGCCACGGGCCGGGCAGGCGGCCGCCTTGCGGCACCTGCGCGTCCCAGGTTTGCGCGCCATCCGCCTCGGCCACGATCGCCGGCTCGCCGGTGCCGGCCATGCGCCCGGTCTCGGCTTGCGCCAGGTAGGCGCCGAGCAGCGCCAGCCCGTGCGTGCTGTGGCCCAGCAGGTCGCCTTCGACCAGGATCTCGGCGGTGACGCGCGCCTTGTCGTGGTCCAGGCCGGCGTGGCGCAACAGGCTGGCCGCGAACGCGGTCAGTGCGGCGGCGGCGTAGCGGTCGGTCATGCAAACGGCTCCGGACTGCGTGCTATTGCCATGCCATGTTTGACAGGAATCCGCCATGTGGACCCCCAGCGAGCGCTACCCCGATCCGGCCATTCGCGTGCTCGATCCGCGCTTTGCCCGATACCGCCTGCCGCTGGCCGGCGTGGAGCGGCTGGCCACCGGCTGCCGCTGGAGCGAGGGGCCGGTGTGGTTCGGCGACGGCCGCCATCTGCTGTGGAGCGACATCCCGAACGACCGCATCCTGCGCTGGGACGAGGAGACCGGGGCGGTCACGACGTTCCGCCGGCCGTCGAACAACGCCAACGGCAACACCCGCGACCGCGCAGGGGCGGCTGGTCACGTGCGAGCACCGCACCCGGCGCGTCACCCGCACGGAGCATGACGGCGGCATAACTGTCCTGTGCGAGACCTATCGCGGCCGCCGCCTGAACTCGCCGAACGACGTGGTGGTGGCGCCGGACGGCGCGGTGTGGTTCACCGACCCGACGTTCGGCATTCTCGGCTACTACGAGGGCGAGCGCGCCGAGCCGGAACTGCCGGCCTCGGTGTATCGCCTGGACCCGCATGGCGGCGAGGCGGCGCCGGTGGCCGACGACATTCCCGGGCCGAACGGGCTGGCGTTCTCGCCGGACGCGCGCACGCTCTACATCGTCGCCTCGCGCGCCGAGCCGCGCGAGATCCGCGCCTATGACGTGGACGAGGCGGGTCGGCTGAGCCGCGGGCGGGTGCTGATCGACGCCGGGCCGGGCGGCACGCCGGACGGGCTGCGGGTCGATGTGGACGGCAATCTGTGGTGCGGCTGGGGCATGGGGAGCGACGACCTCGACGGCGTGCGGGTGTTCGCCCCGGACGGCACGGCGATCGGCCACGTCGCCCTGCCGGAACGCTGCGCCAACGTCTGCTTCGGCGGCCGGCACCGCAACCGGCTGTTCATGGCGGCCAGCCACGGCCTGTATGCGCTATACGTAAACACGCAGGGCGTGGCGGGAGGCTGACCAGCCCCCCGCCACCGATCGTCACTGCGCGGGCGCGGGCGCGGGCGCAGGCGGGGGCGGCGGCGGCGGCGCGCCGCCGTCCGGCGCCTCGGGGCCGCCGTTCGGGCCGGGCCCGTGCGGACCGTGATGGTGCTTCCCGCCGTGCTCGTGCTCGCCGGGATGCGGCATCGCGATGCGCGTCAGGCTGTTGGCGTCGGGTCCGATAGCGCGGGCCAAGACCACCTTGCCGAGCGCGCTGTCGACCAACTCGCCGCGCACCACCAGCGTCTTGCCGGCCGCCAGCGTGTCGCCCAGCTTGGCGGCCTCGGGCGGCGGCAGGCGCACCTCGGTGCCGTCGGCCATCAGCACGCCGTTGATCTCGCCGCGCGGGCCATACAGCGGCGATTTCACCTGGCCGGTGATCTCGCTGGCCGGCCCCGCCTCCATGCGCGGTCCACGCGGACCCATGTCGGTCACGGTCTGATGCGTCGCGTCATTGGTGATCGACATGGCCATGACGATCGGCAGCGCCTTCGCCTTCAGCCCGTGCACCGTGACCGAGTCGCCGGGCCGCACCGCATAGACCAGGGAGGTCGACATGTGCGGCGAAAAGTGGACCTGCGTGCCGTCCTGCAGGATCAGGCCGTCCACGTCGCCGCGCGGGGTCAGCGAGTACTGCGCCACCTTGCCCTGGGTCGCCGGAAGCTGCGACGGGTCATAGGTTGCGGCCGGGGTGGTGGCGCGGCCGGGGGGGTGGGTTGCGCCTGCTGCGCGTAGGCCAGGCCGCCGATGCCGCCGGCCAGCAGGGTCGCCGCGAGCAGGGTCGATTTCAGGTGCTTCATTGGTCTGTCGCCTTTTCATCTGACGGGCGCAAGGCGGCCCGTGGCGCCGGTAAGCGCAAGGCGCCGTGCCACCGGCCAACCCACTGAAAAGCGGCTTCTCCCTGTCAGACCTAGCCGGGAGAATCGTCCGCATTGCCGACGTCCTCCGTCCGGTTCCCGGACGCCTCCAGGCCGTAGCGCCGGAGTTTTTCGTACAGCAGTTGACGATGGATCCCGAGCAGCCGCGCCGCCTCGGCGCGCTTGCCGCCGCTGGCCGCCAGCGCGCGGCGGATCAGCGCCGCCTCCAGCCGGGCCACCGCCGCCGGCAAATCCAGGCCCTCCGGAGCCGCCGCCTCGGCCGCCTGCGCCGCGGCGAGAAACGCCAGGTCGCCGCCGGCCACCACCGGGCGGCGGCCGAGCACGGCGACCCGCTCCATCGCGTTGCGCAGCTCGCGCACGTTGCCCGGCCAGGGGTGCGACAGCAGCAGCGCCGCCGCCTCGGCCGACAGCCGCTTGCCCTCGCCGCCGCCGGCCAGCGCCAGGAAATGCTCGGCCAGCGGCAGGATGTCCGACAGGCGCTCGCGCAGCGGCGGCAGCGCCACCGGCACCACGCCCAGCCGCTAGAACAGATCCTCGCGGAACCGCCCGCTCCGCACCTCGCGCGGCAGGTCGCGGTGGGTGGCCGACAGGATGCGCACGTCGATGGCGACCGGACGGCCGCCGACCGGCGTCACCACCCGCTCCTGCAGCACGCGCAGCAGCTTGGCCTGCAAGGCCGCGTCCATGTCGCCGATCTCGTCGAGGAACAGCGTGCCGCCGTGCGCCTCGCGGAAGCTGCCGGCGCGGTCGGCGACCGCGCCGGTGAAGGCGCCGCGCACGTGGCCGAACAACTGGCTTTCCAGCAGCTCGGCGGGAATGGCGGCGCAGTTCACCGCGACGAACGGCGAGGCCGCGCGCCGGCCGTGGCGGTGGATGGCGCGGGCCACGACCTCCTTGCCGGTGCCGGTCTCGCCGGTGATCAGCACGCTGGCGTCCATGTCGGCCAACATGCCGATGGCCTTCTGCACCTCGCGCATCGCGGGCGATCCGCCGACCAGCTCCTCGCCGTCGGCGGCCGCCGCCGCCGCGCGGCCGGGCGGGGCGCCCTGCGGCAGCATCCGGGCGATCAGCGCGGCCAGCGCGGCGCGGCCGATCGGCTTGGCCAGGTGGTCCACGGCACCCAGCCGCATCGCCTCGATGGTGTTGGACGCGGTGGGCACCGCCGTCAGCACGGCGACCGGCGGCGCGCCGGGGCGCTCGCGCAGATGCCGCAGCACGGTCATGCCGTCCATCCCCGGCATCCGCAGGTCCAGCAGCACCGCGTCGATGGCCCCCGCTTCGATGGCCCCCGCCGCGACGCGAGCCAGCGCCGCCGCGCCGTCGGCCGCCTGCACCGCCTCGTGCCCGAGATCGCGCAGCGTTTCGGCGATGCCGTCGCGCAGGGCGGCGTCGTCGTCGACGATCAGGATGCGCGCCACGGCACCTCCAGCTCGAACACCGCGCCGTGCCCGGTCGCGCCGCCACCGGGATCGGCCAGGCGCAGCGTGCCGCCATGCGCGCCGGCCAGTTCGCGGGCGATGGCCAGGCCCAGCCCGGTGCCGTCCGCGCGCCCGCTCACGAACGGCTCGAACAGCGTGCGGCACAGCGCCGGGTCGATGCCGCCGCCGCTGTCGGCCACGGAAAAGCGCAGCGTCTCGCCGTGCCGCGCCGCCGCCAGCGTCACGCGACCCTCGGCCCCGGCGTGGCGGCGCGCATTGTCCAGCAGATTGGCCAGCGCCCGCCGCAGCAGGTCGGGGTCGAAGCAGGCATGTGCGATCGCGGGCTCGGTCGCGATGCCGCCCCCGGCGTCGGCGGCCAGACCGGCCAGGAACGCGGCCACGTCGACCGGCGCCGGGGCGGGTTCGCGATGCTGGGTCATGGCCAGCAGCTCGGCCAGCAGGTGATCGAGCCGGGCGATCTGCGCCAGCACCGCCTCCAGCGCGGCACCGCGCCGCGCCGGGTCGCCGTGCAGCGCGTTCTCGGCGCGCAGGCGCATCGCGGCCAGCGGGTTGCGGATTTCGTGCGCCACCCCGGCGGCGACCCGGCCGAGGGCGGCCAGCCGCTCGGACAGCGCCGCGCGCGCGGCCATCGCGTCGGCGCGCGCGCGGGCGGCGTTCAGCGCGGCCACGATGCGGTCCAGGCTGGGTTCGCCGGTGGCCGCGACGGTGGACAGCGACGCGGCATCCTGTCGCGCCAGGGCGGTCTCGATCGCGCCCACCTTGCCGTTCCAGCTCGCGACCAGCCAGGCGATCCAGGCCGCGTTGCCCAGCACCAGCGCCAACAGCACGCCGAGGCCGAGTGCCAACGGGTCCGGGCCGGCCGCGCGCCCCCAGGCGACCCGCGCCCAGGCCACCAAATCCGGCACCGGGCCGGACAGCGGGCAGGCGCGCAGCAGCACCGTCAGGCCGCCGCTGTCGAGCGTGTCGGCCCGGGCCGCGTCGGCCGCGACCGACGCCGCGGCGGTCTGCTCGATGGCGGCACGCTCGGCGGGGCTCAGCAGGCCGGCGGCCGGCAGGCTGGCCACGACGCCGTCGCCCTGGTGCCAGATGCCGGCCTGCACGCCGGAATCCTCGCCCAGCGCCAGGGCCAGCACGGCTGCCAGGTCGCGCCGCGTCGCCGCGTCGAGACTGGCGGCGTCGGCGGCGGGTCCGGCCCAGTCGGCGACGTAATAGGCGTAGCGGTCGGCGATGCGCTCGCACGCCTGCTGCGCGATCGCCTCGCCGCGCGCCTGCCGGGCGCTGGCCGACTGGCCATGCAGTTGCAGCAGCAGCAGCCCGACCGCGACCGCCGCCGCCACCGACAGCGCCCAGACGACGAACAGGCGCGCGCGCAGGGATTTCACGCCGCGGAGTCTAGGGCGGTTCGCGGCGGACCGAAAAGGCGGCAGGCGGCGTCGCGGCGCGCTGCCTCGCGGGCCGCTGTCGGGCCGCGTGGCGATCCAGGGTCGCGGCACGACCCTCCCGGCCATCCGCCCGATACCGCGCCGGCCGGCAATTGCCGACATTGCGGCTACGAACTTTGCGAGGACACCGATCATGGCCGACATCTTTTCCGAGCTGTCCCAGGCGCTGCAGGACCGCGTGCGCGCGGCGGCGCCGCTGGTGGCCAGCGTGAGTTGGGGCGGACGCGGGCCGCTCAGCGCGATCCTGTGGCGCGAGGGCGTGCTGGTCACGTCCGAGCAGAGCCTGCCCGACGCCGACCGCTACGAGGCGGCCTTGCCGGGCGGCGGCCGGGTCGCCGCCACGCTTGCCGGCCGCGACCCGGCCACCAATGTGGCGGTGCTGCGGCTGGAGGCGGCGGCGCCGGGCATGGCCCACGCCGAGCCGGGGAGCGTGGGGGGGCTGGTGCTGGCCTTGGGCGGCGACGGGCTGGGCGGCGTCACGGCGCGCATGGGCGGCATCGAGGTGCTGGGGCCGGCCTGGCAGAGCATGAAGGGCGGCAAGATCGACCGGCTGCTGCGCATAGGCGTGCGCCTGCCGTCCGCCGCCGAGGGCGGGCCGGTGCTGGATCCGCAGGGCGGCGTGCTGGGCATGTCCACCTTCGGGCCGCGGCGCGAGGTCATGGTGATCCCGTCGTCCACCATCGAGCGCGCCGTGGGGCCGCTGCTGTCGCAGGGGCGCATGGCGCGGGGCTGGCTGGGCGTCGGCTTGCACGAGGTGGCGCTGCCGCGCGACATCGCCGCGCGCGCCGGGGCCGAGAGCGGGCTGATGGTGATGGGCCTGGCCGATGACGCGCCGGCCACGGGCAAGCTGCTGCCGGGCGACATCATCACCGCCATCGACGGCGCCAAGGTGGCGCAGTCGCGGGCGGTCGCCGGGATGCTCGGTCCGGAGACGGTGGGGCGGTCGCTGTCGATTTCGCTGGTCCGCGCCGGCGAGCTCGCCACCGCCAGCGTGGTCATCGCCGCGCGCCCGGCGTGAGCGCCGCATTGGCGGCGCCGCCCGAGGCCGCGCCGGCGCTGGTGGCGCTGCTGGTGCGCGACCCGCGGCGACGCGCCGCGCTGGAGCGCGCGCTGGCGACGGCCTCGATCGAGGACGCCGATGTGCTGCTGATCGAGCGGCGTCCGGGCGAGGCGCTGCCGCCGGAGGCCGCTTCGTTCGAGGGGCCGCTGCTGCTGCTGTCCGACGACCCGTCGCTGGCGGCCGACCGGACCCTGGACGGCGTGCTGCCCCACGCCGCCGCCGAGCGGCAGATCGTGGCGGCGGTGGCCGCGATTGCCGCCGGCTTGAGCGTGCGCGTGCCGGGTGCGGCCGCCGAGGCGCCGGGCTTCGCGCCGCCGGAGCCGGCCGGCCGGCCGCTGCTGACGCCGCGCGAGGTGGAGGTGCTGGCGGCGGTGGGGCAGGGGATGAGCAACAAGGCGATCGCGCGCCGGCTCGGCATTTCGGCGCACACGGTCAAGTATTACCTGGAGTCGATCTTCCAGAAGCTCGACGTCCGCAGCCGCGCCGAGGCGGTCACGCGCGGCCTGCGCCTGGGCGTCCAGGTGCTGTAACGCCCATTTCGTACGGGCTACGTCGCCCTACGAACATGCGCACCGAACTGGCGGAATGCGCTGCGCTTTTCCGCCCTACGTGCTTGCCCGCAGCCGCGCCGAGGCGGTACGGGCTATGTCGTAGGGCGGAAAAGCGCAGCGCATTCCGCCACCTTCTTGCCGATCGCCCATCGGAGCCATGCGCGCCAAATCGGCGGAATGTGCTGCGCTTTTCCGCCCTACTTGCCTGCCCGCAGCCGCGCCGAGGCGGCAAGGGCTATGTCGTAGGGCGGAAAAGCGCAGCGCATTCCGCCACCTTCTTGCCGATCGCCCATCGGAGCCATGCGCGCCAAATCGGCGGAATGTGCTGCGCTTTTCCGCCCTACTTGCCTGCCCGCAGCCGCGCCGAGGCGGCAAGGGCTATGTCGTAGGGCGGAAAAGCGCAGCGCATTCCGCCACCTCTTTGCCGATCGCCCATCGGAGCCATGCGCGCCGAAGCGGCGGAATGCGCTGCGCTTTTCCGCCCTACTTGCTTGCCCGCCGTTCGACGTCCGCAGCCGCGCCGAGGCGGCAAGGGCTATTTCGTAGGGCGGAAAAGCGCAGCGCATTCCGCCACCTTCTTGCCGGTCGCCCATCGGAGCCATGCGCGCCAAATCGGCGGAATGCGCTGCGCTTTTCCGCCCTACTTGCCTGCCCGCCGTTCAGTACACCACCACGCTGCGGATCGACTTGCCGCGCGTCATCAGGTCGAACCCCTCGTTGATCCGCTCCAGCGGCAGCACGTGGGCAATCAGGTCGTCGATGTTGATTTTTCCGTCCATGTACCAGTCGACGATGCGTGGCACGTCGATGCGGCCGCGTCCTCGCGCACTTTCGCCAGCGCGATCTCCGGCAGCACGGTAAAGTTCGCGAAGGTCGAGCAGCCCATGTAGTGCAGGATCGGCTTGCCGCCGAACGAGAACCGGCTGCTGCCGTCCGGCATCACGCCGCGCCCCTGCGTGCCGCGGATGCGCTGGCACAGGTTGGTCTTGCGGCTCAGGCAGTACTCGCACTCGCGGCACTCGGGCGTGTACAGCGGGATCACGTGATCGCCGCGCCGCAACGAGGTCACGCCTGGGCCGATATCGACCACCACGCCCGCGCCCTCGTGGCCCAGGATCGCCGGGAACAGTCCCTCCGGATCGGCGCCGGACAGCGTGAACTTGTCGGTGTGGCAGAGGCCGGTGGCCTTGATCTCGACCAGCACTTCTCCGGCGCGCGGGCCGTCCAGTTGCACGGTCTCGATCGAAAGCGGCTTGCCGGCCTCGAAGGCCACGGCGGCGCGCACATCCATGTCGGCAAACTCCGTCGGAGGAAATCAGGTGATGCGGTAGGCGGCGGAGAAGACCTCGAAACCGTCCGCGCGCGCAACAGCCACCAGCGTGAGCGCGGCCGCCTCGGCCAGCCGCACCGCGTGCGCGGTCGGCGCCGAGACGGCGACCAGCACGGGTGCGGCCAGCACGCAGGCCTTTTGCACCATGTCGATGGACACGCGGCTGGACAGCAGCGCCATGCAGCCGCGCGCGTCGTCGCCGGCGCGCGCCGCGGCGCCGATCAGCTTGTCCAGCGCGTTGTGCCGGCCGACATCCTCGCGCACATGCAGGATGCCGCGCGCCGGATGCCACAGCGCCGCCGCGTGCGCCGCGTGCGTGGCCGCGCCCAGCGGCAGCATCGCCTCCATCGCCCGCTGCGCCAGGGCGATGTCCGCGGCGGTGAACGTCGCCGCCGAGCCGATGGAAGCTGCCGGGCGCACCGCCTCGCGCAAGCTGTCGATGCCGCACAGCCCGCACCCGGTCGGCCCGGCCAGCCGCCGCCGGCGTGCCCGCACCGCGGCGAGGCGCGCGGGCGCCAGCCACAGGCGCGCCTCGATGCCGTGCTCGGCCGCGACGATGCCGAGTTCCTCGATGTCGCCGGCGCGCGCGACGACACCCTCGCTGAGCGAGAAGCCGACCGCGAAATCCGCCAGATCCGCGGGCGTGGCCATCATCACCGCGTAGGTCTCGCGGTTGTAGGTCAGCGCCACCGCGACCTCCTCGGCCAGCGCGCGCTCCCGCGCGGCCGCAGGCAGGCCGTGGCGCCAGATCGCGGGATGGCTCGCGCGTTCCGTGGCGCTCGCCGTGGCGGTTGTGCCGCCGGTCACAGCCGGCCCGCCCGGCACATCCTATGCCGGCTCCACGCCGCCGCGGAGCCGGTTCGCGGCGAACAGCGAGGGAAGCGATGCCATGCCAAGCAATTTCTCCGCCGCCTGGGTCAAGACGCTCGACAACGCGCTCAAGGCCGGTGTCCCGGCGGAGAACCTGAAGGGGGTCAACGCGTTCGGCGGCAACGTCGCCAGCATGGAAAAGTTGAACGACGAGCTGATCGAAGCCCGCGAGTTGGTCGAGGCGCTGAAGAAGAAGCTGCGCCAGGCGATGACCGACGGCGAAAAGACCCAGCAGCAGGCGCTGAAATACGGCGCGACCATCGACGGCCAGATCAAGCTGTACCGCAAGGCGTCGTTCGACATGGAGGCCGCCTACAAGAAGCTGAACGACGGCAAATCCGCGCAGGCGGCGGCGCTGCTGCGCGGCGGCCTGGACAACATCGAGGCGATGACCAGCAAGAACATCAACCTGACCTACGACTTCGCCGACTCCAGCATCAAGTGACCGCGGATGTTCAGGTCACGCCGGCCACCCGCAGCGCGTTGGTGCTGCCGGCCTGGCCGAACGGCACGCCGGCGGTCACGACGATGCTCTGGCCGCCCTGCGCGAAGCCCTCGTCCTTGACCAGCCGCACCGCCAGCCGCACCGTCTCGGTCATGCTGTGGGTGTAGCCGGTGGTCGCGGCGTGGACCCCCCAGACCACCGCCAGCCGCCGCGCCGTGGCTTCCTTCGGCGTCACCCCCAGGATCGGCGGCTCCGGCCGCTCGCGCGCGATCCGCAGCGCGGTCGAGCCGCTGTCGGTGAAGGCGCAGATGGCCGCCGCGTCGATGGTGTGCGCGATCTGCCGCGCCGCCGCGGCGATGGCGTCGCTGGTGCTGTGCTCCGGCTCCGGACGGCTGGCGTCGATGATCGCCCGCCAGCCGGAATCCTGCTCCACGCGGGCGATGATGCGGTCCATGATGTTGACCGCCTCGTACGGGTATTGCCCGGCGGCGGTCTCCGCCGACAGCATCACCGCGTCGGCGCCGTCGAACACCGCGGTGGCCACGTCCGACGCCTCGGCGCGGGTGGGCGACGGCGCGGAGATCATGCTCTCCAGCATCTGTGTCGCCACCACCACCGGGCGGCCGAGCTTGCGCGCCTCGCGCACGATGCGTTTCTGCGCCAGCGGCACTTCCTCGGGCGGCAGCTCCACGCCGAGATCGCCGCGCGCCACCATCACCGCGTCGCTCAGCGCCATGATGGCTTCGAGGTTTTCCAGCGCCTGCGGCTTTTCCAGCTTGGTCATGATCCAGGCGCGTCCGGCGGCGATCTCGCGCGCCTCGGCCACGTCGTCGGCGCGCTGCACGAAGCTCAGGCCGATGTACTCGATGCCGTGCTCCAGCGCGAACTGCATGTCGACGCGGTCCTTTTTGGTCAGCGCCGGGATCGGCAGCACCATGTCGGGCACGTTGACGCCCTTGTTCTCTGACAGCGGGCCGCCGACCGCGACCTCGGTTTCCAGCGCGTCGGGGCGCACATGCGTCACCCGCAGGCGCAGTTTGCCGTCGTCCAGCAGCAGCGAGGTGCCGATCGAGGCGGCGGCGATGATCTCCGGATGCGGCAGGTTGACGCGCAGCACGTTGCCCGGCGTGGGGTTGAGATCGAGCGTGAAGCGCGCCCCGGTCTGCAACGCGACCCGCCCGCCCTGGAAGCGGCCGACCCGCAGCTTCGGCCCCTGCACGTCGGCCAGGATGCCGATCGGGTGGCCGACCTGGCTTTCGAGGTCGCGGATGATGGCGATGCGGGCGGCGTGGTCGTCATGCGTGCCGTGCGAGAAGTTGAGCCGGAACACGTCCGCGCCGGCCAGCAGCAGGCGCAGCAGGATCTCCGGCGTGGAGCTGGCGGGTCCGATGGTGGCCACGATCTTGGTGCGGCGGCGGCGGCGCAGTCTGGTGCGTGCGGTCATGCGAGGGTCTCCGGCACTCTGGTTCGGCTACTCGCCAAGCGGCAGCCCACGCGCCATCTACACGCCAGCAGAGGAGATCGCCATGAGCGCACCCGAGATGGACCAGGCCACCCGCACCGAGCTGGAGGCCGCCGCGTTCCGCCGGCTGGTGGAGCATTTGCGCGAGCGGTCGGACGTGCAGAACATCGACCTGATGAACCTGGCCGGGTTCTGCCGCAACTGCCTGAGCCGCTGGTATCGCGAGGCCGCCGAGCAGCGCGGCGTGGCGCTGTCCGACCCCGACGCGCGCGAGATCGTCTATGGGATGCCATACAGACAGTGGCAGGCCGAACACCAGACCGGGCAGGCGAAGCTGGCCGGCGGCCATTGACCGGCCCGCGCGCCGCCGCTACGCCGCCCGGCTCACGGACGCGGGAGGGACGGGCGATGGCGCTGGATGCGACGGGTGCGAAGGAGCCGGCCGAGAACGCGCAATGGGGCAACATCGCCGCCGACCGCCTGCGCAGCATCATCGAGCGCGTGGAGCGGCTGGAGGAGGAGAAGAAGGCGCTGTCCAGCGACATCAAGGACATCTTCGCCGAGGCGAAAAGCGCCGGGTTCGACGTGAAGGTGATCCGGCAAATCATCCGCATCCGCAAGCAGGAGCCGGCCGAGGTCGAGGAGCAGGAGACGCTGCTGGACGTGTATCGGCGGGCGTTGGGGATGTAGCGGTGAGGTTGGCAATCCTGTAGGGTCAGGGCATGTCCGCGTTTCCGAACGACTTCGCCAAGCTGCTGCCGGATGCGTCATCCCTTCTGACCAGGATGGCAATCACCCTAGGCAGTGCTGCGACGTTCGGTTGGCGGGACAAGCTTCAGGAAGTCGAGAGGGCGTTCGAGGCTTGTCTCGGTCAGGCAGGCTCTCTGGCGGCGATGGCCGCCGAGACCGCTACACTGCTTCGTACGGGCATGGAACGGGTTGCTGACCATGATGTCGCGTTCATTATCGAGTTCTCGCAAGAGGCAGAGGTCCGCTACGACCAGGATTCTGAGACGCTCAGGAAACTGATTGAAGACGTGACTTCGGCTGTATCATTGGATCATCCGGAGTTTGGACCTCGGATGGAGAAACTGGCCGCCATGCATGATGAAGCGCGCCTGCTCGTTCTGGAAGCTCTCCAGCAGGTTCGCTGGGCTTCCATCCTGGCTGCGGATGCGCGCGAGCCGACGGAGCCGACCGGCAGGGTTCTGGCGACGCCTGATGACGTGCGGGCTATGCTGGCCGAACTCGACGAGCCGTCTTGAGTGCGGCTGTCGGACACTGCGCGATCACGGAAAGTTCTCAGCGACGTCGACGGCAGCGTCCGCCCGGCTGTCGATCGCGCCATCGAGCAGTTTGTGACCGATCACACCGTCAGTAGCCTGAACTTCGAGCGGATTGTCGGCTACGAGAACAGCTATTCGATCCGGGCGAGCCGGACGGTGCGTATCCTCCTTCGGCGGGTCGACTCCGACTTGTTCGAGATCCGCGCGATCGGAAACCATGAGGTCTATCGTCGGCGGTGAGGCTCTCCTGGCGTATCGGAACTGGTCGTGGGCACGGCTGTCGATGTAGGTCGCTACCGTCCGTAATTCGGCCATAGCCGAGGCGTGGCCAGCTCGATCGAATGTCCGTCCGGGTCGCGGAAATACAGCGCCACCGAGCCGCTGTCCCACGCGATCCGGCTCTCGATCGCGACATCTTCGGCCGCCAGCGTGATCTCCCATTCCGGCAGCGCCGCCGCTTCGATGGCGAACGCCATGTGCTGCACCCCGCGCCCGTCATGCGGCGGGATCATGCCGAACGGGGTGCGGCTCGGCTCGCTCGAGGCGCCTGCGCGGAACAGCAGCAGCACGCACGCGCCGGGCACGCCCAGCGCCGCCATGCGAGCGTCGCGGATGAAGGCCGGCCAGCCGAACAGGCGCTGATAGAACGCCTGCGCGCGGTCGAGATCGGCCACGTACAGGGCGGATTCCAGGATATGCGTGACCGCCGGCATGACAGCGCCAACGTTGCGCGCCTTGCGCGGTTCGCCATAGCGTTCCCCGCACCATCGACCCGCACCATCGACCCGCACCACCGACCCGCACCATCGACCCGCACCATCGAGAGGACAACGCCCATGCTCGACATCGCCAGCCACCTGCGCGCGGCCCTGCCGGACGACGCCGCGCGCGCCACCTTGGCCGGGCGCGTCTGGCGGCCGGATGCGGGCGGCCCGTCGGTGGTGGCGGTGCGCGACGGCGCGGTGGTCGACGTCACCGCCGTCTTCCCGACCATGCGCGACCTGTGCGAGGCGCGCGACCCCGCGGCCGCCCTGCGCGCCGCGGCGGGCGAGGCGCTTGGGCCGATCGCCGCGATCCTGGCCAACACGCCGCCCGGGACGCGCGACCCGGCGCGTCCCTGGCTGCTGGCGCCGGTCGATCTGCACGCGATCAAGGCGGCCGGCGTGACCTTTCCGGTCTCGATGCTGGAGCGGGTGATCGAGGAGCGGGCGCACGGCGACCTCGGCGCCGCCGCCGCCATCCGCGCCAGCGTGCAGGCGCTGGTCGGCGGCGACCTGGCCAGCCTGCGGCCCGGCTCGCCGGAGGCCGCGCGGCTGAAATCGGTGCTGGTCGAGCAGGGCGCCTGGAGCCAGTACCTGGAGGTCGGCATCGGCCCGGACGCGGAAATCTTCACCAAGGCGCAGCCGATGAGCGCCGTTGGGTGCGGCATGGACGCGGGCCTGCATCCGGACAGCGCCTGGAACAATCCCGAGCCGGAGGTGGTGCTGGCCATCGCCTCGGACGGGCGGATCGTGGGCGCTGCGCTGGGCAACGACGTGAACCTGCGCGACATCGAGGGCCGCTCGGCGCTGCTGCTGCCGAAGGCCAAGGACAACAACGCCTCGTGCGCGATCGGCCCGCTGCTGCGGCTGTTCGATGACGGGTTCGGGCTGGACGACCTGCGGCGGATGCAGGTGACGCTGACCGTGCAGGGCGAGGATGGCCACCGGCTCGAAGGCGAGAGCAGCATGAGCCAGATCAGCCGCGATCCGGCCGACCTCGCGGGCCAGTTGCTGGGACCGAACCACGCCTATCCGGACGGCGCGGTGCTGTTCCTGGGCACCATGTTCACGCCGATCCAGGATCGCGACGCGCCGGGGGAGGGGTTCACGCACCATCTCGGCGATGTCGTGACGGTGGCCGCCCCGCAACTCGGGCGGCTGGTCAACCGGATGCGCCGCAGCGATGAATGCGAGCGATGGACGTTTGGGACCGCGGCGCTGATGCGCAACCTGGCCGAACGGGGGTGCTTCCGCCCGGCATGAACCTCATGCCGCTTGCCGCATAACTCTCGCAGCACCCGGCTCCCATCCTGTTGCGGCGCGGCGGACTCATCCGCCTGCGGTGCACAGGAGCCTTCATGGCAAAACTCGACGGCAAGATCGCCTTGATTACCGGCGGCACGACCGGGATCGGCGAGGCGACCGCGCGGCTGTTCCGGCAGGAGGGCGCGCGGGTGATCGTCACCGGCCGCAACCCGCGGACGCTCGCCAAAGCGCGCGCGGCGTTCGGCGATGGCGTCGAGGTGGCCGAGGTGGAGGCCAGCGACGTTGCGGCGACGCGGACGCTGATCGACGCCATCAAGGAGCGTCACGGGCGGCTGGACATCGCGTTCGTCAACGCCGGCATCGCGCAGTTCGCGCCGCTCGAGGCGGTTGACGAAGCCTCGTTCGACCAGCAGTTCGGGGTCAACGTCCGTGGCGCGTTCTTCACCATGCAGCGCGCCGCCGCGATCATGCCGGATGGCGGCGTGATCCTGTCCACAGGCAGCGGCGCGGGGGCCAAGGGCTTCCCGACCAGTTCGGTGTACGCCGCCACCAAGGCGGCGCTGCGCTCGTTCAGCCGCACGCTCGCGGCCGAACTCGCGCCGCGGCGCATCCGGGTGAACACCATCAGTCCAGGCCCGATCGACACGCCGATTTTCGGCAAGAGCGGATTGTCGCCGGAGGAGATCGAGGAGCGGAAGAAGTTCTTTGTCGCCGGCGTGCCGCTCCGACGCATCGGCACCGCGGAGGAGGTGGCGGCGGCGGCGCTCTATCTCGCGTCCGATGCGGCGGCGTATGTCACCGGCATCGACCTGCCGGTGGATGGCGGTGTCGTGAGCGTCTGAGCGTCTGGTTCGGCCAAACGCGACAGCCTTGCCCCGCGGGAGTGGGGCAGGCCGGCCTGCCGGGGCGGCATGTTCTGAATGCCGGCCCGGCAGCTCGCCGCCGGGCCGGTATCGACCCCTATGCCGGGTGGCGCACCAGGTCGAAGCGATCGGCGTTCATGACCTTGTCCCACGCCGCCACGAAATCCTTCACGAACTTCTCCTTCGCATCCGCGCAGGCATAGACCTCTGCAAGCGCGCGCAACTCCGAGTGCGAGCCGAAGATCAGGTCGACGCGCGTGCCGGTCCATCGCAGTTCGCGGGTCTTGCGATCGCGTCCCTCGTACGTGCCATCGGCGCCGGCCTGCTGCCACTCGTGGCCCATGTCGAGCAGGTTGACGAAGAAATCGTTGGTCAGCTTGCCGGGCCGCGCGGTCAAGACGCCGTGCTTCGATCCGCCCGCATTGGCGCCCAGAACGCGCAGGCCGCCGACCAGCACCGTCATCTCCGGCCCGGTGAGCGTCAGCAACTGCGCCCGGTCCACCAGCGCCTCCTCGGGCGCCATGAGTTCCCTTCCCTGGACATACCAGTTGCGGAAACCATCGCCGACGGGTTCGAGCGGCGCGAACGATTCCGCGTCGGTCTGCTCCTGCGACGCATCCATGCGCCCGGGCGCAAACGGCACCTTCACGTCGGTCCCGGCGTCCTTCGCGGCCTGCTCGATCGCGGCGCAGCCGCCGAGCACGATCAGGTCGGCGAGCGACACCTTCTTGCCGCCGGCCGCCGCCGCGTTGAACTCCTGCTGGATCGCGTCGAGCGTCCGCAGCACCTTCGCCAGCTCGGGCGGATCGTTGACCGGCCAATCCTTCTGCGGTGCGAGGCGAATGCGCGCGCCGTTGGCGCCGCCGCGCTTGTCGGAACCGCGGAACGTCGATGCCGACGCCCACGCCGCCGAGACCAGTTGCGGCACCGAAAGCCCGGAGCCGAGGATCCTGGCTTTCAGGGCGGCGATATCCTGCTCGCCGATCAGCGGATGATCCACTTCCGGAATGGGATCCTGCCAGATCAGCGTCTCTTGCGGAACCAGCGGGCCGAGGTAGCGCACGACCGGCCCCATGTCGCGGTGCGTGAGCTTGAACCACGCGCGCGCGAAGGCGTCCGCGAACTCATCCGGATGCTCATGAAAGCGCCGCGAGACCTTCTCGTAGGCCGGGTCGAACCGCAGCGCCAGGTCGGTGGTCAGCATCGTTGGCACGCGCTTCTTCGATGCGTCGTGCGCGTCCGGAACCGTCGCGGGGGCGTCCTTCGCCTGCCACTGGAAGGCGCCCGCCGGGCTCTTGGTCAGCTCCCATTCAAACCCGAACAGGTTATCGAAGAACGCATTGCTCCACTGCGTCGGCGTCTGGCTCCAGATCACTTCCGGGCCGCCGGTGATGGCGTCCGCCCCGGCGCCCGTGCCATGCTTGCTCCGCCAGCCAAGGCCCTGATCCTCGATCGCGGCGGCTTCCGGAGCCGGCCCGATGAACGACGGATCGCCGGCGCCGTGGGTCTTGCCGAAGCTGTGGCCGCCGGCGATGAGCGCCACCGTCTCCTCGTCATTCATCGCCATGCGCGCGAAGGTCTCGCGGATGTCGCGGGCCGCCGCGACCGGGTCGGGCTTGCCGTTCGGCCCTTCCGGATTGACGTAGATGAGACCCATCTGCACCGCGCCCAGCGGGTTCTGCAGCTCGCGTTCGCCGCTGTAGCGTTCATCGCCCAGCCAACTGCCCTCCGGACCCCAGTACAGCTCCTCCGGCTCCCAGGTATCCACGCGGCCGCCGCCGAAGCCGAACGTCTTGAAGCCCATCGACTCCAGGGCGACGTTGCCGGTGAGAACGAGCAGGTCCGCCCAGGAAATCTTGCGTCCGTATTTCTGCTTGATCGGCCATAGCAGCCGGCGCGCCTTGTCGAGGTTGGCGTTGTCCGGCCAACTGTTCAGCGGCGCGAAGCGTTGCTGGCCGCCGCCGGCGCCGCCGCGGCCGTCGGCGATGCGGTACGTGCCCGCGCTGTGCCACGCCATGCGGATGAACAGCCCGCCATAGTGACCGAAATCGGCCGGCCACCAGTCCTGCGAGTCGGTCATCAGGTCACGCAGGTCCTTGATGACGGCGTCGAGATCGAGGCTCTTGAACTCCTCGGCGTAGTCGAACGCCTCGCCCATCGGATTGGACCGCGGCGAATGCTGATGCAGCATTTGCAGGCTCAACCTGTCCGGCCACCAGTCGCGGGTGGTCCTGCCGCCGCGTCCGTGCGCGACCGGGCACTTGCCCGCGGCCTGTCCCTCAACTCCGTCCATTGTTCCCTCCTCCGCTGCCTGCAGTAGCGCCTGTCTAGCAGCGACTCCTCCATTGAGGAAAGCGCGGGCATTGAGGAAAGCGCGGGTTCCGAATAGCGCCGATAGACAGAACCTATCTCGTTCGGCAAAGCTGGCGGCCGATGAACCTGCGCGATGTCCGCTATGTCCTCGCCGTTGCCGAGCACGGGCATTTCGGCCGCGCCGCCGAGGCTTGCGGCGTGAGCCAGCCGACGCTTTCCGTCCAGCTCCGCCGGCTGGAGAAGCTGCTGGGCGTGGCGCTGTTCGAGCGCGGCAGCAGGGCGGTGGCTCCTACGGCGGCGTGCGAACGCCTGCTTGGCCACATGCGCGCCGTGGTGGCCGAGGCTGACGCGATCCTTTCCGTGGCCCGCGAGTTGCGCAATCCGCTGGCCGGCCGGTTCCGGCTGGGCATCATCCCGACGCTGGCGCCCTATCTCCTGCCGCTGGTGTTCGCGCCGCTGCGCGAAGCCTTGCCCGCGCTCGCGGTGGAGCCCTGGGAGGATCAGACGGCGGGCCTGCTCGACCGCCTGCGCGCCCACGAACTGGACGCGGTACTGGTCGCCACCGACCTGCCCCGCCCCGAGTTCGCGCAGCCGGGCGCTGTTCGACGAGCCGTTCCTGGCCGCGCTGCCGCCCGGCCATCGGCTGACGGCGCGCGCGGTGGTGGACGAGGCGGAGCTGGCGGCGGACATCCTGGTGCTGGCCGACGGGCACTGCCTGCGCGAGCAGACGCTTTCGGCCTGCGGGCAGAGCGGATTGCTGGGGGGACCGTTGCGGGCGGCGAGCCTGTCCACGCTGCTCAACATGGTCGTCGCCGGGTACGGCACCACGCTGGTGCCCGGCCTGGCGGCGGGTCAGGCGGAGGATGTGGGAATCGTCCTGCGCCCTCTGGCCGCCGGGTCACGCCGCACGGTGCGGCTGGGATGGCGCACGAGCTACCCGCGGTCCGGGGTGGTGGCGGCGGTGGGCGAGGTGATCGCGCGCAGGCTGCGCGGGTTCGAGGGCGGGGGCGACGAGATTTCCTCCGGGAAGTCGGCCTGATACCACAGCCCCGTCATGCTCGGCGAAGGCCGAGCATCCACGACTTGCGTGCGTGCGCAGCCCACAGCCGCGTCATGCGCGGCGAAGGCCGAGCATCCACGACTTGCGTGCGTGCGCAGCCCACACCCGCGCGCGTCATGCTCGGCGAAGGCCGAGCATCCACGACTTCCTTGCGTGCGCGGCCCACAGCCACGCGCGTCATGCTCGGCGAAGGCCGAGCATCCACGACTTGCGGGCCGCCGAGAAGAAAACCGTGGATGGTCGGCCGGAGCCTGTCCTCGTGCGGGCCTTCGTCCCGACCCGTGGGCCGACCATGACGAGACATCCCGCTTGACATTCGGCGCCAGTCATGTTCTTGTTTTGTTCGTGCCCTGCACCGCCCCTCCTCTGACGCCGAATGCCCTCTCCGTCCGCTTCGCCTGCATCCTCGGCGGGCTGTGCCGGGCCATCGCGGCGCGAATGGCGAAGAATCCCGCCACCGTGCCGCTTCTGATGCTGGCCTGGAGCACGCTCCGTCGCCGCGTCACCCGCTTCGCCGCCCTTGCCGAGAAGGCCGGCGCCGGAACACTCCGGCCATCACGGACCACCACCCGGTCGTCCCCCGAACCCCGCGCGCCTGCCGCGACCGGGGCCGCGCCTGCCGGGCGGGTTCGCCTGGCTGTTCCGCCTGGTTCCCGAGGCAGCCTGCTTCGGCAGCCAGCTTCAGCACCTGCTCGCGGAACCCGGGATTGCGGAGTTGCTGCAGGCCGCGCCGCAAGCCGGGCGAGTCCTCCGCCCGCTCTGCCGGATGCTGGCGGTCAGGCCCATTCCGGCGGTCCTGAGGCCGCCGCCCCACCGAACCGTGCCATCCCATCCCGGCCCAGGATGGCCGCCGCTCTCCCGCCCGACCTTCGGGCACCCGGCCAACACCCAGCCCGCCCCGGCCGCGCGGCGGGCGGCTGAGACGGACCTGCCGCACCCTGTCCGCACGCCCTTCGCCCTCGCCCGCGTGAGCCGCCGGCGCACAGGCGCGGCCAAAACGGTTCGATACAGACATTATTCCGGGCTTTCTCGCCGCCGCTCACGCTGAACGTGCGCAGTCACCAGCCTGATACGGCTACTGATGCGGCAACGCTTCCGCGTATACTGGCAGGTAAGCATAGGGACACGAGACATGCAGATCGTTCTGGACGTGCGGGCTGGGCAGGTATCCGCCGAGTTGTTGCGCCACGGCGTTCCAGAGGGTGCCCGCGTACACGTCGTCGCCGACCTGGTGGACGAGGCGGCGCTGCCGATGGCAGGACCTGGCGCGGGCGGGAGGCGCCTTCGAATGGCTCGCGGAGGAACCGGAACTGTACAGCGACGCCGACCTGATCGAACGGCGGCGCTAGAGTGTTCGCGTTCGGAAGCATCGTTCTCGCCCGTTTCCCATTCACCGATCTTTCCGGCGACAAGCGCCGCCCCGCCTTGGTCGTATCACGCGACAACGACCGGCGAACTCGATATCGTTGTCTGTTTCATCACGTCGGCGCAGCGGGCCGGGCCTGATATGGCGGCGATCGGATCGGACCTCGCAACCGGCCTCAAGGTTCCTTCAGTCGTGCGATTCGATAAGATCGCGACCCTGAGCATCGCCGTGATAGCCGGAAAAATTGGAAACGCCCCGGCCGCGTG
Source organism: uncultured Pseudomonadota bacterium (assembly GCA_963758455.1). GTDB lineage: Bacteria > Pseudomonadota > Alphaproteobacteria > Acetobacterales > Acetobacteraceae > CAVRQM01. Next base: position 260,435 of record CAVWVK010000002.1, on the reverse strand, counting down.
GCTTGCGGAAAACCGGGGCGTCTTCCTGGGTGTATTCGGATTTCGACCGGATGCGGATGGCCCCGACATAGCCGGACCATCCGCAAGCCTTGCCTACGCCGCCAGCTTCAGCTCCTCGCCGCCGGTCTCACTGCCCGCGTGCTGGCGGCGCAGCAGGTCGCGGTACGGACCCGGACGGTGCGCCAGATCGAACGGCGAGCCGTCGTCGATCACCTGGCCGTCGGCCATCACCACGATGCGGTCGAAGTTGCGCAACGTCGACAGCCGGTGCGCGATGGCGATGACCGTGCGGCCCTCCATCAGCGTGTCCAGCGCCTCCTGGATCGCCGCCTCGCTTTCGGTGTCCAGCGCCGAGGTCGCCTCGTCCAGCAGCAGGATCGGCGCGTCCTTCAGCAATGCCCGCGCGATCGCCAGCCGCTGCCGCTGGCCACCCGACAGCTTGGTGCCGCGGTCGCCGACCACCGTGTCGTAGCCCTCCGGCAGCGCCTCGATGAAGTCGCAGCGGGCCATGCTGGCGGCGGTCAGCACCTCGCGCTCGCTGGCCTCCGGCTTGGCGTAGCGGATGTTCTCCAGCACCGAGCGATGGAACATCGAAATGTCCTGCGGCACCACGGCCACCATCTCGCGCAGGCTCTCCTGCGTGACGGAGCGAATGTCCTGGTTGTCGATGGTCACGCGGCCGTCGGTCACGTCGTAGAACCGCTGCAGCAGCGCCAGCACCGTCGACTTGCCGGCGCCCGAGGCGCCCACCAGGCCGACGCGCTGGCCCGGCTCGATCACCAGGTCCAATCCGTTCAGCACCGCGGCGCGGCCCGGATAGGCGAAGCTTCACGTCCTGGAAGCCGACCCGGCCAGGCCCCGGCATCAGCGGCCGCGCGCCCTCGCGGTCGGTCAGGGCGTGCGGCACCAGCAGCGCGTCGATCGCCTCGGCCAGCCGGGCCACGTGCTGCGTCAGGTCGACCAGCGCCACCGCCAGGTCGCGGGTGCTTTGCAGGATCAGGAAGCCGAGCGAGCAGATCAGCACCAGGTCGCCGGGCGAGGCATGGCCGTGCTGCCACATCGCCACCCCCCAGGCCAGCAGGCCGGCGCACAGGAAGGCGGTCAGCACGGCGTGCGTCAGGCGCAGCTTCTCCATGTAGTACAGGCTGCGCCGCCGCGCGGTCATCTCGATGCAGATGCTCTCGCCGACCCGCGCGTGCTCGCGGAACGTGGCGCCGAACGCGCGCACCACGCCCATGTTGCTGACCACGTCGACCAGCTCGCCATCGACGGCGGCGGCGCGCTGCGCGTAGTCGCGATGCAGCGGCGTGCCGCGCTGGGCCAGCTTGTAGATGATGGCCGCCATGACCGCGCTGACGCTGACCAGGCAGCCGGCCATCAGCGGGTTGACCGTGGCGATCATGCAGATCGCGATGGTCACGGCCAGGCACGGCGGCAGCACGTTCCAGGTGGTCGTGGTCTCGACCTGGAAGCTGGCGTTGGAGGTGGCGCTGATGCGTCCGGCCAGCGTGCCGGGCAGACGGTCGGCGAAGTAGCTGGGGGCGTGCCCGGTGAGGTGGGCGAACAGCTCGCGCCGCACGTCGCCGGTCACGGCCACGAAGGCGCGCGCGGCCATCCAGCCGCCGATGCGCCAGGTCAGGTTGTCGGCGGCGATCATCACGCACAGCAGCGCGAAGGCGCCCCACACCGCCGCCCCCGGCGCCTGCGGCCCGTGCGAGACCGCGTCGATCAGCCGCTTGATGCCGTACTGCGTCGACACCGAGGCCAGCACCGCGCCGGTGATCGAGGCCAGCACCACCAGATGCTGCACCGGATGCTGGCGGACGTAGTGCATCAGGAAGCCGAGCGGACTGCCGCGGAACGCGAGCATCCCGCGCGGCGGTTGGCGCGCGGCCGCGGCGGACGCCGGCGCGGAAGACGAGTGGGAATGGAAGGAATGGGTCGGCATCGGCGAGAACCCCTTGGGCTTCGAGAGCGTATTGGGGACTACGCGGGCAATGCGGCCGGATTTTGTCGGATCCGGCGTCTCACGAAAAAAAGAGGTGAAACGGGACGGCCTCTCGGACGTCATGCAGGTGCCCATCTTTCGCCATGTTCACTGCTTAGATGATCGCGTCGAGACTGCCCGCCCGCTGTTCTCGGACAGTCATCCCCGTTACTTGTCCGCATCGAAAGGTCAGCCTCCCATGCGTATCGCCCAGATCGCCCCGTTGTTCGAGGCGGTGCCGCCGAAGCTGTATGGCGGCACCGAGCGCGTCGTCTCCGCCCTGACCGAGGAACTGGTGGAAATGGGCCATGACGTGACCCTGTTCGCCAGCGGCGACAGCGTCACCGCGGCCACGCTGGACGCCATGCGGCCGCGGGCATTGCGGCTGGATCCGGAGATCAAGGACTGGGTGTCCTGCGTCAACCGCCAGGTCGAGCTGGTGCGCCGGCGCGCGCACGAGTTCGATGTGCTGCATTTCCACATCGACTATTTCCCCAACTCGGTGATGACGCGGCAATCGACGCCGTTCCTGACCACCATCCACGGCCGGCTGGACTTGCCGGAGTTCGCCGACATCTACGGGCTGTTCCCGCAGGTGCCGATGGTCTCGATCAGCGACAGCCAGCGCGCGCCGCTGCCCGATCTCAACTGGGTGCGGACCGTGCTGCACGGAATGCCCGAGCGCAAGCTGTACCCGGTGGCCGGCGCCGCGCAGGACTACTTCGCCTTCCTCGGCCGCATCTCGCCCGAGAAGGGGATCGAGAGCGCCATCCGCATCGCCACGGCCTGCGGCACCACGCTCAAGGTCGCGGCCAAGGTCGATGTCGCCGACCGGGAGTATTTCGAGAGTTCGGTGGCGCCGCTGCTGGCGCAGGCCGGGGCCAATGTCGAGTTCATCGGCGAGATCAACGACGCGCAGAAGCCGGCGTTCCTGTCCGGCGCGAAGGCGTTGCTGTTCCCGATCGACTGGCCGGAGCCGTTCGGCCTGGTGATGATCGAGGCGATGGCCTGCGGCTGCCCGGTGATCGCGCGGCGACGCGGCTCGGTGCCGGAGGTGATGGATGACGGGCTGACCGGCTTCGTCATCGAGAACGAGGCCGAGGCGATCGCCGCCTGCGGCCAGATCGCCACGCTGGACCGCGCCGCCATCCGCCGCCGGTTCGAGCAGCGGTGGACGGCGCGGCGCATGGCCGAGGATTACGTCGACGTCTACGAGGAACTGATCGACGCCCGCCAGCCACGGCTGCGCGCGGTCGGCGACTAGGCTATCGTGCGCCCTCCGGCGACGAGGCCGGCGCCGGAGGAGACTTGCTTCCATGTCGGACAGGTTCGATCGCGAGACGCTCGCGACGGCGTTCGCGGATCTCGGCCGGCGGGCCTGGCAGCGTGGCCGCACCATAGAGATCGCGATATACGGCGGCTCCGCCCTCGTCCTGACCTATGACTGGCGGCATGCGACCCGCGATGTCGATGCGGTGTTCGAGGCCGACAAGGGCCTGGTCCTTGAGCTCGCCGCCGAGATAGCGGAGGATCGCGGCTGGCCGCGCGATTGGCTCAACGACGGCGTGAAAGGCTTTCTTGGCGACGCGGATCAAGCGGAGCGCCGGCATTTCGGCACGTTCCCGTCAGAAGATGAGCCCGGATTGCGCGTGTTCACCGCCAGTCCCGCCTACCTGTTCGCAATGAAGTGTCGCGCCATGCGCCTGTCGGGCGCACAAGGCGCGCCCGACGTGGGGGACATCCGCCAGCTCGCGCGGGAACTGGGCATCACCAACGCGGCGCAGGCGTTCGCGGTGATCGCCGCCTACTTCCCGGGACGGCGGCTCGAGCCGAAAACTCAGTTCGGTGTGGAGGAAATCTTCGCTGGCCCCGAGCAGCGAGACCTGGCGTGAGGCCGGACAGCATCTTCGAGGTGTCCCGCCGGGTGGCCGAGGATGGCGAGGCGTTCGACCCGACCTTGCGCGAGTTTCTCGACAGCTTCTACCTGAACGCGCCTGCCCGCGAGGCGTCGCTGGCGCGGCCGCCCTTGCCGCTTGGGCCGCTGCACGACGCCTATCTCGCGGCGACCGCCGAGCACCTCGCCTCGATGCACGGGCTGCCGCCGCCCGGATGGGCGGGCGAATACGGGTTCGCGTTGCGCGAGCCTTTCTTCGCCGGCGGCCTGGAATTGCTGAAGGCGCTGCTCACGCTGGAAAGCCCGGCGGCGTTCCGGCGGCGGTTGCTGTTCGTCAGCAAGAACGCGCTGTCGCGGGCCAGCCAGCATGTGCCGGCCAGCGTGTGACCGAGCCGGCCACCGCGCCGCCACCCTGAGTTCGGCGGCCCCGGGTGGTGGCGATCCGCCGCGCGTCCGGCTATGAACGCGATTGGGGCAGGATCATGGCGAGCGGGCGCATGATCGGCGGCCTGACGATGGGGGCCACGAAGGAGCGTCTTGAGCAGCAGCCTGCGACCTGCCGCGGAGACCGACCAGACCATCGCCCGCGTGGTCTGGTACTGACTATGTCGGCAACCTGACGCAGCAGGAGATCGCCGACCGGCTTGGCCTGACCCGCCTGCGCGTCAACCGCATCATCGGCCAGGCCCGCGCCGACGGCCTGGTGCGCATCGAGGTGCGCGCGCCGCTGGCCGATTGCGTGGCGCTCGGCGTCGCGCTGGTGCAGCGGTTCGCGCTGCACGGAGCGACCGTGGTGCCGACGCTGGCCGACCCGATGGAGCAGCGCCGGGTGATCGGCGAGGAGGTGGGCCAGATGCTCGAACCGCTGCTGCGCGACGGCAAGTCGCTCGGCATCGGCTGGGGCCGCACCCTGCGCGCCGCACTGTCGCGGCTGCCGCATCGCGCCCTTCAGCAGGGCTGGGTGGTGTCGCTGATGGGCGGGCTGACGCACGGATCGGGCATCAACACCTTCGAGGTGGCGACCCAGTTCGCCGAGGCGCTGGGCGCGGATTGCTGGTATCTGGCCGCCCCGCTGTATTGCCCGAGTGCGGAGAACCGGCGCGTGCTGCTGAGCCACGAGGATCTGGCCGACGTGATGCGCCGCGCCCGCGCGGTGCAGGTGGCGCTGCTGACCTGCGGCGACCTGTCGCAGAGCTCGCTGATCGCCAACATGCAGACGGTGCGCGACCATCGCGAGGATCTGCGGGCGCAGGGCGCGGTGGGCGACATGCTGGGCAGCTTCGTGGGCGAGGCCGGGCAGATCGTGGACCATCCGCTGAACCAGCGCGTCGTCGCGCTGTCGCCGGCGGAGCTGAAAGCGGTGCCGGTGTCGATCCTGGCCTCGGGGGGGCTGAACAAGGTGGCCATCATCCGCGGCATCCTGACCGGCGGCTACGTCAATCGCGTCGTCACCGACGAGGCGTGCGCGCGCGCGTTGCTGGAGACGGGATAGCCGCCAGTTGCGGCCATCCCCCTGGTCAGGGGCAAGCCCGCGCAACTAGGATGGCGCCGCGCCGCGCGCCCCGCTTACGACGGAGGATTCATGCACCGCACGATGCTCGTTGCCACGGCCGGCCTGCTGCTCGGCGCGGTGCTGCTGGGCACGCCCGCGGCGCCGGCCGCGGCGCAGGCCGCGCCGCCGCACGCCTGGCTGTTCGGCATCTGGAGCGGCGGGCTGTTCCCCGCGCCGGAAAACCTGCCGACGCGGGCGTGCCTGGGGCAGCCGGTGGTGATCTTCACCCGCGACGTGGTGCTGCGCGCGACGCTGACCGACGTGACCTACATCCAGCGGGTCATCGAGACCGCACGCACCAATCCCGGGAGCACGGAGTTTCGCTTCACGCCGGTGGCCCCGTCGGGCGGGGGATTGCTGGAGGGGGGCGGGGCGCCGCTCGCGGTCGGCTTCGGGTGCAGCGACCCGAACGCGCTGCACGTGCAGCGCAAGAGCGACAACGAAATCAGCTTTCCCGGCTGCACGGACTTCCCTTATCCGCTGGTGCGGTGCCATTAGCCGCGCCATGACACTCGACGAGTTCCGCGCCGCGCTGGCCGGCGAGCAGCCGCCGGCGGGCCTGTCGCTGCCGCTCCAGGCCTTGTGGTGGGATGCGCGTGGCGACTGGAAGCGGGCGCACGAATGCGCGCAGGCCGGCGATGACGCGGCCGGGGCGGCCGTCCACGCCTATCTGCACCGCCACGAAGGCGATCTGGACAACGCGGCCTACTGGTATCGCCGCGCCGGCCGCGCCGTCGCCACGGGCGAGCTTGCCGACGAGTGGACGGCGCTGACCCGGGAGCTGCTCGCGGCCTGAGCGATGCCCGTCGCTGGGCCGGCGCGGGTCAGGCGGGCAGCGTCACCGTCGCCCGCAGGCCACCGCCGGGGCGGTTGGCCAGCGTCACGTCGCCGCCATGCGCGCGCAGGATGTTGCGCGCGATCGGCAGGCCGAGCCCGGTGCCGCCGGTCTCGCGGTTGCGGCTCGGCTCCAGGCGCTGGAATGGCTGGAACACCCGCTCCAGCTCGGCGTCCGGGATGCCGGGGCCGTCGTCGTCCACCGCCAGGTGCAGCAGCCCGCCGGCGGGGGGCGACAGGGTGACACGCGCCGCGTCGCCGTATTTCAGGGCGTTGGTGACAAGGTTCATCAGCGCCCGCTTCAGCGACACCGGCCGCACCCGCGCCGCAAAGTGGTCCGGACCGGCATAGGCGAGGCCGCGCGGCGGCTCGGGCGCCGCGTCGGCCGCCTCGTCCAGCACGGTGCGCGCCAGTTCGGCAAGGTCGATCGCCACCATCGGCTCGCCGGCGGTGGCGTCGCGCGCGAACACCAGCGTGGCCGAAATCATCGCCTCCAGTTCGTCGAGGTCGGCCAGCATCTTGCGGCGCTGCTCGTCGTCGTCGACGAACTCGGCGCGCAGCCGCAGCCGGGTGATCGGGGTCTTCAGATCGTGGCCGATCGCCGCCAGCAGGAAAGTGCGGTCGGCGACGAAGCGGCGCAGGCGCGCGGCCATCGTGTTGAACGCGCGCGCGGCGGCGGCGACCTCGGTGGGTCCGTCCTCGGGCAGCGGCGCCGCGCCGACGTCGCGGCCCAGCCGCTCGGCGGCGGCGGCCAGGGTCGCCACCGGCGCCACCAGCCGGCGCACCGCCCACACCGACAGCCCGGCCGCGGCCAGGGTCATCAGCACGAAGGCGGCCAGGAAGGTGCGCGAGTGCCACGGCCGCGGCGGCGGCAGGTCGAAGCGCAGATCGAGCCAGTGCCCGTCGGCCAGCCGCAGGCCGATCGCGACACTGCCCTGGTCGGGGCCGCCGTCGATCACCACCTCGCGCGGCCGCTGCGCCTGCGGCAGCGGCACCAGGCCCATGTTGACCCGCAGCAGCCGTTGCAGATCCAGCGGCGCCGGCGCGCCCATGCTGGCCGGCGGCCCGATCTCCAACCGCGCCGCCGCCGCCCCTTGCCGCTGGCCCTGCGCGGCCAGCAGCGCCGGGCGCTGGGCGGCCGGCGTGAGCGAGACCACCTGGAACAGCCCTATGGTGCGCACCGCGATGTCGCGCGCCTGCGCCAGCCGCAGCACGTCGACCCGGTCGAGCGCGTGGATGGTCAATCCCGCCGCCTGCACCACCACCAGACTTGCCACCAGCACCAGCACCGTGCGCGCCGCCAGGCTGCGTGGCCAGCCGAGCCGCCAGCCGGGCCGCCAGCCGGGCCGCCAGTCCAGCGGCATGTGTCAGGCCCCCATGCTCAGTCTCGGGACACCTCGGCGGCCAGCACGTAGCCGCCGCCGCGCACCGTCTTGATAAGCTGGGCGTGGCGGCCGTCATCCTCCAGCTTGCGCCGCAGCCGGCTGATGGCCACGTCGATCGCGCGGTCGAACGGACCGGCCTGCCGCCCGCGCAGCAGGTCCATCAGCATGTCGCGCGTCAGCACCTTGTTGGCCCGCTCCACCAGCGCCAGCAGCAGGTCGTATTCGCCGCCGGTGAGCGGCACCTCGACGCCTTCCGGGTCGAGCAGCCGCCGCCGCGCCTGTTCCAGCGTGAAGCCGGCGAAGCGCAGCGGCGCCCCGTCGCTCTCGTGGCGGCCGGCGCCGCCCTCGCCGGCGCGGCGCAGCACCGCGCGGATGCGCGCCAGCAGCTCGCGCGGGTTGAACGGCTTGGCCAGGTAGTCGTCCGCCCCCAGCTCCAGGCCGATGATGCGGTCGGTCTCCTCGCCCATCGCGGTCAGCATGATGACCGGCACGTCGCCCTGGCCGCGCAGCCAGCGGCACAAATCCAGCCCGCTCTCGCCGGGCAGCATCAGGTCGAGCACGACAAGCTGATAGTGCCCGTTCGGCCAGGCCCGACGCGCCTCGCGGCCGTCGCGCGCGGTGGTGACGCGGAATTGCTGGCGTTCGAGGAAGCGGGCCAGCAGGTCGCGGATTTCGCGGTCGTCGTCGACCACCAGGATATGCGGCATCTGCGTGGAAGGGGCGCTCATGGCGGGATCATAGCCGGATGCCGCCGCCGCCGCATCGTTTGTGCATCGGCAGAAGGCGGCATCGTGTTGTGGCTGCATCGTTCGCGCGCTAGGGTCGCGGCGGCCAGCAAACCGAGGTCGGGCCTCTTGTCACGCGCAGCGACTGTGCCGCCGCACGCCACGCCAGGCCGGGAGCAGTCCCGCGGGCCGGCGGCCGACGACGGCCCCGAGGAGGATGGGCGGCGGGAAGACGGGCCGCGGCTCGACCAGCAGCTTTGCTTCGCGCTGTATGCGGCGACCCACGCCATCACCCGCAGCTACCGGACGATGCTGGGCGAGATTGGCCTGACCTACCCGCAATACCTGGTGCTGCTGGTGCTGATGCAGCATGGCGCCTGCACGGTGCAGGGCGTGGCCAACGCGCTGCGGCTGAACGCCAGCACGCTGACGCCGCTGCTGAAGCGGCTGGCCGAGGCGGGCCTGGTCCGCCGCCAGCGCGACGCCGGCGACGAGCGGGTGGTGAGCGTCAGCCTGACGCGAAAGGGCGCCGAACTGCGCCAGGTGCTGGCGCAAATCCAGCAGCAGGTGGTCTGCCGGACCGGGCTGGACGAGGGCGAGTTCGCCGCCCTGCGGAGCAGCCTGCACGCGCTGGTGGACCGGCTGGCGGACACGCCCGCCCCGGGATAGCGCCGCCGGCGTCGCGGCGGGATCCGACGCGCAACGGTGTTGGCGGCGCAACGCATGAGGGGTTCGTAACTTGCCGCGCCGCAGCCGCCGCCGCTAACTGCCGGCGTGTCGACTTCGTTGCAGACCGCCAACGCCGCCGCCGTCGACACCTCGCCCGATCAGGGACTCGCCGGCATTGCCGGCGTGCTGCTGCTGGGCGCGGTGCTGTGGTGGCTGAGCGACGCGTTCCCGACCGAGTTGCCGGCCTGGGCGCCGTACGACTTCTCCTGGGTGTCGTTCCTGGGCATCGCGCTGCCGACCTACTGGTATGTGCGAGGCCTGTGCGTCAGCGCCGCCGCGGAGCGGCCCAACGCGGCGCGCGTGCTGGCGTTCGCGTTGGGCGTGGCCCTGGTCTACACGGCCCTGCTGTCGCGCTTCGTCTATGTCTCGCAGCACATGTTCTTCCTGAACCGCTTGCAGCACCTGGCCATGCACCATCTCGGCCCGTTCCTGCTGGCGCTGGCGTGGCCCGGCGCGATGATCCGCCGCGGCATGCCGGACTGGGCGGCGCGGCTGTCCGGCGCGCGGTGGCTGCGCGGGCTGCTGCGTGCGGCACGCCAACCGCTGGTCGCGGGCGTGCTGTTCGCGGGCCTGGTGCTGCTGTGGTTGCAGCCGACGGTGCATTTCTACGCCATGCTGTCGCCGCCGCTGTACGACGTGATGAACTGGAGCATGGTGCTCGACGGCCTGCTGTTCTGGTTCCTGGTGCTCGACCCGCGCGCCGGGGCGGAGGCCGGCATCTCGTACGGCGCGCGGCTGGCGCTGGTGATCCTGGTGGAGTTCCCGCAGATCCTGGTCGGCTCGCACCTGACCTTCAGCCGGACCGTGCTGTATTCCTACTACGATCTGTGCGGACGGCTGTATCCGTCGATCGGCGCCATCCTCGACCAGCATATCGGCGGCGTGGTGGTGTGGATTCCGCAGGGCATGATGGGCGGCATCGCCTTTCTGCTGATCTTGAACAACCTCCGCCGCGACGACGACCGCACCGGCGGCGCCGGCCGCGACGACATCGCGGTGGGAGGGGTGCTTGTCTCGTCGGGCAACTGGACTGGCCGTTAGCGTCGCACTTGCCGCCGCCGCGCCGGCGCTGCTGCTGGCAGCCGCCCCGGCGCCCGATGCGAGCGTCAGCGGCGGCACGCTGCGCGTGCTGCTGGCGGAGCGCCCGGCGGCGGGATATTTCGAGCTCGACAATCACGGCGCGTCGCCGCTGACCTTGCTCGGCGCCAGCTCGCCCGGATGCGCCTCGTTGATGCTGCACCGCTCGGTGGCCAGCGGCGGGATGGAACAGATGCGGATGGTCGGGCAGGTGGTCGTGCCGCCGCATGGCGCGATCCGGTTCGCGCCCGGCGGCTATCACCTGATGTGCATGGCGCCGGCCGCCGGCCTGCATCCCGGCGGCACGGTGCCGGTGACGCTGCGATTCTCCGGCGGCGCCGCGCTGACGGCGGCGTTCGCGGTGGTGGGCGCGCGTGGCTGATCGCGCCCCGCGGCGGCGCGACCTGCTGCGCCTGCTGGCAGCGGGCGCGGCAGCGGCGCCGCTGGCGGCCTGCGGCGACGCGAAAGCCTGGCACGACATCGACGTGACCGGCGGTTCGCCGGCGCTGCAATTTTCGATGCAGCGCGCGCCGGACGGCCGCGAGGTGAGTGCGGCCGATTATCGCGGCGGCATCACCATGCTGTATTTCGGCTACACGTTCTGCCCGGACGTGTGCCCGCTGACGCTGCAGAACGTGAACGCGGCGTTTTCGCGCATGGGCTCCGATGCCCAGGCGGTGCGCTTCCTGTTCGTCACCGTCGATCCGAATCGCGACAGCCTGGCGGTGCTGGGCCGCTATTGCAGCCTGTTCGGCCCGCGCTTCACCGGCCTGCGCGGCACGCCCGACCAGCTTGCCAGCCTCGCGCGGCGCTACCGCATCGCCTACTCGGTGACGCCGGCCGCGAACGGCCACGACGTCGAGGTGACGCACAGCTCGGCGATCTACGTGTTCGACCGCAGCGGGGCGGCACGGCTGCTGGTGCCGTCGATGGCCTCGGCGACGCCCGACATCGCGGGCGTCGCCGCCGACCTTGCGCGCCTCGCGCACGAGCACGCGTCGATGCCGGCGTGGATCGAGCGGCTGGTGTGATCGCGCGACTGCTCAGCGCACATCCACCGTGGTGAACTCGTGCATTCCCAGCGGATCCATCCGGTAGCCCGTGACGGTGCGCGCCAGCGCCACGAACGCCACCGAATGCGCCAGCAGCATGAACGGCGCCTGCCTGTGCAGCATCACCTGAGCCTGCTGATACAGGCGCGCGCGCGTCGCGAGATCCGGGATGGCGGCGGCCCTGGTGATGAGCGCGTCGAACCCCTTGTCGCACCAGTGCGCGACATTGCTGCCGCCCGGCTGCGCCGCGTCGCAGCCGGCCAGGGGAGTGAGGAAATTGTCCGGATCGCCATTGTCGCCGATCCAGCCCAGCTCGACCAGCGGCGTCTCGCCGGCCTGCGCGTGCCGGCGATAGTCGTCCCAGGCGGCGGTGGCGATCGTCGCCCTGATTCCCACTTTCGCGAGATCGGCCTGCACCATGTCGGCCACGCGCTTGCCGTCCGGATCGTACGGGCGCTGCACCGGCATCGCCCATAGATCGGTCACGAACCCATCCTTGTAGCCGGCATCGGCCAGCATCTTCTTCGCCGCGGCCGGGATCGTGGCGGAACGCCGGCACGGCGGCATCGAACCCCCACATGGTCGGCGGCAGCAGGGTGGTGGCTGGGATGCCGGCGCCCTGATAGACGGCGCCCAGAATCGCCTTGCGGTCGATCGCCAGGTTGAGCGCGATGCGCACGCGCGCGTCGTCGAACGGCTTCTTCGCCGTGTTGAACGCGATATAGCCGACATCCAGCGCCGGCAGGCTCAGCAGTTGCAGCTTGGGGTCCGCCCGGATCGCGGCCAGGTCGGCGACATTGGGAAAATCGGCAACCTGGCAGTCGCCGGCGCGCAGCTTGGCCAGGCGCGCGGCCGGGTCGGGGGTGATCGCGAACACCAGCGCGCGGAGCTTCGGCTTCGCCCCCCAGTAATGCGCGAACGCCTCGTAGCGGATCGTGGAATCCGGCTGGTACTGCACGAGCTGGAATGCTCCGGTGCCGATCGGGCGACGGTCGATCTGCTCGGGCCGGCCGAGGCGGGCCAGCGCGTCGGCGTATTCCTTCGACTGGATCGAGGCGAAATCCATCGCCAGGTCGGCCAGGAACGGCGCGTACGGGTGCTTCAGCGTGAAGCGCACCGTGGACTCGTCGATCTTCTCGATCGTGTCGAGCAGGTCCGCCATGCCCATATAGCCGAAATACACGTACCTGCCGCCGGAGACGGTGTGAAACGGGTTGGCATCCTTCCACTGCCGCTCGAAGCTGAACACCACGTCGTCGGCGTCGAGCGGGCGGCTCGGCTTGAAGTCGTCGTTGCTCTGCCAGGCGACGTTGCGCCGCAGATGAAGGTGTACGTGCGGGCATCGGCGGAGATGTCCCAGCTCGCGGCCAGGCTCGGGATGGGCACGGTGGTGCCCGGCCTGAATTGCACCAGGCGGTTGTAGACCGGCCGGTTGGCGTCGAACGTCGAGCCGCTGCTGCCCAGCATCGGATTGAAGCTTTCCGGCGAAGCCTCTGAGCAGAAGGTGAGCGTCTTGGGCGCTGCCGCCTGCGCCGCGATGGCCATGCTGGCGACCAGGGAGGCGACCAGGGTGGCGGCGGCGGCGAGGCGCAGTCGCCTCACACCGATTGCCACTGTCGCGAGCGCGCGGAGTGCAGCACCGCGTCGGTCACGCGATCGGTGGCCAGCGCGTCGCGGAAGGTCGGGCCGGTGAAGGTGCCGCCGTCGAGGCCGGCCAGAAAATCCGCGGCTTGGTGGATGAACGTGTGCTCATAGCCGATCTGCAATCCCGGCACCCACCACTGCTTCATGTACGGGTGGTCGCCATCGGTGATGTGCAGCGCCCGCCAGCCGCGCAGGCGGCCCTCGTCGCGGTGGTCGAAATATTGCAGCCGGTGCAGGTCATGCAGATCCCAGAAGATCGAGGCGTGCTCGCCGTTGATCTCGAACGTGTACAGCGCCTTGTGGCCGCGCGCGTAGCGGGTCGCCTCGAAGGTCGCTAGCGAGCCGTTGGCGAAGCGCGCAAGGAACGCGCTGGCGTCGTCGATGCGCACCGGCTCGACTTTCCCGGTCAGCGTATGCGTGCGCTCCTTGATGAACGTCTCGGTCATCGCCGAGACCTCCGTAATGCCGCCGTTCAGCCACAGCGCGGTGTCGATGCAGTGCGCCAGCAGGTCGCCGGTGACGCCGCTGCCGGCGACGCTGGCATCCAGCCGCCACAGGCCGGCGCCGCCCTGTGGCAGATCCCTCGAAATCGTCCAGTCCTGGAGGAACTTCGCCCGGTAGTGGAAGATGCGTCCCAGCCGGCCCTCGTCGATAAGCTGCTTGGCCAAGGTCACGGCCGGCACGCGGCGATAGTTGTACCAGACCATGTTGGCGACACCGGCCGCCTCGACCGCCTCGGTCATGCGCTCGGCTTCGGCGGCATCGCGGCCGAGCGGCTTTTCGCACAGCACCATCTTGCCGGCCTTGGCGGCGGCAATGGCGATCTCGGCGTGGGTGTCGTTGGGGCTGGCGATGTCGATCGCGTCGAGGTCGGGCCGCGCCACCAGCGCGCGCCAATCGGTCTCGACCGACTCGTAGCCCCATTGCGCCGCGAACGCCCCCGCCGCCTCGGCGCTGCGCGCGCAGATGGCCGCCAGCGCGGGGCGGTACGGCACGTCGAAGAACTGGTTGGCCTGGCGGAACGCGTTGCTGTGCGTGCGGCCCATGAAGCCGCACCCCACCACGCCGATGCGCAGCGGCTTCATGCCAGCCAGCCATGCGCGTCGCGCACCGCGAGCATCGCCCCCAGCACGTCGTTCCAGGTGCGCGGATCGTGCATCACCGCGTTGGGGAACATGCAGCCGTCCCAGCAGACATGGGCGAACGCCTTGGTCAGCGCGCCCTGTTCATCGCGCAGCCAGAATCCCGCGTCGCGCGCGATGTCGAGCTTGCCGGCTGGATCGTTCGGCAGGCAATGCCGCCCGGTCTTGTCGTGCGAGCCCATGCCCTTCACGGTCGCGTCGTTCTGCGCCACGTGGAAGTCGATGGTCCACGGCCGCAGCGCGTCGGTCATCCGCTGCAACGCCGCCTGAAACGTCGCGGTCTGCTCCCACCGGAAATCCTCGGGCAGGATGCGTTCATCGGGTGCGTTATGGCCCAGCGTGTACAGCAGCGTGTGCGCCATGTCGGCCTGGAAGCCGAGCACGCGCGGGCGGTCCACCGTCTCCAGCAGCCGCACCATGCTGCGCCAGCCCTGCATCCCGCCCCAGCAGATTTCGCCCTCCGCCGCCAGGCGCTCGCCGTGCCCGTCCGCCACCTCGCACGCTTCGCGAAAGGTCGTGGCGATGGCGCGCATGTGGGCTTCGGGATCGCGCGCGTACTCGGCGACGCCGGTTGCGGAATCGATGCGGATGACGCCGTACGGCCGCACCCCCAGCGCGCGCAGGCGCTGGCCGATGCCGCAGGCGCGGCGTACCGCGGCGATGAACCGCGCCCGCTCGTCCGCGCCGCCCATCGCCGAGCCGCCGCCGACCGGCGGCCAGACGGGTGCCACGATCGAGCCGATCACCAGCCCGCGCCGCCGCACGCCGTCGGCCAGGCGTGCCAGGTCGTCGTCGGTCGCGTCGATGCTGGTGTGCGGGTCGGCGGCGAAGATGTCGACGCCGTCGAAACGCTGTCCGCCCACCTCGGCGGCCGCCGTCAGATCGAGCATGGCGTCGAGCGCGATCGGCGGCTCGGAATCCGCCCCCTTGCCGACCAGCCCCGGCCACATCGCGTTGTGCAGCTTCGGGAAGTTGTTCTTGACCGCCACGGTGTCGTTTCCCCCCTTTGTCCGGCGCCCCGCCTATCCGCCCAGCAGCACCGCCTGTCCGGTTTGCGCGCTGTGCGTCGCCGCGTCGGCCAGCAGCAGGGCGGCCAGCCCGTCCTCGCCGCTCGGCTCGGGCGGCGTGCCCGACACCACCGCGTCGATGAACGCGTCGAGCTCGGCGCGGTAGGCGACAGCGTAGCGTTCCAGGAAGAACGGCAGCGCCGGATCGCGGCTGAAGCCGCGGCCGGTGGCGATCTCCACAGTGGTCTCGCGATGGTTGCCGGCGCGCAGCAGGCCCCGCGCGCCGTGCGCCTCGAGCCGCTGGTCGTAGCCGTACACCGCGCGCCGGCTGTTGCTGATCTGGCAGAGCTTGCCGCTCGCGGTCTTCAGCGTCACGATCGCCGTGTCCACGTCGCCCGCCGCGCCGATCGCGGGGTCGATCAGGCACGAGGCCGTGGCGAACAGTTCCACCGGCTCCTCGTCCAGCAGAAAGCGGGCCAGGTCGAGGTCGTGGATCATCATGTCGCGGAACAGCCCGCCCGAGCCGGTGTAGCCCGGCGGCGGCGGCGCCGGATCGCGGCTGATGATGCTGAGCAATTCCAGCGCGCCGATCTCGCCCGTGGCAAGCCGGCGCTTCAGCGTGGCGAACGAGGGATCGAAGCGGCGGTTGAAGCCCACCATCAGGGCTGTGCCGCGCTCGGCCACCACGTCCAGGCACGCCCGCACCCGCGCCGCGTCCAGGTCGATCGGCTTCTCGCAGAACACTGCTTTGCCGGCTCGCGCCGCGCGCTCGATATACTCGGCGTGGGTGGGGGTGGGCGAGCCGATCAGCACCGCGTCGGCGGCGAACGCCTGGTCGAGCGTGATGGCGCGGCTGCCGGTCGCCTCGGCCAGCGCCTCGGCCGAGGGCGCGTGCGGGTCGCATACGCCGGCCAGCCGGGCGCCGTCATGCGCGGCGACGTTGCGGGCATGGATGCGGCCGATCCGGCCGGCGCCGATCACGGCGATGCTGAGCATGTCGCCCCCTTTGGGCATGGCGCCCCCTTTGGCGTTGCGAGGATCGCCTTTCTGTGCCGTCCCGCGCGCCCCGGCAAGAGGCGCGCGGGTCGGCGCGGGGGTCAGGCCGGGACGGTCATGCGGCTGCCGGTGCGCAGCGCGTCGACGCTCCACAGCCCGGCGCCGTGTGCCGCGACGAACAGAAAGCCGCCGGCCATCGCCAGGTTCTTGTAGCCGTTGATGAGGTTTTCGTAGCCGCCGGGGATGAAGTGGAAGATCGCCGCCGTCACCAGGCACCAGATCGCCAGGATCACCGCCACCGGCCGGGCGAACGCGCCCAGCGCCATCAGGACGCCGCCGCCCAGCTCCACCGCGACGGCGATCACGTAGGCCGCTTGCGGCACCGGCAGGCCGCTATGGGCGATGTAGCCGATGGTGGCGGCGGCGGCCATCGCCTTGCCCAGCCCGCCCCAGATGAAGATGGCGGCCAGCATCAGCCGCCCCAGCAGCGGCGTCAGCGTCGCATCGACGCGGCCCGATCCGTTCATGTCCCGCTCTCCTGTCGCTTCTTACTTCGCATCCGCCGGCCGGGCCGCCTTGAGCGCGGCGGCAACCTGCGTCAGCCGCCGGCCCTGATAGCGCGCCACCGTCAGTTCGTCCTCGGGGACCTTCGTCACATGCTGCCCATCGACCGCCGCGTGCGCGCCATACGGCGTGCCGGCGCGGAACATGATCGGGTCGCCATAACCCAGCGGCACGATAATCAGGCCAAGATGCGCCATCGGAGGATACAGCGACAGCAGCGTGGACTCCGCGCCGCCATGCGGGGTCGCGGTCGCGTCGAACGCGCCGCCCGCCTTGCCGACCAGCGCGCCCTGGAGCCACAGCCCGCCGAGGCCGTCGATATACGCCTTCAACTCGGCGCACACGTTGCCGAAGCGGGTCGGCGAGCCGAAGGCGATGGCGTCGGCCCATTGCGCGTCCGCCTCGGTCGGCGCCTCGTACAGCGCGTTCATCCGCGCCGCCCCCTCGGTCCAGCCGGGGGCCTTGGCCATGACGTCCGGCCCCACCACCTCGCGCGCCCGGCGCAGCCGCACCTCCGCGCCCTGGCCGCGCGCGCCCTCGGCCAGCGCCAGGGCCAGCGCCTCGGTCGAGCCGTTGCGGGAGTAGAAGGCAATCAGCAGATTGGTCGCCATCGCGTCGCTCCTTTGGCTGCGGGGCGCCATGCCCCGGTTTGCGGTCTAGCTAGGGGCTCGATACGATCACGGGAATGGACATTCCGTCGATCCGATCCATCGAGGCGGTCGATAGGTCCGCGGTAGGCCGGCCGACGCTCGACCAGTTGGCCGTGCTGGCGGCCGTCGCGGAGGCCGGCAGCTTCTCGGCCGCGGCACGGCGGCTGCGGCGGACGCAGTCGGTGGTCAGCTACAGCATCGCCAATCTGGAAAGCCAGCTCGGCCTCGCGCTGTTCGAGCGCGGCCAGCGGCGGCCGCGTCTGACCGACGCCGGCCGCGCCGTGCTGGCCGACGCGCGGCGGATCGGCGGCGCCGTGGAGGAATTGCGCGCCCGCGCCGCCGGCCTGTCCGGAGGGCTGGAAGCCGAGGTCACGCTGGCGGTCGACGTGATGTTTCCGATGCCGCGCCTGGTCGCGGCACTGGACGCCTTCGCCTCGACCTTCCCCACCGTGGCGCTGCGGCTGCATGTCGAGGCGCTGGGGGCGGTGGTGCAACTGGTGCTGGAGCGCCGCTGCACGCTGGGCATCGCCAATTGGCTTGCACTGCTGCATGACGGGCTGGAGCGGCATCAGCTTGACGACGTCGTGCTGGTGCCGGTGGCCGCGCCCGGGCACCGGCTGGCGCGGCTGGCCGGGCCGATCCCGGCGGCGGCGCTGCGCGAGGAGACGCAACTGGTGTTGTCGGACCGCTCGCCGCTGACCGAGGAGCGCGATTTCGGCGTGCTGTCGAACCGCTGCTGGCGACTCGGCGACCTCGGCGCCAAGCACGCCCTGCTGCTGGCCGGCCTGGGCTGGGGCAACATGCCCGAGCCGATGGTGGCGCGCGACCTGCGCGAGGGTCGCCTGGTGCGCCTGCCGATCGACGGCCACGCCATGCTGCGCCTGACGCAGATGCTGATCCACCGCGCCGAGCGGCCGCTCGACCCGGCGGCGCTGTGGCTGGCGGCGCGGCTGCGCGGAGGCTGAACCCGGGCGCTGACGCGCGATCCTCGCCTGTGTAGGGCGGAAAAGCGCAGCGCATTCCGCCGCTGCCCCGCGCGGCTATGTCGAGGCCACGCTGGATGGCATGAAACCGTGCCGCGTCACCGTGGCGGAAGGCGCTGCGCTTTTCCGCCCTACGAAGCAGTCGGAAAAGCGCAGCGCATTCCGCCGCTGCACGGCGCGGCTATGTCGAGTCTACGCTGGATGGCATGAAAACGTGCCGCGTCACCGTGGCGGAAGGCGCTGCGCTTTTCCGCCCTACAAAGCGGTCGCGGCCTACTGCAAATAGCCCCAGCGTTCGACCGCCGGCTCGGCGACGGCCCATTTCCAGCGCGCCGCCTGCCGGCAGATGCTGGCGTCGAACCAGGCGGGCGGCTGCTTCGGCCCGTCCTGCACGCTGAAGGCGATTTCGCGGCAGGCGGCGAGCGGCGTGTCGATCGCCCGCACCACCTGCACCTCGCCGTGCTCGTCGCCGACCGGGATGGTGTGCGCGATGCGCCACGGCGCGGTCTGGCCCGGTGGCAGGCCGCCGGCCACATCGGCGATGGCGTTCTGCTCCGCCCGCTGGCGCACCCGGGCCACGTATTTGAAGGCGTAGTCGGCCGCCGCGTTGGTGCCGACGGCCACCGCGTAGCCGATCGCGGGATTGGCGGTCGCGCCACCGGCCACGCCGCCGGCGGCCAGCCCCGTCAGCGTCGCCGCCGTGCTGCACCCCCCCATGCCCAGGCCCAGCAGCAGCGGCATGGCCAGCCGTCTCATTGCAGGCTGCCCCAACGCTCCGTCGCCGGCTCGGCCGATGCCCATTTCCATCGCGCGCCGTCCAGGCACACGGTCGCGGTGTAGAACGCCCGCCGCAGCTTGGCGCCGGCGCCGCGGTCGACCGAAAAGACGATCTCCTTGCAGGTGAAATCCGCGCCGCTGCCGGGACGGGCGGCGAACATGCGCGTCACCACCAGGGCGCCGTGCTCGTCGTCCTCGATCGGGATGCGGTGGCTCACCGACCAGAGGCCGGCCGCCCCCTCGGGCAGCGCGCCGGCGGCGGCGGCAATGCGGTCCTGCTCGGCGCGATGCACGTCGCGCTCGACATAGCCAAGCCCGAAATCGGCCACCGACTTCACGCCCAGGCCGATCGCCGCACCCACCGTCGCGTCCTTGGTGACGGCCGAGGCGATCCCCGCGCCCGCCAGGCCGGCGGCATCGGAGGTGCCCTCGGTCAGCACCGAGCCGCAGCCGGCCAGCGGCAGGAGCAGCGGGGCGGCCAGGCAGAGCAGCCGTGCCGCGACCCTCAAGGCGCGGCACGCCGGGCCGCCGCGGCGCGGCCGATCGGCATGGTGTCGATGGCGGCGAACACCGCCCAAGTCGCGATCGCATGGTCCACGCGCATTGTCTGGCCGTCGCCCTCGCCCGCCGCGATGACGCAGAATCGCCCAATCCGCCCGGCGAAGGCAAGCCGCGCCGCCGCCGCCCGCTTACAGCCCGGCGAACAGCGCCGTGGACAGGTATCGCTCGGCAAAGCTCGGGACGATGCAGACCACCAGCTTGCCGGCGTTTTCCGGCGCGCGCGCCACGTCCAGGGCGGCGTGCAGGGCGGCGCCGGAGGAAATGCCGATCGGCAGGCCCTCGGTCGCGGCGCAGCGTCTGGCGATGGCGATGGCCTCGCGCTCGCTCACCCGCAGCACGCCGTCGATCACCCCCATGTCGAGCACCGAGGGCACAAAGCCCGGGCCGATGCCTTGCAGCCCGTGCGGCCCCGGCTCGTCGCCGGACAGCACCGCACTTTCCGACGGCTCGACCGCCAGCACGCGCAGCCCCGCCCTGCGTGGCTTCAGCGCGCGCGCGATGCCGGTGAGCGTGCCGCCGGTGCCCGCGCCCCCCACTACGATATCCACCGCACCCGCCGTATCGAGCCAGATCTCCTCGGCGGTGGTGGCCTGGTGGACCGCCGGGTTGGCCGGGTTGTCGAACTGCCGCGGCATCCAGGAGTCCGCGTGTTCGGCCATCAGCGCCTCGGCGCGGGCGATCGCCCCGGCCATGCCCTGCTTGGAGGGCGTCAGCACCAGCTCGGCCCCCAACAGGCGCAGCATCTTGCGCCGCTCGATCGAGGCGCCCTCGGGCATCGTCACGATGAGCCGATAGCCCAGGGCGGCGGCGACGAAGGCCAGTGCGATGCCGGTGTTGCCGCTGGTCGGCTCGACGATCACCGATTTGCCCGGCGTGAGCAGGCCGCGCGCCTCGGCGTCGCGCACCATCGCCAGGCCGATGCGATCCTTTACCGAGCCCAGCGGGATTGAAGAACTCCAGCTTCAAGGCGAGGTCGGCCACCAGCGACTCCTCGGCCGCCAGCCGCCTGACGCGGACCAGCGGCGTGGCGCCCACCAGGTCGAGCACGCTGTCGTAGATGCGGCCGCGGGCAGTCGGGCAGGGTGTGGGGGTGCTGGCGTTTTCCGGAGTGATGCGGTTCATCGGGATTGATCCATCTTGCGCGAGGCGTCAGGCTATCACACGTCGTCAATGTGGTTTGCGCGCGGGTGCGGCGCGGGGGTGGAAATGCTGGTCCGCAGGGACAGGGCGATGACGGCGGTGACGGTCATGCTCGACGTGGCCTTCCACGGCGGCCGCCAGGCCACCGTCAGCGCGGCGGACATCGCCGACCGGCTGGGCATGGCGCGGCGCGGCATGGAGCCGCTGTTGCAGGCGCTGTCGCGCGGGGGATTGCTGGAGAGCGTGCGCGGCCCGCGCGGCGGCTACCGGCTCGGACGGCCGCGGCGCGACATCCGCATCCGCGAGATCATCGAGGTGGCGCTGGCCGACGAGCCCGAGCCGACCGACGGGCCGAGCGGCCGGCTGCACGCGCTCGTGACCGAAAAGCTGTGGCAGGATCTGGACGCCCAGGCGGCCGCCCGGCTGGCGGCGCTGACGCTGGACGACCTGATGCGCCAGGCGGCGGCGGCGGGAATGCGCCGGCCGGCGGCGGAGCCGATCACCTTCGCCATCTAAGGACGCCGCAGACCGGGATTGCGGGGCACCCTAATTCAACGCGCAATACTCGTGGATAGATTTGACTGTCCGCCCCGTTTGGTGTTTTTCTGCGCTCGACCTGTCGCGAGGCCCTCTCGCGCGGTGGATCGGAGATTGCACAATGGCCATCCAGCTTGGGCAAGTTGCCCCGGACTTTGAACAGGACAGCACGCTCGGCCACATCCGCTTCCATGAGTGGCTGGGCAATTCCTGGGGCGTGCTGTTCAGCCATCCCGGCGATTTCACGCCGGTCTGCACCACCGAGCTGGCCGAGGTGGCGCGGCTGAAGCCGGAATGGGACCGCCGGCACGTCAAGCCGATCGGCCTGTCGGTCGACCCGGTCGCCAGCCACAAGGGCTGGGAACACGACATCGAGGACACGCAGGGCCAGAAGCTCAACTTCCCGGTGCTGGCCGACGCCGGACCGCAAGGTGTCCACGCTGTACGACATGATCCACCCGCAAGCCGATGCCGAAGGTCACGGTGCGCAGCGTGTTCATCGTCGATCCAAACAAGAAGGTGCGTTTGATCCTGACTTATCCACCGGCCATCGGGCGCAATTTCGACGAAATCCTGCGCAGCATCGACGCCTTGCAGCTCAGCGACGCGCACAAGGTCTCGACGCCGGCCAACTGGACCGACGGCAAGCCGGTCATCATCGCCCCCAGCATGTCCGAGGAGGAAGCCAAGAAGCGCTTCCCCGGCGGCTGGAAGACGCTGCGGCCGTATCTGCGCATGGTCGACCAGCCGCCGTTGCCGCGGTAGCCCGACATGTCGCCACCGGATGGAGCCGGCGCGGCCATTGTCGCGCCGGAAGCGAAGCGGTCTGGAGTCGAGCGCCTCAAGGAAGCCAGCCGCCATCTGCGCGGCGAACTGGCCGAGGAACTGGCGGCCGGCGGCACGCAGGTCAGCGAGGACGGCTACAACCTTCTGAAGTTCCACGGCAGCTATGAGCAGCACGACCGCGACACCGCGACCGAGCGCAAGCAGCGCGGCGAGGAGAAGGATTTCTCCTTCATGGTGCGGGTGCGGATGCCGGGCGGGCGGATGACCGCGGCGCAATACCTGGCGCTGGACGACATCGCCGACCGCTACGGCAACGGCACGCTGCGCATCACCACGCGCCAGGGCATCCAGTTGCATTGCGTGGTCAAGCGCGACCTGAAGCCGGCCATCGCGGCGATCAACCACACGCTGCTGACCACGCAATCGGCCTGCGGCGACGTGGTGCGCAACGTGACGACCTCGCCGGCGCCGGTGCGCGACGCGATCCATGCCCGGCTGGAGGCCGACGCGCGGGCGCTGAGCGCGGCGCTGCTGCCGGCCAGCCGCGCCTACCACCAGATTTTCCTCGACGAGCCGGAATCCGGCGACGGCGGCGACGAGCGCGAGCCGCTGTATGGCGAGACCTACCTGCCGCGAAAGTTCAAGATCGGCGTGGCGGTGCCCGAGGACAACACGATCGACGTGCTGAGCAACGATCTGGCGTTCATCGCGATTTTCCAGGGCGACACCCTGCTCGGCTACAATGTCGCGGTCGGCGGCGGCTTGGGCATGACCCATAACAAGGCCACCACCTATCCGCGACTGGCCAGCCTGGTCGGCTCGGTCGGGCCGGACGACCTGGTGGGCGCGGCGAAAGCGGTGATCGGCTTGCAGCGCGATCACGGCAACCGCGCCGACCGGCGGCGGGCGCGGCTGAAATATGTCGTGGACGACATGGGCCTGCCGTGGATCATCGAGGCGCTGGGGCAGTATTTCGGCGCTCCGCTGGCGCCGCCGCTGGCGATGCCGGGGCTGGACGTGCCCGAGTTGCTGGGCTGGCATGAGCAAGGCGATGGGCGATGGTGGCTGGGCGTCCCGGTGCCGTCCGGGCGCATCGAGAACGCTCCGGGTGTAGCCCTGCGCACGGCGCTGCGCGAGGCGGTCGAGACGTTCGGGCTGGACCCGGTGATGACACCGCAGCAGGACGTGCTGCTGAGCAATGTCGCCGCGCGCGACCGCCTCCGGCTGACCGCGCTGCTGCGCCGGCACGGCGTGGCGCTGAGCGAGGATCTGTCGCCGCTGTCGCGCTGGGCGCTGGCCTGCCCGGCGCTGCCGACCTGCGGCCTGGCCTTGACCGAGGCCGAGCGGGTGCGCGGACAGTTCGTGCAGGCGATCGAGGCGGCGCTGGGCCGGCACGGGCTGGCGGGCGAGCGCATCAGCCTGCGCATCACCGGCTGCCCGAACGGCTGCGCGCGCACCTATGCGGGCGACATCGGCATCGTCGGCCGCGTGCCGGGCAGCTACGCGCTGTATGTCGGCGGCGATTTCGAGGGCACGCGGCTGAGCTTCAAGCTGCACGAACGGGTGCCCGAGGCGGGCGTCGCCGAGGCGCTGGAGCCGCTGTTCGCGGCGTTCGCGGCGGGGCGCCAGCCGCGCGAGGGGTTCGGCGATTTCTGCCACCGGGTCGGACGGGACGCCTTGCTGGGGCTGGCGCTGGCGGCGTGACCGGGCGCGCTGCGGCGTCACAAAAGCTTCACGGAACTGAAATACCTCCGTCGCCGAGCGTAGCTAGTGTCCGCCCGCCGCGACGGCCCGGCGAGTGCGCCGGATCGTGGCATGGTCGACGCCGCGCCGAAGGAGGGATCGATGAAGCTCGTGGACCATTTGCTGACCGCCGCCGTGGCTGGGCTGGCGCTTGCCGTGGCGGCCGCGCCCCTGCCGGCGGGCGCGCAGCAGATCACCGGGGCCGGATCGACCTTCGTCTATCCCGTGCTGGCGAAATGGTCGGACGCCTACGGCAAGACGAACAACGTGCGGATCAACTACCAGTCGATCGGTTCGGGCGGCGGCATCGCGCAGATCAAGGCCGGCACCGTCACTTTCGGCGCCACCGACAAGCCGCTCGACCCGGGCGATCTGTCAGCCGCCGGCCTGGCGCAGTTTCCCAGCGTGATCGGCGGCATCGTGCCCGTGGTCAACCTGCGCGGCATGAAGCCGGGCGGGCTGCATTTCACCGGCAAGCTGCTGGCCGACATCTATCTCGGCGTGGTCAAGAAATGGAACGACCCGGCTATCTCGGCGGTCAATCCCGGCGTCAAGCTGCCGGCCCTGGCGATCAGCGTGGTGCATCGCTCGGACGGGTCGGGCACCACGTTCAACTTCGCGCACTACCTGTCGCAGGTGAGCCCGGACTGGAAAAGCCAGCGTAGGCGAGGGCACCTCGGTGGCGTGGCCGACCGGCATTGGCGGCAAGGGCAACGAGGGCGTCGCCGCCTATGTCGAGCGGATCAAGGGCGCGATCGGCTATGTCGAATACGCCTATGTGCTGCAGAACAAGATGACCTACGCGCTGGTGCAGAACCAGGCGGGGCAGTACGTGCCGCCGGACACCGCCAGCTTCCAGGCCGCCGCGGCCGGCGCCGACTGGACCCACGCGCAGGATTTCGACCTGGTGATGACCAATGCGCCGGGCGCGCAGGCCTATCCGATCACCGCGACCACGTTCATCCTGATGCACCGCCAGCCGAAGGACGCGGCGCAGTCGAAGGCGGCGCTGGCGTTCTTCAAATGGGCGTTCGAGCATGGCCAGCAACTGGCGCTGGGGCTGGACTACGTGCCGCTGCCGGACCCGCTGGTAAAGCAGATCGAGAGCTACTGGGCGGCGCAGATTCATTGATGTTCCATCGATGCTCGCGGACGTCTCGCATGCAAGTCCGGGGATGACGGCGGGACGGTGGTTCGCCTAGGCGCCCTATTGGAACGGCACGATGTCGCACGCCGACGTAATCAGCCGCCGCGGCATGACCGGCATCGGGCCGGTGGCGCGCGGCCGCTCCGGGGCGGCCGGCGATCGCGTCTTTCGCGTCGTGGTCGCCTGCGCCGCCGGGTTCGTGCTGGCGAGCCTGGGCGCCATCGCGCTGTCGATGCTGTGCGGCGGCATCCCGGCATTCCGCAAGTTCGGCTTCGCGTTCCTCTACACTTCCGTCTGGGATCCGGTGCATCAGAAGTTCGGCGCCTTCGTGCCGATCTACGGCACGCTGGTCACGTCGGCGCTGGCCATGCTGATCGCCGTGCCGGTGAGCTTCGGCATCGCGGTGTTCCTGACCGAAGTGGCGCCGGCGTGGCTGCGCGGCCCGGTCGGCTCGGCGATCGAGCTGCTGGCCGGCATTCCCAGCATCATCTACGGCATGTGGGGCCTGTTCGTGTTCGCGCCGGTCATGGGCGACTGGGTCGAGCCCTGGCTGAGCGACGCGCTCGGCGATGTCCCGTTCGTCGGCGCGCTGTTCAACGGGCCGCCGCTTGGCATCGGGATGCTGACGGCGGGGATCATCCTGGCGATCATGGTGATCCCGTTCATCTCCTCGGTGATGCGCGACGTGTTCGCGCTGGTGCCGACCTCGCTGCGCGAGGCGGCGTTCGGGCTGGGCGCCACGCGCTGGGAAGTGGTGCGCGGCGTGGTGCTGCCGTACACGCGCACCGCCGTGGTGGGCGGCATCTTCCTCGGCCTCGGCCGCGCGCTGGGCGAGACGATGGCGGTGACGTTCGTGCTGGGCAACGCGCACGAGTTCAGCACCTCGCTGCTGATGCCGGGCAACTCGATCGCCGCGGCCATCGCCAACGAGTTCACCGAGGCGGATTCGCAACATCTACCGCTCGTCGCTGATCGCGCTGGGCTTCGTGCTGTTCGTCGTCACCTTCATCGTCCTGGCGCTGGCCAAGCTGCTGCTGCTGCGCATGGCGCGGCGCGAGGGCACGACATGATCTTCTCCGCGCGGGGCCTGGCGCGGCGGCGGCGGGTCGCGCAGCGCGGTGGCGCTGGGCCTGTCCGCCGTCGCCACGCTGTTCGGGCTGTTCTGGCTGGTCTGGATCATGGCCACCACGCTCATCAACGGCTTTGCGGCGCTCAGCCCGAAGCTGTTCACCGAGATGACGCCGCCGCCGGGATCGGAAGGCGGCTTGCTCAACGCCATCTACGGCAGCGCGGTGATGATCGCGGTCGCGGTGCTGGTCGGGTGCCCCGATCGGCGTGCTGGCCGGCACGCACCTGGCCGAATACGGCAGAAAGAGCATCGCCGCCGAGGTGATCCGCTTCCTCAACGACATCCTGCTGTCCGCGCCCTCGATCATCGTCGGCCTGTTCGTCTATGAACTGGTGGTGCGCCAGACCGGGCATTTCTCCGGCTGGGCGGGTGCCGCGGCGCTGGGCTTCATCCTGCTGCCGGTGGTGGTGCGCACCACCGACGAGACCATGCGCCTGGTGCCGGTGCAGATGCGCGAGGCGGCGCTGGCGCTGGGCGCGCCGCAATGGCGCGTGATCGTGAGCGTGCTGTATCCGGCGGCGCGCACCGGGCTGCTGACCGGGCTGCTGCTGGGCATGGCGCGCATCAGCGGCGAGACGGCGCCGCTGCTGTTCACCGCGCTGAACAACCAGTACTGGTCGAGCAGCCTCGATCAACCGCTGGCCAACCTGCCGGTGGTGATCTTCCAGTTCGCGCTGAGCCCGTACGACGCCTGGCACACGCTCGCCTGGGCCGGCGCGCTGCTGATGACGCTGTTCGTGCTGATCGTGAGCGTGGGCGCGCGCTATCTGCTGCGCGCGCGGGTGCGCTGAGGGAATGCGGATGCAAGAGCATGGAATGCGCGTGATGTCCGAGCAGGCCGAACAGGACGCGTCGCGCGCCGTCAGCAGCCCGCCGGGCAAGCTCGCCGACACCCCGGCCAGCGCGCCGCGGCTGTCGATCCGCAACCTCGATTTCTTCTACGGCGACAACCGCGCGCTTGAAAGGCATCTCGCTGGACCTGCCGGAGCGGCAAGTCACCGGCATGATCGGCCCGTCCGGCTGCGGCAAATCGACGCTGCTGCGGGTGCTGAACCGCATGTACGACCTCTACCCCAACCAGCGCGCCACCGGCGAGGTGATGATGGACGGGCAGAACATCCTCGGTCCCGAGATCGATGTGGGGGCGCTGCGCAGCCGCATCGGCATGGTGTTCCAGAAGCCGACGCCGTTCCCGATGTCGATCTACGACAACATCGCGTTCGGCGTGAAGCTGCACGAGAAGCTGAGCAAGCGGCAGATGGACGAGCGGGTGGAGTGGTCGCTCACCCGCGCCGCGCTGTGGGGCGAGGCGCGCGACCGGCTCGGCGCCTCGGCCGCCGGCCTGTCCGGCGGGCAGCAGCAGCGGCTGTGCATCGCGCGCACCATCGCGACCCGGCCGGAGGTGATCCTGCTGGACGAGCCGACCAGCGCGCTCGACCCGATCAGCACGCTGAAGGTCGAGGAGCTGATCGACGAGCTGACGCGGGATTTCACCATCGTCATCGTGACCCACAACATGCAGCAGGCGGCGCGCTGCGCCGACCGCGTGGCGTTCTTCTATCTCGGCGAGCTGGTGGAGGTCGGCACGGCGGCGCAGATGTTCACCAATCCGGCGCAGCGACGCACGCAGGAATACATCACCGGCCGGTTCGGCTGAGCCGGAGGAGAGGCACATGGCCGACGCAGCCCATATCGTGACGCGCTACGAGCAGGAACTGGCGCGGCTGCACGCGCTCATCAGCCAGATGGGCGGCCTGGTCGAGGACCAGGTGGCGATGGCCTGCCAGGCGGTGCTGGCCAAGGACGGCGTCGCCGCCACGCGCGCGGTGGAGACCGACCCCAGCGTGGACGCGCTGGAGCGCGAGGTGGAGCAGTTCACCATCCGCCTGCTGGCGCTGCGTCAGCCGATGGCGCAGGATCTGCGGCAGATCGTCTCGTCGCTCAAGATCACCGGCGACCTGGAGCGCATCGGCGACTACGCCGCCAACGTCGCCAAGCGCAGCCTGGTGCTGGCGCAGTTCAGCCTGCCGTTCACCCTGGCCGGCCTGGGCCACATGGCGCGTCTGGTGCAGGAAAATCTCAAGATGGTGATCGACGCCGCCGATGCCGGCGACGCCGACCGGGCGCTGGAGGTCTGGCGCTCCGACGAGACGATCGACGAAATCTACAACGCGCTGTTCCGCGAGCTGATGACCTACATGATGGAAGATCCGCGCAACATCACGCCGTGCGCGCATCTGCTGTTCGTCGCCAAGAATCTGGAGCGCATCGGCGACCACGCGACCAACATCGCCGAGACCGTCTATTACGCCGCGCGCGGCGAGCCGCTGACCGAGAGCCGGCCGAAGGGCGAGGCCTCCGCGTTGGCCGTCACCCCGCCGATACGCGAATGAACGGTGCGCGAATGAACGGCGCGCGCCCATGATGCAGGGGAGCGGGGCGATGCCGATGCCGCAAACACGTGAGGACGAAGCGACCCGGCCCCCCGAGAGGCCGGCCATGCAGGCCAAGCCGCTGGTGCTGGTGGTGGAGGACGAGGCGGCGCTCGCGACCATGCTGCGCTACAACCTGGAGAAGCAGGGCTTTCGCGTGGAGGAGGCGGCCGACGGACAGGAGGCGCTGACCCGCATCGCCGAGATGCCGCCGGATCTGGTGCTGCTGGACTGGATGCTGCCGGTGATGTCGGGCATCGAGGTGTGCCGCCAGATCCGCAGGCGCGGGGCGACGCGCGATCTGCCGGTCATCATGGTCACGGCGCGGACCGAGGACCAGGACGCGGTGCGCGGCCTGAACACCGGGGCGGACGACTACATCATCAAGCCGTTCAGCATGGAGGCGCTGCTGGCGCGGATGCGCGCCCTGCTGCGCCGTTCCAACGCGCCGCCGACCAAGGGGCGGCTGGCGTTCCACGACGTCGGCATGGATCTGGCCGCGCACCGCGTGCAGCGCAACGCCCGCGCGGTGCATCTCGGGCCGACCGAGTTCCGGCTGCTGGAGTTCTTCCTCCAGCACCCCCGCCGGGTGTTCTCGCGCGAGGAGTTGCTGGACGCGGTCTGGGGGCCGGACATCCATGTGGAGCCGCGCACTGTCGACGTGCATATCCGCCGGCTGCGCAAGTCGATCAACGGTCCCGGCGAGCTGGACCTGGTGCGCACCGTCCGCGCTTCCGGATACGCGCTGGACACCGAGCCGGTCTGACACTTTCCCTCACACGCTCGTGACGCCACGCTGGCCGCGGCCGCGCGTTTGCCGTGCCGGAGCAGGGGAAACCTGGCATGGGCACCGAAAGAGTTACGCGCCGTGTGCTGCTGGGCAGTTCGGCGGTCGCGGCCGGGGGAGCGGTGATGCTGGCAGGCGCGCGCGGCGAAGCGGCGGACGTGGCCCCCGTGCCGGTCGCGCCGGACGCCGGCGCGGCGCAAACCAGTCCGGTGGTGTTGCAGGTCAACGGACGGCGCTTGGTGCTGGACCTCGAGCCGCGCGTGTCGCTGCTGGATGCGCTGCGCGAATACGCTGGGCTGACGGGCACGAAAAAGGGCTGCGACCGGGGCAGTTGCGGGGCCTGCACCGTCCATGTGGACGGGCGGCGGGTGGTGTCGTGCCTGACCTTGGCGGCACGCTGCGACGGGCGGGAAGTGACGACGATCGAGGGATTGGCGGCGGGCACCGACCTGCATCCGGTGCAGGCGGCGTTCCTGAAGCATGACGGGTTCCAGTGCGGCTACTGCACGCCGGGGCAGATCATGTCGGCGGTGGCGCTGATCGAGGAAGGCCACGCGGGGGACGCCGCCAGCATCCGCGAGTGGATGAGCGGCAATATCTGCCGCTGCGGCGCCTATCCCAACATCGTCGATGCGATCCGCGAAGCCGCACAGCCGGGAGAAGCCTG
Organism: uncultured Pseudomonadota bacterium; assembly: GCA_963758455.1. GTDB lineage: Bacteria > Pseudomonadota > Alphaproteobacteria > Acetobacterales > Acetobacteraceae > CAVRQM01. The sequence goes on along the minus strand of CAVWVK010000002.1, from coordinate 230,508 downwards.
ATGCAGGCGTTCGATCTGGTCAGGCCGCGCGACGAGGCCTCGGCCTGGCGCGCGGCCGCGGAGAAGCCGTCGGCCTATATCGCCGGCGGCACCGATCTGATGCAGCGGCTGAAGGACAACGACGAAGCCTATCAGCGCCTCGTCGACCTTGACTTCGTGCTGTCCGACAGCATCGAGGCCTCGCCGCAGGGCTTGCGCATCGGCGCGCTGGCGCGGATGAGCGACACGGCGGTGCATCCGGCGGTGGCGCGCGACTACCCGATGGTCTCGCACGCGCTGCTGGCGTCGGCCTCGCCGCAGGTGCGCAACATGGCGACGATCGGCGGCAACCTGCTGCAGCGCACGCGCTGCGGCTATTTTCGCGACCCGGCGTTCGCCTGCAACAAGCGCGTGCCCGGCTCCGGCTGCCCGGCGATCGACGGGGAGAACCGGATGCTGGCGATCCTCGGCACCAGCGATCACTGCATCGCCACCAACGCGTCCGATCTCGCGGTGGCGTTGGCCGCACTGGACGCGGTGCTGGAGCTGCACGGCCCGGACGGCGCGCGCGAGGTGGCGCTGGTCGATTTTCATGTGCTTCCGCAGGGCCATCCCGAAATCGAGACGGTGCTGCGGCCGCGCGAGATCATCGCGGCAATCCGCCTGCCGGCATCGAAGCTGGCGCGGCGATCGGCCTATCTGAAGGTGCGCGACCGGGCCAGTTTCGAGTGGGCGGTGGTGTCCGCGGCGGTGGCGCTCGACGTGGCCGAGGACGGCACCATCGCCGACGCGCGCGTGGCGCTCGGGGGCGTGGGCACGAAGCCGTGGCGCGCGCCGACCGCCGAGGCGTCGCTGCGCGGCAAGCGTCCGGGCGAGGACGTGTTCGCGCAGGCGGCGTCGCTGGCGGTGCAGGGCGCGCGCCCGCAGCGGCAGAACGGGTTCAAGGTGGCGCTGGCGCAGCGCGCGATGGTGCGCGCGCTGACGTCGCTCGGTTGAGGGAGGGCGGGATCATGGGCGTCATCGGCCTGCCGATCGACCGCCGCGACGGACGCGCCAAGGTCATGGGCGCGGCAAGATACTCGGCCGAGTTTCACCAGCCGAACATGGCCTACGCGGTGCTGGTGCAGAGCACGATCAGCGCCGGCACCATCACCGCGATCGACGCCGCCGAGGCCGCCGCGATGCCAGGGGTGCTGGCCATCGTGACGCCGGACAATGCGCTGCGCCTGCATCATGTCGAGGCGAAGGCGCAGTCGGTGCCCGGACCTGTGCTGCAGGACCGCACCATCTCGTACAACGGCCAGCACGTCGCGATCGCGATCGCCGAGACGCTGGAACAGGCGCAGGCGGCGGCGGCGAAGGTGCGCGTGTCGTACGACACGGCGGCGTTCCTGGCGGTGATGGATGGCGCGCTGGACCGCGCCTATGTGCCGAAGGAGTTCCGCTTCGGCACGCGGCCGCCGGACAGCAATCGCGGCGATCCGGACGGCGTGCTGGCGGCAGCGCCCGTGCGCGTCGAGGCGACCTACACCACGCCGGTCGAGCATCACAATCCGATGGAGCCGCACGCGACCGTCGCGCGCTGGGACGGCGACCACCTGACGGTGTGGCATTCCACGCAGGGCATCACCGGGGCGCACAAGACGCTTGCGGCGATGTTTGGCCTACCGCCGGCGCAGGTGCGGGTGATCGACCCGTATCTGGGCGGCGGCTTCGGCTGCAAGGGCAATTGCTGGCCGCCCGCGACGCTTGGCCGCGATGGCGGCGCGGATGGTCGGGCGCCCGGTGAAGCTGGAGCTGACGCGCGCGCAGATGTTCACCTCCAACGGCTACCGGCCGGAGACCATCCAGACGGTGAAGCTGGGGGCCGAGCAGGACGGACGCATCACGGCGCTGCGCCATGACGGCTACAGCCAGATGTCGGCCGGCGACTTCGGCGAGTATTCCGAGCCGTTCGGCTTGCCGTCCGAGATGCTGTACGACGTGGCGAACGCCGGGGTGACGCACCGGCTGGTCCGCGTGAACCAGGGCCTGCCCACGTACATGCGCGCACCGGGCGAGGCGCCCGGGGTCTATGCGCTGGAATGCGCGATGGACGAGCTGGCGAGCAAGCTGGACATCGACCCGGTGGCGCTGCGGCTGCGCAACTACGCCGACACCGACCTGCACGAAGGCAAGCCGTTCTCGGCCAAGAAGCTGCGCGAGTGCTACGCGGTCGGCTCCGAAATGTTCGGCTGGAGCCGGCGCGGCGCGGCGCCCGGCTCGATGCGCGACGGGCGCACGCTGATCGGCTGGGGCATGGCGACCAGCACCTATCCGATGAACCGCAGCGCCGCGCACGCGCGGGTGCGGCTGGACGCGGAGGGCATCGCCACCGTGCAGACCGGCTCGCAGGACATCGGCACCGGCACGTACACCGTGCTGACGCAGGTGGCGGCCGAGGCGCTGGGACTGCCGGTGACGCGGGTGCGCGTGGAACTCGGCGACAGCGCGTTTCCGCCGGCCCCGATCAGCGGCGGCTCGCAGACCGTCGCCGGGGTGGGACCGGCGGTGCAGGCGGCGTGCGAGCAGGTGCGGCAGAAACTGTTCGCGATGGCGCAGAGCCTGTGGCAGGGCGCGTCGGCCGAGCATTTCCGGCTCGAGGGCGACGTGGTGTCCGGCCCGGACGGCCGGGTGAGCACGGCCGAGTTGCTGGCGCGCGACAATGTGGAGCAGGTCGAGGCCACGGCCGAAGCCAAGCCGGGAGACGCGAAGAAGCACTTCTCCATCCACAGTTTTGGCGCGCAGTTCTGCGAGGTGCGGGTCGATCCTGATCTCGGCGAGATCCGGGTGTCGCGATGGGTCGGCGCGTTCGATTGCGGGCGCGTGATGAACGCCAAGACGGCGCGCAGCCAGTTGATCGGCGGCATCACCTTCGGCGTCGGCATGGCGCTGCTGGAGCAGACGCATGTCGATCCCGGCATCGGCCGCTACACCAACATGAACGTCGCCGAATACCTGATGCCGGTGAACGCCGACATCCCCGACATCCAGACCTACCTGGTTCCCAACGACGACCAGCAAGCCAACCCGCTGGGCGCGCGCGGCCTGGGCGAGCTGCCGATGGTGGGCGTGGCGCCGGCGGTGGCCAACGCCGTCTATCACGCCACCGGCCGCCGGGTGCGCCGGGTGCCGATCCGCATCGAGGACGTGCTGGCCTGATCCGTGCGGCCGCCGGCATAGTGTGCCGCGGCGTTTCGAGGGAGGGCATGCATGGCATACGCCGACGTCTCGCTGCTGATCGACAATGAGTGGCGCGCCGCCGCCTCGGGCAGGACGTTGGAGGTGCTGAACCCGGCCACGGGCGATGTGCTGGCCAAGCTGGCCCATGCCGGGCAGGACGACCTGGACGCGGCGCTGGCGGCGGCGGCGCGGGGATTTGCGGCCTGGCGGCGGGTCAGCGCGTTCGAGCGATCGAAGGTGATGCGCCGCGCGGCACAACTGATCCGCGACCGCGCCGAGCACATCGCGCGGCTGATGACCACCGAGCAGGGCAAGCCGCTGGCCGAGGCGCGCGTCGAGACGCTGGGCGCGGCCGACACCATCGACTGGTACGCCGAGGAGGCGCGGCGCACCTACGGCCGGGTGATCCCGGCGCGCGCCGAGGGCATCTATCAGATCGTGGTCCGCGAGCCGGTAGGGCCGGTGGCGGCGTTCACGCCGTGGAACTTCCCGATCAACCAGGCGGTGCGCAAGATCGCCGGCGCGGTGGCCACCGGCTGCTCGATCATCGTCAAGGGTCCGGAGGAGACGCCGGCGAGCTGCGCCGAGCTGGTGCGCGCCTTCGTCGACGCCGGCACGCCGCCGGGCGTGGTGAACCTGGTGTTCGGCGTGCCGGCCGAGATCAGCCAGTACCTCATCGCCCATCCGGTGATCCGCAAGGTCTCGTTCACCGGCTCGACGGCGGTGGGCAAGCAGCTCGCGGCGCTGGCGGGTTCGCACATGAAGCGGGCGACGATGGAGCTGGGCGGCCACGCGCCGGCGATCGTGTTCGACGACGCGGATCTGGATCTGGCGGCGAATATCCTGACCGCCAACAAGCTGCGCAACGCCGGGCAGGTGTGCATCGCGCCGACCCGTTTCCTGGTGCAGCAGCAGGCGTACGAGCCGTTCCTGGAGAAGTTCACCGCGCGGATGCAGGCCGCGAAGGTGGGCGACGGGCTGGAGGAGGGCACCACGATGGGGCCGCTGGCGCACGCCCGCCGCGTCGAGGCGATGGAGGGCTTCATTGCCGACGCCGTGCAGCACGGGGCGACCGTTCGCACCGGCGGCAAGCGGATCGGCAACAAGGGCTATTTCTTCGAGCCGACCATCCTGACCGATGTGCCGACGGCGGCGCGCGTGATGAACGAGGAGCCGTTCGGGCCGCTGGCGGTGGTGGCGCCGTTCGACGATTTCGGCGACGCGGTGGCCGAGGCGAACCGGCTGCCGTACGGGCTGGCGTCGTATGCGTACACGCGCTCGGCGAAGACCGCGACGGCCATCGCGGCGGCGGTGGAGGCGGGCATGATGGGGATCAACCATCACGGCCTGGCGCTGCCCGAAACCCCGTTCGGCGGCGTGCAAGACAGCGGCTACGGCAGCGAGGGCGGGATCGAGGGGCTCGATCCGTACCTGGTGACGAAGTTCGTCAGCCAGTCGACCTGAGCGGCGTCGTGCCGTTGCGCAGGTACTCGCGGTTGACGCAATTCATCAGGCGTCCGTCGCGCAGATAGGCGACCACCACCTCGACCGACTTGCGCTGCATGTCGCCGAGCGCCGCGGGGCTGTAGAATGCGGCGTGCGGCGTGACCACCAGCCGTCCCTCCAGCCAGGGTTCGCGCGCGCGCCACGCGGCGATCAGCGGGTGGCGCGGATCGGCCGGCTCATGCGCCAGCACATCCAGCCCGGCGCCGGCGACCCGGCCGGTTCGCAGGGCCTCGGTGAGCGCGTCCAGGTCGACGATGCCGCCGCGCGCGGTGTTGATGAGGATCAGGCCCGCCCTCGCCTTCGCCAGACTGGCCGAGCCGATCAGGTTGCGCGTCTCGTGCGTCAGCGGCGTATGCACGCTGACGATGTCGCTGGACGCCATCAGCTCATCGAGGCTGTCGACGCGCGGCAGGCCCACCGCGAGCTCGGCGCCGTTCGGCAGGTACGGATCATGGAAGATCACGCGCATGTCGAACGCCGCCGCCCGGCGCGCGGCCGCCAGACCGATGCGCCCAAGCCCGAGCACGCCGAAGGTCTGCCCGCGCAGCCGGCGCATCAGCGGCGCGCCGGCGTAGCTCCAACCCGCGGCGGGATCCTCGCGCACCGCGTCGGCGTAGGTGACGGTGCCGCGGGTCAGCGCCAGCAGCAGCGCCAGCGCGTGGTCGGCGACTTCCGTCGTGCCGTAGTCCGGCACGTTGCAGACCGGCACGCCGCGCGCTCCCCACGCCGCCAGGTCCAGGTTGTCGTAGCCGACGCCCTCACGCACCACGATGCGGCACCGCTCGAACACGTCGGGCTCGACGCCCACCGGGATGGACGCGGCGCAGTTGATGACGGCATCCGCGGCACGGCAAGCCTCCGGCGATGGTGGCGGGTCGAACGCGGCGATCCGGCGATGCACGTCGAAAGTGACGCCGGGAAACGCGGCGCGCAGCACGCCATCGTCCGGAGCGTAGGTGTTGGCTTTCAGAATGCGCATGTCGCCCCTCGATTGCTGGTGCAGCCGCGGATTGTAAATGGTAGACAATCCGGCATGGATCAGGCCGCCGCCCCTCCCTCACTCGACCTGCGACCCCGGCAACGCCGCGTGCTGACCGACGACGTCGCCGACTCGATTCGCGAGGCGATCCTGGCCGGCAAGCTCGCGGCGGGCAGCCGCCTGATCGAGGACGATCTCGCGGCGTCGCTGAAGGTCAGCCGCGGGCCGATCCGCCAGGCCCTGTTCCGGCTGCAACAGGAGGGGCTGGTCGACCACGAGGCGCACCGCGGCGCGTCGGTCGCGCATGTCTCCGCACAGGATGCCGACGAGATCTACAGCCTTCGCACGGCGCTTGAGCGGGTGGCCGTCGAGCACGCCTGCCGGCACGCGACCGCGGAGGATCTGGCGCGGATGGAGGCGGTTCTGCGGCGCTTCAAGGAAACCCCCCGGAGCAAGATCACCCGCAAGCGCGTGGCGGAGCTGGACATCGAGTTTCACGACGCGCTGTATCGCGCCGCCCGCCACCAGCGCCTGTATCGCGCGTGGGAAAGCCTGCGGTCGCAGGTCTTCGTGTTTCTGCTGCTGCGCGATGCGCTGCCCGAGGACTACCTGGATAGCTGGCATCGCGACCACCGCGCGGTGCTCGACCTGGTTCGCGCGCGCGACGTCGCCGGGTCGCTGGCCAGCATCGAGGCGCACATTGCGGGAGCGCGCCGGCGCCTGAAGCTGACCCCGACCGCCGGCAGCCGTTCCTGACCCAGAATGTCCTGACTCAGAATGTCCGGGCAATTCGGGATCCTTGACATGCCGCCCTGCGGGTCGCTAGCGTCCGGATAACAGTTAACAATAAACCGCAAATCCCCGCAAGCCCGCCAGGCGAGGGCTGAATGCCGGGGGAAGGAGGGTCCGATATGGCGCACCCGCACTCCCGCGTCGCCGACAGGACGCGGACATCAGGAACAAGGACCAGCCGGCGCCAAGTGATCGCCGGGGCGGTGGGGACGGCCGGCCTCATTGCCGGGCAGCTTGGGCGGCCGCGCCGGGCGCGCGCGGCGGAGCGGATCAAGCTGAAGGTGATGAGCTGGGAGCAGTTCCAGCCCGGCGAAAAAGAGGGCTGGAACCAGCTTTTCGACAAGTTCAACCAGTCCCAGTCCAAGTATCAGGTGGGCTGGACTGGCTGGCCGATCAATCAATATGTCTCCAATGTCGTCATCCAGGCCCATGCCGGCGGCATCGACGCGGACGTGCTGATGGCCACGCCGGATCTGGCCGCCGAGACGATCCGCAAGTTCAAGCTGGCGGCGCCGCTCGACGGCATCGTCAAGGAGCTGGCGATCAAGCCGAGCGGCGGGCACGAATATCTGCGCATGGACGGCAAGCTGTATGGCCTGTCGGCGATCGACGTGCCGTTCGCCCAGGTCTACAACAAGGCGGTCTTCGCCCGCGCCGGCGTCGAGCCGGCCACCACGCCCGCGGAATGGCTCGCGCTCACGACGAAGCTGACCAAGCGGCCGGACAGGTTCGGGATCGCGCTGACCAACACCATCGCCGATGGCCCGGAATGGTGGTTTCAGTTGCAGAACTTCTGCCTGCCGTTCGATGGCGTCTGGGCACAGGGACGCAAGCCGATGGTGACGTCGCCGGCGGTCATCCAGGGGCTGAAGCTTTGGAAGAGCCTGTATGAAGCCGGTGCGCCGCAGGGATCGAGTGCCGCCGCGATCCTGCGCCTGATGGCGGACGGGCGGATCGGCCAGACCTGGGGGGTCACGCCCACGGTCGTCGTGCTGAAGGCGACCAATCCGGCGATCTACCCGGATCTGCGATCCGCGCCGCCGCCCTGGCCAAATCACAAGGCGCTCGACCGCATCCATCCGTTGATCGCGCTCAGCAGCAGCAGGAACGTCGAAGGCGCGCTGGCTTTCATCAAGTTCGCGATGACGCCGGACATCATGGCCGACATGATGATGACCAACCTGTATGTCATCCCGCCCTACGACCTTGCGGCGGTTTCGCCGAAGTTCAAGCAATTCCTGGCGGACAAGCCGTGGGTCGAGGGATTCTTGCAGGTCAGCCAGGTCTCGCCGATCGACGTCATGGGCGACTTCGCCTACGCGGACGACCAGTTCGGGCGCATCGTCATCCAGAATCTCCAGCGGACGCTGAACTCAGGTATGTCGGTGGAGAACGCGATGGCGCTGGCGCAGGCCCAGCTTGAGGCGCTGGCCGCGCGACTTTGAGCTTGGCGCGGCGCCCATCGGGGCCAGGGAGCTGGCGGCCGGCGCCGCCGGCCGTCAGCGCGACCCGGGTGCGGCACGGCTTCGGCGCCACGGCGCGGTGGCGCTTTCGCGGTTTTCCGTACCTGCTCGTGCTGCCGATGATGGCCGTCGAGCTGGTGTTCGTGTGCTATCCGATCGTCCGGGGCGGCCTGTCCAGCCTGGCGGGGCCGGCGGGCGGCCTGTCCCTGCTGAACTATCGCCAGATGCTGGCGGATCCCGATTTCTGGCGCATGATTCTGCGCACGCTGGAATACGCGCTGGTCGTCGATATCCTGATCCTGCTGGCCGGCCTGGCAGTGGCGCTGCTGATGGATTGGAGTTTTCCCGCGCGCGGCGCGGTGCGCGGCTTGTTGACGGTGCCCTGGGCAGTCCCGGAAGTGCCGGTCGCGATCACCTATGTGTTCATGCTGGATCCCAGCTTCGGCGTGCTGAACCGCTTGGTCCGCTGGCTGCCCTGGGTGCATGGCAATCCGCAATGGCTGCTCGATCCGGCTCTGGCCATGTTCGCGATCATCATCGTCACCGTCTGGAAGGGATTCTCGTTCTACTCGCTGGTGCTGCTCTCGGCGCTTCAGGGCGTCCCGAACGACCTGTACGAAGCGGCGCGCATTGACGGGGGCAATGCCTGGGCGCGGTTCAGGCACGTCACGTTTCCCGGCATTCGCGACACGGTCGCGTTGCTGGCTGTGCTCGCCTTCATCTTCTCGATGCAGCAATTCACGCTGATCTGGCTGATGACGGGCGGCGGCCCGGTCGATGCCACGACCACGCTGGCCCCGGCCATCTATATCCAGGCGTTCCGGTTCTACAATTTCAACTACGCCGGGGCGATCGCCGTCGTCGGGTTCCTGCTGTCGGCCCTGGCGACGATCGCGTTCATGTCCGTGCAGCGCCGGCTCGTGATCGAGCGATGAGGGGTTGGGGCGTGGCCGCGCGGCGATGGCGGCGGCCGGCCGCGCGTGTCCTGCGCGCCCTGGTCATCGCGGGTGTCTGCGCGGTGGTGCTGTTCCCGGTCTACTGGATGGTGCTCAGCGCCATCCAGCCTTCGAGCGTCTCGCTCTCCTATCCGCCCGCCGCTGCTGCCGCGCGCGTTCCACTGGTCCGCCTTCACCGATCTGTTCGGGCAGCAGCCGGTCGCGCGCTGGCTGGTGCTGTCCACGCTGGTGGCAGGGGCCGCGGCGCTGGGCACGCTGGTCCTGGTCATCCCCGGCGCCTACGCGATGTCCGCCCTGCGCTGGCGCGGGCGCGGCGTGGTCGGATTGGTGCTGCTGTTCACGCAGATGATGCCGGCGGCGGTGATCGCCGCACCCGTGCTGGGGCTGTACCGCGGACTTGGCTGGACCAATAGCCTGGTGACGCTCGCCGTCCTGCACACCGCACTGGTGGTGCCGCTGTGCGCGTGGATCCTGAAGAGCTCCTTCGACGCGGTGCCGCGCGAGCTGACCGAAGCCGCCCTGCTCGACGGCAGCACGCGCTGGGGCGTGCTCTGGCGCCTGCTGGTGCCATTGGCGCGACCCGGCCTGGTGGCCGTCAGCGTCGTGGCGTTCTTCGCGAGCTGGAACGAATATCTGTTCGCCTCGCTGCTCATCACCGACCGCGACCTGTTCACCGCGTCGCTCGGGATCGCGACGCTGATTACCCAACTGGATACGCCGCTGTTCGTGCTCATGGCGGCCGGCGTCACGTTCTCGATCCTTCCCGTCATCTTCTACATGACGATCCAGCGTCACATGCTGCGCGGGCTGACGGCGGGCGCAGTCAAGGGATAGCCCGCGCGCCCGACTTTCTTGCACCTTGCACCGAGGAAAATGACACGATGTTCCGTCCCAACCAGCTCAAGGCCAACCTCCGCCGCGGCCAGCGATCCTTCGGCATCTGGCTGCAAAGCGGATGCCCCACTTTCGCCGAGATCGCCGCACTCGCGGGGTTCGACTTCTTCATCATGGATCAGGAACACGGCGCCGGCGGATTGCAGGAGGCGGTGGACGGGATGCGCGCGGCGGCGTGCGCCCCCGCCACCGCGGTCATCCGCGTGCCGTCATCCGATCCCACCTATCTCCGGCGGCTGGTCGATGCCGGGATCGAGGGCATACTGGTCCCGATGGTGGACAGCGCCCGTCAGGCGCGCGACATCGTCGAGGCCTGCCGCTTCCCGCCGCGCGGCCGGCGCGGCAACGCGGCCGACATCACGCGCTCGTCCAATTTCGGGTTGGTCCCGGACTACCTGGCGCGCGCCGACGACAACCTGCTGATCGCGGTGCAGATCGAGACGGCGACGGCGGTGCAAAATGCCCGCGAGATCGCCGCGGTCGAGGGGGTCGACCTGGTGTTCATCGGCCCGAACGACCTGTCCGGCAGCCTGGGCCTGCCAGGGCGGACCGGCGCGCCGGAGGTCGAGGCGGCGATCGCCGAAGTCGTGGCGGCGGCACGGGCGGCGGGCAAGCCGCTGGGGACCGTGCCACGGGAGGGCAAGACCTGGCAGGCGGTGTTCGATGAGGGCTTCAGCCTGGTTGCCACCGGCAGCGACATCTACTTCTTCCGCAAGGGCGCGGCCGATCTCGTCGCCGATTGGAACGCCTGGTCGCGGCGCCCGAACGTCTGAGCAGGGCCGCCTCGGCCCGGCCGCCGCGCGATTTCGCTTCTGCGCTCCGCGACGATGCGCTAAAGCAGAGCTATTATAATAGTTCGGCGGTCGGCGATCCTGGTGCGGTCATTCGGAGCCCGGTCGTTCCGAGCGCGGTCATTCGGATGGGGCGGTCGCTGCTGAGGGAGATGCGCGATGGACGTAGTGCGGCGCGGCAGGAGTTCCCGGCAGCGGCAGGCCGAGTTGCCGGTGGGCCTCGATGCGGCTGCCTTGCTCGCGCTCTATGAGCGGATGCAGTTGCTGCGGCGCTTCGAAAGCGTGGCGCAGACCGCGTGCCGCAAGGGCGAGACGCCGGGGTTCCTGCATCTGTATATCGGCGAGGAGGCGGTCGCGGCCGGGGTCTGCGCGCATCTGCGGCCGAGCGACTGGATCACCTCGACGCATCGCGGCCACGGCCATGCGCTTGCCAAGGGCGTGCCGCCGGACATCCTGATGGCGGAGCTGTTCGGCCGCAGCGGCGGCTGCTGCGGCGGGCGGGGCGGCACGATGCATTTGTACGACCGGGCCTGCGGCCTGTTCGGCACCAACGGCATCGTCGCCGCCGGCATCGGCTCGGCGGTGGGTGCGGCGATCAGCGCGCGGCATCGCGGCACCGACGGCATCGCAGTGGCGTTCTTCGGGGATGGCGCGGTCAACCACGGGGGGTTTCACGAATCGCTGAACTTCGCCGCGGTGCGGAACGCGCCGGCGGTGTTCGTCTGCGAAAACAACCTCTATGCGACGGCCACGCCGCTTGCCTCGGTCACGCGCAACACGGACATCGCCAGCCGCGCCGCCGTCTACGGCATTCCCGGCATCGCGGTCGACGGCAACGACGTGCTGGCTGTCTGGCAGGTGATGCGCGACGCGGCCGCACGGGCCCGGCGCGGTGACGGCCCGACGCTGATCGAGGCCAAGACCTACCGCACCGTCGGCCACCATGAGGGCGATCCAGTCACCGGCACATACCGGACCCAGAGCGAAGTCGATGCCTGGCTGCAACGCTGCCCGGTGGCAGGCTGGCGGGAGCGCCTGCTGGCCGAATGGCGCGTGGCGGGCGAGGAGGAACTGGCGGCGATCGACCGCCGCGTCGAGCAGGTGGTGCGGGACGCGCTGGCGTTCGCGCGCAGTTCCCCGGAACCCGATCCCGCGACGACCTTCGCCCATGTGTTCGCCGCACCGATCAACCCGCCGGAGGCTCTGGCCGCGCCATCGTCGGGCGCGTCGGTCGCGACCGGCTGGCTGGATGCCGTGCGCGACGGCATCGCCGAGGAGATGCGGCGCAACCCGGACATCCTGTATTTCGGCGAGGGCACCGGCGAGCGCGGCGGCACCTTTGCCCACACCAAGAACCTGTTTCAGGAGTTCGGCGGCGCCCGCATGATCGACACGCCGATCTCCGAGCAGGGCTTTACCGGCGCGGCGCTCGGCGCCTCGGCGACCGGCGTGCGCACCGTGGCGGATCTGATGTTCGCCGATTTCATGTTCGAGGCGGCGGGGCAGATCGTGCTGCAAGCCGCCAAGCTGCGCTACATGAGCAACGGCCAGATGAGCGCGCCGATGGTGATCCGCGTCGGCGCCGGGGCGGTGCGCAGCGCCGGGCCGCACCACAGCGGAACCTATCACTCGGTGTGGGCGCACATCCCCGGCCTGATCGTCTGCATGCCGGCGACCCCCGCCGACGCCAAGGGATTGATGAAGACGGCGCTGCGTGCCTCGGACCCGGTCATCATGCTGGAGCCCAAGGCGCTGTTCGCCTCGAAAGGCGAGGTGCCGCAAGGCGAGCATTTCATCCCGTTCGGCGCCGCGCGGATCGCCCGAGCGGGACGCGACCTGACCATAGCCGCGGCCGGCCAGATGGTGCATCGGGCGCTGGAGGCGGCGGCGGAACTGAGTGCCGAGGGCATCGAGTGCGAGGTGATCGACCTGCGCACCATCCAGCCGCTCGATGTCGACACGGTGGCGGCAAGCGTGGCGCGAACCCACCGGCTGCTGGTGGCCGACGAGGGCTGGGCGGCGTTCGGCGTCGGCGCGGAGCTGGGTCAGGCGATGAACGAACTGGCCTACGACGAGCTTGATGCGCCGGTCGCCCGGCTGCACACCGAGCCGGTGACGCACCCGTTCGCGCCGGCGCTGGAGCGCGCCATGCTTGCCGACACGCCCCGCCTGGTCGCGGCGGCGCGGTCCGTGCTCGCCGGCCGCGCGCCCGTGCCACGTCGCTGGCGCGGCGCCGGCGCGTCCGATGTGGCCGGCGGGCAGGTGCAACCGGCGCAACCGACGCCGGCGGCGCGCGCATCAGTCTTCCGCCGCGCCGGTGGCCGCTCCGCCCGAGCGTGGTGGCCAGCGTGCTGGAAATGGGCGAGCCGATCACCATGCCGTTCGGCGACCTGACGGTGAGCGAAGGCAAGATCGTGCGCTGGGTCCGCCACCAGGGCGAGACGGTGACGGCCGGCGAGTTGCTCGCCGAGATCGAGACGGACAAGGCGGTCGTGGAGATCGAAGCGCCGTGCGCCGGCACGCTGGCGCGGATCGAGCACGCCGCCGGCGAGGTGGTGGCGATGGGCCAGCGCATCGGTCTCGTGCAGCGCGCCTGACGGCTCATTCGCCCCGGATCACCAGGCCGCCGTCAACGCGCACGATCTCGCCGGTGATGAACGATGCGCGGTCGCTGGCAAGAAACACCACCAGCTCGGCGACCTCCTCCGGCTGACCGAACCGGCCGAGCGGATGGGCCTTGTTCCAGGTATCGATCAACGCCTGCGGATCGGCGGCGGTGGCGAAGATGCGCTCGTTCAGCGGGGTCATGATCGTGCCCGGTGCCACGGCATTGACGCGGATGCCGTGCGGCGCCAGGTCGATCGCGGCCTGCTGGGTAAGCGCGTTGATGCCGCCCTTCGCCGCCGCGTAGGCCGCCCAGCCCTTGAACCCGGTCAGCGCCTGGACCGAGGACATGTTCACGACCGCACCGCCGCCGCGCCGGATCATCTCCGGCACGCAGACGCGCATCCCGCGCCAGACGCTGGTGAGATTGGTGGACAGGACGGTGTTCCAGCTCGCCTCGTCGATTTCGTGGACGGCGCCGCCGATGGCGCGCGCGGCGTTGTTCACCAGGATGTCGATGCCGCCGAACGCCGCGACCGCGTCCCGCCCCATCGCCTCCATGTCGGCCATCGCGGTGACATCGGTGCGGACGAACAGCGCCGATCCGCCGGCCTCGGCAATCGAGGCCACGGTGGCGCGCCCCTCGGCCTCGGCGATGTCGGCGACGACGACCGCGGCACCCGCCGCGGCGAGTGCCACGGCGCAGGCGCGGCCGATGCCCATCGCGGCGCCCGTGACCACCGCCGCCCTTCCCGCCAGCTCGCTGCCGCGGCGCGGCCATGCGGGATCGCGGGGCTTCGTGCTGGCACTCATTGCGTCATCCTTTCACGGCGCCGCCCGTCAGCCCGCTGATGAGCTGACGTTGCAGGACGAAGAACACCAGGATCACCGGCAGCGACACCAGCACGGAACTGGCCATCAGCTCCCCGTAGCGGATGCCGTACTGGCCGATGAAATCGTTCATCCCGACCGGCAGGGTGCGCATGTTCCGCGTCGACGTGAACGACAGCGCGAACAGGAACTCCTGCCAGGTGACGATCAGGACGAACACCGAGGTCGCAACGATGCCGGGTCGGCACAGCGGCACGATGATCGACCAGAAGGCGCGCAGCGGCCCGGCGCCGTCGATCGCCGCGGCTTCCTCGAGCGCCACCGGCAGCCGCGCCAGGAAGCCGCGCAGCATCCAGATCGCGACCGGCAGGGTGATCGTGACGTCGGCCAGGATCAGCGAGGCCAGCGTGTTGAGCAGGTGCGCCGCCTTCATCATGCGGTAGATCGGAATGATGATGGCGCTGGCCGGGAACATCTGCGCGCCGACCAGCAGCGCCATCACCAGCGAGAGCAGGCGGGTCTGAAAGCGCGTGAGGCAATACGCCGCCAGAAGCCCGAGCGTCACGGTGATCGCGACCGTCGAGAGCGAGACGATGGCCGAGTTGGCGAAGTAGGTTCGGAACTCCGGACGGAAGGCGGTGAGATAATTGTCCAGCGTCGGATGCATCGGCCAGAGCCGCGCCGGAATCGCGAACGGCTCGGAGGCCGGCTTGAGCGAGACCGACAGCATCCAGAAGAACGGAAGCAGCACCGCGGCCGCCACGGCTAGCTGCAAGGCGGTGAGCCACAGACGCGGCCCGCGCCGGCCGCGCCGGCTCATGCGCCGGCCCCGCGCGCGCCGAACGCGCGTCGGGCGCCGGCATACAGGCACATCAGCAGCACCAGCAGCAGGATCGAGAACACCCCGTACACCGCCGCCTCGCCGAAGCGGAACTGGCCGAAGCCGAGTTCGTAGATTTTGGTCGGAAAGATCGCCGTCGCGTCCTGCGGGCCGCCGCGGGTCAGCACCCAGATCATGTCGAAGTAGTTGAACGTCAGGATGCTCGTGAGGATGACGTTGATGACGACGGTCTCGCGCATGGCCGGCAGCACGACGGAGAACAGCCGGCGCAGCCTCCCGGCGCCGTCGATAGTTGCCGCCTCGATCTGTTCCTGGTCGATGCCCTGCAAGGCGGCAAGATACACCACGGTCGAGAACGGGAAGCCCTTCCACACCGCGGCGACGATGACGGCCGGCAATGCCGTGGCGGAGTTGGCCAGCCATGCCACCGGGCTGGCCACGATGCCGCTTTGCGTCAGGAACGAGTTTATCAGCCCGAGCTGCGGGTCGTACATGAAGCGCCACAGGATCGCCGCGACCACGCCCGGCAGGATCCACGGCAGCAGGACCAGCGACCGCAAAACTCCCTGACCGGGCAGGTTCTGGTTCAGCAGCAGCGCGATGGCGAAGCCTATCAGGTTTTGCAGTGCCACGACGCAGACCGTCCAGACGCACGAGTTCCACACGACCCGCGCGAAGACGCCGCTCGCGAGGATCCGCTCGGTACGAGGCAAATCCGACGAAGCGGGGAACGGGGTTGATGAACGAGCTGTTGTAGAGGCTCTCGATCGCGGTGCCGATCATCGGGTAGTACATCAGCACCGCGACCAGGATGATCGCCGGCGACAGGAACAGCCACGCCAGCCAACGGTCGTGCTTGGTCATGCCGCTGTTCCCGCCGCGCGACCGCCGCCTGTCAGTCGAGCGCGTCGATCGCGCTGCACGCCTTGGCCGCGGCGGCTTGCGCCGGCATCCCGGCGAATATGTCCTGCGCGAGATCAACCTCGACGTCCGACACTTGCAGGTAGCGCGGCGACAGCGGACGCGGGGCCGCGTCTTGCAGCATTTGCATGATGCGGTCGGCACCCTTGCGGTTCTTTTGCAGGAAGGTCTTGGCTGCCTGCACGTTCGCCGGGATCAGATCCACCACCGCGCCATTCACGTCCGCGCGGGTCAGGAACCGGATGAACTTCCAGGCCGCATCCTGATGCGGCGAGGTCTTGTAGATCACCAGGTTCCAGCCGCCATAGGTGCCCACCGGCTTCTTGCCTTCTGGCGCGGTGCCGGCCACGAAATCCCAGTCGAGCTTGGACTTGGCGAGCGTCGGCTGCTCCAGCGCCGGCCAGAACTCCACGCCCAGCGAGCCGTTCAGGAACAGCTCGCGCATGTCGCCGGAGGAGGCGTTGGCGATGCCCTTCGGCGCATACGGCGCCAGCGACCCAAGATAGGCGAGCGCCTCGACCGACTGCTTGCTGGTGAGCGCGCATTTGCCCTGGTCGTCGAGGATGCGGCCGCCATTCGAGAAGATGAAGGAATCGAGCACCACCACGGTGTCCTCGCCCTTGTGCGCGAACAGCCCGAGGCCGGAACGGCCCTTGGCCGGATCGGTGAGCTTCGCTCCGGCCTGCTTCAGCCCGGCCCAGGTCTTGAGGCTGGCGGGATCGACGCCGGCCTGTTTCAGCAGTGCGGCGTTGTAGTAGCTGAACGACCAGACATCGACGTTGAACGGGATGCCCCAGAGCGTCTTGTCGTACACCGCCGACGCCCAGGCGCCCGGGAAGAACGCATCCGCTTTCACGCCCGCGGACGCCGCGCGGTCGTTGAGCGGCGCGATGGCGCCGGCCTTGGCGAATGCCGCGACCCAGATCTGGTCCACGGTGGACACGTCCGGCGCGTTGCCGCTCTGCACCGCCGTCAGCAGGCGCTGCTGGTACTCGGGATAGGGGATCGTGGTGACGTCGACCTTGATGTCCGGGTTTTCCTTCTCGAACCGCGCGACCGCCTCGCGCTGGTACTGGCTGAGGCCGGACTCGGTCTGCTGGTTGTCCCAGAATTGCAGGGTGACGGGATCGGCCGCGCGGGCCGCCGTCGGGCCGCGACGGCAAGCATCGCGGCAAGCATCCATCCGGTTCGCATCGAGTATCCTCCCATCTTGATTATCCCCACCTTGTTTATCGTTGCCGGAAATCGGTCAGGCGGCGCGGACTCCGCCGTCGGCGGTCATGCCGTCATGCCCAAGGGCGGCGGAGATGAGACGGGCCGCCTCGGCCGTCGCGGCCCGCGTCGCGTCGAGCGGCGGCGTGTCGTGGCTGACTGGCAGGAACGGCACCGTCAGCGCGGCCACGGTCGCTCCGCGATGGTTCCTGACGGGGAACGAGACATTGACCACCCCCGGCACCATCATCGACGGGCGCACATCGAAGCCGCGCTCCAGCACCGGACGGAGATGGTCGCGCATCGCGGCGATCTCGTGCGCGGACTGGCCGCGCGAAGCGATCGCCGCAAGCAGGGAATCGCGGGCGTCGTCCGGCAGCCCGGCCAGCAGCACCAGCCCTGAACTGGTCTCCTGCACCGGAAAGCGCGCGCCCAGCGCCACGCCATAGAACATCGGCTGCGGCGAATTGACCTGCGCCACGACGGCCACTTCACGATCGGACAGGATTGCCAGATGGCAGCTCTGCCGCGCGGCTTCGGCCAGGCGCCGCATCGGCTCCGCCGCCGCCGTGGTCAATGTCGCCAGAGGCGGCGACTGATGCACCAGCGTGAACAATTTCAGCGTCAGCACGTAGCGGTCGCCGGCGCCGCCGCGCGCGATGTAGCCGCGCCGTTCGAGCAACTGGATGACGCGGTAGACCTCATGGATCGAGCGTCCCACCCCGGCGGCGATCTCGGTCTGCGTGCGGCCTGCGGCGGAGCGGGCCATGTATTCCAGCACATCCAGCGCCTTTTCCGCCGCCGGCGCGCGGTACTGCGCCGGTTCGATACGTTCGATCGTGGCGGGCTCGGCTTGACGCTCCGGCATAGGTGCAATTACCTTGCGACCATGAAAACCGCAAGCGGGAAACGAGCGGGCGGGCGCGCTCCATGACGAGCCTTTCCGCGCATCGCGGCCTGACCTGGGATCATCCGCGCGGCCATGCGGCGCTGACCGAGGCGGCGGACCGCGCGGTGGCGGCGCTCGGCTATCGGCTGCTGCACTGGGATCGGCAACGACTGGAGGGCTTCGAGTTCTCATCCGATCGGCGAGCTGGCGCGCGACTACGACGTGCTGGTTCTCGACCATCCGCATCTCGGAGAGGCGGTGGCGATCGACTGCCTGGTGCCGCTGGAGGAGGTGTTTTCCGCCGAGCGGATCGCCGCGTGGCACGCGCGGACCGTCGGACCCGCCATGCGCAGCTACAGCTACGCCGGGCGGCACTGGGCGCTGCCGCTGGACGTGGCGACGCAGGTGATGGCCTCGCGTCCCGATCTGCTGCCCGAGCCGCCGCCGCGCGCGTGGGAGCAGGTGGTCCGCCTGTCCGAGATCCGGCCGGTGGCGCTGGCGATCGCCGGACCCCACGCGATCCTGCATCTGTTCGCGATCTGCGCGGCGTTGGGCGATGCGCCGGAAGGCGACGACCTGCTGGCCGAAGCGGTCTGGGTCGAGGCGTTCGGCATTTTGTCCCGGCTGCACGCCCGGATACCTCCGGGAACGGCCGGCCTCAATCCGATCGGCCTGCTGGATGCGATGGCGCGGACCGACGCCATCGCACTCGTTCCCTTGGTGTACGGGTACGTGAACTATGCCAGCGTCGCCCCGGGATTGCGGGCCGTGGCCTTCGACGATGCGCCCGTCGCGGCGCCTGGCGGCAGGCACGGCAGCGTGCTGGGCGGCACCGGCATGGCGCTGACCCGGCGCGCGCGCCCGTCGGGGGCTTTGCTGGACCATCTCGCGTGGCTGCTGTCGACCGAGGCGCAAGTGCGTTTCATTCCCGACCACCAGGGCCAGCCGTCGGCGCGCGCCGCGTGGCAGGATGAGCGGGTGAACGCGCGCGCCGGCGGATTCTACCGCCGCACGATCGCCACCGTGGACGACGCCCTGCTGCGGCCGCGCCACGACGGCTACATCGCCTTCCAGACTCGCGCGGCGTCGCTGGTCCGCGCGGCGCTGGAGAGCGGCGCCGATCCGCGCGTCACGCTCGGCGAGGTTCGCGCGGCCTGGCGCCGCAGCCTGGCGCCGGCCCGGCCGTCGCAATCCGCAACAGGGAGCCGCAACCAGCCATGACCGACAAGGCAACCAACAAGGCGCTTGGCGACGTGACCGTGATCGACCTGAGCCATCTGTTGCAAGGGCCGTTCTGCACCCAGTTGCTGGCCGACATGGGCGCCAACGTCATCAAGGTGGAGCGGCCTGGGCAAGGGGATCTGTTCCGCACGCTCACCTTCAACAACCGCTGGGTCGGCGGCAGCGAAAGCCCGAACTTCCTCGCGTGGAATCGCAACAAGCGGTCGCTGGCGCTGGACCTGAAGACGGCGGACGCCAAGACGATTCTGTACCGCATGGCGGAGACCGCCGATGTCGTGGTGCAGAACTTCCGCCCCGGCGTGCTGGACCGGCTGGGCTTCGGCTACGACGATTTCCGCCGGATCAATCGGCGCATCATCTATTGCTCGGGGTCGGGCTACGGCACCAGCGGGCCATATCTGAAGCGCCCCGGCCAGGACATGCTGATCCAGGGCCTCACGGGACTGGCGGCGGCGACCGGGCGCGGCGACGGGCCTCCGGTGCCGGTGGGCGCCGGCTTCTCGGACCAGATCGGTGCCATGAACATGGTGTACGGCATCCTCTCCGCCCTGCACTGGCGGGAACGCTCCGGCGAGGGGCAGGAGGTGCGCGTGAACCTGCTGGCCGGGATGCTGGCGCACCAGAGTCAGGAAATGCTGATGGCGATGAACTTCGAACAGGATTTCCAGCGCCCGAACTCCGGCATCGGCCATCCCGGCATGGACGCGCCGTTCGGCGTCTATCCCACCTCGGACGGCTGGGTGACGATCGCCATGAGTCCGTTCAAGCGCCTGGTGGGCGTGCTGGGCGACGAGAGCCTGCTGGTCTATGACGATCCCGCCACGCTGTTCGACCAGCGCGACGAGATCTGGGAAAGGCTTGCCGCGCTGACCCGCTCCTGGACCACGGCCAAGCTGATGGATGCGATGCTCGCGGTCGACATCTGGTGCGGCGAGGTCAAGACGCATCTGGGCGCGGCGGCCGATCCGCAGGTCGAGCATCTCGGCGCGATCACCTGGTACGACCATCCGACGGCCGGCCGCGTGAAGGTGGTCGCACCCGCCGTCGGCATGAGCGCCACGCCGCCGACCATCGACCGCCCGGCGCCGCTGATCGGCCAGCACTCGGCCGAGATCCTCACGGAGTTCGGCTTTGCACAGGCCGATATCGAACGGTTCGTCGCCGACGGCGCGGTCGCGCAAGCATGAGCGAGGATCCGATCCTGCGCGACGAGATGTTGCCCGGCGTGGCGCGCCTCACGTTCAACAGGCCGGACAAGCTGAACGCGCTGTCCACGCCGATGCTCCGCATGTTGGCGCGGCATCTGGACGCGATCGCCGGCGATCGCGCGGTTCGCGTTCTCGTGCTCGCCGGTGCCGGCGGGCGCAGCTTCGTGGCCGGCGCGGACATCGCTGAATACCGGGGCGGCCGCAACGCCGCGTTCGCAGCCTATCAGTTCGAGAGCCGCCGGGTGTTCGACGCGCTGGAGACGCTGCCCAAGCCGACCATTGCCGCGATCGGCGGCTATGCGCTGGGCGGCGGATTCGAGATCGCCCTGTGCTGCGACGTGCTGATCTGCGCCGAGAGCGCGCGGCTGGGCTTGCCGGAGGGCCGCCTGGGACTGTCGCCCGGCGGCGGCGGGACGCAGCGCCTGACGCGGGCGGTGGGGCGCCACGTCGCATCCGACATCATGCTCGCGGGCTGGCGAATCAGCGGCGAGCGCGCCTACCAGTTGGGCCTCGCGGCCGAATGCTGTGCGGACGACGCGCTTGACGCGGTCGTCGCGGCGCGCGCGCGGGCGATGCTGAAGCTGGCCCCGCTCGCGCAGGCCGAAATGAAGCGCCTGATCCGGCAGGGATTCGACGCGCCGCTTCCGGTCGCCCAGAGCCTCGAGCAGGAGGTGCTGCTGCGGCTGTATCAAAGCCGTGACGGGCAGGAGGGGATCGAGGCATTCCTCGACAAACGCGATCCGACATTTTCGGGCGAGTAGAACTCGGCGCGTCCCGACTCGCACGGGTCACTCCACCGCTCAGCCGCCGGCCCGCTCGATCACGCCGGCCAGCGCGTCGGCGGAGGTGACGGATCGTGCGAACTCCGGCGCGCGCAACTCGCCGCCCATGAACACGTGATCGCGCCGAAATCGCATCCCGCTCTCCGACCGGCGCATGGCCGCGAAATGCAACTCCTCGGCGCCGCTGCCTTGCACGATCCGCGCGGCGTTGCGCTCGGTGATGCCGCCGCCCGGCATGACGATGATCCGGCCCGCCGCCTGCCGCACCAGGGCCGCGATCACCGGCAAGCCCTCAAGCGCGCTGGCCTCCTGGCCGGAGGTCAGCACGCGTTCGATGCCCAGCTCGATCAGCGTCTCCAGCGCCTCCCCCGCGTCGCGGGCCATGTCGAAAGCGCGATGGCAGGTGACGGCCATCGGCCGGGCGATCGCGACCAGTTCGGCCATCCGTTCGCGATCGAGGCGGCCGTCCGCGGTCAACATGCCGATCACCACGCCATCGGCGCCCTCCGCCTTGGCCGCTTCGACATCGACCCGCATCGCCGCGAACTCGTCCGCGTCGTACAGGAAGTCGCCGCCGCGCGGCCGGATGATGACCTGCAGCCCAATGCCCGCCACCGCGCGCGCGCGGCGGATCAGGCCCAGGCTGGGCGTCGTGCCGCCCTCCAGCAGGTTCGCGCACAGCTCGACCCGCTGCGCGCCGGACGCTGCGGCGGCGCGCACGCCATCCACGGAATCCAGGCATATCTCGAACTTCATCGCGGCTCCTCCTTCGTTCATTCGCATGATCGTTCGAGCGCGCCGTCGCACCGGCGCGCACGGGTCGCGGCGGGAATGGCGGGCGGGCGTCGCGGTCCGTGTCCCGTATTTGACAGACCGCGCGCGTGTGCGATAGTCGCCGAAGCAACTGCGTCTGCATAGCACGCGGGTGCCTCGGGCACGTGGGAGGCCATCGTTGCACCTGTTCTTCACGCCGGTCCTGCACAGGAGCGGCCTGTTGATCGCGGGCGCCGAGATTACCGCTCTGGTCTCCGTTGCGGCCATGCTCCTGAGCCTCGTGCTCGGATTCCTGTTGATGCTGGCCCGCATTTCGCATCTGCGCGCGGTGCGCTGGGCAGCGTCGGGATATCTCGACCTGTTCCGCAACACGCCGTTCATCGTGCAGCTATTCTTCTTCTATTTCGGCCTGCCGGAAATCGGCATCCATATCGACGAGCTGTCGACCGGCATCCTGGCACTCGGCCTGGCGACGGCGACCAGCACGGCGGAGATCCTGCGCGCCGGCGTGGAGAGCGTGGATCACGGGCTGGTCGAGGCGGGCCAGTCGTTCGGGCTCGGCGCCGCGCAACTGTTCCGCACGATCATCCTGCCGATCGCGATGCGCATGGCGATCCGCCCGCTCGGCAGCGTCGCCGTCAACCTGGTGCTCACCACGTCGGTGCTGTCCACCATCACCGTCAACGAGCTGATGTCCGGTGCCGAGAACATCGCGTCGGAGACGTTCCGGCCGTTCGAGACCTATGTGCTGGTGCTGGTGCTGTACTGCATCCTCACCTTCGCCGTGTCGGGGCTGGTGAACGCGGCCTCGGTGCTGTGGGTCCGCCGTTCGTCCGAGCCGGCGATGGCGCGCTGATGTACCAGAACACCGCGCTGACCCTGAACGACGGCGTGCTGCTGCTGCGCGGGCTGGGCGTGACGCTGTTCGTCTTCGTAATCAGCTTCGTCGCCGGCTCGGGGGCGGGATTCGTGCTGGCGCTGGTCAGGCGTGCGCGCGTCCCGGTATTGGCGCAGCTTGCGGGACTGTATGTCGAGCTGTTCCGCAACAGTCCGCTGCTGGTGCAGCTATTCCTGATGTATTTCGGCGTGCCGATGATCGCCAGCGTGCAGTTCTCGCCGATGCAGGCCGGGTTGCTGGCATTGTCGATCAACACCAGCGCGTTCATGACGGTCATCATCCAGTCGGCGATCGAGGAGGTTCCGCGCGGCCAGTGGGAAGCGGCGCGCGCCTCGGCGCTGGGCTCGTGGCAGATCCTGTCGCATGTGGTGCTGCCGCAGGCGGTGCGCGCGATGATCCCGCCGACCATCTCGCTCGCGGTCGGGCAGTTGCAAGTCTCCTCGCTGGTCTCGATCATCGGAGTGGTCGACCTGACCAAGGCGGGCACGATGCTCAACCTGCGCACGCTGGCGCCGTTCTCCGTCTGGCCGCTGGTGGGGCTGGGCTATTTCATCGTGTCCAAGCCGCTGTCCCTGCTGGCTGACTTCGCCGAGCGGCGGCTCGCGTCGCGCACGAGCTGGCTCGCGCGGGCGCGGGAGGTGGCCGTGCGATGATCGAGATCGAGCGGCTGCACAAGGCGTTCGGCGCTCTCGAGGTGCTGAAGGGCATCTCCCTGACGTTCCCGGAAGGCGAGGTCACGGCTTTGCTCGGGCCGAGCGGGTCGGGCAAGAGCACGCTGGTGCGCTGCATCAACGGGCTGGAGCAGCCGACATCGGGCGACGTCCGCGTGGACGGGCGCTCGGTGCGCGACCGCTCCGCGCTGCGCGAGATCCGCAAGAACTGCTCGATGGTGTTCCAGCAGTTTCACCTTTATCCGCATCTGACGGTGCTGGGGAACATCGCCCTGGCGCCGCGCCTGGTGCTGAAGCGTCCACGCGCCGAGGCGGAGCGCCGCGCCCGCGCGTTGCTGGACGTGGTGGGACTGCCGGAGAAGGCCGATGCATATCCGGCGCAGCTCTCCGGCGGACAGCAGCAGCGCGTCAGCATCTGCCGCGCGCTGGCGATGGAGCCGCGGCATTTGCTGCTGGATGAGGTCACGTCGGCGCTCGACCCCGAAATGACCGCCGAGGTGCTGACGGTGATCGAGACGCTGGCGCGCACCGGCGTCACGATGGTCCTGGTCACGCACGAGATGGAGTTCGCCCGCCGCGTCGCCGACCGGGTGATCTTCATGGAGGGCGGCATGGTGATCGCCGACCAGCCGAAGACGGCCTTTTTCGGCGACGCGCAGAACCCGCGCATCCAGCAGTTCCTCAACCGGATGCGCCACGATCCGAGGGCGGCCGCATGATCCTGCTGGCCAACGGCGAGGGTGCGGCAGGCGTGCCGACCGCGGCGGCGGCGCTGGCGGGCGGCGGCGCCGCGCTGGACGCGATCGAGGCGGGCATCCGCATCGTGGAGGCCGACCTGTCGGTGCGGACCGTCGGGCGGGGCGCCTGGCCGAACATCCTCGGCACCGTGCAGTTGGACGCGGCGGTGATGGATGGCGACCGGCGGCGCGGCGGCGCGGTCGGCGCGCTGGAGGGGCATCTGCATCCGGTCAGCGTGGCGCGCGCGGTGATGGAAAGCCTGCCGCACGAAATCCTGGTGGGCGAGGGCGCGGCGCGCTTCGCCCGCGAGATCGGCGCACAGACCACGGAGCTGCTGGTCGCCGAAACCCGCGCGGCCTGGGAGGGAGTGCTGGCGCGCCAAGGCGTGTCGCCCGAAGCCCTGGCCGGGAATCCGGGGCATGAATTGGTCGGCCTCGCGCGGCAGGCGATGGACCCCGAATTCGTGCGCGACACGACGGTGTTTCTCGCCCGCGATCATGCCGGCTCGATCGCCACCGGGGCCAGCACTTCCGGCTGGGCGTGGAAATACCCGGGCCGGCTGGGCGACACGCCGATCATCGGCGCGGGATCGTATGCCGACAGCCGCTACGGCGCGTGCGCCTGCACGCATACCGGCGAGATGACGGTCCGTGCCGGAACCGCGCGCGCCGTCGTGCTGTACCTGAAGATGGGGTTGTCGCTGACCGAGGCGGTGGCCGAGGCGGCCGCCGATCTGCAATCGTTGCGCACCGGGCAGCTTGGTCCGGTCGTCATCCACGCGATTGACGCGAGCGGGCAGCATCTGGTCCGCGCGATCGGCGCCACCGGGCCGATCCACTATTGGCTGTGGCGCCCGGGTGCCGCGGCTCCGGAACGGCTGGCCGCCGCGACGGCCTGACGAACCATAACAACGCGCCCGCATGGGGAGGAAACGACATGAGATTGCTCGCAAAGCTGGCGATGGCCGGCGCGCTGTTCGCCGCGACCGTGGCGCCCGCCAAGGCCGGCCGGCTGGAGGACATCCAGTCCGCCGGCGTGCTGAAGGTCGGCATCGGCCTGACCGGCGAGCCGATCGGCTTTCGCGACGCCAACAACCAGCCGGTCGGCTACGACGTGGTGGTGGCCAAGCGGCTGGCCGATGCGCTCGGCGTCAAGTTGCAGATCACCGAGGTGGTCGGCGCGACCCGCATCGCCATGCTGCAATCGGGCCAGATCGACGTGGCCATCGCCAACCTGACCGCCACGCTGGAACGGGCCGAGGCGATCGACTTCACCATCCCCTACCTCAAGACCGGCATCAAGCTGCTGGTGCGCAGCGGGTCCGACATCCATTCCCTGAAGGACCTGGCGGGCAAAAAGGTGATCGTCGGCCGCGGCACGACCGGGGAGACGCTCATCAAGCGCGAGGTTCCGACCGCACAGCTCGTCTACACCGAGAGCTTCGCCCCGCAGGCCATCCTGCTGCTGCGCCAGCAGCGGGCGGATGCGGCGATCGAGGACAGCTCGCTGGTGGATTACGCCGCCAAGCAGACGCCCGGCCTGGTCAGCCTGCCGGAGACCTACACCTCGGACTCCGAGGCCATTGGCGTGAAGAAGGGCGATCTGGAGTTCGTGCGGTTCCTCGACATGTTCGTCTCGCTGTACATTTCGTCGGGCGCCTACCAGCAGAATTACCAGCATTGGTTCGGCACGCCCGGCCCGACCCTGACCGCGCTGTGGTAGCGCGCCCGCCCACGGCTCATCTCCGACCGTAGAACAGCCAGCAGAGGAAACACGCCGATGGATCTGGGTTTGCGCGACAAGGTGGCGGTCATCACCGGCGGCAGCGTCGGGATCGGACTCGCCGTGGCCGAGGGCCTGGCGGCGGAGGGCGCGCATCTGGTGCTGGCGGCGCGCGGGGCGGAGCGGCTGCAACAGCAGGCGACGCGCATCGCCGGCCAGCACGGCGTCCGCGTCGAGGCCGTTTGCTGCGACGTGGCCACGGTGGACGGGGTCGCGGCCCTGGTGCGCGCCACCGAGCGGGCGTTCGGTGGTGCCGACATCCTCATCAACAACGCCGGCACCGGCAGCAACGAGACGATCATGGAGGCGGCCGACGACAAGTGGCAGGCGTATTGGGAGCTGCATGTCATGGCGGCGGTGCGGCTGGCGCGCGGCCTGGTGCCGGGGATGCGCCGCCGCGGCGGCGGCGTGATCCTGCACAACGGCTCGGTCTGCACCACGCAGCCGCTGTCGTATGAGCCGATCTACAACGTGACCAAGGCGGCGCTGGCGATGTTCTCGAAGAATCTCGCCAACGAGCTGATCCACGACCGCATCCGCGTCAACACGATCAACCCCGGGCTGGTGCTGACGCCGGACTGGATCAAGACCGCCAAGCAGCTTACCGCCGGCATCGGCGGCGACTGGGAAGCGCATTTGCAGGGCGTCGCGCGCGAACACGCGCCGATCGACCGTTTCGCCACGCCGGAGGAGGTGGCGCATTTCTTCGTCTTCCTGTGCTCCGAGCGCGCCAGCTACTCGGTAGGCTCCGCCTATTTCGTGGATGGCGGGATGTTGAAGACGCTGTGAGCGTGGCCGCCCCCGCCCCCGCTTCCGCCGCCGTGCTGGGCCTGCGCCACGCCGGCAAGACGTTCGGCGGCGTCGTGGCGCTGCAAGCGGCGACGTTCGGCCTGCACGCCGGCGAAGTGCTGGCGCTGCTCGGCGAGAACGGCGCCGGCAAGAGCACCTGCGTCAAGCTGCTGGCCGGCGTCCATCGCCCCGATTCCGGCACCGTCGTGCTGGGCGGCGCGCCGGTGGCGCTGGCTTCGCCGCAGGACGCGCAGCGTCGCGGCATCGCCGTGATGCACCAGCATCCCGGGCTGTTCCCGGATCTGCCGATCTACGAGAACCTGTTCTTCGGCCACGCGCCCACCAACGCGGCCGGGCTGCTCGACCACGCCGCGATGCGGCGCGAGGCGCGCGGCCTGCTGGCGGCGGTCGGGCTTGACCGGCGCCCCGAGACGAAGCTGGGTCTGCTGCGCACCGCCGAGCAGCAACTGGTGGAGATCGCACGCGCGCTGTCGCTGCGGGCGCGCGTGCTCATCATGGATGAACCGACCGCCGCGCTGTCGAGCCGCGAGGTGGAACGGCTGTTCGCGGTGGCCGACACGCTCCGCCGGCAGGGCGTCGCGATCCTGTTCGTCAGTCACCGCATGGAGGAGATCTACCGCCTCGCCGATCGCGTCGCGGTGCTGCGCGACGGCCGCCTGGTGGGCGTCGAACCGGCGTCCGGGCTGCCGCGCGAACGGGCGATCGCGCTGATGGTGGGCCGCCCGCTCTCGGCGTTGTATCCGCCGCGCACCCACCAGGCCGGCCCGGTGCTGCTGGAGGCGGCGGGCTTGTCGCGCGAGGGCGCCTTCGCCGATATCTCGCTGACGCTGCGGGCCGGCGAGATCGTGGGCCTCGGCGGCCTGGTCGGCAGCGGACGCACCGAGGTCGCGCGGGTGCTGTTCGGCGTCGACCGGTCGACCGCGGGCACGCTGCATGTCGGCGGCGCGGCCGTGCGCTTCGCCTCGCCGCGCGACGCGATGGCGGCGGGCATCGGCTACGTCTCCGAGGACCGCATCGGCCAGAGCCTGGTGATGGAGTTCGCGGTGCTGGTCAACGCCACGCTGACGGTGATCGGCCAGGCGGCGCCGCTCGGCCTGGTCCGCCGCGCCCGCGAACTGGCGTTGGCCGAGCCGCCGCTGCGGCGCCTGCGGCTGCGCTTTCACGGCTGGGGGCAGAGCGTCGCCACGCTGTCCGGCGGCAACCAGCAGAAGGTCGTGCTGGCGAAATGGCTGGCCACGCGGCCGCGCGTGCTGATCCTGGACGAGCCGACGCAAGGCGTGGACGTGCAGACCAAGGCGGAGGTCCACGCGATGATCGCCGACCTCGCGCGCGAGGGGCTGGCGATCCTGCTGATCTCCTCGGAACTGCCCGAGCTGCTCGGCATGTGCGACCGCATCGTGGTGCTGCGCGAGGGGCGCATGGTCGCGGCGATGACCGCCGCCGAGGCGACCCCGGAACGGATCATCGCCGCGGCGACGGACGCGGGCGACGCGGCGCGCCTGCCCGGCACGGCGGGTCGCCAGGACAAGGCGCCGCCTCGCCCGGCCCGACAGCGCGTGGCGCCGGCTGCTGGCGCGGCGGGAGTTGGGCTTGGTGGTCGCCATCCTCGCCGTGGCGCTGCCGATCGAGGCGATCAACCCGCGGATGCTGGGCGCGGCCAACCTCGACGCGGTGGCCATCGACGCGGCGCTGCTGGTGCTGGTCGCCGTGGCGCAGGCGATGGTGATCGTCACCCGCAACATCGACCTTTCGGTGGCCTCGGTGATCGGTCTGTCGGCCTACGTCGCCGCCAGCCTGCTGCACGCGCATCCGGCGATGGGGGTGGCCGGCGGCCTGCTGGTCGCCTGCGCGGCCGGGCTCGGCTGCGGCCTGCTGAACGGCGCGGTCGTGACCCTCGGCCGCGTGCCGTCGATCGTGGTGACGCTCGGCACGCTGTCGGTGTTCCGCGGCCTGGTCAGCCTCGGCGCCGGCGGCCATCAGATCAGCGCCGACCAGGTGCCGCAGGCCTGGCTCGACTTCACCACGGCGCGGCCGGGCGGCGTGCCCGCGGTGGTGCTGATCGCGATCGCGGTGATGGCCCTCGCGGCCTTCTGCCTGCATCGCCTGCCGGCCGGGCGCGAGCTGTTCGCCATCGGCTCCAACCCGGAAGGCGCAGCACTGCTGGGCATTCCGGTGCGCCGCCGGCTGCTGTGGAGCTTTGCCCTCGCCGGCCTGCTGGGCGGGTTCGACGGCGCGCTGTGGGCATCGCGCTACGCGACCGTGGATGCGCGCGTGGCCACCGGGTACGAGCTGACGGTGATCGCTGCGGTGGTGGTGGGCGGCGTCGCGATCCGGGGCGGCTCCGGCACGGTGCTGGGCGTGGCGCTGGGCGCGGTCACGCTGCTGGTGATCCGCAACGGCCTGACCCTGGTGCGCGTCGATCCGCTGTGGCTGCAAGGCGTCTACGGCCTGGTGATCCTGCTGGCCGTGATGACCGATGCGCTGATCGCCGCCCGCGCCGGCCGGCTTGCGGCATCCCGGCCGTGACCGGCGTCGTGGCGCGCGTCCGCGGCCTCGGCTGGGTCGGCGCGCTGGCCTTGGCGACCCTGGCGCTGATTGCCTTCGCGGTCGCCCGCGTGCCGCATTTCGCCACCAGCTTCAACATCTCGCAGGCGGCCGCCGGGATTTCAGAGCGGGCGCTGCTGGTGCTGCCGATGGTGCTGCTGATCGTGGCGCGCGAGATCGACCTGTCGGTGGCCAGCACGCTCGCCCTGTCGAGCGTCGTGCTGGGCGTGCTGATCCAGGCCGGCTGGCCGCTGGCGCCCGCCATCGTCGTGGTGCTCGGCGTCGGCGCGGCGGCGGGCCTGCTCAATGGCCTGCTGGTGACGGGCTTCGGCCTGCCGTCGCTGGTGGTGACGCTGGGCACGCTCGCGCTGTTCCGCGGCATCGGCTACGTGCTGCTCGGCACCGCGTCGGTCAACGTGCTGCCGGACGCGCTGACGAACTTCGGCATCGACACGGTGGGGCGGTCGCCGGTGCCCTGGACCCTGGTGCCGTTCCTGGTGCTTGCGCCGCTGTTCGCGATCCTGTTGCAGCACACGCCGACCGGGCGGCGCATCTACGCGCTGGGCGGCAATCCGGCGGCGGCGCTGTATTCCGGCGTGCATGTGCCGCGGTTGCGGCTTGCGCTGTTCGTCGCTTCCGGCGTGGTATGCGCGATTGCCGGAATCGTCTTCACCGCCCGCCTGTCGAACGCGCGCGCCGACAACGCCGTGGGCATGGAGCTGGATGTCATCACGGTCGCCCTGCTGGGCGGCGTCAGCGTGTTCGGCGGCCGCGGCACCATGACCGGTGTGCTGTGGGCGCTGGTGCTGGTGGCGGTGCTGCGCAACGTGCTGGGCCTGAGCCGCATCGGCGGCGATGCGCAGGGCACGGCGATCGGGCTGCTGCTGATCGGCACCTTGCTGATCGGCAATGCGACGCAGGCGGTGCTGGGCCGGATGATCCGGCCGCCGGGCCGTGACGTGCCGGAGAATGATAAAACAATCGGACGGGAGGAGACGATATGAGCACGATGGGCCGACGCGAGTGCCTTGCCATCGCGGCATCGGCGGCGCTGGGGCTGACCGGCCAGGCGGCGCGGGCGGCGGATTGCGCCCGCCAGCCGGTGACGGTGGGCTTCCTGCCCAAGCTGGATACCGATCCGTATTTTCAGGTGGCGCGCACCGGCGCCGAGGAGGCGGCCAAGCAGATCGGCGGCAAGGTGGTGCAGGAAGCCCCGAGCCAGGCCACGGCCGAGGCGCAGATCGAGTTCATCAACAACCTGGTGTCCCAGCAGGTCGGCGTCATCGCGATCTCCGGCAACGACGCCAACGCGGTGGCCCCCGCGCTGAAGCGGGCGGCGGCACAGGGGGTGCGCGTCATCAGCTATGATTCCGACGTGGCGAAGTCGGCGCGCAGCCTGTTCATCAACCAGGCGACCGGCCCGAGCCTGGCCAAGATGATGCTGGACAGCATGGCGCAGATGCTGGGCAACACCGGCGATTTCGCGATCCTGTCGTCCACGCCAACGGCCACCAACCAGAACGCCTGGATCGCCGCGATGAAGTCGCGGCTGGCCTCGGACCCGGCGCTGAAGGGGCTGCATCTGGTGCAGGTCGCCTATGGCGAGGAAAGCGAGCAGGTGAACCAGCAGCAGGCGCAGGCGCTGGTGCAGGCGTTTCCAAATCTGAAGGGCATCATCGTCCCGGCCGGCATCGGCCTGCCGGCGGCGGCGCGCGCGCTGGACCAGGCGGGAATGCTGGGACGCATCAAGCTGACGGGACTGGCGCCCGCGACGCTGATCCGCAAATACATCGAGTCCGGCGCGGTGCAGGACATCTGGTGGAACGTCAAGGATCTTGGCTACCTGACGTACTACGCCGCGCAGGCGCTTGCCGCGTGCAAGATCTCCGGCAAGCAGGGCGACAAGTTCGACGCGGGCCGCCTCGGCTCGTACACCGTCGGGGCGGACGGCGAGGTGGTGCTGGGACCAGCGGTGATCGTGACGCCGCGCAACGTCGGCGAGTTCAAGTTCTGAGAACCGGGAGCCGCCTGGCCTTCGTCTTACGGCAGGCGGAATAGACCGCGCTGGCCGTGCCCAAGCCGACCGTCGCCCGTCCGCGCCCCGCGTGGCGCGGACGGGCGACGGCGTACTGCCGAAGCGCCCGTCGCACCGCCCCAAGTCTGCCATTGCAATGAAGCGGAAGTTCCGCCATCAATACTGCAAGAACTGGGGGCGAGACTGCCGTGATGCTGGTTTTGATTACTCATCGGCATCTAATGCCGATTGGGACGGACCGTGGCCATGTATAGCCAACGTCGCAGGCGGCTCGCTTATTCGGTCATTACGGTAGTCGCCGCGCTGGCCGTCGCGCCGCTGGCCGTCGCGCCGCTGGCCCGGGCGGCCGAGCCGCCGGACTATCTGCGCCCCATCGCGGGCATGACCAGCACGACCCCCGCCGAGACCGCGACACACAACGTGGTGGCGCTGAACACCGCCATGTTCGAGTTGTACGGCAACGCCAGCAAGGTGTTCCAGCGCAACATCCTTGCCCAGCATCCCGTCATCCTCGGCATGTTCTCCGGCGCCGGCGGACGCTTTCTGCTGTACCGCCCCGGTTTGCCGCCGATCGAGGCGCCGGCGGTGCCGATGGCCTACCAATTGCTGAAATCGGTCGGCCACAGCACCATGGCGCTGGCGGAGATCGTGACGCCCTATCTCGACAATCCCGCCGACCAGTCCTGGCGGGCCGCGTTGCTGGCCTACCGCAGTCAGATGCAGTCGGCGATGCAGGGGATCGACCTCGTCGACATGTCGCCCGCCTGGCGGGCGACCAGCAAGACGATCCTGCAGAACAACATTGCCTTCATGGACGAGGCGGCGGCCAAAGGCGTCGTGACCCTCGCCGCGTTGCAGGGTTTCGCGAAATCGCAGGCGCCGGACCTGAAGATCGTCATCGCCGCCGCGGCACATACCCAGGTGGCGCATTGGATGGGCGTGATCGCCGGGTGGAAGCAGATGCTTGGTCCGGACTGGGACAAGACCTACGCCGCCAGCAACACCATCTACGTGGCGCGGCAGAACAACGTGCTGTTCAGCGTCCTCGCGCAGTACTTCCCGCCCGACGCGATCAACAGCCGGCTGCTGCTGATCGAGACGATCTCGTTCACCAGCACGCCCGCCGACATGCTGGAGTCGCTCACCCGCATCATCGCCGATCGCACGGTCGGGTCGCTGTTCTTCGGCAATTACGGCGTGATGGACTACGAGCTGATGGGCGGCGACGCGCGTCAGGCGATCCTGGCCGATGACAAGCAGCGCGGCATCGCGCCCTCGCTGCCTCCGGCGGTGCCGTTCGGCTCGCACCAATGGCCGACCCTCATCACGCCCGGTCCCGGTCCCGTCTCGCTTGCCGATCTCCCATAGGCCGATCTTCCATAGCAGGTCACTGAGACAATGAACCTCAACACCATCACTGGCGTCCGCAGACCGTCGTCGGTCGAGGAGATCGGCCCCTGGCGGCCGGGCTACGCCTGGCTCGGCGGCGGCACCTGGCTGTTTTCCGAGCCGCAATTCGCCACCGACACGCTGATCGACCTGGAACGGCTTAATTGGCCCGCGCTCACCGTCTCGTCGGCGGGGCTGGAGATCGCCGCCACCTGCCGCATCGCCGAACTCGCCCGCTTCAAGGGGCCGGAGACCTGGCGCGCGCAACCGCTGCTGCTCGCCTGCTGCGAGTCGCTGCTGGCGTCCTTCAAGATATGGAACGCGGCGACTGTGGGCGGCAACATCTGCATGTCCCTGCCGGCCGGCGCGATGACGTCGCTGGTCGTGGCGCTGGAGGGCGTGTTCACGCTGTGGCCGCGCGGCGCGGCGCCGCGCACCGTCGCCGCGACGGATTTCGTCACCGGCGACCACGCCAACGTGCTGCTGCCGGGCGAGCTGCTGCGCAGCATCCACCTGCCGGCCACCGCACTCGGCAAGCGTTTCGCGCTGCGTCGCGCGACGCTTACGCAATACGGCCGCTCCGCCGCCCTGGTGATCGGCACGCGCGACGATGCGGGCGGGCTGCTGCTGACCATCACGGCGGCGACCCCGCGCCCAGTGCAGATCCGCTTCGCCGCCGCGCCGACCGCCGCCGCGGTGCGCGCGGCCATCGAGGCGCAGGTGCCGGATGATGCGTGGTTTGACGACGTCAACGGCTCGCCCGCGTACAAGCGGCACGTCAGCCTGTATTTCGCCGAGCAGATCCGGGCCGAGCTGGCCAAAGATCCCTCCTGACATCGGTATCCCAATGAAAACCACGATCAACGGCAAGCTGCTTTCGGCCGATCCCAACCCTGGCCAGTGCCTGCGCACGTTCCTGCGCGAACACGGCTGCCAGGGCGTGAAAAAGGGCTGCGACGCGGGCGATTGCGGCGCCTGCACGGTGTGGATCGACGGCACGCCAGTGCATTCCTGCCTGATGCCGGCGTTCCGCGCCGAAGGCCGCGAGATCACCACCATCGAAGGCCTCGCCGCGACCGCCGGCGATGCGGCCAAGAATGGCCTGCACCCGATGCAGCAGGCGTTCCTCGACGCGCAGGCGTTCCAGTGCGGCTTCTGTTCGGCCGGCATGATTATGACCGCCGCCTCGTTCGACGACGCCCAGCGCGCCAACCTGCCGCGCTCGCTGAAGGGCAACCTTTGCCGCTGCACCGGCTACCGCTCCATCGCCGACGCGCTGCACGGCATCGGCAGCGCCGAGGCCGACGTGGCCGGGTCCGCCTGCGGCGCCAGCCTGGGCAATCCGTTCGGCGAGGGCATCGTCACCGGCGCCGCGCGCTACACGCTGGATTTCGACATGCCGGGAATGCTGCACCTGAAGGTGCTGCGCTCGCCGCACGCGCACGCGGAAATTGTCAGCATCGACCGCACCCGCGCTCTCGGCGTACCCGGCGTGGTCGCCATCTACACCTGGCAAGACGTGCCGCGCCGCCTGTACAGCACGGCGACGCACGAAGACCACCTGGTCGATCCCGACGACACCTACATGCTCGACAACGTCATGCGGTTCGTGGGCCAGCGCGTCGCCGCGGTCGTGGCCGAGACCGAAGGTGCGGCGGAAACCGCGTGCCGGATGCTCGATGTGGAATACAACCTCCTGCCGGCGGTGTTCGACCCGGTGCTGGCGATGGCGGCCGAGGCCCCGGTGCTGCACCCGGACAAACCCACCGCCCGCCGCAACGTCTATGTCGAGATCGGCGGCGAGATCGGCGACGTCGCCTCCGGTTTCGCGGCGGCGGACGTGGTGCATGAGCGTACCTACTCCACGTCGCGCGTGCAGCACGTGCATCTGGAAACCCACGGCGCCGTCGCCTGGCAGGACGCCGCCGGCCGGTTGCATGTGCGCACCAGCTCGCAGGCGCCCTTCATCGCAAAGCAGAAGCTGTGCCACCTGTTCGGCCTGCCCGCGCAGGACGTCCATGTGTTCACCGAGCGGGTCGGCGGCGGCTTCGGCGGCAAGCAGGAGTTTCTCGTCGAGGATCTGTGCGCGCTGGCGACCATGCGCCTTGGCCGGCCGGTGATGTGGGAGTACACGCGCCAGGAGCAGTTCACCTCCGCTTCGACCCGGCATCAGATGACCACGCGGGTCAAGCTCGGCGCGCGTCGTGACGGCACGCTGACGGCGGTGGAGATGCATGTCGTGTCCAACACCGGCGCGTATGGCGGCCACGCCAGCGAAACGCTGGCGGCCTCGCTCGGCGCGCCGATGACCGTCTATCGCTGCGAGAACAGGAAGGCCGAAGGCGCCGCGGTCTACACCAACATGGTTCCCGGCGGCGGCTTCCGCGGCTACGGCGCCTCGCAATCGACCTTCGCGGTCGAATGCGCCATGGACGAGCTGGCCGGCCTGATCGGGGTGACGCCGTTCGAGATCCGCAGGCGCAACATGATCCGCCCGACCGACTGGATCGAGTCGGTCTGGAAGGATCCCACGGACATCGGCTTCGGCAGCTACGGGCTCGACCAGTGCCTCGATCTCGTCGAGCAGCGCCTCGCGACCGGCGGTAGGCCGAAACCCGACGGCGCGGAATGGCTGGAGGGCAGCGGCATCGGGCTCGCGATGCTGGAATGCGGGCCGCCGACCGAGCATCGCTCCGGCGCCACCGTGACGATGCTGCCGGACGGCCGCTTCCACCTCGCCGTGGGGTCGACCGAGATGGGCAACGGCTCCGTCACCTCGCACAAGCAGATCGCCGCCGGCGCGCTTGGCGCGCGCGCCGCCGACGTCGAGATCATCAACGCCGACACCGACAAGACGCCATACGACACCGGCACCTTCGCCAGCACCGGCACCGTCGTCGCCGGACAGGCGGTGGGCCTCGCGGCGGCGGCGCTGCGCGACGCCATCCTGGTCTATGCCAGCCGCTTCACCGGCGTCCCCTCCGCCGAGTGCCGGCTGGAGGGCGGCCACGTGGTGTGCGGAGCCAAGCGCATCCCGCTCGCCGAGCTGCACGCGGCCGGCGTCGCCGAGGGCTTCCGCTTCGAGGCCAAGCGCAAGGCCTATCTGTCGCCCCGCACCGTCGCCTTCAACGTGCAGGGCGCGCGCGTGGCGGTGCATCGCGTGACCGGCGAGATCCGCGTCCTGCACAGCGTCCACGCGGCTGACATCGGCCGCCTGATTAATCCGATGCAGTGTCGCGGCCAGATCGACGGCGCCATCGCCATGGGCTTCGGCTGGGCGCTTACCGAGCACATGGTGTACGACGACCACGGCAGGATGGTGAACGCGGCGCTGCGCAACTACCACATTCCCGCCTTTGCCGACGTGCCGCCCAGCGACGTGGTGTTCGCCGACACCTACGACGCCATCGGTCCGATGGGGGCCAAGTCGCAGGGCGAATGCGCCATCAACGCCGTCGCCCCGGCGATCGCCAACGCGGTCGCCAACGCCACCGGCGTGCGCTTCGCGCATCTGCCGCTGACCCCGGACCGCATCTTCGCGGCCCTCGCCGCGGTGCCCGCCCTGGCGGAAGCCGCCGAATGACCGCTCAGCTATCCGTGCCGGAGCCGGCGCGCCCCGCCGCATCCGCCGCGCCGCGCGTGACCGTGGTGACGCAGACCCGCATCCGGCCAGGGCATGAGGTCGCCTTCGCCGCCTGGCAGGAGCGGATCGGCGGCGTCGCCGCCGCCTTCCCGGGCTTCGTCGAGCAATCGGTGATGCCGCCCAGCCCGCCGGTGCAGATGGACTGGGTGATCCTGCAACGCTTCACCAGCGCCGCGTCGGCCCTGTCCTGGCTGCATTCCGAGCAGCGCCTGCAACTGGTGCAGGACGCGCACGACATGCTGGTCGGCAATGATGACATCCACCTGCTCACCGACGGCGAGACCGGCGCCATGCCGTCGCCGGTCTCGGCGATCATTTCCACCAGGATCAAGCCGGGCAAGGAAGACGTCTATCGCCGCTGGGAGCAGCGCATGGCCGCGGCACAGGCGCGTGCCGACGGCTTCCAGGGCTATCGCTTCGAGCCGCCGATCCCCGGCGTGCAGGAGGATTGGCTGGCGATCCTGCGTTTCGACACCGAGGCGAACCTGCAATCCTGGCTCGCCTCCCCGGCGCGGCAGAAACTGCTGGGCGAGGCAGGCGACTTCACCGACGAGGTGCATCTGCGTCTGGCCCGCACCGGCTTCGACCAGTGGTTCCAGATCGGCGGCGCCGCCGGCCGGCCGCCGGCCTGGCGGCAGAACATGCTGGTGCTGTCGCTGCTCTATCCGGTGGTCTTTCTGTTCGGCGTCTGGGTGCAGACCCCGCTGCTGTCGAAGGGCCTCGGGATGCCGTTCTGGCTGGCCCTGTTCGTCGGCAACGTCGTCAGCGTGATCCTGCTGAATTACCTCGTGCCCTGGACCAGCCAACGCTTCGCCTGGTGGCTGGGCGCGCCGAACCGGATCACCGACCCGGTTAACATCGGCGGCACGGCGGCGATACTCGGGCTGTACGCGATCGCGCTCGCGGTCTTCGCGCTGTTCTTCTGAACTCATCGCGCCTCGGGCCGGCTGATGCCGCCCTGACCGGTCGAGGCCGCGCGTTGGGAGCCGGCGGCGGCACATGACGGTCGCTTGCGAGGGCGCGGCGTTGGGTTATCCTCGGCCCGACAAGGTCGGGGGAGGAACGTTAATGATCCGGATCAGCGTGACAGTGTGCGCGGCGGCGGCGGCCGTCGCCGTGGCGATGCTTGGCGGCCCGGCCATCGCGGCCGGCGACACCGCCTCGGACGGAATTGCGCTCAGCAATTCCTACGCCGGCAACACCTGGCGCCAGCAGATGCTGAAGACCTGGGATGCGGCGAGCAGGCAGGCGATCGGCCAACACATCATCGCCAAGGCGAAGGTGGTCAATTCCAACAACTCGGCGCCGGAGCAGGCCAGCCAGATCCAGAACCTGATCCTGGAGGGCTGGAACGCGATCGTGATCGACGCGGCCTCGCCCACCGCCCTGAACGGCGTCATCCAGCAGGCCTGCCAGGCGCACATCACCGTGGTGGTGTTCGACAGCCTCGCGACCGCGCCCTGCGCCTACAAGGTGGCCTACGACTATACGGCGATGGGGCGGCAGGAGGTCGATTACGTCGCGAAACAGCTTGGCGGCAAGGGCGACGTCCTCGAGATCCGCGGCATCGCCGGCACGTCGGTGGACACCGACATCGACCAGGGCGTCAACGAGGAGATCAAGAAATATCCCGGGCTGAAGATCGTGGGGTCGGTGCATGGCAACTGGACCCAGAGCATCGCGCAGAAGGAAGTCGCCGGCGTGCTGCCGACGCTGCCGCCGGTCGATGCCGTGGTGACGCAGGGCGGCGACGGCTACGGCGTCTATGAGGCTTTCAAGGAAGCCGGCCGCAAGACGCCGCTCATCATCATGGGCAACCGCCAGGACGAGCTGGCGCTGTGGAAGCAGCTTGAGGGGCAGGCCGGCGGCTATCAGACCTTCTCGCTGTCCTCCGCGCCCGGCTGCGCGTCGATCGCGTTCTGGGTGGCGCAGCAGGCGCTCGCCGGCAAGGCCGTGCCGAAAATGGTGCAGGTGCCGTTGCTGGTGATCCAGCCCGATCAGCTTGACGCCTGGCTGAAGGCGGTCCCGCAAGGCGGGGTGGCGACGCCCGTCTATTCGCAGGCGTGGACGGAAAAACTGATCGACGCGAATGCCGCCCATACCGCCCTGCCGGCATCGCCGGAGCCGGGCGGGGCCTGAGCTTGCCGGAGCCGGCCCCCGCCTTCGTCGAACTCAGGGGCCTGTCGCGGCGCTTCGGGGCGGTGCAGGCGCTGGCCGGGGTGGATCTGACGATCCCCTCCGGCCGGATGCTCAGCGTCGTCGGCCATAACGGCGCCGGCAAGTCCACGCTGATGCAGGTTCTCGCCGGCACGCTGGCCGCCGATTCCGGCAGCATCGCGGTGGCGGGGCGCGATGTCACCGGCGGCTACGACGTGCGCCGGGCGCACGCGCTCGGCATCCGTTGCGTGTTCCAGGAACTGTCGCTGTCGCCCAATCTGCGCGTGTTCGAGAATGTCCGCGTCATGCATCACCGGCTGCGCGGCTTCGGCTGGCGGCGTCGCGCCCGGGCGCTGATCCGTGACATGCTGGACGATATTTTTCCGGGCCACGCCATCGACCCGGATCGCCTGGTCAGCGAGCTGCCGATCGGCGAGCGGCAGATGGTCGAGACGGCGCGCGCCTTCACCGAAACCGACACGGCGCCGCGTCTGGTGATCCTGGACGAGCCGACCTCCTCGCTCGACGCCCGCGCGGCGGAGCAGTTGCTGCGCTACACCCACCGGGCCCGCGCGCGCGGCATTTCCTGCGCGTTCATCTCGCACCGGCTGGCCGAGGTTCTGACCCATACCGACGAAGTCGCGGTGATGCGCGATGGCAAGGTCGTGGGCAGCGGCGCCGCCGCCGGACTGTCCGAGCAGCATCTCATCGAGATGATGGGAATGGTGCGCGCGGAGGCGCCGGCCGCCGCCGCCGCGGGCGGCCCCGTGGGCGACGACGCCACCGCGCGCGTGCATGACACGACGCGCGCCACCCCCCTGGTGCTGCACGCGGGCGAGGTGGTCGGGCTGGCGGGGCTGGCCGGGCATGGCCAGCGCGAGCTGCTGCTGAGCATCTTCGCGGCGGCCCGGCATCGCGCTCCCCGACATGGCGGGCACGGACTGTCGGTGCGCGGCTCGGTCGCCTATGTCAGCGGCGATCGGCAGTCGGAGGGCGTGTTTCCGCTGTGGTCGGTGGCCGAGAACGTGGCGATCGGCTCGCTGCCGCGGCTTGGCCGCTTCGGGCTGATAAGCCTGGATGCCGAGGCACGGCTTGCCGCGGACTGGCGCGACCGGCTGGCCATCCGCACGCCCGACATGGACAACCCGATCACCGACCTGTCCGGCGGCAACCAGCAGAAGGCGCTGGTCGCCCGCGCCTTTGCCGCCGGCGCCGACATCGTGCTGTTCGATGATCCGCTGCGCGGCGTCGATGTCGGCACCAAGGGCGAGTTCTACGCGCATGTGCGGCGCCAGGCCCAGGGCGGCCGGGCTTTCCTGTGGTACACCACCGAGAATGCCGAGCTGGCGAATTGCGATCGTGTGTACGTGTTCTACCAGGGCGGCATCACCGACGTGATCGCGCGCGCCGATCTGACCGAGGAACGGGTGATCCGTTCCTCGTTCCGCGAGGGCGCGCCGGTTGGCGAGTGAGGCGGCGACCAGCCTGACCGGCCGGCGGGTCCGCGCGGCAACCGGCGGGCAGATGCGCATGGTGCTGCCGGCGGTGGCGCTGATCGCCATCCTGGCGCTGATCTTCCTGCGCCAGCCGCGCACGATGAGCTATTTCGGCCTGTCGCTGCTGCTGGGCTTCGCGCTGCCGCTGTCGTTCGCCTCGCTGGCCCAGCTCTGCGTGATCGCGCTTGGCGACATCGACCTCGGGATCGGCCCGTTCATTTCGTTGGTCAACTGCATCGCCGCCACGCTGCTGAGCCGCTCGCCGCTGCTCGGCGCGGGCGCGCTGGCGCTGTGCGTGCTGGCCTATGCCGGGATGGGGGCGCTGGTGCATCTGCGGCAGTTGCCGTCGATCGTGGTGACGCTCGGCGCGTCGTTCATCTGGCTCGGCCTGGCGCTGCTGCTGCTGCCCTCGCCGGGCGGCATGGCGCCGGCCTGGCTGGCCGCCATCACCGGCTGGCAGCCGCCATTGGTGCCGCTGCCGCTGCTGGT
Organism: uncultured Pseudomonadota bacterium; assembly: GCA_963758455.1. Lineage (GTDB taxonomy): Bacteria > Pseudomonadota > Alphaproteobacteria > Acetobacterales > Acetobacteraceae > CAVRQM01. The sequence continues at coordinate 189,970 of CAVWVK010000002.1, read as the reverse complement.
ACTGCTGGTGCTCGGCGGCGTTGGCGAATTGTGGCTGATGCGGGGTTCGTACGGCGCGGTGCTGCGCGCGATGGGCGGCAACCCGCGCGCGGTGGAGCGCGCCGGCTGGTCGCTGCTGTGGGGCCGGATGGTGCTGTATGGCACGGCCAGCGTCATGGGCATCCTGGCCGGGCTGGCGCTGACCGGGATGAACACCAGCGGGGACGCCAATGTCGGCACGCAGTACACGCTGATCTCGATCGCGGCGGTGATCGTCGGCGGCGGCGAGTTCTTCGGCGGCATCGTCTCGCCGGCGGGGGCCATGATCGGTGCCGCGATCATGCTGCTGACCGGCTCGCTGCTGTCGTTTCTGAACATCTCGACGGACTGGCAGCTCAGCGTGCAGGGCGGCCTGCTGATCGTCGTGCTCGGCCTGCGCGTGCTGATCCGGCCACGCCGCCGATGAGCGCCGCGAGATGAGAACGCGGGGTGCGCGCGCGTGGCTGGATCGCAACCCGTGGATCTGGTCGTTCGTCGGCGCCGCCATCGTCTGGCTGGCGACGCTGGCGACCGTCGAGCGCGGCGCGCTGGCCACGCTTTCGGTGGCGCTGCAGTTCGCCACCTTCTTCGTCATCGTCGGGCTCGGTCAGTTGCTGGTCATCAGCGCCGGGCCGGGCAACATCGACCTGTCGATCCCGGCGGTGATGACGCTGGCCGGCTATCTGGGCATGGGCATGATGCAGGGATCCGATGCCGGGCTGCCGGCCGGGATAGGTGCCGCGATCGGCGTCGGGCTGGCCGCCGGCATCGCCAACGTCGTGCTGATCCAGGGCCTGCTGATCCCGCCGATGATCGGGACGTTGGCGGCCGGGTTCGTGATCCAGTCGGTGGCTGTCGCCTATTCCAGCGGCTCGACCGCCAAGCCGGCGCCGGCCCTGGTGCAATTCACCGCGGCGCGGGTGCTCGGCATCCCGGTGATCGCCCTGGTGCTGATCGTGGCCGCGGGGCTGGTGGCCGCGGGACTGCGCCGGTCGGTGTTCGGCCGCTCGATCCTGGCCGTGGGCCAGAATCCGCGCGCCGCCTATCTGGCGGGCGTGCGCGTCAGCCGCACGCTGGCCGGCGTCTATCTTCTGTCGGCGCTGCTGGCGGCGATCGGCGGGCTGCTGCTCGCGGCCTACTCCGGCGGCGCGTCGCTGAACATGGGCGAGGACTATCTGCTGATGTCGATTGCCGTCGTCGTGCTGGGCGGCACCAGCATCGCCGGCGGCCAGGCGGCGGTCGCCGGCGTCTGGGGCGCCGCGGTGCTGCTCGACCTGGTCGTCACCATGCTGAACGTGATGCGCGTCGCCGCAGGCTGGCGCTATGTCGTGACCGGCGTCATCATCATCGCCGTGCTGGCGGTGGCACGACGGCGCCATCCCGCCTGAACCCGCGTCGCGAGCGACCGCGCCGGCTACGCCGCCCGCTTCGCCAGCGCGCCCATCGCCACCAGATGCTCGGCGATCTGCACCGCGTTCAGCGCCGCCCCCTTGCGCAGGTTGTCCGACACGCACCAGAACGCCAGCCCATTGGCCACGGTCGGGTCGCGGCGCAGCCGGCTCACGAAGGTCGCGTCCTCGCCCTGCGCGTCCAGCGGCGTCACGTAGCCGCCATCCTCCGCGGTATCGACCAACTGCACGCCCGGCGCGTCGCGCAGCAGCAGCCGCGCCTCGGACACGCTGACCGGGTGCTCGAACTCGACGGTGATCGCCTCGGCATGGCCGATGAACACCGGCACCCGCACGCAGGTCGCCATCACCGCGATGTCGGGGTCGAGGATCTTGCGGGTCTCGACCGCCATCTTCCACTCCTCGCGGGTGAACCCGTCCTCCATGAAGCGGTCGATGTGCGGGATCACGTTGAAGGCGATCTGCTTCGAGAACTGCTCGATGCGCGGCGGATCGTTCACGAAGCTGCCCTTTGATTGGGAGAACAGCTCGTCCATGCCCTCCTTCCCGGCGCCGGACACGCTCTGATAGGTGGACACCACCACCCTGCGCGCGCGCCAGCGGTCGTGCAGCGGCTTCAGCGCGACCACCATCTGGATCGTCGAGCAATTCGGATTGGCCACGATGCCGCGCCGGATGCGGGTCAGCGCCTGCGGATTGACCTCGGGTACCACCAGCGGCACGTCCGGCTCCATGCGGAACTGGCTGGTGTTGTCGATGACGATGCACCCAGCCTCGGCCGCGCGCGGCGCGTGGACCGCCGAGACCGCGGCGCCCGGGCTGAACAGGCCGATGTCGACGCCCTTGAAGTCGAACGTGTCCAGCGTCTTGCAGCGCAGCACCTGCTTCTCGCCGAACGAGATCTCCGTCCCCGCCGAGCGGCCGGAGGCGAGCGCGATCACCTCGTCGACCGGAAAGCCGCGCTCGTGCAGCGTCTTCAGCATCTCGCGCCCGACCGCCCCGGTGGCGCCGACGACCGCGACCCTGTAGCCCATCACCCTAGCTCCCGCTGCGAACAACCCGGAACGGCTAGCGAACGCGCCGCCCCCGCGCAAGCCCGTTATGCGCGGGCCAGCCTTCCTGTTTCAGTCAGGCTTCCGCTTTCAGTCGGCTGCCGCCTGCGGCGCGGGCAGCGCTGGCGGCGTGCGCACCCGCCGCCAGCGCATCAGCACCGTGCGCTGCTGCTCGTCGGCGACCGCGCGGGCATGGACTTGCAGCAGATCCTTGCGCGCCACCAGCCCGACCAGCTTGCCGGTGGCGGGGTCCAGGATCGGCACCCGCCCGGCATCGCCGGCCACCATGCGCTCGATGAGCTGCTCGGCCATCTCGTCGGCATAGCCCACCAGCACGTCGCGCCCGACCAGCAGCGAGCCGAGCGTGCGGCCGCCGTCCAGCTTTTGCCCGCTCCAGCGCAGGATATCGGCCCGGCTGATCAGGCCCACGACCTCGCCGGACTCCTCCAGCACGGGATAGCTCTTGTGCCGCGGCCGCGGGGCCAGGAAGAAGGCGATCGCCTCGGCCACCTTCATGGTGGTCGGCAGCGTCTCGACGGTGCGCACCATCACGTCGGACACCCGCGCCAGGGTGTACGGATTGACGTGGTACTCGCGCGAGACGTGGGTGCCGTGGCGGGCCACCTTCTCGGTCAGGATGGAGCGGCGCAGCAGCAGCACCGTCACCGCATAGGCGGCGCTGCACGCGGTAATCAGCGGCAGCAAGGTGCCCATGTCATGCGTCAGCTCGACCGCGAACAGACAGGCGGTGAGCGGCGCGCGCATGGTGCCGCCCATCATCGCGGCCATGCCGAGCAGCGCCCAGAACCCCACCGGGGCGTGCGGCAGCACCATTCCCGCGACTGCTCCGAGCGCGCCGCCCATGATGAGCAGCGGGGCCAGCACGCCGCCGGAGGTGCCGGAGCCGAGGGCCACCGACCAGATCACCGACTTGACCACCAGCAGCAGCACCACCCCCCAGGGCAGCACGTTGCCGGCGAGCAACTGGCGGATGTTGTCGTAGCCGACGCCCAGGGCCTGCGGCTCGATCAGGCCGCCGATGCCCACCACCAGGCCGCCGATCATCGGCCACCACATCCAATGCAGGGGCAGGCGCTCGAACGCGTCCTCGGCGGCATAGACCATCGTGGTCAGCAGCCCTGAGCCCAGGCCCGCGAACACGCCGATCGCCAGCCACGCGACGAACGCCGGCATGGTCGGCGCCATGTGCGCCACGAACGGGAACAGCGGCGCCGGCGCCAGCAGCAGGTCGCGCTCGGCGGCGGCCACCGCGGCGGCGACCGCCACCGGGATGAAGCTGCGCGGCTTCCACTCGAACAGCAGCAGTTCCAGCGCCAGCAGCACCGAGGCGACCGGGGTTCCGAACACCGCCGTCATGCCGGCCGCCGCGCCGGCCACCAGCATGGTCTTGCGCTCCGGCCCCGTGACCGGGAAGCACTGCGCCAGCAGCGAGCCGATGGCGCCACCCGTCATGATGATCGGACCCTCGGCGCCGAACGGGCCGCCGGTGCCGATCGAAATGGCCGAGGACAGCGGCTTCAGCACCGCGACCTTCGGCGACAGCCGGCTCTGGCCGATCAGGATGGCTTCCATCGCCTCCGGGATGCCGTGGCCGCGGATCTTCTCCGAGCCGAAACGGGCCATCAGGCCGACCAGGAGCGAACCCACCACCGGCACCGCGACCGTCCACAGCGGCAGATGGCCGGAGAACGGCGCCGCCGTGGCGAAGCTCCAGACGCCGTGATAGGCGATGTTCGTCACCAGGGCGATCAGCCGCAGCATCGCCCAGCCGGCGATGACCGCGAGCGTGGCCACCACCACGCTCATCGCCGCCAGCCACAGCACCCGCAGATCGGCGGTGAAGTCGCCCAGCCGCGCGAATCCCCCGGCATGGAGCCGCGCCCCGGCCCCAGCCGTCGAACCTGAAACCGCCATCGCCTCGTCCAAATCCCTGAAAGTCGGCGCGCGCAAAGCCTCGCCGCCGCACGATAAAACCCTATCGTGACGCGATATAGTGCAGCGCAGCATCGCCGGCCAGTGCCATAGTTGTGTGTCCCATCCAGGCACCCGCATGGCAGACCCGACTCCCCGCTCCGAGCCGCCAGCCGCTCTGACCAGGGCCGATTACGAGGCTCTGGCGGCGTTCCGGGGCGCGCTGCGCCGCTTCCTCGCGTTCAGCGAGACGGCGGCCACTGCGGCGGGGCTGACCGCGCGGCAGCACCAGGCGCTGCTGGCGATCAAGGCGCTGCCGCAGGGAGCCGCGATGACCGTGCGCGACCTGGCCGAGCAGTTGCTGATCCGCCACAACAGCGCGGTGGAACTGGCCGACCGCCTCGCCGGCGCCGGCCTGGTGCGGCGGGTGGCCGACCCGCAGGACCGGCGGCGGGTGAAGCTGGCGCTGACCCGGACGGCCGAGGCCAAGCTGCGCGCGCTGTCCGGGGCGCATCTGGACGAGCTGCGCGCGATGCGCCCGGCGCTCGCCAAGCTGCTGGAGACGGTCTCCCGCTGGGGTTGAGGGGCTACGGCTCGGCCTCCCGCTGCGGCTCGGGCCGGTGCAGCGCCACGCCGCCGATCACCAGCAGCAGCCCGAACGTCTCGGCCGCACTGGGCACCTGGCGCAGCACCAGCAGGCCGATCACCGCGGCGCTGGCCGGCAGCAGCGACAGCAGTAGCGCGAAGCTGGCGCGCGGCAGGCGGCGCATGGCGAGCTGGTCGCAGATATAGGGGATTACCGAGGAGGAGACGCCGACACCGACCGAGGCCGCCAGCAGCACCGGGTCGGCGAACGCCGGCAAGGCATCGCGCAGGCCGAACGGCAGCGCCGCGACGCTGGCCACCAGCATCGCGCACGCCAGGCGGTCCACTCCGGAGACGCTGGCGCTGCCCGCGGAAATCCGGTGGCCGAGCAGGATGTAGGTCACGAACAGGGCGCAGTTGGCGAACGCGAACAGCGTGCCGAGCGGCTGGCCGGCGATCCGCGCGCCGGTCAGGACATAGACTCCGGCGGCTGCCAGCACGAGGGCGGCCAGGTTGCGCCGCGTCCGCAGGCCGCAGGCGGCCACGGCGATCGGACCGAAGAACTCGACCGCGCCGACAGTGGCCAGCGGCAGGCGGGCGATGGCTTCGTAGAACACCAGGTTCATCGCGGCCAGCACGGCGCCGAGTGCGGCCACGATCGCCTGGTCGGCGCGCGGGAGTGCCGCGAACCGGCACCAGGGGCGACGCCACAGCGCGAAGATCACCCCGGCGCTGGCGATCCGCAGCCAGGCGACGCCGGGCGGCTCCAGCCGCGCGAACAGCAGCACCGCGAAGGACGGCCCGAGATAATGGAACACCGCGCTGACCATGAAATAGGCGTGCGGCGGCACCCGGTCGGCGAGCGGCGGCGCGGTGGTGGCGGACATGGTGGCCATGCTTGCATCGGATCGCCGCGCGATGAATGCTGACCTGAAGGCTGCGTGCCTGGATTGCGTTCGGATCGGAGGACAATCGCATCGTGCGCCTTCAGGCCGCCGAGCTGCTCCGCGACCGTCGCAACGTCGAGCTGCTGCGCCTGTTGCGGGACGACCCGCGCCTGGGCACCTCGGCGCTGGCGCGGCGCGTCGGGATGTCGGCGCCGGCGGTGCGCGAGCGCGTGCTGCGGCTGGAGGAGGCGGGGATCATCCGCGGCTGGCGGCTGGAGCTGGATCCGGCGGCGCTCGGCTTTGCGGTCTGCGCCTTCGTGCGGGTCCGCCCCTCGCCGGGGCGGCTGGCGCAGGTGGCCGAGCTGGCGCGCCGGCTGCCGCAGGTGGTGGAGTGCCATCGCGTCACCGGCGAGGACTGCTTCGTGCTGAAAGTCCATGTGCCGGCGCTGGACCGGCTGGACGAGGTGCTGGACCAGTTCCTCGCGCACGGGCAGACCACGACCAGCATCGTGCAGAGCACCCCGGTGCCGGCGCGAGGGCCGCCGCTGCCCGGCGAAGGGTAGCGGGTCGCCGCCGCCCCGCGTTTGAAAGCCCCGCGTTCGAGAGACGGATGATGGATCCAGCCGACGGCGTCCCGGTTCCGCAGCGGGTACTGGGCAGTTCTGACGATCGGCCTCGCGGTCGGCATGGCGGTCATGGACGGAGCCATCGCGAACATCGCGCTGCCGACGATCGCCCGCGATGTCCATGCCAGCGCCGCCGCTTCGATCTGGGTGGTCAACGCGTATCAGTTGATCGTGACCATCTCGCTGCTGCCGCTGGCATCGCTCGGCGAGATCTACGGCTACCGTCGGATCTACCAGATTGGCCTGGCGGTGTTCACGCTCGCCTCGCTGGCATGTGCGCTGTCCGATTCGCTCGTCACCCTCACGCTCGCGCGGATCCTGCAGGGACTCGGCGCCGCCGGCATCATGAGCGTGAACAGCGCGCTGACCCGCTTCGTCTATCCCCGGGCGCTGCTCGGGCGGGGCATGGGCGTGAACGCCCTGATCGCGGCGGTCTCCTCGGCGATCGGGCCAACGGTGGCGGCCGGCATCCTTTCGGTGGCGCCCTGGCCCTGGCTGTTCGCCGTCAACGTGCCCGCCGGCATCATCGCGCTGACGATCGCCGCCCGCTCGTTGCCCGCGACGCCGCGTGCGCCGCATCGGTTCGACATCGCCAGCGCCGGCTTGAACGCGCTGGCCTTCGGCCTGCTGATTACCTCGATCGACGGACTGGCGCATGGCCAGAGCGTGCTGGCGGTGGTCGCGGAACTGGTGGCCGCGGCCGCGGCCGGGTACGTTCTGGTGCGCCGCCAGCTTCGGCAGACCTCGCCGCTGCTGCCGGTCGACCTGTTGCGCATCCCGCTGTTCCGGCTGTCCATCGCCACGTCGGTCTGTTCGTTTGCCGCACAGATGCTGGCCTATGTCGCGTTGCCGTTCTACCTGCAATCGGTGCTTGGCCGCACCGCCGTCCAGACCGGATTGCTGATGACGCCGTGGCCGCTGACCGTCGCGGTCGTGGCGCCGATCGCCGGCCGCCTGGCCGACCGCTATTCGGCCGGCATTCTCGGCGGCATCGGACTGGCGATCTTCGCCGTCGGCCTCGCGCTGCTGGCCGGGCTGCCGCCGCACGCCGCGACAGCGCACATCATATGGCCGATGGCCATATGCGGCCTGGGCTTCGGCCTGTTCCAGTCGCCCAACAACCGCGCCATCATCGGCTCCGCGCCCCGCCATCGCAGCGGCGGCGCCAGCGGAATGCTGGGCACGGCGCGGCTGCTCGGGCAGACGACGGGGGCCACCTTCGTGGCGCTGATCTTCAGCGTCTTTCCCGCCGATGGCACCAGCGTCGCCTTGGCGGTGGCGGCTGCCGTCTCGGCGGCCGCGGCGGGCGTGAGTTGCCTGCGGTTGCGCGGCGGCGGCGTCTCCGGGGCCGCCGGCTGACGTGGCCGCCATCGGGACGGGTCCATGCGTGTGACAACGAGCGCAAGCCCGGCCTAGGCTGCCGCCGCGCGCAGCATGGAAACGGTCCGCATGGAACAGAACGCCCCTATCCGTGACGCTCCCGTCCGTGATGCTTCCATCCGCGATGCTCCGGGCGCTCCCGGCATCGAGCCGCGCTGGACTTCGTCGGACAAGACCGGCGTGGGCACCGCGCTGTCGCCGCTCAGCCGGGTGTGGTTCACCCTCAGCCACGGCATCCTGAACGAAATCTACTATCCGCGCGTCGACAAGGCCTGCACCCGCGACCTCGGCCTGATCGTCACCGATGGCGCGCCGGGCGGCTACTTTGCCGAGGAGAAGCGCGACACCGACAGCCGCATCGAAACGCTGGCCGAGGGCGTGCCGGCCTATCGCGTGGTCAACACCTGCCGGCAGGGCCGTTTCACCATCCAGAAATGCGTCATCGCCGACCCGCTGCACGACGTGGTGCTGCAGCACATCATCTTCACCGACCACTCCGGTCCGGAGCAGCCGAGGCTGCGGCTGTTCGCGCTGCTGTCGCCGCATCTGGTCAACGGCGGCGCGCACAACACCGGCTGGCTGGACGACTACAAGGGCGACGGAATGCTGCTGGCCGAGGGCGACGGCACCGCCCTGGCGTTCGCCTGCGGAGCCGGCTGGGCGGCGCGCTCGGCCGGCTTCGTGGCGGTCTCGGACGGCTGGCAGGTGCTGCGGCGCGATGGGCGCCTGGCCGAGCAATACCAGCGCGCCGCCAACGGCAACGTGGCGCTGTGCGGCGAGATCGACCTGCGGGACGGCACCGAGTTCGTGCTGTCGCTGGGTTTCGGCACAAGCTGGAGCGAGGCCGCATGGCGGGCGCGCGCGGCCATGCAGCGGCCGTTCCGCAAGGCCGAGGTGGAATACTGCGACGCCTGGCGCTCGTGGCAGGCCGGATTGCGACCGTTGCGCGGCGCATCGGCCACGCACGACACCTATCGCATCAGCACCGCCGTGCTGCGCACCCATGACTCGCCGGCGTTCTCGGGCGCCATCATCGCCAGCCTGTCGATCCCCTGGGGCTTCAGCAAGGGCGACGACGACCTCGGCGGCTATCACCTGGTCTGGCCGCGCGACCTGGTGGAGACCGCCGGCGCCCTGCTGGCGGCCGGGGCGCAACGCCGACGCCCGCCGCGTGCTGGACTATCTGCGCTCGATCCAGGAGCCGGCGGGCGGCTGGCCGCAGAATTGCTGGCTGGACGGGATGCCGTACTGGCAGGGCCTGCAGCTCGACGAATGCGCGTTTCCGATCCTGCTGCTGGACATGTGCCGCCGCCACGGCGCGGTGCCGGAGGCGGAGATCGGCGCCTATTGGCCGATGGTGCGCGCCGCCGCCGGCTTCGTGCTGCGCACCGGCCCCGTGACCGGCCAGGACCGCTGGGAGGAGGACGGCGGCTATTCCCCGTTCACCCTGGCCGTGGAGATCGCCGCCCTGCTGGCGGCGGCCGATTTCGCCGACCTCGCGGGCGAGCAGGCCCTGGGCGCGTTATGCCGCGACACCGCCGATGCCTGGTGCGCCGGCATCGAGGAATGGAGCTTCGCCGCCGGCAGCGCCGCCGCCGCGGCGGCCGGCGCGGCGGGCCATTACGTGCGCATCGCGCCGGCGGTGGACGGCACGGCGGCGGCGGATCTGCGCGGCATCGTGCAGATCCGCAACCGCGACCAGGCGCATACCGACATGACGGCCGACGCGGTGGTCAGCCCCGACGCGCTGGCGCTGGTGCGCTTCGGCCTGCGCGCGGCGGACGATCCGCATGTGCTGGCGACGGTGGCCACCATCGACCACACGCTGCGGCGCGAGTTGCCGGCCGGTCCGTGCTGGTATCGCTACAACGCCGACGGCTACGGCGAACATGCCGACGGTGCCCCGTTCGATGGCACCGGCATCGGCCGGCTATGGCCGCTGATGACCGGCGAGCGGGCGCATTACGAACTGGCCGCCGGCCGCCCCGACGAGGCGCGGCGGCTGCTGGGCACGATGGAGGCGCTGACCAGCGACGGCAAGCTGATCCCCGAGCAGGTCTGGGACAGCGCCGACCTCCCGGCGCACGAGCTGGTGCTCGGCCGTCCGTCCGGCTCGGCGATGCCGCTGGTCTGGGCGCATGGCGAGCACGTCAAGCTGTGCCGCTCGCTGGCCGACGGCGCGGTGTTCGACACGCCGCCGCAGACGCTGGCGCGCTACGGAGGCGGCGTGCCGGCGCCGCGAGTGCAGCCCTGGCGTCCGGACTGGCGAGCCGAGCGCATGGCCGCGGGGCGGGTGCTGCGGCTGGATCTGCCGCGGCCGGGCGAGGTGGCGTGGTCGACGGACGGCTGGGCCACGCAGGCGGTGGTCGCGACCGCGGATGCCGGCATCGGGCTGCATGTGGCCGAACTGGCGACGGCCGGCCTGGCGGCGGGGACGCGCATCGCCTTCCGGGCGGGCGAGGTGCAGGGCGAGGTGATGGTAACGGCCGCTTCCGAAGCCGCCGGGTGATGGCCGGCCCGGTCTCGGGATTGCGCTTGGCGCGGCTCGGACCGGCAGCAGCAGCGGCCAGAGGCGTCGATACAACTTTGCGTGTTGCACGTTAGGGTGGTATTAGAACGCGAAAGGTCTGCTCGGGCGGAACATGTTCCACGGCCTGCACGTCCACGACCGCCTGACCGACCGCGCCACTTCGCGCCGGCCGACCGCCGCGCTGCCGTTGCTGCTGGTCAGCGGCGGCGGCGTGCTGGTATCGGGCCTGATCTGGGCCACGCATGGCTGGGCCGACGCCCTGGCGTGCTATGTCGCGACGATTGCCGCCATCATCCTGCTGGTGCTGCGCCTGGCCGCATCGCGACGGAATCGGCCCGACCGGACCGCCGGCGTTCGCGACGCCCCTGCGGCGCCGGTCGCGCACACGGGCTTGTCACTGGCCGAGTCCCTGGCGAAGCCGGAATCCAGATTGCACCGCCTCGGCGGGTGACGCTCTAACGCCGGGATGCAAAAACGTTTTGTGGTGACGGGCGGCGCCGGCTACGTCGGCAGCCATCTGGTGCTGGCGCTGGTCGAGCAGGGTGGCGAGGTCGTCGTCGTGGACAACCTCCGCCAGGGTCATCGCGCCGCGGTGCCCCCGGGCATACGTCTGGTCGAGACGGATGTCGGCGACGCGGCGGCGATGGGCGACCTGCTGGCGCAAGGCCCGTGGGACGCGGTGTTCCATTTCGCCGCCCGCTCGCTGGTCGGCGAGAGCATGGAACTGCCGTTCGAATATCTGCTCGACAACGGCATGTCCGGCATCACGCTGATTGAAGCCTGCGTCCGCCACGCCGTGCCGAAGCTGATCCTGTCGTCGACCGCCAACCTGTACGGCACGCCGAGCGCCATCCCGATCACCGAGGACGAGGCGATCGACCCGGGCTCGCCCTATGGCGAGAGCAAATGGATCATCGAGCGCGCGCTGCTCTGGGCCGAGCGCATCCACGGCCTGCGCCATGCCTGTCTGCGCTACTTCAACGCCGCAGGCGCCGATCCCGAGGGCCGGCTGGGCGAGGATCACGAGCCGGAGACGCACCTGATCCCGCTGGTGATCGACGCGGCGCTGGGGCGGCGGCCGCCGCTGGAGGTGTTCGGCGACGACTACCCGACCGCCGACGGCACCTGCGTGCGCGACTACGTGCATGTGTCCGACCTCGCGCGGGCGCATCTGGCCGCGCTGTCCGTGCTCGACCGGAGCAGCCTCACCTGCAATCTCGGCACCGGCGACGGCTATTCGGTGTTGCAGGTGATCGCGGCGGTGGAGCGTGTCACCGGCCGCGCCGTGCCGTACCGCATCGCCCCGCGCCGCGCCGGCGACCCGCCCGTGCTGGTGGCCTCGTCGGCGCGCATCCAGGCGGAGACGGGGTGGCAGCCTCGCCTGGCTGCGCTGCATGACATCGTGCGCACCGCCTATGCATGGCGCGAGGCGCATCCGCGCGGCTATGACGACCGCGCGCCCGGCGCATCCGGCGGCGGGCCCGCGGGAGTCACCCCGGCGGGAGGGGGGCGGCGCGCCGCCTGACGCGCAGTGCGTGGCGCAGCGCGCGCCTGGCCAGCACGGCGCGCAGCGCCGCTCGGCGGGCGGCCATGTACGGCTTCGGAAAATGGAATGCCGCCGCGCGCACCAGCCGGTTGCGCAGCACGTCCTGGTCGTGCAGCAGGCCGATGGTCATGCCGTTATAAGTGGTCGTGCGCTGCTCGCGGATGCGGCTGTGGAATTGCAGCATGGCGTCGTCCTCGTGCAGGTAGTGCGCCGTCAGCGACGCGCGCGACACGCCCGGACGGCTGGCCGGCAGGCTGCCATGCACGGTGAGCGAGTTCCAGAACAGCACGTCGCCCGCCGCCAGGCACGGCGCCGACAGCGTGAGGGCTTGCTCGCGCATCATCGCCAGCACCGCTTGCTGATAGGCCTGGTGGCCGGTGGCGAAATTGTGCGCGCCCTCGTTGCGCAGCGGCGGCATCGAGCGGTGGCTGCCGGGGCAGACGTAGAACCGCCCGGCGCCGGCGTGGATGTCCTGCAACGCGAACCAGCCCGCGACGCAGCCGCCCAAGCCGGTGGCGCTGTCCTGATAGTAGCTGTCCTGGTGCGCCCAGGTGCCGGCCGGCGCCTCGAAGAACATGCTCTGGATCAGCTTGGTGCGCTGGCCGCGCAGCAGCGCGGCGGTCACGCGCGCGACCGCGCCATGCGTCAGGATGTCGAGCACGACGCGCCGAAACGCGCCCAGCCCGCGCGAGCCGAGATCCTGCACGTTGAAGATCGGATTGTGCAGAAAGCCGTCGACGTCGAAGATGTTGCGCTCGTAGCGCATGTTCTTTTGCCGCAGGATCGGGGTGCGCGAGCGCCGCACGTCGGCATCGAAGACTGCCCGAGCCTCGGCGCACGCAGCGAATGGAATCAGTCCGCGCAGCACGACGTAGCCGCGCGCATCGTAGTAGCTCCGCGCCTCGCCCAGCCGTTCGATGGTGAAATACCGTTCGTCCTCCTCGATCGTTTCCGGGATGCGCAGCCTGGTGCCGATAGGCGTCAGCGTGTCGAGCATGGTCGTTTCTGCCTCGTTCGTGTCGGGTCGTGCGTGTGGTGAGCCGCGCGCGATGGCTCGGCCGTCATTTACAGTTCATGCCTGTTCACGCCGCGTCATCTCATGTTCGCGTGAAACACGGACTTTGTGAGCGGCACAATGTCGGCGTCCCGTCGAAGACACGCGCCGTGCGCCGCACATCGTTCCTTTTAAGAAAGAGTTCTGATTCGTGAAGCAACGTCGATGGGCGAACCGGACGCGGGCCGGTGCGATGAGCGGCGGTCGCTATCGCGCGCGCCAAAACATCGCCGCCGTCAGCACGTTCTTGGTGGGCACCGCGCGGCGCCGCGCCACGCCGTCACGCGGCTTCGGCCGGCACCACCCGCCTGCGCACCAGCACCCGGCGTGGCGCGGCCGCCAGCGGCATCGCGCTCCAGACGTCCTTCACCGCCTCGGTGATCGTCACGCCGGCCAGGGTCGGCGCAATCCACCGGCCGCTCGCCTCGAACAGATCGGCGCTGCGCAGCACCGCGCGCAGGCGCGTGGGCGGCATGAACAGCGCGCTGTCCCGGCGTTCGACGCGAAACAGGTTGCCGCTCAGCAGCCGGCCGATCTGGCCCGGCGAATATGGCTGTCCCTGGCCGAACGGGGTCGCCTCGACATGCGCCCACATGCCGCGCCGGTTCGGCGCCACCACCAGCAGCTTCCCGTCGTCCTTCAGCACGCGCCAGACCTCGCGCAGCAGGCGGCGCGCGTTCTCCGCCGCCTCCAGCCCGTGCACCAGCAGCACGCGGTCGAACAGCAGGTCGGGAAATGGCAGCGCGTCCTCCTCGGCCGTGCAGGACAGGCAGGCCTGCCCCGCCGGCCAGCGGACCAGGCCGAGCTGCGCCGGGGTCAGCGCGACGCAGCGCGCCGCCTGCTCGCGCCACGGCCGCAGATACGGGCCGGCATGGCCCACGCCCAGCACCGACATCCCGGTCACGCTGGGCCACAGCAACGCCAGGCGCTGGCGCAGCAGGCGCGCGGTCACGCTGCCCTGCCGCGTGGCGTAAAAGCCCCCGGCGGTCTGGGTGTCGCCTGCCATGCCCCGCATATAGTGCGCGGCCGGCCGCCTCCAGCTTGTCACGGCGGCGACATTGGCCGGGCGTGGCCCCGGTGCTACACCGCCGCATGATCTCTGTGCAGCCGGTGCCGATCCTGTCCGACAACTACGCCTGGCTGCTGCGCGACGCGACCAGCGGCGCGCTGGCCATCGTCGACCCCGCCGAGGCGGCGCCGATCGAGGCGGCGGTCGATGCCGCGATCGCCGCGGGAGGCGGCCGGCTCGAGCTGATCCTGCTGACCCATCATCACGCCGACCACGTCGCGGCCACCGACGCCATCCGCGCCCGCTACGGGGCCGCCGTCGTCGGCGCCGCGGCCGATGCGGCGCGGCTGCCGAAGCTGGATCGGGCGGTGCGCGAGGGCGACACGGTGAGGCTCGGCGCGAGTGCCGCGCGGGTGATCGACACGCCGGGCCATACCGTGGGCCACATCGCGTTCTTCTTCGGCGACGGCACCGCTTTGCTGTGCGGGGACACGCTGTTCAGCCTCGGCTGCGGGCGGCTGCTGGAGGGCACGGCCGCCGACATGTTCGCCAGCCTGCGCAAGTTCGCGCCGCTGCCGCCGGAGACGCTGGTGTGCTGCGGCCATGAATACACGCTGGCCAACGCGCGGTTCGCCCGCCACGCGGATCCCGACAACGCCGATCTGGCCGCCTATGCCGAACAGGTGCGGGCGTGGCGCGACGCCGGCCGGCCGAGCGTGCCGAGCCGGCTGGCCGACGAGCTTGCCTGCAACCCCTTTCTGCGCGCGCCCGATGTCGCGACCCTGGCCGAGCTTCGCCAGCGCAAGGATCAATTCTGACGGAGTTCCGCGCGTGAAGCTGTTCTACGCCCCGGCCAGCCCGTTCGCCCGCAAGGTGCTGGCCTGCGCCATCGCCCGCGACATCCTTGCCCAGCTCGAGCTGGTCGAGGTCGAAACGTCGCGGTCGCCGCCGGCGCTGCTGGCGGTCAATCCCCTGTGCAAGATTCCGGCGCTGCTCACCGACGATGGCGTGTCGCTCTACGACAGCCCGGTGATCTGCGAGTTCCTCGACGGCGTCGGCGACGCCCCGGCGCTGTTCCCGCGCACCGCCGCCGCCCGGCTGCGGGCGCTGAAGCAGCAGGCGATGGCCGACGGCATCATGGACGCCGCCGTGCTGCGGCGCGGCGAGAGCGCCCGCCCGGCCGAGCCGGCCCGCGCGGCGGTCATGGCGCGCCAACAGGCGGCGGTCGAGCGCACCCTGGCCGAGCTGGAGCGCGATCCGCCGCATCAGGCGCTGGACATCGGCAGCATCGCCGTGGGCTGCGCCCTCGGCTACCTGGATTTCCGGTTCGCCTCCGAGCCCTGGCGCCCGGCGCACCCGCATCTGGCGGCGTGGTTCGCGGCGATGGAAAAGCTGCCGCCGCTCGCCCGGACCATGCCGCGCGAGCTCGCCTGACCGACGGCGAACCGCCCCGAGCCGGTCGCAAGCCGTCGCGTCACACCACGCGGATGTTTTCCAGGAGTGCCGCGCCCGCACCCGGCTCGCCCTCGACCCGGGTCATCCAGGCCGCACCGGTCCACGCCCGCACCCGCACCGTCGCTCGTCCGTCGGCCGCCAGGGTGATCCGGTTGTAGGCATTCGGCTCGCCGCGCAGGCGCACCGAGGTCGCGGTGGCGCCTTGCAGGATCAGCGGACCGCCGGCCGACGTGGCCAGGCGCGCATAGCCGCGATGCAGGTGGCCGGCCAGGACCAGCACCACCCGGTGCTCGGCGAAGGCGGCCAGTGCCGCGTCGGCGCCTCCCACCACGCGCGTCCGCGGCGCGGCCTCGGGCGGCAGCAGCGGATGGTGCGCCACCACCACCCGCGCCAGCCCCGAAGGCAGCGCCGCCAGCTTGGCCACCAGCCGTCGCAGCCGGGACCGCGTGACCCGTCCGTGCGACCAGTCCCAGTGCAGCCCGATGCGCCGCGCCGTGTTCAGGCCGAGCACCGCCACCTCGCCATCCTGCCATGCCGGCTCGGTATCGGGGCCGATCGCCGCCCGCCAGCGCGCGTAGGGGTCGCTGAACCGCTGCCACAGGTCATAGGGCGTGATGTCGTGGTTGCCTGGCACCGCCAGCACCGGCGCCCGCAATTGGTCGATGAAGTCGCGCGCAGCGGCGAACTCCCGCCGCCGGGCGGCTTGGGTCAGGTCGCCGCTGATCGCCACCAGGTCTGGCGGGTCGGCGTTCAGCTCGGCCAGCAAGGCCGCCACGACGGCAGGATCCTCGGCGCCGAAATGCAGGTCGGTGAGGTGGGCGATGCGGGTCATGGCGCGTCGGAAGTGGCCGCGCTTTCGGAGGGCGGCGCGTCCTCGGGGGCAGGGGCGATGACGCACAGCGCGCGCGGCCGGATGCGGTAGCGCAGCGGCGGGCGCAGCAGGCGCACCTCGCCGTCGTTCATCACCCGCAGCGCCGCGCGCCCGCTGCCCACGGCGAGGCGGCGGACGTGGCGTTCCTGGACCATCGGATCGTGCTGCCAGCGCCCGCGCAGCAGCCGCAGCAGCAGGCGCAGCGCGCCGCCCGGCCGCAGCCGGCCGATCGCATAGACCGCGAGCTCGCCGCCATCCAGCCGGCTGCGCCCGAACGTCCGTCCGCAGGAATCGTCCAGCGGGTTCACCGTGATGGTCAGCGCGGCGGTGCGCAGGCGTACGGCGTGGTTGTCGAGCAGCAGCGCAACCCGCAGCGGCGCGTCGTGGGCGATGGCGCGCAGCGCCGCACGGGCCACGCGGCTCCACAGGCGCAGCGCCGACAGGCTGCCCCGGCCGCCTTCGCGGTAGCGGGCGAGGCGCGCCGGCAGGCCGAGCATGGAGGCGCACAGGAACACGTGCCCGTTGACCTCGGCCACGTCGATGGCGCGCGGACGTCCCTCGGCCAGGATCACGCATGGCCGCCGCCGTGTCGCCGGTGGGAATCCCGAGGTCGCGGGCCAGCAGGTTCATGGTGCCGAACGGCAGGATGCCCAGTGGCACCAGGCTGCCGGCCAGCACCTGCGCCGCGCAGGCGACGGTGCCATCGCCGCCGACGGCCACCACCGCCGAACTGCCGGTCCGCATGGCAAGGCGCACCCGCTCGGGCAGGGTGCCGGCCTCCTGCGCGATGAAACGAGGGTCCAGCCCGGCGGCCTCGAACAGGGCGCGCAGCGAGTCCGCCGCGTCGGCGCGATCCAGCAGCGTGCCGGCGGCGGCGTTCAGCACGACGGCGACGCGGCGCGGGGGCGTGGCGGCGCGCGCGGGCGGCGTCACTGCCGCGAGCGGCGCGCCGCGATCGCCGCCTGCTCGGGCCGCAGCAGCGCCACCGAACCCATCAGCAGGACGGGGAACAGGATCGGCGAGAACTGGTGATAGCCGCCGGTGAACAGCAGCAGCACCAGCAACGGCACCAGCAGGATGGTCTGGCCCTTGGTGCGGGTGCCTGTCACCAGCAGGCCGAGATAGGCCAGCAATCCGAACGCCCCGTATTCCAGCAAAATCTTCACCGGCGTGTTCAGGGTGTAGAAGAACGGGATCGCCAGATCGGTGGAAGCGCCGGGACCGATGCCGGTGAAAAACGCCCAGGGTGCCGCGTGCAGCACCGCGTCGAGCGCCATCAACGGCGTGACGAACCGCTCGTAGCCGCTGCTGCCCACCTGCGACAGCTCGTTGGCGCGGCCGAGCAGCGCCTCGCTCACCGCCGGCAGCACCAGGGTGACGATCGCCAGCCCCAGCGCGCAGCCGCCGGCCAGCAGGATGGCGCCGGTCATGCCGCGCAACCCCGAGCTGAAACCCAGCACCACGATGTACGAGCCCAGCACCAGCCAGCCAGTCCCGGACGCCGAGACGAACAACCCGGCGAAGAACATCACGAACCACCACGGGCGGCGGAAATACAGCGCCTCGATGATGATGCCGACCGCCATGAATTGCGAGAACACCGACGGCTCGACAAGGAAAAACCCGTTCGACTTCAGCAGGTCCGCGACGCCGAGCGAGATCACCAGGTTGTATTGATCCTCGATCAGCAGGTTGTACGGCACCAGGCCGCCGAAGCGGAACAGCTTCAGCCCGACGAATTGCAGCGCGAATTGCAGCAGGCCGGCAATGGCGACCGCGCCGAGGCATTGGCTGACCAGCTTCCAGAACGCGCGCTCCGGCATCGGCGCGCGGAACCGCAGCACGGCGAAGGCGGTGATCGCCAGCCAGTACAGCAGCGACGGCACGCTGCTGCGCGGCGCGATGGCCAGCGGCAGGCTGACCTGTGCCGCGGTCGACAGCAGGGCGATGCCGAGCAAGCCTGCGAACCACGCCGCGCGCCGCCGGTCCAAGGTCAGTGTGCGGCTCAGCAAGCCCCAGATTCCCAGGCCCAGCACCAAGGGCGTCGCCACGCTGATCTGCAACGCGCCGCCCGCCGGGACGGCGAAGCGTTGCAGCAGCAGGCAGATCAGCATGGTGGCCAGGCTGAACGCGCGCGTGCTCAGCAGGCCGCGCGCCGCGGTGGCGCGGTGGCGCGGCGCGGGCCAGTGCGGCGGCAGCGGGATCGGTCATGCGCATCCCTTTCGGGCGTCGCCAGGCAACCCCCGGCGCGGCCGTTCGCTGGGTGCGGGGCAACAGGAGCACAGCGCATGCACGACACCCAGCCGTCGCGCCGATCCTTGCCACGCCGTCCGGTGTTGCGCGGGCTGGCGGCCGGTGGCGCGCTTGTCGCCGGCGGCCGGCCAGCCCTGGCGGCGCGGCGCATCGCGATCGGCACCTATGGCGGCAACGGCTGCACCGGGGTGCCGGAAGTGGCGGCGTACGAGAAATGGCTGGGGCGAAAGCTCGACTTGGTGCTGGATTTCCTCGACACGTCCTCGTGGGACAAGATGCTGGGCGACGCGCGCTGGACCGCCGGCTGCTGGAAAGGCGCCGGCCGGCGGCAGATGGCGCTGTCGGTGCCGATGCTGGTCAACGAGGGCAAGCCCACCTTGCAGCAGGGCGCCGCCGGCGCGTTCGATGGGCATTTCCGCGACCTCGCGGGCCTGCTGGTCGGCGCCGGCTACCCGGACTGCATCATACGCATCGGCTGGGAGTTCAACGGCAACTGGTATGCCTGGAGCGCCCGCCCCGACCCGGCCGCCTACGCCGCCTACTGGCGCCGCATCGCGCGGGCGATGCGCGGCCAGCCGGGCGCGCATTTCCGCTTCGACTGGACGGCGGCCACGACCGACGGCCCGACGGATGCCGCGTATCCGGGCGATGACGTGGTCGATGTCATCGGGCTTGACGTCTACAACCAGTCCTGGCCGCTCATTCCGGTCGCCGCCCTGCGCTGGCAATACCTGCTGCGCGAGGCCAACGGCCTGATCTGGCACCGCGACTTCGCCCACGCGCATGGCAAACCGCGGTCGTTCCCGGAATGGGGCACCGGGACGCGGCCGGACGGGCACGGGGGCGGCGACGACCCGCTGTTCGTGCGCAACATGCTGGACTGGATGCGGACCGGCGATCCGGTCGCCTATGCCTGCTACTGGAACTATCGCGCCTCGGACTACGACGCCAAAGTGACCGACGGCAAGCTCCCGGCCGCCGCCGCGGCGCTGCGTCAGGGCCTGGCTCACGCCTGAGCGGCCGCGAGCGTCGCGTAGAGGGCGCCGGTGCGCCGGGCGATCTCGCCCCAGCCCGGCATCGTGGCGGCCAAGGCGCGGACCTGCCCGGCGCACGCGGCGGCGAAGGCGCGGTCGCCGATCAGCCGAGCCATCGCGGCCGACAGAGCGCGCCACATCCTCCGGCGGCACCAGCAGGCCGTGCGCGGCATCGACCACGTTTTCGGCGAAGCCGCCGAGCCGGCTGGCCAGGATCGGCCTGCCGTGCGCGATGGCCAGGCTGAGCACGCCGCTGGCCTCGATTTCCCGATACGGGAAGGTCGCCACGACCCCGGGGCCGAACAGCGCACCCACCTCGTCGTCGGCCACGAAGCGCGTCTCCAGAGTCAGCCGATCGGCCACCCGGCGCCGCCGCGCCAGCGCGGTCAGCGGCGCGGTATCCATATAGGGCTTGCCGACCACGCGCAGCCGCGCCTGCGCGCGCAGCTCCGGCGCGAGGCGCGCGAACGCCTCGATCAGCAGGTCGGTGCCCTTGTACGGCTTGATCTTGCCGAACAGCAGGAAGGTCAGTTCGCCCCGCATCGGATCGGGCGGCGGCAGCGGCGGCGTCTCGCCGAGCGGGCCGTGCGGCAGCACCGCGATGCGCGCCTGCGCGTGGCCCTGTTCCACCAGCCGCGCCCGGCCCTGCTCGGTATGCACGATCATCCGGTCGAAGCGCGCGAAGGCGGGAAAGCCGCCCATGCGCTGCAAGGCCGAGGCGGGATTGCCGTTGAACGGGTTGGTGTCGTGAACGGTCAGCACCAGCGGCGCGATGCGGCGCAGCCCGGCCAGGAAATGCCGGTCGATCAGCGGCAGCGGCAGCCACTGGAAATGGATCACGTCCGGGCGATCGACCGCGAGCCGCTGCCGCAGCCGCTCCATCGAGCGCACATGATCCAGTCCCTTGAGCCCGAGCCTGGCCGCCCTCGGCAGCGTCGCGCCGAAGCGGCTGCCGGCCATGCGGTAGAAGATCGGCGCCAGGACCGTGGCCTCCGCGCTGTTGTCCTCCGGCCCGGGAGCGCGGCTGTACAGCGTGACCGCGTGTCCCTCGCTCACCAGCCCGGCGGCCAGGGCGGCGTCGTAGGGCAGCGTGAACAGCGACGGATCGATCAGCGCCACGCGCATGTCAGGCGGCCCTGGCCAAGGCGGGGGCCGAGGCGGCAGCGGGGCCGGCGGCGTTGAACGCCAGCCCGCAGGCTTGCGCCAGGGCCGGCACGATCCGCGCATCGTGCGCCGCATCAAACTTGCGTGCGAAAAAGGCCGGGCTGTCCATCAGCCGGCCCCAGTCGGCACTGGTCATCACGCTGCGGCCCCGGCCAGACGATCTCCCGCCCATAGTGCGGCGCGACGCGGTCGCGCCACGGCCCGTTGCGCACCAGGGTCTGCGCGATCAGCTCGTCGGACAGCAGCAGCCCGGACAGATAGCGCCGGATGCGGCCGGCGATCGGGGCGGCGCGCTGCCACTCGCAGAACGCGCGCGGCAGGATCGACCATTGCGAGCCCTTGTATTCCAGCTCGAAATCGGTGGGCGGCGGGCGCGGGCCGCGCCGGATGACTGCCTTGTGCGGCAGTTCGATCATCGGCTGCCACAGCAGGTGCCAGTCGTCGGCGGGCAAGCTCGAGAAATGCCGCAGTTCCACGAACGCCTGGTCGCCGGCGCCGGCCAAGGCCGCGCGGATGGTGTCCAGCGGCTTGATCGGGAAGCACTGGCCGCTGAGGTTGATGAAGTGGCTCCAGTCCGGCGACAGGTCGAGCGCCATGCCGATCGCGTCGAGTTGAATGCGCGACAGGCTCCAGCCGCCCCAGTTGGTGCAGCGCGGCCGCATCAGCCTCACGTTCGGATGGGCCGCCGCCAGGCGCCGCGCCATGCTCCAGACGCCCGTCCGCTCCGGCTTCAGGCCCAGCATGGATTTCAGGTCGACATGCAGCAGCAGCAGATCGCGCGGCGCCCCGGTCGCCAGCGCGTCGACCAGGCAGCGGAGCTGGTCCGGCTGGCGATGCGCCATGATGAAGTAGGCCAGCGGCTTGGTCATGGGGCATCCATCATGGGCGGCATCATCGCTGGGGGAGACATGGGTGCGCCGCGCTTGGCCCGGAACCGCCGGGGGAACGCGGGCGCGCACGCGGGGTTGATGGCACCGGCCGGCGTCCGGGGAGAAATCACAACTTCCTGCAGTGCGGCGGCCCGGCTATGCTGCTATGCAGCAAAGCGCGTCGCTGCCCACGGGACAGCCGAAGGGAGAGCCTTGCCGATGGCCGAGATCGCCCTGAATCCGCGAGTTGATCGGGCTGCGCCGGACTCCGAGTCCGCCGGCCCCGCCGACAGCGCCTGGGTCTCGCCCGCGCAGTTGCTGGCCACCTTGCGCCGGCGCTGGGGGCTGATCCTGGTGTGCGGCCTGCTGTGCGCCGCCGGCGCCTACGCCTACACCTCGCTGGTGCTGCCCAAGCTGTACACCAGCTCCGGCACGGTGGCGATCGAGATGCGCAACGTGATGATCCCGGCCCTGCAAGGCGCCTTGAGCAGCGACTGCTACGGCCGACCCGATGCCGCTGGTGCGCAGCGAGATGCAGGTGCTGAACTCGCGCGCGCTGGTGCAGCAGGTCGCGTCCGACCTGCACCTGGACCGTAATCCCGAGTTCAACGGGGCGCTGCGGCCGCCGACGGCGTTGGCCCGGGCCAAGCTG
This sequence comes from uncultured Pseudomonadota bacterium, assembly GCA_963758455.1. Classification (GTDB taxonomy): domain Bacteria; phylum Pseudomonadota; class Alphaproteobacteria; order Acetobacterales; family Acetobacteraceae; genus CAVRQM01. The sequence continues at coordinate 167,644 of CAVWVK010000002.1, read as the reverse complement.
GAGATCGCCCAGGCGCTGCCGGCGGCAGTCGCCGCGCCGCTGCAGAGCCTTGGGGCTGCTGCCCGAGCCGGCGCAAGGCCGGCAAGCCGGCCTCCCCGCAGGCCATCGAGGAGGGCGTGGTCGGGGCGGTGATGCACAATCTGACCGTCAGTCAACGACGATCGCAGCCTGATTATCAACGTGCAGTTCAACGCCGAGGATCCGGCGGTCGCCGCCGCCGTCGTGAATGGTCTGATCCATCACTATATGCAGGACAAGTCGCAGGCGCACGATTCCGCGAACGTGCAGGCCAACTCGGCGTTGGGCCAGCAGATCACCCAGGTGCGGCAGGAAATGCAGTCCCTGGAGAAGCGCATCGCCGACACCCGGCAGAAATACAACCTGGTGCAGACCCGCGCCGGCAGCGTCGGGCAGCAGCAGCTTGAGGATCTGTCCAGCGCCGTGACCCGCGCCACCGCCGACCGCGCGCAGGCCGAGGCGAATTACGCGCGGGCAGCTTCGTTGGCGAAGGTCGGAGCGGTGGCGCAGGACAGCGCCGAGGTGCTCGGCTCGGCCACGATCGGCGCGCTGCGCGAGCGCGAGGCCGAGGCGGCGCGGCGGGTGGCGCAGCTTTCGACCACCCTGGGTCGGCGCCAACCCGCGCCTGCGCGCGGCCGAGGCGGAGCTGTCCTCGTCGCGCGGGGCGCTGGCCTCGGAGGCGCGGCGGGTGGTGATCTCGCTGGGGGCGCAAGCGGAGGCCGCGCGCAGCCGCGAGGCCGACCTGAAGCGGCAACTGGCCGCGGCGGAGGCCAGCGCCGGCACGCTGTCCAGCGTGCAGTCCGAGTTGCAGCAGTTGCAGAAGGACGCGGACGCGCGCCGCGCGGTCTATCAGACCCTGTTGCAGGGCGAGGCGCAGACCGCCGCCGCCAGCGCCAAGGACAGCCCCGGCCAGACCGGCGCGCGGCTGGTCAGCGCCGCCGTGCCGCCGACCAATCCCTCCAGCCCGCGCACCAAGGTCGCGGCCGGCCTGGGATTGCTGGGCGGCTTCGCCTTCGGCGGCCTGCTGGCGCTGGTCGGCGGGCGGCGTGAGGGCGGTTTCGCCGGTGCCGACGAGATCACCGCCGATACCGGGCTGCCGACCTTGGCGGTGGTCAAGCGGCTGATGGGTCGAGGCCAGTCGCTGGCCGGCACGGTGGTCGCCGATCCGTCCGGCGCGGAGGCGGAGGCGCTGCGCTCGCTGCGGATGCGGCTGCGGTTCTCGGGGCGGCAAGCGGCGCCGCGCAGCGTGCTGTTCGTCTCCAGCGTGGCCGGCGAGGGCGCCTCCAGCGTCGCCGCGGCGTTCGCGCGCGTCGCCGCGCTCGACGGCCTGCGCGTGCTGCTGGTCGAGGGCGACCTGCAAACCCCGTCGCTGGCCCGCGTGCTGGGCGTGGCGCCCACCAACGGGCTGGTCGAGACGCTGGAGGGCACCGACGACTGGCGCGAGCAGGTGGCGCGCGATCCGCTGACCTCGCTGGACATGCTGCTGGTCGGCGGCGCGCAGCCGGCATCGAACCAGTTGCTCGAGGCGATGCAGATGCAGAACCTCATGGCCGAGGCGCGCGAGGACTACAATCTGGTGGTGATGGACAGCCAGCCGCTGACCCGCGCCACGCGCTCGATGGTGCTGGCGCAGATCGCCGATGCCGTGGTGCTGGTGATCGAGGCGGTGAGCACGCCGCGGCTGGTGGTGCGCAACGCGGTTGACGCGATGGCGGCCTCGTCGCGCAAGCAGCCGGTGGCGGCGTTGAACAAGGCCGCGTAGCCGCGCGTGCGCTACGGTCGGGTGCGCTAGAGTTGGGTGCGCGCCGAGGATGGCGGCGTCCAGGTCTGGAAGCGATCGCCCCGCAGCGACCGCAGCACGCCCAGCCCGGTGGCGGTGAACGCGCCGGCGATGTCGAGCAGCTTGCCGGCGATCCCGTTCGGCATCAGCAACCCCGCGACCACCGCCACGCAGCCGGCGGCGATCAGCACCTGGCACGCGGTCCATGCGCGCAGCGCCGCAAGGCCCGCCAGCAGCGCCACGCCGGCGCCGGCGAGCAGGAACGCCGCGAACCAGCGCAGCAGCTTGTGCGACACGTATTTGTAGCAGTCGATCGCGGGCAGCCGGCGCAGCCGCGGCCACAGCAGTCGGTGCACGTTGAACGCCTGGCAGGCGATGCGGATCTTGCGGCGGAACTCCTCGCGCGGCGTCGAGACGGTCGCTTCGTAGGCGATGGCGTCGGCGGCACGCACCACGCGATGCCCGTCGCACAGGATCGACAGGGAGACGAACATGTCGTCGATGATGTCGGCCGGCGGCGGCCGGTGCAGCGCGCGCCGGATGGCGAAGATCGATCCGTCCGCGCCCATCGTCGAGCCGCTGTCGGTCTCGAGCTGCTTGATCTTCTCCTCAAGGCGCCAGTACAGCGAGCCGGTCGCGGCGGTGGCCGAGGCGGCGCCCGCCTCGGCGGTGGTGTAGATCAGGTGCCCGCACACGCAGCCGATTTCGGGATCGGCGAAGCGGCGCAACAACCGGCCGACGGCGCCGGGCGCGAACATCACGTTGGCGTCGGAGAACACCACGATGTCCGCGCCGCTCGCGGCGACCAGCGTGTTCATGCCGTGCGTCTTGCCGTGCCGCGCCGGCGAGACGACCACCTCGATGCGGTCCGCGTAGTCGCGCAGGATGCGCGCGGTGTCGTCGCTGGCGGCGTCGATGTAGATCAGCAGCGCCAGATCGGGATTTTCCGCACGCATGGCCAGCATGTTCTCCGCCTTGGCGCGGATGATCGAGGCCTCGTTGTAGGCGCATACGCACAGGGCGACCCGCCCCGCCGCCGGGTCCGCGGCCTGGCGGATCGGTCGCGCGCGCAGCCGCGCCAGCAGTGCCAGGCTGGCGGGATAGGTGGTGAACGGATGCACGCCGAGTGCTGCGAGCACGGCGGCCAGGACCAGCAGTTCACCCGCCATGCGCCGCCACCGTTGCGCGCGATGACGCGGTCTGCCACGCCTCGCCGGTGTCGGCCCGCGTGTCGCCCGACGGCGGCGAAATCCCCGCCGCGGCCGCCAGCACCGCCTCGTATTGCAGCACGATCCGGCTGGGCGCGTAGGCAGCGGCCGCCGTGCGGCAGGCGTCGCGCATGAGCGAGAAATCCCAGCCGTGAACCGCCAGCGGCAGCAATGCGTCATGCAGCGAGCCCGCGTCGGCGCCGGCGGCGATAAAGCCGGTGCGGCCCGGCTCGATCGCCTCCGGCAATCCGCCCAGCGGAGTTGTGAGGCTGGGCACTCCGTACGCGAGCGCCTCGTGGAACACGCGTGGGAACGGATCCTCCCACACCGAGGGGATCACCAGCAGGTCGAGGTTCGGCAGCAACGAGTTCTGGCGCGACATGACCGAGGAACTCGATTGCCGCATTGCCCCCCGCGCGATGCCGCAACGCTTCGACATAGTCGCCGCGACCGCCACCGGCGATGCGCAGGCTGGCCGCGCCCGACGGCAGGCGGGCGAATGCGTCGAGCAGGTTCCCGATTCCCTTCGACGGATCGAGCCGCCCCATGAAGCCCAGCCGCAACGGACCGCCGGTGCGTGCGGGCGGCAACTCGGGAAGCCGCTCGGTGGCGTTGTTGCCGCGAATGACGTGGACCGCTTGATCTCCGTCGCCGCCGGCGGCGGCGAACACGCCGGCCGCGTGCAGGCGGTGCAGCACGCGATGGCTGACGCAGGTGACGGCCGACGGCAGATGCGACAAGGCGCGGCGCGGTGCCGCGAAGACGCGGCATTCCAGGCATGGCGCCGCGCAGTTGCCGCGGCCGGGGCGCCACATCGCGCTGCGCGGACAGGCGGTATAGTAGTCATGCAGCGTTTGCACCACCGGGATGCCGAGCCGCTTGCAGGCGGACCAGGCGGAGACGGAGAAGCCTTGCAGATTGTGGCAATTCACCACGTCGGGCCGGATCGCGCGCAGTGCGCGCGCCAGCCTGCGCGCCATCGCCGGGTTGCAGGCGTCGATTGCCTGGAACAGCGGCCGCAACGCGCGCGGACGGTGCCGGCCATGCGGCCAATACACATTCGCCAGCGGCAGATAACGGACCGGGATGCCGTCGATTACGCCGTTCGAGGCGCGGCGCTCCGGCGTCAGCGTGACCACGGCGCATTCGTGCCCGCGCGCGGCAAGCGCGCCGGCCAGCATCCGCAGCGTGGCTTCGGCGCCGGCGCCGCCATGCGGCGGATACAGCGTGTTGACGAAGGCGATGCGCAAGGGCGTGGCGGGCGGCGTTGCAGGCATGATCTCACGGTTCCGTGTTGAGGCGCGGATTTTCGCGGCACTGCGATAACACGTTGCATCGCCGTTCGCACGGGGACACATAGCACGCATGGGCATTGTCGATCGTCTGTTCGGACGCCGGCCGCAGCGGCCGGTTCCCCCGGTGCCGGCGCCCGCGTCGGCGGCGCGGCCGTTCGCGGCGGAGAGCGCGCTCGCGCGCGGAGAAATCCGGCCGACCGTGACCAGGCCTGGCGTGGCCAAGCCGTCCATGCTGGGTGCGCCGCCGCGGCAGCACGCGCTGCGCGAGGTGTTCACGCCGACCCGGCCGCAGCGCAGCCTGCGCCGGGTGGCCGGGCGGCAGGTGGAGCTGCTGCGCATCTTTCGCGCCATCGCCCTGGATCGCGCGCACGTGGTGCTGTACGGCGAGCGCGGGCGCGGAAAAACCTCGCTGGTCAATTTGGTGGCGGCGGCGGCGCGCAGCGCCGGCTACATGGTGGGCCGCGTCGCCTGCGCGTCGGACAGCGATTTCGAGGCGATCATGCGCGGCCTGGCGCGCGACCTCCCGGCCTCGCTGCTGGCCGCGCCGGCGACCGCCGACAGCACGCTGGAGGGCTGCGAGGCCGCGCTGCCGCCGGGCCGCTTGCAGCCGCGCGACATCGCGGGCCTGCCGGGACGGCTGTCCGGCAAGCGGCTGGTGCTGATCGCCGACGAGTTCGACCGCGTCGAGGACACCGCGACACGCACCATCCTTGCCGACACCATCAAGCAGGTTTCCGACCGTGGCGCCGCGCTGAGCTTCGTCGTGGTCGGCGTGTCCGACAGCCTGGAGGAGCTGCTGGGACGCCATCCGTCGATCCAGCGCAACATCCTGGGCCTGCCGCTGCCGCTGCTGTCCGATCAGGAGATCGGCAACATCCTGGAGCAGGCGCGCCGCGATGTCGGCATCAGCTTTCCGCCCGAGATCCAGCAGGAAGTTGCGGCGGTGGCGCGCGGCGTTCCCTACATGGCCCAGTTGCTCGGCCTCCATGCCGGCGTCGAGACGATGGCGCGCGATGCGGCGATAGTGTCACGGGCCGATTTGCAGGCGGCGTTCGGGCGCGCGGTGGACGAGGCCGATCCGCACTTGGCCACGCTGTACCAGGCGCTGACACGCGGCGGCCGCGATCGCGCCATGCGCGAGGCGCTGGCCGCAATCGCCGGCGGCGCGCAGGACAGGTTCGGCCGCTTCGCCGCGTTCGGCGAGCCGGACGGTCATCGCGTCGCCGAACGCGCGATTGATCCGGAGCTATGGCAACGCCTGATCGATGGCGCGGCGGTGCGCCCGTGCCCCAGCGCCGGTCCGGATCGGTTCACGTTCGCCGACGCGCTGTTCCGCCATTACGTGCTGATGCGCGAAGCGTTGGAACGGCCGCAAGCCGCCGCCGCGACGGCCCCAACTGGCGCGGAGCCGCGGCGGCCCGTGGCCCCGCCGCTGCACGCCGACGCGAAGTAGCGCCGGCTTCGGCGCCGTTCCCCGGCGCCGCCTTTCACAGCGCCAGATGCAGCGCCAGCAGGAATACGCTCTGCGTGTAGCTGCCGGTGGTCAGCGTGTTCGGGTTGGCCACGCCGCCGACGAAGCCCGCCGGCGACGAAACGCCGCCCAGCACGACCGGCGTCAGCACGCCCGCATTGGTGCCGCCGCTGGAGCCGCGCTGGTCGACATAGTCGTAATTCGCCGACAGCCGCATGTGACGGTTCAGCAGCCAGGTGACGCCGCCGCCGACGCTGTAGCTGTTCTGGCTGCCGCCGCCCAGGAAATCCGCCGCCTGGAACCCGACGCGGCCTTGCAGCAGCACGTTGCGCAGGTATTCGTGGTCCACCACGATGTTGGCGTTGGTGTAGACATAGCCCTCGGTGCCCTCGGCGGCCGGATCCTCGATGGTGCGCGAGACGGTGCCGGTGACGGTGGTGAGCCCGGTCGGCGTCCAGATCACCCCGGCCTCCACCACCGGCGCGGTGCGCGACTTGAACGCCGGCGAGGCGAAGTCGCGCCGCTCGACCCCGGCCAGCAGCCGGTAGCGCCAGACGCCGGTGGCCTGGTAGTCGATGCCGGCCAGCGCGAGTTCGCTGGTCGAGTTGTTGGTTGGCTGACCCGGCTGCGGCTGGGTGTAGTGCGAATTGACGCCTTGCAGCACCAGCAGCAAGTGATGCTGGTCGCTCAGCGCGTAGCGCGTGGTGACGCCGCCGGTCGCCACCACGCGATCACGGTATTGCTGCTGGGTATTGATGCCCTCGATGATCGCGTTGTCGAAGCGATAATCGCTGAGGTCGACGTTCGGGCTGAACGACAGGCGGCCAAGGTCGAATACGTAGTCGCTGCGCACGTCGTCGACCTGGTAGTGCACCGGCACGTCGGTCGCGAGCGCCCCGATGTCGGTGCCGCTCTGGTGCAGCGACAGGTGGGAATAGGCCAAGGTCAGCTCGCCGCGGCCGATGTTGTAGCCGCCGCCGACCGCCACGTTGGCGTTGGTCTGGTTCTGTCGTGGCGCGCCGAAATAGGTGTAGTTGTCCAGCGACGCCGAGGCGCCCAGCCGGTCGCGGCCCCAATCGGAGTTGACCGAGACCGCCGGCGTGGTTTCCAGCAGCCAGCTTCCCGGCGCGCTGGAGGCGCCGGTCACGTTCGAGTTGTAGCCGGTCGACTCGTCCAGCGTCGGCCGGATGACGAAATCGCCGACCCGCACGCCCGGCTCGTCGTACAGCGGCCGCAGCCGGGACAGCACGGTGACGCCCTGCTGGATGTCGTAGCCGGGAATGCCCGCCGGGAAGTAGCTGTCCAGGCTCTGCGCCCGCGCGGCGCGGGGGGCGCCGAGGGCGGCCGCCAGCACCGCCAGCGTCGCGAGGCGCTGCCAGGCGGAGGGTCGCGATGGGTTCGGCTGGCCGCGTGATCTGTGGCTCATCCTGGTTCCCTGCCGGCCCGGCCGCCGGTCAACGGTCGCGGGTCGCGCGAGTCCAGTCAACCCCGATGCGGGTCGAACGCGGCCTGGTCGTTGCGAACAGGGCGGGTTTGACGTATGCGCGTCGAACATGGTGGCGGCGGTGCAACGGTTCGCACCGCCGGGGGTTACTCGATCGGACTTACCAACTCGGACCGGGCAATGGTGCTCCGGTCGACGCAGGAGCAGCCGAGCATGGCGCGGGCAGCACGGACCGACGGCGGGCACGCAACGGACGCATCGCCGGCGCGGCCGCCTGAGGTGGCCCGGCGCGAGGTACTCGCCGGCGTCTGGCGGGCGATGCCGCTGCTGGCCGGCCAGCGGCGCGCTGGCCGCGTGCGCCGCACCCGGCGCGGATCTGCCGCCGGTGCCGCAGGCAGGATCATCCTCCTATCATCTCGGCCCCGGCGACCAGGTGCGCATCATCACCTTCGGCGAGGAGCAGCTCACCGGCGAATTCCGCGTCGACGCCAGCGGCAACATCGCCCTGCCGCTGATCGGCGACGTCCACGCCGCCGGCCTGACGCCGCGCCAGCTCGAAAGCGCCGTGGCGGGCGCGCTGGACCGATCGAAGCTGTACAAGAATCCCAGCGTCTCGGTCGAGGTCGATCGCCTATCGGCCCTTCTTCATCCTCGGCGAGGTGACGCGGCCAGGACAGTATCCCTATCAGCCGGGCATGAGCGTCGTCACCGCCGTGGCGGTGGCCGGCGGCTTTACCTATCGCGCCATCGAACGCACGTTCTCCATCGTGCGCAACGTCAATGGCCACCCCGTCGAGGGCCGCGCCACCCGGCAGACCCTGGTGCAGCCGGGCGATGTCATCACCGTGTTCGAGCGGGTGTTCTAGCCCGTCCCAGAGGGGCGCTTCGGGGCGCACTTTGGGGAGCACGTTGGGAGTAATTTCCCTCGCAGTTACAAAGCGATACAACTGTCTGCATAAGTTAACACGCGTCAAGCGGACGTGATTCCCCTTCCTTGCTGCACTGCGGCATGATCGGTGTTGAGGAAGCGTTAGCCGGCTCGCAGCGCCGGGTGCGTGTCCCTCCGTCCGGCGGCGTTGCCCGTCGGGCCATCTTCTTTAAGACCGACATGATCGGGGCTTGCATGAACAACCACGGCGGCGACTTGCTGAGCGTATCCCGCGCGGCCGAGGGCATTGCGAAGGCGGCCGCGCCGACGCGCGCGGTGACGCTGATGGCGGCCGATCTGGGCGCCTTCGTGTTGGCCAGCATCCTGGCGCTCGGGCTGGATCTGGCGATGCGGGCACCGTCGGGTCTCTACGTCGACGCCCCGACCTGGGGCGGCCAGCTCTGGGCGGGGGATCCGCAATGGCACGGCTGGGCCACGCTGCTGGTGCTGGCGGTGCTGCTGGGCGTGTTCGCGGCGCGCGGCCGCTACACCGCCCGCGTGCCGTTCTGGACCGATCTGGGCGGGTCGCCGGCGGCATCTGCGTGGCCTTGCTGGCCGACAGCTTCATCCGCTCCGAGGCCTACGGCGCGGCCCCGGACTTCCAGGCGGTCATGCGCTGGGTGCTGTTCCTGCCCTGCCTGCTGCTGCTGCGCCAGACGGCGCGCGGCGTGCTGCGGGCGCGCGGCCATTGGGGGCTGAAGACGCTGATCGTGGGCGATGGCCCGGCGGTCGCCGGCGCGCGCGCGGCGCTGTCGAGCGAGCCGGGCCTTGGCTACGAGGTGGTCGGCGCCATCGGCCTGCAACGGGCCGCATCGCACCGGCTGGGCGCGGGCGGCGCTGGAGGCGCTGCGGGCGTTCGGCGCCGAGTTCGTGGTGGTGGCGATGGGCGGCGGTGATCCGGCCGCGGAAAATCGCGTCGCCGCCGCGCTGGCGCGGGCGCAGGTACCGTTCGCGCTGGTGCCGGCGTTCGACGGCATTCCCGTCAGCGGCGTCAGCAACCACTACTTCCTGGCGCACGACGTGATGCTGCTGACCTGCGGCAACAACCTGGCGCGCCCGCTCTGCCGCGTGGTCAAGGCACTGTTCGATCAGGCCGTCGCCGCGCTGGCGCTCGCCTTGCTCTCGCCGCTGTTCCTGGTGCTGTGCGCGCTGATCCGCCTCGACGGCGGCCCGGCGTTCTTCGGCCACCGCCGCATCGGCGAGGGCGGCCAGCGGTTCCGCTGCCTGAAGTTCCGCACCATGACGGTCGACGCCGATCGCGTGCTGCGCGAACTGCTGGAGCGCGACCCGGCGGCTCGGCTGGAATGGCAGGGGACGCAGAAGCTGCGCCAGGATCCGCGCGTCACGCGCATCGGCCAGGTGCTGCGCAAGACCAGCCTGGACGAGCTGCCGCAATTGCTGAACGTGCTGCGCGGCGAGATGAGCCTGGTGGGGCCGCGGCCGATCGTCGATGCCGAAGTGGCGCGCTATGGCGACAAGATCGCCTTCTACTACGAGACCAAGCCCGGCATCACCGGCCTGTGGCAGGTCAGCGGCCGCAGCAACACCAGCTATGAGTACCGGGTCCAGGTGGATGTCTGGTACGTGCGCAACTGGACGCTGCTGCACGACATCGCCATCCTGCTGAAGACCATTCCGGCGGTGCTGCTCAAGGAAGGCGCGGTGTAGCGATGGAGGCGCCGCCGCCTTCGCCGGATCGCGGTAGCCGCCGCGCCAGGCCTTCGCCGCGATGGTGGGTGCCTGCGCGAGGCTTTCCCGGCAGATCGCACGCAGACTGGCCGGACCTTCGAACAGCAGCGCCGCGGCGGCGGCGACCTGGCGCGCCTTCAGCGCGTCGGTGAACGCGCGATAGTAGTAGCTGCGATCGATCCCGGCCTTGTGCCGGCGCAGCGCCCGCGCCAGGCCGGGTTCGGCTGCGAGCCGCGGATCGGCCAGCAGACGCTGCTCCATCGTGCGGATGCGGCCGAGATCGGCGGCGGTTTGCAGCTCGGTCAGCGAGCCGGGGCGGACGGTGTAGAGGTACATCGGTTCCGGCGTGATCCACCATTGCGCGCCGCACATCAGGCAGTCGACATACAACAGGAAGTCCTCGCCGAACCGGTTGCGCTCGTCATAGCGCAGCCGATGCGCGCCAAGGAACGCCGCGCGGAAGATCGGCTGCATGAAGCCGAAGCTGACGCGCGGGTATTTGCGGTTGCCGACATTGCGCTCGACGAACTCGGCGGCGGACAGGCGCCGCGCCGCGCCCAGCAGCGCCGGCGGGATCATCGGCATTCCCGGCCACGCCGGATCGGCGGCGCACAGCAGCAGGTTGTCGGAGACCATGTCCGCGCCTTCGGATTCCGCAAGCCGCAACAGGTGTTCCAGCCGTCGCGGGTGATAGCGGTCATCGGCGTCGAGCAGCGCCACCCACGCGCCCCGCGCGTGCGCGAGGCCCAGGTTGCGCGCCGCGGCCGGGCCGGAATTGCGGCCCATGTGCAACAGGCGGATGCGCCGGTCGCTCGCGGCCGCCTCGGCCGCGATGGCGGCGGTGGCGTCGGTGGAGGCGTCGTCGATCACCAGCATCTCGATCCGCGCGTGGCTTTGCGCGCACGCCGATGCCAGCGCCGCGCCGATCCACGGCGCCGCGTTGAAGGCGGGCATGACGATGGACACGAGCGGCGGCTCGCTGGTCAGCATGACCGATATGAACGTCCTGGGCGCGGCAAGTTGCTAGGCCGGCCGGCGGCTCCGATAGCCGCCGCGCCAGGCTTTCGCGGCGACCACCGGCATTTGCGCGAAGCTCTCGCGCGCGACGCAGAGCAGGCTTTCGCCGCTGCCGAACAGCAGCCTGGCGGCCTCCGCCGGCCGGCGTGCCTTCAGTGCGTCGGTAAAGCCGCGATAGTGATAGTTGCGGTCGATTCCGGCTTTGTGCCGGCGCAGCGCGCGACGCAACGCGGCGTCCGCGGCGATCCCGGGATCGGCCAGCAACCGCCGGTCCGCGTCGCGGATGCGGCCGAGGTCGGAGGCGGTCTGCACCTCGGTCAGCGACCCGGGGCGGACGGTATACAGATACAGCGGCTCCGGCGTGACCCACCACCGCGCGCCGCGCATCAGGCAGTCGAGGTACAGCAGGAAATCCTCGCCGAAGCGGTTGCGCTCGTCGTAGCGCAGCCGGTGTTCGCGCAAGAACCCCGCGCGGAACAGCGGCTTCATGAACCCGAAGCTGACGCGCGGGTATTTGCGGCTGCCGGTGCAGCGCGCCACGAACTCCGATGCCGGCAGCAGCCTCGGCGCCGCCAGCAGGGCCGGCGGGATCATCGCGGTGCCGGCCAGCTTGTCCGCGCCGCACAGCAGCAGGTTGTCCGAGACCATGTCGGCGTCCAGGGCGTCGGCCAGCGCCAGCAGATGCTCCAGCCGGCGCGGATGGTAGCTGTCATCGGCGTCCAGCAGCGCCACCCAAGCGCCGCGCGCCTCGGCCATGCCGCGGTTGCGCGCCGCGGCCGGCCCGGCGTTGCGCGCCAGGTGCCGCAGGCGAACGCGCGGGTCGCGTCGCGCGGCGTCGTCCACGATTGCGGCGGTGGCGTCGGTCGAGGCGTCGTCGACCACCAGCACCTCGACCCGCGCCTCGGTCTGCGCCAGTGCCGAGGCCAGCGCCGCGGCGACGCTGGCCTCGGCGTTGAACACCGGCATCACCACCGACACCAGCGGCGCATCGGCCGCGTCGCGCGTCATCCCGCTGCCCGCCTGGCCCAGAGGCGCGGCAGGGCGCGCAGGCTCTCGCGGCCGATATGCAGCGCGTTGCGAGGGTCGCCGTCCAGGCTGGCCAGGAGGCCGCGCGCGTCGCGCCGTTTCAGCGCGGTCGCGAAACTGAACCAGGACAGCGCCCGCTCGACCGCCGCCACATGGCGCAGAATGCTGGCGCGCAGCGCCGGATCGGCGGCGACCGCGGGCTCGCGCAGCAGCCGCCGTTCGGCGGCGGCCAGGTCGCGCAGATCCTGCGCCGAGTGCGCCGTGGTGAGCGAGTCCGGCTTGACGGTGTACTGGTACATCGCTTCCGGCGTGACCACCCAGCGCGCGCCGTGCAGCAGGCAGCGCAGACAGAACAGGTAGTCCTCGGAAAACCGCGCCGTATCGTAGGCCACGCCGCTGGTCGCCAGGAACGCGCGCCGGATCAGCGGTTGCAGGTAGCCGAATCCGATGCGGCCCTCGCCGGCACGGTGCAGGTTGCCCTCGACGAACCGCCGGGCGTCGAGGGTCATCGTATCGGGCAGGTGCGCCGCCGAGAACATCGGCCGCGCCGGGCCATCTCCGGAACACAGCAGCAGGTTGTCGGCCACCATGTCGGCGTCGTGCAGCCCGCCCAGCGCCAGCAGCCGCTCCAGGCGCCGCGGCTGGAAGGCGTCGTCGGCATCCAGCAGCGCGATCCACTCCCCGGCCGCCGCCGCGATGCCCTGGTTGCGCGCCAGCCCCGGGTCCGCCGTTGCGCGGCGCGCGCAGCAGGCGGATGCGCGGGTCGCGCGAAGCCAGGCCCGCCACCACCTCGGCGGTGGCGTCGGTCGAGACGTCGTCGACCACCACGATCTCGAAATCCGGCTCGGTCTGCGCCTGCACCGAGGCGATGGCCCGCTCGACGCAGCGCGCGGCATTGTAGGCCGGCATGACGACGGAGACGCGCACCATTCAGACCCAACTCCCTGGCGGCCGCGGCCCGCCGGGGATCTACCCGGGGCGCGCGAGCCTGCGCCAGTAAACACGGTGCGATACACGCCGCCCGCAAGAGGCGGCGCCGGGATTTCGCCGGCCGCCTACTGGCCGCCTTGGTCGGCTCCGCTGCCGTTGCCGCCGCCGGTGTCCCCGCGCGCCGCGTCCAGCGCCGCCTGGCAGCCTTGCGACAGGTTGACGTAGAACTGCGCCAGGCAAGCCTTTTCGATGGCCGGCGCCGGATCGTCGCCGGTGCAGTGCGCCGCGTAATCCGCCTTGCACACCCGCCGCAGCACGGCCGCGTTCTGGGCATCGGGATCGGCCGCCTGCTGCGCCCAGCCGGGGGCCGCCCACACGGCCGCCGCCAGCAGCGCCAGCCAGCCGATCCGTCCCGGTCCCTTGATGGCGTGGCGCATGGCCCGGATCCCTATCTGTTCCATCCCAGCGTCGCGCGTTCGGCGCTGCCGCTCAACCCAGCAGAAAGGCCTCGGTCGGCCCGGCGAAGATGCCGAGCACGTCGTCCAGCAGGCGGAAGCCGGATGGGTCGTCGTCGATCATTGCCGTGGTCTGCGAGCGATGGCACGCGATGGCCCGCCGCTTGGCCGGCAGCCAGGCGGCGATGTCGAACCTGTAGCCGGCTACCTCGCGATCCGGCAGCCACCAGGACGGCGGCAGCGTCCAGCCCCACACCGGATATGACAGCAGCCGCGCGCCGATCGCGGCGGCGGCCCTGCGGCCGAGCCGGGCGGCGGCGACATGGTCGCGGTGCGGATCATGCCGCCAGGTGGTGCAGATCGTGGCGGCGCCGACCGCCCGCGCGCGCTCGGCGATCCGCGCGGCGGCGGCCCTGGCCGGCGCGCCGCCGCCGGGTGCGGCGGCGTCGCGCAGGCCGAGGAAGCCGACCCGGTCCGGGCTCACGCCGAGTTCGGCCGCCGCGTCGCGCGTCTCCTGCTCGCGCAGCGCGCGCAGGCGCGGCACGGGATAGCGCAGGGAGCGGGGATGCGAGCCGGTGCCGTCGGTCAGCACCAGCACATGCACCGCCTGCCCACGCCCGCAAGCCGCGGCGATCAGGCCGCCGCAGCCGAGGCTCTCGTCGTCGGGATGCGGCGCCAGCACCAGCACCGGCTCGCGGCCCACGATGTCGTCGAGGCCGGCCAGCGGCAGACCCTCGATCCGGCGTCGCACCGCCGCCGCCGAGGTCAGGCCGTAACGGCACGCCGCCAGGCCGTCGCGCACCAGCCTGCTCTCGGACAGCAACCGCATCTTCCCCCAATCCGCCGCCGGGCGCCGGCCTGTCCAGCCGGGCTGGCGGGCAGCGGCGCGATCTGACAGGCTCGTGAAGCAACACCGCGCGAGGCGGCCCCGCGATGGGCAGACAGATGCCAGTTTGCAGCGATACAGCCGAGCTCATGCGCCTGTTCGACCTGATCCGCACCCTCCTGGCTTGCGCCACCCCGTTCTGCCTGGCCACGCCGGCCGCCGCCAAGCCCCGCGCCCCGGCGGCGCGCGACGCGAGCACGCTGTGCGGCGCGGCGATCGCCGCCGCCCAGCGCGGCGGCACGCTGCCGCCGCGTCTGCTTGCGGCGATCGGCCTGGTCGAGAGCGGCCGCCGCGACCCGCGCAGCGGCGTCTGGGCGCCGTGGCCCTGGACCATCGACGCCGCCGGCCAGCCGGCGTTTTTCGACAGCAAGGCCGAGGCGGTCGCGGCGGTGCGCGCGCTTCAGGCGCGCGGCGTGCAGTCGATCGACGTCGGCTGCATGCAGGTGAACCTGGCACAGCATCCGCGGGCGTTCGCCTCGCTGGAGCAGGCCTTCGACCCCGCCGCGAACGTGCGCTATGCGGTGCAATTCCTCGGCGCGCTGTTCGAGCGCAGCAAAGCTTGGCCGACGGCGGCGGGGCTGTATCACTCGGCGACGCCCGGGCTGGGCGCGGCCTACCAGCGCCGCGTCATGGCGGCATGGCCGGACGGGGCGCGGTTCGCGGCGGGTGCCACGCCGATTACCGGCCCCTCGCCCCTGGCCCGGGCTTGGGCCGCGACGCTGACCGGCGGGTCGGATCTTCCGGTCATGCTCATTCGCCGCCGGCCGAACAGCAATGCCGGCCGCTCCACGCTGGCCGCGCTGACGCGCTGAGCGCGGCCATCGCCGCACCGCAGCTCCATGCTTGTAGGGCGGAATCACTATTCCGCCGCTTGCCGGCGCGCGCCGCCCCCAATAACCGTGAACATTAACGACATCGCGTAACTTATTGGCGGCTAATTACCGGCTTTTTGTTCACACTCCGACACCCCCTGCATCTAAAGACCCACCCGATTCACGCCTCCGTGATCGACAGTGGGAGAGCGCCGCCATGCAGGATGCGTCCGAGATCGGCGTCCCGGCCGCCATCGCGCGACCGAACGCCCGTGGCTTTGCCTTTCTCGCCCGGCTGGTCCTCGCCGCGGCAGCCGCCGCCGGTCTGACCCACGCGGCGGCGGCCGGCCAGCCGCCGTTTCCGATCGGCGTCTATGCCGGCAATCCCGACGGCAGCGACCCATCGGCCGAGGCGACGTTCGAGGCGCGGTTCAATTCCTTCGTCGCCACCATGGGGACCGCGCCGGCGACCATGAACGCCTTCGTCGACTTCACGCAGCCGGTGGCGGACTGGGCCGGCAACGCCGGATGGACCGCGTGGTCGTGGACGCAATCGGCGGTCGTGGGCCATGCCGTGACCCCGGTGATCGGCATTCCGATGTCGGACAACCAGCACTGGTACGGCAATCCCAAGGGCTCGACCAACGGCGACTTCTTCCGCCAGATCGTCGCTGGCGCCTACGATTCCGCCTATCAAGGCATCGTCGACGCCTGGGTGAATGCCGGCTTCGCGACCATGTACCTGCGCCTGGGCTACGAGATGGACGGCACGTTCATGCCGTGGTTCATGGGCGCCGACACCGCGACGCAAGCCGATTGGGTCGCCGCGTTCAGCCATCTCTCGACGCTGATGCGCGCCCGCGCGGCCGCCGATGGAGCCACCGCCTATGCCGTCTGGAATCCGAACGACCAGGGCTGGACCGCCCGGCGCGTGTCCCCCGTCTATCCGGGCGACCAGTACGTGGACGTGATCTCGTCGGACGCCTACAGCCCGCTATACCCGGATTCGCTGTACGACTGGGCGGCCGGCAATGGCACCTACAACTCCACGATCCAGCAATGGTGGAGTCACGGCGCCAACATGCGGCACTACTGGACCTACCCGAGTTCGGACCCCTCGCATCCGCGGGGCAGCGGCATCGGCTGGGGGTTCGAGAACACCATCGCCTTCGCCCTGGCGCACGGCAAGGCCGTGGCGGTGTCGGAAAGCGGGGCCGGCGGCGATGGCACCAGCACCGGCCCGGTGGACGACCCGGTGTTCCCGCACTGGCTGGCGTCCGAACTCAGCCGCGCCAAGGCGTCCGGCCTGACGATCGCCTATGTCAACATCTGGGACGTCTCGCTGTCGGACGGAGATTGGGCTTTTTCGATGGCCGGCGACGGCAAGCCGCTTGAGGCGGCAGCCTGGGCGCAGGCGCTGGGCGCGAACTGACCGAGCGCCGCGACCGCCTGCGACTCTTCGGCCAGCGCGGCCGTCTGCAACGGCACCGGATGGTGCAGCCGGCGGCGCAGCCAGACGCCAGCGCCGCGCTCGAGCACGCGCTGGCTGGCGTGGGCCGCCAGCAGCGACGGCGGCAGCGCCAGGATCAGGAACACCGCCTGCGCCGCGTCCCCCGAGCCGGCCGCCAGGCCGGTGCGCAGCATCGCCGTCTTCACCCCCGACATGACGATCGGGTGCCACAGATAGAAGCTGTAGCTGACGGTGCCGAGATACTGCAGCACCGGCATCCGCAGAAATCGTCCGAGCGCGCCGTGCCCGCCGGCGATGCCGGCGAAGGCCAGCGTGGCCGCGAGGAACGCCACGACCGCCAGCGGCAGGCGCATGTCGTGCGCCCACTCGAACAGGGTGGTCAGGATGATGTGCCGGGGCAGCGACAGGATCTGGATTTCGTGCCAGGCCAGCAGGAACGCCAGCAGCCACGGCAGCGGGTGGCGCAGCAGCGCCGCGAGCCTGGGGTGATCCAGGAAGCCCTCGGCGACCAGCACGCCGGACATCAGGAACAGCCCGCGCGGATAGAACGCCAGCATCAGGCCGGCGAGCGGCACCATCGCCCAGACCGCCCACCGCCCCGCCCACAGCCGCAGCGACCACAGCAGCGCGCAGGAGATGTAGAAGCACATCTCGTAGCTCAGCGACCAGGCCGCCGGATGCAGGTTGTCGAGCGGAAAGATGCCCGGAATGGCGAGCATGTTGAGGGGCACCTGCCACAACAGCGCCAGCCGGTCGTGCATCGCGCCGTAGCCGTGCAGGCCGGTGGCCAGGCCGACGCCGACGATGGCCAGGATGCTGACCGCGAGCACCGGGTAGATGCGCACCGCGCGGTCCTCGAGGAACGCGCCGGGGCTGCGGGCGCGGCGCAGCGTGCCGCAGATCACGTAGCCGCTGATGCAGAAGAACAGCTCGACGCCGTATTCGGTGGTGCGGAGCAGGAACTGCGCGGCCGGGGTTTGCAGGATGGGCCAGGTCGCCAGGCCGGAGTTGACGACGTGGAACACGAACACCGCGCAGGCGAACAGGCCGCGCGCGCCATGCACGGGCCGGTTGAATTGCGCCAGGGCCTCCCGACGACGCGCGGGTGCCACGACTACCCCAGTGTCCATGTTTCCCGACTTTCGAGGCGAGCGGCGTGCCGCCTTCGCAGGCGCAGCATGACCCTATAGCCCGGGCGTCCGCCCGGCACAGCAGCCCGGCCGCCCGGCCGCTTCAATTCACCGGGAGGCCAGGATCAGGGCGGCCTTCCCCTGCGGCGCGCGGCGCGCCTATCGTGCCGCCAACACCAAAGGGGAGCGCCGACCATGTTGACCCGCCGCGACTTGCTCGCCGCCACGGCCGCGGCACCGCTGCTGGCCGAGGCCATGCCGCGCGCCGCCGATGCCGCCACGCCGCGCGAGGTGGTGGTGATGGCCATGCAGATCGACGACGTCATCAGCCTCGACCCCGGCGAGTCCTACGAGTTCACCGACAACGAGGTATGCGGCAACGTCTATCGCAAGCTGGTGCTGCCGGACGAGACCGACGCCTCCAAGGTCGTGGGCGACCTGGCGAAATCCTGGGAGATCAGCGCCGACGGGCTGACCTTCACGTTCCACCTGGTCGACGACGCGCATTTCGAATCCGGCAATCCCGTCACCGCCCACGACGCGGCGTTCACGTTGCAGCGGCTGGTGACGATGGACAAGGCGCCCGGCTTCATCCTCGGCCAGTTCGGTTTCACCCGCGACAACGTGGCCAAGCTGATCCGCGCCACCGACGACAAGACCCTGGTGCTGATGCTGCCCCGGCAGCAGGCGCCGAGCTTCGTGCTGAACTGCCTGTCGGCGAGCGCCGGCAACGTCGTCGAGCGGGCGACGGCGCTGGCGCATCAGATTAACGGCGATCTGGGCAATGGCTGGCTGAAGACCCACAGTGCCGGCGCGGGCGCTTTCCGGCTGACCTCGTGGGCGGCCAGCGATCACATCATCCTCGACGCAAACCCGAAATCCGGCATCGCGGTGCAGCCGAAGCGCATCGTCATCCGCCACGTCGCCGATCCGGCGGCGCAACTGCTGCTCCTGCGGAAAGGCGACGCCGACATCGTCCGCAATCTGACGCCGGACCAGATCAAGACGATCGCCGGCAATCCCGACTATCACAGCATTTCGAAATTGCAGGCCACGACGCTGTACATCGCCATGAACGAGGCGGTGCCCGCGCTGGCCAAGCAGGGCGTGCGCCAGGCGATCAAGTGGGCGATCGGCTACGACGCCATCGCCCAAAACATCACGCCAAATCTTTGGGGCGTCAGCCAGTCGTTCCTGCCGAAGGGCCTGCCCGGCGCGCTGCCCGACCAGCCGTTCCACAAGGACACCGCCAAGGCGAAGCAATTGCTGGCCGAGGCCGGCTATCCGAACGGCGTCACGCTGAGCATGGATTTCATCACCGCGGCACCCTACGGGGATATCGCGCAAGCGGTGCAGGCGGATCTGGCGCAGGCCGGCATCACCCTGCATCTGCTGCCCGGCGAACAGAAGCAGGTCATCACCAAGACCCGCTCGCGCACGCACCAGCTCGCTCTGCTGTACTGGGGCTCGGACTATTTCGACCCGAACTCGAACGCGCAGGGCTTCTGCGCCAATCCGGACGATTCCGACACCAGCACGCTCAAGATCCTGGCCTGGCGCAGCCACTTCGTCGACAAGCAACTGACCGAGGAGACGCTGGCCGCGGCGAAGGAGCTGGATGCGGCAAAGCGCATCGCCATCTATCAGGACATGCAGCGCCAGTTCTGGGAGCGCGCGCCGTTCGCGATCCTGCTCCAGCGCAGCGCCAACGCCACGCTGCGCAAGGACGTGACGGGATTGTTCGTGGGGCCGATGCCGGACTTCACGAAATACCAGCGGCTGGTGAAAAGCTGATGGCGTGGCGCTCCGATGACGGATCGTAGGGCGGAAAAGCGCAGCGCCTTTCGCCTCTTGGCGCATCGCGCGCCGTCACGTAGCGGCGCAGAAAGTCGGCGGAAGGCGCTGCGCTTTTCCGCCCTACGCGCGCGCGGATGACCCGCCTCCGACTCGCCGGTGCGAGTCTGACCGGCGTTCTCGTGACGCTGTTCGGGCTGTCGCTGGTCACGTTCATCATCGGCCACGTCATGCCGATCGACCCGCTGATCGCCATCGTGGGCGACCACGCGCCGCCGGACGTGGTGGCGCGCACGCGGGTCGAACTCGGCCTGGATCGGCCGATCCCGGTGCAGTTCGGCATCTATCTGTGGCGGCTGCTGCACGGCGATCTCGGCCGCTCGGTGATGACCACGCATCCCGTGACCGCCGACATCGCCGCGTATTTCCCGGCGACGCTGGAGCTGGCGACCGCGGCGATGCTGCTGGCCCTGCTGGTCGGCATTCCGCTCGGGGTGTTTGCCGCAGCCCGGCAGGGTTCGGCGTTCGACCAGTTCGTGCGCGTGCTGAGCCTGGTCGGCCAATCGGTGCCGGTGTTCGTGCTGGCGCTGATCTGCCTGCTGGTGTTCTACGCGAAACTCGGCATCGCGCCCGGAACCGGACAGCAGGGCGTGCTGTACGAGGGGCTGACGCCGCCCGTCACCGGCATGGTCGTGGTGGACGCGGCGCTGTCCGGGGACTGGGGCGCCACGCGCGACGCGCTGGCCCACCTGGCGCTGCCGGCGCTGATCCTGGCGTTCTTCGTCATGGGCACCATCACGCGCATGACGCGCGCCTTCATGCTCGACGCGCTGCAAGGCGAATACATCATCACCGCGCGCGCCAAGGGGCTGTCCGCGGCGCGCATCCTGTGGCGGCACGCCTTTCCCAACATCGCGGTGGCGCTCGTGACCGTGCTGGCGCTGGCCTATGCCAGCCTGCTGGAGGGATCGGTGCTGACCGAGACGATCTTCAGTTGGCCGGGCCTCGGCCAGTATCTGACCATCTCGCTGCTGAACGCGGACATGAACGCGGTGCTGGGCGCGACCTTGGTGGTGGGGGCGGTGTATGTCGGGCTGAACCTGCTAGCCGACCTGTCCTACAAGCTGTTCGATCCGCGCGTGCGATGAGCGGCGCGGTACTACCGACCCGCGCGTGGCTGCTGACCGACACGCCGGCCTCGCCGCGTCAGGCGGCGTGGGGGCAGGCGTACCGGCGCTGGCTGCAATTCCGTGCCAACCGCCTGGCGATGGCCGGCCTGATCGCCGTGCTGCTGCTGATCGTGGCGGCGGTCGCGGCACCGCTGCTGGCGCCGCAGAATCCGGACGCGCAGGATCTGGCGCACCGGCTCGCGGCACCCTCGGCCGCGCACTGGCTGGGCACCGACGAGCTGGGGCGCGACCTGTTCTCGCGCGTGCTGTACGGCGGACGCATCACCCTAGGCATGGTGGTCGCCGTGGTGGTGCTGGTGGCACCGCTCGGGCTGCTGGTCGGCAGCGTCGCGGGCTATGCCGGCGGCTGGGCCGACCGCGTGCTGATGCGGCTGACCGACATCTTCCTGGCGTTTCCCCGGCTGGTGCTGGCGCTGGCCTTCGTCGCCGCGCTGCGGCCGGGCATCACCAGCGCGGTCATCGCCATAGCGCTCACCGCCTGGCCGCCCTACGCGCGCATCGCGCGCGCAGACACGCTGACCATCCGCCGCGCCGACTACATCGAGGCGGTGCGGCTGACCGGCGCCGGCGCGCCGCGCATCGTGCTGCGCCACGTCATGCCGCTGTGCCTGTCCAGCATCATCGTGCGCGTGACGCTGGACATGAGCGGCATCATTCTGACGGCCGCGGGACTGGGGTTCCTCGGCATGGGGGCGCAGCCGCCGGTGCCGGAATGGGGCACCATGATTTCCGCCTCGCGCGGCTACATCCTGGAGCAATGGTGGGTGCCGGCGGTGCCGGGCATCGCGATCTTCGTGGCCTCGCTGGCGTTCAACCTGCTGGGGGACGGGTTGCGCGACGTGCTGGACCCGAAGCAGCGGTAATGCTCGTGGAGGTGCGCAATTTGCGCGTCGGCTTTGCCACGCCGCAGGGCGTGGCCGCCGCCGTGCGCGGCGTGTCGCTGACGCTGGGCGCGGAAAAGCTCGGCATCGTCGGCGAGAGCGGGTCGGGCAAGTCGCTGACCGCGCGCTCCATCCTGCGGCTGCTGCCGCGCGGCGCGCGGGTCGCGGCGGACCGCCTGGCGTTCGACGGCATCGACGTGCTGCGCGCCTCCGAGCGCGCGATGCGCGCCATCCGCGGCCGCCGCGCCGGGCTGATCCTGCAGGATCCGAAGTTCTCGCTGAACCCGGTGATGACCGCCGGCGCGCAGATCGCCGAGGCCTGGCGCGCGCGCCGCGCCGGCAAGCCGGGCCGGCGCGAGGCCGCGCAGGCCGCGACCGAGCTGCTGGCGCAGGTGCAGATCCGCGACCCGTCGCGCGTCGCCGGCCAGTATCCGCACGAGCTGTCCGGCGGCATGGGCCAGCGGGTGATGATCGCGATGATGCTGGCGCCGGACCCCGAACTGCTGATCGCCGACGAGCCGACCAGCGCGCTGGACGCCACCGTGCAGGCGGAGATCCTGCGGCTGATCGAGGATCTGGTGTCGCGCCGCGGCATGGGCCTGATCCTCATCAGCCATGACCTGCCGCTGGTGGCCCACGTCTGCGACCGGGTCGCGGTGATGTACGACGGCCGCATCGTGGAGGAACTGCGCGGCGCGGACCTGCACCGGGCGCGCCACCCGTACACCCGCGGGCTGATCGGCTGCCTGCCCTCGCTTGTGACGCCCAAGCGGCGCCTGCCGGTGCTGGCGCGCGATCCGGCCTGGAGCCTCGCGTGATCGAGGTCGCGGATCTGCGCGTGCGCTTCGGCGACATCGAGGCGGTGCGGCGGCGTGTCGTTCACGGTGCCGCGCGGCGGCGGCTTCGGGCTGGTGGGCGAGAGCGGTTCCGGCAAGTCGAGCGTGCTGCGCGCCGTCGCCGGGCTGAACCGCGACTGGTCCGGCCGCATGGCGCTCGACGGTTCGGCGCTCGGCCCGACGCGGGACAGGCAATTCTTCCGTCGCGTGCAGATGGTGTTCCAGGATCCGTACGGCTCGCTGCATCCGCGCCAGACCGTGCATCGGGCATTGGCCGAGCCGCTGCTGGTGCACCGGCTCGGCGACATTGACGCGCGCATCGGACGCGCTCTCGCCGAGGTGTCGCTGCCGCCGGCGTTGCGCTTCCGCTATCCGCACCAGCTTTCCGGCGGCCAGCGCCAGCGCGTCGCCATCGCCCGCGCGCTGATGGCCGGGCCGGACGTACTGCTGCTGGACGAGCCGACCAGCGCGCTCGATGTCTCGGTGCAGGCGGAGGTGCTGAATCTGCTCGCCGATCTGCGCCAGGCGCGCGGCCTCACCTATCTGCTGGTCGGGCACAACCTGGCGGTGGTCTCCCACCTTTGCGCCACGATCGGCGTGATGCAGGCGGGCACGCTGGTCGAGACGCTGTCGGCGGACGATCTGCGCGCCGGGCGCGTGCGCCACCCGCATACCGCCGCGCTGCGGGCGCTGAGCCTGGAGCTGGAGGAGGCCGGCCAATCCGCCGAACTCGGTGGCCAACTCGGTGATTGACAAGCCAAGCCTCGCGGTTTGATCCTGCGTGTGCAAATGATCCGCAAGCTGATGACCGTCGTCGAGATCACCGAGCGCGAGGCCGGGCAGGCCATCGCGCCGCCCACCCGCAGGGCGGCGGCCGTCGCGGTGATCGACAATCCCTTTGCCGGCCGGTTCGTGCCCGACCTCGACGCGCTGGCGGCGGAGGGCGAGCGTCTGGGCGACCTGCTCGGCCGGCGCGCGGTACAGGCTCTGGGCGTGGCACCGGCGGATGTGCAGAGCTACGGCAAGGCGGCGATCGTCGGCGAGGACGGCGAGCTGGAGCACGCGGCGGCGATCCTGCATCCTAAGCTCGGCGGGCCCTTGCGCGCGGCGGTGGGCGGGGGTGCGGCACTGGTGCCGAGCGCCAAGAAGCGCGGCGGCATCGGCTGCGCCATCGACGTGCCGCTGGGCCACAAGAACGCGGCCTATGTCCGCAGTCATTTCGACGCGATGGAGATCCGCGTGCCCGACGCGCCGCGCGCGGGGGAGATCGTGGTCGCCATCGTCGTGACCGACAGCGGCCGGCCGCTGGCGCGCGTCGGCGGCCTGCGCGCGACCGACATCGAGGGGCGCGACGGGCTGCGCTGACTGCTACGTAGCTGATACAGGACGGGGGCGATGATGAAACGACGCGACTTGCTGGCGGCCGCCGCGACGCTCGCCGCGCCGGCGATCGTGCGGGCGCAGGGCGCGGCCCCGATCCGCATCGGCGAGGTCAACAGCTACACCGCCGTGCCCGCCTTCACCCTGCCGTACCGCAACGGCTGGCAGATGGCGCTGGACGAGGTGAACGCCAAAGGCGGTGTGCTGGGGCGCAAGATCGAGATCATCTCCCGCGACGACGCCGGCAAGCCGCAGGACGCGATCCGGCTGGCGGGCGAGCTGCTGTCGGATCAGAAAGTGGATTTGCTGGCCGGCGGCTTCCTGTCCAACGTCGGACTCGCGCTGAGCGACTTTGCCGCGCGCAACAAGCGCCTGTTCGTGGCGGGCGAGCCGCTGGGCGACGCGCTGGTCTGGGCGGACGGCAACCGCTACACCTATCGCCTGCGCCCATCGACCTACATGCAATCGGCGATGCTGGTGCCGGACGCGGCGAAGCTGCCCGCGAAACGCTGGGCGACCGTGGCGCCAAACTACGAATATGGACAGTCCGCCGTGAAGTGGTTTCAGCAGTTGCTGAAGGCGCGGCGGCCGGATGTGGAGTTCATCGCCGCGCAATGGCCGGCGCAGGGCCACATCGACGCGGCGGCGACCGTGGAGGCGCTGGCCGAGGCCAAGCCGGACGCGATCTTCAACGTCACCTTCGGCGCCGACCTCACCAACTTCGTGCGGCAAGGCAACACGCGCGGGCTGTTCGACGGCCGCTCGGTGGTGTCGCTGCTGACCGGCGAGCCGGAATACCTCGCACCGCTCGGCGACGAGACGCCGACCGGGTGGATCGTCACCGGCTATCCGGTGGCAGCGGTCAAGACGCCCGCCAACACCGCGTTCATCGCCGCCTATCAGTCGCGCTTCAAGGCGCTGCCGCGCATGGGCTCGGTGGTCGGCTACGCGCTGGTGCATTCGATCGTGGCCGGCATCGCGAAATCCGGCAGCGTCGACTCCGAGGCGATGGCGAGCGGCTTTGCCGGCGCGAACTTCGAGACGCCGATCGGACCGGCGACGTGGCGGGCCATCGACCATCAAAGCACGATGGGCGGTTTCGTGGGAAAACTCGCCGTCCAGGACGGGCACGGCGTGATGGTCGACTGGCGCTACGTCGACGGCGCCAGCGTGCTGCCGTCGGATGCGGAGGTGCGCAAGCTGCGTCCCGCCGCCGGCTGAACCGGCGTTGGATTTCGCCCTCGTCCAGTTTCTCACGGGCCTGTCGGCGGCATCCTCGCTGTTCCTGGTGGCCGCCGGCCTGACGGTGATCTTCGGCGTCACCCGCGTCGTCAACTTCGCGCATGGCAGCCTGACCATGCTGGGCGCGTATCTCGCCTGGACCGTGCTGACGCACCTGCCGCGCGGACCGCTGTGGTTCGTGCTGGGGATTGTCGCGGCGGCGCTGGCGACCGGGCTGATCGGCCTGGTGCTGGAAGTGCTGCTGCTGCGCAGGATCTATCGCGCGGCGGAACTGTTCCAATTGCTCGCGACGTTCGGCGTGGTGCTGATGGTGCAGGACATCACGCAACTGATCTGGGGCGCCGACGACCTGACCTTGTCGCGGCCGCCGTGGCTGCGCGGCGCCGTCCAGGTCGCGGGCAGCCGTTTTCCCGCGTACGACCTGGCGCTGATCGCGGTCGGGCCGCTGGTGCTGGGCGCGCTGTGGCTGCTGTTCAACCGCACGCGCTGGGGCACGCTGGTGCGCGCGGCCACGCTCGATCGCGAGATGGTGGCCGCATTGGGCGTGGACCAGCGGCTGCTGTTCACCGCGGTGTTCACGCTGGGCGCGGCACTGGCCGGGCTGGGCGGGGCGCTGATGCTGCCGGACGGTTCGGCCAATCTCGGCATCGACCTCGGCGCGGTGACGGACGCCTTCGTGGTGGTGGTGGTGGGCGGCCTGGGCAGCCTTGGCGGCGCCTACCTCGCCAGCCTGCTGATCGCGCTGTTGCAGGCGTTCGGCATCGTGCTGCTGCCGCAGGCGACCTTGGCGTTGGCCTTCGTGGTGATGGCCGTGGTGCTGGTGCTGCGGCCGAACGGCCTGCTGGGACGCGCGCAGGCGGCGCCGCGTTCGGCGGTCGGGCTGGCATCGGCGGTGCGGCCGGCGCCCGCGATTCTGCGCGCGGCCGGGTTCGCGCTGCTGTTGCTCGCGGCGGCGGCGCCGCTGCTGGTCGGGCCGTATCTCCTGTCGGTGCTGACCGAGGCGGCCATCGCGGTGCTGTTCGCGGCCAGCCTGCATCTGATGATGGGGCCGGGCGGAATGCCGAGCTTCGGCCACGCCGCGTGGTTCGGCATCGGCGCCTACGCGTCTGGCCTGGCGGCGCAATCATTGGGCGTGCCGCTGCCGCTGGCGGTGCTGGCCGCCCCGGTGGTGGCGGGCGCGGCGGCACTGCTGTTCGGCGCGTTCATCGTGCGGCTGTCCGGCGTGTATCTGGCGATGCTGACCTTGGCGTTCGCGCAGATCGTCTGGGCGATCAGCTTTCAGGCAGTCGGGCTGACCGGCGGCGACAACGGCATCCTCGGAGTCTGGCCAGCCGGCTGGGTACGCGCGCCCGCGCATTTCTACTGGCTGGTGCTGGCGATTTGCGCTGGCGGCGCGCTGCTGCTGCGCCGGGTGATCTACGCGCCGCTCGGCTACGCGATCCGCGCCAGCCGCGACGCGCCGGCGCGCGCGGAGGCGATCGGGTTGGATACCGCGCGCCTGCGCCTGGCCGCGTTCACGCTGGCGGGTGTGGCGGCGGGTTTGGCGGGCGGGTTGTTCGCCTATGCGAAAGGCAGCGTGTTTCCCACCTATGTCAGCATTCCGCGCTCGATCGACGCGCTGGTGATGGTGCTGCTGGGCGGCGTGCAGACCGTCACCGGCCCGATCGTCGGCGCGCTCGCCTATACCGGCCTGTACGATTCGCTGCTGCTGTACACGCATCTGTGGCGGCTGGTGCTGGGGGCGGCGATCGTGCTGCTGGTGCTGGCGTTTCCCGAGGGCATCGCCGGCGCGGCACAGGCGCTGTGGCGGCGCGAGCGCGAAGCGTGAGCGTGCTGGCCGTCGCCGGCCTGCAAAAGTCGTTCGGCGGCGTGCAAGCGGTGCGCGACGTGTCGTTCGCGGTCGCGGCCGGCGAGATGCTGGCGCTGATCGGCCCGAACGGCGCGGGCAAAAGCACATGCTTCAACATGGTCGGCGGCCAGTTGCGCCCCGATGCCGGCCGCGTGCGGCTGCGGCAGCGCGACATCGCCGGATTGTCGCCGCGCGCGATCTGCCGCCTGGGGGTCGGCCGCACGTTCCAGATCACCGCGACCTTCGCCTCGATGACGGTGCGCGAGAATGTGCAGATGGCGCTGCTGTCGCATCATCGCCGCGTCTGGCGGGCATGGAGCGCCGCGCGAGGCTGCTACGTGGATGCCGCGCAGGCGCTGCTGGCGCGGGTCGGCCTGCGCGAGCAGGCGGACCGCGCGGCCGGCCTGCTGGCCTATGGCGACCTGAAGCGGCTGGAACTGGCCGTCGCGCTGGCGAACGAACCGAAACTGCTGCTGATGGACGAGCCGACCGCCGGCATGGCGCCCGCCGAACGCACCGCGCTGATGCGCCTGGTGCGCGACCTCGCGACCCAGGGACCGCTCGCGGTGCTGTTCACCGAGCACGACATGGACGTGGTGTTCACCGCCGCCGATCGCATCCTGGTGCTGGCGCGCGGCGCGCTGATCGCCGAAGGCGACGCCGCCGCGATCCGCGCCGACGCGCGGGTGCGCGAAGTCTATCTCGGCAGCGGCGAGACGAGCGGTGGCCACTGACGTGCTGAGCGTCGCCGGCGTGAACAGCTATTACGGCCGCGCGCACATCCTGCACGACGTTTCGTTTGCGGTCGCCGCCGGCGAGGTGCTGGTGCTGCTTGGCCGCAACGGCGCGGGCAAGAGCACGACGCTGAAGACCGCTGGTGGGGCTGGTGCGTCCGGCCAGCGGGCACATCCGCTTCGGCGACGCCGAGATCGCGCGGCGCGAGCCGTACCGCATCGCGCGCGCGGGGATCGGCTACGTGCCGGAGGATCGGCGCATCTTTGCCGACCTGACCGTGATGGAAAATCTGGAGGTGGGCCGCCAGCCCGCGCGCGCCGGCCTGCGCTCCGTGGACCACGGCGCGGCTGTTCGCGCTGTTCCCGAACCTCGGCGAGATGCGCGCGCGGCGCGGTGGGCGGATGAGCGGCGGCGAGCAGCAGATGCTGGCCATCGCGCGCACTCTGATGGGCAATCCCCGGCTGATCCTGCTGGACGAGCCGAGCGAGGGCCTGGCCCCGCTGATCGTCGAGCAGATGGCCCGCGCGATCCTGGCGCTGAAGGGCGAGGGGGTGACGGTGCTGCTGGCCGAGCAGAACTTTCATTTCGCCATGCGCGTCGCGGACCGCGCGGTGGTGATCGAGCAGGGGCGGATCGCGTGGGACGGTACCCTGGCGGCGCTGCAAGCGGATGCCGACGCGCGGGGCAGGTATCTGGCGGTCTGAGCGAGCAGCACGGCCCCTCACCCCGGCCCTCTCCCAGAGGGAGAGGGAGGAGTTCCTGCCCCCTCTCCCTCTCGGGAGAGGGCCGGGGTGAGGGGCCGGGGTGAGGGCCTTCTACCCCACCACCTCCGGCACCCGCTCCGCCGGCGGGGTGTTGCGGCTGCGGCCGCAGCGGACGATGCCGTCGATCACCACCATGCCGATGCCGGGCAGGTCGCCGCCGCGAACGCTCGCCAGCAGATCGGCTCCCGGCGGAGTGCTGCGCGCGGTCCATCAGCACGAAATCGGCGGCGCGTCCCGCTTCGATGATGCCGCAATCGAGTTTGCGCAGCCGCGCGGTGTTGCCGGTGGCGCAGCAGAACATCGATTTCCGCCGGCACGTCGCCCAGCGACGACAGCATCGCGATCATGCGCAGGATCCCCAGCGGCTGCACGCCCGATCCCGCCGGACTGTCGGTGCCGAGGATCACGCGCGCCATCTGGTCGCAGTTCGCGCGCGTAGCGCAGCGCCGACAGGGCGGCCAGCTCGTTGCCGTTATGCACGATCTCGATGCCCCGCCCGCAGCCCTCGCACAGGCAGCGGATCTGGCGCGGCGGCAGTGCCGTGTGTCCGCCGTTGATGTGGCCGATGATGTCCGCGTCCGCTTCCAGCACCGTGTCGGCGTCGATATAGCCGGAGCCGGGCACGCTGGGGCCGCCGGTGTGGATGGTGCTCTGGATGCCGTGCGCGCGCGCCCAGGCGACCATGCGCTTGGCCTCGTCGCCGGCCTTGACGCTGCCAAGTCCGACCTCGCCCAGCAGCGTGACGCCGGCCGCGGCGAGCTCCGCGAAATCGCTCTCGACCATGCCATGCTCGATCACCGGCGCGCCGGCCAGCAGCTTCACGCCGCCCGGCCGGAAGTTCTCGTAGGCGCGCTGCGCGGTGATCGCCAGTGCCTTGACGCCGACGATGTCGCGCGGCCTACCGGGCAGATGCACCTCGCCGGCCGAGACCATCGTGGTCACGCCGCCGTTCATGCTGCTCTCGATCCAGCCAAGCTGGCCCTGGCGCGGCGTCCAGTCGCCGAACACCGGATGCACATGGCTGTCGATCAGGCCGGGCGACAGCGCGCAGCCGTGCGCGTCGATTTTTACGCGCGCGGCTTCAGTGTCGCAGTCCTTCTCGCGGCCGATCGCGACGATGCGGCCTTCTTCGGCCACCACTGTATCCGCATCAAGGATCGGCTGTTCCAATCGGCCCGACAGCAGCAGGCCGATGTTGCGGATCACCAGTTTGCCGGCTTGCCGCTCAAGTCCCGCCGCGAGCGCCATGTTCCCCTCCGTCGCGCATGATGTCGGCGGCCGCGCGGACCGCCTTGAGAATGCCGTCATAGCCGGTGCAGCGGCACAGGTTCGACGCCACCAGCGCCAGCACGCCGGCGTCGTCGATGTCCGGATCGCGTTCCAGCACGGCCGCCGCGAGCATCAGAAACCCCGGCGTGCAAAAGCCGCATTGCAGGCCGTGATGCGCGATGAACGCCTCCTGCAACGGGTGCAGCGCGCCGCCTTGCGCGAGGCCTTCCACGGTGCGGATCGCGCGCCGGTCGGCCTGGACCGCGAACATCAGGCAGGAGCGCACGGCCTCGCCATCGACGATGACCGTGCAGGCGCCGCAGATGCCATGCTCGCAGCCGACATGCGTGCCGGTCAGCCGGCAATTGTCTCGCAGGGCATCGGCCAGGGTGAGGCGCGGCTCCACCTCGATCGGGTAGTCGGCGCCATTGACGCGCAGGACGACGTCCACCTGCTCGGATCCCGTCACTTGCGCTTCTGCTCATCCGCGCGCCCGCCGCAAGGCCGCATGGATGCGCGGCGGCGTCGCCGGCATCGCGTCGAGCGCCGCTCCGAACGATGAGAGCGCATCGTTGATCGCCCCCAGCACGGCGGCGGGCGCGCCGATCGCGCCGCCTTCGCCCAGCCCCTTCGCCTGCGTCACAGATCGCCCGTGAGCGTCTGCAGATGGTGGATTTCGATCGCCGGGATCTCGTGCGCGGTGGGAGCCAGGAAGTCGGCCAGGGTGGTGCTGAGGATGTCGCCATCCGGCGTGTAGACGATCTCCTCCAGCAGCGCGTTCGCGATGCCCTTGCGCCACGCCGCCCCGCACCTGCCCGTCGACGATCATCGGGTTGATGAGGCGCCCGGCGTCCTCGGCCACGATGAAACGCTCGACGCGCACCGCGCAGGTCTCGACATCGACCTCGACGATGGCGAGGTGGCAGGCGTTGGAGAAGGTGCCGGCGGGATCGTAGCTGGCGGTCTCGTCCAGGCCGGGCGGCATGTCGAACAGGTGGGCGCGATGATAGGCCGCGCGCGCCAGCTCCGGCACCGCGAGCGGCGCGATCGGTGCCGGCGATGCGCGCCTCGTCGTCGTGGATGATGATGTCCGCGGCATCGGCCTCCAGCACCTGCGCCGCGATCCGTAGCAGCTTGGCGCGCAGCTTGCGCGCGGCCAGCAGGCACGCGCCGCCGGAGATCACCAGCGAGCGGCTGGCGAACGTGCCCCAGCCATACGGCGTGCGGTCGGTGTCGCCGTGGATGACGCGGACGCGGTCCGGCGTCACGCCCACCGCGTCGGCGATGATCTGCGCCAGGGTGGTGCGCAACCCCTGGCCGTGCGGGCTGGCGCCGATGCGCGCCTCGACCCAGCCGGACGGGTCCATCGCGACATGCACCGTCTCCCATCCCGGCGTGATCTCCATGCCGCGCGCGGCGAAGGCCGGCGAGCCGTAGCCGGTGCGTTCGCAAAAGCTCGACAGACCCAGCCCGAGATACTTTCCCTGCCCGCGGGCTTGCGCCTGCCGGTCGCGAAACGCGGGCAGGTCGGCGTGCGCCAGCGCCAGCTCCAGCGTCTCGCGATAGCTGCCCTGGTCGTACACCAGGCCAGTCGGCGAGACGTGCGGGAATGTCCGCACCAGGTTGCGCCGGCGGATCTCCGCCGGCGTCGATGCCGAATGCGGCGGCGGCGCTGGTCCATCAGCCGCTCCATCGCCAAGCGTCAGCGCCGGCCGCGCCACGCCGCGATACGGCGCGCTGGGGCAGGTGTTCGTCACCACGCCGCGCGCGAGACAAGCGTATTCCGGCACGACGTACGGGCCGGGCAGCTCGGCGAACGCCATCAGCGGCTCAACCGCGGCGGTGTTCGGGAATGGCGCATAGGCGCCGACATTGGCCAGCACGTCGCCGGTCAGCGCCAGCAGCCGCGCGTCGGCGTCGAACGCGCCCTCGACGCGCAGGTACATGTCGCGGCTGTGAAAGCTCGCCATCAGGTTTTCGCGCCGATCCTCGGTCCACGCGACCGCGGTGCGCAGGTGCCGCGCCAGCCAGACCAGCACCACGTATTCCGGGGCCAGCGACATCTTCTGGCCGAACCCGCCGCCGACGTCCGGCGCGATCACCCGCAGATCGGATTCCGGCATTGCCCAGCAGGTCGGCGATGGCGGTGCGCATCAGATGCGGCATCTGCGCCGTGCAATGCAGCGTCACGCGGCCGGATGCCGCATCCCATGCCGCGTGGGCCGCGCGCGGCTCGATCGGCAGGCGCTCTGGCGGTGCGAGCGGATGTCGCAGGCGATCGTCCGCGCCGCCCGCCTCGCTTGCGCCGACGATGGCCCGGAGTTTCCATCGCGGCGCGGACCACGACATTGTCGGCCATGCCGGCGTGAACGCGCGGGGCCGCGTCAGCCAGCGCCGCGCGCGCGTCGGTCACGCAGGGCGCGGCGTCGATCGACAGCACGACCGCGTCGGCCAAATCCTCCGCCTGGGCGGAGCTGTTGGCCACCGCCGCCGCGATCAGGTCGCCGACATAGCGCACCGTGCCGTCGGCCAGCACGGGCTGCGCGATCGGCACGTAGTCGAAGCCGTCCAGCATCGGGCGGATCGGCCGCACGCCCGCCAGATCGGCGGCGGTAAACACCAGCCCGCCCGGGGGCGCCACGACCTGCCGCAGCGTGCCGCTGGCGACCGGGCTGCGCACGAAGCGCACCCACAGCGCCGCCGGCAGATCGGCGGTGAAGCGGCCGTCGCCGCGCACCAGCGCCGGATCCTCGACGCGACGGATGGAGCGGCCGACCCAGGGCGCGTGGCCGGCATCGTCCATCATGCAAACGCGCGCAGCAGCGCGCGCCGCGTCGTCACGCGAACCATGTCGCGGCGCAGCGACGCGGGGACCTGGCCGTCCTCCATCGCCTCGATGCACGTCCGCCGCCGCATCCGCGCCGCGCGCGGCGGCTGCGCCGCACCGCGCGCCGCGCCCTGCAGCAACGCCTCGACAGCCGCGAGCCGGCGCGGGCGGGCTTCCGCGCCGCCGAGCGCCACGCGTGGCATCGACGATGCGGCCATCGACCATACGCACCGCCGCCAGCGTCATCGACAGCGCGTAGTCGCCGGCGCGCCGGCTGTGCTCGTCGAAGCCGTAGCGCGTGTCGGGCTGGCGGCAGCGGCAGCCGCGTCTCCGCCAGCATCTCGTCCTCGCGCAGCGCCGTCGTCATCGCCGAGACAAAGAACGAATCCGCCTCCAGCACCCGCTCGCCCCGCGTGCTGCGCGCGATCGATCCGCGCATCCAGCGCCACGGCGACGGCACACCATTCCGCGGCCGGGATCGGCGTTGGCGATGCTGCCGCAGAACGTGCCGCGCGTGCGGATCGGATGATGCGCGATATGCAGCCCGCCACCGTCGCCAGCATCGCGCCGAGCGGTCCCGGCAGCACGCGGCCGCTCGAACGCGGCATGGCGCACGCAGGCCGGAATGCGCAGCACGCCTTGCCTCGCACGCGATGCGGTCCAGCCCGGCAATCATGTTGATGTCGATCAAGTGCGCGGGCTGCGCCAGCCGAAACGCCATCATCGGCAGCAGGCTCTGGCCGCCCGCCAGTATCCGTCCACCCTCGGGAGCCAGCGCGGCGAGTGCCGCAACCGCATCGTCGATCGAGCGCACCGCGTGATAGGCGAAGCGTGACGGCTTCAACGCCAAACCTCCTATCGCGCCGCCGCGAATCGCTGATATACTAAGCCGATCGGCGATGACCCGTCAACCCGCGAGTGCCCGGTCTTGCAATCCGACGCGCCGATCCGCTGCGATGCCTGCCCGGTGCTGTGCTGCATCCGTCCCGGCATGACCGGCGCGTGCGACCGCTACGCCAATCACGGCGGGGAACTGGTGCGCGTCGATCCGCATGTCATCCTGGAGCATGGCAGCGCCCCGGTCGTGCCGTTCCTGGACCGTTCGCCCGATTGGGACGGCGACATCGTCGGCGGGCCGCCGGTGGTCACGGCGATCGGCGCCGGCACCACCTATCCCGACTACAAGCCGGCGCCGTTCATCATCGCCTCGGAGGTCGACGGCGTCGATGTCGTGACCGTCGTGACCGAGGGCATCTTCAGCTATTGCGGCGTCAAAGTGAAGATCGACACCGACCGGCATATCGGGCCGGAACGCAGTCTCGTGCGCGCCGGCGGCGAGCCGATCGGCCATGTGATGACCGGCGAATACGGCTCGCAGATGCTCTCGCTGGGCGGCGTGACCCACCTGACCGGCGGCGGCAAGAAGCAAGGGCCGCGCCACCTGCGACGCGCTGCTGGCGCTCAGCAACGGGCAGGCGGTGACACTGACCGTCGATGATGGCGCGACGCTCACGGTGCAGGCCAACCGCGCGCCGGTCATCGACGGCCATGCCGAGGAGCGGATGCGCGTCGGCTGCGGTTCGGCCACCATCGGCATGTTCGCGCGGCAATGGCTCGGCCATGTCGACGAGGTGGTGGTGGTGGACGACCACATCACCGGCGTGCTGTCCGAGCACCAGGCCGGCAAGCTGCTCGGCATCCAGCCGACCGGCATCCGCCTGCACGGCAGGCGCTCCACGCCCGGCCGCTATTTCGAGGTGGCCCATCCCGGCACCGGCTGGGGCGGCACCGACCTGCGCGATCCGCTGGCGATCCTGGAGCCTTTCGACGCCAAGGCGGCGCGGCCGGGCCTGAGCGTGCTGATGGTCAGCACCACCGGCGAACATGCGGCCTATTACCGGCTGGACGAGCGCGCTGAGGCCGATCGAGCACGAGATGCCGTCCGACCTCGCGCTGTCGGTCGAGCGCATCCGCGAGAACTGCGAGCCGGCGCTGGCCAGCGTGCTGTTCATGGGCGGCGCCGGCGGTTCGCTTGCGCGCCGGCGTCACCGAAAACCCGGTGCGCCTGACGCGATCGGTGAAGCAGACGCTGACCCGCGTCACCTGCGGCGGCGCGCCGGTCTATCTGTGGCCCGGCGGCGGCATCACCTTCATGGTCGACGTGTCGCTGCTGCCGGACAACGCGTTCGGCGCGGTGCCGACGCCGGCCCTGGTGGCGCCGATCGAGTTCACCATGCGGCGGGAGGATTACGCGGCGCTGGGCGGGCACATGGACCAGCTTCGCCCGCTGGCCGATGTGCTGCGCGAAGCCCGTCATGGACCCGCGATGACGGTCCACGTCGCCACGCCCTAGGGAGACCGTCATGGCCGACATCGAAATCCGCAAGCGTGTCGTCGTCGTCGAGGAGATTTTCCACGAGGGCGGCCCGCCGCGCCGCGACGTCCGCTGCGGCGGGCGGCGGCGCTGACGGTGATCGCCAACCCGTTCGCCGGCCGCTACGAGCCGAGATCGCCGGCTTCATGGACGCGCTGAAGCCGCTCGGCGTGGAGATGGCGCGGAGCTGGTGGCCGCGCTGGGCGGCGATGCCGAATGTGGTCGAGGGCTACGGCAAGGGCGCGATCGTCGGCGCCGCGGGCGAGCTGGAGCATGGCGCGCTGTGGCACGTGCCCGGCGGCTACGCGATGCGCGAGGTGCTGGGCGGCGCGCGCGCCATCGTGCCGTCGGCCAAGAAGGTCGGCGCACCGGGCGCGCGGCTGGACGTGCCGATCACGCACATCAACGCCTCGTATGTGCGCAGCCATTTCGACGCGATGGAGGTCGGCATCGTCGATGCGCCGCGTGCCGGCGAATTGCTGCTGGCGCTGGTGATGACCACCGGCCCTCGCATCCATGCGCGGGTCGGCGGGCTGGCCGCCGCGGATATCGTGGGCGAGGACGGGCTGCGGTGAGCCTTGCCGCCGCGCATGGCGGCGCGGATGCTGCCGGACGGGCGGCGCCTGCACCTGTCCGATGGCCCGATCGACCTGGTGATCCAGGCCTGGGGTGCGCCGGCCGAGATTGCCGCGCGCCTATGCCGCCGCCGCCGCGCGCGCCGCGACGGTTCTGGACGAGCTCTGTGCGGAACTCGAGCTTTTGCGCCGCCCGGCGGACGCCGCCATGCCGACGGCGCGCGGGGCGGTGGCGCGGCGGATGCAGCGCGCGGTGCTGGCGCACGCGAGGCTTCATCACGCCGATGGCGGCCGTCGCCGGCGCGGTGGCCGAGGCGGTGCTGGAGGCGATGACTGCGCGCGGCGGTGCTGGATCGCGCCTATGTCAACGACGGCGGCGACGTCGCGGTGCATCTGGCGCCGGGACACTCGCTCTCGGTGGGTCTGGTCGACCGGCCCGATCGACCGTCGCTGTTCGGCACGGCGCGGCTGCACGCGCATGACGGCATCGGCGGCATCGCCACCAGCGGCTGGCGCGGGCGCAGTTTCTCGCTGGGCATCGCCGACGCGGTGACGGTGCTGGCCGCCACGGCGGCGGACGCGGACGCGGCGGCGACAGTGATCGCCAACGCGGTCGACCTGCCGGGCCATCCGGCGGTCACGCGCGTGCCGGCCCGCGCGCTCGACCCGGACAGCGATCTCGGGGAGCGGCGTGTCACGCGCGATGTGGCGCCGCTGCGGACCGCCGAAATCCACGCGGCGCTTGCGTCCGGCGCGGCGACGGCGCGGCGGCTGCTGCGCGATGGCACAATCCGCGCCGCCGCGTTGCACCTGCAAGGCGTGTCGCACATCGAGACCACGCACCTGCTCGCCGCCGCTGCCTGACGGGCGCCTCAGGCTCCTTCCACATGCCGGCTGACGGTCGCTCGCTCGCCCAGCAGCCCGCGCGGGCGGAACAGCAGCACCAGCACCAGCACCACGCCGATCGCCACCACGCGCAGGCTGGCGCCGCGCGCCTGCCAGTCGGGCGGCAGCAGCGCGCCCAGCGCGGTGCCGGAGAACGTCCACAGGCCCCACACCACCACGGCGCCCAGCAGCGCGCCGCGGTTGTTGCCGGAGCCGCCCACCACCAGCATCACCCAGACCTGGAACGTCAGCGCCGGCAGGAAATTGTCCGGCGCGATGAAGCCGAAGAACTGCGCCTGCATGGCCCCCGCCAGCCCCATCAGCGCGGCGCCGATGACGAACGCCTGCAAGCGAAAGCGCGCCGGTGACTTGCCCAGCGAGGCCGCCGCCGCCTCGTCCTCGCGCAGCGCGCGCAGCACCCGGCCCCACGGGCTGCGCACCAGCCGCTCCAGCGCCACGAAGCAAACCGCCGTGACCGCCGCGACCAGCGCCAGGTTGGCCAGGCCGAACGGCAACGCGCCGCCCGGCCAGCGCCGCGAACGGGCGCGGGATCAGTGCCACGCCAAACGGCCCGCCGGTGAAATGCTCGGCGTTGAGGGCGACAAGCTGGATGCTGGCCGCGGCGCCAAACGTGGTGATCGCCAGGTAGTCCGCGCGCAGCCGCAAGGTGATCGCCCCCACCACCAAGGCCGCCAGCGCCGACAGCAGCATCGCCAGCAGCCACCCCGCGGCGATCGGCCAGCCGAAGCCGCCCCAGTGCTGCGCCGAGGGTGCCGCCGTCGCCAGCGCGCTGGCGTAGGCGCCGATCGCCACGAAGCCCGCGACGCCGACATTGAACAGCCCAGCCCCGCCCCATTGCAGGTTCAACCCGAGCACGGCGATGCCCAGCATCAGCGCCAGCGTGAGGAAAAAGCAGCCGTAGCTGACCAGGCTGGCGGTCACGCGCCCATCCTCATGGGGCGGCTCGTCCGAACAATCCCTGCGGCCGCACCAGCAGCACCACGAGCAGCACCAGGAAGCCGATCGCCGCCCGATATTGCGCGCCCACGATGGGCACCGCCGCGGCCTCGGCGATGCCGACCAGCAGCCCGCCCGCCATCGCGCCGGGGATGCTGCCGATGCCGCCCACGATCGCCGCGGCGAACAGCGGCAGCAGCATGTCGAAACCCATGTACGGGCGCACCTGCACCAGCACGCCCAGCAGCACGCCGGAGGCCGCCGCCAGGCCGCCGCCGATCGCCCAGGTGGCCAGGATCACCCGCTCCACGTCGATGCCGCCGATGCGCGCCAGCGACGGGTTCTCGCTCACCGCGCGCATCGCCCGGCCCAGCCAGGTATGCCGCACCAGCAGATGCAGCGCCGCCATCAGCACGATCGCCGTCGCCAGCACCGCGAGCTGGTCCCAGGTGGCGCGCAGGCCGGGCGCCAGGCGCACCCCGATCGCGATCTCGCGGCTGTAGTACAGCGGCTCCGGGCCGAAGCCGAACTCGATCACGCTGCGCAGCGCCAGCGAGGCGCCGAAGCTCGCGATCACCAGCACGATCTGCGTGCCGTGCGCGCGCAGCCGGCGGAACACGGCAAAATCCAGCAGCACCGCCAGCAATCCGGTGGCCAGCATCGCCGCCGGCAACGCCGCCGCCAGCCGCCAGCCGAAAGTCAGCCCGCCGATCGGATCGCCGCCCAGCACCGTGCCGAGCGCGGCGGCCGCGACCAGTGCCGCGTAGGCGCCGAACGTGACGAACTCGCCCTGCGCGAAGTTGGCGAAGCGCAGGATGGCGTAGGTCAGCGTCAGCCCGATCGCGCCGAGGCCCAGCATCGCGCCGGTCAGCACGCCGTCCAGCAGGATCTGTCCCGTCATGCCGCCCGGCGCCGGCCCAGGTACAGTTCGGCCACCAGCGGATCGTCCAGCAGCCCCGCGCCGCTGCCCTCGTGCGCGACGCGGCCCTCGACCAGGATGCAGGCGCGGTCGGCGACGGCCAGCGCGGCGCGCGCGTTCTGCTCGACCAGCAGCACGGCCACGCCGCCGTCGCGGATGCGGGCGAGCCGCTGCATCACCTGCTCGACCAGTTTCGGCGACAGCCCGGCCGATGGCTCGTCGAGCAGCAGCACGCGCGGCCCCGCCGCCAGCGCGCGCGCGATCGCCAGCATCTGCCGCTGTCCGCCGGACAGCCGCCCCGCCACGTCCTTTCGCGCGCCGGCCAGATCCGGAAACATCTCCAGCATCGCGGCGATTGCCCGCGGCCGCCGCGCGCGGGCCAGGACGGCGACGGCAAGCGAAAGATTGTCGGCGACGCTCAGCCCGGCGAAGATGTTCTCGGTCTGCGGCACGAAGCCGACGCCCTGAACCACGCGCAGATGCGCGGGGCTGCGGGCGATGTCCGCGCCCGCCAGCAGCACCAGGCCGTCGGTGATCGGCACCAGGCCGGCCACCGCCTTGGCCAAGGTCGACTTGCCGGCGCCGTTCGGTCCCAGCAGCACGACGATCTCGCCCGCGCGCAACATCACCGACGCGCCGCGCACGATCGGCAATCCGGGTTCGTATCCCGCCACCAGTCCGCGCACCTCCAGCAATGGCGACGCCATCAGTTGAGATAGGCGTCCACCACGCGCGCATCGCGCAGGATCTCGTCCGGCGTCCCGGATGCCAGCAGCCGGCCGGCCGCCATCACATGCACCTGCCCGCACAGCCGCGCGACGAAATCCATGTTGTGCTCGACGATCAGGAACGTGAGGCCGCGCGCGTTCAGCGCGCGGATGTGCCCGACGATGGTCTCCAACAGCGTCGGGTTCACGCCGGCCGCCGGCTCGTCCAGCAGCACCAGCCGCGGGTTTGCCATCAGCACGCGCGCCAGCTCCAGCAGCTTGCGCTGGCCGCCCGACAGCTTGGCCGCCGGCTCGGCCGCCAGCCGATCCAGCGCGACGAAGGCGATGGTCTCCCGCGCGCGCGCCAGGATGTCGCGCTCCTGCCGCGCGACCGCGCCGGGCCGCAGCCAGTTGGCCAGCGGGCGTTCGCCGGCTTGCGCCTGCGCGGCCAGCATCACGTTCTCCAGCACCGTCATGGCCGGGAAGGGCCGGGGGATCTGGAAGGTGCGCCCGATGCCCCGCCGCAGCCGGCGATGCGCGGGCTCCCCGGTGACGTCCGCGCCGTCGACGACGATGCGCCCGGCGGACGGCGCGAGGCTGCCGGCGATCAGGTTGAACAGCGTGGTCTTGCCGGCGCCGTTCGGGCCGATCAGGCCGGTGATGGAGCCGGCAGCGACCTCGAGCGATACGCCATCGACCGCGCGCGCGCCGCCGAACTGGCGCGAAACGCCGCTCAGCGCCAGCATCGGCCGCGGAATCGGGGTTGCATGTCCGGGCACGGTATGCACGATCGCGCGACCCCACAAGGCAGCACACCGCGGGATGAGCGACGACGCCTTCGAGCTGTTCGACCTGCGCGTCGAGGTGATCTGCCCGCCGGGCGCGCGCATCCTGTGCGGCGCCAAGCCTGGCGACCATTTCGAGCTGCGCGGCGAAATGCTGCATCTGCCGGCCGGGCAGGGCATCTCGATCTACTCGCTGGCGGCCGTGCTGCCCCTGCTGGCGGCCAAGCAGCGGCCGACCGATCCGAACGACTGGATGACCACCGACGCCGAGATCGCCTGTCCCGACCCCAACTGCCCGAGCCGGCTGCGCATCACCCGGATCGGCACCCGCCGCTTCCGCCACGCCGAGACCTCGGCCGTCGCCAGGTGATCGAAACCACGGCGCTGGCGCCCGGCTACGACATTTCGCGGCTGATAAAGGGCGGCTGGCAACTGGCCGGCGGCCACGGCGCGGTGGACCGGGCGGCGGCGGTGGCCGACATGGCCGCCTATCTCGACGCCGGGATCACCACCTTCGACTGCGCGGACATCTACACCGGCGTCGAATCGCTGATCGGCGACTTTCGCCGCACGCTCGATGCCGACCGCCGCGCCCGACTGCGCGTGCACACCAAGTACGTCCCGGACCTGGATGTGCTTCCTCGCCTCGACCGCGCGCACGTCCGCCGCGCCGTCGGGCGGAGCTGCGAGCGGCTCGGCCAGGAGCGGCTGGACATGGTGCAGTTGCATTGGTGGGACTACGCCGCGCCGCGTCTGCTCGACGCCGCGCTGTGGCTGCGCGAGTTGCAGGATGAGGGCCGCATCGCGCTGCTCGGCGGCACCAATTTCGATGCCGCGCACGCGGCCGTGCTGCTCGACGCGGGCGTGCGCCTGGCCACGATGCAGGTGCAGTACTCGTTGCTGGATGCGCGGCCCGCCGGCGCGCTCGCGGCGCTGTGCGCGGCGAGCGGAATGCGCCTGCTGTGCTACGGCACCGTGGCCGGGGGCTTTCTGTCCGAACGCTGGCTCGGCGCGGAGGAGCCGCGGGAGCCGTTCGAGAACCGTTCGCTGGTCAAATACAAGCTGGTGATCGACGATGCCGGCGGCTGGGACTGGTTCCAGGCGGTGCTGCGCACACTGTCGCGCGTGGGCAAGCGGCACGGCGCGGGCATCGCCGCCGTGGCGACCCGTCATGTGCTCGACCTGCCGCATGTCGCCGCCGCGATCGTGGGGGTCCGCCGCCGCGCGCATCTGGCGCGGCACCGCGCCGTGTTCGACCTGTTGCTGGACGCCGGCGACCGCGCCGCGATCCGCGCGGTGCTGGCCGAACGACGGCCGCTCGCCGGCGACGTCTATGCCCTGGAGCGCGACCGCTCGGGGCCGCATGGCCGCATCATGAAATACGATCTGGGGGACACATGAGACACAAGCGTGAAGCGATGGGAGGCCTGATTCTGGGCGCGGCATTGCTGGCGACGCCCGCGATGGCCGCGGACTGCACGATAAAGATCGGCGTGGTGATGTCGCTGACCGGGCCGGCCGGCGCCTATGGCCAGGCCGGCGCGAAATCGGTGGAAATGGCGTTCCGCGATCTCAACCAGGCCGGCGGCGTGCTCGGCTGCACGCTGGTCGCCGACACGCGCGACGCGCAGAGCCAGGGCACGGTCGCGGTCGACGCGGCGCGCCAGCTCGTCGACATCGGCCATGTGCCCGCCATCATCGGCGGCATCATCTCCTCCGTCTCCATCCCGATCCTGACCTCCGTCACCGCGCCTGCGAAGGTCGTGCAGATATCGCCGGCCTCATCCTCGCCGACGCTCACCGAACTGGGGCGGCAGGGCAAGACCAACGGCATCTTCTTCCGCACCATCACCTCGGACGCGCTGCAAGGCGTCGCCGCCGCGCGCTATGCGCTGGATCGCGGCCTGAAGCATCTGGCCATCATCCACGTGAACAACGATTTCGGCGTCAACATGGCGCGCGAGTTCACC
Source organism: uncultured Pseudomonadota bacterium (assembly GCA_963758455.1). Taxonomy (GTDB): domain Bacteria; phylum Pseudomonadota; class Alphaproteobacteria; order Acetobacterales; family Acetobacteraceae; genus CAVRQM01. Next base: position 126,145 of record CAVWVK010000002.1, on the reverse strand, counting down.
GCCGCCTACAAGGCGCTGGGCGGCACCGTGGTCTCCGACACGCCATACAACGAGAAGCAATCCTCGTACGACGCCGAGGTGACGCAGGCGATGGCCGGCAATCCCGACGGGCTGTACCTCATCAGCTACCCGGTCGATGGCGCCACCATCGCGCGCGCCTGGATCAGCCAGGGCGGGCCGCGCAAGTTCCTGCTCAACGACGGCATGAACAGCGGCGACTTCATCTCGGCCGTCGGCGCGAAGTATCTGACGGCGGCGTACGGCACTTCGTCGGGCACCGAGGACAGTCCCTCGACCGTGTATTTCGACGCCAACTACAAGGCCTTCTCGCACCTTGACCCGGGTTCGCCGGCGGCCGTGCAGTCGTATGACGCGGCGGCGCTGATTGGCCTGGCCATCGCCGCGGAGGGCAAGGCCGACAGTGCCGCGATCCGCGACGGCATCTACAAAGTGACCGATCCGAAGGGCACGCCGGTCACGGCCGGGCAGTTCGGGTTCCTCGAGGCGTTCGCTCTGCTGAAACAGGGCAAGCCGATCCGCTATGTCGGCGTGATCGGCCCGATCCGCTTCGACCAGTACGGCGACATCACCGGCCCGTTCGCCGAGTGGACCATCAAGGACGGCAAGGTGGTCACGACCGGCACCCTGACCACCGCCGATGTCGACCGCATCCGCGCGCAGATGGGCAAGTAGGCGCGTCGCCGGGAGCCTCCCGGAGTTTCAGGCGCCCTTCCATTTCGACATCAGATCGCCGAAATGGTGGATGGTGGTCTCGATCTCGCTGTCGTTGCGCATCAGCGCCGTCTGCGCCGGTCCGAGCTGCTTGATCGGCAGCTTGGCGGCCAGCATCGCCTTGTCGTATTCGGCCGAGATCTGGAAGCAGGTCTTGGCCTCGCCGATCGCCGCCTCCATCGCGGACAGCGCCGATTTCCATTTTGATTCGAAGCTGTCCAGCGACTTGCCGTAGTCTGACTTGAATTTAATCTGGTCGATGGCAGCCTCTTTTTTTGCCTTCACCCATAGCGTGTGCATCTTGCCCATGTCATTCCCCCGTTTGCGCGCGACGGAACACCGCGTCCGCCGTCGTGCGATGCCGCTGCTTGTCGGCGATCTCCTGCTCGGCGCGGCCGATCTCGCCGCGCAGCTCGACTATGTAGGCCTGCAACTCGCTCTCGCTCCAGGTGGCCAGCGGCGGGCGTGCCAGCCTCGGTTGCGGCCGCTTCGGCTCCTCGTCCTCGATCATCATGGCAGATCCTCACGATCGGTTGCTTGACCCATGTGGGAGGCGAGGCCCATATGCAACGCTTTCCCGCCGGATCGGCCCGCGAATGCGCGGCGCCCTGGTCAGGCACGAGGAGCCCGGAACATGACACTGCCGCTGATGCCGAAGGCCACGGCCGTTTGGCTGATCGAGAAGACCGCGTTGACCTTCACCCAGATCGCCGACTTCTGCGGAATGCACCCGCTGGAGGTGCAGGCGATCGCCGATGGCGAGGTGGCCGCCGGCATCGTCGGCTACGATCCGGTCGCCAACGGCCAGCTCGCGCCCGACGAGATCAAGCGGTGCGAGGCCGATCCCGAGGCGCGGCTGAAGCTGATGGCCAGCACGATCCAGTTGCCGAAGCGGGCGCGCAGCGCGCGCTACACGCCGGTGGCCAAACGCAACGACCGCCCGGACGGCATTGCCTATCTGCTGCGCAACTTCCCGCAACTGAGCGAGGCGCAGGTCGGCAAGCTGATGGGCACCACCAAGGAGACCATCCAGAAGGTGCGCGACCGCAGCCACTGGAACTCGGCCAACATCAAGCCGCGCGATCCGGTGATCCTGGGGCTTTGCACCCAGACCGACCTCAACGCGATGGTGGCCGCCGCCAATGACCGGCTGGTGCGTGAGGGCCAGACGGTGCCCGCCCCGCCGCCACCGGCCGAGGCCGGCGAATACGCCTGAACGGCGGAGGCGTCCCGGACGTGATCCGTGGCCAGGGATGATGGAAGTGGGGGCGTGACGGGGCCGGGCGGCGATGCCGCCACGGCCCCGCTCCATTCAGTTCGACGGCGCGCGATCCCTGAGCCGCTCCATCTCCTCCTTCAGCCGCAGTTTTTCGCGCTTCAGCTTCGCCAGTGCCTCGGGGTCCGGCATCGGCCGCTGTCCCTCGTCGCCGATGCGGGCATCGAGCGAGGCATGGCGAGACTGCAGGCTTTCGAAGCGGGATTGCAGGTTCATGGAAACTCCTGGGCTGGTTGACACGAAATGTCGTCCCCGGTGGTCGCATGGGTCGTCGCATGGCGTCCGCTGCGGACACATGCCACCAAACGGTAACGCCATCGCGGTGCGAAAATCCAGGCAAACCATCGCTGCACCGGACGCGGATTTGTGATAGTCCGCGCGTCATGTTAACCGATCGTGACACCCTGCTGCGCAAGCTGCACGAGTTGCGCAGCGAGCATCGCGACCTCGACACCGTCATCGCGCGGCTGGCCGAGCAGGGCGCGTTCGACCAGTTGCAGATGGTGCGGCTGAAGAAGCGCAAGCTGCTGCTGAAGGACGAGATCGGCTGGCTGGAATCGCACCTGATCCCGGACAGCATCGCGTGAGCGGCGCAGCACCGGCCGCGGCCGTGGTGGGCGTGGTGATGGGCAGCCAGTCCGATTGGGCCACCATGACGCACGCCGCCGCGACGCTCGACGCGCTGGGCGTCGCGCACGAGACCCGCATCGTCTCGGCGCACCGCACGCCCGACCGCCTTGCCGACTATGCCCGCTCGGCGCGCGGACGGGGGCTGCGCGTGCTGATCGCCGGCGCGGGCGGGGCGGCGCACCTGCCGGGGATGCTGGCCGCCTGGAGCACCCTGCCGGTGCTGGGCGTGCCCATCGAGGGCGGTGCGCTGCTCGGAGTTGATGCCCTGCTGTCGATCGTGCAGATGCCCGCCGGGGTGCCGGTCGGCACCTTGGCGATCGGCCGGGCCGGCGCGATCAATGCCGGATTGCTGGCGGCCGCCATCCTGGCGCTGTCCGACCCCGATCTGGCCGGCCGGCTCGATGCCCACCGCGCGGCACAGACCGAGGCCGTCGCCCTGGCGCCCGCCGCCGCCGCCGAGGCCGCGTGACACCCGCGGCGCTGGCCCCGAACGCCACCATCGGCATCGTCGGCGGCGGCCAGCTTGGGCGGATGTCGGCGCTGGCCGCCGCCCGGCTGGGCCTGCGCTGCCACGTGCTGACGCCGGAGCCAGACTCGCCGGCCGCCCTGGTCAGCGCCGGGGCGACCATCGGCGACTTCGAGGACACGGCCGCCCTGCGCGATTTCGCCTCAAGGGTCGACGTCATCACCTTCGAGTTCGAGAATGTCAGCGCCGAGGGCCTGGATTTGCTGGCCTCGCTGCGGCCGGTGCGCCCCGCCCCCTCGGTGTTGCGGGTCAGCCAGGACCGGGTGCTGGAAAAGACCTTCCTCAACGCCGCCGGCGTGGCGACCGCGCCGTGGCGGCCGGTCGAGACCCGGGCGGCCCTGGACGCGGCGGTGGCCGAGCTTGGCTTGCCGGCGATCCTGAAGACCACCCGGCTGGGCTATGACGGGCGCGGCCAGGCCATGCTGCGCGGCACGGCCGACCTGGATGCCGCCTGGGCGGCGCTGGACCCGAAGCCGCTGATCCTGGAGGGCGTCGTCGATTTCGCCGTCGAGATCAGCGTCATCGTGGCGCGCGGGCTGGACGGCGCGATGACGGCGTTCGACGCGGTGGAGAACAGCCACCGCGACCACATCCTCGACATGACCTTCGCCCCGGCGCGGGTGCCCGGGGCGGTCGCGGAAACGGCGCGCGCGCTGGCCCGGCGCGTGGCCGAGCGGCTGGGGGTGGTGGGCCTGCTGGCGCTGGAGATGTTCGTCGACCGAGACGGCGGCGTTCTGGCCAACGAGATCGCGCCCCGGCCGCACAATTCCGGGCATTGGACCATCGACGCCTGCCCGGCCAGCCAGTTCGAGCTGCACGTGCGCGCGGTGGCGGGCCTGACCTTGCCACGCGCCACGCGGCACAGCGACGCGGTGATGAAGAACCTGGTGGGACCGCAGGAGGCCGCGCTATGGCCGCAGATCCTGGCCGCGCCGGGGCTGATCCCGCACCACTACGGCAAGACCGAGGCCCGGCCGGGGCGCAAGCTCGGGCATGTGACGCGGCTGTTTCCGCGCGGCGCGCTGCCGGGGCGTTTCGGCATCGCCGACGCGCTCGGGGTGCTGGCGCCCGACGCGGGCAACCCGAAGCCGCTTGCCGATGTTGAGGCATTCGTCGTGACCCCCGTCACGGCTTAGAATCGCCGTGCTGCCTGTCGGCAGCCAGCACACACGGAGGAATACCCCCATGTCACGCCTGCTCGGCTCGACGGCGTTCGCCGCCGCCCTTGCCTTCGCTGCCCCGGCCGCCCTCACGCCGGTCGCCGCCTGGGCCGCCACGATGACCTTTCACGCCACGCTGAACGGCGCCAGCGAGGTGCCCCCCACCACCAGCACCGGCACTGGCGAAGGCACCGCGACGCTGAACACGTCGACGCGAGTGCTGAAATACACGCTGAGCTTCTCCGGCCTGACCGGCGCGGCCACGATGGCGCACATCCACGGGCCGGCCGCGCCGGGCGCCAATGCCGGCGTCGTGGTGCCGCTGGGCAACAACCCGACCAGCCCGATCAGCGGCTCGAAGAAGCTGACGGCGGCACAAGTGAAGGAACTGGAAGCCGGCATGATGTACATGAACGTGCATACCGCGGCCAACCCCGGCGGCGAGATCCGCGGGCAGTTGACCAAGGGCTAGCAGCCGCCCTCGCGTGCCGCCGGTCGCGAGCGGCACGCGAGGCGAGTTGGCGTCAGACGCGAAACCGCCACGCCAGCGCGCCGCTGGCCAGCACCACGCCCAGCATCGACAGCCCGAGTGCGGCGATCTCCGCGAGGCCGGGCGTCTCTCCCAGAGCCAAAAACCCAAGCAACGCCGCCGCGGCCGGCGTCAGCGCGCTCAGCAAGGCAGCCCTGGACGCCCCCAGATGCCGGACAGCCACGCCGAAGGCGAACAGCGCCACGACGCCGGTCAGCACGCCCTGCACCACCGCCTGCACGGCGACGTCCCGCCACGGCGCGGACATCAGGCGTGCGCCGAAAAAGGCGGCATAGATCGGCGCCAGTCCCAGCAGCGACCATGTATTCACCAGCGCCGCCGCGTGCCACGCGCCGATGCCGGAGCCGCGCAGCGCCACGGTAAAGCCAGCCCACAGCGCGGCGGCCACCAGCAGCAGCAGGTCGCCGCGCCAGACGCCAGCGGACTGGGCGTGTCCGAGCGTCGCGATGCACAGCACGCCCGCCGCGACACATGCGAAACCGAGGCGGCGCGCCGCTCCGAATCTCTCGCCCAGGAACACCGACGCAAGCATCGCCACGAAGATCGGCATGGCGCTAATCATCACCGCGCCCACGTGAGACACCGGGGCAAACCGCATGGCATTGGCGCTGATCAGCAGAAACGGCGCGCCGGCGCCGCCGGCCAGGAGCAGCGTGCGACCGAACCCGATGCGGCGCAGCGCGAAGCCGTGCCGCCACAGCACCGGCAGCAGCAACAGGCTCGCCACGCCGTAGCGCAGGAAAGCCACGTCCCACGGGCCCAGCGAGGTGCGCACGGCCAGGCGCGTGCTGACCACCCAGCCGGACCAGATGACCACGGCCAGCAACCCCGCCGAGACGCCGATCAGCAGACTGCCGCTGTCCGAACGCGGCGCCGCAACGCGGCTCCCGGCCGCGACATCCGCCGCGGCGCTCATGGCGCCGCCCCGCAATGCGCCTCGAGCCGGTAGCCGTCCGGGTCCACGACGAAGGCGGCATAGTAGTCGTCGCCGTAGTCGGGCCGTGGCCCGGGGGCACCGTTGTCCCCGGCGCCGGCCTGCAACGCGGCCGCGTGAAACCGATCGACCGCCGAGCGGCTCGGTGCGCTGAAACAGATGTGCAGCCCCGATCGCCGATCGGGCGCCACCGGATGATCCGACGGCGACAGCCAGAGCGTGACCCGCCCGGACCCATAGCCGAGCGAGTTGTCGGCGGCACTCAGGCATGTGTAGCCGAGCGGCGTCAGTGCCGTGTCGTAGAAGCGCCGCGACCGCGCGATGTCGCGAACGCCGAGGGAAATGTGATCGATCATGGAAACCTTCTCCACCGCACGGACCGGCCCCGACGGCCGTTCCTAACCATCAACACGGTTAGCATAGCGCGACAGCGAGGGCTTGGCAACCGTCATGGGGGTTAGTATGTATGCCGAGATGGGTATGCCCAAGACATGACCGAAGATCGCGGTTGGGTGGCAGCGCCGGCCGAGGATCTGTGCCTGGCCTTCGCCGACACGCGCTACTGGCGCGGCAGCGAGCGGCCGAGCGACGATCTGGCCGGCTCCGACGACCTGCTCGAATGGGTGCAGACGCATGGCGGCCTCGATGCGCGCACCATGCGGCGTCTGCGGGACCGCTGCTCGGGCGACGCGGCCGTCGCGGCGGGTCTGTTTGCGGGCGCGACAGGCCTGCGCGAGACCTTGTTTGCCATCTTCTCCGCCGTGGCCTCGGGACAGGCGGTGCCAGCCGCCGACTGGGGGATTTTCGCCGAAACGCTGCGCCGAGCGCCGTGCCGCGACTGCCTGCGACAGCGCGCGCCCGGCTATGTCTGGGCGCTGGGCGGCGCGGACCCGTGCGACGCGGACCCTGGCGATGCGGACCCTGGCCTCGAAACGATGCTGGCGGGCGTGCTGTGGTCCGCGGCCGATCTGCTGGCCGGGCCGCGCCTTGCCCGCGTGCGGCTATGCGCCAACGAGCGTTGCCGCTGGGTGTTTCTCGACGACAGCAAAAGCGGCAACCGGCGCTGGTGCTCGATGAGCGCCTGCGGCAACCGGGCCAAGGCGCATCGCCACTACCTGCGCGCCAAGGCGTGATCTTCCAGGCCGGGACGGTGGTCCGAAGGCCCGGCTTTTATCCAGCGGCACGCGGCGGCAGAAACCCGGCCAGGGCGAGCCGCGCCGTGGCCGTGCGCGCCGCCGTCAGCACCGCCTGCACCGCGCTCAGCGCCTGGCGGAAATCCCGGTTGACAACCACGTGGTCGAATTCGTCGGCGTGGCTCATCTCATCGCGCGCCGCCGCCATGCGCCGGGTGATTTCCGCGCCGTCGTCGCCGCCGCGCGCCCGCAGCCGCGCTTCCAGCTCGGCCAGCGATGGCGGCAGCACGAACACGCCGACCACGTCGCCCGGCAACGCGGCGCGAAGCTGGCGAAATCCCTGCCAGTCGATGTCGAACAGCACGTCGCGCCCAGCCGCCAGCGCCGCCTCCACCGGCGCGCGCGGCGAGCCGTAGCTGCGGCCGAACACCGTGGCCCATTCCAGCAGCTCGCCCGCCGCCGCCATGCGCGCAAACTCCGCCGCGTCGCGGAAATAGTAGTGCACGCCTTCCACCTCGCCGGGGCGCGGGGCGCGCGTGGTGGCGCTGATCGACAGCGTGACCTCCGGCTCGGCCGCCAGCAGGGCGGTGGCGATCGAGGTCTTTCCGGCGCCCGACGGTGCCGCCAGCACCAGGCACACGCCGCGGCGCGGCAGCAGGTCACTCGACATTCTGCACCTGCTCGCGCAACTGCTCGATCGCCGCCTTCAGGCGCAGGCCGGTATCGGTCAGCGCCGCCGAGGCGGACTTGCTGCACAGCGTGTTCACCTCGCGGTTGAACTCCTGCAGCAGGAAATCGAACCGCCGCCCCACCGCGCCGCCTTCGGCCAGCAGCGCGCGCGCCGCCGCGACATGGGCGCCCAGCCGGTCGAGCTCCTCGCGCACGTCCGACCGCGCCGCCAGCACCGCCACCTCCTGCGCGATCCGCTCCTCCGGCAGCGCCGGCAGCTCGGCCAGCAGCGGCGCCACCGCGTCCAGCATCCGCTGCCGCTGTGCCGCTGGCTGGCCGGCGGCCTGCGCGGCGGCGGCCGCGTGCAGGGCGGCGATCTCGTCGAGCAGGCCATCCAGGATCGCCGCAAGCCGCGAGCCCTCGCTCCGCCGCGCCGCCGCGAGCAGTTCGACCGCCCGCGCGAAGCCCGCCCGCAGCACGCCGGCCTGCGCCGCGGCCGCGGCTTCGTCGGCGGTCTCGGCGGCGGCCGGGCGCAGCACCCCGGGCAGCGCCAGCAGCGCCTCCGCGCGCGGCGGCGGCGCATCGGGGATGCGGCCCGCCAGCGCCAGCGCCAGCGCCAGCACCTGTTCCAGCACCGCCGGATCGGCGGCCAGGCGGGCCGGCTCGTCACGCTTGATGGTCAGGTTGGCGGTGACGCTGCCGCGCCGCAGCACCGCCCCGGCGGCCTCGCGCACGGCCGGCTCCAGCGCGTCCAGCCCGGGCGGCAGGCGCAGCCGCAGTTCCAGGCCGCGGCCGTTGACGCTGCGCAGCTCCCAGGCCCAGGCAAGTCCGCCGTCGACGCCCTCGGCACGGGCGAAGCCGGTCATCGAGGCGATCATGCGTGCATCCCGGCGGAGTCCTGCGGCAATGGGCGGCCGCCTGCTTAGCAGCCGGAGCCGGGTTGCGCGATGCGCGCCTCGGTCTCACATCGCGCGGGCAGCACAGCGAGGAGCAGTCCCTTGGCCCGCGCCAATCCCGGCATCCACTCCATCCAGGTCGGCGACGTCACCGTGACCGCCCTCAATGACGGCCAGTTCGAGGCATCGACCGCCCTGCTGATCGGCCCCAACCCGGAGCAAAGCGAGGCGCTGCTGCGCGACAGCTTCCGCCCGCTGCCGCCGCGCATCACAGTGAGCTGCTTCCTGCTCGAGACGCCGGAGCGCCGCGTGCTGATCGATGCCGGCACCGGCGGCGCATACGGCGCGGTCCTGGGCCATGCCGGCGAGAAGCTGGCGGCGCTCGGCGTGTCGCCCGAGCTCGATCGACACGATCCTGCTGACGCATGGCCACGGCGATCATCTCGGCGGGCTGGTGGACGCGCAGGGCAAGCCCATGTACGGCCGCGCCGAGCTGGTGGTGAACGGCATCGAGGCGGATTTCTGGACCAGCGACGAGAACATGGCGGCGGCAACGCCGGACCGGCGCGGCGGCTTCGAGATCGCGCGCCGGTCGCTGGCCGCCTACGCCGCGCGCACCCGCCGGATCGGCGATGGGCAGGAGGCGCTGCCCGGCATCACCGCCAGGCTTTTCCCCGGCCACACGCCGGGCCATACCGGATTTGCCATCACGTCGGGCACGGACTCGCTGCTGATCTGGGGCGACATCGTCCACCTGCCCGCCGTCCAGTTCGCCCGGCCCGAGGTCGGCGTCGGCTTCGATTCCGACGTGGCGCAGGGGCGCGCGACGCGGGCGAAGATCCTTGACGAGGCCGCGACCGACCGCCTGCTGGTCGGCGGCATCCACCACGACTTTCCGATCTTCGGCCACATCCTGCGCCGCGGATCCGGCTATGCGTTCGAGCCTGTGGTGTGGACGCCGACGGCCGCGGGGATGTTCGAGTAGGCCCCTCACCCAACCCTCTCCCACAGGGAGAGGGCTTCCTTCTCCCTCTCCCTCCGGGAGAGGGCCGGGGTGAGGGTTTCCTTCTCTCCCTCTCCCTCCGGGAGCGGGCCGGGGTGAGGGTCAGGCCGCCGCCTCCAGCCGCTGCTGCGCCTCCAGCCATTCCGCCTCCGCCGCCTCGCTCTCGCGGGCGATGGCGGCCATCCGGGTCTGCGCGGCGGTCACTTCGCCGGCCCGCGAATCGGCATACAGCGCCGGATCGGCCAGCCTTGCCTCGATGCGCGCGCGCTCGGCGGCCAGTCTGGCCAGTCGCGCCTCGGCGTCGCGCGCGCGCCGGCGCAGCGGGGCCACGGCGGCGCGCGCGTCGGCGCGGTCGCGGCGGCTGTCGCGCCGACTGGAGGCCGCCTCGCCACGCGACGGCCGGCTCCGCTCGGCGACCAGCGCCCGGTACTCGTCCAGATCGCCCTCATACGGCCGCACCGTGCCCTCGGCGACCAGCCACAGCCGGTCGGCCACCAGCTCGACCAGATGCGGGTCGTGGCTGATGAGCAGCACGGCGCCGGAGAAATCCGCCAGCGCCCGGACCATCGCCTCGCGCGCGTCGATGTCCAGGTGGTTGGTCGGCTCGTCCAGGATCAGCAGGTGCGGCGCGTCGCGCGTCGCCAGCGCCAGCAGCAGCCGCGCCCGCTCGCCGCCCGACAGCGCCGCAACCCGCGTCTCGGCCCGGTCCGCGTCCAGCCCGAACCGCGCCAACTGCGCGCGCACCTGCGGCGGCGTGGCGCGCGGCAGGGCGCGGGCCATGTGGGCGATGCAGGATTCGCCGCCCGACAGCTCCTCCTCCTGGTGCTGGGCGAAGTAGCCGACACGCAGCTTGCCGCCGCGAAACATCGTGCCGGACAGCTTCTCCAGCCTGCCCGCGAACAGCTTGGCCAGCGTGGACTTGCCGTTGCCGTTCGGACCCAGCAGCGCGATGCGGTCCTCCATGTCGATGCGCAGCGACAATCCGCGCAGCACCGGCTGGCCGTCATAGCCGACCGAGACGCCGTCCAGCGTCAGCATCGGCGGCGGCAGCGGCGACGGCTCGGGGAAGGCGAAGCGGGTCGGGCCGCTCTCGACCACGCTCTCGATCTGCGGCAGCCGCTCGATCGCCTTCAGCCGCGCCTGCGCCTGCCGCGCCTTGCTCGCCTTGTAGCGGAAGCGGTCGACGAACGCCTGCATGTGCGCCCGCTGCTCGGCCACCCGTTCGGACGCGCGCGCCTGCTGCAACGCCTGCTCGGTGCGGATGCGCACGAACTCGTCATAGCCGCCGGGCGTCAGGCTGAGCTTGCCGCGATCCAGATGCGCGATGGCCTCGACGCAGCGGTCCAGCAGGCCGCGATCATGGCTGACCACCAGCGCCGCGCCGGGGAAGCGGGCGAGCCAGCTCTCCAGCCACAGCGACGCCTCCAGGTCGAGGTGGTTGGTCGGCTCGTCCAGCAGCAGCAGGTCGGGGTTGGCGAACAGCGCGGCGGCGAGGGCCACGCGCATCCGCCAGCCGCCGGAAAAACTGTTCACCGGGCGCGCCTGCGCGTCGGCGTCGAAGCCGAGGCCGGACAGGATCGCGCCGGCCCGCGCGGGCGCCGCGTCCGCGCCGATGGTGGCCAGCCGCTCGTGGATTTCGCCCAGCCGCTCCGGCTCGGCTGCATCGGCCTCGCGCAGCAGCATCAGGCGCTCGGTGTCGGCTTCCAGCACGGTGTCCAGCAGGCTGCCTTCGCCCGACGGCGCCTGCTGGCGCACCTGCCCAAGCCGCGCGCGGGCGGCGAGGCGGATGTCGCCGCCGTCGGGTGCCAGTTCGCCGGCGATGGCCTTGAGCAGCGTGGACTTGCCGGCGCCGTTGCGCCCGACCAGGCCGACGCGCCGGCCGGGTTCGACGGACAGGTTCGCCCCGTCCAGCAGGGTGCGCCCGGCGATGCGCAGGGTGAGGTCGCGGATGACGAGCAGGCTCATGGCGCGGGGTTGTAGGCCGGGAGCGCGGCGCTCGCCAAGCGCGGCGCCGACCGCGGAACCTCGCCGCGCTACACGGCCACTTCGGTGCCGTCCTGTGACCAACGAAGGTGGAAGGATCCCTCCTTGTCGACGCGCCGATAGCTGTGCGCCCCGAAATAGTCGCGCAGGCCTTGCAGCAGGTTCGCGGGACCGCGTGCCCGCCGCAATCCGTCAAAATACGCCAGCGACGAGGCAAAGGCTGGAATCGCGACGCCGCTCTGTACCGCCAGTACCACGACATCCCGCCACGCCTGCTCGGCCTTGACGACCGCGTCGCTGAAGTAGGGCTGCAGCAAAAGGCTGGGGGCGTCCGGATGCGCCGCGTAGCCCTCACGCACTCGATCGAGGAAGGCCGCGCGTATGATGCACCCGCCGCGCCAGATCGTGGCGATCAGGCCGAGATCGAGATTCCAGTCATACTGCTTCGAGGCCACCGCGAGCTGCTCGAAACCTTGCGCATAGGCTACGATCTTCGAGGCGTACAGCGCGTCGCGGATCTTGTCGATTTCACCCGGCTCGGCGGTCCTGGCCGCATTCCGGGCGCGTCCGAATACCTTCGCCGCCGCCGCGCGCTGCGACGGGCGGCCGGACAAGGCGCGGGCATAGACCGCCTCGGTGATCGCGGTGATCGGCACACCGAGTTCCAGCGCCGATTGCGCGGTCCAGCGCCCGGTGCCCTTCTGCTCGGCTTCGTCGCGAATCATGTCCACCAGCGCGGCGGCGCTCGAAGGATCCTGCCTGGCAAGCACCGTCGCGGTGATTTCGATCAGGTAGGAATCGAGGTCGCCGGTTTTCCAGCCGGCGAAAACCGTGCCGATCTCGTGGGCCTGCATTCCGTACACGGTCCGCATGAGGTCGTACGCCTCGGCGATGAGCTGCATGTCGGCGTATTCGATGCCGTTATGGACCATCTTCACGTAGTGGCCGGCGCCGTCGGGCCCCATGTAGGCGCAGCAGGGGGTGCCATCGACGGAGATCGCCATCTTCGTGACCATCGGCGCGATCCGATCCCAGGCCGCCCGCGCGCCGCCCGGCATCATCGACGGGCCTTCCAGCGCCCCCTCCTCGCCGCCGGAGACGCCCATGCCGACGAACAGCAGCTTGCGCCCGGCCAACTCGCGCTCGCGGCGACGGGTATCGGAAAACAGCGAGTTGCCCCCGTCGATGAGGATGTCGCCTGCTTCGAGATGGGGCACAAGCTCGGCGATCACGTCGTCGATCGGCTTGCCCGCCTTGACCATGATGATGATCGCCCGCGGCCTTGACAGCGACGCGACGAAACTTTCGATCGAATGGGCTGCCACGAAGGCGCCTTCGTGGCCGTGGTCGGCCAGCAGCCGGTCGGTCCTGTCGTTTGTGCGGTTGTGCACCGCGACGCGAAGGCCCTTTCGCGCTGCATTGCGCGCGAGGTTGGCGCCCATGACCGCGAGGCCGGTGACGCCGAGGTCAGCAAGCTCATTCATGCGAATCGCCCTATCCAAGATGGTTTCGCGGCACCCGCCGACGACGCCGCCGAGCCGCCACCATACCAGATCCGGGCGGACATGCGCCCACCACTTAGACGGCGCCGGTTCCGTTGGTCGCCTCGATGTGCGCGGGCGCGGCGGCGGTGCGTATGCAGCCGCGCTCTCCCTGAGTTGCGCGGGGATTTCTCACGCGGATTCGCGAAACAGCTCGCGGCCGATCAGCATACGCCGGATCTCGCTGGTGCCGGCGCCGATTTCGTACAGCTTGGCGTCGCGCAGCAGGCGGCCGGTCGGGTAGTCGTTGATGTAGCCGTTGCCGCCCAGCGCCTGGATCGCCTGCAACGCCATCCAGGTCGCGCGCTCGGCCGCGTACAGGATCGCGCCGGCCGCGTCCTTGCGCGTGGCCCGGCCGCGGTCGCAGGCTTGCGCCACCGCATAGACGTACGCCTTGGCCGCGTTCATGCCGGTGTACATGTCGGCGATCTTGCCCTGCATGAGCTGGAACTCGCCGATCTCCTGGCCGAACTGGCGGCGCTCGTGGACATAGGGCAGCACGACGTCCAGGCAGGCCTGCATGATGCCGAGCGGGCCGCCGGCCAGCACCGCGCGCTCGTAGTCCAGCCCGCTCATCAGCACCGCGACGCCGCCGCCGACGCTGCCCAGCACGTTGTCCTCCGGAACCTCGCAATCCTGGAACACCAGCTCGCAGGTGTTGGAGCCGCGCATTCCCAGCTTGTCGAGTTTCGGCGAAGTGGAGAAGCCGGGGAAACCCTTTTCCACGATGAACGCCGTGATGCCGCGCGGCCCCGCCGCCGGATCGGTCTTGGCATAGACCACCAGCGTGTCGGCATCCGGCCCGTTGGTGATCCACATCTTCGTCCCGCTGACGACGTAGCGCCCGCCCCGACGCTCGGCGCGCGTGCGCATTCCCACCACGTCCGACCCGGCGCCGGCTTCGCTCATCGCCAGCGCGCCGACATGCTCGCCGCTCAGCAGCTTCGGCAGGTAGTGCCGCTTTTGCGCCTCGCTGCCGTGGCGATGGATCTGGTTGACGCACAGATTCGAATGCGCGCCGTAGGACAGGCCGACCGAAGCGGACGCGCGGGAAATCTCCTCCATCGCGATGACATGCTCCAGGTAGCCCATGCCGGCGCCGCCATGCGCCTCCGCGACGGTGACGCCGAGCAGGCCGAGGTCGCCGAGCTTGCGCCACAGGTCGGCGGGGAACTGGTTGGCCCGGTCGATGTCGGCGGCACGCGGCGCGATCTCGGCGGCGGCGAAATCCTCCACCTGCGCGCGCAGCAGGCCGGCGGTCTCGCCAAGACCGAAATCCAGGCCCGCGACGCTGTTGCGCGACATGCCAGCAATCCCCCCGGACCCGCGACGCGGCATTGCTCGGGACCGCTGCGGCTTGACGGCAAGCCGCCCGCGGACCAGCTATTCCAAGAACTCGCGGGACTCTGCAAGGAAAACGTCGCAAGGGAAACGTCGATGCGCGATACGCCGTCGCCCGTGTTCCTCTCGGGCATCCAGGCGCTGCTGCAACTGCTGGAGTTGCAGCACGACCGCGATGCGGCGGCCGGGCTGGACACTGCGGGGTTCGTGTCGGGCTATCGCGGCTCGCCCCTGGGCGGCCTCGACCAGGCGCTGTGGGGCGCCCGGCAGCGGCTGCTGGCCGCCGACATCCGCTTCGAGCCGGGCATCAACGAGGAACTCGCGGCAACCGCCGTCTGGGGCACCCAGCAAGTCGGACTGTTCCCCGGCGCGCGGCATCAGGGCGTGTTCGGGATGTGGTACGGCAAGGGGCCGGGGGCGGACCGCAGCGTGGACGTGCTCAAGCACGCCAATGCCGCCGGCACCGCGCCGCATGGCGGCGTGCTCGCCGTGGTGGGCGACGATCACGGCGCCAAGTCATCCTCGCTGCCGCATCAGAGCGATCACATCCTGGCCGCCGCGATGATCCCGGTGCTCAACCCGGCGGGGGTGCAGGATGTGCTCGACCTCGGCATCCACGGCTGGGCGATGTCGCGGTTTTCCGGCTGCTGGGTGGCGATGCGCGCCGTGTCCGACGTGGTGGAGACGGCCACCGCGGTCGTCGTGGATCCGCGCCGGGTGCAAACCGACCCTCCCGACGACTTCGCCATGCCGCCGGAGGGGCTGGGCATCCGCTGGCCGGACACGCCGTTGCAGCAGGAGATGCGGCTGCAACGCTACAAGGTGTACGCGGCCGTCGCGTACGCGCGGCGCCACGGCATCAACCGCGTGGTGATCGACAGCCCCGCGCCGCGGCTCGGCATCGTCAGCAGCGGCAAGTCCTATCTCGACGTGCGCGAGGCGCTCGACCTGCTCGGCATCGACGACGAGCACGCGGCCGAGATCGGCCTGCGGATCTGCAAGATCGGCATGACCTGGCCGCTCGACCCGGTCGGCATCCGCCATTTCGCCGAGGGGCTGGAGGAAATCCTCGTCGTGGAGGAAAAGCGCCAGGTCATCGAATACCAGTTGAAGGAGGAGCTGTACAACTGGCGCGAGGACGTGCGCCCGCGCGTGGTCGGCAAATACGACGAGCGCGGCGAATGGGATTTGCCGATCGGCCGCTGGCTGCTGCCGCCGACCGGCGAACTCGGGCCGGCGCGGATCGCGCGGGTGATCGCGGCGCGCATCGGGCGCTTCTACACCAGCCCGCGCATCCGCGACCGGCTGGCGTTCCTCGATGCGCAGGAGCGCGCGCTGGCGCAACGGCGCACGACGATGGCGCGCGTGCCGCACTACTGCTCCGGCTGCCCGCACAACACCTCGACCAAGGTGCCGGAGGGCAGCCGGGCGCTGGCCGGGATCGGCTGTCACTACATGGCGACCTGGCTGAACCCGGCGCAGACCCAGACTTTCTCGCAAATGGGCGGCGAGGGCGTGGCCTGGGTCGGGCAGGCGCCGTTCACCGAGACGAAACACGTATTCGCCAATCTCGGCGACGGCACCTATTCGCATTCCGGCTCGCTGGCCATCCGCCAGGCGGTGTCGGCGAAAGTGCCGATCACCTACAAGATCCTGTTCAACGACGCGGTGGCCATGACCGGCGGCCAGCCGGTCGAAGCGGGCCTGACCGTGCCCAAGGTGGTCCGGCAAGTGGCCGCCGAAGGCGTGGAGCGCATCGTCGTCGTGACCGACGAACCGCGCAAATACCGCGACGCGCTGGCGCTGCCGCGCGGCATTCCGGTGCGCCACCGCCGCGACCTCGACGCGGTGCAGCGCGGGCTGCGCGATTACCCCGGCGTTTCAGTGCTGGTCTACGACCAGACCTGTGCGGCGGAAAAGCGGCGCCGGCGCAAGCATGGCGCCTATCCCGACCCGGCGCGGCGCGTGGTCATCAACGACCGCGTGTGCGAGGGTTGCGGCGATTGCAGCGCCAAGTCCAACTGCCTGTCGGTGGTGCCGGTCGAGACCGAGTTCGGCCGCAAGCGCCGCATCGACCAGTCGAGCTGCAACAAGGATTTCTCCTGCCTCGAAGGCTTCTGCCCGAGCTTCGTCACCGTCGAGGGCGGCCGTCTGCGCCGCGCTCAGGCGACGGGAGCCGAGCCTGGCGAGGCCGACGCGCTGCCGGAGCCGGCGATTCCCGACATCGCCGAGCCGTACGGCATCCTGGTGGCCGGTGTCGGCGGCACCGGGATCGTGACCATCGGCGCGCTGCTCGGCACCGCCGCGGCGCTGGAGGGCCGCGGCGTCTCGACGCTGGACATGGCCGGGCTGGCGCAGAAGGGCGGGCCGGTGTGGTCGCATATCCGCATCGCGGGGCGGCCCGAGCAGCTTCATGCCGCGCGCATCGCGGCGGGCGAGGCGCGGCTGGTGCTGGGCTGCGACATCGTGGTGGCGGGCGCGGACGAATCCCTGTCCAAGATGCGGCCGGGCTTCACTCATGCCGTCGTCAACAGCAACCTGGCGATTACCAGCGACTTCGTGCGCGGCTTCGCCGCCCAGGCCGAGACCGGCGATGTGGCGCACATCCCGGACCCGCAATTCCCGCTTGACGATCTGGAGCGGCAGATCGCCGATTTCGTCGGCCCGGGAGGCCTCGACGCGATTGCCGCGACCCGGCTGGCGACCGCGCTGCTCGGCGACTTGATTGCCACCAACTTGTTCATGCTGGGCTATGCGTGGCAGAAAGGGCTGGTGCCCCTGCGCGGCGAATCCATTCGGAAGGCCATCGACATGCACGGGGTCGCGGTGGAGATGAACGCCGCCAGCTTCCTGTGGGGACGTCGCGCGGCGCTCGATCCGGCGGGCGTGGAGCGGGCGGCGCGGCCGCGCGAGAGCGTGGCGGAATTGGAGCGTCTGTCGGCCGATCTGGACGAAGCGATCGCGCGGCGCGTGGCCGACCTCGCCGCGTACCAGGACGCCGCCTACGCCGGCCGCTACGCCGATCTGGTGCGGCGCGTGCGCGCGCTGGAGCAGGCGCGCTTTCCCGGTCGCGAGGCGCTGTCGCAGGCGGTCGCGCGCAACTACTACAAGCTGCTCGCCTACAAGGACGAGTACGAGGTCGCCCGCCTGTTCACCGAGGGCGGCCTGGAGGCCCGCATCGCCGCGATGTTCGAGGGCGACTACAAGCTGGTGTTCCATCTGGCGCCGCCGCTCTGGACGCAAGCCGACCCGGCGACGGGCGAGCCGCGCAAGCGGGCGTATGGAGCCTGGGTGCTGCCGCTGTTTCGCGTGCTCGCTCGCCTGCGGCGTGTGCGCGGGACCGCGCTCGACGTGTTCGGCTACACCGCCGAGCGCCGGCTGGATCGGCAACTGATCCGCGACTACGAAGCCCTGATCGCGGAGATCCTCGACGCGGTGGCCGCCGAGACATATGCGGTCGCGGTCGAACTCGCCGCCGTGCCGGAGCAGATCCGCGGCTACGGCCCGGTCCGCGCGCGCCACCGGCTGCACGCGAGCCAGCACCAGGACGAGCTGCTCGCCCGGTTCCGCGGTGGCCACGAGCCGCGTCCGACCCGGCGCGAGGCTGCCTCGGCCCCGGTCCTGCTGGCCGGCTGACGACGCGGATGCCGGTGCTCGAGTTGGCCGTCGATCCGCGCTCGGACGAATACCGCGCGAATGACCAGGCGATGCGCGAGTTGCTGGCCGATCTGCGCCAGGTCGCCGAGCGTGCCCGGCAAGGGGGCGACGCGGCGGCGCGCGCCCGCCATCTTGCGCGCGGCAAGCTGCCGGCGCGCGAGCGCATCCGGCTGCTGCTCGATCCGCTCTCGCCGTTTCTCGAAATAGGGCAGCTCGCGGCGCACGGCATGTATGGCGGCGCGGTGCCCTCGGGCGGCATCGTGACCGGGATCGGCCGCGTCAGCGGGCGCGAGTGCATGGTCGTGGCCAACGACGCCACCGTGAAGGGCGGCACGTATTTTCCGATCACCGTGAAAAAGCATTTGCGCGCGCAGGAGATCGCCGCGCAGAACCGTCTGCCGTGCCTCTATCTGGTGGATTCCGGCGGCGCCAACCTGCCCAACCAGGACGAGGTGTTTCCCGACCGCGAGCATTTCGGCCGCATCTTCTTCAACCAGGCCACGATGTCGGCCGACGGCATCGCGCAGATCGCGGTGGTGATGGGATCGTGCACCGCCGGCGGCGCCTACGTGCCGGCAATGGCCGACGAGAGCGTGATCGTGCGCGGGCAGGGCACGATCTTCCTTGCCGGTCCGCCCTTGGTGAAGGCGGCCACCGGCGAGGTCGTCAGCGCCGAGGATCTCGGGGGCGCCGAGCTGCACAGCCGCATCTCGGGCGTCGCCGATCACCTGGCCGAGAACGACGCGCACGCGCTGGGCATCGCGCGGCGCATCGTCGCCAATCTGGGCCGGCCGACGCTCGCCGACGTGGAGCGGCGCGCGCCGATCCCGCCGCGTCACGATCCGGCAGGAGCTGTACGGCATCGTCTCCGCCGAGCGTCGAAAGCCGTTCGCCATGCGTGAGGTGATCGCGCGCATCGTCGACGACAGCGCGCTGGACGAGTTCAAGCGCCTGTATGGCCCGACCCTGATTACCGGCTTCGCGCATGTTTGCGGCTACCCGGTCGGCGTCGTCGCCAATGACGGCATCCTGTTCTCCGAGAGCGCGCAGAAGGGCGCGCATTTCATCGAGCTGTGCGCGCAGCGCGGCATCCCGCTGGTGTTCCTGCAAAACATCGCGGGGTTCATGGTGGGCCGGAAATACGAGGCCGGCGGCATCGCCAAGGACGGCGCCAAGATGGTCACGGCGGTTGCCACCGCCGCGGTGCCGAAGCTCACCGTCATCGTCGGCGGCAGTTTCGGCGCCGGCAATTACGGCATGTGCGGCCGCGCCTATGGTCCGCGGTTCCTGTGGATGTGGCCGAACGCGCGGATCGGCGTCATGGGCGGCGAACAGGCGGCGTCCGTGCTGGCCCAGGTGCGGCGCGACGGCATCGAGGCGCGCGGCGAGACCTGGTCGGCGGACGACGAAGCGGCGTTCGTGGCGCCGATCCGCGCGCAATACGAGACGCAGGGCCATCCGTACTATTCCAGCGCGCGGCTGTGGGACGACGGCGTGATCGACCCGGCGGAGACGCGGCGCGTGCTGGGTCTCGGGCTGTCGGCCAGCCTGAACGCGCCGATCCCCGCGACGCGCTTCGGCGTGTTCCGGATGTGAGGCGGTGATGCACGCGCTGCTGGAGACCGTGGACCAGCGTGGCGTCGCCACGTTGACGTTGAACCGCCCGGAGCGGCACAACGCCTTCGACGACGCGCTGGTGGCCGAGCTGACCGGCGCCCTGGTCCGCATGGGCGACCGGCCCGACATTCGCGCGGTGGTGCTGGCCAGCACCGGCCGCAGCTTCTCGGCCGGCGCCGATGTCGCCTGGATGCGGCGCATGGCCGCGGCCGATGCCGCCGCCAATCGCGACGACGCGGAGAAGCTCGCGCATCTGATGCACACCCTGGACCGGCTGGGCAAACCCACCGTGGCGGTGGTGCAGGGTGCGGCGTACGGCGGCGGCGTGGGCTTGGCGGCGTGCTGCGACGTGGTGCTGGCCTCGGAGCAGGCGAGCTTCTGTCTCAGCGAGGTCAGGCTGGGTCTCATTCCGGCGGCCATCGGTCCCTATGTCGTCCGCGCGATCGGCGCCAGGCAGGCACGCCGCTATTTCCTCACCGCCGAGCCGATGTCCGCCGCGCGCGCCCAGCGGATCGGGCTGGTGCATGAGGTGGTCGGCGAGGCCGCGCTGGAGTCCGCGCGTGAGGCGCTGTTGACCGCGCTGCTGCAAGGCGCGCCGGGCGCGCAGGCGGAGGCGAAGGCGCTGGCTTTCCTGTGCGACGCGCGTCCGATCGACGCGACGCTGATGCGCGAAACCGCGTCGCGCATCGCCGCGCGCCGCGCCTCGGCGGAAGGGCGCGAGGGATTGAGCGCCTTTCTCGATAAGCGCCGCCCCGCGTGGCGCCGAGACTGAGCGCGTGTTCGGAAAAATCCTGGTGGCCAACCGTGGCGAGATCGCCTGTCGCATCATGGCGACGGCGCGGCGCCTCGGCATCGGCACGGTCGCGGTGTATTCGGACGTCGACGCCCATGCGCGTCACGTCGATCTGGCCGACGAAGCCTGGCCGATCGGCCCGGCGCCGGCGGCGCAAAGCTATCTGGCGATCGACGCGATCATCGACGCGGCGCGGCGTGCGGGGGCCGAGGCGATCCATCCCGGCTACGGCTTCCTGTCCGAGAACGCCGATTTCGCGCGCGCGTGCCGGGACGCGGACATCGTGTTCGTCGGGCCGCCCGAGGCGGCGATCCGCGCGATGGGCTCGAAAGCCGCGGCCAAGACCATCATGGAGCGCGCCGGCGTGCCGCTGGTGCCCGGCTATCACGGCGAGTCGCGGGATCTCTCCGTCCTCGCCGACGCGGCGCGACGCATCGGCTATCCGGTGCTGGTCAAGGCTTCCGCCGGCGGCGGCGGCAAGGGGATGCGCGTCGCCACGGATCCCGCGGATCTGGAGGCGGCGATCGACGGCGCGCGGCGCGAGGCGCTGGCCGCGTTCGGCGACGATGGCGTGCTGCTCGAGAAGTACCTGACCAGGCCACGACACATCGAGGTGCAGATATTCGCCGACATGCACGGCCAGATCGTCTCGCTGTTCGAGCGCGACTGCTCCATACAGCGTCGCCATCAGAAGGTGATCGAGGAGGCGCCGGCGCCGGGCATGGAACCCGAGCGGCGCCGCGCCCTCGGCGCCATCGCTGTCACCGCCGCCCGCGCCGTGGACTATGTCGGCGCCGGCACCGTGGAGTTCGTGGCACGGGGCGACGATTTCTGCTTCATGGAAATGAACACCAGGTTGCAGGTGGAGCACCCGGTGACGGAGATGATTACCGGCCAGGATCTGGTCGAATGGCAGCTTCGCGTGGCCGCCGGCGAGGCGCTGCCGTGCACCCAGCAGCAGCTCGCGATCAACGGGCACGCGATCGAGGCGCGCATCTACGCCGAGGATCCGCGGCGCGACTTCATGCCCTCGACCGGCACGCTCGCGCATCTGCGCCAGCCGCGCGAAAGCGCGCATGTGCGCGTCGATACGGGCGTGCGCGCCGGCGACACGATCACGCCGCACTACGATCCGATGATCGCCAAGCTGATCGTCTGGGGCGAGGACCGGGCGCAGGCGGTGCGGCGCCTGGCGGGCGCGCTGGCCGAGTACGAGGTGGTCGGCGTGCAGACCAACCTGGATCTGCTGCGCTCGATCGCGGCGCATCCGGATTTTGCCGCGGCGGTACTGGACACCGGCTTCATCGCCCGGCACTCGGACGCGCTGATGCCGGCGGCCGATCCCGCGCCGGCGGGATCGCAGGAGGTGCTGATCCAGGCGGCTGCCGCGCTGGCAGTGTTGGCCGATTGCCGCGCCGAGGCGAGCGGGCAGGCGGCGCGCTCGGGCGATCCGTGGTCGCCCTGGGCCCTGGCCGATGCGTGGCGGATGCATGGCGACGGGCACCACGACCTGCATCTCCGCGACCATAAGCAGGCTGTGGTGATCCGGGCGTATCCGCTGCCCGACGGAGGGTTTCGGCTGGAGGGTCCGGCCGGCTCGGTGCGCGCCGAGGCGGTCGAGGACGAGGCCGGAATGGCGCTGCGCCTCGATGGCGTGCTGCACCGCGTGCGCGTGGTCCGGCGCGGCGGGGATCTGGTCGTCATTCTGGACGGGCGCAACCATGTGCTGCAACGGGCCGACCTGCTCGCACCCGCGCGCCACGCGAGCGCGGGCGACGATCGCCTCATCGCGCCGATGCCCGCGCGGGTCGCGCGCGTGCTGGTTGCACCCGGGGACGTGGTGAGACGGGGCGCGCCGCTGGTGGTGCTGGAGGCGATGAAGACGGAGCTGACATTGGCGGCCCCGGCGGACGGCACCGTGTCCGCCATCCGCCACGCGGCCGGCGCGATGGTGGAGGAAGGCGCCGAGCTGGTGGTCTTCGCCGCCGACGCCGCGCCATGAGCTACCCGCCGCGCGTCCGCATCGTCGAAGTGGGGCCGCGCGACGGATTGCAGAACGAGGCGGTGATCCCGCCGGTCGCGGTCAAGGTCGCGCTGATCGACGCGTTGGCGCGGGCCGGGCTGACCAGCATCGAAGCGGGCAGCTTCGTCTCCCCCGCGCGGGTGCCGGCGATGGCCGCGACCGCGGAGGTGCTGGCGGCGATGACGCGCCAGCCCGGTGTGGAGTACCCGGTGCTGGTCGCCAACCAGCAAGGGCTGCAGCGCGCGCTCGCCGCCGGCGTGCGCGAGGTCGCGGTGTTCGGATCTCCCTCCGAGAGCTTTTCACGGCGCAACATCAATTGCGGCGTGGCCGAGAGCCTGGCGCGTTTCGCGCCGCTGGTGGCATTGGCGGGCGCGGCGGGGTTGCGGGTGCGGGGCTACGTATCCTGCGTGCTGGGATGCCCGTACGAGGGAGCCGTCGCCCCCGAGGCGGTGCGCGACTTCGCCCGGCGGCTGGTCGAGATCGGCTGCTCCGAAGTTTCGCTCGGCGACACCATCGGCGTGGGCACGCCACGCCAGGCGCGCCGCCTGGTGGAAACGGTGAGTCGGGACGTGCCGATCGGCCGCGTAGCGCTGCATTTCCACGACACCTACGGACAGGCGCTGGCCAATATTCTCGCCTGTCTCGACCTGGGAGTCTCCGGTTCTCGACAGCGCCGTGGCGGGCCTCGGCGGCTGCCCCTATGCGGACGGCGCCACCGGCAACGTCGCCACGGAGGATCTGGTGTACATGCTGCACGGCATGGGCATCGAGACCGGCGTGGATTCTGGATCGCCTGTGCGCCGCCGGCGCCATGATCTCGTCGGCCTTGGGGCGGCCCTCGGCGTCGCGGGTCGCCAAAGCGCGGGCTGCCGGCGCCCGGCGACGCAGCTCGGCGTTCCCATGAAACGCCGAGCTACGTCAGACGTAGGGCGGAAAAGCGCAGCGTCTTCCGCCGACTTCGCGCCGCAGGAAACCGCGACGATGTTGCATTCTCGACGGCCGGAACACGGGCCATCCAGCGGGGCCGCGGGCATCAGGTCTTCAGCCGGTATCCCGTCCTGAAAATCCAGCCGACGATCACCAGGCAGATCGCCAGCACCGCGAAGGTCATCGCCAGGCTGATCCACACGCCGACATCGGCGGTGCCGTAGAAGCTCCAGCGGAAGCCGCTTATCAGGTAGACGACCGGGTTGAACAGCGCCACCGTGCGCCAGAACGGCGGCAGCATGTTGATCGAGTAGAAGCTCCCTCCCAGAAAAGTCAGCGGTGTCACGACCAGCAGCGGCACCACTTGCAGCTTCTCGAAACCGTCGGCCCAGATGCCGATGATGAAGCCGAACAGGCTGAACGTCGCCGCGGTCAGCAGCAGGAACATCACCATCCACGCCGGGTGGCCGATGCGGATCGGCACGAACAGGTCGGCCGTCGCCAGGATGATCAGGCCGAGCATGACCGATTTCGTCGCCGCCGCGCCGACATAGCTGCAGCACGATCTCCAGATACGACACCGGCGCGGACAGCATCTCGTAGATCGTCCCGGTGAAGCGCGGGAAGTAGATGCCGACCGACGCGTTGGAAATGCTCTGCGTCAGCAGCGACAGCATGACCAGTCCGGGAACGATGAACGCGCCGTAGCTCACGCCGCCGATATGGTCGATGCGCGAGCCGATCGCCGCGCCGAACACGATGAAGTACAAGGATGTCGAGACGACGGGCGCGACGATGCTCTGGATCAAGGTGCGCCCGGTCCTCGCCATCTCGAACAGGTAGATCGCGCGGATCGCGTGGATGTTCATCGGGCTTCCCGCACAAGGCTCACGAAGATCTCTTCCAGCGAACTCTGCCGCGTATGCAGATCCTTCAGCCGTATGCCCGCTTCCCCGAGCCTTTGAAGCAGCGTCGCGATGCCGGTCCGCTCGCCATGCGTGTCATACGTGTAGGTCAGCGCGTCGCCCTCGGCCGACAGTTCCAGGCGGTAGGCGTCGAGCGTGGCGGGCACCGCGGCGATCGGGCCTTGCAACTGCAGCGTCAGTTGCTTCTTGCCGAGCTTGCGCATCAGCGTCGCCTTGTCCTCGACCAGGATGATGCGGCCCTTGCTGATGACGCCGATCCGGTCCGCCATTTCCTCGGCTTCCTCGAGGTAGTGGGTGGTCAGGATGATGGTGACGCCGGTGTCGCGCAGCGTCCGGACCAGCCGCCACATATCCCGGCGCAGTTCGACGTCGACGCCCGCCGTCGGCTCGTCGAGGAACAGGATCTGCGGCTCGTGCGACAGCGCCTTGGCGATCAGCAGCCGCCGCTTCATGCCGCCGGACAGCGTCATGATGCGGTTGTCCTTCTTGTCCCACAGGGAGAGCTCCCTGAGCACCTTCTCGATATGCGCCGGGTTCGCCGGCTTGCCGAACAGTCCGCGGCTGAAGCTGACGCTGGCCCAGGGCGTCCCGAACACGTCCGTCGTCAGTTCCTGCGGCACCAGGCCGATCTGCGATCGCGCCGCGCGATAGGCCGTGACGATGTCGTGGCCGTCCGCCAGCACGCTGCCCTCGCTGGGCCTCACGAGGCCGCAGATGATGTTGATGAGCGTCGTCTTGCCGGCGCCGTTGGGGCCGAGCAGGGCAAAGATCTCGCCCTTGCAGATCTCGAGATTGACGCCGATCAGCGCCTGGAAGCCGCCTGCATAGGTCTTGGACAGATTCGAAACGGTGATGACGGGCGGCGCAGCCATGAACCGCGACTGTATGGCGAACCTTCCGGGTGGTCAAAGTCCGTGGTCAAGGCGTGGCGGGCGCTGCCCGCGGCGCATCACGGATGCGGGATTCGCGGGAGGAATGCGCGGGCCGCCGGAGGCCGACGCTTGTTCAGGCGCGGATAAGATGCCAAGAAGGTTGCGCATCCGCCGCCGCATGGCGGGTGCTGGCGGGAGGAACCATGTGGGCGCAAGTGGCCCCAGCTCCGTGCGTCCGACCGGCGGCGACCGTTGCCACGATGCGCGGCTGACGGACGCATAGCCAATGGCCGGCCTGTCGCTGCGGCATCTCCGCAAATCCTACGGCTCACACCTGATTTTCGACGACTTCAGCCTGGAGATCGCGGATGGCGAGTTCGTCTGCCTGCTCGGTCCGTCCGGCAGTGGCAAGACGACGCTGATCCGCATCGTCGCGGGTCTGGAGGCCGTCGAGAATGGGGAGATCTGGATCGGCGCGGACGAGGTCTCCGGCCGAGAGCCGCGCGACCGGCATATCGGCATGACGTTCCAGGGCTATGCGCTCTATCCGCATCTGTCGGTGCGCCGCAATCTCGGCTATCCGCTCAAGGTGCGCGGCGTGGCGTCGGCCGAGATCGAGCGGCAAGTGGCCGACACCGCCCGGCTGCTCCGCATCTCGCATCTGCTGGACCGGCACGTCCAGCAGATCAGCGGCGGCGAGCAGCAGCGCGTGGCGATCGGGCGCGCCATCGTGCAGAAGCCCCAGCTCTATCTTTTGGACGAACCCATCAGCAATCTCGACGCCAGCCTGCGGGAGTCGGTGCGCACCGAGCTGCGGCGGCTGCAACAGGAGCTGCGGGCGACCATGATTATGGTCACGCATGACCAGCTCGACGCATTGGCTGTGGCCGACCGCATCGCGGTGATGCACCAGGGCAGATTGCAGCAGATCGGGACGCCGATGGCGCTGTACGCCGAGCCGGCTAACCTGTTCGTCGCCGGCTTCATTGGTCGGCTGCGGATGAACATGCTGCCGGGCCGGCTGGACGGCGAGGCGGGTGTTCCCGTGGTGCGCGGAGACGGGTTCGCGCTGCGGCTTCCGGCCAGCCTGGCGCGGGCCGCCGACGCGTCGCGCGACGTCACGGTCGGCGTCCGCCCGGAGTATCTGGATGTACTGTCCGAGCCGGCGCCGGACGCGATGGCGGCCCGCGTGCTGACCGCGCAGTTCCAGGGCGATCAGGTGGTGTGCGCGGCGGAGCTTGGCGGCATGGTGATGCAGGCCGTGCAGACGGAGCAGCGCGGGCTGGAAGCAGGCGCGTCGGTCTGGCTGCGGCCGCGAGTCGGTCACGTGTATTTGTTCGATACCGGAAGTGGGGATCGCCTGCCGGCATGAGGCCGGGCGGCCCCAGACCACGTAGCAAGTCCGCATAGCAAGCCCGCATAGCAAGCAACGATAGAAGGAACCGCACCATGACCGAAACACGCGACATCCCGGCAAGCGGCGATCTTGATCGCCGGACGCTGCTGCGCGGCGCGGGGGTGGTCGCCGGGCTCGCGGCGGCCGGCGGCCTCGGCCTCGCGCCGAGCGCCGCCGCCGCGGCGGAGGCCGCGACCATCAACATCGAATGCGACGCCGGCCAGAACGATGCGCCGTTCCGCTGGCAGGCCGATGCCATCAAGAGCAAGTTCGGCCTCAACACCAACATCCTGAGTCTGCCGTTCGTCGGCCAGTACGAGAAACTGGTCACGGAGCTGCACGCGCAATCCTCCGCCTACGACGTCCTGGTGTTCCCGCCGTACTTCCTCGGCGATTTCGTGGCCCTGGGCTTCCTGAAAGAGCTCGACCAGTACATGCACCTGCTCGATCCGCAGCTCGCGGACTATCTGCCGGTCTATCAGCAGCCGGTCATCAAGCGGAACGGCAAGACCTATGCGCTGATGTATGACGGCGATCTGTTGCAGGTCTGCTACCGGAGCGACCTGTTCGGCGATCCGAAGGAACAGGCGGCGTTCAAGGCGAAGTACGGCCACGATCTCGCGCCGCCCGCGACCTGGGACGAGTACATGCGCGTCGCCGAGTTCTTCCACCGACCGCCGCATCTGTACGGCACCGCGTTCTACGCCCAGCGCGGCTTCTGCTACGCCTGGTTCGTCAATATCTTCGCGGGCCTCGGCGGCCGCTGGTTCAACGACGACATGAGCCCCGGCATCAACGGCGACGTGGGCGTCAAGGCGCTCGAAATGCTCATCAAGATGAAGGACTACGCGCCGCCCAACATCTTGCAGATCGACTATCCCACGCTGAACGAGGTGTTCCTGAACGCCAGCACGGCGATCGTGGTGCAATGGGACGACCTCGCGCTGAAAGTCGAGAATCCGGCGATGAGCAAGGTGGTCGGCAAGGTCGGCCTGGCGCCCTGTCCGCAGCGCAGCTACATGCCCTATTCGCGGGTGATGGCGGTCTCGGCCTATTCCAAGCATCCCGAGGATGCCTACAAGGTCGCCGCCTACATGCAGCTCCCGGACGTCGACATCACCTACGTCTACGACCCCGACTGCGGCGAGGATCCGTACCGGGAATCGTCGCTCAAGGCGGATGCCGTGAAAAGCCATCTCGGCAAGCCGACGATGACCCCGGCGACGGCGAAAGCCTATGTGGACAGCATTCGCGCGGGTCTGCAGGCCGGCTATCCCGAGCTGAGCATTCCGGGCGCGCCGCGCTACCTCGACACGCTGGACCAGTCGGTCAGCCAGGCGCTGGCCGGCTCGCTCTCGGCCAAGGCGGCGCTCGATCAGGCTGCCGCGCAATGGGCCGCCGTGACCGACGCGGAGGGCGCGTCGGCGCAGAAGGCCGCCTACACCGACTGGATCAACTCGTTCAGGCGAGTGGGACTCAAATACTGATCCCAGGCGTGGGCGACCGCGGGCGCGCGCAGGAGCGCCGCGTGGCGGGCACGGCCGTCGCCGGCGCGCCCGCGGCCCGGCACGCGGGCCGCGCGATCGCCGCGGCCCGCCGCCGCTTCGGCTGGTGGCTGCTGGCGCCGGCGCTGGCGATGTTCGCCGCCAACAGCATCTTCCCGCTCGTCTATGCCGTGGTGGTGTCGCTCGAGAACTACCAGATGCTGATCCCCGTGCCGCAGCGTTTCGTCGGGCTCGCGAACTACGCGCACATCTTCACGGACCGGCTGTTCTGGAGCAGCCTCGGGGTGACGCTCTGGTTCATCGTGGGTGTCGCGGCGTTCCAGTTTCCCGCCGGGTTCCTGCTGGCGCTGCTGCTGCACCGGCTGCGGCGATGGCAGAATGTCATCGTGACGACGCTGCTGATCCCGACGATCATCGCCCCCTCGGTCGGCGCGTTCCAATGGGCGCAGCTCTACAATTACCAGTTCGGACCGATCAACTACCTGCTCGGCCTGCTCGGGCTGGGCCAGCCGATCTGGACCGGCAGCCCGGTCGCCGCACTGCCGGCGCTGATGCTGGTGGATTTCTGGGAATGGACGCCGTTCATGATGCTGCTGCTGTTCGCCGGCCTGCGCGCGCTGCCGGCCGACATCACCGAGGCGGCGCGCGTGGACGGATCGACATCGTGGCAGGTGGCCTGGCGCATCTACCTGCCTCTGCTGCGCCCGGTGATCGGGGTCGCGGTGCTGCTGCGCGTGCTGATGAGCTTCAAGCTGTTCGACATCATCTACGTGATGACGGCGGGCGGCCCGGGCACGGCCACCGAGAACCTCGCCTACTACACCTACGTTCAGGGCTTTCGCTATTTCAATCTCGGCTACGCCAGCGCCCTGGCGATATTGCAGCTCATTCTCGTGGCGCTGCTGGCCAAGCTGCTGATCCGCATGACCAGCGGCGGCCGCGCCGTGGAGCTTGCCGCGTGAAGCGCTCAGGCTTCCCCCGGCTGGGCGATCTGCTCGTCTATGCCCTGGTGGCGCTGGCTTTGTGCTTCTTCATGGCGCCGGTGCTGTGGATGCTGCTCACCGCGGTCAAGCCGCCCGGAGAGTGGCTGACCGCGCCGCCGATCTTCTGGCCGTCGAGCTTCCACTGGTCGAACTTCACCGACGCGCTGTTCAAGTGGGGCGGGCTGAAGGGACTGGAGGACAGCCTGATCGTCGCCGGCCTGTCCACGCTGCTGTCGCTGCTGATCGGCGTGTTCGCCGCCTACAGCCTCGGCCGCCACCGCACCGGCGGCGAGGCCATGTCGTTCACCGTCCTGAGCATCCTGTTCATGCCGTCGGTCGCCGTGGCGGTGCCGATGTACATCTTCTGGTCGGACCTGCACCTGCTCGACACCTACCTGGCGCTGCTGCTGCAGTACACCGTGTTCAACGTCCCGTTCATCTGCTGGGTGCTGAAAAGCTTCTTCGAGGACATCGACCCGAGCCTGGAGGAATCGGCGCTGGTCAACGGCGCGACCCGCTGGCGGGCGTTCTGGGAAATCGCGGTGCCGCTGGCGCGGCCGGCGATCATCGCGGTCGCGTTGCTCTCGTTCATCTTCTCGTGGAACGAGTTCTTCTTCGCCGTGATCCTGACGCGGGCGCATGTGACGACGCTGCCGGTGATCCTGCCGACGCTCATGGAAGGCCACGACGTGCTCTGGGGCGACATCGCCGCCATCGCCACGCTGGCGGCGATCCCGGTCGTCGCGCTGGCGTTCGCCCTGCAACGCTACCTGGTGCGCGGCCTCTCCTTCGGCACGATCCGCGCGTAATACGCACTCAAGGAGGACGGAGCCGATGCTGAAAACCCTCACGCGCCTGCACACGCCGGAGCTGCTGCATGTCCTGGCCTCGATGGGGCATGGCGACGAGCTGGCGATCGTCGACGCGCATTTCCCCGCCGTCTCGATGGCGCGCCGCCTGGTGCGGCTCGATGCCGCCGATCTGGTCGCGGTGGTCGACGCCTGCCTGCTGCTGATGCCGCTCGACAGCTTCGTCCCCGATCCCGCGCTGCGCATGGAGGTGGCCGGCGCGAAGGACGATATGCCCGATGTGCAGCGCGACTGCCAGGCGGTGATCGACGGTCGCGAGGGGCGCCATGTCGGCCTCGTCGGCATCGAGCGGCACGCGTTCTACGAGCGCGCGAAGCAGGCCTTCGCCGTGGTGGCGACCGGCGAGCAGCGTCCGTACGGCTGCCTGCTGCTCAAGAAGGGCGTGTGCCTGCCGCCGCGAGCCGCGTGATGGACGACGACACGCAGGCGCGCGGGTTGATCTGCGTGATGGGCATCTTCGTGGCCGACCTCGCCTTCCGCACGCCGCGCCTGCCGGTCTGGGGCGAGACGGTGCTCGGTTCGGGGTTTCGCATGGGACCGGGCGGCAAGGGCTCGAACCAGGCGGTCGCGGCGGCGCGGCTTGCCGGGAACGTGGCGTTCATCAGCAAGGTGGGCCAGGACAGTTTCGGCCGGATGGCCCGCGAAGCTGTGCCGCGCCGAAGGCATCGACGCCGCGCATCTGGCCGACACGGCGGCGCACGAGACCGGCGCCGCCGCGATCCTGGTCGACGAGCGGGGCGAGAACGCCATCATCGTCGTCCCCGGCGCGGCCGCCGCGCTGTCGGTCGCCGACCTCGCCGGGTGCGAACAGACCATCGCGCGCGCTCGCGTGTTCGTCACGCAGCTCGAATTGCCGATTCCCATCGTCGCCGAAGGTCTGCGGCTGGCCCGCCGCCACGGCGTCCCGACCATCCTCAACCCCGCGCCGGCGGCGGCGCTGCCGGACGATCTGCTGGGGCTGGTCGACTACCTGACACCCAACGAGTCCGAGGCGGAGGCGCTGAGCGGGTTGCGGGTCGGCACCCTCGCGGAGGCCGGACGTGCGGCGGAGGCATTGCTCGCCCGCGGCCCGGGCGCTGTGGTCATGACGCTCGGCGCGCAAGGCGCGCTGGCGTGTCGCGGGGGTGCCAAGGTGCATGTGCCGGCCGCCGACGCCGGCCCGGTGATCGACACCACCGGCGCGGGCGACGCCTTCAACGGCGGCCTCGCCGTGGCGCTGGCCGAGGGGCTGGAATCTGGTGGCTGCGACGCGGTTCGGCTGCGCGGTCGCGGGCCTGTCGGTGACGCGCCTCGGCACCGCGCCGTCGATGCCGCGGCGCGCCGAAGTGGACGCGCTCATCGCCCGCGCCATCTGAGGGCCATGCGGGGGAGGCCGGCCCGTCAGGGCGTGGCGACCGCGCCGGCGGACGGCTGCAACGCGACCGGCGTGACCGGCGCCCGCGCCGGCAGCGTGGTGCAATCGCGCAGCCAGCCAGGCGGCATCCCCAGCAGGAACCGCGCGCGCAGCAGATCCAGCCGGTCCGGCGCCATGCCCAGCAACTCGGCGCTGAAGGCGCGCTTGTCCGCCGTGTGCATCAGGTAGGCCTGCATCTCGTTGATGGTGAGATCGCCCAGCGCCGGGTCGTAGTCCTGCGCCAGCAGGAAGCGCCGGAACGCCGCCCGGTCGGAGTGGTCCATCACGTCGTGCCAGAAGTGCTGCACATAGGCGGCGTAGGCGGGAGTGGTGAAGTATTCCCCGTGCGACAGCTCGTGGTGCAGGATGGTGCGGCGGAACGAAGCATCGACGACCGCATCCGCCCCCTCGCGCGGCAGCGTGATGATCGCCTGATCGGCGCCGTCCGCTAGCAATCCCTCCGCCCCTGCGAAGCCGCGCAGCCACCGTTCCTCCGGATCCAGCGCCACATGATCGCGGTCGGCCAGGGCGAAGAAGCGGCGCAGGGTCGCGGCCGCGTAGTCGTGGCCGTAATAGTAGGTCTCGACGGTGTCGCCGTGCGCGCGGATCGCCTGATCCAGTTGCGCGTCGGTCAGCACGCGGTCGTGCGGCTGGCCGATCTTCTCGGCGAACGCGGCGATGCGGTTGAACATCAGTCCCTGCTGGCGCAGGCCAGGGAAGTCGAGCACCACGATGTCGGGGTTGGGCGCGAAGCGGAACTCGGCCAGCGCGGCCGGCCGGTCGGCCCGGATCTGCGCCTCGGTTGCCAGCGGCAGCGGTGGGCGCACCGTCACGATCGCGGCGGGCGGCGGCGGGCGGCGCGCGTACCATACGCCGCCGCCGGCAAGGCAGGCGGCCAGCAAGCCCGCCGCCAGCCCGATCCGCCAGCCCCCGCCGCGGCGGGCGACGCGCGGCGGCGCGCGCGTCAGGCGGATCGTGGGATCGTCATCCACCCGCCATGCCCGCCCGGTTGGAATGCAGCGTGTCGCGGCGGCGCGCGGTCAGGTGCCGACGTTGACCACCTGGACGCGGCGGTTGCGCGGCTCGGCCACCTGCGCGCCGGTCGGCACCGCCAGGCCGGCCTCGCCCATGCCCACCGCCTGCAACCGCTCGGCCGAGACGTTGAACTTGCTCTCCAGGTAGCCCACCACCGCCTGCGCCCGCCGCTCCGACAGCGCCTGGTTCAGCGCCCGCGAGCCGACCGTGTCGGTATGGCCCTCGATGCGGAAGCGGTAGCTGGCCAGCGAGGCGCTGGACAGGGCGCGGCCCAGCTCGTCCAGGGTGCGCGTCGCCGCCGGCGTCAGTTCGGCCGAGCCGGTGGCGAACTGCACCGTCAGGCTGACCGAGGGGTTCTCGACGGCGGCCGCGGCCGGTTGCTTGATAGCCGCGCGCGGCACGGGGGAAACGGCGGCGGCCGCCTTCTGCGCGGGGCTTGGCGCGACGGACACGGCGGGCTTGGCCGGGCGGATGCCGCGGGTGCCGCCCAGGATATTGCCGGTCGGCTTCAGCGACTGGATGATCTGGTCGGCACTCGGGTTCTGCGCCACGGCCGGGCCGGCCAGTCCCCCGGCCAGTGCCAACGTGGCGGCGACGATCGCGGCGGTGAAGGTGGCGCGCATGACGGCGGAACTCCCGTGTGAACTCGTTTCTTGCCCGCGACCCTAGCACCGGCGGGCGGCCGCGCGATATGTCCTCCCGCGCGCAAGCATCATGCCGGGTCGGCGGTGGCCTCGACCGCGACCGCGGTCACATTGTCGCTGGCGTTCCGCTCCAGCGCCGCGTGCAGCAACCGCTCGACCGGGGAGGCGTCGGGATTCTCCAGCCCCAGCAGCATACCGACCGCCGGTTCGGCCAGCGCCTTGAACAGCCCGTCACTGCACAGCAGGAAGCGGTCGCCCGGCTGCGCGCGGTCGGTGATCTTGTCCAGATCCAGCCCGTCGGCCTCGGCGCCGACGGCGCGGGTGATGATGTTGGCGCGCGGATGGCCGTCCGCGTCCTCCGGGCGCAGCACGCCGGCGTCGACCATTTCCTGCACCAGGCTGTGATCGCGCGTGAGCTGGCTCAGCGTGCCGTCGCGCAGCCGGTAGATGCGCGAATTGCCGGCCCACAGGCAGGCGATGTGTTCGCCGTGGGCCAGCAGCACCGCGACCGTGGAGGCGATCACCGAACGCGGCCCGCGCCGCGCCGCCTCGGCGCGCAGGGCGTCGTGCGTGTCGGCGACGGCCTGGCGCACCTGGGCCACCATCTCCGCCGCCGGCAGGCCCGCCGGGATGTCCTCCAGGGCCGCCTTCAGCATCGCCGCGGCCAGTTCGCCGGAATCGTGGCCGCCGGCGCCGTCCGCCACCGCCCACAGCCCGATATCGGGGCGCTCCACGAAGCTGTCCTCGTTGTGGTCGCGCACCGCCCCGGGATGCGTGGCGGCCCAGGAGCGATAATGCATCGGCGTCCGTTCCCCCACCGCGAGCCCCTTGCCAAGCCTCACGCTGTCGTGACGATAGCGGACGCATTCGCCGCCGCATAGGAACTTGCTGTCGAAAAGGGGAGATTGCCCGTGAACATCGCCGCCGACATGCAGGCCGCATACGACAATCGCGCCAAGGTGCCCGAACACCCGGCGATCATCGACGGCTGGCGTCGCGACGCCGCCCTGTTCCGCGCCACGCACCCGGTCGCCGAACTGGATCTGGCCTATGGTCCAGGGCCGCGGCAAGCGGTGGATGTGTTCTGGCCGGACGCGGGGCGTGACAGCCCCTTGGCCCTGTTCATCCACGGCGGCTACTGGGCGGCGATGGACCGCACGCTGTTCAGCCACCTGTCGGCCGGGCTGCTGGCGCATGGCGTGGCGGTGGCGATGCCGTCCTGCGATCTGTGCCCGCAGGTCGACCTGCCGACGGTGGTGAGCCAGGCGCGCGCCGCCGCGGCGTTCCTGGCGCGGCGGCACCGGCGGGCGCTGCTGGCGACCGGGCATTCGGCGGGCGGACATCTGGCGGCGATGCTGCTGGCGACCGACTGGATCCAGCACGGCCTGCCGCGCGCGACGGTGCGCGCCGCCCTGCCGATCAGCGGCCTGTTCGACCTGCTGCCGCTGCTGCGCACCACGATCAACCTGTCGCTCGGCCTGGACGAAGCTTCGGCACGCGCTTTGTCGCCGATCCACATGACAGCCCCCGGCCTGCCATTGCACGCCGTCGTAGGCGGGGCGGAGGGCGCGGAATACGCCCGCCAGTCGCGCGCCATCGCCGAGGCCTGGGGCGGCACCTGGGAGCTCGCGCCGGGGGCCAACCATTTCACCGTCCTCGCCCCGCTGGCCGATCCCGGCTCGGCCCTGGTGCGCACGGCGCTGCGATTGCTGGGATAGCGCCGACAACCCTCTGACTTGCATCCAATGCCTGCATTGCATACAATGCAAGCATCCTGCATGGAAGAGTCTGTGACGACAACCCTGACGATCCGCAACGTCGATGCCACCGTGAAGGAGCGCCTCCGGATGCGCGCCGCTCGCCACGGGCGTTCAATGGAAGCGGAACTGCGTTGCATTATCAGCGAAGCGTTAGGCGGCGACTGCAACCGCGAGATCAATCTGGCCGATGCCATCCGCCGCCGCTTCTCGCCGTTTGGGGGCGTCGAGCTGGAGGCCCACCCGCCGGTGCCGGTCGCCGAACCGCCCCCGTTCGAGCGGTGATCGTCCTCGACACCAACGTCATTTCCGAGCTGATGCGGCCGGAGCCGCATCCCGGCGTCGTCGCCTGGGTAGCTGCCCAGCCGCGCGGAACGCTCTGCACCACCAGTGTGAACGAGGCGGAAATCCTCTACGGGATTCTGTGCGCTGCCGGAGGGCCGACGGCGCAACGCGCTCGCCGCGGCGGCCGAGGCGATGTTTGCCGAGGACTTCGCGGGGCGTGTATTGCCTTTCGGTGGCGTCGCGGCGGCTCGCTATGCAGAGATCGTCACGGCGCGCCGGGCGGCCGGCGCTCCCATCGAGGCCTTCGACGCGCTGATCGCGGCGACCGCCTTGGTCGCCGGCGCCGCCGTCGCCACGCGAGACGCCGGCGGGTTCTCGGGCTGCGGCCTCACTCTCGTCAATCCGTGGGGTGGCGGAACGACCTAACCGGCGGGCGCAGCCGCGGCCACGCCTGCCGCCGCCATCGCGTCGTCGACCGTCTCCAGCCACACGAACCGCAACCGCTCGCGCGCGCTCTGCGGGATGTCGTCCCAATCGCGGCGGTTGCGCGCCGGCAGCATCACCGTGGTGATCCCGGCGCGCGCGGCGGCCACCATCTTCTCGCGGATGCCGCCCACCGGCAGCACCACGCCGCGCAGGCTGATCTCGCCGGTCATGGCGATCGCCGGGTCGACCGCGCGGCCCACCATCAGCGAGGCCAGCGACATGAACATCGCCACCCCGGCCGAAGGACCGTCCTTGGGGATCGCGCCGGCCGGGACATGCACATGGATGTCGCTGCGCTCGAACAGCCCCGGCTCGATGCCCAGCGCCACGTCGCGCGAGCGCAGCAGGCTCAGCGCCGCCTGCGCGCTCTCCTTCATCACGTCGCCCAACTGGCCGGTGAGAATCAGCTTGCCGGTGCCCGGCATCCGGGTGCTCTCGATGAACAGGATGTCCCCGCCCACCGGGGTCCAGGCGAGCCCGGTGGCGATGCCCGGCATGGCGGCGCGGTCGGCCACCTCCGGCTCGAACCGGCCGGCGCCCAGGATCGCCACCAGATCGTCCGGGCCGATCCGCACTGGCTCGGCGTGACCCTCGGCGAAGCGGGCGGCGACGTGGCGGAACACCGCGCCGATCTCGCGCTCCAGGTTGCGCACCCCGGCCTCGCGCGTGTAGCCGCGCACGATCGCGGCCAACGCCTCGTCGCTGATCTCCGCCTGTTCGGGGGAAAGGCCGTTGCGGGCAAGCTGGCGCGGCGCCAGATAGCGCCGCGCGATGGCCAGCTTCTCCTCCTCGGTGTAGCCGGACAGCGTGACCACCTCCATGCGGTCGCGCAGCGCCACCGGCACGGTGTCCATCTGGTTGGCGGTGCAGATGAACAGCACCCGGCTGAGGTCGAACGGCACGCCCAGATAGGCGTCGCGAAAAGTGCCGTTCTGCTCCGGGTCCAGCACCTCGAGCAGCGCCGAGGCCGGGTCGCCCTGAAAGCCGCCGGCGCCCAGCTTGTCGATCTCGTCCAGCATCATCACGCAGGCGCGCGAGCCGGCGCGGCGGATCGCCTGGATGATGTTGCCCGGCATCGAGCCGATATACGTCCGCCGATGGCCCCGGATTTCGCTTTCGTCATGCACGCCGCCGAGGCTCACGCGCACGAACGGCCGCCCGGTGGCGCGCGCGATCGACTGCCCCAGCGAGGTCTTGCCCACGCCCGGCGGTCCCACGAAGCAGAGGATCGGCCCGCGCCCCTCCGGGTTGAGCTTGCGCACCGCCAGGAACTCGACGATGCGCCGCTTGATCTTCTCCAGGGCGTAGTGATCCTCGTCCAGCACGCGCCGCGCCGTGGCAATGTCGATCGGCGGCTCCTCACCCAGTTTCCAGGGCAGTTCGGACAGCCATTCCAGATAGGTCCGAACCATGCCCGATTCCGGGCCGCCCTCCGGCATCCGCTCCAGCCGGCGCAATTCGCGCTGCGCCTGCCGGTCGACCTCCTCGGGCAGCCCGGCCTGCTCCAGCGCGCGCTTCAGATCGGCCAGTTCCGGCGAGCCGCCTTCGTCCTCGCCCAGCTCCTTCTGGATGGTCTTCAACTGCTCGCGCAGCAGGAACTCGCGCTGGCGTCCTTCCATCGTCTGGCGCGTGCGCTGGCCGATGTCGGCCGACAGGCGCAGCACCTCCAGCCGGTAGGCGAGCCGCCACAACACGCGATCCAGCCGCGCCTGCAACGGCACGGTCTCCAGGATTTCCTGCTTCTCGGCGGCCGACAGGTCCATCAGACTGGCCACCATGTCGGCCAGCAGGCCGGGGCTTTCGATGCTCTGGACGGTGGCGGCCAGTTCCGGCGGCGCCTGCTCCAGCAGCCGCAGCGTCTCCAGCGCCCGCTCGCGCAACTGGTGGAAGCGGGCTTCGATCTCGGCGCCGCCGTCGGCCGGCTCGGCGATGCGCTCCACCCGCACGGTGCGCGGGCCGCTGCCGTCCTGGGCGCCGTCCTGGGCGCCGAGCAGCCGCACCCGCCCGACCCCCTGGACGATGGCGTGGTGGGCGC
The DNA here is from genome assembly GCA_963758455.1 of uncultured Pseudomonadota bacterium. Taxonomy (GTDB): domain Bacteria; phylum Pseudomonadota; class Alphaproteobacteria; order Acetobacterales; family Acetobacteraceae; genus CAVRQM01. The sequence continues at coordinate 88,568 of CAVWVK010000002.1, read as the reverse complement.
CGTCGCGGCCGGTGACGTAGCGCAGCAGCCGGCCCTCGGCGCCGATCGGATGCAGGTCGGACAGCTCCGGCGCGTCCACCGCCGGATCGCGTTGCAGCACCACCGCGACGTGGCGCGAGGCCCGCGCCGCCTCCTGCAACGCCGCCTCGGTCTCGGGCCTGCCGGCCAGCAGCGGCAGCACGACGCCGGGGAACAGCACCAGGTCGCGCACCGGCACCAGCAGCAGCGCGTCGCCGGCCTGCTCGGTCCCGGGCTGCCCCGGGCTGCCCGGCGGTTGCGTGTCCATCAGCCCAGCCTCCGCAAGGCGACCACCAGCAGCCCGTCGGCCAGGTCGCGCCGCGTCACCTCGTAGGCGCCGGACGGCACCGCCACCCGCCGCTCGAACTTGCCGTGTGGCAGCTCCATGCGATGCACCCGGGCGCTCTGCACGAAGCCCGGCAGGCGGCGGGTGCCGACGATGGCCAGCGCCCCGTCGCTCAGCACGATCTCGACCTCGTCGACATGGACGCCGGGGAGTGCCGCGATGATGACCAGCTCGCTGTCGGTCTCCAGCAGATCGACCGGCGGCTCCCAGCCCTGCGGGGCGGGGCGGAAGAAGTCGCGATGCAGCCGGTCGACGCGGGCCAGCGCGGTGACGGCCTCGGCCCACATCACGTCGGAAGCGTTGCGCGGCATGGCAAATCCTTTCCGGGCGCCTGTTCCCGGCCCAGACTGGTTCCGGCCCAGACGATGCGCAACGCCGCGGGCGATTTGCCGGTTGCCGCTGTCGAGGGCGATGGGTGGGCCGACAGCCTAATCGCCCGGGCCGGCGTGGTCGAGATCCAGCGCCACCGCGTCGCCCGGGAGCCGGGGCGCGGTGGCGCTGGTGGCCGCGAGGGCTCGGCTACTTCTGCGCCCAGAAATTGTACTCGCCGAGCGCGCCGACCTGGTCGTCCTCGGCGAAGGTGCCGCCGATCCGCAGCGTCGCCCCGCTCATCGAGACGTTGCCCACGTAAGTCTGGAACGTGTCGTTCGTGGTCTGGTTGTTGCGCAGGAACTGGATGCGGCCGCTGCGCGGACAGTAGAAGCCCTGGATGTTGCTGGTCTGCCCGCCGCTTATCGTGTCGGCGAGCGTGCCGGTGATCGCCTGGCAGTTGCCGACCGTGCCCTCGGTGGTGATGTTCAGCGCCAGCGGGCTCTGGTTGCCGAACGCGCTCCAGGTTCCGAGCACGCTTTTGGGCCAGCTTTGGGCGTGGGCGCCGGCGGCGGACAGCAGCGCGCCGAGGCAGGCGGCCGCGGTCAGGACGCGGCGTGATGTGTTGGTCATGTCAGGTATTCCTTCGCCAACCATTGGGCGGGATCCGGGGGACCGCGCCGCTCCGCTGAATGCGGGCGAAGGCTTCATACGAAGATGCCTCACGACTGGACTGTGAGGCGGATCACTATTTGTCGTCGTCTCGAAAAGTTTCTCTGCCGTTTTGACGGAGGGTCATGTCAGAGGCGCATTCCTCACTGGGGAAGCGGCTGCACCTGCGTCGCGGTGGGCGTGGCGGAGGGGTTTCCCGCGTTGCCTATCGGTGCATAGGGAGGCGGCGGGTTCACGGCGCAGGCGCCGAGAGCCAACGAGGTGACAAGAGCCGCGATAGCTTTGGTCATTGTTCAACCCTTGAATGATCGCTGCGTGTGAATGAGCCGGACGGTTGCGAGTTCCACCGGGCGGGGAAGTTTCTTGGAGGCTGTGTCGAAAGCGGCTTCGGCATGACCGCGCGAAGCGGCGGGCGGCCGGGGAGTGGTCGCGGCTCTGGCGTGGTCGCGGCTCTCCGGCGGGCTTCGAGAAGGGCCGCGCCGGTTTCCCGAACGCGGCCTGTCCCATCAAACCGAGTAGTACATCTCGAACTCGACCGGATGCGGCGTCTGCTCGAAGCGGAACACCTCCGACCATTTCAGCTCGATGTAGCTGTCGATCTGGTCGCGGTTGAACACGTCGCCGGCCATCAGGAACTCGTGGTCCGCCTCCAGCGACACCAACGCGTCGCGCAACGATCCGCACACCGTCGGAATGCCCTTCAGCTCCTCCGGCGGCAGGTCGTACAGGTTCTTGTCCATCGGATCGCCCGGATGGATCTTGTTGCGGATGCCGTCCAGCCCGGCCATCAGGATCGCGGTGAAGCCGAGATACGGGTTGGCGCTCGGATCCGGAAAACGGATCTCCACCCGCTTGGCCTTGGGGTTCGCGGTATAGGGGATGCGGCACGACGCCGAGCGGTTGCGCGCGGAATAGGCCAGCAGCACCGGCGCCTCGAAGCCGGGGATCAGGCGCTTGTAGCTGTTGGTGCCGGGGTTGGTGAAGGCGTTGATGGCCTTGGCGTGCTTGATGATGCCGCCGATGAAATACAGGCATGTCTCGGACAGGTCGGCATAGGCGTTGCCCGCGAACAGCGGCTTGCCGTCCTTCCAGATCGACTGGTGCACGTGCATCCCGGTGCCGTTGTCGCCATAGATCGGCTTGGGCATGAACGTCGCGGTCTTGCCGTAGCTGTGGGCGACGTTATGCACGCAGTATTTGTAGATCTGCATGTTGTCGGCCATCTTGGTCAGCGTCGCGAACTTGGTGCCCAGCTCGTGCTGCGACTGCGCCACCTCGTGATGGTGCTTCTCGATCACCAGCCCCATCTCGCCCATCGTCGACAGCATCTCGGCGCGCAGGTCGCTGTCGGCGTCCACCGGCGGCACCGGGAAGTAGCCGCCCTTGACGGTCGGCCGATGGCCCATGTTGCCGTCGGCATAGTCCTTCATCGACGCCTGCGGGCCTTCCTGGCTGTCGATCTGGTACATGGCGTAGTTGCCGCCGGTGCCGAAACGCACGCTGTCGAAGATGAAGAACTCCGCCTCGGCGCCCACCATCACCGTGTCGCCGATCCCGGTGGCCTTCACATACGCCTCGGCGCGCTGCGCCGTGCTGCGTGGGTCGCGGCCGTACGACTGTCCGGTCGACGGCTCGACGATGTCGCAGATCAGGATGAGGCTCGGCTTGGCCGCGAACGGGTCCAGCACCGCCGTCGACGGGTCGGGCATCAGGATCATGTCGCTCTCGTTGATCGCCTTCCAGCCGGCGATCGAGGAGCCGTCGAACATGATGCCGTCGCGGAACGCGTCCTCGTCGATGGTCGAGACGTGCTGCGCGGTGTGCTGCCACTTGCCGCGCGGGTCGGTGAACCGCAGGTCCACGTACTCGACCGTGTGCTCCTTCATCATGTCCAGCACGTCGCTCACGCCCTTGGGCTCGTCTGCCATAAGTCCAGTTCCCTGATTGGTCCGGCGCCGCCCCTCGCGGCGCCGATGCAGTCGTCCGGTCGCGCGGTCGCCTGGCCGCGCGGCCGCTCAGATCGCGTCCTCGCCGCGCTCGCCGGTGCGGATGCGCACCACCTCGTCGACCGTGGTGACGAAGATCTTGCCGTCGCCGATGCGCCCGGTGCGCGCCGCGTTGACGATGGCGTCCACCGCCCGTTCGGCGATGTGATCCTCGCAGACCACCTCGATCTTCACCTTGGGCAGGAAATCCACCACGTATTCGGCGCCGCGGTACAGCTCGGTATGGCCCTTCTGGCGGCCGAAGCCCTTGGCCTCGACCACGGTGATGCCCTGCAACCCGACCTCGTGCAGCGCCTCCTTCACCTCGTCCAGCTTGAACGGCTTGATGACCGCCTCGATCTTCTTCATGCGCGTCCATGCGCCGGCGCCGCCGGCCGCATCCTCCCTTTTGTTCCCAGACCGGCTCCGCCCCCATGTTCGCAAGCCGGCTTGTCCCGGGGCGGCAATCGGTCCGGGAGGGTTGCATGTCGCGTGCCACGCGGCAAATACGCCGCCCGCGCGTGATTGCCCGCGAACCGGGCAGCGGCCGCCGCCCGCTCGCTGGGCGAGACCTGCCTGTTTTCGGGGCAGGCGGTTGATGCCGCCGCGCGCGGACCCCATTCTCGATGGCCGCCGACCGGGAAGGACATGGGCCAGGTGAAGACGCTCAACACGCTGCTGTCCGGCACCGGGACCACCGTCTTCACCGTGATGTCGGCGCTGGCCCAGCAGCACCAGGCGATCAATCTCGGCCAGGGCTTTCCCGACACCGAGGGACCGGCCGACGTGATCCGCGCCGCCGCCGACGCGCTGCACGACCAGCGCAACCAGTATCCGCCGATGACCGGCCTGCCCGAACTGCGCGAGGCGGTGGCCGCCGCCAACCGCCGCTTCTACGGCCTGGAGGTCGACCCGGCGCGCGAGGTGGTCGTGACCTCGGGGGCGACCGAGGCGATCACCGCCTGTCTGATGGCGCTGGTCGATCCGGGCGACGAGGTGGTGCTGATCGAGCCGCTGTACGACACCTATCTGCCGGTGGTGCGCCTGCTGGGCGGCATCCCCCGGCTGGTGCGCCTGGCGCCGCCGCGCTGGGAGCTGCCGCGCGCCGAGCTGGCGGCGGCGTTCGGACCGCGCACCAAGGCGATCCTGCTCAACACGCCGATGAACCCGACCGGCAAGGTGTTCACCGCCGCCGAACTGGCCTTCATCGCCGACCTGCTGGCCCGCCACGATGCCTATGCGGTCTGCGACGAGGTGTATGAGCACCTGACCTTCGACGGCTGGCGGCACATCCCGCTGATGACCGTGCCGGGGATGCGCGAACGGACCTTGCGCATCGGCAGCGCCGGCAAGACGTTCTCGCTCACCGGCTGGAAAGTCGGCTACGTCACCGCGCCGGCGGCGCTGGCCGCCGTGGTGGCAAAGGCGCACCAGAACCTGACTTTCACCACGCCGCCCAACTTGCAGCGGGCGGTGGCGCTGGGCCTGGCCAAGGACGACGCGTATTTCGCAACGCTGGCCGCCGATCTCCAGGCACGCCGCGACCAGTTGGCGGGCGGCCTGGCGGCGCTCGGGTTCGGCGTGCTGGCGACGCAGGGCAGCTATTTCGTCACCGCGGATTTCTCGCCGCTCGGTTTCGCCGGCGACGACGTGGCGTTCTGCCGCCACATCACCGAGCACGCCGGGGTGTGCGCCATCCCGGTCTCGGCGTTCTACGCCTCCGAGCCGCCGCGCCAGTATGCCCGCTTCGCCTTCTGCAAGCGCCCCGAGGTGCTGGACGCGGCGCTGGAGCGGCTCCGGTGGCATCTGCGGCGGCGCGACAGCGCGGCGTTGACGGCGGCGGCGGGTTCGGCCTAGACGCTGCCGCCTGGATGGCGGACGTAGCTCAGTTGGTAGAGCGCCAGGTTGTGGTCTTGGATGTCGTGGGTTCGATCCCCATCGTTCGCCCCAGTTTCGCGGCCGGAGTTGTCAGGCGGCGCGGCGTGCTGCGGCTGCGCGAACCTACCGTGCAAAGCTTGTTGCAGCCGGTCCCGGCCGGGGCGCCAGAGAGGCGCGCAGCGATTCGCGCAGGTCGGCCAGGAAAATCTTGTGCCGCGCATTGCGCGGCTGCAACTCCACCGCGCGCGTCGCGGACCGCAAGGCGAGTTCGCCGCGCCTGTGCGCCAGCAGCGCCGCGCTGAGTTCCTGATGGTAGTCGGCGGAGTGGTCGCGTTGCGCCCGCACCAGATTGCGTGCTGTTCGCAGAAAGCCTTCGCGCGGGCCGCGGACCAGCAACTCGATGAACCGCTGCGCGCCGAGATCGGTGGTCGCCAGCGTCGGCATGGAGAAATGGCCAGATCCGGTGGTCATCACGCGCAGCACCCGCTTGGAGAGCGCCTCGATCCTGCGTGCGTGTTCACGGTCGCAGGCGTGGAGTGGATCGTAGAACAGCACCGGCACCGGCGCGAGATCGTCCGCCTCGATCTTGAACCCGACATGCTGCGCCGGATCGAAGGTCCGTTTCGGCCGCTGGTCGAAGCCGCCGATGATCGCCGGATCGATGCTGTAGTGCGGCGACAGCGCGGCGCTCAGATCCGCGCCCAGCACATGCCCGTGCATCAGCGCGCCTGTTGCCCCCATGCTGTAGCCCAGGGTCACGATCCGGCCCGGTCGGTGACGCGCGATGATCGGCAGCAATGCCGGGAGCAGAAGCGACATCTCCAGCCGCGTGAACCAGTGCGGCTGCTTTGCCACCAGCCCGATGGCCGACACGTTCGCGCGCTGCAGGTGCGCATCCTGCCAGAAATGCACCCCCTTCGGCCTGAAGGTCAGATGCGGGAAGGTGATGATCAGCGGCCCAGGGCCAGCCGTATCCACGGGTTCGGCGGGAGCATATATGGCGATCGTAGACTTGGTTTCGCAGACCAGTCGCGCGGCCAACGACCTTCCTTCCGCATCGGATCAGTTCGCCTATGCCATCCGTTGCGACTATCCAAAATATACATTTCCGTGTGCGGTTAGGGCGACGCGGGATCGCGCATCCTGAGCCGCTCTCTCACCTCGGCGTCGGTCAGGCGGGCGTCGTAGATCGAGCGCGCCTCGATCGAGCGGGAGACCAGCGTGGCGGCCGTCACCGCCAGCAGCAGCGGCACGATGAACGAGCGGTCGCGGCCGGTCAGCTCCAGCATCAGCACCACCGCCGAGATCGGTCCCTGCGTGGTGGCGGCCAGCACCGCGCCCGCGCCGAGGACGGCGAACAGGCCGGGCGGCGCGCCGGGCCAGAACAGCAGCCAAACATGGCCCAGCAATCCGCCCAGCAGCGCGCCCAGCGCCAGCGATGGGGTGAACAGGCCGCCCGGCGTGCCGCTGCCCAGGCAGAGCAGCGTCGCCGCCGGCTTGAGCAGCAGCAGCGCCAGCAGCAGGCCCGGCCCAAGCTGGCCGGTGAACGCCAGTTGGGCCACGTCGCGGCCGTTGCCCAGCAGTTGCGGAAAGCCGATCGACACCGCGCCGAGCAACGTCAGCGCCAGCGCCGGCGCGACCAGCCGCCGCCGCCCCCGTGGCTTGTGCCGGTCGGCCCAGGCGACCAGGCGCACGAACGCCACCGAGACCACGCCCGCGATCGGCCCGGCGACCAGCGCCCACGCGGCGACCGAGATGGAACTGGGATAGGCCGGGATCAGGTAGGTCGGCGCGTCCGGCAAGGCGAGCCACGAGACCGCGGTGGCGACCAGCGAGGCCAGCAGCGCCGGCAGCACCAGGCGCAGCGCCAGCACGCCGCGCAGCACCTCCAGCGCGAACAGCGCGCCGCCCAGCGGCACGCCGTACGCGGCCGCCATGCCCGCACCGGCGCCGCACGCCACCAGCAGCCGGCGCTGCTGGTCGGACAGGCGGGCGCGGTCCGCCAGGCTATCGGCGATCACCGCGCCGGCCTGCTTGGGCGCACCCTCGCGCCCCAGCGACGCGCCCATGCCGACCACCAGGATCGACAGCACCGCGCTGCCCAGCGTCCGCCGCGCCGGCAATCGTCCGGCGCGAAACCAGATCGCCTCGGTGATGTCGATGCTGTTGCCGCTGGACAGCCGCACCAGCACGATCTGCCCCAGCCCGGTCAGCACCCCCGCGCCCAGCAGCACCAGGATGTGCCGCCACGCGCCGGCCCGCCGCGCCGCGTCCAGCAGGTCCAGGCCCGATGCCGACGGCCACATCACATGCTGCACCACTTCCAGCAGCCGCGTCAGGAGCGCCGCCGCGATGCCCGCCCCGATCCCGGTCAGCAGCACAGTCAGCCAGAACACCGCCGCGCCGGGATGCCCCAGCGTAGGAGGTATCTGGCTACCACGCCGGAAATCGGTTGACCTGTCCACGGCTTACGGCCATATACCGCCGCCTGTGCGAAGGAAAGCTATGATGCTCAAGACGACTCTCTCGCTGAAGCCGGCGGAGGTGACGAAGCAGTGGCTGCTGATCGACGCCGACGGGCTGGTGCTCGGCCGGCTGGCCTCGATCATCGCCAACCGCCTGCGCGGCAAGCACAAGCCGCAATTCACCCCGCATGTCGATTGCGGCGACAACGTCGTGGTCATCAATGCCGAGCGCGTGCGCCTCACCGGCAACAAGGCGGAACAATCCACCTTCTATTATCACACCGGCTATCCGGGCGGCATCAAGGGGCGCACCTTCCGCCAGCGGCTGGACAGCGCGCATCCCGAGCGCGTGCTGGAGAAGGCGGTCGAGCGGATGATTACCCGCGGCCCGCTGCAACGCCGGCAGATGAAGCACCTGCACGTCTATGCCGGCCCCGCGCACCCGCATGAGGGGCAGGCGCCGCAGACGCTGGATGTCGCCGCCCTGAACACCAAGAACCGGAGGGGCTGAGCCCGATGTCCGAGACGCAAACCGCCGCTCTGTCCGATGGCCCGTCGCGCACGCTGGCCGACCTTAAGGATCTGGCCGTCGCCAACGCGATCCCCGCCGACCGCCCGAAGGTGGAGCCGAAGCGCGACGCGCAGGGCCGCAGCTACGCCACCGGCCGCCGCAAGAACGCCATCGCGCGGGTGTGGATCAAGCCGGGCAAGGGCGAGATCACCGTCAACGGCAAGCGCGTCGGCCAGTATTTCGCGCGTCCGGTGCTGCGGATGCTGATTACCCAGCCGTTCCTGGTGGCCGACCGCTACAACTACTTCGACGTGGTCTGCACGGTGAACGGCGGCGGCCTGTCCGGCCAGGCCGGCGCGCTGCGCCACGGCATCAGCCGGGCGCTCACCTACTACGAGCCGGAGCTGCGCCCCATCCTGAAGATCGCGGGCTTCCTGACGCGCGATTCCCGCGTGGTGGAGCGCAAGAAATACGGCCGCGCCAAGGCCCGCCGCAGCTTCCAGTTCAGCAAGCGGTAAGGGGTTCCGGTCATCGAGGCCTCAGTTCCATGAGGCCTCGAGGATCGGCCGGTACGCCTTCGCCCAGGCGGCCACCTTGTTCTCGTAGGCACGACGGTCGGCAGAGATGATGGTCGGGTGCCAGGCGCTATCAGCCCAGGACATGCGCTCTCCCGGGAAGCCGGCGAGCGCGGGGTCGACGAATATCTTGACGATCAGCACATCCTCATGCCGAGGGCCGGACATGGCGAAGCTTGCGACGACCATCGGCCGGGGCCAGCCGCCGTATTGGCCAACCATTCCGGCCGCGTCGAACCAGGGCTGCGCCCTGGACGGCGCCATCGTCTGATGGTTGACAGTCAGGCAATCGAAATATCCGGTCCGGGTGTCGGGATCGTCGAAAAAGAACACGTCCTTCCGGCGGCAATCCACCGGCGCGCTCCAGCCATAGAGCTGCCCCTTGCTGTTCGCCGCCCGGTGCGCCTGGACCCCGGCCTCAACCAGCGCCGCCGCGTGGATTCCACCGCCGATCGTCTGGATGTACAATCGCCGATCGAACGAGGAGTTGCTCTGCCCGGGGTTGTGGTGGGTATCCGCCTCCGCGACGATCCATTGGCCCGGAGGCAGGGTCACGACGGCCCGCCCGACGGCGATCCGCTGCGCGCCGGCGATGCCGGGCTGATCGAGCCAGGGCTGCGCGGCCGCAGGCCGGAGCGAGGCGAACAAGGCGCAACCCGCAAGCAGCACGACAACCATCAAGAACCGCATCGCGATCTCCGGAGCTGGGAATTGCAGCTTGGACGCTCGGACCCGTCGATTTCAATGCGGGCGCGACACGCCTGCCGCTTGCGGGCGGCCGGCCGGAATAGGAGAAGCGGCCGGAACAGGAGAAGGGTCGGGCCGCTCCGCGCGGGACGAGGAGGCATGATGCGGGTTTTCATCGACGGCGAGGCCGGCACCACGGGCCTGGGCATCCGCGAACGCCTCGGCGGCGTGGCGGGCGTGGAGCTGCTCAGCCTCGCCCCCGGGCAGCGCCGCGATCCCGCCGCGCGCCGCGACATCTATGCGGCGGCGGATCTGGCGGTGCTGTGCCTGCCGGACGAGGCGGCGCGGCAGGCGGTGGCGCTGGCCGACGAACTGGGCGAGGCGGCGCCCCGGCTGCTCGACGCCAGCACGGCGCATCGCGTATCTGCCGGATGGGTCTATGGCTTTCCCGAATTGGGCGCCGCCCAGGCGGCGGCGATCGCGGCGGCGGCGCGGGTCGCTAATCCGGGCTGCTACCCGACCGGCGCGATCGCGCTGCTGCGCCCGCTGGTCGATGCGGGCGTGCTGCCGGCCGACTATCCGCTCACGGTCAACGCGGTCAGCGGCTATTCCGGCGGCGGCCGCGCCATGATCGAGGCGCACGAGGCGCAAGGCGGCCCGGCCTTCGCGCTGTATGGCCTGGGCCTGGACCACAAGCACGTCGCCGAGCTGCAAGCCTACGCGAAGCTGGCGCGGCGGCCGATCTTCGTGCCCTCGGTCGGGCATTTCCGGCAGGGAATGGTGGTCAGCATCCCGCTGCACCTCGATCTGCTGCCCGGCGCGCCTGACGAACGAAGGCTGCGTCAGGTGCTGACCGACCACTACGCGGACGCCAGGCTGATCCGGATATTGCCGGCCGAACTGCCGCGGCGCATCGAGCCGGAGGCGCTGAACGACACCGACGTTCTGGAACTGGGCGTGTTCGCGCATGACCGGCATCGGCAAGCGGTGCTGGTGGCGCGGCTGGACAATCTGGGCAAGGGCGCGTCCGGTGCGGCGGTGCAGAACATCGCGCTGATGCTGGGCCTGAATATGCTGGGCCAGAATGGTTGAGTTGCCCCCGACGCGCTGGACGCTGGATGTCCTGGCGCCGCGCATCGCCGACACCGCCTGGATCGCGCCCGGCGCCGCGGTGATCGGCGACGTGCGGATCGGGGCGGACAGCAGCGTGTGGTTCGGCTGCGTGCTGCGCGGCGACGACCAGCCGATCCGCGTGGGCAGCCGCAGCAACATCCAGGACGGCACCATCATCCATGTGACCTCCGCCGGGCCGTCCTCGCCCGGCCTGCCCACCACCATCGGCGACGACGTGACGATCGGCCACGCGGCGATGATCCACGCCTGCACCATCGAGGATTTCGGCTTCGTGGGAATGCGCGGGATCGTGCTGGACGGCGCGGTGATCGAGCGCGGCGGGATGCTGGCCGCCGGCAGCCTGCTGCCGCCCGGCAAGCGCATCCGCGCCGGCGAGCTGTGGATGGGCACGCCGGCCCGGCTGGCGCGGATGATGGATGCCGAGGAGCGGGCCGGGTTTGCCGAGATCGCCGCGCATTACGTGACCTTGGCGGCGCGATTCCGGGCGGGATTGCGCGCCGCCTGAGCGCGGACGATTTTCACAGATGCGTGTGCCGCCATGCGCGCCTGGGTCCGGTGGCCAATCTGGTCCGTATCAGCAAGAACTGAAGCTCGGCAATTCGACCAGCAATTCTGTCGTCATCCCCGGATCAGGTCCGCCCATGACGAAAGACTCGCGGGTCATCCTCGGAGATGACGCCTATGACCGCTTTCCGCTTCCCGGCGCTGGCTTTGCTGGCGATCCTGTCGCTGGCCGGCTGCGGCGCGGTGACGTTGCCCGATGCCGCGGTGATGCCGCGCACCGCCGCCGGCACGCCGGCGCTGTCCGATCAGGGCGCCATCCAGACCGCCAGCTTCGCGCTGTCCTCGCCCGGCCGTACCGCCGGACAGCCGGGCGAGGCGGCCCGCGCGCTGGCCTCGATCGACTACCTGGCGGGGGCTCTGTATTCGAACCCGCACTGGGACGGCATTCCGGCCCTCACCAAGCAGCGGATGCTGCAAGCGCGCGGCGAGGTGCGGCAAGTGCTGGCGGTGGCCCCGGGCACCCCGTCGCAGGTGGTGGTCGACGACCTGATCCGCGCGGCCGATGCGTTCGACGGCCACGACACCGCGGCGGCGCTGGCGGCGCTGCCGGCCAGCGTGTTCACGCTCGGCCCGCGGCGCACCGCGGCGGTGCTGGCGAACCTGCCGTTCCTGCCGGCATCCAATGTCGCGGCACAGGCCGCCAACTACGACATCACCTTCAACTGCGGCACCGGCAATTGCGCTTGAGCGCGGGCGTCCGTCAGCTCGCCACCACGCGCACGTAGCTGCCCGGCGCGTCCTCGATGGCGGCCAGGGCGCCCGCGCCCGGGACGCGCGCGGCCACCATCGCGCGCGAGTGGTCGGTGCCGGCGACCCAGCGTTGCCAGTCCGGCCACCATGAGCCGGCGATCTCGGTGGCGCCGGCCAGCCAGGCCTCCGGCTCGGCGGGCAGCGCGGGGTTGATCCAGTGGCTGTACTTGCCGCCCTCGGGCGGGTTGACCACGCCGGCGATGTGGCCCGACGCGGCCAGCACGAACCGGCATTCGCCGCCGAGCAGTTGCGTGCCGCGATAGGTGCTGCGCCAGGGCGCGATGTGATCCTCCCGCGTTGACAGGAAATACGCCGGCACGCGCACATGGCCGAGGTCGATCGGCGTGCCGTCCAGCACGATGCCGCCAGGTGTCACCAGCCGGTTCTCCTGGTACATGCTGCGCAGATAGAAGCTGTGCATCCGCGCCGGCATCCGCGTCGAATCGCTGTTCCAGTGCAGCAGGTCGAACGGGAACGGGTCGCGCCCCAGCAGGTAGTTGTTCACCACGAACGACCAGATCAGGTCGTTGGCGCGCAGCATGTTGAAGGTGTTGGCCATCTCGCTGCCTTCGAGATAGCCGTGGCGCTGCATCTTCGCCTCGATCGCCGCGAGCTGCTCCTCGTCGATGAACACTTTCAGCTCGCCGGATTCGGCGAAGTCCAGCAGCGTCACGAAGAACGTCGCCGATGCGATGCGCGCGTCGCCGTGCTCGGCCATCCAGGCCAGCGTGCAGGCCAGCAAGGTGCCGCCCAGGCAATAGCCGATGGCGTTGACCGGCATCTCGCCCGCCGCGCGCCCGCCCACCGCTTGCTCAATCGTGTCGAGCGCGGTGAGGATGCCCTCGCGCATGTAGTCGTCGAACCCCTTGTCGGCCAGCCGCTCGTCGGGGTTGACCCAGCTTATGACGAACACCGTATGGCCCTGCGCAATGGCCCAGCGGATGAAGCTGTTCTTCGGGCGCAGGTCGAGGATGTAGAACTTGTTGATCCACGGCGGCACGATCAGCAGCGGCCGCGCGAACACCTCCGGCGTGCTCGGCGCGTACTGCAGAAGCTGCATCAGGTCGTTCTGGAACACCACCTTGCCTTCGCTGACGGCGATGTTGCCGCCGACGTCGAAGGCCTCGGAATCGGTCATGCGCACGCGCAGCCGGCCGCGGCCGCGCTCCAGGTCGGACAGCAGGTTGTTCAGCCCGCGCACCAGGTTCTCGCCGCCGGTCTCGGCGGTGCGGCGCAGCACCTCGGGGTTGGTCAGCACGAAGTTGGTGGGGCTCATCGCGTCGACGAATTGCCGCGTGTAGAAATCGACTTTCTGCGAGGTATGCGCGTCCAGCCCGTCGGCCTGGCGCACCGTCTCCTGCACGAAGCGCGCCGACAGCAGGTAGGACTGCTTGATGAAGTCGAACACCTCGTTGTCGCGCCAGGCGTCGTCGCGGAACCGGCGGTCCTTGGGGTCGGCCTCGATCACCGGCGCGGCGTGCAGCCCCATCATGCGCCGCGCGGTGCTGTGCCACAGCGTCATGGTGTCCTGCCACAGGCCGAACTGCGCCTGCATCAGCCGCGCCGGGTCGGCCATCAGGCGGGCGGTCATCTCCATGAAAGCGCCGCCGATGTTGAACGGATCGAGATTGCCCGCGCCCTCGCTCGACTGGCGGCGTATCCAATCGGCCACCAGGCGCTGCGAGCGTTCGGCGATGCCGGCCATGGAGCGGCCAAGCTCGGCGGGGTCCGGCAGCGCGAAGGCGGGCGGCGGTTCGTCGGCCCGCTTGTCGCCCTGGTTGTCGCCCTGCTTCTCGGGGGCCATGCGCGTCCTTTCCGTGTGCGGCGTCCCGCTGCTACACCAGGACCACACGAGGCAGCAGGCGCGACGGATGGCGAGTTGATATGTACCAGGGAATAGGCGCGCGAGCGGGCTGGTTCAAGCTGCCCCCGCGAGAGCCGCGCTGCTGGCCGCGCTGGCGGTCTTGGGCGGGTGCTCGTCGGGCTCGGGGATGAACCCCGTGGATTGGTGGCACAACCTGGAAGGCGGTCCGATCGCCGCGGCGCGGCCGCCGCCGCCCAATGCCGACGCCCCCTATCCCAGCCTGGCCAGCGTGCCCGCGCGGCCTCCGGGCAACGACGCGGCGGCGCGCGGACAGATCGCCAACGCGCTGGTGGCCGATCGCGCCAACGCGCAGTACGACGCCTCCATCGCCCCCCTGGCGCCAGCCGCGGCGGCGCCCGCGCCCGCCGCCGCGCCGCGGCCGCCGCCGCCGGCGCCCACCGGCGACAACGCATCCAGCGGCACGTTCGCCGCCGCGTCTGCCCCGCCGGCGCCGCCATCCGCGCCGGCCAGGCCCGCGCCGGCGCCGCGCACCGCCGTGCAATCCGCGCCGCTGCCGGCGCCGACGCAGGCGGGAGCGGCCCCCGCCGGAGCGCCCGCCGCGGCGGCCTCGGCCGCGCTGCCGGCGATGCCGCAACAGCCGCCGCCGCCGCCCGCCCTGCCGGGTGTGAAGCAGCAGGCCACGGTGGCAACCCCGCCGCCACCCACGCCGCCGCCCGTGGTCAAGCCGCCGCCGCCGCCGGTCGCCGGCGCGCCGGCCCCGGTGTCGTTTCCCGCCGGCTCGGCCGTGCTGCCCACCACCGCGTACGCGTCGCTGAAGGCGTTGGCGCAGCGGCGCGGGGCGGGCAGCATTGCCGTGGTGGGCTTCGGCGGCGCCGCCGATTCCTCCCCCTCGGCGCAGGCGGCGGCGATGCCGCTGGCGCTGGCGCGCGCGCGGGCGATCGCCGTCTATCTGGAAACCGCCGGCGTGCCCGCGTCCGCCATCCGCATCGACGCCGAGGCGGCCGGGCAGGGCGGCGTGGCGCGGCCGATCCATTGAGCGTCGCCATGCACCACGCCATGCCCGCCGACAGCCGCGACGAGTTCCACCGCATCCGCCGCCTGCCGCCCTACGTGTTCGCCGAGGTGAACACCGCGAAGGCGCGCGCCCGCGCGGCCGGATGCGACGTGATCGACCTCGGCATGGGCAATCCGGACAGTCCGACGCCGCCGCACATCGTGGCCAAGCTGATCGAGGCGGTGGCCGATCCGCGCACCCATCGCTATTCCACCAGCCGCGGCATCCCCGGCCTGCGCCGCGCGCTCGCCGGCTACTACGCGCGCCGGTTCGGCGTCGAGCTCGACCCCGAGACCGAGGTGGTGGCCACGCTGGGCAGCAAGGAAGGCCTGGCCAACCTCGCCGCCGCCATCACCAGCCCCGGCGACACCATTCTCGTGCCCAACCCGTCGTACCCGATCCACCAGTTCGGCTTCATCATCGCCGGCGCCGCCGTGCGCGGCATCCCGGCCACGCCGGACGAGGCGATGCTGCGCGCGCTGGACAACGCGGTGCGCCATTGCGTGCCGACGCCGACCGCGCTGATCGTGAACTTTCCCTCGAACCCGACGGCGCAGTTGGCGTCGCTGGATTTCTACCGCGAGATCGTCGCCTTCGCCCGCAAGCACGGCATCTGGGTGATGTCGGATCTGGCGTACGCGGAACTGTATTTCGACGCCGAGCCGCCGCCGTCGCTGCTGCAAGTGCCGGGCGCGCGCGACATCGCGGTCGAGTTCACCAGCCTGTCGAAAACCTATTCCATGCCAGGCTGGCGGATGGGGTTCGCCGCCGGCAACGCGAAGCTCATCCGCGCGCTGTCGCGCGTAAAGTCGTATCTCGACTACGGCGCCTTCACGCCGATCCAGGTCGCGGCCACCGCCGCCCTGAACGGGCCGCAGGAATGCGTCGCGCAGGTGCGCGCGCTGTACCGCGAGCGGCGCGACGTGCTGCTGCGCGGGCTGGCCGCCGCCGGCTGGGACGTGCCGACGCCGCAAGGCTCGATGTTCGCCTGGGCGCCGCTCCCGCCACGCTTCGCCGCGATGGGCAGCCTCGCGTTCAGCAAGCTGCTGCTGGAGCGCGCGCATGTCGCCGTCGCGCCGGGGATCGGTTTCGGCGAGCACGGCGACGGGCATGTGCGCATCGCCCTGGTCGAGAACACCCAGCGGCTGCGCCAGGCCGCGCGCGGCATCCGCGCCTTCCTGCACTCCGAGCCGGTGGCCGCCGAGGCCGCGGCCAGGGCAGCGGAGTGACGCGCCCGCTTTCGGTCGGTCTCGCCGGCCTGGGCACGGTCGGCGGCGGCGTGCTGGCGCTGCTGCGGCAGAACGCCGACATCATCGCCGCGCGCGCCGGCCGGCCGGTCGCGGTCGTGGGTGTCTCGGCGCGCGACCGCGACCGCGACCGCGGCGTGCCACTGGCCGGGCTGCACTGGTTCGACGATCCGATCGCGCTGGCGCACGCGCCGGGCATCGACGTGGTGGTGGAGAGCATCGGCGGCGCCGACGGGCCGGCGCGCGCGGTGGTGGAGGCGGCGCTCGCCGCCGGCCGCCCGGTGGTCACGGCCAACAAGGCGCTGCTGGCGGTGCATGGCGCGGCGCTCGCCGCGCGCGCCGAGCAGGCGGGCGTGACCTTGGCGTTCGAGGCGGCGGTGGCCGGCGGCATCCCGGTCATCAAGGCGCTGCGCGAGGGCCTCGCCGGCAACCGCATCTCCCGCGTCGCCGGCATCCTCAACGGCACCTGCAACTACATCCTGACGGTGATGCGCGAGCGCGGCCGCGAATTCGCCGAGGTGCTGGCCGAGGCGCAGCGCCTGGGCTACGCCGAGGCCGATCCGAGCTTCGACGTCGACGGCATCGACGCCGCGCACAAGCTGGCGATCCTCGCGGCGCTGGCGTTCGGCCGTCCGGTGGCGTTCGCCGATGTGCATGTCGAGGGCATCCGTCGCGTCTCGGCGATGGACATCGCGTTCGCCGGCGAACTCGGCTACCGCATCAAGCTGCTGGGCATCGCGCGCGCCACCGAGTTTGGCATCGAGGCGCGGGTGCATCCCTGCATGGTGCCGCAATCCTCGCCGATCGCGCGCGTCGACGGCGTGTTCAACGCGGTGGTCGCCGAGGGCGATTTCTGCGGCCGCGTGATGCTGGAGGGGCGCGGCGCCGGCGCCGGGCCGACCGCGTCGGCGGTGGTGGCCGACCTGATCGACATCGCGCGCGGCCGGACCACTCCGGTGTGGGGCGCCGCGTCGGGCGCGCTGTCCAACGCGCCTTCGGTGGCCATCGAATCGCATGTCGGCGCCTATTATCTGCGCCTGATGGTGGTGGACCGCCCTGGCGTGATCGCCGACGTCACCGCCGCCCTGCGCGACGCCGGCGTGTCGATGGAGAGCATGTTGCAGCGCGGCCGCAGCCCCGGCGAGGCGGTGCCGGTGGTGCTGGTCACGCACGAGACCAGCGAGGCGGCGATGCGCGCGGCGCTGGTGCGGATCGCCGCGCTGGAGGCCGTGCTGGAGGAACCCGCGATGATCCGGATAGAACCGGCTTAGGGGTTTGTGGGCGCCATGACCCTCGCCACCTCCTACCATCAATGCCGATAGGAGAACGTCGATGCCCGAAGCTGTCACCGCCGAGAACCAGCAGGACCACCAGACCGACCGCAACCTCGCACTCGAACTGGTGCGCGTCACCGAATCCGCCGCACTGGCGGCCAGCCGCTGGATGGGCCTCGGCCTGAAGAACGAGGCCGACGGCGCCGCCGTGGAAGGGATGCGCCGCGCCTTCGACGCGGTGGCCATCGACGGCACCGTGGTGATCGGCGAGGGCGAGATGGACGAGGCGCCGATGCTGTATATCGGCGAGAAGGTCGGCCACGGCGGCCCGGAAATGGACATCGCCGTGGACCCGCTGGAGGGCACCACCACCACCGCCAAGGGCGGCCCCAACGCCATCGCCGTCGTCGCCCTCGCCGAGCGCGGCAATTTCCTGCACGCGCCGGACATCTACATGCAGAAGATCGCGGTCGGCGCCGACCTGCCCGCCGGCGTGGTGGACATCGACGACCCGGTGCCGCGCAACCTGCGCAACCTGGCGCGCGCCAAGCATTGCGAGGTGTCCGACCTGGTGTGCTGCATCCTCGACCGCGAGCGCCACGAGGAACTGATCGCCCGCGTGCGCGAGGCCGGCGCGCGGATCATGCTGCTCGACCAGGGCGACGTGGCCGCGGTGATCGCCACCGCGCAGCCGGATAGCGGCGTCGACATCTACATGGGGTCGGGCGGCGCGCCGGAGGGCGTGCTCGCGGCGGCCGCTCTGCGTTGCACCGGCGGCCAGATGCAGGGCCGGCTGCTGTACGAGGACGACGCGCAGCGCGAGCGGGCGCGCACGATGGGGGTGATCGACCCGAACCGCGTGTTCACGGCCGCCGACATGGCGCGCGGCAACGTCATGTTCGCGGCCACCGGCGTGACCGGCGGCCCGCTGCTGCGCGGCGTGCGCCGCTTCGGCCAGGGCGCGATCACGCACTCCATCGTCATGCGCAGCAAGTCCGGCACCGTGCGCAGCATCGAGGCGCGGCACAATTTCGCGACCAAGACCTGGACGCAGGCGTGAGCCTGGACTCTCTCGTCCTCGGCGTGGCGCGCAGCCTCGCCGGCCGGCGCTGGGTGTGGCGGCGTGCCGAGGACCGGCTCGGCCTCGGCCTGGCGCAGCGCCTGGATCTGCCGGAGATCGTCGGCCGGCTGCTGGCCGCGCGCGGCATCGACGCGGATCTGGCGGCGGATTTCCTCGCGCCCACCTTGCGCGCGCTGCTGCCCGATCCGTCGGTGCTGATCGACATGGAGCGCGCGGCCGATCGCCTGGCCGCCGCCGTGCGCGCGGGCGAGACGGTCGCGGTGTTCGGCGACTACGACGTGGACGGCGCGTGCAGCACCGCGATGATGGTCTCCGCCCTGCGCGTGCTCGGCTGCACGGTGTTCAGCCACGTGCCGGACCGCGCGGCCGAGGGCTACGGCCCGAACGCGCCGGCGCTGCTGGCCCTCGTTGCGCGCGGGGCGAAACTGGTCGTCTGCGTCGATTGCGGCACGGCCGCCGCCGACGTGCTGGCGTGCCTGCGCGGGCAGGCCGACGTGATCGTGCTCGATCACCACAAATGCGAGGGAATGCCGCCGGACGTGGTGGCCACCGTCAACCCGAACCGCCTCGACTGCGGCTCCGGCCTCGGTTCGCTATGCGCCGCGTCAGTCGCGTTCCTGACCTTGGTGGCCACCGTGCGCGCGTTGCGCCGCGCCGGCTGGTTCGATGGACGCGCGGAGCCGGATCTGCTGGGCCTGCTCGATCTGGTGGCGCTGGCGACGGTGTGCGACGTGATGCCGCTGACCGGCCTCAACCGCGCGCTGGTGGTCCAGGGCCTGCGCGTGATGGGCCGCCGCGCCCGACCGGGGATCGCCGCGTTGCTGGATGTGGCGCAGGTGCGCGAGGCGCCTACTGCGATGTCGCTCGGCTACGCGCTGGGGCCGCGCATCAACGCCGCCGGGCGGATCGACGAGGCGGGGCTGGGGCTGCGGCTCCTGCTGTGCGAGGACCCGATCGAGGCGCGCGCGCTGGCCGAGCGCCTGGACGGCATCAACCGCGAGCGCCAGACGGTCGAGGCCGGCATGTTGCACGCGGCGATGGAGGCGGCGGGCGAGCAGGCGGCATCGGGCCATGCGGCGCTGCTGGTGGCCGGCTCCGCGTGGCACGCGGGCGTGGTGGGCATCGTCGCCGGCCGGCTGCGCGAGCGGTTCAACCGCCCGTCCTGCGTGGCCGCCGTCAGCGGCGGCGTGGCGAAAGGCTCGGGGCGGTCGGTGCCGGGCCTGGACCTGGGCGGCGCGGTGATCGCCGCCCGCCAGCGCGGGCTGCTGACCACCGGCGGCGGTCACGCGATGGCGGCCGGGTTCTCGCTCGCCGAGGCGGGGCTGCCGGCGTTTCACGAACACCTGTGCGAGTGCCTGGCCGCCGCCGCGTCGCTGCCGGCGGCGGCGGATCTGGCCGTCGAGGGCACGCTGGCCGTCGCCGGCTGCACCGCCGAGGTCGCCGGCCACCTGGCGCGGCTGGCCCCGTTCGGCTCCGGCAACGAGGAGCCGCTGCTGATCGTGCCGCGCGCCCGCGTGGTGCGTGCCGACCGGGTGGGCCGCGAACTGGCCACGGTGCGCGCCTTCGTCGAGGGCGAGGAGGGCCACGGCCGCCTGAAGACCATCATGTTCCGCGCCCGCGAGGGGGCGGTGGCCGAGGCGCTGCTGTCGCGCGCCGGCGAGCCGCTGCATCTGGCGGGGCATCTGCGGGCCGAGGCCTGGAACGGCGCGCTGTCGACCAGCTTCATCGTCACCGACGCGGCGCGCGCGTGAGCGAAACGCCCTCGCCCGGAGCAAGTGCTGCCCCCTCTCCCCCGGGGAGAGGGCCGGGGTGAGGGCCGTGCCGCCGCGCATCCGCCTCGCCCCGGATCTGGAGATCAGCCGCGTCGTCACCGGCCTGTGGCAGGTGGCCGACCAGGAGCGCGCGGCCGGGCCGCTCGACGTCGAGGCGGCGTCCTCGGCCATGCTCGACTACGCGCGCGCCGGTTTCGACGCCTTCGACATGGCCGACCATTACGGCAGCGCCGAGCTGATCGCCGGCCGCTTTCTGGCGCGCGCGACGGCGGCCGGCGCGGGCGGCGCGGCGCCGGCCGTGTTCACCAAATGGTGCCCCACGCCGGGGCCGATGACGCCGGAGGTGGTGCGCGCCGGCGTGGGCCGCGGCCTGGATCGCCTCGGCGTCGCCGCGATCGATCTGCTGCAACTGCATTGGTGGAGCTTCGAGCACCTCGCCTGGCTCGATGCGATGACCGAACTCGCGGCGCTGCGCGAGCAGGGCGTGATCCGCCATCTCGGCGTGACCAATTTCGACACCGCGCATCTGCGGGTGCTGGTGGGCCAAGGGATTGCGGTCCTCACCAACCAGGTCAGCTTCTCGCTGCTGGACCGCCGCGCGGCGGACGAGATGAGCGCGTTCTGCCTGCAACACGGCATCCGGCTGCTGGCCTACGGCACGCTGGCCGGCGGGCTGATGTCGGAACGCTGGCTCGACCGGCGCGGCGCCGGCGGCCGCCGAGATCGCCGACTGGAGCAAGAGCAAATACCGGCGGTTCGTCGATGCCGTCGGCGGCTGGGACGTGTTGCAGGACATTCTGCGCGCCTGTGCGGCGATCGGGCGGCGGCATGGCGTGTCCATCGCCAACGTGGCGACGCGCTGGGTGCTGGAGCAGCCGGCGGTGGCCGCAATCATCGTCGGCGCGCGCCTGGGCGAGCGGGAGCATCGCGCCGACAACCGGCGCCTGTTCTCGTTCGCGCTCGACGCCCGGGACCGCGCGACGCTGGACGCGGCGCTGGCCGCCGCGCGGAAGCTGCCGGGCGATTGCGGCGACGAGTACCGCCGGCCGCCGTTCCTGACCGCCTCGGGCGACCTCAGCGATCATCTCGATGCGATGCCGCCCTACTACCAGGCGGTCCCGGTGCCCGGCCGGCCCGGGCGCCTGCGCGTCGATTCCGGCAGCGTGTGGGAGGGGATCTGCGGCTACAGCCGCGCGGTGCGCGTGGGCGGCCGCGTGCTGGTCAGCGGCACCACGGCCACGCACGGCTCCGGTGTCGTGGTCTGCGCTGGCGATCCGGGGGCGCAGGCGGTGTACATCCTGGACAAGATCGCCGCCAGCCTGTCGGCGCTGGGGGCGCGGATGGAGGATGTCGTGCGCACGCGCGTGTACCTGCGCGACGTGGAGGATTGGGAGGCGGTGTCGCGCATCCACGGAAGGTATTTCGGCGCGGTGCGGCCGGCCAACACGCTGATCGAGGCGGGGCGGCTGGTGGGGGAGTACGCGGTCGAGATCGAGGCGGAGGCGGTGGTGGAGGCGAGTGCGCTCACTGATGCGGAATGATCGCGTGTGGCGTGTCCTCTTAAGCTTCTTTCCGTGCTAAGTTTTTGCCAGGAGGGAAGGGGTATGGACGCAGAGATGAAGGTGGCCAAGCAGCGCCAGTCGGTGCTGGATTTGGCGGTGCGGCTAGGCAACGCGGCCGAGGCGTGTCGCCGGCGCGGCATGGACCGCACGAGCTTCTACGAGTGGAAGCGGCGCTTTCAGACACAGGGCTTCGACGGGCTGAAAGACCTGCCGCCGATCCACCGCAGCCATCCGCAAAGCACCTCCGGCGAGGTGATCGAACGCATCCTGGCCCTGGCGCTGCAGCACCCGGCTTACGGATGCAATCGCATCGAGGCGCTGCTGATGCTGGAAGGCACTCGGGTGTCGGCCATCACCATCCAGAAGGTTCTCAACGATCATGAACTGGGCTTGCGCGAGCAGCGCTGGCTGGCGCTGGGAACGGCGCAATGCCGAGCAGGCGATCGAGCTCAGTGTCGAGCAGTTGGCGTTCCTGGAAAAGCAGAACCCATGCTTCCGCGAACGCCACGTGGAAAGCAGCCAACCCGGCGAGTTGCTTTGCCAGGACACGTTCTTTGTCGGCAACCTCAAAGGCATCGGCAAGGTCTATCTGCACGCGGTTGTGGACACTTTTGGCTCGTACGCGTTTGGCTTCCTGCACGTCTCCAAGCAGCCGGAAGCAGCCGTATCGGTGCTGCACAACGACGTGCTGCCGTTCTATCGCGAGCTCGACTTGCCGATCGGCGCGGTGCTGACCGACAACGGCCGTGAGTTCTGCGGCACCGACGCGCATCCTTTCGAGCTTTACCTGGCGTTGAACGGGATCGAGCACCGGCGCACCCGCGTGCGCACGCCGAAGACCAATGGCTTCGTGGAGCGGTTCAACGGCACCGTGCTGGACGAGTTCTTCCGCAGCACGATGCGCGAGACGTTCTACCGCGATGTTGACAGCCTACAGACCGACCTGGATAGCTGGTTGCGTCACTACAACTATGAGCGCCCGCATCTGGGCTACCGCAACCAGGGACGCAGGCCGTGGGATACGGTTCGTCAGTTCGTCAGCCAAGAAGCTTAAGAGGACACGTGATGCGATCAAGGCGGCGTGCGAGAGCGGCCTCCAGGCGATCGGCGCCGTCGGGCGACAGATGCGAGGCGAGCGCCGCTTCGACGACAAGCGCTTGCGTTACGCCCTTACGATTGGCGTAGTCGGCGAGCTTGCTGGCGAGGTCCGGCGGCAGGCGGAAGGTGTGCTTGGTCCGCATGCGCGCTCACATTCCAAGATCGTCGGCGCGATCGAGCGGCGCCTGGCGCGTGGCGGCGCTGAAGTTGCGCTGCATGACCCGCCGGCGCTGGACCTCGTCGTCGGGCTCGTCCTCCAGCGGGTCGAATTCCTGGACGGGCTTTCGGGGCTCAGCGACGACTTCTTCGTGCTCCGGCAGTTCCGGCTCGCGCCGGATGCCGGCGTTCGCAGGGTCCTCAACGGTCGCCGCGGACGACTTGATCACGGCGTCATTCCAATCTGCGCGACGCGGGGGCGGCGTGCCGCCTCCCGCTGGCGGCGACCCAGGCGAAGTCAGAGCGGGAGGCGGAAGGATGCGACCCTTCATCTCCGGATCTTCGAAATAGCGCACCTTCTTCGCGCGGATCGGGTGGCACCCGGAGATCAGGATCAGTTCATCTGCTGGCGGGAGCTGCATGACCTCACCGGGCGTGAGCAGCGGGCGCGCCGTTTCCTGGCGAGAGACCATCAGGTGGCCGAACCACGGACTGAGCCGATGCCCGGTATAATTCTTCATCGCACGCATCTCGGTCGCGGTGCCGAGCGCATCGCTCACTCGCTTCGCCGTCCGCTCGTCGTTGGTCGCAAAGCTCACGCGCACATGGCAGTTGTCGAGAATCGAGTTGTTCTGGCCATAGGCCTTCTCGATCTGAATTCAGGCTCTGTGCGATCAGGAAGCTTTTCAGCCCATATCCCGCCATGAACGCGAGGGCCAACTCGAAGAAATCCAAGCGCCCAAGCGCGGGAAACTCATCGAGCATCAGCAGCAGTCGGTGACGACGGCGCCGGGCGTCCAACTCCTCGGTGAGTCTGCGGCCAATCTGATTGAGGATCAGGCGGACGAGCGGCTTGGTGCGGCTGATATCCGAGGGAGGCACGACCAGATAAAGGGTCGTGGCTGTCTTCCCTTCGAGCAGGTCGTGAATGCGCCAATCACAGCGGCGCGTCACTGTCGCGACAACGGGATCTCGATACAGGCCGAGGAACGACATCGCGGTCGACAGCACGCCCGATCGCTCGTTATCGCTTTTGTTGAGCAGTTCCCGGGCGGAGCTGGCGACGACGGGATGCACGCCGGCCTGTCCGAGGTGCGGCGTCATCATCATGGCGCGCAGCGTCGTCTCGATCGGGCGGCGCGGGTCGGAGAGAAAATTGGCGACGCCGGCGAGCGTCTTGTCCGGCTCGGCGTAAAGGACATGCAGGATTGCGCCGACCAGAAGCGAGTGGCTTGTCTTCTCCCAGTGGTTCCGCCTTTCCAGCGCGCCCTTCACCACTCGCGATGTTCTGACATCCGACTCCCATTCGCCCTTGCGACTTCAGGATTGTAGGCGGCGCTCGCGCGTTGGTCGGGTCGACAGCAGCACGCCAACTTCCGCCAGCCTGCGGTCAGGTCCAATTCTCCCCTTGATGTCGTGAACGATGGCGCTTTCCCTGCGCGTCCAGACGCCTTTGCCCGACCTGGTGGGGCGAAGCAAAGCACATGCTCGGGTCCATCGTGGCGAAGATATTCATGGCGCCATCGGCCAAGCATCACGCCGTCGTGGCCCAGGAGACCGGCAAGTCGCACCTCCCGGGTCTCCGCCCAGCGGGCGGAGCCGTAAGTGGTGACCTTCTTCACCTCCCGGGCACGCCACACTGACATCGCGATCGCGACGGCGGCGGCGGCGATCCCACCGGATGCGGCGATATAGGCGCCCTCGACGAAGATCGGGCGCGCATACGCATCGTAGGCGAACCACCACCAAAAGAAGGCTGGCGGGTCATAGACCGGCCAGCCCAGGATATTGAACCAGGGGTGTCCCAATTGGGGCTGGAACGCCAGGCACCAGGCGACCCATTGCGTCGCCGCCCAGAGGAAGGCGAGCACAACGGCGCTGACGGCGAGGACCTGGCCCCAGAGGATTTTGGTCGCGTTCATGGCGACGGAAGATCAGGGGGCCATCGAACCGGCCTCGCAAGCCCGAATTACTGCCCGGAAGGGCCCGGGATAGTAAAGCGAAGGAATCGGAGGATCCGGTATCGACCCTCACCGGCCACTAGCAGGCTGCTGAAAAGCGACAGCATCGGTCGATCATCGAGTCTGCTTGGCGATTTGGTCGGGTAAGACGGGTGCTCGCTCGCGGAAATCGGTCATCATGTCCCATGCTGGACGCATCTCGGGTGTCACGCTGCCCCGCCGAGCAGCTTGGGCAGCCGGACGAGGTTGTAGGCGGCCATGGCGAAGGTGAACTGCCAGTCGATCTTGGGCAGCCCGCGATGGCGCGTCTTGCGCAAGCCGGCGACGGTCTTGGCCCAGCCGAACGCCTCCTCGATCCGTTTGCGGATGCGCAGGCTGACACCGTAGCCCGAGTGGCGCGTGGTCCGGCGGTCAATGGCCGAGCGGCGGCCGCTGCTGTTCTGGGCGACATGCGGGGTGACGTTGATCTCGCGCAGTTCGGCGACGAAGTCCTTCGTGTCGAAGCCCTTGTCGCCGGCAAGCGTGACCGCGCGCGGGCGGTCCGCACGGGGCGCGATCAGGTGCAGCGCCGCCAGCCGCTCGGAATGGCCCGAGGCGCGGGTGGCGAGCGCGCCCACGATCAGCCCGTTGCGGTTCTCCATCAGCGCATGCCCCATGAAGCAGAGCTTGGCCTCCTTGCCGCGCCCCTTGCGGTAAAGCCGCGCGTCCGGGTCGGTGACGGAGGCATGCGTCTCGTTGCTGCGCTTCTGGCCGTGGAAGTCCTGCTCGCCGTTGCGTCCGCCATCCGGCGGCGGCCCCGAACCGTCGTTCGGCCGGAAGCTCTTGGTGCTCGCCCACGCCTCCAGCAGCGTGCCATCGACCGAGAAATGCTCGGTGGAGAGCAGCGTCTTGACGCGAGGATGCGCCAGCACTGTGGCCAAGAACTTCACCGCGACATCGCCCGCGAGCAGGCGATCGCGGTTCTTGGTGAAGGTCGTGCCATCCCATACCGGGTCATCGACGCCCAGGCCCACGAACCAGCGGAACAGCAGATCGAACTCGATCCGTTCAACCAGTTGCCGCTCCGAGCGGATCGAGAAGAAGGCCTGCAACAGCAATGCGCGCAATAGCCGCTCAGGCGGGATCGAGACCCGGCCAGCCGGCGCGTAGAGCGTGTCGAACTCCGGCGACAGCGTCACCAGTGCCGCGTTGACGATCTCAAGGATCACCCGCAGCGGATGGCCCGGACGGATACGCTTCTCCAGATCGACGTAGCTGAACAAAGATCCCGAGATTGTGTCGCTGCCACGCATCTCACCAGCCGCCCTATGACCCACGGCAGGGAATCACGATGAAGCGCAAACCGCTACCCGACTTTCAGCAGCCTGCTAAACCAACGATCCGCCAATCCCAGGACCGGACAATCAGCGCCGGTCGGCCGGTTGGGAATAGTTCCTCCATACCCGCATGGCGAGTTGACGGAATTGCATACTGTCGAATAGCATTTGGGCAGCGGTGCAGGCCGCTTCCGGGTCCGCGGAAAGGGTTGAACCCACCTGTTGCTACCAAGCAGATCAATCAACAGCCTTTGTGCTGCCGGTATTGCGGACCTTCGGCCAATGAAACGCACGGAGGTCTGTGATGAAGACGTTGCCCCCCAAGGCTAATCTCGACCATCTGAAAAAACAGGCGAAAACACTGCTGCGGCTTTATCGCGCTGGCGATCCGGCCGCGATCTCGCGTTTTGCCGACAGCCTGCCTGCCGCAGCGCGTCGCACTTCCGAAGAAATAACAGCGCTTCAGCTTCGCCTGCATGATGCGCAATCCTGCATCGCGCGCGAATATGGCTTTGCTTCGTGGGCCGCTCTCAGCCTGCATGTGGAAGCGCGCGCCTTCGCACGCAGCGACCGGACGACGCCTGATACGGCGCTGGCTGGCGCTTGCTTATGGCGGCGACGTCACCGGCAATTATGACGCCGCACGACCGCGCCTCGCTGCTCACCTCCTGCGACGAACGCCCTGAGCTTTTCGCGGGAGATGTGTCCGTTGCCTGCGCGGCCGGGGACTTCGCGGTGATCGCTCGGGCGATGGCCGTTGATCCGGAGTGGATCAACCGTCCGGGCGGGCCGCTCAACCTTCCGCCCCTTGTCGCCGTGACACATTCCCGTCTCGGACAACTGCCGGAGTTCATCACGCGACTGCGGGCGTGCGCGCAGGCTCTTCTCCAGGCAGGAGCCAATCCCAACCAGCGTATCGGCAACCGATTTCCGCCAGCTTCCCTTGCAGCGCCTGACGAGTACGGGCCGCTCTCTGCGCTGTATGGTGCGGCCGGCGTTAACCGGGACCCGGTGCTCACCGAGATGCTGCTGGATGCCGGTGCCGATCCGAATGACGGTGAATTGCTTTATCATTCGCTGGAAAACCCGGACTGCACGCGCGTGCTGCTGCGGCATGGCGCGTGCGTCGCCGGGACGAATGCGCTACGGCGGGCGCTCGACATGCCGGAGCCGGACGCCCTCGAACTGCTATTGGCGCACGGTGGCGATCCAAACGAGCCAGCCGGCGAAGGGCCCGACCAACATCTGGGGCGCCCCGCTGCTGCGCGCGATCGCGGTGCGCCGGTCGTCCCGCCATATCGCCGCGTTGCTGGCGGCTGGTGCCGATCCCCGGGCTCATACGCCCGGCGGCATCAGTGCCTATCGGCTGGCGATGCAGACCGGCCTGACCGATGTCGCGGAATTGCTGCGCGGCGCCGGGGCGGCGGAGGAACTCACGCCCGACGAGGCGTTCGTCGCGGCCTGCGCTTGCGCCGATGCCATTACGGCACGGCGCATTCAGGCACAGCATCCAGACCTGCCCGGCTCGCTGCCGGCGGACCGGCTGCGGCTGATGCCCGATGCGGCCGCATGGGGATCGAGCGAAGCTGTTAAGGTCATGGTCGAACGCGGCTGGCCCATCGACGTCCGCGGGGGAGACTGGGATGCAACGGCACTGAACCATGCTGTCTTTCGGGGTGACCCGGAGCTAACGGGCTTTCTGCTCGCGCACGGGGCGAGTTGGTGCGAGAGCGCACGGCTACGGCAGCGACGTGCTTGGCACGCTGTCCTGGGCTTCAGTCAATGAGCCGACGGGAATCGGCGATCCCGATTGGATCGGCTGTGCGCGTACGCTTATGGCGCATGGACTTCCCAAAGCGGAGCGCGATCCGTCGAACCCTGAAAGCGTGCTGATTGACGGTCGGCCTATGCGCTTTTCAGAGGGCGTGACGGAAGTATTGTTGGAAGGCGGCGGCTTGCTGTGCCGAACCTGGCTGAGCCCGCTCGATCTGGTGGTGACTGTCCGCGTCCAGCGCTACTTCGCTGGACGCGGACAGTCGGCAAACCACCCTACTCCGCCGTTGGTGGGCTCGTCAGATACCCAGCCCCCCGCTTCCGGCCGAAGCTCCAATCTACATTGTTGCCGGGCATGACCACGCCGCCGACCTGTCGACCGAGCTGCTGTTCCAGCGCCGGCCGCCACGGCACGAGTTGGAACCCCATGCCATCGTCGATCATGGCGAAGCGGCCCGACGAGAGTGTGACCCGCTGGCGGTAGACGCCCGCAACGTGCTCGCCCTCGGCGGACGGGCGATGCGTCGAGTCCGGTCTCCGCTGAGAGCTTGGAGGCGGCCTCCTCGAGTTCGCGCCGGCGCAGGGTGTCGAGGAGATCCCGGGCGAACACGATCCGCTGGCCCTGGCGCCGCGCCAGACCTTCGCTCGACCAGATGCTCGACCCGGCGCTCCATCGCCTCGCGGACCTCGGCCCCGAAGCCGCCGCCGCTGAGCGACGGAGTCCTTCGCGAGAAGCTGCGATCGAGCCAAGTCGCGCCAGGCGCCGTCGACCTGCGCCTCGATCGGGAGGTCGGACCGGGTGGCGAGCGACAGCCGCTGCCGACCGCTCGCGTCCTCGTAGGCCGCGGCTCTCGACGATCGCGCCCGGCCTGGCGTCGCCGGTCAGCTCCAGGTCGGAGAACTGAGGTGGTGGGTGCGCCCGTCCACGCCTTCGATGACGGCGTAGGCCGAGCCCTTGCAGCTCGTCATGCAGCCCGCGCTCGACGAGCCGACCGAGCACCGGCTCGGCTGGCTCGATCCCCGTGGAGAGCGAAGCCGTCGACGTCCGGCTCGTGGCCCGCGTCTGTCATCGCCCGGTGCATCGTCTTGATGATGTCGCCGCGCATGCCGAGGTCGCGCAGCGTCGGCTCGAGGCCGGCTTCAGCTCCCATCGTGCCGGACCCGACCCGCTCCGCGAGGCCAAGCCGTTCGAGCTTGCCGCGCTCGCCCGATCATCAGCCGCCGCAATTCGGGGTCTTCTCCGGCGCCGCCGGGGCGGAGGTCGACCACGCCGCCGCCCTCATCGGAGATGTCGCGCAGCGCGCGATCGAGGCTGGTCCAGCGCTCCGCCTCGACCTCCTTCTCCAGGGCGGTCGCGGATCTCCTGCTCGGTGCGCGGGCCGAGCTCCAGGGTGACCCGCTCGGCGGCGCGGTCGCGGAAGCCCCGGCTGATGTAGTCGCGGCTGATGACCAGGTCCGCGCCGTCGTCCGTGCGGCCGCGCACCAGCACATGGATGTGCGGATTGTCGGTGTTCCAGTGATCGACGGCGACCCAGTCGAGCTTCGTGCCGAGATCACGCTCGGCGTCAGCCATCAGTTCGCGGGTGAAGGCCCGCAGATCGTCCATCTCGGCCGCGTCCTCGGGCGATACGATGAACCGGAAATGATGCCGGTCGTCCTCGCAGCGCTCGGCGAACGCCTTGGTCGTCCGCCTCGTCCGACGGGCGTCGAACATCCGCGCGTCCGCGCCGTCCCGCGTGACGCCCTCCCGCTTGAGATAGGCGACGTGCTTCGACAGCGGCGCCGAGCGGAACTTCGATCCCTGATGGCGGACCACCCGCGCCTTGACCACGACGCGCCGGCCGCGAGGCCGGAGTCGACAGAGACAGGGCGGCGCGTCGGCCGCGCCCGAACGTGGACCGCCCGCGGAGCCGCCGCGCCGCGCCGAAGCTCTTGCCGGCGATGCCCTGCCTTCTTCGCGGCCCGCATCACCTCGCCGACGAAGCTCTTCGGACGCTTGGCGCCCTGGTTGCCGTGGCGGATGCGGCCGGGCCGGACATGGAGTTCGTCGTCGCGCGTCGTCATGGCTGGCCCGCGCCTCGGAATATGGCCGGCGATGGCGCTCGGATCGTTGAAATCGTTGACATTTGCGGCAAAAGCGCCAGCAAGCGCGATGCGCTGGATGTGCCGAAAATATCCAATCCAACCAACCACATGCGCCCGACCGACGGCGGCGCTTTTATCTTGCCCTCCGTTCGTCCGGTTCCTCTGCTGCTCATCTCCGACACCTCCAAACGCTGCGCCAAAGCCCGCCACGACCGCGATCGAAGCCCGACCGACGGCTCATGGCGGCGCGCTCCCGCTGCGACAGTGCGACGAACAGGCCCGGTCGGACTGCGGCGCGAGCACGGTCCAATCCTGCGCTGTGACGTGCCGGTCGACGCGCCGCGCCGGGTGCGGATCGGAAGACGGCTGGCGACGTCGACGGGCTGCTGTCCGGATGCACGCGCGAACAGCGGCGCTTCGGTCCATGGACGCGCACGACGAGCGGCGACGACCATGGCGTCGTCGGCCGCAGCCGCCGCCGATCACCGGACCGAGACGCGGCGAGATAGGCGAGCGTCTCCGGCAGGCAGCGGTCGGCCGGTCGCCGAGTAGTCTTCCTAGCGCCCAGGACCTGCGTTGTAGGCGGCCAGAAAACCGGGCGCCCCGTAGCGGTCGTAGCAGCTCGCGCAGATACGCCGCGCCGGCCAGGATGTTGTCGTGCGGGTCCTACGGATCGGCGCCGAGACCGTAACGGGGCGCAGATCGGCCCAGGTCTCGGGCATGATCTGCATCAGGCCGATTGCGCCCTTGGGCGACAGCGCGCGCACGTCGCCGAAGCTCTCGACCCGCATGACGGCGCGTATCCAGGACGCCGGAATGCCGAACCGCTGCGACGGCCTCGGCGACCAATGCTGCAAAGGGGTCGGCGTCGAAGTGAGGCGGCGACGTTCGACGGCGATCGGTACGCGCCGCGGCACCGAGCCGACAGAGCGCAATCGGGACCGACGCCGCTGCGAGCACGTGCCGGCAGTCGAGGCTTCGCAAGCCGACGGCGCGACGACGACGGAGCATGGGCGGCAAGGATGAAGGGCGATCGCCAGGGGAGGAGAGACCGGCTCGGATCGCGGTTTGTCGCACGATCACTGCTCCTCGTCGCGTCCAGAGAGGAGCGGCGCGACCGACGATCGTGTCGCGGGCAGCGGGCCGAAGTATCGGCCGTCGAGGGAGTCCTCGGACTGCCGGTTCATCAGGAACACCTCGCCGCCCGTGATGCACGCTGCAGCCTTGCCAAACCGGCAGCAGCCGGCCGCGACGGTCCCGGTCCAGCGCGTCGCCGATCGTGCTCGCCGTCGACGCTGATGCGCGCGGCCGGTGCGACAAACGCGTCTGCCCGCCAAGCGCCGCGACATGCTTCAGCAGCGGCACGCCGCGCGGCAGGTAGCCACGCTCGGCGAGAAAGCACGACTAGCGGCTCCGGCGGCCGCACGACGACCACCTCGTCGACCTGCAGGCGCCGGTCGGGCTGCACGCGCGTAGAGTCCGATCGGCACGCTGGCGCTGGCGTTCCAGATCAGCGCGCGGCGACGAGTTGGGGCAGCGCTAACTGCGACCGCATGCCGAGCGACGCAAAGTAGTCGACATGTCCCAGCCGAAACGCGTCATGCGGCGATCCTCCGC
The DNA here is from genome assembly GCA_963758455.1 of uncultured Pseudomonadota bacterium. Lineage (GTDB taxonomy): Bacteria > Pseudomonadota > Alphaproteobacteria > Acetobacterales > Acetobacteraceae > CAVRQM01. The sequence goes on along the minus strand of CAVWVK010000002.1, from coordinate 56,853 downwards.
CTCAGAAGCCACGCGCGATGGCGCTCGCGCGTGTAGGCGCGCGGGTGCTCGCCGGCGGTCAGGCGGTTGTGGACGTGCCGCCAATGATCGGGGCAGGCTTCCTCCGCGCATCGATGCCAAGCGCCTCGACTTCGTCGATGGCGTGCAGCACTTGCTCGACCTTCGGCCAGCCGGAGACGCGGAGCAGGATCTCCCCGCCGGGCGCACGAACGGGACGGTCGAGAAAGGCTTCGCCGGCGCACGGCGCGCAGGACGTCGATGCGGGAGACGACGGTGCCGTAGTCGTTCGCCGCCCAGCGGACGAAAGGCGAACATGGTGCCGGGCGCGAAGCTCGAGCACGCGCCGGCGCCGATCGAGGATCCGTCTCGGCTGACATCGCGGCCGAAGCGGACCCAGTGCTCGATCCGCTTTTCGAGCCAGATCAGCTCGACCTGCGGTGAGCGCCGGTCGACGGCGGCGCGCCGCGGTCCCGAAGGCGTCTCCCGTCGCTCGGAACTCGCGTTCGAGCAGCGTCGCGAAGCATCTCCGCGACGGTGATCCCGCGCTCGAAGGCGGTGATCTTGATCCGGCCGCGCAGCGCCGGTGTCACGTCGATCGTCAGCCTCGCGGTGTAGTGCTCGGCTCGGTCGCCGTGCGCGCCTCCGATGTTCGGACCCATGCGTCCGCCGTCGCCCGGCCGGGCCGCGAAGGGCGAAGCGGTGCCGCGCCGGCTCACGACGCGAGCCGCCTCAACCTCGGTGGCGAGCGCGGCGATCTCGGCCGCCGCGATTGCAGCCCGTAGATCGATGCTCGGCGACGAGCCGACCGGTGCGCGCCGCGTCGGCGAAGATCACGCGTTGGCCGATCTGCGTGGCGAGCACCGGCGGGTCGTGCTCGGCGAGCGCGTCGGCCGTCTCGCGGGCGATGACGGTGCGAGCCGCGCAGCGGTTCAGCACCATGCGCGCTACGAGCTCCGGGCCGGAACACCCGCGCCTCGTCGAGCAGCCGCAGCATCTCGGCCGGACGCCCAGCCGTCCAAGGGCGACGGCGTCGCCGGGATCAGCGCCAGGTCAGCGGCGAGCAGCGCAGAGCGCGCGACGCCGGCGATCCGGGGGGCGCCGTCGACAATCACATGATCGGCGTCGGCTGCGATCGCCGGCAGCTCCCGGTGCAACGTTTCGCGCGGCAAGCCGACCACGCCGAACAGGCGCGCTACGCCTTCGCGGGCGCGCTGCTCGGACCAGTCGAGCGCCGACCCCTGCGGGTCCGCATCGACCACCACCACCCGCCTCCCCTTACCGGCCCAGCGTCCGGCGAGGTGCAGCGCCAGCGTCGTCTTGCCGACACCGCCCTTCTGATTGAGGAGCGCGACGATCATCGCCGCTCCCCCTTTCCGGGTTTTCCCCGTGAGGAGGCGTCGCCAACAACAGAAAAGTTAGATTTTCGTTAGACTTTAAGTTAGGCGGCTCGGAACCATTTGATCTGGCTGATAAAAATACCACCTTTCTCGGCGAGCATTTCCTGTTTCCAGTTCAGCAAGGCTCGCGCGGCCCGCACTTGTCGGCCGGTGATCATCCATGATCACCTCCGGCAGACGATCTGCGCGCACCAGAAATACGACTATATTAGTCGTTTTATGGCTCTTCAACGGACAAAGCGGGCGTCGGAAAAGCGACTATAGCAGTTGTCGGCGAATTGTCAGCGACGCTGATCCGCCATAACTAAGCGCCCATCGTCGCAAAGCCTTGTTCCCTTGTCCCGATAGTTCGTGGGAATTTGCGGTGCGTTAACTATACTCGTGGTCAAGGGCGATTGCGTGACGTCCGCTTGACGGGTTCGACCGTTGCCTCATTCAGGAGCATCACACCGCGGCCGCGATCGGACTCCATGAACAAGACGCCGGCGGCTTCCAGCGCGCGGCGGACCTGATCGCGCGTGCTCTCGTGCGTCGGGAGTCCTCGTTCGGACTCCAGGCGTTTCAGGGCGGTCAGCGCCACCAGGGCTTTCTCGGCGAGCATTTCCTGTTTCCAGTTCAGCAAGGCTCGCGCGGCCCGAACTTGTCGGCCGGTGATCATCCATGATCACCTCCGACAGACGACCTACGCGCACCAGAAATACGATTATAATAGTCGTTTTAAGGCTCTTCAACGGCCAAAGCGGGCGTCGGAAAAGCGACTACTGTGGTTGTCCGGCGAATCGTCAGCGACGCTGATTCGCCGCAACGTGGGGCGCTGATCGTCGCAAAGCCGTGTTGCTGGATATGCGCTTCCACGGTGATCCGTAAAGCCGGTTTTTATGCATTCCTGCCCGTATGGTGGCGAAACGAAAGCCCGCCCGGTCGTCCGGGCGGGGCGTGGTGGCCGATCCCGATCAGTCGCCGTCCTGCTTGCGGCCGCGCGACCAGATCAGGGTGTAGCCGTCGTCCTCGTCGTCGAAGAGGTTGGCGTAGATCGGCGCGTTGAAGCTCGGATCGTCCAGCTTGAGCGAAAGGTAATCGCGGCCCTCGTTGGAGCGCTTGGACCAGGCGGCCCCGACCTCGACCCGGCCGATATAGACCCGGTGGCTGGGGGCATCGCCGTTGCCGCGGCTGGTCTCGGGACGATGCGGACGCCCTTGGCCTGGAGGCTCAGGGTCACGATCTCGCCCTGGAACTCGCTGCCGACCTTCTTGAAAGAACCGATGTTGGCCATGTCACTTCTCCTTGCTGTTTTCGAGCCCGCGACCACCGCGGCCTCGATGGCGATCGGCAGGCCGGAGACGATCGACGACGCACCCGCTCCACGGGCCGGAGCGCAGCGGAGGATGACGGCGGAGGGACTTTCTTGCCTCGCGAGGAATGGGCTTCAGCCCAGGGGAAGAAAGTCGATGCGACGGCGTTGCGGTTCAGGCGATCGAGGCGCAGCCGGTCTTCGGCCAGATCAAGCCAAGGAGAGGCCAAGTGCTCGTGTGCTCTGAACGGCATCCTCGGGAGAAGACGTGGCTGACCTCGGTCTTTCGACACAAGAGGTCGGATAGTTCGGGCGTAGAGAAAGAGTCCCTCGCGTAGGAAAGGGAGCCCGGTCCTGCAGAGGCAAACGCCACAACGGCAATGCGCCCAGCCATTTGGGCCGGACAGCGCCGGGTCGGGTTTCGGGACTAACGCGATGGCGCTGTAACGGGGCCGCATCACCCTCGGTCGGGCGGAATGAACCGAGTAGCTGCCGATCTACGCCAACCTGATGACGAGGAACCGGATCTCAGCCTTCTCTGGTCGTCGCCGTAAGCGCCGGCTGAGATGGGCCGGGCGACATGCTCCGTTCGCCACCGGGTGGGGCGCCGGCCATCGCCGCCATGCGGACGAGTGCCGTGCCGCCGACGCAGACCGCGCCGACCACGGCGAAGATGTCGCTCCAGATGTGGGAAGGCAAGCCGATGCGAGAGAGGCCCAGTGTCATGTAGAAACCAGCGACGGAGGCGGGTGCCGCGAACACCAGCGCGATGACGCCGCGAATGAGCGGCGACGGCATCGATGCGAAGGCGAGCTGGCCAATGAGGAGCGTCGCCGCCCCGGCAAGGAAGCCGACGGGGATCGCGCCGAGCATGCCCGCGCCGCTGTGATAGGCAGCAAAAGCGGCCGTGAGGCCGGCGTAAATGGGGCAGCGCGTAGACGGCGAGCGTGAACAGCAGCCAGCACAGGAAGCCGATGCCGAACACGCTGAGGACAAGACCGACGATGATCATGGCGGGTCTCCGTGAGATAAAAGTCTGACGGTCGCGCCTTCCACCACCTCCACGGGCGCGACGCACAGTATATCTGAAGGTCGTGAACTATGGGAGGGGTGACATACGCGCCCGATCGCCGTCACCTCCATTCCGGGGCGCGACCAATTCCAGAACGACGGTGGAAGGCGGCATGACGTACGACGAATTCAACGCATTTTGCCGGGCGCGTCCCGCCACCACCTACGTGGTCCAGTGGGGCGGATCACACGTCTGGAAAGTTGGCGGCAAGGTGTTCGCGATTGGCGGGTGGCAGGATGACGCGCCGAGGTTCACGTTCAAGGTCAGCGAGTTTTCGTACGAGCTGCTGAAGGAACAACCGGGCTTGCGTCCGGCGCCCTATCTTGCGTCGCGCGGCCTGAAATGGATCCAGCAATTCGCGAGGCCTGGACTATCGGACGTCGAGCTGCGGGACTAAATCCGCCAATCGCATTCCATCGTCTCGAACAGCCTGTCGAAGAAGAGGCGGATCGAACTTGGGTTGAAGTGAGCGTAGACGGCGGCGCTTACCAGGCTGTGTGGAAACCATGGCGCCATCGTCGCCATGGCCCTTGCTGGGTCCGAGCGAAGAGCTTGACGTCGTGAGGCGTTCTCGGTTTGCTCAGTCCCATGTTCGAATCTCCCAACGCTGTTCAGCTCCGGGTTTCCATCGACGAGATCGAGCCAGCCGTCTGGCGACGCATCATCGTGCCGAGCGCATGGGATTCGAGCAGCTTCACCTGGCGATCCAGGCCGCGTTCAATTGGTGGAACTATCATCTCCACGAATTCCATATCGGAGGGCTCTGCTATGGCGACGCTGCGGTCTCCGAAGAAGGCTCGGTCGAAGGCGATCCGCGGGTCTTCGACGAACGTGAGGTCCGCCTTCGCGATTTCCGCAGCGCTGGGGTAAAGTTCACCTACGTTTATGATTTCGGCGACGACTGGCATCATACGGTCGAAATTGAGGAGATGGTCTTCCTCGATACCGTTCCCAAGCACGCGACCTGCATCGACGGTGCTCGTGCCCGGCCGCCCGAAGATGTCGGCGGTATCCCGGGATATGAGCAATTTCTGGACGTGATCGGCGATCCGAAGCATCCCGAGCACAAGGAAACCAAGCATTGGTGTGGCGGGCATTTCGATCCGGAATGGTTCGATCTCCTGACGGTCGATAAGGACGTTCGAAGCGCCCTGAAGTCGAACGTCAAACGTCGCCTGCATCAGCCGAAACCCAGCAGGGCTGAGGCGCAATCTTAGGCTTACACTCTCGATAGAGCGCTGTTACGGACGCGTTAGCTGGTTCTCCACTCTGCTATCACAACGAAATCGTCTATACTTGCCCCTGAAGCAAGCTTGGGATTTCTAATGGGATATCTGACGGGTGATGACCGAAATCAGCCAAGCCTGCTCCCGCCGGCCATTGATGAATATGTCGACCAGGACGCACCGGTTCGCGTCGTCGATGCCTTTGTCGATACGCTGGACTTCCGGACATTGGGCTTCAATCGGGCGACGCCCACGTCTACTGGCCGCCCCGGATACGACCCGCGCGATCTCCTGAAGCTATATATTTATGGATACTTGAACGACCTCCGATCGTCTCGGCGGCTGGAACGGGAATGCACGCGCAATGTCGAACTCATGTGGTTGATGAGGCGGCTGGCGCCCGACCATAAGACGATCGCCGACTTCAGGCGGAACAGTGAAACTGCCATTATCGGGGCCTGTCGTGCTTTTGTCCTGTTCTGTCGCGATCAAGGTTTGTTCGTCGCCAATCTTGTTTCGATCGACGGCGCGAAATTCCGAGCAGCCGCCAGTCAGAACCGGGTTCTTGATCGCCAAAGGATTGCCGACGAGGTCGCAAAAATCGATGCGCGCATCGCTCACTATCTGTCCACTCTGGACCAAGAGGACGGTGCCGAGGTTGCTGGCGACGATGGCTCCACTCCTGATGCTATTGCGGCCCTGACAGCACGGCGCGTCGAATTAAACCGCTTGGTTAAATATCTGGATCGGGATGACCGCAGACTGATTGTCGATGGCGAGCTGGAGGCGCGGCCGATGGGCTTCGGTCCAGGCGGCAAGCCGCCGTCCTACAACGTCCAGATCGCGGTCGCCACCGCCACCGGCATCGTCGTCCATCACGCTGTGACAGATGAGGTGAACGACCTGCGCATGCTGCACCCAATCTCGAAAGCGGCGAAGGAACTGCTCGACCGCGAGGACCTGACCGTCGTTGCCGATACCGGCTACTCGAACGGCAACGCAGCCGCCGCCTGTGAGGCGGACAACATTACGGCCTGCGTGCCGGTCAAGCGCTCCGTGAACAATCGAGGTAATGGCGACTGGTTCGAGCGCTCGGATTTCACCTATAGTGCCGAAGAAGATAGCTTCACGTGTCCAGCCGGCCGGGTGCTTGCACGCACCTCGCGAGAACACCCCCAGAGCATTTTCTATATTTCCCGAAGTTGCGCCGGCTGCGAACTGAAATCCCGTTGCACAACAGCGAAACGCCGATCGGTGACGCGGCACGTCCACGAGGATGCGCTCGAGCGGATGACGTCTCGCGTTGCGAATGCACCTGAGCTGATGCGGCTGCGAAGATGCTCGGCGGAACATCCGTTCGGGACGATAAAACGGATGATGACGGGGCGTTTCCTTACCCGGCGGATCGCAGGAACGAGCACTGAAATGGCGCTTTCGGTGCTCGCCTTCAACATGATCCGCAGCATCAATCTACGAGCGAAGCCGAGCTGAGATCAGGCGTCATCTCGGCGGTAGTTGGTGCCGCGTCGAGACCAGGCACCGACGTTTCCACACAGCTTGGTAAGCGCCGCCGTTGCCGAACTTCCAGACCGGGATGCCGAGCTTCTTCGCCTTCGGCGAGGTTGTCCTGGATGCCGGTGCCGGGGAAGTGCAGGACTCCGATCGGCAGCACGTCGAGCATCGCATCGTTGCGCTTGAACGGCGCGGCGTTGGCGTGCTTCGTCCAGTCGGGTTTGAAGGCGATCTGCGGCACCTTGCGATTGTCGGCCCATTTGGCGGCGATCAGCTCGGCGCCCTTGGGCGAGCCGCCGTGCAGCAGCACCATGTCGGCATGTTTGGCGTGGACCTGATCGAGCTTGGCCCAGACCAGCCGGTGATCGTTGAAGTCGAGCCCGCCGGTGAGTGCGACCTTCGGACCTGCTGGCAGAAGCACCTGTTTGTCGGCGCGCTTCTTGGCGCTGAGGAAATCGCGGCTGTCGACCATCGCCGAGGTGAGGTTGCGATGGTTGACCTTCGACCCGTTTCGCGGCCGCCAGGCTGAATGGGTGTGGTGCTCAAACTGGTCGGCGGCCTGGTCGCGCATCAGCTCGAAGGCGTTGCGGCGTTCGATGAGTGTCTGGCCCTCGGCCGTCAATCGTTCCAGCTCGACGGACTTGACCTCGCTGCCGTCCTGCTCGCGCTGCGATCGCTGCTGCGCCAGCTCGTTGCCGTCGAGTGCGCGCTCGGTCCGGTCGATGGCGCGGTGAAAGACGTTCACAGTCGACCAGAGCAGGTCCTCGATGTCGGGTTCGAGGCGAGTGTCAGCCAGCGCCACGACGAGGGCGTCGAAGATGTCGGAGATGCTGCCGGCGAGGATGAAATCGATCAGGCCGCAGCGCTGCTTGGCGCTCTCGAAAGCCGAACGTGCGGCCGACTTCGCCTGGGCATTCAGCGTGCCGCTCTCGGCGGTGATGTTGGCGGCCTGCATCGCCGCGTCGAGGTGATTGTGGATGATCGCGAACGCCCCGGCGTAGGCGTTGTAGATGCGCCGCTGTTCGTCGCTGAGCGCGTGCTCGACCAGCTCATATTCGACGCCGTCATAGGAGAGCGAGCGGGCGGTGTAGAGCCCGAGCGAGCGCAGGTCGCGGGCCAACACCTCCATGGCGGCAACACCGCCATCCTCGATCGCCTCGACGAACTCGGCGCGCGTGGCGAACGGGAAATCCCCGCCGCCCCACAGGCCAAGCCGCTGGGCGTAGGCGAGATTGTGGACAGTGGTGGCGCCGGTCGCCGAGACATAGACGACGCGGGCGTCCGGCAGGGCGTGCTGCAGGCGCAAGCCCGCACGGCCCTGTTGCGAGGGGGCGACGTCACCTCGTTCTCCCTTGCCGCCACCGGCGTTCTGCATGGCGTGGCTCTCGTCGAAAATGATCACTCCGTCGAAGTCGGAGCCCAACCATTCAACGATCTGTCGGACGCGCGAAAGCTTCTCGCCACGGTCGTCGGACCGCAGCGTAGCGTAGGTTAAAAATAGGACGCCTTCGGCCAGCCGGATCGGCTTGCCTTGGGGGAAGCGCGAGAGCGGCGTGATGAGCAGGCGCTCCATGCCGAGGGCCGACCAATCGCGCTGTGCGTCCTCGAGCAGCTTGTCGGACTTCGAGATCCAGACCGCCTTGCGCCGGCCCTTCAGCCAGTTGTCGAGGATGATGCCGGCCGACTGGCGGCCCTTGCCGGCGCCGGTGCCGTCGCCCAGCATGAAGCCTCGGCGAAAGCGGACGGCGTTCGGCGCATCGTCGCGGGCGGCGGTGACGAGATCGAAGGTCTCGTCCACGGTCCACGCGCCGGCGAGATAGTCGCCATGCGCCTCGCCGGCATAGAGTCACCGTCTCGAGCTGGGCGTCGGACAGCAGCGCGTCGCGGACGAGATTGATCGGCAGGCGTGGTCGATAGCTCGGCTTCGGCGGCTCGACCGAGGCCATGGCGGCGGACTGCACCAGCTTGGTCGGGTGCGCCTGGCCGCCCGGAATGCGGATCGATTGGAGCCGGTATTCCTCATAGATCGCATCGCTGAGACGCGCGCCCTCGGGCGGCGTCCAGTCGATCGTCTCATAGGCGAGATCGACCGCCTCCGGGTCCACGACGGACGGCTTGGCCGGTCCCACCGCAGCGGCGCGCGCGAGATAGCCGCGCACCGTCCGCGGTGCGGCAACGGCCGACATGGGGATGGCGAGGCCCGTCGCGAGCGGCAGGCGGCTCGGAATGTTCTCTGCAATCCAACCCAACAAGGTCGCAACGTCTGGCGCAATGCCCCGCGATTCGGGCAGCGCCGCCGGGTTCTCGGCGGGCGCCTTGTCGATGACGATCAGCCGCGTGTCGATCGTGGTGCCGTGCTTGGGTAGACGGCACCGTCGATCGCGGCGGTGAACACGATGCGGCTGCGTTGCTGCAGCCGGACGAAGGCGTCGCGCCAGGCCGGGGTGTCCGGCCCGAAGTTCGCGCCGGTGATCGCCACCAGCCGCCCGCCGTCGGCGAGACGCGCGAGCGCCGAGACAATATGGCGATGGGCGGTGTCGGCCATGCGGCCGGCGACGTTCGCCATCACAGAGAAGGGTGGGTTCATCAGCACGACGCTCGGGACCACGGCGGGGTCGAGATGGTCGTCGATCTGCGCAGCGTCGAAGCGTGTGACGGGGACGGCCGGAAAGAGGGAGGTGAGCAGCGCCGACCGGGTCTCAGCCAGCTCGTTCAGCACGAGCGCGCCGCCGGCGATCTCGGCCAGGATGGCGAGGAGGCCGGTTCCGGCCGAAGGCTCCAGCACCCGATCCGCAGGCCCGATGGCCGCTGCGGTCAGGGCCGCGAAGCCGAGCGGGGTCGGCGTGGAGAATTGCTGGAAGGCCTCGCTCTCGGCGGAGCGTCGCGTGTGGGTTGGGAGAAGCCCGCCGATCTTGGTCAGGGCGGAAAGGCGCAAAGCCGGAGAGTTGGCTTTGCGGAACAGCGGCTTTCCGTATTTGCGCAGGAAGAGGACGGTTCCGGCCTCGCAGGCGTCATAGGCCGTGTTCCAGTCCCAGGCGCCCGAAGCGTCGGAGGCGCCGAAAGCCGCTTCCATGACGGCGCGTAGGATCGCGGCGTCGATCCGCTGGCCGCGCTCGAGATGTGGGAGGAGCTGCTGGGCGGCGGCGATGATCGCCCCGGGAGCTTCGGGACGATGGACAGGCGACGGCTGCGCGGCCGGGTCGGCCGCGATTGGAGAAAGGTCGTTCATGAAGGGAGCCTCGGGAGAGCGGGAACGGAGGAGCCGGCTGGCGCTCTCTCTCGGACCGCACCGGCTCAAACCCGTTCCGGCCGCCCTCTCCCTCTCAAGCGTCGCGGCCGTGGCCGACGTAAGAAAAGGCGCCCCACCGCGTGGTGGGGCGCCGAGGCTATGGCGATCATCAGTACCCGACCGCCAGGAGGGCCAGGCCTGGCCGTCGTCCGCGGCGGCGACCGCTTCGGCGAGGTAGCCGGCATCGCCTTCAACGACAGTCGGATCGGCAACCGGCGTTTCATCGATGACGGTGGCGCGCGCGACCAGCCCGTCCTCGACCTCGACGTGGACTGGCACGCGGTAGGCGAAGACGACGCGGCGCGGCTGGGCCTCCTCATGTGCGCCGGGGATCACGTGCTCCGGATGGATACGGTCGTCGTCGAATGCGACATCCTCGACGACGGCCTGACGGCCGTCCGGCGCGACGCGGTCGATGAAGGCGATCACGCCCTCCCGTCGCTCGTTGAAGTCGACGTGCTCGGGATGAGCGGTCGAGGCCATCGCCGCTGTCGCGGCGACCTTGGCCTTGTCGATCGCTTCGGCGTCAGCGTCTGCCTCCACGGTGACGCTGTCGAAGGCGCGCAGCCAGAAGCCGACCTTCACGACATACTCGGTCATGACGCACCTCCCACGACTTCGGGATCGGGCTCGCCGGCGAGGATCGCCTCGGCCTTGGCGATCGCCGCGTCCAGGCGCTGGCGCCAGAACGGACCGTCGGCCGGCCCGGCGTCCGGCGCGTGCGCGAAGACCTTGAGCAGGCCGAGCAGCAACTCGTAGTGGTCGGCTTTACGCTGGACCTGTTCACCAAATTGCGACGGGATGCCGAGCGCCCTGCCGCGATAGGCGGCGTCGCGCCCCTCCCAGGCGCCGGTGACATAGGTCTCGCCGGAGGTCTCGACGTCGGATTTCTCGTCGTCCCAGCCCTCGTCGGCGATGGCCAGCGCACAGGCCGCCTCGAGCGTGTCGGCCTGATAGACGCGCTGCCGGTAGACCGGCAGGCGGTAGGTCGTTTCGATAGTGAATACGGGCATGCGGCCCTCCTGAAATGCGGAGAGCCCGGCGTGCGGGCCGGGCTCTCGGGTGGATGGGGTAAGGACGCGGGACAGCAGAAGCCGCTCCGCACACTGGCTATTCGGCCGCGATCACCTGGGGCGCGTCCGCGTCCGTTTCCTCGTCGTCGCCGGCGAGGAATTCGGGCAGCGCCTCGTCGTCACACTCATCTTCGGCTTCGGTGGTCTCGACCGGAGCGTCGTCCGCGGCGGCGATGCGCAGCGGCTCCGGCAGCCAGCCGGTATCGGCCAGGAGCCGTTCGGCCTCCTTGGTCATGTCGCCCTTCTTCAGATGGCCGATGAGCTGCGCCGCCCGTTCGCCGGCACCTTCCTGCACCGCCTCGAGGATGCGGCGCTTGGGCACCCGGCCGAGATAGTTCTCGACGGTCGGGCGCCAGCCGGCCTGCACCATGTCGCGATCGACGGCCCGGGCCAGGCGATCGGCCTCGGCGATGCGCTGCTCGATGGTGTGGGACGAAACGCCGGTGCCGTAGCGGTCGCCCTTCTCGTAGAGCGCATTGACGCCGAAGGAGGCGCAATGGGCGAAGAGCGTCGCCTGCTCGTCGCCGGTGAGGGTCGTGAGCCAGTCCCAGAGATCGGCCTTGTCCTTGGGCAACCGCTCTTCCCAAGCCTTGTGGCGCACATCGATCGCCTTCGCCGCCGGCGTGTCCTTCAGCCCTTGCGCCTGCATTGGGAAGCTGGCGCTGCGCACCGACACCTCCATCGCCGTCCCGTAGGAGAAGTAACGGGAGAAGACGTCGAGGCAGAACTTGTGCAGCACGGCCTGGAACGCGACGGCGGGCGTGTTCGCCAGCTTGTCGCGCAGCGCCAGCGTCCGCTCCGCGGTCAGCTCGGTCACGAGGCGGTCCGGGAGCGGCTTCAGGTCCTCGTCGTCCTCATCCTCCGGCGCGGCGATCTGTCCGCCGATGGTGATGACGGCGCGCTGCACCGCCGGCACCTCGGGATCGCCGCTGGCCGCCCTGGCCGTCGCGGGATCGGTCTCGCCGTCCGGCTGCGGTTCGCCCGCAGGCGCCTCGTCCCGCGGCCTGACGTATCCGCGGTCGACCGTAAGGGCGCCCTCGGCGTCGATACTGACGAACACGCCGGCGCGGGCGATGTCCGCCGGATCAAACGTGACAGGCCGATCGTCGAAAGCAGCGAGCGCCGCCTCGATCTCGCCGAGGCGTTCGTCCACTTCGTCCGGCAGCTCGTCGGCGCCGTCATACGCCTCTTCCAGCTTGGCGTATTCGGCCTTCAGCGCGTCGATCGTCGCCTGCTCCTCGCTGGTGAGATCGATGGCGACGCCCTCCAGTTCGCGCACGCCGTGGGTGTGCCCATAGGGGAAGTCGATGGCGACCTCGATCCACTTCCAGCCCTCGGCAGCGATCGTCTCCGCCTCGGCCTTCAGCTTCTCGGCGACCAGGCCGTCGAGCAGCGCGATGTCTTCGAGCCAGCCCCCATCGTCGGACTGGAACAGGTCGCGCAGCACCACGCCGCCGGCGGCCTCATAGGCGTCGAGGCCGACGAACACCGCCCGCCGGTCGGAGGCGCGCACCGTCTTCTCCGTCAGCATGCGGCGGATTCTGATAGGGCTCCTTCTGACCAGGAGCCCGAGATCGCCTGCCAGACCTGCTCCTGGCGGCCATGGTCGGCCGTGACGGTGAAGGCCATGAGCTGCTCGAGCGACATGCCGTCCTCGGCGTAGAGCTCGAGCAAGGCCGGCGAGACCGACGCCAGGCGCAGGCGCTGCTTCACGACGTTCACGCCGACGAAGAACGCCGCGGCGATGTCCTCCTCGGAGCGCCCCTTCTCGCGCAGGGCCTGGAACGCGCGGAACTGATCGAGCGGATGCAGCGGCGCGCGCTGGATGTTCTCGGCCAGCGAGTTGTCCTCACCGAGGATGTCGGTGCTCGGATCGCGGACCACGCATGGAACCGGCGCGGTCTTCGCCAGGCGCTTCTGCTTCACGAGCAATTCGAGCGCGCGGTAGCGCCGGCCGCCGGCCGGGATCTCGAACATGCCGGTTTCGGCGCCCTCGGCGTCGAGGACCGGCCGGACGTTCAAGCTCTGGAGCAGCGTGCGCCGGGCGATGTCCTCGGCCAGCTCCTCGATCGAGACACCGGCTTTCAGCGGGAACTCGGGGAGGCACAGTCTCACCGAAGTAGAGCGTCGTGAGGAGATCTAGCAGGCTGGTGAAAATCTGGTAGCGGTTCGCGCTTCATCGTGATTCCCTGCCGTGGGTCATAGGGCGGCTGGTGAGATGCGTGGCAGCGACACAATCGCGGGATCTTTGTTCAGCTACGTCGATCTGGAGAAGCGCATCCGTCGGGCCATCCGCTGCGGGTGATCCGTGAGATCGTCAACGCGGCACTGGCGACGCTGTCGCCGGAGTTCGACACGCTCTACGCGCCGGCTGGCCGGGTCTCGATCCCGCCTGAGCGGCTATTGCGCGCATTGCTGTTGCAGGCCTTCTTCTCGATCCGCTCGGAGCGGCAACTGGTTGAACGGATCGAGTTCGATCTGCTGTTCCGCTGGTTCGTGGGCCTGGGCGTCGATGACCCGGTATGGGATGGCACGACCTTCACCAAAAACCGCGATCGCCTGCTCGCGGGCGATGTCGCGGTGAAGTTCCTGGCCACAGTGCTGGCGCATCCTCGCGTCCAGACGCTGCTCTCCACCGAGCATTTCTCGGTCGATGGCACGCTGCTGGAGGCGTGGGCGAGCACCAAGAGCTTCCGGCCGAACGACGGTTCGGGGCCGCCGCCGGATGGCGGACGCAACGGCGAGCAGGACTTCCACGGCCAGAAGCGCAGCAACGAGACGCATGCCTCCGTCACCGACCCGGACGCGCGGCTTTACCGCAAGGGGCGCGGCAAGGAGGCCAAGCTCTGCTTCATGGGGCATGCGCTGATGGAGAACCGCAACGGGCTGATCGTGGGCGCGCTCGCCACCCGCGCCTCCGGCCACTCCGAGCGGCTGGCGGCGCTGCACCTGATCGCGCCCCGTGCGGACCGCCCGCGCGCGGTCACGCTTGCCGGCGACAAGGGCTTCGACACGAAGGACTTCGTCGCCGAACTGCGCGAGATCAACGTCACCCCGCATGTCGCCCAGAACAGCAGCGGCCGCCGCTCGGCCATTGACCGCCGGACCACGCGCCACCCGGGCTACGGTGTCAGCCTGCGCATCCGCAAACGGATCGAGGAGGCGTTCGGCTGGGCCAAGACCGTCGCCGGCTTGCGCAAGACGCGCCATCGCGGGCTGCCCAAGATCGGCTGGCAGTTCACCTTCGCCATGGCCGCCTACAACCTCGTCCGGCTGCCCAAGCTGCTCGGCGGGGCAGCGTGACACCCGAGATGCGTCCAACATGGGCCATGATGACCGATTTCCGCGAGCGAGCACCCGTCTTACCCGACCAAATCGCCAAGCAGACCCTATGATCGACCGATGCTGTCGCTTTTCAGCAGCCTGCTAGGTCTGCTGCCCGACGTTGCGGCGCGTCCAGTTCCTTACAACGCCGGCCCTATATGTGCTACTCTCATTTGACCGGTCGAGCGTAATGGCCTTCGACAGCTTACCGCGTCATTGTGCGGCCGACGGCGGGACTTGGCGCGGACAGCAAGGCCGTTTCGTGGAGCTTTCCCCCGAAAGCGCTACGCCTCAATCCACCGGTCCGGGTAGCGGAGGCAGTTCGTCACTGTGCTGGGCGGCGACATTGGTCTGGCGGCCGGATATTTGCCGCTGTTACGGCAAGCGGCACGAGAGGCGCCGCTGCTCTTCAACATGACCATCTTGCCGGCACAACTCGGGGCGGACGCCGCCCTCGTGGGCGTGGCTGGGTAGCGGCAGCCGGCGGATCCCGGGCGGCCAGATTGCAAATGCTTCTGTATCGGGAGGCGGGGCCAGAGCTCCCGACCAACCTTGTTGACACCTATCGCGGTCGATGCAAAGGATCTTTGTTCGCAAACGGGGTGTGCCACGTGCTCGCCCGCGACGGACTCTTTGTGCCGCGTGAGGCAGCGCCCCAGCGGCTGGACGGAGCGATGCGGCCTCTGGTCAAGCTTTCGACTGCTGATCATCGCCCGACCAGACGGGGCAGCGACGAACTCTGAGGAGAATCGGCATGTCGCTTTCGCGCCGCTCGTTGCTGGGGACCAGTGCCCTGTTGGCTGCGCCGTCGATTGCAAAGGCCCAGACTCCGTCGGCGACGTTCAAGGGTCAGACGCTGGTGGTAGTTTCGTGGCAAAACTACGGGGCCGACGATCCTGCGACTCGCAAGAAATTCGAGGACATGACTGGCGGCAATGTGAAGAACGTCTATTTCACCTCGGAGGACGATCTCCTCCAGATGCTCCGCCAAGGCGGCATGGGCAAGATCGACGTGGTGCTCCCCAATCTCGAATATGTGCAGCCCGCGGCCAGTGGCGGCTTGCTGCAGCCGATCGATCCGTCCCGTATCAAGAGCTGGACCTCTCTCGAAGGCAAGTTCCGCGAGCTTCCGTCTCTGCGTCGGAATGGCCAGCTCTACGCGGTTCCCTGGGTGCAAGGTGCCACCTCTCTTGCGGCCAATCCCGAACTGGTGAAGCCCGCTCCCACGAGTTGGAAAGTGCTCTGGGATCCGGCGAACAAGGGCAAAGTGGCCTTCTTCGACGATCCCACGACAGCCGTCATGACTGCGGCGCTCTATCTCGGAGAGGATCCGCAAAACCCCGATCTCGGCCGGATTCGGAAGGCTTTGCAGGACCTGAAGGCGAATGTGAAGCTGTTCTGGTCCTCAGCCGACGATTGGAACAAGGCCTACACGACCGGCGCGATCACCATGGGCAATCTCTGGTCCGGTCTCGCCGGAACGCTGAGGGCCAACGGCCATCCGGTCGACTTCGTCCTGCCCAAGGAAGGTACGGTTGTTTGGGGTGACACCTGGGCGATCGCCAAGGACGCGCCGCATCCCGATCTCGCCTATGCCTGGCTGAACTTCGTCACCAGCACGGAGTATTTCGTCGACTGGATCAGCCATCCCGGCCCCAATCAGGAACTGGCGGTTCCGGTGAACCTGGCCGCGATCGCGGCACTTCCCAAGACAGCGGCCGACTCGCTGTTGGCCGGACAATTGGTGCAATACACCGGGCCGGTCGCGCTGCAAACCGGCATCGCGGTATCGCAGCTCAAGAAATGGACGGAACTATGGGAAGAGGTGAAGGCATCCTGACTTCATGCGGCACCGCTTACTCTCGTCGCTGACCACCCCTATTCTGCTTGTGCCAGCGGCCGTCGTGCTCGCCGTCATGGTGGTGATCCCGATCGCGGTTCTCGTCTGGTTCAGCTTCGCACCCGAGGGCGCGGCAGCTCCTCTGTCGCTGGAGAACTATCGGCGTCTGTTTGGCACCAGCCTCTATCTTCGCCTCGCGCCGAAGACGTTGACAACCGCCGGGACGGCCGCTCTGGTGACGGCGGCGCTGGGCTGGTTCTCCCGCCTGGGTGCTCTCGCGAATGCCGGGGAAAGTTCGCAATCTCGTTCTCCTGGCGATCATCATTCCCTATCTCACGTCCTACTTGCTGCTCATCTACAGCATTTTTGTCATTCTTGGCCCGGGCAGCCCGCTGATGATCCTGCTATCTCTGCTCGGTGTCACGGCCCCGGATGCGTCCATCCTGTATTCCCAGGCCGCGACGCTGGTGATGCTGGTCTATGAAAATCTTCCGCTGATGATCTTCGTGCTGTTTTCCGGGATGCAGCGGGTGGACGCGACCCTGCTCGCGGCGGCGGGCTCGCTGGGCGCGAGCCGGTGGGCACGCCTGCGCCACATCATCTTTCCGCTGGCTGCTCCCAGCCTCGTCTCCGGGATCATCATGGTGTTCGTGCCGATGGGCGGCGCGTTCGTCGAGCCGGTCATCCTGGGCGGACCCCACGGCTCCCTGCTGGGCAACGTGATCGCCGACCAGATGACGCGGGCCGACGACCCGTCCTTCGGCTCGGTCCTGTCGATCCTGCTGCTGCTCGGCATGCTGGCGATCACGGCGGCATTGGCCGGGCTCCGAACTGGAATGCGATGGCTCTTCACGGACCGAGAGGTCCCCCATGCCGCGTCTGCGTGACGCGGAGGCGATCTCGCCGGGAATGGTGGCGATCATCGGGATCGCTCTGGCGGTCCTGTTCGTGCCACTCCTCGTCATCATTCTTCTGTCATTCAACACTTCGCCGTACGGGACGTTGCCGTTCCACGCTACGCTGCGATGGTACCAGGCCCTGTTCGACAATTCGGGCCTGCTGGCGCCGACCTGGCTTTCGGTGAAGTTGTCCTTCGTGGTCGCTGGCAGCGCCGCTCTGCTGGGCACCATGGCGGCCGTCTGGCTCGACAGGCGGGCGACCCGCATCGGCGCCGTCCTGTTCAAGACCATCCTGCTCAGCGCGATCACGGTGCCGTGGCTGATCCTGGGATTGGCCATGCTGCTGGTGGTGAATGCGCTCGGCCTTGGACGGAGCCTGTTCTCGATCTATCTCGGCCTGCTCGCAACGACTCTCCCCTACGTGGTTTTTATCGTGGCGGCGCGGCTTCGCGCCCTGGACCGGGATCTGGAACAGGCCGCGCGATCCTTGGGCGCCAGTCCGGTCGCGACTTTCATGAGGATCAGCGCGCCGCTGATCTTTCCCGCGATTCTCAGCGGCACGCTCATCTCTTTTATCGTGTCGTTCAACAACTTTCTGATCCAGTATTTTCTCGCCCCTTTCGGGATCCAAACCCTGCCATTGAAAATCTATACGCTGATCCGTGTCGGCTATTTGCCTGACCTCAACGCGCTGGCCACCATCATCGTCGGCGCGACCTGCTTTCTCATTCTGCTGCTGCACCGCCTCGGGCTTCGCAATGCGGCGCTGCCGGGCGCGGGTCCGCGTTGACCACCGCGCTCGTGCAATCCGCGTCGATGCGTGGCCCATCCGACGCGCCGCCAACACCGGATGGAGGTCAGGGTGCTCGGGCTTCGGGGCTCGTCATCAGTGGAGTCTGCAAGAGCTACGGCACGACGAGGGTATTGAAGGATGTGAGCCTTCACGTCCCCCGCAGCGGGTTCCATACGCTGCTTGGTCCGTCGGGATCCGGCAAGACGACTCTTCTCAAGATCGTGGCGGGGTTCACGCCGGCCGATGCCGGGGCGATCGTGCTATCCGGTTCAGACATCACCACCGTGCCACCCGAACGAAGGAACATCGGCGTCGTCTTCCAGAACTATGCGCTGTTCCCGCATATGACTGTTCTGCAGAACGTTGCCTTCGGGCTGCGAATGCGTCGTGTCCCGAAGGCGGAGCGGGAGCAGCGCGTCCGCGAGGTTCTCCGGCTGGTCCGAATGCCTGGCTTCGGCCACCGCCATCCGGCGGAGCTCTCGGGTGGCCAGCAACAGCGCGTGGCGCTTGCGCGCGCCCTGGTGATCCGACCTGAATTGCTGCTGCTCGACGAGCCGCTGTCTGCGCTGGACCGCAAGGTCCGTCAGGAGGTTCGTGAGGAACTCAAGGGCATCCAGGCCGAAACCGGCGTCACAACAGTCATGGTGACGCACGATCAGGAGGAAGCGCTGTTCCTGGCCGACCGCGTGCTGTTGCTCGAATCCGGGGCGCTGCGACAAGAAGGCGTGCCGGCTGAAATCTACCGCAATCCGGTCGATGAATTCGTCGCGGCCTTTCTCGGACCAATAAACCTGCTGCCGGTCGAGGTTCTGCCCGGGACGGATGGCGTCTCGCTGCGCGTCGGCAGACAGGGCTTCCTGGCGCCGCCGGACATCCGCGCCGCGGCGGAAGCGGCGGGCCTATCGGGGCCGGCCCGTCTCGCGGTCCGTCCGGAGCAGTTCGCCGTAGAGCTGGCTCAGGACACTCCACCGCCGCCCGGCACAATCGCGGGCAAGCTCGTGGCGATCGAGTTCGGCGGGGCGGTCGTGACGATCCGCGTCAACGTGGAAGGACATGCCATGACCATTCTGGCGCTCTCACCCGACATCATGGCGAGCGGTCCCTGGGAACCGGGCAGGCTCGTCTGGGTGCGCCTCCGACAGGGGCGGCTGCTTCGGACAACGGAGCAGAGCTGATGGTCAGCGTGGCGCGGCAATGGAATAGCTGGGATTCGCGCGACCCGCTCTCCATGGTTCACCTGCCGACGGGATTCTGCCTGCGCTTCTCCGGCTTCTCAAACAAGGAGGGCACGTATCGGCTGCTGGGTTCCGGCTCCGGCGTCTCGATGCTTGAACATACGTCGGACGGCAGCTTTGTGCGCGCCAGAATGGTCCACGCCGACAGCGAGATGGAGCTGACGTTCCTCAAGGTGCGGCCCGATGCGCTGTTTGCCCATCTCGCGATGCTGCGTCTCGGCGAGTGGGGATTGAGGTACTGGATCGCGCTGGAGGTCGGCTTTCTTGACCTCGGCTCGAGTCCGGTGCCCTGGCGTGAGGGCGAGCCGTGGATCGAGGTCGAGCACGCGGAGCCCGTCCCACCCGCCGAGCAACCGCGCCTGACCGGCCGCCATCGCTCTCTCTGGGTCTCCGTGGCGTCGCGCGATCCTGCTGTCTTCGCCGGCAGCTACGAGACGGTGGAGACGTTCCAGGACGATGTGCGGAGCCGCGGCTACTATGCGCCACCACGGGTCGCGCGGCCCGGACGTTGGGGCGTGCTGCGATTCAACGGGCAGATGCACCCGGAGATCGCCATCGCCGCCGCCTTCGGAACCGATCGCCAGACGGCGACACGGGAAGCCGATGCATTGCTCACGACCGCGCCGCCGCGCCTGCCCGTGGCAGCCGCTGCCGCGACGCGAGAGACCGCGCCACGCCGGGCGGTACGGGATGTGGTCGCGTGGAATACCCTGTGGGATCCGGAAAACCATCGGCCGACCACTGTGCTGACCCGCAATTGGCTGGCGAAGAAGTTTTCCGGCTGGGGCGTCTGGCTGGACGACATGCTGTTCCACGCGCTGCTTGCGGCACTGGTTGGCGATTGGGACACCGCGCAGGCGAACCTCGATGCGGCCCTCGAGTATCAGTGTCCTGACGGGAACCTGCCGTGCTTGCGGACGGCGACGCAGGAATGGGTCGATCGCTCGCAGTCGCCAATCGGAGCCTACATTCTTTGGCGCATCTTCGAGGTCACCGGCAACAGATCACTGCTCGCCCAGCACTTCGCCGTGCTGCTGCGCGCCCATCGCTGGTGGCTCGAGAAGCGGGACGGCGACGGAGATGGGCTGATCGAATACGGCAGCTCGCCCACCGGAACGGGCGCCTTCGTGCATACGAAGCAGGCGGCGATGGACGAGTCGCTGATGGACAATGCCCCCATTTTCGATCACGCCGGCTTCGATCCCGACGCCAACGCGATGACCCTGGCCGAACCCGGGCTGAATAGCCTCGTCTCGCTCGATGCGCAGTTCCTGGCACGCATCGCCACCGAACTGGGCGATGTGGCCGCGGCGGCGGACCTGCACGCGACCGCCTCCCGCCTCAATGCCTGTATTTCGGAGAGACTGTGGGATGCCGACCGGCAGGTCTTCGCCGGGCGGCACTGGTCGGGGGAGTTTGCAGGCTCACTGTCCGCCACCTGTTTTTATCCGTTGCTGGCCGGTGCTGCCAGCGAGGCGCAGGCGTCGGCGCTGATCCATCGCTACCTCCAGCAGCCGGACAAGTTCTGGGGAGACCGCGTGTTGCCCGCGTCGAGCCATGACGATCCGGCCAGCACGGACAATGTCTATTGGCGAGGGCGGATCTGGCCGCCTCATCTGTTTCTTGTCTGGGAAGGACTGCGCCGCCAGGGGCGGCAAGACGTCGCGACCGAGCTGAGCCGGCGGGCCTGGCTAATGTTCGAGGCCGGCTGGGCGGCATCGCGCGCCTGTCGGGAAAACTACCACCGGCATGATCCGGCGGGGGACGACAGTCCCGAACTTCGGATCCATTCTATACCTGGGGCGCGCTGATTCCAGCCATTCGAATGCTCGACGCGGCAGATCTGTCGCCCTGGGAAGGTCGTGTCTTTGCGCCGGAGGCGGCAGAGGATGCCGTTCTGGTCGAGGCCGGCAGGGAGTGGCACGCCAGCCGCCAAGGAACGGCCCTGCATCTCAGCCTGAACGGCATGCGATTCCTGAGTGTGGAGGACACCCGCCGCATCGCCGTGCAGTATGGCCTGGGCAGGCCGACCAAGATCGAGGTCGTTCCCATTCCGCGGACAGGGACACGCAATGTCACGCTTTCGCTGTACGGGCTGGCGGAGCCGGAGCTTCGCGCCTGCGAAGTCGATGGCGCTCCAGCGGGGCCGGCGTTCATGCAAGACTGCCTTCTTCTGACATTGCCGGCGGAGCGGCGCAGCGTCGTGGAACTGTGGCATAGCGGGCGCATCGGTGCCTCGACGTGTACGCCCGAACCCATCGCCACATGAGCAACGTCCTGCCGGATCGCGTTACGGCCCCACCACCGCGCGACGAGTGGCTGCTCGTCATCGACATGCAACGCGCCTTCGCGGATCCCCAAAGCGACTGGTCGGTCGCCGGCTTTTGGGAACTCGTGCCTCGGATCGAGCGGCTGCTCCCCGTCTATGCAGGCCGCGTCATCCTGACACGATACGTGCCGCCACACCCGCTTGGGGGCGCGTGGTCGCGCTACTTCGAGAAGTTCCCCTCGTTGTTGCTGGCCGGAGGCGATCCGGCCTGGGATCTGATGCTCGGCGCATCGGCGCCGAGCCGGGTCGAGACGCGCGCCACCTTCGGTAAGTGGGACGAGGGGATCGCGACCATCGTCGGCCCGAACACCCCGATCGCCGTTTGTGGGGTGGCGACCGAATGCTGCGTGCTGTCGACCGTTTTGTCGGCGGTGGATGATGGGAGGTCGGTGCGCGTGATCGAGGATGCGTGCGCGGGGGCGACGCCGCAACTTCATCAGCAGGCGCTCGCGCTTCTCGTGGCGTTCGACCCCCTGGTCAGCCTGACGCGGTCCGACGCTGTCGCCCGTAGCTCCTGACGCTTCACGCCTACGCCGTTTCGGAGGACTCGTAAGCGGCGGAATGAAAGTCTATCTCCAACTCCAGCGTGCGGCGAAAACATTCCGAGGCGCGTGCGACAGCGGCGCGGTCCAGCTTCGGCGCCGCGGCGTCCAGCTCGGACTTCAGCCAGCCCACACCGCGCAGAAATCGCTCCTCGGTATGCAGCGCCACCCAGCGACGGAGTTCGGCGTCGGAGATCGGCCGATGAACAGACCGGCTGCACCAAGTTGCATACATCCACTCGGCGCCGAGCATCGCGGCCAGGATAGCCTCGTATGCTTCCTGCTCGGCTATCGCCAGCACGCCATCGCGAAAGCGACTAACCGCGCTCGGGAAATCCGCATCCGGCAGAGGCGTCGCATTCAGCTTGCGAAACGCGCCTTGGAAGTAGGGGAGCTGTTCCTCAGCCAGGCCGTGCAGCACACCGATCAGCACGCACCGTCGCGTGAGGTCCGGGGCCTTCAACAGCGCATGGCCGAACACCAGAAGGGCGGTTTCCACGAATGCACGCTCGAAGGACAAGTAGCGGAGGAATACCGCGCGCGGCAGCCGGTCGGCCTCGATATCGCGGACGAAGCGGTGCGCCTGCATCATCTCCCACGGCCCGGAGGCGCGGCAGCGCAGCGTTTCATGAAATGGCACGATGCCCATGCTCTACCAGCCCCGCAGGCTACGCACACGCTGCATGAAGCTGCGCGCGCGCGCGGGGTCCACTGGATTCCACCACACGCCGTCCCTCTTGAGGGAGCTGGCCACAATCACCCCGTCGACCTTCGGTAGAATGGCGCTGATGCCATGTTCGGTGACGCCGCTGCCCACCAACAGCGGCAGCGACGTGGACTCGCCGATGGCGTCGATCTCCGCCTCGGTCGCGGCATCGCCGGTCCGCTGCCCGGTCACGATTACCGCGTCTGCGTGAAAGAATTCCACGTCGCGCACCAGTTCGCCGATGGGGCGGTCAGCCACGATGGCGTGGGCACCGTGCTTGACATGCGCATCGGCAAACACCCGGATATGGCGTGCGCCGATCGCCGCTCGATAGCGCAGCGCGCGGCTGGCCTCGCCTTCGATGATCCCCTCGTTGGCCACATAGGCATTGGCCCATTGGTTCACCCGAATGAAGCGGGCGCCGGCCGCCTGCGCCACGGCCAATGCCGGGATGGCGGCATTGGCCAGCACGTTGACGCCCAGCGGCAGGCCGACGGCCTGGCGTACGCGGTCGGTGATCACGGCCAGAACAGCTGTCGTTTCCGGCCCGAGCGCATCCGGCTTCAGGAACGGGATGTCGCCGTGGTTCTCGATGATCAGACCGTCAATCCCGGCCGCCGCATAAGCCTGCGCGTCGCCCAGCGCGCGATCAATTATCGCGGCGACGGGTTCGCCACCGTGGTCCGGCGCGCCCGGCAGCGGCCGGCAATGCACGACGCCGATCACCACCTTCGTGCGGCCAAAGATTTCCTCTATAGCGTTCGGCCGCGTCGCTGCGACACTCATCGTCCGTGCTCTAATCATCGAGGGTCTCCCCAGGCTGGTGCCATGTCCGCCATCGTGATCGGAAACATTGCGCTCGACGAAAACTTTTCTGTGCCGGCCCTGCCGCGACCGGGGGAGACCCTGCTGGCCACGAACTGCAGCCGCGATCTGGGCGGCAAAGGCGCTAACCAGGCCGTGGTGCTGGCCCGCTCGGGTGTACTTACGCGGCTGGTGGCACGCATCGGCAAAGACCAGCCGGCGGTATTGCTGCGGGACATGCTGACGCGGGAGCGGCTGAATGCGGCCGGGCTGATCGTCACCGACGCGCCGACCGACCGCTCGATGGTCCTGCTGGCCGCGGATGGCGAGAACTGCATCATCTCCACCGCGCACTGTGCTCGTGCCTTGACCGGGCCGGATGTCACCGCGGCGCTGGGCGACGCGGACGCCAGTCTTCTGCTGATGCAGGGGAACCTGCGCGTGAGCGTCACGCGTACAGCGCTCGAAGCGGCGCATGAACGAGGAATGACCACGGTATTCACGCCCGCACCAATCGATCCGGAATTTGCCACGCTGTGGCCGTTTGCCGACCTGGTGGTGCTGAACCGCATGGAAGCGCGGGAGCTGGCCAAAAGTGACAATGCGGCCGAGGCGGCTTCACGCATCTGTGCGGCCGGCGCGACTCGCGTGGTGGTCACGTTGGGAGCCGAAGGCGCGATCATGGCCGGTGCCGACGGGCTACACACGGTTCCAGCCATCGCAGCGACGGTCTGCGATACCACCGGTGCCGGCGACACCTTCACCGCAGTGCTGGCGGCGGCCCTGTTCGTCCGGCGGATGGAACCAGCGGCGGCGCTCCGTTCTGCGGCATCCGCCGCTGCGATCACTGTCAGCCGGCGCGGCACGCTGGCCGCCTTTCCGTCCGCCGCCGAACTCGGCGCCATCCTGATCGCTTGACACTCAACCTTCTCCGCCCACCCAGGCCAGCACGTTCATCCACAGCCGTGCATAGCCCGGCCAGTCGCAGAATGATTGTGGCGCCCAGTGCGGACCGATATCGGACGTCCAGGCGACGCTTCGGCCACGCTCGTACCCACCCACCGCCAGCAGGGGATGACCGCCTTCCTCCGCCGGCAGGCGCGCCAGCACTGCCGCGTCTGGCTTTGCGGTTACCTCGTTGGCGCCAAGCAGCACCGGCCATTCGCCCTCGATTCCGGCGAGAAGCGGATGCTGCGCTGCCATAATCTCGGGACGAAATCCCTCGGGCACCTCCAGCCGGTCGTCATGCGGCAGGCAGTTCACCGGCAGCACGTCCTCGACCGGCGTTCGGCGCCAGCGCGCGCGGCCATCAATGCCCTGGAAACTCAGATACCCGCCGATCATCACCAAGCCGCCGCCGCCGCGCACAAAATCACGCAGCAGCTTCAGGCGGTTTGGCATCGGTCGGCCGTGCAGCCACACCTCTTGCGGCAGCAGCAGCGTGTTCGCGCCGATATCCGACAGCATTACGACCTGCCATTTCCGCAGGCCATCGCTGTCGAACGGAAAGTCGTGCGCGGCTTCGTGCGCGGGCATGTAGGTCAGCTCGAACCGGCTGCCGGCCAGTGCTGCCACCAGCGGCTCGGCGCCGAGATGGTATGTCACGCTGCCGAACTGGTCGAAGCCCTTGTAATGCGTGGCAGCACTTATCCAGCTTTCGCCGGCCAGCAGCACGCGAATCACCCGGCTCATGCCGATCCTTCCCAGAACAGGTCGCGCGGATTGTCCGCCAGCATCGTCCGTATGGTGTCGTCAGCGATGCCGTGACGGCCCAGGCGCGGGACGAAGTGGCGCAGGATATATCCGTAACCGAACCCACCATAGTGGGTCAGCATCATCTTCAGGAACACGTCCTGGGACAGCAGCAGCCGTCGAGCGAACCCCGCCTCGATCAGCCCGGCGATAGCTCGGGCGTTCTCCTCGTCAGACGGGCACTGCACGCCCTGGTCGGCGTACCAGTAATCCATTCCGATCATGTCGTACTCCAGAAAGGCGCCGCGCCGCGCGAGGCTGGTCTGGTAGGCCACATCGTCGAACGACGGGTTCATGTGGCACAGAACGGTATGGCGAATATCCGCCCCCTCTCCCTCCACCGTGTCCAGCACGCGGTGCCCGTGGCGAAACCAGCCCGGCAGATGCACCATCAGCGGCAGACCTGTGCGTCGTGCCGCCCGTGCGGCGCCGCGCAGTGACTTCTGCTCGGCGGGGGTGAAGTCGCCGGAAACCCCGATCTCGCCGATCACCCCGATGCGCACTTCGGTCCCGCCCACGCCTTCATGCGCCTCGCGCACGATGCGATCGGCGATCGCGTCTGCGGACAGCTCAGCCATATCGGGCGGGTGCGCGGCTTCCAGGTAGTACCCCGCCCCCATCACCACGTTGACCCCCGCCTCTCTTGCAATCCGCCGCAGTGCCAGCGGGTTGCGGCCAATGCCGGTGCAGGTCGGATCGACTACCGTCCGGCAACCAAGCTGGACCGCCTGGGACAGTTCCGCCGCGGCAAGGCTTTCGTCCTGCAACGCGCAATTGTCCAGATTGACGAAGGGGTCCATCCGAAGCTCGCCCAGGATGCCGGCGTTCACCTTCTCGCAGGCGAGGCGCATTCGCGCGGGCTCCTTCGGCCGTTGCCACCAG
Source organism: uncultured Pseudomonadota bacterium (assembly GCA_963758455.1). Classification (GTDB taxonomy): domain Bacteria; phylum Pseudomonadota; class Alphaproteobacteria; order Acetobacterales; family Acetobacteraceae; genus CAVRQM01. The sequence goes on along the minus strand of CAVWVK010000002.1, from coordinate 30,887 downwards.
CAGCGGCAATCATTCAGCAGGTGCTCATGCATCAGGGTGATGCCGAGTTCGCTTGCCGGCACCGGGCCCAGCACTGTCATCACGCGGCCCGATCTGAAATGCGCCTCCGCCAGTTCCGACATGGTTTCCTTCCTAGCTCACCCGGCGCGGTGCAGCGAGACGCGCGAACACGCGCGTGTTCAGCCAGATTGCGCCGAGGATGATCGCCCCCGTGACGATCTGCGTGTAGAAGGGCGAGACGTGCGACAGGATCAGCCCATTGCCGATCACGGCGATGGTCAGCGCACCCAGCACAGTCCCGGTGATGCTGCCGCGGCCGCCGAACAGCGACGTGCCGCCCAGCACCACAGCGGCAATAACGTCCAGCTCGAATCCCACCGCGGCGTTGGAGGAGCCCGAGCCTAGGCGCGCGGCGACGATCAACCCCGCCAGCGCCGCGGCAATGCCGGTCAGCGCGAAAACCGAAGCGGCAATCCAGCGCGCCGGCATACCGGCCCGCCGCGCCGCCTCCATGTTGGCCCCGACCGCCACCACCTGCCGCCCGTAGCGCGTCTGCTCCAACACCACGAAGCCGGCGGCTGCGATCAGCACCGCGATCGCCGCCGGCAAAGGCACACCGAGCACCCAACCGCGCCCCAGTGCATCAAAGCCGGACCCGGCCGGAATGGGGATGGAGAATCCCTGGGTCAGCAGCAGAGCAAGCCCACGCAGCCCAGAGAGCGCCGCCAAGGTGACGATAAACGACGGAATACCCTGGTAGGCCGCAAACCAGCCTTGTACAAGGCCGATCAGCACGCCGAGCCCAAGCAGTGCGACAGCCACCAATGGCCACGGCAATCCGCCGCGCAGCAGGATGGCCGCCAGCGCATTCACCAGGGCCACGATCGACCCCACCGAAAGGTCGATGCCCGCGGTGATGATGACAAACGTCATGGCCACCGCCACGATCAGCAGCGGCGCATACTGACGCAGCAAGTTCAGCAAATTGCCAGCGGTCAGAAAATAATCCGTGCCGGTAGCGAACACGACAATGCAGACCACCAGAAAAGCGGCAATCGATAGCGTCTGCGCGTGTTCGATCAGGAAGTCAGCGCGGCGATGACTGGCGTTCATGCGTGCAGCCGTCCGCCGACGATGAGCTGCACCACTTCCTCGAGATTCGTGTCGCCGATCTGCCGTTCGGCTACCTTGATCCCTTCGTACATCACGGCGATCCGGTCGCACACCCGGAACAGATCCTGCAATCGGTGTGTCACGAGGACGAGTGCGACGCCCTGTTCTTTCAGCCGACGGATCAGCGCCAGGACCGCCTCGACTTCCGCGACTGCGAGGGCCGAGGTCGGCTCGTCCATCAGAAGCACCTGCGGATCGAACGAGGCGGCGCGGGCGATCGCGATGGATTGCCGTTGACCGCCCGAGAGCTGCGCCACCTTCGCCCGCAGGTTGGGAATGCGGATGTCGAGGTCGCGCAGGATGCGCGCCGCGGCCGCCTCCATCGCTGCCTTGTCAAGAAACCCGCCGTGGCTGATCTCCCGCCCCAGGAACAGATTGCCGGGCACGTCGATCGTGTCGCACAGACTGAGATCCTGATACACCATCTCGACGCGGCGTGCGCGCGCCTCCGCCGGTCCCTCGAACCGCACCGCCGTTCCGCTCAGATGAATGGTGCCGCGGTCCGGCGTATAGGCGCCGGCGATGATCTTGGAGAGAGTGGACTTGCCTGCCGCGTTGTCGCCAATCAAGCCGAGGCACTCACCCCCGAACAGATCGAGATCGACGCCACGCAACGCCGAAATTGATCCGAAACCCTTATGGATGCCGCGCAGCGACATCAGCGGCGCGGCATCCGTTCTTGGGGCGGAGGTGGCGCCAGTCACTTGAACATGGCGCGATAGGGATCAACGTTCGCCTTCGTCACCAGCGTCAGTTTGGTGTTGATCTGCGCCGGAACGGTGCCGCCTTTCTGCAGCGTCGCCAGAGCGTCGATGGCGGCCGCGCCCATCAGCGACGGATCTTGCTGCACCACCGCCAGCAGATAGCCCTTGTCGATGGCGCGGATGGCCGCCGCCGAGAGATCCCAGCCCACCACCTTCACGCTGCCGGCTCGACCCTGGCTGTCCACCGCTGCAAGCGCGCCGATCAGTGCCGGCTCGCCGGTGGCGTAGATCGTGTTCAGGGTCGGGTTGCCGGTTAGCAGCGTTTCCGACACGGCCATGGCGTTGTCCTGGATGTTTCGGCCATCCACCACCTGCGCCAGCTTGACGCCGGGATCGGCTTTCAGCGCGTCCTGAAAGCCCTTCTGCCGCAGATTTTGGATGAAGGAATTGAGGGCGCCGACAATTCCGAGCTGCGCCTGGTCGTTCATGTGCTGCTTCACGTAGCCGGCAAGGAACCTGGCGGCCTCCGCGCCGCCTTCCGCGTTATCGACGCCCACCTGACTCTTCTGCGGGCCCTTCGGCAGGATGGCATCGACGGCGATTACCGGAATGCCGGCCGAGGCGGCCGCCGTCACCGCGGGCATGATGCCGTTCACGTCGATCGCATCAACGACGATGCCCTGGACCTTTTGCTGGATGTAGTCGTCGATCGCATTGTTTTGTGCGGCAGGATCGTTGTTCGCGTTGAAGATCACCAGCTTGGCGCCCGCTTTCTGCGCCGCCGCCTTGGCCCCATCGTTCATCTGATTGAAGAACAGTGCCTGCTGGTTGATCGTCACGAGCGCGAATGTCGGCTGGGCGGCGAATGCTCGGATCGCCGGCACCGCGACCATAGTGGGTCCCAGGGCACCTAGCATCATGCGGCGAGTAATATTGGTCATTCCAATCCTCCCTTGCTGGTTTTCTTGCGGAGCCGTGATGGCGGCGGCGCGGCGGAGCGCCGAATGACGATCTCGACCGGCAGCCGCACCACGGATTCCGTAAGTGTCGCGCCGCTGATGAGCTGTACTGCTTGCCGCCCCATTTCGGCGACGGGCTGGCGGATCGCCGTCATCGGTGGATCGAGCAGGTCAAGCGGCCCGACGTCGTCAAATGCGACCATGGAGATGTCCTCCGGCACGCGGACACTGGACGCCTTCAGCACCGACAATACGCCGAGCGCGATCTCGTCGCTCGCTGCGAAAATCGCCGTGGGACGCGGGGCGGTCGCCAACAACGCCGCGGCGGCGGCGCGGCCATGCGAAATGCTGTAGGAGCCTGATAGCTCCGCAAGGGCGCGTGCGGGCGCCCCTGCGGCACGGATCGCGCGGCGGAAGCCTTTCAGCCGATCCTGCCCACTCATCACATCTGGCGGGCCACCGATGAAGGCCAGATCGCGATGGCCGATCTGCAGCAGATGCTGGGCCGCCAGGAAGCCACCTTGCTCGTTGTCGCAGAACACCTTAGGTCCGCGCGCCCCCTGCACGTCCTCGTCCACCAGCACCACGCCGCGTACTGAGTTGATCATGCGGGCGAGCTGTCCGCTGTCGCCGTGATTGGTCACGAAGATCAGGCCATCGACGTGATTGCGTCCCATCCTTTCCAAATAGAGGCGCTCCCGTTCCGGTCGGTTCAGCGTCGCGGCGAGCATAAGCTCGAGCCCCGCGGCATCCGCTGCTTCCTCGACGGCCGCCGCGAGCTGAGCGAAAAACGGATTTCCGATGTCGGGCAGCACAAGCCCGATGGCATCCGACCGCCCCAGGCTGAGGTGTCGGGCATGCGGGTTCGGACGGTAGTCCAATGCCTGGACCGCTGCGTCGATCCGTCTGGCAGTGCCGGACGGAAGAACCAGGGTTTCATTTAGGTAACGCGAAACCGTTGCGGCCGAGACCCCTGCGGTCGCGGCGACATCCTTCAACTTGGCGATCCGGGCCCGTTCGGCCATCGTACCCAGTAAAGCGGTTTACTCGGTAACCCTGCTGCATCTTTCTTGAGGCTGTCAAGCTTGGCGAGATCCTCGTGTAGGTAGCAGGCGATCTGTCCGGTTTAGGTAGCACTCGATCTGTCCGGTTTTCTGGGTCCTCCAGGGGTGGAGGTCCGGATGCGCCGGTCGGATTTGCTGCAAGGCATCCGGGAGATGAAGTTTGTCAGTGTTCAGAAGCGTTACGGTGGCGGGGAGATCGCCCAGGCCGCGGCGGCCGAGCTGCTCGGCATCAGCGAGCGGACGTTTCGTCGCTGGTGCTATCGCGAGGAGGGCATGGCCGGGCTGGCCGATGGCAGGCTTGGCCGGGCGGCGCCGAACCGGGTGCCCGAGACCGAGGCCGAACAGGTCGAGGTGCTGTACCGGCAGCACTCCGCCGGCTTCCCCGCCAAGCACTTTGACGAGCATCTGGTGCGCGGCGGGTTCCGCTGGGGCTACACCTGGACCAAGGCGCTGCTGCAGCGGCGCAGTCTGTTGCCGGCCGCCTCATCGCGCCGGCGAGCAAATCCATGAGGCCGCGGCACGAGTCACGATAGAGTGGGCTGTCGCAGACACTCGACTGCTGTAGCACGCAGCTACGTTCGACCCCGAGTAGAGTTGTTCCGATGTCGGCCAGACGGCACCCCGAATTCGTTGAACTGGAACGTCGTTCCATGGTGCCAGCCCGATACCACCTGCAGGGGTTCCGTGCCGGCGATCTTCGCTGTAGTGACCCGGATCAGGGTTGAGAGCCTGTGCGGTGTCCATAAAGTTGCCAGCTACTGGACCTTGATCGCACTCGCCTACAACTGCAGGCGTATCAGGCGCTTGCAAACCGCCTGATCGCGTAAGCCTCACCGCTTCTTGGTTGGGAGCGGTGCGGATCCGATGGTGTCCTTCAGCTCCTTGGCGGGGCGAAAGGCGTTTTCTGCTGGCGGCGATCCGGATCGGGGCGCCGGTCGCGGGATTGCGGCCGGGCAGCGCGGTCCTTCACCTGGAGGATTCCGAATCCACCGAGGCGAAGGCGATCGCCGGCCTTCAGGTGCGCGACGATCAGGCCGATGATGTCGTCCACGACCGTCTCGGCCTGCTTCTTCGACAGCTCATGGGTTTCGGCGAGCTGAGCGGCAAGATGCTTCAGGGTGACGTTCGTAACCGCAACGTTTTTGGGGACGGGCGTCGGAGCCTTGGCGGTCGCCCGCCTAGCAGGGGCGGCAGATGTCGTCGGAGCGACCTTCTTCGCTGGAAGTGCGGGCACACAGGCCGTGTGAGACGGGCTCCTTCCAGAGCCGGCACCTCCGATCCGGGTCGAACCGATCAAGCTCCCCGGAGCGTAGCAAGACGATTGCCTCGGTCCTCGACGCCATACCCTTCTGATCCAGCCGGCGTGGCCTATGGCGGTGGGGCAGGGAGGGCGGCGCTCAGTGTGAACAGGACGGAGCACCAGCTGAGGTTTTGGTGGGACCGGTGGAGTGGGTGACGTTCCACAGCCCGGGACGGGCTTCTGTGTGCTGCTGGTGCCAGGTGCGGCCTGTCTTTCGACCCGATCAGCTCGCCGCCTGCGCCGCCGTATCGGAGCCGGATCCGAGCGATCCGCGGTTTCGGCAGAGAAGGCTAGGATGGGCGGCGCTTATCCGGCATGGCGACGAACGTCATCCCGTTCGGTGCTGCGGCACCGCAGTTTCGGTAACGGTGGCCGGTCGGCAGCCGGCAAGACGAGTGTGGCCATTCCGGACAAGTTCGGAAGTCTCGCATCCGGCGAAAAACTGCCGTACCCGATCTGCACGCTTCGTTCGATGCCGGTTGATTGGAGCCGTGATTTAGCCCGGGCGCCCGAATTGTATCTGCCAGCCTGTAACCCGCCATCCCACCGGCGCATCGCTGGCGCCCGGTGTCTTCGATGCCGACGACCCTACCGGCCTTCCGCGCTTTCTGTCAGTCGCGGTCAGCGCTGAAGCCGATGCGGACATCAATCTCCGAAGCTGCTCTTCCGCTGTCTGCCGCGCGCTGCGTCCCGAGGCGAGTGCCGCCGGCGCCTCGTCCCGCGCGGCGCGTGCCCGAGCCTCATCTCAAGTGAACATCGCTACGGCGGCGGCAAGCTCCAGCCGCTGTCCCGCCGACGGGGCCCGCGCCCTGCCGGCAAGGCAGGGGAGTAGCCCGACCTTGGGCGCGAGCGGTCGGCGAGTCCTTGTCCTCACGCGGACACGACGCGCGGCTCGGCGCGCTCGATCTCGAAATGGAACATCTGTTCATCCACGGCGAAAAATCGCTGATGCATGATGCAGGCTCCGCCGACCGCGGCCCCGTACTCGCCCAACGAGGATATCTCGATGCCGGGCGCCGCTACTCCTTCGATCAGCCGCGCTGCCAGGATCGCTTCGACTTCAGGCCCGACTCGGGCGTACAGGGGCGTCAGCGACCCGCCCAACACGATCGTCCGCGGATTAAGCAGGTTTGTTGCGTGCAACAGGCCCTCGGCCAGCCAGTGTCCCCATTCTCGAGCCACCGTCAGGGCGGCCGCCTCGTCGCGCGCCAGGTTCTTGAAAAACGCGGCGGTGCTGTCCGCGCTGCCGCCGTGCTGGCGGTAGCGCGCGAGCATCGCCTCGCGGCCAATATAGTTCTCCAGGTGGCCAGGCCGCTGCGACTGGTTGACGAAGCCATCCGCGCCGACCTTCAAATGTCCGAACTCTCCGGCAGCGCCGCCGCTGCCGCGCAGCAGCTCTCCGCCTACAACGATGCCGCCCCCGACGCCGCTCTCTATCAGCAGGAACACCACGAGATCCGCCGGATTGGCCGCGGCACGATATGTTTCCGCGATCGCGAAGGCATTGGCGTCGTTCTCCGACCGGATCGCGATCTCCCCGCCAAGGCGGCTGCGCAACATGGCCTTCAACGGCACGTCGCGCCAGCGCAGGATCGGCGCAAACCGCACCACCCCGCCCGGCGTCAGCAGGCCTGGTATCGTCGCGCAAACGCCGCCTATGCGCCGCGGCGCCGGGATCGCGGCCAAGGTCCGGCGGACCAGGCCAGCGGCTTCGTCGATCACGGCCTCCGGGCTAGCAGCCAGGCAATCCATCGCCACCGACTGGCGGCACACCACGCAGGCGGCGAGATCGAGCACGACGATACCGATACGGTCCGTCTCGATCTCCACGCCCAGGAACCAGGCACCCTCGGGCTTGAGCGCCACCGTCACCCCGGAGCGTCCCGTGCGTCCCGCCGGGATTCTGGCCTCCTCGGGCCGCTCGACGACGAGATCGTCGGCGAGTAAGGCGGCGACAATGCTGCCTGTGCTGGAGCGGTTTAGCCCGAGACTGCGCGCCAGATCCGCGCGGCTTCTACCGCCCTGGCGGAACAGGGTGTTCAGCGCCCGCTTGGCGTTCAGGTAGCGGATGGATTGCGGTGTCGCCAAGACTGCCCCTGTTCCGCGTGTCGGCGCGCTAGCGGTCGATCGTGGCCGCCGCTGTCCATACCCGCGCCTTTTCCGGCAGCGGCGGATAGCCCGAGAGCTTCGGCTCGGCACCCTCGATATCGAGAAGAAAGCGTTGCGCCGGGGTGGCGCGCTCGAACAGGGCGCGGGTCAGATGCGCGCGCTCGTCTAATTGCTGCGGCAGATCGCGGCGACCGATCGCCAGATGCAGCACGCGGCGCGCAGCGCCGCTCTCGTTGCGGGTGCCGCCATGCCAGATATGGCCATTGATGACCGCGACCGAGCCGGCGCGAGCCGTCACCTTGATCTCCGTCGGGTACGGCGCCAGCGGGTCCGCCGGCATTTTCGTCCGCTCCTGCGGCGTGACCGAGATGTGCGTCACCTCCGCCATGTTGACGTCCGGCACGTTCAGCGGCGCCCAGCGGTGCGAGCCTGGAACCACGCGGGTCGGGCCGTTGGTCTCCGTCATGTCGTCCAGCATCACCATGGAATTGACCACCCGCCAGTCGGTCGGGCTGACCCGCGGCACGTCGCTGTGCAGCGGCTGCTGCCCCTCGCCGCGAGCCGGGTTGCGAGCGTTCAGCGAATAGACCCGGAATTCGCCCAGCAAATAGTGCGCCGCCGCCATGGTCGGCTTGCAGCCGAGGCAGCGGTCGAACGCCGCCGACTTGTTGAACAGGTTCGAAAGGCGTGCGGCGCCCGGCTCGATATGCACCTCGTGGCCGCCGAACTGACCTTCGATCGACTGCAAGCGATCAATCTCGGCGGCCATCTCGGCGACCTCCTCCGGATTAAATACGTCGGGAACAATCAAGTAGCCTTGCTCATCGAGCGCGCGCCGTTGTTCGGGTGTCAGAGCGGCGTTATCGACTCCAAGCTCCGCGAGCGCCTGCAACGTTTCCATTGGTGTCTGCTCCTTTTTTGCGCCGGCCCGGCGTGTCGGCAACGCCGGGCAGAACCATGCAAAGGCCTTCTGGCCGATGGTTTCTCACTGCGTCTTGCGCATCGCAAGCAAGCTGTCGACATTCTGGGCCGTCACGGGAACCCAGGGAACTGTGTAGTGGTGGGCGTTGCCACCCGCCCAGTCCAGCTCGCCGCCGTTCTGCTTCCATACTTTCGCGGCGGGCTTGTAAGCTCGCCGTCCTTGTAGCGCAGCACCAGGTCGATCGCCCCCTGCGACTGCGCGGTGGCGTCCTGCAGGATGCTGGTCATCTCGCCGCGCTTCACCGCTTCCAGCGCGTCGGTGATGCCGTCTATCCCGGCTATCGGGATGGTCTTTGGATCGAGCCCCTGGCTTTGCACGCCCTCAAGCGCGCCCAACGCCATCTCGTCGTTCTCGGCGATGATGCCGTTGATCTGGCCAGGATGGGAGGTGAGCCAGTTCTCGGTCAGCGACAGGGCTTCGGCGCGCGTCCAGTTGGCCGTCTGCATCTCCAGCAGCTTGACGGCCGGGTGAGCTTTCAGCGCCGCCCGGATGCCTTGCAGACGCTGTATCTGCGCGGATTGGCCGATCATGCCCTCGATGACCACGACGTTGCCCTTGCCGCCCATCTTGCCGATAACCGCGTCGGCCAGCATTTCGCCTGCCTTCACGTCGTCCGAGTTGATATAGGCCGCATACAGCGAGGTGTCGGTGACAATGGTGTTGGACCCGACGACCGGTATGTTGGCCTGCTTCGCCTTGCGGATGTCGTCGTTGCCGGCCGCGGCGTCGACCGGGATGAAAATGATCGCGTCGTAGTGCTGGGCGATCACGTTGTCGAACAGGTTGCTTTGAGTGGAGGCATCCATCCGCCCGTCCAGGATGGTGAGGCTGGCGGCACCGCTGTGCAACGCGGGATGCAGCTTGGCCGCGTTCGCCCACAGCACGTTGTATTCGGTGCCGAGGCCCTGCACAACGGCGGCGATACGCGCCGCCGCCGCCGCCCTCGTGGGTTTCGCGGCCGCACCGGCGGCGGTGGCGGCCGCGAGCAGCAAGGCCGCCCGACGCTTGATGACCATGGATGACATGTGCTTTCTCCCCGTTTGTTTCTCTTGTTTCGCCTGGTTCGTCCGACAACTCACACGTTCTGCTGCCTCGACTTGTCAAGCAGAACGGCCAGGACGATGATCGCTCCCTTGATGACCTGCTGATAGTACGACGACACGCCCATCAGATCGAAGCCGTTGCTGATGACGCCGATGATGAGCACGCCCACCAGCGTGTTGAGGATGTTGCCGACGCCGCCGGCCAGGCTGGTGCCGCCGATCACGACGGCGGCGATCGCGTCCAGCTCGTAGCCGAGCCCCGCCTGCGGCAGCGCCGCCGTGGTGCGCGCCGTCAGGATGGTGCCGGCCAGGCCGGAGAGCGCGCCCATGAGCACATAGACCGAAAAGACGATGCGCCTTGTGGCGATGCCGCTGGTCTTGGCGCTGCGGGCGTTGCCTCCGACCGCGTAGACGTGGCGGCCGTAGATGGAAAAGCGCAGCGTCACCCAGGCCGCCAGGAAGACGACCGCGAGTATGATGATCGGCACCGGAACGCCGCCGACCAGGCCCTGTCCGATATAGCGAAAGCCGGCGGACAGCGCGGCAATTGGCCGCCCGCCGCTGTAAATCAGGGTGAGGCCGCGGCCGGCGCTGAGCATCGCCAGGGTGGCGACAAACGCGGGCACCGCGAAGCGCGCGATCAGCACGCCGTTGATCGCGCCCAGCGCCGCTCCCGCGCCGATCGCGGCGAGGGTGGCGAGCAGCGGGTTCAGCGGGGTCGGGCCGACCACCAGGCTCGCCGCCACCATGCCGGAGATCGCGAGCAGCGACCCGATGGAGAGGTCGATGCCGCCGGTCAGGATGACATACGTCGTCCCCACCGCCAGCACGCCGTTGATCGAGACCTGCCGCAGCACATTGATGATGTTGATCGGCGTCAGGAAATACTGGTTGGCGAACGACAGCCCGGTGAACAGGATTAGGAAGGCAATGATGATCCCGTACTGCCCCGCGATGCGCAGCACGCTGGCGCTGGCCACCCTGGTCTGGCGCTCCGCGGCCTGTATTTCCACCGTCGGCATTGTTGCTCCCTTGCTAGGACGCGAGGTGGACCAGGGCTTCCTGGGTCGCGTCCCGGGCCGCCAGTTCGCCGGCCAAGCGACCACGGCGGAACACCACGATCCGATCCGCGTTCGCCAGCAACTCGGGTATCTCCGATGAGATGAACAGCACGCCGTGACCGCGGGCGACGAAGCCCGCGAGGAAGGCGTAGACCTCGCGCTTGGCGCCCTCGTCGATGCCGCGGGTCGGTTCGTCGCACAGCAGGATGCGCGGCTCGGTCTCCAGGCAGCGGGCGAACACCACCTTTTGCTGATTGCCGCCGCTGAGATGCAGCACCGGCATGTCGCGCGAGGGCGTGCGGATGCGAAACCGCTCGATCATCGCGTCCACCGACCGGCATTCGGCCGCGCCGCTGACGAATCCGGCGCGCGCGAAGCGCCCGAGTGCGGCGAGCGACACGTTGTGCCGCACCGAGGAGGTCAGCACCAGGCCGGTCTCCTTGCGGTCCTCGGTGACGATAGCCATGCCGTGAGCCAGGGCGTCGGCCGGGGAATCGATCGCCACCGGCCGGCCGTCGATCAGCAGCTCGCCGGCATCCTTTTCGTCATTGCCGTAAACGGCGTTGACGAACTCGCTGCGGCCCGCGCCCATCAGACCGTAGATGCCGAGGATCTCGCCACGGCGCAGCGTCAGCGAAATATCGGCGAAGCGTCCGTCGCGCGAGAATCCGCGCGCCTCCAGCAAGGGCGAGCCGTGTTCCAGACTCCTCGGGTGCGCCTGCTCCGCCAGTTCGCGCCCGACGATCAGGCCGATCAGGCGCTGCCTGTCGATCGCAGAGAGCGCGCCTGTCTCGATGAAACGCCCGTCGCGCAACACCGTGTAGCGGTCGGCGATGGCGAAGATGTCGGTCAGACGGTGCGAGACATAGATGATGCCGACGCCGTGGCTGCGCAGAGAGCGGATCGCGTCGAACAGGATCTCGGATTCCCGCTCGCCGATCGCCGATGTCGGCTCGTCCATAATCAGGATTTCGCTCTGCCGGTTCAGCGCCTTGGCGATCTCCACGAGCTGTTGCTGGGCGACAGACAGGGTGCGCATCCTTGCGCGCGGATCGATGTCGAAGCCCAGCCGCCGAAGCAGCGCCGCGGTCGCCGCCCGCATACGCGAATCGTCCACGAACCAACCACCGCGACGCGGCTCGGTGCCGAGATGGATGTTCTCGGCGACCGTCATGTCGGGAACGGCGCTGAGTTCCTGCGTGATGATCGCGATGCCGTCGGCCAGCGCCTCGGCCGGCGTCCGATAGCGCACAACGCGCCCCTTCACCACGATCTCCCCCGCGTCAGCCTGATGGATGCCCATCAGAACGCCGAGAAAAGTCGACTTGCCGGCGCCGTTCCCGCCGCACAGCGCGTGTACGCTGCCCCGGTGCAGTTCGATCTGCCCGCCACGCAGCGCCGGAACGCCGGCAAAAGCCTTGTCCACGCCCGTGGCGCGGAGCACGACACCGTCCGCGGCGGGGGCTGAGGCAGGCGGTGGCTCGATCTCCTCCGTCCGAGGCCTTGCCGGGGGCGTCATGTCAGGGCCGCCGGGTGATCTCTCGCCGCCTGCGCGCGGAGGCGTGTCGCTCCTCGATGAAAGCCTTCGCGTGACGGGCCAGCGCCACGTTGTCCGTCCAGGTGTCGCGCCAGATGGCGGCGGTGAGAGACAAATCCTTATCCACCACCTTGGACGAGAACGACTCGAAAGTCAGGTAGTCGTCGTAGCCGGCATCCAGCAGCGCGTCGAAGATCGCGTCGAAATCGACCGTGCCCGCCCCCAGATAGCCGCGGTTGCTCTCGCCGATATGGAAGTAGCCGAGGCGGTTGCCGGCGGCTCGGATCGCATCGGCGGAACTCGCCTCCTCGATGTTCATATGGAAGGTGTCGAGATGCAGCAGCACGTTTGCCGCGCCGATCTCCTCGATGAAGGCCAGGCCCTGCGCCGTTGTGTTGAGCAGGTTGGTCTCGAAGCGGTTCACGATTTCAAGGTTGAGGGAAATGCCGGAATCCTGCGCTCGACGCGCGATACGACGCAGCGCGCCGATGCTGTTGCGCCGCCCCTGGGCGGTCGGCATGGAGTGATATTTCCCATGCATGGAGAACAGGATGCCGCCGAGCTTGGTGGCGCCGAGATCGCGGGCGACAGAGACGGCTTCCGACAAGATGGTTTCGCCGCGCTTTACCGCATCGGGGTCCTCGCTTGAGATATCTCCGGAGGACGGAAGGCCCATGGTGACTGCGACGGCCATCCGCCGGTCCTGGAGATGCCGCGCCAAGGCAGACACATCGAACCGCAAGGGATCCAGGCGAGGGAATTCTATGAGCGCGTAGCCAAGCGTGTGCGATTGCTCGATCGCGGCCCCAAGGTCACGCTGCTCCGAACTGCCGGTCCAGACGAATGCATGAATGCCGATCTTGTCCATGATCGCCTATTCGCCGCAAACGGGTAAGGCGCCGGGGAAAAAGCCAGGAGCGGCTCGATGTCGAGATTCCATGGCAGCGACCCCCCGCTCGCGTCCTACACGCTTCTTTGTTGGTTTCCACAACATACATATCAGGCATCAGGCGCCGGTGGCAAGCGCGTCTGCGCCTTCATTCCCGCGATGAACGCATCGAGTTCCGCCACCCTGGAGGTTCCTTGCACGAGCGCAAGGATAGCTCATCTGGCCGGCCGTCAGCGCCACTACAACATCCACCCGTTTGCGGCCAGACAAAGTGGCCACGGTCCAGCCTTTTGGATAGAACGACAGCCCGATCCCGGGCATGCCAGAGCGCCTTGATCAGCTATCCGCTGCGCCCGCGAAAAAATTAAGCATAAAAGGGATCATCCCACGCCACCGATACGACCCGTCGTTGTTGGATTCCACAACATACAGATCAGGCATCAGGCGCCGGCGAGCAAGCGCGACTGCGCCTTCATTCCCGCGATGAACGCATCGAGTTCCGCCACCCCGGAGATTCCTTGCACGAGCGCAAGGATAGCTCATCTGGCCGGCCGTCAGCGCCAGGACAACATCCACCCGTTTGCTGCCAGACAAAGTGGCCACGGTCCAGCCTTTTGTGCGCCAGGGGCAGCGCCACCCGCGCGTACATCTGCCAGGCGGTGCAGCCGTCGATCATCGCCGCCTCGAACAACTCGCGCGGGGCATCCTCCATGAATGCCTTCAGCACGACGATCGCGAAAGGAATCCCGAGGGCCGCATAGGGCAGGATCAGCCCGCGGTCGTCGTTGATCCAATCGAGATGCTTGAGCAGGATGGCGAAGGGCAGGACGAGCGTGGTGATCGGCACCATCAGAGTCGTCAGCAAGATCGCGTAGAGCGGGTTCAGCCAGCGCAGCCGCAACACCGAGATCGCATAGGCGAACATCGAGGATGCCGCCAGCACGAGGGCCACGGTCCCGCTGGTCACCACCATGCTGTTGCAAAAATTGCGCAGCAGGTGGTTGTCGCGGATGACGGTCGCGAAGTTCTCCAGGGTCAGCGGCCAGGCGATGATCGTCGCGTCGAAGGCCTCGGCGGAGGGCCGGAAGGCGATGCCCAGCATGTAGGCGATGGGGACCATCCAGAAGCCGAGCAGGGCGAGCAACAGCAGCACCACGCCCGGATGGCGGGGCATTGCCCGACGGATGGCGGCGGCCATCGCGCGCCCTCAGGCCGGTGCCCGCCGCGGCGCGAGCTGCGCGCCAAAGGCTATGATCTGCGCGACGGAGAGGGCGAGCGAGAGGGCCAGGACGAGCACCGACAGGGCGGCGCCGTAGCCGGTGTTGCCGAGCACGATTCCCTGCCTGAAGATGTAGGTGCCGAAGACCTCGCTGGCATGGTCGGGACCGCCGCCCGTCATCAGGTAGACGATCGGGAAGGTCTGCAGCGTGCCGATGACGCCGAGCAGCAGCAGCGATTTCGTCACCGGCGCCACCAGCGGAACGACGACGCGCGTGACGACGACCCCGAACCGGGCGCCGTCGATGCGGGCGGCGTCGAAGAGCTCCTCGGGGATGTTGTTGATCCCGGCCACGTACATCATCATGGAGAAGCCGGTCCACTGCCAGATATTGACCACGATCAGCGCGAAGATGGCGGTGCGCGGGTCGGCCAGCAGCGCGATGCCGAGTTGCAGGCCGACATCCTTCAGATATTGCTGCGCGATCCCGTAATAGGGCGCGTATATCTGGCTCCAAACGATGCTGACGACAGAGACGCTGGTGACGACCGGCAGGAAGAACATGGTACGGAAGAAGCCGCGGGACCGGCGCGTGTGGCGTTCGATCAGGCAAGCGATCAGGCCACCAACCACCATCTGCACCGGAATCGTCAGCGCCGCCCACAGCACCATGTTCCAAAGAGCGATCCAGAACACCGGATCAGCGAGCGCGCGGAGATAATTGGCCAGCAGGCCGCGCGCGCCTGCGCCCGCGTCACCCCCGAGGCTGCGCAGGACGGTCCAGAGCACCGGATAGGCGACGAAGCCCATGAAAGTGAGCAACGCCGGCAAGATGAAGGCATAGGACCGCAGGCCGCGATGGGCGGCCCGTGCCCCCTGCCCCGCGACGCGGGTGGTCGCGAGGGGGGCGCTCGGCCGTCCCGGCCCGGACGGGCAGCCGAGCGGGTCGCCGCGGATCCCGCCCGCGGAACCACGGCATCAGCGCCTGCCGAGCACCCGGTCGGTGGTCGCCTGCACCTGCTTCAGGGCCGCGGCCGCGGTGAGCTTGCCCGCCGCGGTGCCCGCCAGCGCATTGTCGAGCGCATCGGCGATTTCCGGGGATCCGAAGCGCTGGTTCTCGGCGTGCGGCAGGTCGGCCATGAAGCGATCATACATCTGCAGAATGTTCGGCGTGATGTCGCCCTCGGGCTTGAGACCAGCGATCGAGGGCAGGTCGTTCAGGTCGTTCAGTGCCTGCTGCAGGCCCTCGCCATGGACGAGGGAGGCGAGGAACGTCCACGCTGCGGGGTTCTCCGCGCCCGCCTTGGTCATGCCGTAGCCGATGTCGATGCCGCCGACCGGCGGGCTGGCTCGACCGCCCGTGGCCAGCGGCGGGAAGTAGAAGAAATCGAAGCCCTGCATGTTCTGGACCAGGGGCGGCAGCGGTGGCGGGTATTTCGCCTCCTGCATCCACCAGGATCCCAGGGCCATCATGCCGACGCGGCCCTGCCCGAAGAGCTGCGCGCCTGTCGGATAGGCATGAGCGCCCAGCGCCCCCTGCTGAAACACGCCGTCCTTGAACAGGTGCGCCCAGGCCTGCATCGCGCGCACCAGTTCGGGCGAGGTCCAGGACGCCTGGCCTTGCTGTGCGCGATCAGCGAGCCCCGGCGCGAGCTGGTCGGCAAGCATCAGGAAGACGTTCTCGTTCTGCCACCCATCGGCGCCACCCTGGAACATCGGGATGAAGCCGCTCGCGCTAAGCTTCTTCGCCGCGCTCACCAGCTCGGCATAGGTCCTCGGCGGGTGCAGGCTGAGCTTGCCGAACACGTCCTTGTTGTACCAGATTGCCAGGACCTGCGATTCCTGCGGCAGGATGTAGGTGCTGCTGTCGCCGACGGGATTGCCCATCGCCATCTGCCGCCGGTCGACGGGGAAGATCTTGGACGCCCAATCCGCGCCCCATGCGCGCGCCGCATACGCGTCGAGCGCCACGAGATATGCGCGGTACTGCTGCGCCAGCGAGCCCGGTTGCAAGCCGATCAGATCCGGCAGGCTGTCCGACGCGGCGGCCGCCTTCAGCGCGGTCAGGTATTCTGGGGAATAGTTGTAGTACGTGTACTTGACCGTGATGCCGGGGTTCTTCGCCTCGAACGCCTTGATGGACTTGTCCATCGTGCTGGCGATGAACCACGGCCAGACGGTGACCACCTTGGCCGGCCCCGCCGTCGCGTTCTGGGCCGTCGCGTTCTGGGCCGTGATCAGGCAGATGCCGGCGACGAACGCCGCGAGCCATCGCTGTCGCTTCATCGACTCCCCTCCCTGTCTTGGCGCACGGCTTGATGCCGCCTTCGGACGCCGGTCGGCCTGCGGATGCGCGGCGGGCTTGACGGGCAGGCTTGACGGGGCGCCAAGCGCAAAAGTAACTTTCCGACGAAATGCATGTAAAGAGAAAACTTCTCGTCGGCGCGGAGGCACCCGGCGGAACCGACCTGCCGCATGCCCTCGTCACCGTCGCGCTCTCCGCCGAGAGCGCGGTGTGTCGCACCGCCCAGTGGATCACCGAGCACCAGGAGCAGGCGGCCGGCATGTCGATCTCCGACCTGGCCGCGGCGACCGGCGTTGGTGAGACGACGGTGTTCCGCCTGTGCCGCGCCCTCGGCTTCGACGGCTACCGCGGCTTGCGCCTCGCGCTCGCGGAAAGCCGCGGGCTGGCGCGCGGCCGGCGGCTCGCCGCCGCGGAGCCGGAGGCCGAGGGCGCCCCCGCGGCGATGTTCGCGCGCATCGCCCGGCGGACCGTCGAATCCAACTCCGAGGCGCTGCTGGACACCTTGCGCCTCGTCGATCCGGAGACGCTGGAACGGGCGACGAAGCAACTGCTGGAGGCGCGGCACATCCACCTGATGGGATTTGGCAGCTCGTATCCGGTGGCGGCCGACGCCTATCAGCGTTTCCTTCGCCTCGGTCTCGTCGCCAGCGTGTACTGCGATCCGCATGTGCTCGCCGCACTCGCCGCCGCTCCGCCGGCGGGCAGCGTGTTCTTCGCCATCACCTATTCCGGGCAGACGCGGGACGTCGTGGAGACGCTGGAGACGGCGGGCCGGCGCGGCTGCACGCGCATCGTGCTGACCAGCAATCCGCGCGGCCGCGTGACGGAGCTGGCGGAGACCGTGCTGCTCTCCTCGGTGCGGCGGTCGCGGGTGACGCGGGAATTGATCGCCACGCGCATCTCGCAACTCGCGATCATTGACATGCTCTGCGTTGGCTTGGCGCTGCGCCACGCGCGCAAGCCGCATTTCGTCGACGAGGAGACGCTGTTCGAGCGTGAGATCGCGAAGAAGCGGGTGCCGCCGCCGCCTCGCGCGGACGATGGCGGGGCCGCCGGCGGGGGCGGCACATGACGGAGCACGTCAAGCAGGACATCGTCCGCTATTGCCATCTGATGGCGCAAAAGGGCCTGATCGCCGGCACGGAGGGCAATGTCAGCGCACGGGCGGCGGACGGCACCGTCTGGATGACGCCGTCCAACGTGAACAAGGGCGAGGTTGCGGCGGACATGCTGGTGCGTCTGGATCTCGACGCCCGCGTGGTCGAGGGCGAGCGCGCGCCCACGTCCGAGCGTTACATGCATCTGGAATTCTACCGCCAGCGTCCCGGCGCCGGCGGCGTCGCGCACGGACATCCGGTGTTCAGCACGGCCTTTGCCGCGGCCGGCCGCCCGTTGCCGAAGGACATCCTGCCGGAGCTGATCGCGGTGATCGGCGACATCGCGCTCGTCCCCTACGGCCGCCCGTCCTCGCCAAAACTCGCCGCGGCGATCGCGCCGTACTGCCGCGGCCACAACGTCTTCCTGCTGCAGAACCACGGCTCGATCGCCGTCGGCCGCAACGTGCGCGAAGCCTATCACCGGCTGGAGGTGGTCGAGGCCTATGCCAAGACCTGCTGGGCGGCGGAGGCGCTGGGCGGGGTCAAGCCGCTCACTGCCGCCGATATCGCCGACCTGCCCTCGCCGACCTTCGACTGAGCGCCGCCGCGGTCGATGCGCGAGCCAGTCCTGCTCGGCCTCGATCTGGGGACCAGCCTGTGCAAGCTGGTCGCCTTTGACGCGGCCGGAATGTTGCTGGCGCGTGCTTGCCGGACCTATCCCGTGAACAATCCAGGGCCCGGGCGGTTCGACTTGGATGCGGACGCGGTGTGGCGGGCGGCGGAGGATTGCCTGCGGCAGGTCGCCGCGGCGCCCTTCGCCCGCGGCATCCGTGCGCTCTGCCTCTCGGTTCAGGGAGAGGCGATCGTGCCGGTCGACCGCGCCGGGCGGTGCCTCGCGCCGGCGCCGATCAGCCTCGACTCGCGGGCCGCCGCCGAGGCGCGGGATATGGAGGAGCGGCTCGGGGCCGCCCGCATTCATGAAACGACCGGGCAGCCGGTGAGCAGCCTGCCATCTCTGCCAAAGCTGATGTGGTGGCGGCGGCACGATCCCGCGCTGCACGAAGCGACATGGAAGTATCTCTGTTTCGGCGAGTTCGCGCTGCTGCGGCTGGGGCTGGAGCCCGCGATCGATCCGACCATGGCCGCGCGGACCATGGCCTCCGACATAGGCCGCGGCTGCTGGTGGCCGGATGCCCTGGATGCCGCCGGGATCGGCGAAGATCGGCTGGCCACGATCCGTCCCAGCGGCGAGTGGCTCGGCTGCATTCCCGCCGCGATTGCCCGCGCGTTCGGATTGCCGGAGGATGTGGCTGTGGTGCAGGGTGGCCATGACCAGCCGATGGGCGCGCTCGGCGCCGGCGTGATCAGTCCTGGCACCGCGCTCTATTCCATCGGCACTACGGAAGCGATTGTCGCGGTACTACCCGATTTCCGTTCGGCGCTGCCGGCCCAGGGGATACCCTGCTAGCCGCATGTCGTGCCCGACCGCTTCGTAGCACTGGTCGGCAGCCAGTCCGGCGGCCGTGTGCTGGCCTGGTATCGCGAGGCCATGGGCGCCGCGCCGGCGCGGCGCCCGGGAGCCGCCGATGATGGAATCGGCGCCATGCTGGCGGAAACAGAGGATTGCATCCCGACGGGTCCGCTGCTGCTGCCGCATTTCGCCGGCACCGGGTCGGTACTGGGCGACGAGAATGCGTGCGGCGCGCTTCTGGGCCTGCGCTTTGAGACGCGTCGCGGCGACATCCTCCGGTCCCTGCTGGAAGGCATCACCTATGAACAGGCGATCGGCTTGGACACCCTGGACGCGGCGGCCGTCGCAGTGTGCAGGCTGCGTGCGATTGGCGGCGGCGCGCGCTCCGCCCTGTGGTTGCAGATCAAGGCGGACATACTCGGCCGCACGGTGGAGCGCGCATTGGTGGACGATGCGTCCTGTCTGGGTGCGGCGATGTTGGCGGGACAGGCGATCGGGGTCCATGAGTTCGCTGGCGAACGCGGCCGGCCAGGTTCGCTTTGCCGCACAATATTGCCCGAGGGCGGCGCACCATATCGCGCACCAACGGCGGCGGGCGCTCTATCTCGACCTGTTTCACGCGCTGCAGCCATACGCCGCGCGGTTGCGGAAGAGTTAAGTGCACCTCCGACGAACACCGAAAGTTGCGCTACCCCCCCTGCCCCAGACCCGCCGCGAGCGCAAAAGCATCGCCCCAAGCGTAAGTGCCCGGGCACAGGTACTCAACGGGAAAGTCCAGGCTATGCCCGACCGACCAATTGTCGCTGACGTGCACTGCGAGCGCTCCTTATTGCCTCAATTCTTGACGTAGTGATACATATGCACGGGCTATTCGAACAGTTGTGGTCTCGCATTATGTATCCGTCGGGCAACAGTAAACGACACTTTCAGTCTTCTGTGATTTGGGTTATGGGCGTCAGGCTGTTTTCTCTCGCCCCAAGTTATTCCCGTGAGTCACTCGCTTCTGTTCGCGGTCAGCGCGTGGCCGCCGCATGATGGGGTCAGGAGGGCGAGGCGTCCCAATCTATCCCGCGACCTTTCGGGGCGTCGCTGCCCTCTGGCTCCGGACTTCTCAGCGAGATCGCCTCGCCCATCGTCCCCACGGGAACGACGCGGCTCCGCCCTCGTCAGGGGGAAACTGAAACTCCTCTCCTTATGCCGCGGCCGCGCCCGTGACGGTCTGCTTGGCCCAGCGGAACTCGCTGCCGTCGGTCCACATGCGGTGCAGGATCATCGCCAGTTTGCGGGCCACCGCGACACGGGCGCGCACCATGCCATGCCGCGACGTTTGGCGACGTTCATACCCCACGCCCGGAGCGCCGACCATTTCGTGCCGTGGATCAGCAGCGAGTGGGCCGCCTCGTAGAGCGCGGTGCGGGCCAGCTCGTCGCCGCACCGGCTGATGCGGCCCTGCACGTCGGTTTCTCCGGATTGGTATCGCCGTGGCGTCAGGCCGAGATGCGCGCCGACGTCGCGCGACCTTCGAAAGCGGTCCGGCCGGTCGATCGTCCTCATCCGTCAGGTCGCTGGGGTAGCGCAGCTTGCTGCGGTCATACCGGGCACAGTTCTTAACGGTCCACTTCGGGCGGCTCCTACGAATTGGGGCTGCAGTGATGGAGTGAGAAGCGATTTATCGGACTCTAGATGATCCTGGACGGACACTTAGCTCCGGATGCGGTGACATGCGCAGTTTCATACATTGCGCTCAAGGGAGAGCCTGTCTTGGATGACATGCTTGAGCTTGCCCTCGTCGAATTCGACGTCCTGGCGTTCGATGACGATCTTCTCGGCCTTGCCTTTGAAACGCATGAGCCAACCTGTGATGATTTCTGTCGCGATCTCGGCAGAAACTGCTTCGAGCACGATGACGGTGACACTGATCATCTTCGACGTGTCGGTCGATTTGAACATGGGCACCTGCCAGGTGGCGGCAATCTCTACGCCCTCGCCAATCGCCAACGGCTCCGCTGGCGGTACTTGTCGCCATCTCGGCCTCCAGGTCGTCGTCGGGCCCGATGATGTAGAGGTCCATGTGGTCGCGACTTCGGTGCACGGGCTGAATTGTTCCACGCCGAACCGCGTCAGCGGACTACCCCTTGAAGCGAGCGCGGAGGAGGGAAGTGGCGCAGCGTCAATATGCGTTGCTGCGCGACGCGGCGGAACCTGGCAAGAAGCACGGTTTGACCCTCCTGCCAACACGCTCCGACCATCGCCTTGCCCGTGCCACCGCTAGCCCGTGCCGTCGGCGGCGACGCGCCGCGCTCGGGTGGCTGACGTCGTTCGTGAGGCGATCGAGGCCGAACGCAGGGGCGAATTTCTCGCTTCGGCACGGCGATCCAGCCGAGGTCACGAAGGGCTGCCACCCGCCGGCGCGGATGCCGTTCGGGCCACCGCGCCGCATTGGGGACGGGACAGGTGTAGCCGAACGTCGCCGAGGTTGGCGGGTGCATAGCCCCGGCGTTGCCGGCGCATCGCGCGCTTTCTGACCGAGGACCGAATTGATCTGGGCCGTTCCTTCGGCGCCGGGCGCTTTGTCGCCGGAGGCCCGCTATGGTCCTTGACGTCCAGGCGCCGTGCAAACAGCTCGGGGAATGGGAGGACGCCTTCTGAAGGCACCCGAGGCAGCGGAGAGGGCTCCGGGGGCGACCGCAGCGACTGGCACGACCACCTGGCGTAGACTGCCAGACGCCGGATCGAGGGCGACCATCTCTCGGCCAAGAAGGCGGATGGTCCGGCTCGAAGGTCTGGTGGGCGCTCGGAGACTGGGGACATATTTTATACCGCCGAGTCTATGAAATGACCCGGGCGATCCAGGGATAGGCGCAGAGGGAACGGAGGCGTTGGGGCGTGAGTTGGCGCCAGGCGTGACAGGCGGCATCGACGATGGCGTCGTAGTCGTGGTGCAGTCGGTGGCTGAGGTGGCGTTCGCGCAAGAACAGCCAGACGCGCTCGACCGGGTTGAGTTCTGGCGCGTAGGGCGGCAAGCGCAACAGCGAGAGGTTGTCCGGCACAAGCAGCGCCTGGCTGGTGTGCCAGCCGGCGCCGTCGAGGGTCATGATGACGTGCGTGTCGGCCGGCACGGTGAGCGAGAAGTCGGCGAGGAACCGGTTCATCGCCTCGGTCGACACCTCCGGCAACACCAAGCAGAAGTTCCGGCCCGTGGCAGGTTCGACCGCGGCGAACACATAGGCGAAGTCGTGACGCTGATCGACCAGGCCGGGCGGGCGCAGCCCGCGCAGCCACCAGCGATGACAGACGCGCCCCTTTTGGCCGAGCCGTGCTTCATCTTGAAAGTACAGCGCGATCCGCTTGTCCGGGTGCGCGGCGGCGACCTCGGCCAGCGTCGCCGGCAGCTGCTTTTTTGAGCCAAGCCGCTTGGGCCTTGGGATCGCTCTTGGGGTGGACCGGCCGGGCTTTCTGTCGCGAGAAACCGAGTCCGCGCAGGATCTTGCTCAGGCTGGACACATGGTAGCGGTGGCCGAAGCGCTGCTCGATCAGCCGCGCGATGTCCGCGCGCGTCCAGGCAGAGATGCCGTCACGCTCGGGGCTGGGACCGCGCAGGATCAGCGCCCGCAACGTCGCCTGCTGCCCATCGGTCAGGCGCGAGGCTCGGCATTTGGGTCGATCCGTCAGACCGGCCAGCCCCTCGGCGTTGTAGCGGACGACGGCATCGCGCAACGCTTGGCGTTCCATGCCGGCCAGCCGGGCCGCCTCCGCGCGCGACATGCCTTCCAGCGCGTGGGCGATGGCGAAGGCCCGCGCGGCGGCCCGCGGATTGTCCGCGCGTTTCGCCCAGCATCGCAGTTCCGTCCCGGTTCGCTCGCGACTGATCTCAAGACCCGCCATCGCTGCTCTCCCCCAAAAAATTGGGACAGCGAATCACGCCCCGCCGCGTCGGGGAAACCCCCCGAGTCAAGATCGGGCGCTCAGCGGTATTAGAGATGGTCACCCCTGCGAGACGTGGAGCAAGACATAGCGCGCCCATCGTCCATTTAACACAGAATGCCTGGCGCCTCTCTTCCGGGCACCGAGTGCTCCAGGCCGCGCGTGAATTTGTCATGTCCGTCTCGGCCACCGTCCCGATGCCAAACCGTCCCCTGCTGCAGCCGAGGCGAGAACGACGCGCGGCGCCCGGCCACGCGCAAGCTGCCAGTCATATTGCCCATTCGAGTCGGCAATGCCTCCTTCAATCGGTTCCTGGGCCGCCCGACGGAGACGTGGTCTGTCGTAGTTTGGCAACCGCCGCCCCAGCGCCCCGAGCGCCCGCCGCGGTGTCGGCGGGCGCCCGCGCAATATCGGCACCAGCAAGTTTGGCGCACGGTGGAGTCCTTTCGGCGCAACCAGGAACGCGAAGAGAGGGGTGGCGGGCCAGAATGGCTTGACGTTCACGGGGGCGGAACGGAGGAGCCTGCCCGCCCGAGCCGCTTGCGACATCACAGCTGATCGTTTTTATTGGGGGCGTGGACGCGGTCGAATATAAGCTGATGGATGAGGCGGAAGAGCGGCTTTGGTGGTATCAGGCTCTGCATGCTCGGCTGCTTGAGGCGTTGTCCTTGACGCAGGGACGAGTGCTGGACGCGGGGTGCGGGACAGGGGGGTTCCTAAGGAAATTGGCTCACCAGCGACCTGGTCTCTTGCTCACCGGCTGCGACAGTGATCCGTTGGCAGTATCGAGAGCGCGACATAAGTCGTCGGCTGCCATTACGATTGGCAGTATCGATGCGCTGCCCTTTCGGAACGCCGCCTTCGATGCTGTGATCAGCGCGGATGTCGTTTGTCACCAAGGGGTTCGGCCGCACGTGGCGCTATTGGAAATGCGGCGGGTTTTGCGGCCGGGTGGCGCGTTGATCCTGAACATGCCGGCTTTCATGTGGCTGTACTCGTCGCATGACCGGCGGGTGCAGAACGGGCTCCGGGTAACTGCCTCGCAGCTAACGAGTCTCCTTCAACAGGCGGGGTTTACGCTTTCACAGGTACGCTACTGGAACGGCTTTCTTTTGCCGCTGATGATTTTGCGCCGCCGGTTTTTGGCCAGCTGTCCCGACGCACCTTCGGATGTGGCGCCCGTGCATCCCCTCTTGAACGCTGGCGCGGCGCAGATTCTGAGGTGGGAGCAGCGAATTCGCCTGCCGGTTGGCGGCTCCGTGATGGCGGTGGCCATCTGCCCGTGACCGGCGGCACAGGTGAACGATTGAACACTCTTCAAGGCGCGCGTGTTCTCGTGACCGGAGGAGCGGGCTTCCTCGGCGCGAGCCTGAGCATTGCGCTCGCGGAGCGCGGCGCGCGCGTGACAGCCGTGGATGCCTTTCTGTTCGGTGGGGGCGCCAATGCGGCCAATCTGGAGGGGGCGGATGTCCGGCTGGTGCGGGCGGACATTCGGAACGTCGATATGCGCCAGCTGTGCGAGGGCGCGCAGATCATCTTTAATCTAGCCGCACAGACGAGCCACATGGGCGGCCAAGCCGATCCGCTCTCCGATCTCGATGTCAATGCTGTCGCACAGGTGCGGCTGATCGCTGCCGTACGCGAAGCCGCACCCGAGGCCGTTGTGGTCCATGCGTCAACCCGACAGTTCTACGGACGGCCGCGAAACCTGCCTGTCGACGAGGGCCATCCCGTTGCCCCGGTGGATACCAATGGCGTATCAAAGTTTGCAGGGGAGCAGTACCTGGATGCTGGAGAATCGCGTCCAGGGACGCCCAGTAGTGTCGCTTCGGCTGACCAACTGCTACGGACCACGCCTTCGGATCCGGGATGCGCGCCAGACCTTCTTGGCAGGCTGGATCCGTGCTGTGTTGCTCGGAGCGCCATTCGAGGTCTGGGGAGGGGATCAGCTGCGCGACCTGACCTTTGTCGACGACGTGACCGAGGCGTTCCTGCTAGCCGCCACAACGTCCGCGTGCCATGGGCAGATTTTCAATCTTGGTGGTTCACCGCCGGTGTCATTGCGGGCGCTAGCGGATATGGTGGTATCGATCGCCGGCCCCGAAGCTCGATACGTGGTCCGAGACTTTCCCGAGGATCGCGCGCGCATTGATATTGGAAGCTACCACGCCGACGACTCGCTGTTCCGACGGGCTACGGGATGGCAACCGCGCGTGAGCCTTCCCGAGGGCATTGCCCGCTCTTTTGCCTGGTTCAAGTCGCGCCTGGCGGACTATCTCTGAGCCCAGCATGACATCCGTACACCCCACGATTCCTCAGGCGAATCCCGGAGCGTCATACCAGGCCGCGCGAGCCCAGGTTGATGCCGCCATAATGGAGGTGCTTGACTCCGGTCACTACATTCTAGGGGAAGCCGGTACGGGGTTCGAGACAGAGTTCGCCGCGTGGTTGGGCGCGACGTTCGCGCTCGGGTGCGGGAGCGGAACGGATGCGCTGGTGCTCGCGCTTCGCGGTCTCGGCATCGGCCGCGGAGACGCCGTAGCTACCGTGTCGCATACCGCGGTGGCGACGGTTGCCGCCATCGAGATGGCCGGCGCCACGCCGGTTCTAGTCGATATCGATCCAGACTATTACACGATGGATCCCGTGGGTCTGGCGGCTACACTAGCCAACCCACCGGCGGGTCTGCCCCCGATTCGAGCAGTGATTCCAGTGCATCTTTATGGTCTGACAGCCGATCTCGGTCCGATTATTGCGGCTGCGGAGCGCCACGGCGTCAAGGTGATCGAGGATTGTGCGCAGGCCCATGGAGCAACCTATGTTGGTCGAAAGCTCGGCACGCTGGGTCACGTCGCGGCCTTCAGTTTCTATCCGACGAAAAACCTGGGCGCCATCGGGGACTCTGGTGCGGTCGCAACGAGCGACTCGGGCGTCGTCGAACAGATGCGCATCCTGCGGCAATATGGGTGGCGCCGTAGGTACATTTCTGATGTTGCTGGAATCAACAGCCGTCTCGACGAGATTCAGGCGGCGGTGTTGCGGGTCAAGCTTCCACGCCTGGACACAAAGAACCTGCGTCGGCAACAGATCGCTGACGACTATGACGCCGCGCTGAAGGAATCGGGCATCGCACCCCCGCGACGGAGGCCCGATTGTCTGCATGTCTTCCATCAATATGTTATCCGCGTCCCGCATCGGGACGCCGTCCGGCGCCGCCTGGCGGGGGAAGGCGTCAGCACAGCGATCCACTATCCCGTCCCGGTGCATCTGCAGCCGGCATACTCCGACCGGATTTATGTCGGCCCCCTCGGATGCCGAGCGACGGAACTGGCGGCAACTCAGGTGTTGAGTTTGCCGATATATCCAGAGTTGACGGATCCGCAGGTTCACCGCGTTTGTGAGGTGCTGTGTCGGCTTTAGGAGCGGGCGCCGCACTGGCTGGTGTTATTCTATCGTCGGTTCTCGCCACCGCACAGAACGTTGGGCTTGATGGCCGCCGCCACGAATCTCTGGTGCGGTCCATTCGGCGCTATTTGTCGTGAAAGACCGAGGAGGCATTGGGGCGCGCGAGGCACAATCCGCGTCAAGCAGCGCAATACCGACCGCCGCGCAAGGGCTTTGCCTACTTCTTCTCGTCGTCGGGCTCTCGGCGGTGCTGCTGAACTCACCTGGGACACCCGACGTCGCAATTTTTCTCCGGTGGGCGGACAGTCTTGTGCGAACCGGCCCGTTTGCGGGTTATGCCGCGATAGCCGACTACCCACCGCTGGGGCCTTTCCTGTTGTGGCTAGCGGTGTCGATCGGTCGGTCGGTGGAGCTACCCGACTTTGTGGCCTTGAAGCTGGCCATAGGGCTGTTCCAGATGGCCTCCGCTCTCATCGTGCTGGTGCGCTATCGTTCCTGGATGGCGGCGTGCCTGTTGTGGCTTTTGATCACCCCGTTCGGGCTGCTGCTAGGCTATCTGGACGCCTTCTATCTGCCCTTCGTTCTGCTGGCTGTTTTCGCGATGGAACATCGCCAATTCGCACTCGGCGGCGTCTTGCTTGCGATAGCGGGCCTGATCAAATGGCAGCCGGTCGTCCTTGCCCCAGTCATTCTGATCTACGCGCTGGACGGTCGCTGGAGCGCCCGAACCCTTGGGTGGGTAGCGCCGACCGCTATCTGCGTCCCCTTGATCGTTGCGGTATTCGGGCCCGCCGCGACAGCCCATGCTTTTCTCGGTGCCGCCGATGATCCCTATTTCAGCGGCCAGGCTTTCAATCTCGACTGGATTGTCACAGGGTGGCTAGAGATGCGACACGCGACGGGCGTCGAACTGCTGCATGGCAACACCATCGTCGCTATGAGTGCACTCAACCCGTCCTGGCGCATTCTTTCGAGAGACCTTTTCTGGCTGGCCTACCTCGGGGCGTTGGCAATTTTTGCTGTTGGGAGGAGGGACCGACTGACCCTCCTCTTGGCCCTTACGACTTGTGAGGCTGCACAATTCACCTTCAACACCGGCGTCCATGAAAACCACATGTTCCTCGTCATGTGCCTGGCCTTTGTTGCGTGTTATGGGGGCGCCCTTAGTCAATTCTATCTCACAACGATATCGGCGCTAGCAGTGTCGAACGTTCTCTTCTTCTACGGTCTCAACGTTGGCTCGGGCGCACCCGCCGCGGTCGGAACGGTGCTTCTTTCGGCCTTGAATGTGATCGTGTGCCTGATTTTGGTTTGCCTGTTGGGAGTCTCCTGCCGGCGAACCTCAAAATTGGACGCGCTTGCCCCCGCCGGCCACAGCGAATGACGGAGGGCGGCATCGGACTCTCGATCGTGATCCCGGTGTATCGGGGCGCGGTCACCATCCGTACGTTAGTGCGGGCGCTGACCGAAGTGTCGCCGGCCGGCGGCCTTGAGATCGTGCTGGTAAACGACGGCAGTCCCGATAACTCCGACGTTGTCTGCGCCGATCTGGTGCGTGAGGCCACCGTCCCGATGCTGTACATCGAACATTCGCGGAACTTTGGAGAGCACAATGCAGTAATGACCGGCCTCCGCCACGCCCGCGGCGCTTATGTAGTCACAATGGACGACGATCTACAGAACCCGGTCGACGAGGTCGTTCGAATCTATGACCACGCTCGCCTACATCGTTGGGACGTGGTCTATTCCCGGTATGCAGTCACGGCACAAGCGGGATGGCGTCGCTTCGGCAGCCGGTTCGCCAACTCGGTCGCGGACTGGCTCCTCGACAAACCTTCGGGACTCTACCTTTCGTCATTTCGTTGCATGTCAGCGTTCATCGTGCAGGCCATAACGCGCTACTCCGGCCCGTACCCCTATGTGGACGGGTTGATCATGCAATCGACCCAGCGGATTGACAGCATTGAGGTCCTCCACTTACCTCGCACGCATGGCCGGTCCAATTACACGATGCGCCGCCTGATCCGGCTCTGGCTGAACCTTGCGACCAGCTTCTCTCTCGCTCCGCTGCGGCTAGCGGTTTGGGCGGGAGTTGCCATGGCGCTCGGCGGCGGCGTCGGGGCAGTGGCGGTGATTGCCGAGGCGCTGACCTCACGCTCGCTTCCCTCCGGCTGGGCGTCAATTATGACGGTGTTGCTGCTGTTGTCCGGTATCCAGTCTTTGATCCTTGGGGTCCTTGGTGAATACGTGGGTCGTACTTTCCTTTCTTCAGGTGGAAAACCACAGGCCGTCGTACAGTCGGCTGCATCGCGGCGGACCGGTATCGTGCAACCCGGAATGAGCTCTTGGGCTGTCCTGCTCGCGGCCATTGTTATCAGCATGATGGGGCAGGCGTTGCTCAAGGCGGGCGCCGAGGCGGACACGTTCTTGCATCAGCTGTTTGACTGGCGGACGCTGCTGGGCTTTTTCCTCTACGGTTCGGCTGCAGTCCTATACATCTTAGCTCTGCGGCGCATACCGATGTCCGTTGCGCTCCCCTGCACCGCGGTTTCCTATGTGGCGGCAACGTTGATAGGCTATTATGTGTTCGCTGAGCCGCTATCCAGCGCCCATATAGCGGCAATAGTTTTGATTTCGGGAGGGGTAATTCTACTCGTGGCATAGCCATGTATTTACCATCGAGCGGTTGGGGGCCGTCGTTCCGCGAACGCCAGCATCGACGAAACGCGGAAGAAAGGTGCGATGATGGTGGCAGCCTATGCGTTCGGCTGCAACACAAACGAGCGGAGTGCCCGGACTTCGTCTTTTGGGGCACACTGTCGCCTCGCAACGGCAGCGTCGGTCGGGCATGGCCGCGACCGCGACAAGCCGCTATGGGTAGTCGGGTAGCTGGATCGAGCAGGGGTCGGCGTTGGCGAACAATCGAGTGGACAGGTCGATAGATCGAATGGCGAGCGTTGAGTATGAAGTCAATTCGAAAGAATACTGGGACCGTCGCTTCGAAGGCGACTGGCAGGAGCACCAAGGGCGTGTTCAAACCGCCTTTTTCGCCCACGTGGCGCTAAGCGCATCGCCGGCCTGGCTATTGGACGAGATCCGCGAGCGCGCGTTGTCCGTCTGCGACTGGGGTTGCGCAATTGGCGACGGCGCGCGCGACCTCGCACGCACATTCCCAAAATCGGCCGTGACCGGCTACGATATATCTGAGATTGCGGTCGCCGAAGGGCGACGTCTCTTCCCTGGCCTCGATCTCGTGGGGGGAGATCTGCTCGAAGAAGATCGACAGTTCGACGTCATATTTTCTTCGAATACACTCGAACACTTTCATGACCCTTACGCTGTCTTGGGGCGCCTTGCGCCCCGAGCTCGGGATTTCCTCTGGCTGCTTGTGCCCTTCAAAGATCCTGGGGGAATCGATGAACACTTTAGCCGGTTCGATTATGCTAACATTCGGCCGCATTTGGGTGACGACTTCGATCTCGTCTTTTTCAATGAAATTGATGTCGCTGACTGGCCCGGGAGCCAGTGGCGCGGATGGCAAGTCATTTTAGTCTATGCCCGGCCGGATGCTTCGGCGCGGATCGCCCAGCGCGCTTGCGAGGTGTCATCGCCTGCGTACCGAGAGGCCTTCGTTTCGCCAATCCGCAAATTGCCGCGAGGCGCCTGGCCGCCGGCTCGTTGCGCCTTGCTGGTCTGGTGGACGAGCATCGGGCCGCGGTTACTCTTGCGCAAGAAGCGGAGGTGAGGGCGGCGGAGGCACGGGCGGCATTGGCCGAAGCAACAGAGGCGGCGCGTGATAACGCGCGGACCGTCGAACGAGCGACGCTGGCGGAGGCGGAGGTAGCTTCGACCAAGGCCGCGACGGCCTCGGTGAAAGCGGAAGCCGCGCAGGCGGTGGAGCGCGAAGAGCTGGCTTGGGTCGAGCATGCCAAGGCTCGAAGTGCCCTGCGGGCTGCGGAAAAGGAGGCGTTCGAGAGTCGGCGACGGCGCGCCGCGGCGGAGGCCCGTGCTGTTCAGGCCGAGCTCACCAATGGGCAGATTGGGGCGCATCTGCTCGAAGCGGAACGACGCGCTCGCGAAGCTGAGGGGCAGGCTGATGCTCTCAAAGTCGCAATCACCGAGGCACTGGCCCGGCTCGCCGAGCTGCGGCGCAGCAAGGCTTGGCGACTGGCCCGCGTAACGCGCCATTTTAGTGCCCAACTGCACAACGGCGGCGTCGCCGGGTTTGTACGCGGAAGCGGTCAGATCCTCCGGAGGAGCATCGAACTCCGGTCACCCGCTACCAGCGCAGGACCACCTGCTTGACGTTGTCCGGGTGCTCGAACGGGGGCAGGAAAGTCGGGCGCTCGCACGGTCGCATCCAAGACCACCTTTGGTTTCGATCAATCGCACTTTGGAGAGCCGTGTCGTTGGGGCCGCCTGTGGTGAGCGTGGCCTGGTTAGCATTGTACCTGCCAGTCTACAATCACGCGGACCTGCTGCCCGAGGCGATCGCAGGTGTCCTCGCCCAGACCTATCAGCGTTGGAACTGATCATCGTGGACGACGGTTCCACCGACGCCTTCAACGCGGCCGTGTCACCGTTCTTGGGTGATCCTCGCATTCGCCTATTTTCACAAGCCAATCAGAGGCTTCCTGCGGCGCTG
>CAVWVK010000001.1:0-916678 GCA_963758455.1 uncultured Pseudomonadota bacterium | reverse complement strand
AAGCTGGATGCGGCGCCCGCCAAGCCGCCGGT
This sequence comes from uncultured Pseudomonadota bacterium, assembly GCA_963758455.1. GTDB lineage: Bacteria > Pseudomonadota > Alphaproteobacteria > Acetobacterales > Acetobacteraceae > CAVRQM01. Next base: position 916,646 of record CAVWVK010000001.1, on the reverse strand, counting down.
GCCGGTGGTCATCACGCCGACCCGCAATGCGCTGTTCCGCATCGGCCACGTCACGCTGTCCGGCGACGTGCCGCCGGGGACGCGGGCGCATCTGGCCATCAAGCCCGGCGACCCGGCGCAGGCAGCCCCGGTGCTGGCGGCGGGCGATGCGCTGCAATCGACCCTGCGCGACGAGGGCCGGCCCTGGCCCGCGTGGCCGCTCCCGTCGCCACGCTGAACGTCGGCGCGCGAACGCTGGACGTGGCCTATCAGGTGAACGCTGGTCCGGTCGCCGACATCGGGCCGATCGCGGTCAGCGGCGAGCGCCGGCTGCACGAAAGCTACATCCGCCGCCGCCTGTTGCTGCACCAGGGGCAACGCTACGACCCGCGCAAGATCGAGGCGGCACGGCAGGATCTTGCCTCCGTCCCGGCGCTGGCCTCGGTGCGCATCACCCAGCCGGACGCGCTCGACGCGATGGGCCAGATGCCGCTGTTCGTGCGGGTGGCCGAGCGCCCGCTGCACGCGGTCGATCTCGGCGCCGCCTTCTCCACCGACCAGGGCGGCAGCGCCACCGCGAGCTGGACGCAACGGGACATGTTCGGCAACGCCGAGGTGCTGGTGCTGAGCGCCTCGGCCACCGAACTCGGCGGCTCGGCCAGCAGGCAGCCGGGCTACAATGTGGGCGCGCTGCTGACCTTTCCGGACTGGTACGCGCGCGGGCAAAGCCTGGCGCTGAACGCGCAGGCGCTGAAGGAATCGCTGGAGGCGTACGACCGCAGCGCGGCCATCGTCAGCGCCATCGTCACGCGCAAGCTCGACCCGCAACTGTCGGTCAGCGGCGGCTTGTCGTTCGAGGAGGCGCGGATCGAGCAGGAGGGCGTCAAGCGCACCTATTCGCTGCCGCAGGTGCCGCTCTCGGTCACGTACGACAGCACCAACTCGCTGTTCGACCCGATCCGCGGCATCCGCGCCACGCTCAGCGTGACGCCCACCTACAGCCTCGGCGGCGGCACCAACGCCGACGGCACCAGGCAGCCGTCCTCGGCATTCGTCATCGGCAGCTCTCCGGCTCGACCTATCTCGATTTCGGCCGCTATCTGCTGGGCGCGGCGCCGGGGCGCAGCATTCTCGCGGTGCGCGGGCTGGTCGGCACGATCACCGGAGCCAACGTCTTCGACGTGCCGCCGGACCAGCGTTTCTACGCCGGCGGCGGCGGCACGATCCGCGGCTGGCGCTACCAGTCGGTCGGGCCGGCCTTCCCCGACCGCACGCCGCTGGGCGGCACCTCGATCGAGGTGGGCAGCGTCGAATACCGCCAGCGCATCCTGGGAAATTACGGGTTCGTGGTGTTCGCGGACGCGGGCGAGGTGGGCAGCCGCGGCGCGCCGTTCATGGGTGCGAACACGCTGCGCATCGGGGCCGGGGCGGGCTTTCGCTACACACCTCGATCGGCCCTATCCGCTTCGACATCGCCGCGCCCTTGAACCGGGATCCGACCGTCAAGACCGACATTGTCGAGGCCTATATCGGCATCGGCCAGGCCTTCTGACGTGGCGCCATCCTGATGCGCCGCGCCGCGAAATGGCTGCTGGGCATCCTGGCGGTCCTGCTGCTGCTGCCGATCGTGCTGGTGGCCGTGGTGCTGATCGCGCTCAACACCGCGCCCGGGCAGCGTTTCCTGGCGCACAAGTTCAACGCCATCACCGCGGGCAGCATCGTGCTGAGCGGCGTCATGGCCGGCTGCCGGACGCCCCGCGCGCGGGGCGCATCACGCTGTCCGACGCGCACGGCCCCTGGCTCACGTTCTATGACGTGGCGCTCGACTGGTCCTCGCTGGCGCTGCTGTCGGGCGATGCGCATTTCGAGCGTATCACCGCGCGCCGTGCCGTCATGACCCGCCTGCCGGTCAGCAGCGAATCGTCGGCATCGTCCAGCGGCAGCAGTTCCAGCCTGTCGCTGCGCTGGGATTTCGACGAGGTGCATGTCGGGCGATCGACGTCGCGGCGGCGGTCGGCGGCGCCGCGGCATCGGTTTCGCTGGATGCCTCGGCGCACCTCGAATCGTTCCAGGACGGCGACGCCAACCTCCTGCTTCGTGCCAGCGATGGCAGCGGCACGTATCACCTGCGCGGCCATGTCGACCCGGCGGCGATCCGCGCCACAGTGGACGCCGGCGAGGCGGCGCATGGCCTGGTGGCGCGGCTGGCGCACCTGCCGGATCTCGCGCGCTGAGCGTGCGGGCCTCGCTCGACGGGCCGCGGACCGGGGCCGCGACAATGCTCGCGGTGCGGGCGGGCGGGCTGGCGGCCGATGCGCACGGCACGCTGGATCTGAAGGGCCTCGCCGCCGACCTCGACGTGACTGCGCACGCGCCGGCGATGGCGCCCGCGCCGGGCGTGGCGTTCCAGGACGTGGCATTGCACGCGCATGTCAGCGGCCCGTTCGCGACGCCCGACGCGACCGGCACGCTGCACATCGACGCGCTGAAGGCGGCCGGCGCGGCGGTGCGCGTCCTGTCCGCGGACGTTTCGGGCAACCGCGGCAAAGTCTCGCTGCGCGCGACCGCCGAGGGCGCGCGAATCCCGGGCCCCCGACCCGACCTGCTGGAGGCCGATCCGCTGACGCTGACGACCGACGTGGCGCTGGCCGACCCGCGCCGCCCGGTGACGTTCGACGTGCGCCACAAGCTGCTGCACGTCAGCGGCACCGCTGAGACCGCCGGCACGATGTCCGTGCGGGCGCATGTCGAGGCGCCGGACCTGACGCCGTTCGCGGCTATCGCCGGGGCCGATCTGCAAGGCCGCACGGCGCTGGATCTGGTCGCCTCGCTGCCGAACGGGACCACCAACGTCGCGGTGGATGGCACGCTCGGCGTCACCGGCGGCATGGCCCCCGCGCCCGTGCTGGTCGGCCCCGACGCGCGGCTCGGCGTGACCGCATCCATGCACGGCGGCGACATCACGCTGTCGCGGCTGCAAATTGCCGGCGGCAAGCTGCGGGTGTCGGCGACAGGCACCATGACCGGGGGAAAACTCGACGCGGTCGCGGACGTCACGCTGCCCGATCTGCACGCGGTACAGCCGACGCTGAGCGGCCAGGCCACGCTGCACGCGCACGCCGCCGGGCCGACGGACGACCTTGCGGCACAGGTGACGCTGGCTGGCGACATCGCGACCAAGGGGATGGCTCCCGGCCACGTCGAGGCCAGCGTCGATGCGACCGGCTTGCCCACCGCGCCGGCCGGCCACGTGCGCGCGTCCGGCACGCTCGACGGCTCGCCGGTCAGCCTGGCCGCCGATGTCGCGCGCGCGGGCGACGGGGCGATGTCCGTCACCATCAATCGCGCGGACTGGAAAAGTGCTCACGCCGACGGGGCGCTGGCGCTGGCCAAGGGCGCCACCCTGCCCACCGGCCATGTCACGCTGCGCATGGCCAGGCTGGACGATTTGCGCCGGCTGACCGGGCAGGCGCTGACCGGCGCGGTCGATGCCGACGTGACCATCGCCGACTCCAGGGGCCAGCAAACGGCCCAGGCGAAGGTGCGGGCCGATCACGCCGGGCTGCCGGGCACCGCCTCGGTCGCCCGGCTGGTGCTGGACGCGCGGGTGACGGACCCGCTGGGCGCGATGGCAGTCGACGCGACCCTGGCGGCCGACGGGGTGCAAGCCGGGCGCGTGACGGGCACGGCACGGGTCCGCGTGGCCGGGCCGCAGACCGCGCTGGCCATCCGCGCGCAGGCCAGCGGCCAGAACATCGCCGGCGGCGCGGCGCAGTTCTCCACGCAGGCGGTGGTGGACGTGCCGGCGCACCGCGTCGCCGTCGCCGCCCTGGAAGCCACGGCACGCGGCCAGACGATCCGCCTGCTGGCGCCGGCGCGGGTGACGTACGGCACGGCGGTCGCGGTTGACCGGCTGCGCCTTGGTCTGCGCCAGGCGGTGCTGGACATCTCCGGGCGCGTCTCGCCGACGCTGGACCTCACCGCCAGCCTGAGCCACGTCACCGCCGACCTGGCACGCATCGCCGACCGGGATTGCAGGCAGACGGCACGCTCAGCGCCGACGCGAAGCTGACCGGCAGCACGGCGCGGCCGTCCGGCACGGTTCGCGTCTCGGCGCGCGGGCTGCATCTGCGGACCGGGCCGGCCGCGTCGCTGCCGCCGGCCTCGATCACCGCCAGCGCGGTGCTGGCCGGCCGCACCGCACGGCTCGATGCGCGGCTGGTCGCCGGCCGCAGCCAACTCACCATCACCGGCACCGCGCCGATCGACCCGGCGGCGGCGATGGATTTGCGGGCGACCGGATCGGTGAACCTCGGCCTGCTCGACCCGATCCTGGCCGCCGCAGGCCGGCGGGCGCGCGGCACGCTGTCGCTGGATGCCGCCATCGCCGGCACCCGGGCGGCCCCGCGCGCCAGCGGCTCGGTGCGGCTGGCCGACGGTGAGTTCCAGGATTTCGCCCACGGTATCCACATCACCGCGATCGACGCGCTGATCCAGGCGGCCGGCGACCACCTGCAAATCGCCCGGTTCTCCGCCAGGGCCGGAACCGGCACCATCTCGGCCAGCGGCAGCGTCGGGCTGGCGCCCCCGATGCCGCTCGACCTGCACCTGGCCATGCGGCGCGCCCAGCCGCTGGCCAGCGACCTGCTGACGGCGACCCTGGACGCCGACCTGTCGCTGCGCGGACAGGCGCAAGGCAGGCTCGATGCCGCCGGCAAGATCACGGTCGATAAGGCGAACATCCAGGTGCCCGACAAGCTGCCGACCAGCGTGGCCGTGCTGGACGTTCGCGTGCCCGGCCAGAAGCCGCCGCCGCCGCCGGCGCCGCCGCCCGACATCGGGCTGGACCTGACCCTGGATGCCCCGGGGCGGATTTTCGTGCGCGGGCGCGGGATCGACGCGGAATTGCAGGGCCGGCTGCACCTCGGCGGCACGGCCGCCGCGCCACAGCCGTCGGGCGGCTTCGACATGCGGCGCGGCAGCATCAGCGTCGCCGGCACGACACTGACCTTCACCACCGGGAAAGTGGCGTTCAACGGCAGCGGCAAGTTCGACCCGACGCTGGATTTCGTGGCCAGCAGCACCAGCGGCAACGTCACCGCCAACCTCAATGTCGGCGGCTATGCCAGCGACCCGAAGATCACCCTGTCATCCATCCCCCCGCTGCCGCAGGACGAGGTGCTGGCGCACCTGCTGTTCGGCCAGTCGGCGGCCAGCCTGGGGCCGTTCCAGCTTGCCGAGATCGCCGCCTCGCTGGCGCAGTTGACGGGCGCCTCGGGCGGCTTCGACCCGCTGGCCTCGGCACGAAAGTCGCTCGGGCTGGATCGGCTGTCGGTCGGCGGCGGCTCGACCGGCGGCAGCAGCGCCAGCGTCGAGGCGGGCAAATACGTGGCCCCCGGGATCTATGTCGGCGCCAAGCAGGCTACCTCGGGCGGCGGCTCGCAGGCGCAGGTGCAGGTCGACCTGACCAAGCGGCTGAAGGCGGAGGCCGATGTCGGCACCGGCGGCACCACCAGCGCGACCGGCGCCGCCGGCAGCACCACGTCGAGCGGGACCGGCGTGGGGCTGACCTATCAGTTCGAGTATTGAGAAGCAGGGTCGCTGTCAAGCGGCGAGGAAGGTGGTCCGGTAGAGGGCGGCGAGCGGGGCGGAAAAGCCGATGCAGCGCAGGTCGAGCGTACCATCAGCCGCGATCAGCTCCGGCCCGGGCGGCCAGTTGCCGTCGCCCTGACGGCGCAGCAGCTCGGCCTCGATGCGGGTGCTTTGCAGAACGAGGATTTCCTGCACGCTGGGGATGGTGGTGTAGCTCCAGACGTTTGCCCGCGTCGCGGCGCGGTTGTTCGGCGACATGATCTCGATCAGCAACAACGGCTCGGGGATCATGGCGTCGTTGGCGGCGGGCGCACACGTCACACCCAGATCGGGGACTCGATAGTTGTCCCTCGCCTGCACCTTCGGCACCACTCCTGGCTCGGTTGCCACAATGCAGCGTCGTCCGATCGCCAGGAAATGCTCGCCGAGGACGCGGGCCAGTTCCGCCTGAAGGCTCGCGTGCGTAAACCGCGTCGGCGCCATGGCGACCGGTTCGCCATCCACCAGTTGCCACTTCGCATCACCCCACTTGCCCGAGTCCCAGGCCAGAAACTCGTCGAGGGTCATACGCGACGGCGGATGAGGATCAAGCGCGGCCGACATTCGCAATGTCATAGCACTTCGATGCAGCGGATGCGACCGCCGCCTCAGCTCTGCTGGCGGCTCTCCCGCAAGGCGGGCAGCGGCGCTCGCGTCCCGCGCGGCGCGGCCGCCGCCTGGCGCACGAACTTGCGGCGGCGCGCGCGCAGCGCCGTCCACATCACGCGCGAGGCCGCGGCCGACAGCCGGCCGCGCGGCGGCAGGCCCACGGACTTCAGCATCATGCCCATGCCGCGCTCGATGTGCCGGTAGCGGTAGAAGCCGATCGCGCCGGCCATGTAGGCGGCGATGCAGCGCGCGTGGTCGTAGCGCGCGTCCTCCGCCTCGTTGCCGCAATGGTAGGCGAAGGCCAGTTCGTCGTCCTCGCTCTCGCCCAGCCGGCCCAGCGCGATGCGCAGCCGGTGCAGCATTCCGATGCGCTCGCGGCCGAGATAGCGGCGCATGTGGTCGTAGAACAGCTTGAAATGACGGTATTCATCGGCCGCGATCAGCCGGCAGACCTGTTGCAGCACCGGCTCCCCGGTCGCCTCGGCGAGGGCCGTGTAGTAGCTGGAGGTGCCGGTCTCGACCATGCAGCGGGCGATCAGCTCGCCGGTGCGCGAGCCGCGCACCGACGCATCGGCATCCAGCGGCAGCGTGTAGCCGGCGCGGTAGCGGGCGAAGCAGGCGGCGTAGTCCCAGCCGGGATCGGCCAGCATCGCCCAGCGGCCGAGCGCGTCGCCGTGCTGCACCTCCTCGACCGACCAGTTATCGGCTGCGTGCTGGAAATCCGGATCGTCGCGGAATACGCGGTTGAGATAGATCGCGTAGTCGGTGCCGTTGCGCTCGACCATCGCGGCGGCCTTGACCAGCGGCACGATCTCGGGCTCGACCCGTGTCGGGTCGAATTGCTCCCACGCAACGTCGTCGATCCGCCAATGCTTCATGCCGCGAGATGCCTATCCGTGGTACGCCGGCCGGCCGCCGTCGATGACAATGACAACGACTCCGACCCGCGGAGGATGCGCAGAATAGCCCGGACCGGCGGGATGCGAGTGGCGACCGGGCGCGATGCGGCAACGCTGTGGCAGACCGGCAACACCCGCCGCCACCGATCAGCCGCCGGCAGCCCCGATCATCGCGCGGGCCGACTGCATCCGGTCCATCGCCCGGTCCAGCGCCGGCATGTCGGCCTTGTCGGCGGCGGCGTAGGCGGCCTCGGCATCGGCCAGCCGTCGCTCGCCCTCGGCGCGGGAGACCTCGGCGACCGGCCATGCCTCGTCGGCCAGCACGGTCACGCGCGCTGGCGTGATCTCGGCGAAGCCGCCGGAGACGAACAGCGTGTCCGTCACCTGCCCGCCCTGGTACAGCCGCACCGTGCCGCCGCGCAGCAGCACGATCATCGGCGCGTGCCGCTCCAGCACGCCCATCTCGCCCTCATAGGCGGGGATCACCACCATCTCCACCGGCCGGCTCAGCAGCAGCCGTTCCGGCGAGACGACCTCCAGGTCAGTGGCCATGATTCAGTTTTTCCGCGCGCCGCTCAGGCATTCGCCTTCATGCCTTCCGCCTTCTTGACCGCGTCCTCGATGGTGCCGACCATGTAGAACGCCGATTCCGGCAGGTCGTCGTGCTCGCCGGCGACGATCGCCTTGAAGCTGCGGATGGTGTCGGCGACGGGCACGAACACGCCGGGAAAGCCGGTGAACACCTCGGCCACATGGAACGGCTGCGACAGGAACCGCTGGATTTTCCGCGCCCGCGAAACGACCAGCTTGTCGTCCTCGGAGAGTTCGTCCATCCCCAGGATGGCGATGATGTCCTGCAGCGACTTGTAGGTTTGCAGCACGCGCTGCACCTCGCGCGCGACGGTGTAGTGCTCCTCGCCGACGATGCGCGGATCGAGCGAGCGCGAGGTGCTGTCCAGCGGATCGACCGCCGGATAGATGCCCAGTTCGGCGATCTGGCGCGACAGCACGGTGGTCGCGTCCAGATGCGCGAACGAGGTGGCCGGCGCCGGGTCGGTCAGGTCGTCGGCCGGCACGTAGATCGCCTGCACCGAGGTGATCGAGCCTTTGTTGGTGCTGGTGATGCGCTCCTGCAACGCGCCCATGTCGGTGGCGAGCGTCGGCTGGTAGCCCACCGCGGACGGAATGCGGCCCAACAGGGCGGACACTTCCGCGCCCGCCTGGGTAAAGCGGAAGATGTTGTCGACGAAGAACAGCACGTCCTGGCCCTCCTCGTCGCGGAAGTATTCCGCGACCGACAGGCCGGACAGGGCGACGCGCGCGCGGGCGCCCGGCGGCTCGTTCATCTGGCCGTAGACCAGCGCGACCTTGCTGCCCTCGGTGGTGTTCTCGCCGAGCTTTATCACGCCCGCGTCGATCATCTCATGATACAGGTCGTTGCCTTCGCGGGTACGCTCGCCGACGCCCGCGAACACCGACACGCCGCCATGCGCGCGGGCGATGTTGTTGATCAGCTCCTGGATCAGCACCGTCTTGCCGACGCCGGCGCCACCGAACAGGCCGGTCTTGCCGCCCTTCTGGTACGGGGCCAGCAGATCCACGACCTTGATGCCGGTGACCAGGATTTCCGCCGACGCCGCCTGATCCTCGAACGACGGGGCGGGGCGATGGATCGGATAGTGTTTGACGGCGTCGACCGGGCCGCGCTCGTCGATCGGCTCGCCGATCACGTTCATGATGCGGCCCAGCGTGCCCGGGCCGACCGGCACGCTGATGGGGCCGCCGGTGTCGGTGACTTCCTGGCCGCGCACCATGCCGTCGGTGCTGTCCATCGCGATGCAGCGCACCGTGCGCTCGCCCAGTTCCTGCGCCACTTCCAGCACCAGATCGCGCTCGTGCAGCTTGCGTGATCGAGGGCGTTCTGGATGATACGGCAGGTCGCCCTCGAACTGGACATCGACGACGGCGCCGAGAACCTGGCTGACGCGGCCTACGGAGTTGGTGGCCATGAGTGTGTTCCTCGGTGCTTAAGAGCTAGACGGACGGCGCCACATTTTACACCGTCATCCCCGGGCTTGACCCGGCGATCCATCGAGCCGCACCGCGTGGCCGGCGTGGATGGCCGGGTCAAGCCCGGCCATGACGGTTTTGCGTAAAGCTGGGCCGAACGATACGCTACAGCGCCTCGGCGCCGGAAATGATCTCGATCAGTTCGCGCGTGATGTTGGCCTGCCGCGCGCGGTTGTAGTTCAGCGTCAGCCGCTTGATCATGTCGCCGGCATTGCGCGTGGCGTTGTCCATCGCCGACATCTGCGCGCCATAGAAGCCGGCGGCGCTTTCCAGCAGCGCGCGATAAATCTGGATCGCGAGGTTCTGCGGCAGCAGGCGGGCCAGGATTGTCTCCTCGTCCGGCTCGAACTCGTAGGTCGCGCGCTGCGACTGCGGCGTGTCGTCGCGCCGCTGCTCGGGCATCGGCGTGGGAATGAGCTGGGTCGCCGTCGGGATCTGCGAAATCACCGAATGGAAGCGGTTGTAGATCAGCGTGCAGACATCGAACTCGCCGGCGTCGAACATGCCGACCACCTGCTCGGCCACCGCGCGGGCATCGTCGAACTCCACGTTCTTCTTGCCGGCATAGCTCACGTCGCCGGCCATGTTGGCGGCCAGCTCGCGACGCAGCAGGTCGCGGCCCTTGCGGCCGAGCGCCAGCAGCTTGACCGTCTTGCCCTCGGCCAGCAGCCGCCGCGCGGTGTTGCGCGCGAGCCGCGCGGCCGACGTGTTGAACGCGCCCGCCAGGCCGCGATCGGCGGTCACGACGATCAGCAGGTGCGTCCGATCGCTTCCCGTGCCGGCCAGCAGCTTTGGCGCGGTCGGGCTGGCGGACACGCTGGCTCGCCAGCGAGGCCAGCATCCGCTCCATGCGCTCGGCATAGGGCCGCGCCGCCTCGGCATGGCTCTGCGCGCGGCGCAGCTTCGCCGCCGCCACCATCTTCATGGCCGAGGTGATCTTCTGCGTCGACTTGACGCTGGCGATGCGGCCGCGGAGCGCCTTCAGGCTCGGCATGTCAGGCGGCGAACGACTTGGTGAAGGCGTCGAGGAACGACACCAGCTTGGCGTCGGTCTCCTTCTTGATCTCGCGATCGTTGCGGATCGCCTCGATGATTCCCGGCTCCCGCGACTTCATCTCGCCGATCAGCCGGCGCTCGAAGTCGCCGATGCGGCCCACGTCGATGTTGTCCAGGTAGCCGCGGGTGCCGGCGAAGATCACCACCACCTGCTCCTCGACCGGCACCGGCTGGAATTGCGGCTGCTTCAGCAGTTCCGTCAGCCGCGCGCCGCGCGCCAGCAGCTTCTGCGTCGATGCGTCGAGGTCCGACGAGAACTGCGCGAACGCCGCCATCTCGCGATACTGCGCCAGCTCCAGCTTGATGCGGCCGGCGACCTGCTTCATCGCCTTGATCTGTGCCGCCGATCCCACCCGCGACACCGACAGCCCGACGTTCACGGCCGGGCGGATGCCCTTGAAGAACAGCTCGGTCTCGAGGAAGATCTGGCCGTCGGTGATGCTGATGACGTTGGTCGGAATGTAGGCCGACACGTCGCCGGCCTGCGTCTCGATCACCGGCAGCGCGGTGAGCGAGCCGCCGCCGTGCGCCTCGGACATCTTCGCCGCCCGCTCCAGCAGGCGCGAATGCAGGTAGAACACATCGCCCGGATAGGCCTCGCGACCGGGCGGGCGGCGCAGCAGCAGCGACATCTGGCGGTACGCCACGGCCTGCTTGGAAAGGTCGTCGTAGCAGATCAGCGCGTGCATCCCGTTGTCGCGGAAGTATTCGCCCATCGTGCAGCCGGTGTACGGCGCCAGGTACTGCATCGGCGCCGGGTCGGAGGCGGTGGCGGCGACGACGATGGAGTATTCCATCGCGCCGTTTTCTTCCAGCATGCGCACGATCTGCGCCACGGTGGACCGCTTCTGGCCGATCGCCACGTAGATGCAATACAGCTTGCGCTTCTCGTCGCCTGAGGCGTTGACGCCCTTCTGGTTGATCATCGTGTCGATGATGACCGCGGTCTTGCCGGTCTGGCGGTCGCCGATGATGAGCTCGCGCTGGCCGCGGCCGATCGGGATCAGCGCGTCGATCGCCTTGATGCCGGTCTGCATCGGCTCGCTGACCGACTGGCGCGGGATGATGCCGGGCGCCTTGACTTCCACCAGCCGGCGCTCGCCCTCGATCGGACCCTTGCCGTCGATCGGGTTGCCCAGCGCGTCGACCACGCGGCCGAGCAGGTTCTTGCCCACCGGCACATCGACGATCTGGCCGGTGCGGCTGACGGTGTCGCCCTCGCGGATTTGCCGGTCGTCGCCGAACACCACGACGCCGACATTGTCGGTCTCAAGGTTCAGCGCCATGCCGCGCAAGCCGGCGCCCGGGAACTCGACCATCTCGCCGGCCATGACGTTTTGCAGGCCGAAGATGCGGGCGATGCCGTCGCCGACGCTGAGCACCTGGCCGGTTTCGGCGACGTTCGCCTCGGTGTCGAAATTGGCGATCTGCTGCTTGAGGATTTCCGAAATCTCGGCCGGACGGATCTCCATCAGGCGGCTCCCTTCATGGCATATTGCAGGCGCTGCAAGCGCGATTTCAGACTGCTGTCGTACAGGCGCGCGCCGATGCGCAGCACCATGCCGCCGAGCAGGGCGGGGTCGACGCGCTTGACGAAGTCGACCGAGCCGTAGCCGGATTCGATCAGCCGGGCGCGGAGCTGCTGCTCCTGCACGTCGCTCAGCGGATGCGCGGTGGTCACGGTCGCCACCACGATGCCGCGCTTGTCGGCGACCAATGAGGCGAAGTCGGCGACGATGGCGCGCAAGGCGTTGAGGCGCCGGTTGCTGGCGACCACCGAGACGAAATCCTGGATCAGCTTGCCGAACCCCTGCTCGGCGAGCGCGCCGCGGATCGCTTTCTGCGCGGTGTGGACGTCGATCAGGGGGCTGCCAACCAGGCGGCGCAGATCGGCGTTCTCGTCGATCAGCCGGCCCAGCGCGTTCATCTGGTCCACGGCCTCGTCGAGCGCGTTCTGGTCGCTGGCCAGGCTGTACAGGGCCGAGGCGTAGCGATCGGGCAGTCCGCCGCGGGTCGAGATGCTGCCGGCTTGCGCCACGTTGCCCCGTTTGCGTCTTCGCGGCCGCCGAATGGGCGCGACCGATGCCCCGCCTGGCGGGGGTCTCCGCCGGCGGGCGAGCCGATAGCATGGGGGTTGCAGGGGCGCAACACAGCGCGGCGGAACGACACATTCGCCGGGGATCGGTGCGTTGGCGTCATGCCGCGGGAATGCCGAACAGCCGGGAATCCCACACTAATGGTTCCGGGAGGGCAGCGGCGACGCGCCGCGCATCGGGATGAGCGGGATTGACCAAGAAATTGCGTTCGCGCGGCACCACCGCCGAGGGCACGCCCAGCACGGCCGTGCGTTTCGACCGCAGCCATTCCGTGCCGAACGCGCGCGCTTCGGGACTGCCGAGTTGGTTCCAGCCCGGCGGCAGGCCGGCCGCCTGCTCAATCGGGATATCGTCGGGAACCGCCGCCTCGACCAGCATCGCCCCGCCCAGGTCGCGGCGCTGCACGAGGCGCTCAAGCATGGCCAGCGCCAACGAGCCGGCCGCGTAAATCACCGGGAAGCCAGGTTCGTTCCAACGCCCGCCGGCCAGTGCGGCACCGGCGCCATCCCAGATCGGATAGCGGGCCGAGCCAAGCCGATAGATTTTCACGCGCGAGAATCAGGCGGGCAGGTCGTATTCGATGTTGAGCAGCAGTTGTTCCACCTGCCGGGCGCCCAGGTCGGTCGCGGCCACTTCGATCGGGCTCCTCGTTCCCATCATGGGATGCGGCTCGGTCAGCCACCGCTTCGCCTGTTCCGTGTCGCCCAGCGCCACGGCGGCCAGTGCCGCGATGCGGGCCAGCCGCTCGGCCTTCTCGCTGACGGCGGGGGACAGGCGGGCGGACCGTTTCAGGGTTGCGGGCGAGGCCATCAGGGCCGCCACCATTTGCCGCAACGCCGGTTGCGGCGGGGCCGCGGCTGCGGCCACGCTGCCGACCACCGCTCGCGGCAGCCCCCGCGCCACCGCCTCGGACAGTTCCGCCAGCGTGGCCGGCGCCTGCCCCAGCACGGCCGGACCGCCCAGCGCCGCGACCACCGGGCCGACTGCTACGGGATACATGGAGCCTCAATCATGTGAGCCACCCATTTAGGCTCATGTGAGCCGCACATCAATGCAGCTCGCCGACGCGCCGGGGGTTGGGTCGGGGAGGCGCTCAGGGACGCCGCTCGAACTGCTCGGTCACTTCGGCCAGGATGATGCCGAGCTTGCGGATCGTGGTGCGGTTGACCATCGAGCCGTCGGCCTCGGCATACATCCACTGATCCATGACCACGTTGCGCAGGCTGTCGCCGGGCCTGGTGGCCAGCACCCAGCGCCAGTGGAACGCCCTGCCCCGCGCCTCGCCGTGCGCGGTGCCGATCATGTCGTTGGCGGTGGCCTCGAACTGCTGCGGGGCGGTACGGCGCATGTGCCAGTCGCGCGACTGCGCGGTGCCGTCCGGCAGAGTCAGATGCTGGACCATGTGCAGGCCGTCCGCGCCCTGGGCGGTGCCCTGGCAGTCGGTGGTGACGATGCCGGTGGGCTGGCCCCCGCGGTTCTCCAGCACGCCCCAGGATTGGGTGTGGCCGGTGAAGAAGGTTACGGGGTCGAAGGCAGGGGTGGTGGCCGCGAAGCGGGAGATCGGGAGGGGGTGGGAGCAGGCGGCGAGACTTGCCATCAGGCCTATGAGAAGCGTTTTCAAGCTGCTTCGAGCCGGCGTGAAATCCATTCTCTCAAACTTATTCCTTCGGCCGCAGGCAGACCCTGCTCGGCGCAGAAGGCGAGATAGTCGTCCACGCCCATGTGTCGATCCGGCCAGAGATGTAGCCCTTGTATTCCATCACGGCTCGACTCCCGCGTTCACCGTTCAGCCAGCAAGTCCCTGCCGCCGCAGTCAGCCCAAACAGACTCTCCGGCGCGCTTCCCGCGATCGTCGCGTCCGGATCGGCCGCCGCCTCGCAGCAATACTCCAGCCGGCACGAGCCGATCTCCAGCACGGCGCCGGGCCTCAGGACCGTCGTGCGGGTGATCGGGCGGCCGTCGAGCAGCGTGCCGTTGGTCGAATTGAGGTCGGTCGCCGTCACCTGGTCGTCGGCCAGCACGATCCGGCAATGCGCGCGCGAAACCCTGTGGTCGCTCAGCACCAGACCGGCATCGGCGGCCCGGCCGACCAGCAGCGGCGCGGCGCCGATGGCAATTTCGCGAAGCGGCACGTCCGGCTGGCTCACCAGCAACGTGCGGCGGGGCTCGCGCAGCGCACGGGCCACGCCGGCATTGCCTGTCGCCGCCGCGCCGCCGCTGCGAACCGGGGCGGCGCTCGCCTCGGCAAGCCCCGCCCGGCGCAGCCCCTCGAACAGCCGCGCGCCACCCGTCCCGGTCATTCCGAAACGCCGCCTGACCGTCTCGATCGAGCAACTCGCGTCCAGATCCAGCAGGCCCCGCAAGGCGGCGGCGGCCTCGTCGCCGCGGCCTGCCAACGCCAGGCCGGCCGCCAGGATCCGGCCCGCGTCGGTCGAGGCCGGGTTATGGCCCGCGGCCCGCCGCGCGGCTTCGATCGCCTCGCCGTCGCGTTCCAGGCAGAGCAGCGCGTATCCGCTGCCGCTCCAGGTCAGGTCGTCATCGGAACCGAGTTGCCGCGCCCGCTCGAACATCGAGAGCGCCTGTTCCGGACGACCGGCATACAGGCAGGCATATCCGCTCCTGCGCCACACCGAGGCGGACAGCGGATTGGCGGCGATCGCTCGCCCCGCCAGGGCGACGGCCTGCTCCGCATCGAGCGCGACCGATGCCGCGCGCAGCGCGAGCGCCGCGAGCGCCTCGGCGTCTTCCGGCGCGAGTTCGACCGCCAGGCGCGCGTGGCCGAGCGCGCTGGCCAGGGCCTCGCGCGGCAGCCAGCCGTTCGCGACGCCGCTCGCCACGCTCGCGTCCGCGAGCACCAGGGCCGGGACGAAATGCGGATCGAGCGCCAGGGCCTGCCTGACCAGCGCGCGCGCCTCCTCGTTGCCTTTCCGCGTCGGATCGCGGTGCGCGGCCAGCGCCCGCAGGTAGAGATCGCAGGCATCCAGATCATGCGCCGGCTTGCGTCGCGCGCGCTCGATCTCGGCGCGTTCCAGCGCGGGCACCAGCGCGCCGACGATGCTCGCGGTCGTCTCGTCCTGGGCTGCGAAGATGTCGATGAGGTCGCGATCGTAACGCTCCGCCCAGAGATGCGCGCCGGTGTCGGTCTGGACCGCCTGGACGCTGATGCGCAAGCGGCTGCCGACCTTGCGCAGGCTGCCTTCCACCACGTAGCGCGCGCCGAGTTCGCGTCCGACCTGCCTCGCATCGACGCCGCGTTGCTGGTGCGTGGAGGTGGATTTGCGGGCGATCACGAACAGCGCGCGGAACCGCGACAGGGCGGTGGCGACGTCTTCCACGATGCCGTCTGCAAAATTGTCCTGCTCGGGGTCGCCGCTCAGGTTCTGGAACGCCAGCACGGCGATCGAGGGCCGCGCCGGGGCGACCGGCCGCCTCGGCGCGGGCTCCGAGCGGCGCCTGGCCGACAGGACGCGGAACAGGCGCAACGGCCGGGCGATGTTCTTCACCTGCTGGGCGCCGAGATCCTCGAAGTCGCAGGACAGGCGCCCACGCACGTTCTCATGCACCGCCTCGGACACCGTGATGCCGCCGGCATCGGCCACGCCGTTGACGCGCACCGCGATGTTGACGCCGTCGCCATAGATGTCGCGGTGCTCGACGATCACCTCGCCGACATGGATGCCGACGCGAAACTCCAGCGGGCTCTCGTCCGCGGCGTCGGCGTTGATCGCCGCGATGTCGTCCTGGAACTGCATCGCACAGCCCACCGCGTCGACCGCGCTGCCGAACTCGGCAAGGAAGCCGTCGCCCGTGCTTTTGACGATGCGCCCGCCGTGCTGGGCGATCGCCGGCTCTACCACACCGCTCAGGACCTCGATGAACCGCACATGCGTGGCCTCCTCGTTCTCGTGCATGAGGCGCGAGTAGGCGGCAACGTCGGCGGCCAGGATGGCGGCGAGGCGGCGGGTCATTCGGGAGCGCGGCCTCCTGTGGTTCAACAAGCCCGGTCGGAATGCTGTCCGCCTCGTATCACAAGGTCAAAGAAAACTCACCGGATCCACATCGACATCCACCCGTGCCGTCCCCGCCACCCGCACCCCCGCCAGCCACGCCCGCAGCAACGGCTGGACCGCGAGGTCGCGGCGCGTCTTCAGCAGCAGCCGCCGCCGATGCCGTCCGCGCAGCATCGCCAGCGGCGCCGGGGCCGGACCCAGCACCACCATGCCTTCGCCCGACGGCGCCGCGCGACCCAGCTCGCGGGCCAGCAGGTCGGCCGCCTCGGCGCTGTCGGCGCTCACGATCAGCGCCGCCAGCCGCCCGAACGGCGGCCAGAATCCCGGCCGGCGCTCGGCCGCCTCGCGCGCCATGAACCGCGCGTAGTCGCCGGAGGCCAGCGCCTGCATCACCGGATGCTCGGGCGAGAAGGTCTGCAACAGCACCCGGCCGGGCGCCTCCGCGCGCCCTGCCCGCCCCGCGACCTGGTGCAGCAGTTGCACGGTGCGCTCGGCGGCACGCAGGTCGCCGCCCGCGAGACCCAGATCGGCGTCCACCACGCCCACCAAGGTCAGATGCGGAAAGTGCCAGCCCTTCGCCACCACCTGCGTGCCCACGATCAGATCCACCTCGCGCGCGGCGATCGCCCGCGCGGCCGCCGCCGCCGCGTGCGGGCCGGGCAGCGTGTCGCTGGCCATCACCAGCAGCCGCGCCTCGGGGAACAGCGCGCGCGCTTCCTCGGTGATGCGCTCCACGCCGGGGCCGACCGGCGCCAGGCTGTCCGGCGCCGCGCAGGCCGGGCACGCGGGCGGGATCGGTTCGGCGTGGCCGCAATGGTGGCATTGCAGCAGCCTGCGCGCGCGGTGCTCGACCAGCCAGGCGGTGCATTGGCGGCACGCGAAGCGATGCCCGCAGCGGCGGCACAGGGTCAGCGGCGCGTAGCCCCGGCGGTTGAGGAACAGCAGCGCCTGTTCGCCGCGCGCCATCGCCTCGCGCGCCGCCTCGATCAGCGGGGCGGCGAGGAAGCGGCCGCGCTCCGGCGGATGCTCGCGCATGTCCAGCAGCCCGACCGAGGGCATCATCGCGCCGCCATGCCGGGTCGGCAGCTTCAGGTGGCCGTAGCGTCCGGCCTCGACATTGGCCAGCGTCTCCAGGCTCGGGGTGGCCGAGACCAGCACCGCCGGCGCCCCGCACAGCCGGGCGCGCACCACCGCCATGTCGCGGGCGTGATAGGCGACGCCGTCCTCCTGCTTGAACGCCGTCTCGTGCTCCTCGTCGACCACCACCAGCCCCAGATCGGGGAACGGCAGGAACAGGGCGGAGCGCGCGCCCACCACCACCGGCGCTTCGCCGGCCGCCACGGCTCGCCAGGTCGTCCGCCGCACCCGCGAGGACAGATCCGAGTGCCAGGCGGCCGGCGCGCAGCCGAAGCGGGCGGCGAAGCGATCCAGCCACTGCGCCGACAGCGCGATCTCCGGCAGCAGCACCAGCGCCTGCCGCCCGGCGCGCAGGCAGGCGGCCACGGCCTCCAGGTAGACCTCCGTCTTGCCCGAGCCGGTGACGCCGTCCAGCAAGGTGACGGAGAACCCGCCGCCCACCGCGTCGCGCAGCGCCGCCGCCGCCGCCGCCTGATCCGACGACAGCGCCGGCCCCGCGCGATCCAGGTCCGGCATGGCGAACGGCCGCTCCCGGATCAGCGCCACCGGGCGCAGCAGCCCGGCATCGGCCATCGCGCGGATCACCCCGCCGCCGACGCCCGCCGCCTCGCGCAGCGTCGCGGTGCTGGCCGGACCAGCCGCCGCCGCCTCCAGCACGCGCCGCCGCGCGGGCGTGAGCGGCTCCGCCGGCGCCGCGTCCGCGGCGACCCAGCCGAACGCCATCGGCTCGGGCCGCAATGCGTTGGTGCGCAGCGCCATCGCCAGCACTTCCCCGGCTGGCGCCAGCGTATAGGCGGCGATCCAGTCCACCAGCCGGCGCAGGTCGGCGCGCATCGCCGGACCCTCGACCACGGCCGCCAGGGGGCGCAGCCGGTTGTCGCCCACCGCCTCGTCGGGCGGCGAGTCCCAGACCACGCCCACGACCTCGCGCCGCCCCAGCGGCACCAGCACGAGGTCGCCCGGCTCGGCCGTTATGCCGTCCGGCACGCGATAGTCGAACGCGGAGGCCAGCGGCAGCGGCAGCAGCACCGGCACGCGCCGGGGCGCCGGCGGCGGCCCGGCCACCCTATCGTCATCCACCGGCAGACGCCGCTGCCTTCTGTTCGCGCCCGCCATCCTGTAGGCTAGTGCCGCATCACGCGAGCGAGGACCAGGGCATGAAGTTCTTCATCGACACCGCCGAGATCGCCGACATCCGCGAACTGGCCGCCACCGGGCTGGTGGATGGCGTGACGACCAACCCCTCGCTGATCGCCAAGTCGGGGCGCAAGATCCTGGATGTCCTCCGGGAGATCTGCGACATCGTGCCCGGCCCGATCAGCGCCGAAGTGACCGAGTCCAAATACGACCCGATCATGCGCGAGGCCGACGTGCTGAGAAACATCGCCAAGAACATCACCGTCAAGGTGCCGTTGACCCCCGACGGGCTGCGCGCCTGCAAGACGCTGTCCGACGACGGCACCAAGGTCAACGTGACGCTGTGCTTCTCGGCCGCGCAGGCGCTGCTGGCGGCCAAGGTCGGAGCCACCTTCATCAGCCCGTTCGTGGGAAGGCTGGACGACATCGGCGAGGATGGCATGAACCTGGTCGCCGACATCGTGCAGATCTACGAGAACTATCCGTATCTGAAGACCGAGGTGCTGGTGGCCAGCGTGCGCGGGCCGCAGCACATCATCACCGCGGCCAAGCTGGGCGCCCATGTCGCCACCATGCCCGCCGCCGTGCTGCGCTCGCTATACAACCACCCGCTGACCGACAAGGGCCTGGCCAGCTTCGCCGCCGACTGGGCGAAGACCGGCCAGCACATCATCGACCTCAAGCAGGCGGCGCACACCTGAACGTGCCCAAGCCGCTCGCCCGCGACGGCGGCCTCGGCGCCGAGGCCGTTGCCGCGTGGCTGCGCGAGAACCCGCGCTTCCTGGCCGACAACGCCGAGCTGTACCGCCGCCTGGCGCCGCCGGCGCGGGTGCATGGCGAGGTGCTGGCCGACCACATGGCCGCGATGCTGCACGCCGAGCGGACGCACGCCGCCGCACTCGCCGAACGCGCGGACGGCGTGGTGGAGGCCGGGCGCGCGGCGGCCGGGCTGGCCGCACGGGTGCAGGAGGCGGTGCTGGCGCTGATCGCATCGGCGGACGCGGCCGAGTGCGTCGCCGCGGAGTTTCCCGCCATCCTGGCAATCGACGCGGCGGCGCTGTGCCGCGAGGACGGTGCCATGCCGGGCGCGCGCCGCGTGCCGCCGGGCACGGTCGCGGATCTGCTGGGTCGGCGCGGCGTGGTGTTCCGCGACGCGCCGGACGACGCGGCGATGCTGCACGCCGAGGCGGCACCGCTGGCCCGCCACGACGCGCTGGCGCTGGTGGCACGCGGAATGCCGGGCGAGACGCCGATGCTGCTGGCGCTGGCGGCACGCGACCGCCGCGCGCTCGATCCCCGTCAGGGCAGCGGCGCCCTGGCCTTCCTCGGCCGCGCCGTGGCCGCCGCCCTGCGGCCCTGATGCTGGCCGAGGCGGCCCGCCTCGAGTTCCTCGACTGGCTGCTGCACGAGCGCCGCGCCTCGCCGCTCACCGCCGAGGCCTATGGCCACGACATCGCGGCGTTCCTGGCGTTCCTCGCCGGCCATCTGGGCGGCGAGCCGGATCTGGCGGCCCTGGCCGGCCTGCGGGCCGCGGATCTGCGGGCCTGGCTCGCGACCCTGGCGGCAGCGCGGGCCGGCAATGCCACGCGGGCGCGCTATCTGTCGGCGGTGCGCAGCTTCTTCCGCTGGCTGGGGCGCCGGCACGGCGTGAGCAACCCGCAGCTTCGCCTGCTGGCCACGCCGCGCGCGAAACGGCCGCTGCCGCGCGCGCTGAGCGAGACCCACGCGCGGGCGGTGGCCGAGGAGGCCGGCGGGACGGTGTGCGACGGCACGGCGCTGGAGGCGCGCGACACGGCGCTGTTCACGCTGCTGTACGGATGCGGCCTGCGCATCGCCGAGGCGTTGGCGCTGAATGTCGCCGACGCGCCGCGACCGGGCGGCGACGCGCCGCTGCGCGTGCTGGGCAAGGGACGCAAGCAGCGGCTGGTGCCGGTGCTGCCGGCGGTGCGCGCGGCGATCGCGGCATGGCTGCGCCAGCATCCCGGCGCGCAGCCGGATGCGCCGCTGTTCGTGGGCGCGCGCGGCGGCCGGCTCGATCCGGGCGTGGCGCAGCGTGACATGCGCCATTACCGCCGCCTGGCCGGCCTGCCGGAACACGCGACCCCGCACGCGCTGCGCCACTCGTTCGCCACGCATCTGCTGGCCGGCGGCGCCGATCTGCGCTCGATCCAGGAACTGCTCGGCCACGCCAGCCTGTCCACGACCCAGCGCTACACGGCGGTGGACGAGGCGCGGCTGCTGGAGGTGTGGCAGCGGACGCATCCGCGCGGGTAGCGGCCCCGCCGAGGGTCGGTCAGTCGGCCGCGTCGGCCAGCGTCGTGCGCGCCCAGGCATGGCCGTGGATCAGCCCGTCGTCGTGATCCGGCGCCGCCGCCGGCTCGTCGCGTGGCGCGGCATGGAACTGCGCCGTCTCGGTGCTGCCGGCCATTGCCGTGGTCGAGGACTGCCCGCCCGAGGCCGTGGTCGCCACCGCGTCGAACCAGCCGGTGCCGACCTCGCGCTGGTGGCGCGTGGCGGTGTAGCCCTGCGCCTCGGACGCGAACTCGGCTTGCTGCAACTCGGAATACGCCGCCATGCCGCGCTCGCGATAGACGCGGGCCAGGGTGAACATCGAGTGATTCAGGCTGTGGAAGCCGGCCAGGGTGACGAACTGGAACTTGTAGCCCATCGTCCCGATCGCCCGCTGGAAATCGGCGATCTGGGTCTCGGACAGCTTCTTTTGCCAGTTGAAGCTGGGCGAACAGTTGTACGCCAGCATCTTGCCGGGGAACTGCGCGTGGATCGCCTCGGCGAAGCGCCGCGCCTCGCCCAGATCCGGCTCGCTGGTCTCCCACCACAGCAGGTCGGCATACGGCGCATAGGCGAGGCCGCGGGCGATGGCGTAGTCCACGCCCATGCCGGGACGGATGCGGTGGAATCCCTCGGGCGTGCGCTCGCCGGTGAGGAACGGCCGGTCGCGCTCGTCGACATCCGCCGTCAGCAGTTGCGCGCTGTGCGCGTCGGTGCGGCAGAACAGCACGGTGGCCACGCCCTCGACATCGGCGGCCAGGCGTGCGGCGTTCAGCGTGCGGATATGCTGGCTGATCGGCACCAGCACCTTGCCGCCCAGATGGCCGCATTTCTTCTCGCTGGCGAGCTGATCCTCGAAATGCACGCCGGCCGCGCCGGCCTCGATCATCGCGCGCATCAGCTCGAAGGCGTTCAGCGGACCGCCGAACCCGGCTTCCGCGTCGGCCACGATCGGCGCCATCCAATACGTCGCGGCGTCGCCCTCCATGCGCGCGATCTGGTCGCAGCGGCGCAGCGCGTTGTTGATCCGGCGCACCACCGCGGGCACCGAGTTCACCGGATACAGCGACTGGTCCGGATACATCTCGCCGGCCAGGTTGGCGTCCGCCGCCACCTGCCAGCCGGACAGATAGATCGCCTCCAAGCCGGCTTTCACCTGCTGCATCGCCTGGTTGCCGGTCAGCGCCCCCAGGGTCGGCACATAGGGCCGCGTCGTCAGCAGATCCCACAGCCGCGCCGCGCCGCGCTCGGCCAAGGTGTGACGGATGCGGAAACTGCCCGCGAGATGCTCGACCTCGGCCGGCGTATAGTCGCGGCGGATGTCGGCAAAGCGGTCGGCGGCATGGATCGGGGTCGGCTGCATCTTCAGTCTCCTGCGACGCGCGTGAAGTCAGTCAAATGATTCGACTTCCTAACCCCCGATTGGCCAGCCTGGATCATCCCGCGCCACCGCAATGCCGTCGTGAACCGCACAGCCAACGCCGTAAATCCGTAAAGTCCGTAAATGTCCCGCCCGCTGATCGGCCGCACCGTCCGCCGCCTTCGCCTGGAGCAGCAGCTCACGCAGCAGGCCCTGGCGGTGCGCCTGGGCATTTCGGCCAGCTACCTGAACCTGATCGAGCACGACCAGCGGGCGGTCACGGCCAACCTGCTCATCAAGCTGGGCGAGACGCTGCGGGTGGACCTGGCGGCGCTGTCCGGCGTCGCGGAGCGCCAGCTCGAGGCCGGGCTGCGCGAGGCGTTCGCGGACCCGATGCTGGGCGTGGAGCCGATCCCCGAGGACGAACTGGCCGCCCTCGCCGGCGCCAGTCCGGCGGCTTCGCGCGCCGTGCTCGCGCTGTACCGCGCCTGGCGGGTGACGCGTGAGGACGCCTCCGGCATCGCCCTGCCGTCCGGCCGCCGGATGCTGCTGCCGGCCGAGGAGGCGCGCGACGCATTCGGCGAGCGGGCCAACCATTTCCCGGCGCTGGAAATCGCCGCCGAGACGATCGGCGCGTCGCTCGGCGCGGAGCCGGCCGAGCTTGACCACGCGATCACCGAGCGCCTGCGCGGCCTGCACGGATTGCGCGTGCGCGTCGGCGTGCTGGATGGCGCGCTGCGGCAATACGACGCGGACGCCCGCACCCTGCGCCTCAGCGAGCAACTGCCGCGCGAGAGCCGCTGCTTTCACATGGCGTTCCAGTTGGGCCTGCTGGAAGCGCGGCCGGTGATCGAGGCGGAGCTTGCGGCCATCGCCCCCAGCACGCCGGAGGCCGCGTCGCTCGTTCGCATCGGGCTGCTGAACTATGTCGCCGGCGCCGTGCTGATGCCGTACGAGCCGTTCCGCGCCCAGGCGGCGGCGCTGCGCCATGATATCGAGGCGCTGGCCGCGCGGTTCTGCGTCAGCTTCGAGCAGGCGTGCCATCGCCTGTCCACCTTGCAGCGGCCGGGCGCGCGCGGGGTGCCGTTCTTCTTTCTGCGGCTGGATCCGGCGGGCAACGTGTCGAAGCGGTTTTCCGCGGCCGGCTTCCCGTTCGCCCGTTATGGCGGATCCTGCCCGCGCTGGGTGGTGCATGGCGCGTTCGCGACCCCCGGCACGCTGCGGGTGCAGGTGGCGGCGCTGCCGGACGGGGCGACGTTCCTGTGCTTCGCCCGCACCGTGGGCCGGCCGGGCGCGCGATGGGGCGAGCCGCCGCCGGTGCATGTGGTGGCGATGGGCTGCGACATCGCCCATGCCGGCGACCTGGTCTATGCCGACGGGCTGGATCTGGCGGCCGCCGCGGTCGGCATCGGCCTGTCGTGCCGGCTGTGCGATCGGCAGGGCTGCCGCAACCGCGCCTTTCCGCCGCTGGAGCACCGGCTGGCGCTGGACCCGCACTCGACCAGCGACAGCCCGTACCGCTTCGAGATCATGCGCTGAGCGCGAGTGCCGGCCGCCGTGTCAGCCACAGGAAGCGCGCGGCCAGCAGACCCGCGGCCGTGGTCAGGCCGCCGATCAGGCCGAGCCAGACGCCGGGTGCCTGCATCCCGAAGCGGAAGGCGAACAGCACGCCCAGCGGCATCCCGACGCCCCAATAGGCCAGCGCGGTGATGAACATCGGCACCCGCGTGTCCTTCATGCCGCGCAACGCGCCGATCGCCGAGACCTGCAAGCCGTCGGAAAGCTGGAACACGCCGGCCAGCCGCAGCAGCACGGCGGCGCGCGCCAGCGTGTCCGGGTCGTGCGTGAACAGACCGGCGATCCAGTGCGGCACGCCCAGCAGCAGGATGGAGGAGACCGATTGCGCCGCCAGCGCCAGGCCGACGCCGACCAGCCCGGCGCGGCGCACGCCGGGCCGATCGCGCCGGCCGACCGCGAGGCCAACCCGCACCGTGGTGGCAAAGGCCACGCCCAGCGGCACCATGAACGCCAGGGCGGCCATGTTCAGCGCGATCAGATGGCTGCCGGCGGCGGCCGCGCCGAAGCGGCCGATCAGCAGGGCCGCCGTGGTGAACAGGCTGCTTTCCATGAGCTGACTGACCGAGATCGGGATGCCGAGCCGCAGCAGCGCCGCGATGGCGGCCGGATCGGGCAGCAGCCGCACCGCGCCGAAGCCCAGGCCGCGATAGCGGCCGGACCAGCGCAGCCACACCACGAAGCCCAAAGCCTGCACCCACGACGCCGTGGCCTGCGCGATGGCGCTGCCGCGCGAATCCAGCGGGGCAACCCCCAGATGCCCGTAGATCAGCACCCAGCCGAGCGGGGCCAGCACCAGCAGCCCCGCCACCCCCAGCGCCATGCTCGGTCGCGGCATGGACAGGCCCTCGGACAGCCCGCGGCAGGCCGAGAACAGGGCGACGGCGGGCGCGCCGAAGCTGACGATGTGCAGGAACACGGTCACGTCCGGCCGCAGCCGGGCATCGACGCCGATCGCCGCGACCAGCAGCGGCGCGCCCCAGTACAGCGCGACCTGCAAGCCGACGCCCATGACCAGCGCCAGCCACAGCGCCTGCGTGAACAGCTTTGCGACGCGATGGCGCTCGCGGGCGCCGTCGTATTGCGAGACGAACGGCGAGATCGGCATCATCAGCCCGATCGCCGCGAGTTGCGCCAGCACCCAGATGCTGGTGGCCACGCCGACCACGCCCAGCACATGCTCGCTGCGATGCCCGGCCAGCATCGAGTTCGACGATGTTCTGGCCCATCATGGCGAGCTGCCCCAGCACCAGCGGCAGCGCCAGGCCGCCGGTCGCGCGGAGTTCGCGCGCGATCGAGCGCGCGCGCGGCGCGTGATGGAGGGCGAGGCTCATTCTGGTTCCCGGTGGCTGGCGACCGCCAGTGTGGCGATCCGCGACGGCCGTGGCAACGTTCAGGGGTGGATGGCCGACGCACCGCTCAGGCCGGCACAACCCGGTCATAGAACAGCACGTCCAGCCCCTGAACGAGCTGTCTCAGCACGTCGAAATCGGCGTCTTCCGTCACCACGGTGAAGCCGCCCGCTCGCGCCAGCATCGCCATCAGCGCGTCGCTGATGAGCTCCACGCGATCGAACGCGGTCGCGATCTTGCGCCCGCCGCCGGCCATCGCGCGGGCCGCCCTGCCCGCGAGCTCGCCGGCCGCGAGCCAGTCGGCGTCGGTGGGCACCAGCACGTTGCTTGGGCGGATTTGCGCGATCAGGGTTTTGTATTTCGTCAGGACATCAGCCGTGCCCGGATGTCCCGGGTCGAGCCGGCCAAGCACCCAGGCCAGTTCGGCTCGCGTGGGTGCCGCAACGGCTACATTCGACAGGCTTGCAAGCAAATCACGCAACATCGGCGGCCCGCGCTTGGCCAAAGCGTGGATGAACACATTGGTGTCCAACAGCAATCGGCCGGGCGGGACAGAGGAGCCGAGCTTCGGAAGCAAAGCTCCTGGCCGCCTCAGAACTCGATCTGCTCAAGCAACTCGGGATCGACGTCGCTCAGAATCCCCCAGTTCGCCGCGAGCCAAGGGCCCACCCCATCCTCGGCGGCAAGCACGGCGAGGGCCGCCGTGACGACGGCCGCGGGCGACGTGGTGCCCGCCCGCTCGGCCGCAGCTTCGAACAGCTTGGGCGGGACCTTGGCGTTCAGGTGCTTGGTCTTGGGTCCGGCCAGCAGTCCCCTGCTCTGCGCTATCCGCAAGGCCACCGACCTGGGCTCCTTCTCGGATGCCACCGTCTTAGCGCCCACCGCCCGATCTCCCATGAGGTATTACGAAATGGCGCCATGCGTAACACCTCGCAAGACCCCGCGCCAGTCCCGCTAGGCGGATCGACCCGATCGTGCGACGTCAGCGGACCATGACACGCGAACCCGCGCCGCGCGATCCGCCGCGCAACTGGCCGCAGCCCGCGCCGATGAGCCGCGAATATCCGCCGCGTCCGCTGGTCGGCATCGGCGTCGCGGTGCTGCGGCCCGGCGCGGTGCTGCTGGTGCGGCGCGGCCGCGCGCCGAGCCTGGGCGCCTGGAGCCTGCCGGGCGGCGCGCAGGAATTGGGCGAGACGGCCGAAGCCGCCGCGCGGCGCGAGTTGCGCGAGGAGACCGGGCTGGAGGTGGGCGATTTGCTGCTAGCCGCGAACGTGGACAGCATCCATCGCGACGCCGAAGGGCGCATCCGCTTCCACTACACGATCCTGGATTTTGCCGCCGCCTGGGCCGGCGGCGAGCCGTCGGCCGGCGGCGATGTCACCGACGCGGCATGGGTCGAGTACGGCGATTTCGACACGCGCGGGTTATGGTCGGAAGCCCGCCGGGTGATCCTGGCGGCGCGGCGGCTGCTCGGGATTTAGCTCGGGTGGTCCCTAGCTTCGGCGCCGGTGCGAGCTGGCGACGCTTTTGCGCGAGCCGATCGTGACCGCAAAGCCGAGCAGCACCAGGCCCACCGCCGTCGGCAGCAGCCAGGCGGGCCGCAGCAGGATCGGGACCATCACGTCCTGCCACAGCCAGCGCGGCAGGTGCGCCTCCGACAAATCCTTGAGCCAGACCAGCCACGGATGATCCCAGTCGGCCAGCACCTCGGCCAGGGACTCGAACGGCGTCAGCACGGTCGCCAGCGTGAACGCGCCGACCAGCGACGTCGCCGACAGCACAGCAAGGACGCGTGTGAGGATCAAGCAAACAACCGCAAGTTCTTTTTGTCCTCGTACATCGAAGCCACGAACGCACCATAGCCATTCCAGATTTGCGTCGGCACCATTTCCCCGGTGCCCAGCAGGCGCTCCGCCGCCTGGCTCCAGCGCGGATGCGGCACGGCCGGATTCACGTTCGCCCAGAACCCGTATTCGCTGGACTGCAATTGCTCCCAGAAAGTCTTCGGCTGGGTGTCGGTGAACTCGACGCGCACGATCGACTTGGCCGACTTAAAACCGTATTTCCAAGGCAGTGTGACGCGAATTGGAGCGCCGTTCTGCGCCGGCAGGGTCTTGCCATACATGCCGACGGACAGGAACGACAACTCGTTCATCGCCTCCTCCATCGTCACACCCTCGGTATAGGGCCACGGATACCACGACTGCGCCAGACCCGGCATCGTCTTGTCGTCGGCCAGGGTGGTGAACTTCACGTATTTCGCGGCGCCCAGCGGCTCGGCCAGCTTGACCAGGGAGGCCATCGGGAAGCCGGTCCAAGGCACCGTCATCGCCCAGGCCTCGACGCAGCGATGCCGATAGACCCGCTCCTCCAGCGAGACCTGGCGCAGCAGCTCGTCGTAGCCGATGCTGCGCGGCGAACGCACCAGGCCGTCGATGCGGATGGTCCAGGGCGCAACCGGCAAGGCCTGCGCGGCATCGGCGATGTCCTTGCTCGTGCCGAACTCATAGTAGTTGTTGTAGTCTTCGGTGTCGGCCTCGTTGGTGATCGGGCGGCCGGCGTCGTATTTCGCGTTGCGCGGCGCCGTGAGCGGCTGGCGCGGCCTGGCCGGCGCGGCCGGAGCCGACGACCCGAACAGCGACCAGGCGCGCGACGGCGCCGGCGCCGCGGTCAGCGCGATCGCCGCGCCCACCCCCGCGACGGCGGCTCGCCCCAGGGCCCGGCGGCCCATGACGATGGCTTCGGGGGTGGCGGCCCCGTCCGGCAATTCCCAGCCACGGCGCGTGCGGACCAGCATGGAACGCATCCTCTCATGTTTACGCCTGGTAGCTACGTATCGACCGCCTCCACGGATACACGGCCGGATGAATCCGAGGTTGCAAGTACGTCATGCGCCGAGCAGCGCCTCCCGCAGGGAATGCCAGCTCGCGGCATCCGGGGCGCACAGCAGCCCGCCGCTGGTCTCGGTGGCGCGATACGGCGCGCCGTCGAGCCGCGCGGCATAACCGCCGGCCTCGCGATGCAGCAGCCAGCCCGGGGCGTGGTCCCAGGGCATCATCCGGTTATAGATCAGATAGTGGCAGTGGCCGCCGGCCGCCAGCCGGTACTGATGCGCGGCACAGCGCAGGTCGAAGCTGGCGGCGACGCGCGGCAGGTTGCGGCACAGCGTCACCCGCATCGCCTCCGGCATGTGGCGCCAGGCCGCGGCGCCCGACATCTCGGCCACCGGCACCGGGGCGGCCACGCGCAGGTCGCGCCGCGCGCCGTCCGCGGCCTCGATCCAGGCGCCCCCGCCGCGCAGCGCCAGCGCGCTGTCGTCGCCCACGGGATCGTGGACCACGCCCGCCACGATCTCGCCGCGCACCAACGCCGCCGCCATTGTGCCGAACAGCGGCAGGCCGGCCGCGAAATTGGCGGTGCCGTCCACCGGATCGACCACGAACGCCAGATCGGCGTCGGCCAGGCGATCGAGCAGGTCGGGATTGTCCGACGCCGCCTCCTCGCCGACCACCAGGCACCCGGGGAACAGCCGCTCCAGGCCGCTGGCGATCATGCGCTCCGCCGCCTCGTCGGCCGCCGTCACCAGATCGAGCGGCCCGGTTTTCACGCGCACGTCGCCCGGCCCCAGCCGGCGCCAGCGCGGCATGATCTCCGCGCGCGCCGCCGCGCGCAGCAGCACGGCCAGCTCGGCGAGATTCCGCGCCGAAAAATCCCTCAAGTGGGTTCGCGCTCGAAGCGTGCCCGGTCGGCCGGCAGCAGACGCACCGTGAGGCGGATCGCCTCGTCGCCGTCGTCGCGCCCGATCACCTCGCCATGCTGATACAGCCACGCCAGCCGCGCGCCATCCGCCGGCGGGATGCTGTAGCGGGCGACCTCCATGCCCTCGGCGATGCGCTGGTCGATGGCCGCCAGCAGCGCCGGCAGACCCTCGCCGGTGATCGCCGAGACCGCCACCGCGCCGGTGCGCACCGGCAGGGCGGCGATGCCGCCGAGCAGGTCGGCCTTGTTGGCGACCTCGACGGTGCGCGCCGGCCAATCCGGGTCGAGCGTGCCGTCCGCCACCATGCCGTCCAGCACCGCGACGACGTCGGCCCGCTGCGCCGCGCTGTCCGGGTGGGCGGCGTCGCGGACATGCAGGATCACGTCGGCCTCGGCCACCTCCTCCAGCGTGGCGCGGAACGCCTCGACCAGTTCGGTCGGCAACTCGCTGATGAAGCCCACCGTGTCGGACAGGATCGCCCGCCGGCCGGACGGCAGCCGCAGGCCGCGCATCGTGGGATCCAGGGTGGCGAACAACTGATCCCGCGCCGCCACCTCGGCCCCGGTCAGGGCGTTGAACAGCGTGGACTTGCCCGCATTGGTGTAGCCGACCAGCGCCACCACCGGGAACGGCACCCGGCGGCGCGCCGTGCGATGCAGGCCGCGGGTGCGACGGACCTGCTCGAGATCGCGGCGCAACTGCGCGATGCGGTCGCCGATCAGCCGACGGTCGGCCTCGATCTGCGTCTCACCGGGGCCGCCCAGAAAGCCGAAGCCGCCGCGCTGCCGCTCCAGGTGGGTCCAGGAGCGGACCAGGCGGCTGCGCTGGTATTCCAGATGCGCCAGTTCCACCTGCAACGTGCCTTCGCGCGTGACCGCGCGCTCGCCGAAAATGTCCAGGATCAGGCCGGTACGGTCGATCACCTTGGCATCCCAGGCGCGTTCGAGGTTGCGCTGCTGCACCGGGCTGAGTTGCGCGTCAACGATCACCACGGTGACGCTGGCGGCGGCGATCGTCTCCCCTTGGGCCGCCACCTGCCCCTCGCCCAGCAGCATCGACGGCCGCCGCGCCCGCAGCGGCAGGATGGCGCTGTGGACCACCACCAGGCCGATCGACGCGGCCAATCCCACCGCCTCGGCCAGCCTGGCCTCGGCGGCCCGGCTGGCGTCGCCCTGGCGGTGATCGGGCCGCGCCCAGGGCAGGATGACCGCGGCGCGGATGAGGGAGTGGCTGTTGCCGGGCGTCCCGGCGGCGGCCCTGCCGTCACTCACGTCCGACCGCAGCCCGCTCCCGCGCACCGATGCTCAGGCGCGCGCCCGGGGCCGCCGCCGGCGACACCTCGCCAGCCGCCGCCTCCGCCCCACCCTCGGACTTCGCCGGATCGAACAGTTGGATCGGCGCGCCGGGCATGACAGTGCTGATGGCGTGCTTGTAGACGAGCTGCGTGTGTCCGTCGCGGCGGAGCAGCACGGAGAAATTGTCGAACCAGGTGATGATGCCCTGCAATTTGACTCCGTTCACCAGGAACACAGTCACCGGAGTCTTGCTTTTGCGCACATGGTTGAGGAACACGTCCTGAACGTTTTGCGTCTTTTCCGCGGCCACGTTGCTATCCTTCTTCTTGTTGCCCAATGCTTCTCGTTCTCGGGGCCGATCAGCCCGGGCGAGTCCTTGACTTCCGCCCGCCTTCACGGACCCGCGCCGACCGCGCCGGGACATCCCGGCTGCACACACACCACGGTCGGCACTGCAACATCATAAGGGCGCAAGTGCCGCGCGAGGCAAGAGGCAGCCACCGCGTCGGGCGCCGTCGCCAAGCCGGGTCGCGCCGGCTAGCGTGGCAACGATGTCCTGGTGGCCGATTCCCTTTGCCCTGTTCGCCGCCTCGCTGCTGCCGATTCAGGCGGCGCTGAACGGCGCCTTGAACCGCGCCCTGCAACGCCCGGCGCTGGTGGTGATGGTCAGCCTGTCGGGCAGCCTGCTGTTCATGCTGGCGGTCGGCCTGGGCAGCGGCCGGCTGGCGTTGCCGGGCGCGTCGCGGATCGCCGCGGTGCCGTGGTGGGCGTGGCCCGGCGGCGTGTGCGGGGCGATCTACCTGCTCAGCCAGCCGATCGTGCTGCCGCGCATCGGGGCGGCGTTCTACATCGCGCTGAGCGTCGGCGCGCAGATCGGCATGGCGATGCTGCTGGACCATTTCGGCGCGCTGGGCTTGCCGCAGCACACCGCCTCGCCGGGCCGCATTTTGGGTGCGCTGCTGATGACGGCGGGGATCGTGCTGGTGGCGCGCTTCTGACGCTGCTCGCGTCGGCATCAGCGTCGCGCAGGCGTGATGCATCCCGCGCCCGCGCCGTCCATTTTGCAGTCACGACGGCGCAATCGCAAAACCAAGGAGGCCGCAATGGCTCGCACGCTGGTTCCCTTCGCCTTCGACCCGAGCTTTCCCACCGCGCACTCGTTCGCCGACCCGTTCCTGCAACTGCATCGCGAGATGAACCGGGTGTTCGACGACGCCCTGCGCGGGTTCGGCGCGACGGGCGCGGGTGCGGCGGCGCTCGGCAGCCCGCGCATGAACGTGAGCGAGAGCGACGATGCGCTGCATGTGGAAGCCGAGTTGCCGGGGGTCTCGGAAAAAGACGTCAACGTGGAACTGAACGACGACGTGCTGACCATCCGCGGCGAAAAGAAGACGTCGCGCGAGGACAAGAACCTGCATGTCGTCGAGCGGTCGTTCGGCAGCTTTTCCCGCTCGGTGCGCCTGCCGTTCTCGGTCAGTCCGGACGAGGTTCAAGCGCAGTTCGAGAACGGCGTGCTGACGATCACGCTGCCGAAGGCCGCGGCGCAGCAGAAGACGCACCGCATCCAGGTGCAGTCCGGCTCCGGTCCCAAGATGGTCGAGGGCATGAGCCGCGACGGCGGCAAGGCTGCGCCGGCCAGCGGCGACGGCGCCGGTCGCGGGATGGCGGAGAAGGGTGGCAAGGCGGCGGAAGGCGCGGGAAGCTCGGGCCGAGCCGCCCAGTAGCGCGGGGTCGGCCGGGGATCGGCCCCTGCGGCAGTAATGCTCCAGCACGCCACGGGCCCGTAGGTGCCCGTGGCGTGCAGACCGACCTGCGATGTGGTAATTTCCTGCCAGGTGCGGGAGGTCTTGATGGGCGATACGGTCGACGTGACCATTCCGGTCGATGCCGAGGCGGCCCGAGTTCTCGAAAGCCCAGGGCGGCGGGAGGCGGCCGGGCGGTATCTGAGTAGTCTGCTGAAAGGCGGACACATCCGTGATGCACTGGCCGAGGCAATCGGCGATGCCAAGCGGGAAGCTCATGCTAGTGGCCTGACCGATGAGGACGTCGAGGCGGAGCTGCGGGTGTGGCGAGCAGAGCGGCGGTCTTGATCGTCGTCGTCGACGCGTCGACATTGATCTCGGCCGCTCTCAAACCCGACAGCCTTCCCGAGCGGGCCCTCCTGCGCGCGGTGGATGGGCCTCGTCGCATCGTCCTTTCAGAAGCGGTGGAAGACGAGTACCGCGAGGTCATTTTCCGCCCGAAGTTCGATCGGTTCGTTTCGATCGAGCGTCGCCAGCGCATTCTCGACATCGTGCTGGTCGTTGCCGAAAGGATCGTGCCGGCACAGACGGTCCGCGAATGCCGAGATCCGAACGACGACAAATACCTGGAGCTTGCGCTGGCCGCGAACGCCGAAACCATCGTCAGCAGCGATGCCGACCTTCTCGTGATGAATCCCTGGCGCGGCGTGCGGATCGTCCGTCCAGCCGACTATCTCGCCCTCGGGTAGGTTCCAGGCCGCTCCAGCCTATCCGTTGCGATCCTCGCCACCGATCCCAAGCTGCTTCAGCTTGCGATGCAGGGCGCTGCGCTCCATGCCCACGAACAGCGCGGTGCGGCTGATATTGCCGCCGAAGCGCAGCAGTTGCGATTGCAGATACTGCGTCTCGAACGCGTCGCGCGCCTCGCGCAGCGGCATCGACATCACATCGGCGCTCCCTGCCCCATTCAGCGACGGCGCGGCCGATCCAACCTCGGGCGGCAGCATCTCCGCGCGGATCGGATCGGCGGCCGCGCCGGGCGCCATGATGAGCAGCCAGTCCATCAGGTTGCGCAACTGGCGCACGTTGCCCGCCCAGTCATAGGCCTGCAACGCCGTCAGCGTGTCGGTGGACAGCATCCGCGGCGCCATGCCCGACAGCTCCGCCGAGCGCAGCAGGAAGTGCCGCGCCAGCGCCGGCACGTCCTCGCGCCGATCCTTCAGCGCCGGCACCCTCAGCGGCACCACCGCCAGCCGGTAGTACAGATCCTCGCGAAACTTCCCGGCCGCGATCTCGGCCTGCAAGTCGCGGTTGGTGGTCGACAGCACCCGCACATCCACCTTGACCCGCGCCGATCCACCGAGCCGCTCGAACGTCTGGTCCTGCAACGCGCGCACGATCTTGCCCTGCGTCTCCAGCGGCATGTCGGAGACCTCGTCGAGCACCAGCGTGCCGCCATGCGCCCGCTCCAGCACGCCGGCGCGGCGCGGTTGCACCGATGGATCAGGCCCCGCCTCGACGCCGAACAGCTCCTCCTCGAATCGCGCCGGATTCAGGATGGCGCAGTTCAGCGCCACGAACGGGCCGTCGGCGCGGCGCGAACGCGCGTGCACCATGCGCGCCACCACTTCCTTGCCAGACCCGGCCGGCCCCTGGATCAGCACGCGCGAGCCGGTCGGCGCCACTTTCTCCACCTGCGCGCGCAGCGACGCCACGGCGGGACTGTCGCCCAGCAACTCGGTCTCCGGCCCGGCGCGCAGCCGCAGCTCGGCGTTCTCCCGGGCAAGCTGCGCCGTCTCCAGCGCGCGGCGGACCACCAGCAGCAGGCGGTCGGACTGGAACGGCTTCTCCAGGAAGTCGTACGCGCCGTGCTGGATGGCGGTGACGGCCATCTCGATGGTGCCGTGGCCGGAGATCATCACCACCGGCACATGCGGCTCCTCGCCGTGCAGGCTGGCGAGAATCCCCAGGCCATCCATCCGGCTGCCCTGCAACCACACGTCCAGCACCACCAGCGACGGCCGCCGCGCGCGGAACGCGGCGATCGCCGCCTCGGCGTCGCCGGCCATGCGGGTCTCATAGCCCTCGTCGCGCAGGATGCCGTCCACCAACATGCGGATGTCGGGCTCGTCGTCGACGATCAGGATCTCGGCTACCATGTGTTGCACATCCGCCGCATGTCCTAGTCCGCCCGCGTCGCGCCGGGCAAGCGCAGGCTGACCACCGCCCCGCCGCCCGGCCAATCCTCGGAGGGCACCCGCTCCTCCAGCAGCAGCCGGCCGCCGTGGTCCTCCATCACCTTCTTGACGATCGCCAGCCCCAGCCCGGTGCCCTTTGACTTGTGCGTGACATAGGGCTCGGTCAGCCGCGCCCGGTCGTCGTCGGGCAGACCCACGCCGTCATCGGCCACCTCGATGCGCACCTCGCCGTCCTGCTCGCGCACCGCCACGGCGATGCGCCCGCCCGCCGGGCCGGCCGGGCGCATGGCGATCGCGTCCATGGCGTTGCGCAGCAGGTTGGTCAGCGCCTGGCTCAGCAGGCGGCGGTCGCAGGGCGCCAGGGGGCCGTGCTCGGGAATGGCGTCCGAGGCGAACGCGATCTCCGGATGGGCCTGGCGCGGCAGCACCAGCGCCTCGCGCGCGATGCGGCCGACATCCTCTTGGCGCATCACCGGCTGCGGCATCCGGGCGAACGCCGAGAACTCGTCGACCATGCGCCCGATGTCGGCCACCTGGCGCACGATGGTGTCGGCGCATTGCACGAACGTCTCGGGGTCGGAGGTGATCTCGCGCGTGAACCGGCGCTTCAGGCGTTCGGCGGAAAGCTGGATCGGGGTCAGCGGGTTCTTGATCTCGTGCGCGATCCGCCGCGCCACGTCCGACCAGGCCGCCTTGCGCTGCGCCGCCTGCAACTCGGTCACGTCGTCGAAGCTGGCGACCAGGCTGAAATGCCGGGTGTCCGCCCCCGCGCTGCGGTCCGAACCGAGCCGCACCAGCAAGGTCCGCCGCTGCTGCGCCGGGCCGATCTGCACCTCGGCCACCTGCGCCCGCTCGGGGGCGGCGCGCGCGGCGGCGATCATCGGGGCAAACTCCGGCACCAGCGTGCCAAGCGGCTGGCCGATCGCCGCCAGCAGATCCACGCCCAGCAGCTCGCCGGCCGCGCGGTTCGGCAGCTCCACGTTGCCCTGTTCGTCCAGCCCGATGACGCCGGCCGAGACGCCGGCCAGCACCGCCTCGGTGAAGCGGCGGCGGCTGTCGAGCTGGCCGTAGGCGTCCATCAGCTCGGCCCGCTGCGCGGCCAACTGGCCGGTCATGCGGTTGAAGGCGCGCGACAGCCCGGCCACCTCGTCCTCGGTGGCCGCCTCCGGCACCCGCACCGTGAGGTCGCCCGCGCGCACCCGCTCGGCGGCCATGATGAGGCGGCCGATGGGCCGGGCGATCTGGTTGGCGATCACCAGCCCGATCAGCACGGCGGCCACCAGCACCAGTAGCGCCACCAGCGCGAAGATCAGCGCCAGCGTCACCTGCAAGCCGGAACGGTTGCGGTCCAGCCGGTTGTATTCGGCCACCGCCATTTCGGTGTGCGCCATGTGGTCCAGGATCACCGGGTCGATCGGGCGCACGATCATCAGCATCAGCGCCGGCGTGGAATCGAGCTTGACCACGCCCTTGACGTTCTGCGAGGCGTCGGTGCCCAGCACGGCCACGTCGCCGGTCATCGCGCGGTCGATCGCGGCGCGCGGCGGCGCCTCGGCCTCGGTGCCGGACATCGCCCCGGCCGAGGCCACCACCTGCCCCGTCACCGGCTCGAAAATCACCGCCTCGGTCAGGCCGCGCAGGGCGGTCTGCTCGGCCAGGATGGCGCCGAACGTGTTGGGGTCGCCGCCGACCAGGCTGCCGGCGCGGGCCAGGTCGTTGGCCATCGCCAGCGCGTCGGCGCGGATGTTGTTGCGATGCTCCTCCAGGTAGCCGCGACTGGCCTGCAAGCCCTCCTGCAAGGCGGTGCGCACGCGGTCGCTGAACCAGTCCTGGATGCCGACGCTGAACAGGAAGCTGGCGAACACGGCCACCACGATGGTCGGCGTGATGGCCACCACGCTGAACAGCAGCACCAGGCGCACATGCAGCCGCGACCCCGCCGAGCCGCGCCGCCGCTCCGCCCAGACGCGGGTCAGCCGGCCCGCCAGCACCGCGCCCAGCAGCAGCAGCACCACCAGGTTGGACAGCACCAGCCCGAACACCGCGTTGGGCTTGACCGCGAAATGCACGCCGCCGGCCAGCAGGGTAAACGTGGCGATCCCCAGCGTCGCCGCGACCGCCGCCAGCACCAGGGTGACGACCTTGCCCAGCAGGATGTCGGCGAGGCGCCGCCCGCGCGAGATGCCGCGCGCAGGGCGCGCGCCGGGCACCGGCAGAAGGCCGCGCGGATCGGGTTCGGCGTTCATGGCGCGCGAGTATAGCGCCTGGCGTCCCCGGGGCCGAATGCGCCACGCCAGGCCAGCATCGCCACCAGCGCCGCCGCCGCCGCGACGGCGGCCAGGGCGGCCAGGGCGCGGCCATCCACCGCGACCGCCGGCGGCACCGCGCGCATCGCCAGGACGCCGCAGGCGGCCACGAACGCCAGCAGCGTGCCATCGGCCAGCGGCCCGAGCAGGCGCGGCAGCACGAGGCGGGCAAACACCCGCCACGGCCCCGCGCCCAGCGTTTCGGCCGCCCGCAGCGACACCGGGTCCGGCCGCCGCCACGCCGCGCCCGCCGCGCTGGCCAGCGGCGGCAGCAGCAATGCGATCAGCAGCGCGCGCGGGCCGGCCGGCAGGGGCAGGATGCTGCCGGCGGACAGCGCGGCGCGCACCGGGCCGCTGGCTTGCAGCAGCACCGCGAAGCCCAGCAGCCAGGCCAGCACCAGGGTCAGCGCCGGATAGCACAGCAGCGCCCGCGCGACGGCGGCCCAGCCGCGCGGCAGCCGGCCCAGCGCCCAGCCCACCGGCAGCGCCAGCGCGGCACAGATCACGGCCACCAGTGCGGCGCCCTCGATGGCGTGGCGCGCGACGCGGGCGGGCGCGGCGCCGGGCGCCGGCAACGCGCGCAGCATCGCCCAGGCGCGCGGCAGGGCGTGGCCGGCATCGGCCAGCAGCTCGGCGGCCAGCGCCGCGCACAGCACCGCCAGCAGCGGCAGGATCAGCATAGCCAGCACCGGCGTGCGTCGGGCCGGCGTGCGCTGCTGGCGTGTCGTCGGTCGGTGCATCGCCTGCTCGCTCCCGTTGCGCCGCCGATTTCTAGACCCGGCCCCCCGGCGCGGCTACATACCAGCCGGTTGCGCGAACCCGGGAGCGAACATGGCGGCGAATGTGACGGTGCTCGACCATCCGCTGATTCAGCACAAGCTGTCGCGGCTGCGCGACCGCGAGACCTCCACCGCCGGCTTCCGCCGCCTGGCGCGCGAGATCAGCCTGCTGATGTGCTACGAAGTCACGCGCGGCCTCAAGCTCGAACTCATGCCGATCGCCACCCCGCTGGAGCCGATGATGGCGCCGACGCTGTCGGGCAAGAAGCTGTGCTTCGTCTCGATCCTGCGCGCCGGGTCCGGGATCCTGGAGGGAATGCTCGATTGCGTGCCCTCGGCGCGGGTCGGGCATATCGGCCTGTACCGCAACCCGTCGACCCTGGAGGCGGTGCAGTACTACCTGAAGCTGCCCGAGGACATCGCCGAGCGGCAGGTGATCGTGGTCGACCCGATGCTGGCCACCGGCCACTCGGCGGTGGCCGCGGTGGGACGGCTGAAGGAGGCGGGCGCCACGCAGATGCGTTTCGCCTGCCTGATCGCCGCGCCGGAGGGCATCGCCGAGATGCAGCGCGAGCACGCCGACGTGGAGATCTTCACCTGTGCGATGGATCGCGGGCTGGACGAGCACGGCTATATCCGGCCGGGACTGGGCGACGCCGGCGATCGGCTGTTCGGGACGAAGTGAGGGGGCGACGCCAGCGGTCAGTCCGACGTTTGGCCGAGAATCGCCCGGACGTCCCGATAGCCGCTAAGAACCCGCACTATCTGTATCGTCCATTCCGCTGGCCGATAAATCACCAGGTAGGTTCCCACCGGCCAAAACCGTACTCCGGACGTGCGCGATATCAGATCGTCGCGCACATGCCCCAGGGCAGGCCGCTCGGCCAGGCGATCGAACGCGGTGAACAGCCGATCGCGCAGCCGCAAGGCCGCGTTGAAATTGTCGGCCGCGATGTAGTCGGTGATGTCGAGGATGTCCTGTTTCGCCCGCGGCGAGACGACATAGCCGGTCACGCTCCGCGCCGGCTCTCCAGTCGTTCGGTTACTTCCGCCAACACGAGCTCGCCCGGGATGCCCTCCCCCTGGTCGAGCTGGTCAAGTCCGAGACGAATCTCCGCGCGCAGCCGATCCAGCCGCCGGTCACGCATCTCTTCGGTCTCGAACAGCAGGCGCAGGCTCTCTCTGATGACCTCGCTCGCGCTCATGTACAGGCCGGAATCCACCTTCTCGGCGACGCGTCTCTCCAATTCGGGCGTGAGTGATACGTCCATGACAGCGGCTCCCGGATGCGAACTCAAACTATAGCAGGAAGACGCTTCTAGCGTAACCGGCCGCTGGCATCACTCTCGGGGACGCCGTTCCGCGCATCGCGCACCACGTCCCTCCAGTCCGCCACGTCCGCGACGCCGGCCGGGTTGCGCTCGATCAATTCGCGCTTGAGGAACGGGCACCCCGCCGCCAGCAGATGCCGCCACAAATCCGCCGTCGGATTGAGGTCGTAGCCGAGATTGAGGTAGCGGCGTATCCGCGCAAGCTGGCGCACCTGGCCGATTCCGGCAAACCGCGGCGGCGGCGCAAACAGGTTCCGCGTGATCTCCTCGTACGGCCACAACGCGCGCAGCCGCAAGCCGCCGCGCCGCATCGCCCGCGAAAACGCGACTTCGTAGTGCCCCACCACCCATTCCTTGTTTTGCACCGGCCGCACGCCGGCCCAGAACGCGGCCCATGCCGGATGATCCAGCGCGCGGCGGCCGACCGCGAGGAACCAGGATTGCAGATGATGGCCACGTTGCAGGCTGTCCGTGGCGCCCCACACGTCTGCGGCGGAGAAGTCGACGCGGTCGAGCAGCCCATGCGCCGACCCGAACGGGCCGAGCACGCTGTCGTTCATCAGCAGCACCATCTCGGTGCCGGGATGCGGCAACTGCCAGAACGCCAGGGCCTCGCGCAGCGCGCCGAAATCGTAGCCCACGTTGCGACGCACCAGGATGCCGGCGCACAGTTCCTCCAGCGCCTGGCGCGCGGTCGGCAGCAGCCTGCCCGAATTGGACACGAACAGCACCGCAAGGCCGGCTTCGCTCAGCGCCGTCAACGACTGGATCACGCGCGCCGCCACATCGCCGTCGGGATCGAAATGCACGAACACGACCACCCGCCGCCCAATGGCGCGGTCGGGCGACAGCCACGATTTCGACCGGGTGGAACGGCGCGCGGAACAGGCTCGCCACCACCGACAGCCGCGCCGGCAAGCCGAGCACGAGCAGCCGCCGCAGCCTGCGCAGCAGCCGCGCCACGCCGATCACCAGCGCGGCGACGGCGCCCGGCAGCTCGTTCAGAACGCCCCGTCCCGCGGCGCCAGTTCCGGCACGCGCGCGTACAAAGCCTCGGTAAGCTCCCGCCTTCGCGCCCACAGCGAGCGATACCACGCCGACCGGCGGGCCATCTGGTAGGCCAGCATCCGGTTCTTCGCCACGTGCGCGCGCGCCGCCTCGGCCATGCCGCGGGTCCAGGCGGGGCTGGCGAGCATCCGCGCCAGTTGCTGCTGCAACTCGCCGGCGTCGCGGAACAGCAGCCCGGTGCGGCCGTCCTCGATGCTGTCGCGATACACCACGTCGCTGGCCAGCGACGCCAGGCCGCAGGACGACGCCTCAAGGAACTTCAGGTCCGACTTGCAGCGGTTGAACGCCGTGTCGGCCAGCGGCATGAAGCAGACGTCGCACCTGGACAGGATTTCCAGATACGTCCGGTACTCGCACAGCGGCGTGAACTCCTTGTGCTCGGTCGCCAGCGCGTCGAAGAACGCGCGGTCGGCGACCACCTGGAAGTGCAGCCGCTCGCCCGCCAGCGCCGCGATGTTGTTCAGCGCCGGCAGCAGCGGCGGCCAGTCGTTGTCGCGGTTGATGCCGCCGAAGAACAGGGTCAGCCGATCCGAGCGCTGAAAGCTGCGCACCTCCGGCAGCCGCGCAACGCCATTCGGCAGCACCACCACCTCGGGATTCTGCGCGCGCAGGAACTCGGCCAGTGGCTCGGTCGAGGTCTGCACCGCGTGGACGCCGCGAAAATTGAGCACGTCCTGGTTCTGCAGCACCGGAATGTAGTCGGGATGGTCGTCGAACTCGCAGACCAGCAGATAGCCGCGGGCCAGCAGCGTGCGCAGCACCGTGATCCCTGCCTCGCCGATCAGCGCCGGGCGGTGCAGGATGAAAATGCACGGCATCCCCTCCGGCACGCGCGGCAGCTCGGCCTGCTCGACGATCTGCGTCAGCAGCCCCGGATCGGTGGACAGCGCCAGCATCGGCTGCACCACCCGCACCTCGGACACGCCGCCGATCGGATTGAGCTTGCTGGAGACCACGGCAAGCTGCGGCTGCGGCCGGCGGCTGGCGCGCCACACGTGCTGCAACGGCGTCGCGCGGTTCAGGTAGCCCTGGCTGTCGATGCCGAGCAGCCGCAGCGCCGGACCCATCGCCTGCACGAAGGCTTCGGCGGTCTCGACGTGGAACACCCGCCCCTTCACGTCGATCGGCTGCAACCCGGCCTCGACCAGCACGCGGCGGGTGCTCTCCAGGCTGAACCAGCGCAGGTGGGTGCGGTCGAACAAGCCCTGCGGCTCATAGTTCCAGGTGCCGCGCAGCAGGCGCTCGACGAAGCTCCAATGCTCGACGTTCGGCATGCACACCAGCACCAGGCCGCCCGGCGCCAGCGCCTGCATCTGCTGGCGCAGCACCGCCCAGGGATCCTGGAAGTGCTCCAGCACGTCGCCGTAGATGATGCAGTCGAAGCCGCCCCTCGGCAGCGTGCCGCGGAACGGCAGCGGGTCGCGCTCCACGTCGCCCTCGAGAACGTGGTGCATCCGCCGCCGCGCGATCGCCGCCGCGGCCGGGTCGCGCTCGATGCCGACCATCGTGGCGGCCGGATTGCGGCGCAGGTATTCGACGGCGACGGCGCCGGTGCCGCAGCCGACGTCGAGCACGCTGCGCGCGCTGAGCGGAATGCGGTCCACGATGTCGGGATTGGCGGCGTCCGGATAGGTCGACATCAGCCGTGCCGCATCCGCCCCGTCACGCGGAAGGGCCAGATGCCGACACCGAGCGGCGCCCGACGCCATGATAGTCGAACCCCGCCGCGCGCATCGCGTCCGGCTCGAACACGTTGCGCAGATCGACCAGCACCGTGCCGGCCATCGCCGCGCGCAGCCGCTCCGGCGCCAGCGCGCGGAACTCGTTCCATTCGGTGACGATCACCAGCGCGTCGGCGCCCTGCACCGCATCCATCGCGTCGCGGCAGTAGGTGATGCCCGCCGGCAGCATGGCCTCGGCCTGCGCCATGCCCTCCGGATCGAAGGCGCGCACCCGCGCCCCATCCTCGCACAGCCGGGTGATGATCGGCACCGACGGCGCATCGCGCATGTCGTCCGTCTCCGGCTTGAAGGTCAGCCCCAACACCGCGATCGTCCTGCCGCGCACGCTGCCGCCGCACGCCGCGATGATGCGCGCCGCCATGCCGGCCTTGCGGGCCTCGTTCACCGCCACGGTCGCCTCGATCAGCCGGGTGGGCGCGCCGGCCTCCTGCGCGATCCGCACCAACGCCAGCGTGTCCTTGGGAAAGCACGAGCCGCCGAAGCCGGGACCGGGATGCAGGAACTTCCGGCCGATCCGCCCGTCCAGCCCGATGCCGCGCGCCACCCCATGCACGTCCGCGCCGACCTTCTCGCACAGGTCGGCCATTTCGTTGATGAACGTCACCTTCATGGCCAGGAACGCGTTGGCGGCGTACTTGGTCAGCTCGGCGGTCTCGATGGCGGTGAACACGATCGGCGCCTCGATCAGGTACAGCGGCCGGTACAGCCGGCGCAGGATCTCCCGCGCCCGCTCCGACTCCGATCCGATCACCACGCGGTCGGGCCGCATGAAGTCCTGGATCGCGCTGCCCTCGCGCAGGAACTCCGGATTGGAGGCGACGTCGAACTCCAGTTCCGGGCGGAGCGCGCGCACGATCCGCTGGATGTGCTTGCCGGTGCCGACCGGCACCGTGCTTTTGGTGACGATCACCGCATAGCCGGTCAGCGCGCGCGCGACCTGCTCGGCGGCGGCGTAGACGTAGCTCAGATCGGCGTGGCCGTCGCCACGCCGCGTCGGCGTGCCGACCGCGATGAACACCGCCTCGGCGCCATCGATGGCGGCCGCGACATCGTTGCCGAACGACAGCCGCGCGGCCGCGACATTCTCGGCCACCAGCTTGTCCAGGCCCGGCTCGTAGATCGGCAGCCGCCCGGCGTGCAGGGCCGCCAGTTTGGCGGGGTCGGCCTCGACCACCGCCACCTCGCCGCCGAATTCGGCGAAGCAGGCGGCCGACACCAGGCCGACATAGCCCCCGCCTATCATGGCAATCCGCACCGCATTGGCCTCCGTTGCTGTCCCGCCCGTCGCTCCGCGCGTCTAGCGGCGGGATCGCCACCGGCGCGGCCCCGCTTCGTCCATCTCCGCCTGCTCCGCGCGCAGCGCAAGCAATGCGGCCTGCCGCGCCTGCTCGGCCAGCAGCGTCGCCACCGCTTCGCGCGCCGCCCGCGCAGCCGCTAACGCGGCGCGGGCGACGTGGCAAGCCGCCTCGGCCTCGTCGTGCGCCGCCCGCGTCCGCGCCAGATGCAGCCGCCCGCGCGGCAGCCACGCGGCAAAGGCCTCCACCGCCGCGTCGGCCGCATCCCGCGCCGTCGCGACGGCGGCCTCGGTCTGGATCGCGTCGGCCGCCGCGCGCGCCGCCGCCGCCGCCGCCGCCGCCTCCGCCAGCCGGGCCAGCAGGTCGCGTCGCGCTTCCTCGACCGCCATGCCGCGCAGCCGCAATGCCGTGGCGAGCGCCGTGCGCATCAGGGATCGCCCTGACCCAGGATCTCGGCCATGCGGGCGAACGTCGCGGCCAGCGCCACCCGCTCGTCCTTCGACTGGTGCAGCAGGGCGTTCAGCTTCGGCGCCAGCGCCAGCGCCTCGTCCGCCTCCGCGTCGCTGCCATGCCGATAGGCGCCCAGCCGCACCAGGTCGACCAGTTCCGCGTGGCGGCCGAGGATCGCCCGGGCGCGGCGCACCGTCGCCGCCTCGATCTCGGACAGGCAGCCCGGCACCGTGCGCGACAGCGAGCGCAGCACGTCGATTGCCGGATAGCGGCCAGCCTCGGCGATGCGCCGGTCCAGCACCACATGACCGTCCAGCAGTCCGCGCACCGCGTCGGCCACCGGCTCGTCGTGGTCGCCGCCCTCGACCAGCACGGTGAACACCGCGGTAATGCGCCCGCTTCTCTCCGGCCCGCTTTTCTCCGGCCCCGGCCCGGCCCGCTCCAGCAGGCAGGGCAGTTCGGCGAACACGCTGGCCGGGAAGCCCCTGGTGGCGGGCGGCTCGCCGGCGGACAGCCCGATCTCGCGCAGCGCCAGGCAGTAGCGGGTCACGCTGTCCATCAGCAGCAGCACCGAGCGGCCGCGGTCGCGGAAATGCTCGGCGATGGTCATGGCGGCATAGGCGGCCTCGCGCC
Organism: uncultured Pseudomonadota bacterium; assembly: GCA_963758455.1. Classification (GTDB taxonomy): domain Bacteria; phylum Pseudomonadota; class Alphaproteobacteria; order Acetobacterales; family Acetobacteraceae; genus CAVRQM01. Next base: position 872,847 of record CAVWVK010000001.1, on the reverse strand, counting down.
GCAGCAGCGGCGGCGCGTCCGAGGTCGCCACCACCACCACCGAACGGGCCAGCCCGTCCGGCCCCAGATCATCCTCGATGAAGTCGCGCACCTCGCGGCCGCGCTCGCCGACCAGCGCCAGCACGACCACGTCCGCGGCCACATGACGGGCCAGCATCGCCAGCAAGGTGGATTTGCCGATGCCGCTGCCCGCGAACAGGCCGATGCGCTGGCCCTCGCGGCAGGTCGCGAACCCGTCCAGCGCCGCCACGCCGAGATCGACGCGCGCCCCCAGCCGGCCGCGCGTAGCCGGCGCCGGCGGCGGCGCGCGCACCTTGCGCCTGGCGCCCGGCGGCAATGCGCCCCGCCCATCGAGCGGGCGGCCCAGCGGATCGACCACGCGGCCGATCCACTGGTCCGAGACGGCCAGGGTCGCCGCACCGCCGCCGGGATCGGCCAGTACCGGGCTGCCGGGACCGATGCCGTCCGCTGCGCCCTGCGTCATCGCCTGTGCGCGGCCGTCGCGAAAGCCCACGATCTCGGCCGGGATCAGCGCGCCGTCGCGGCCTTGCATAACGATCCGGTCGTGCATCGACAGATGGCGGGACAGGCCGGCGATGTCTACCGCCAGCCCGGCCACGCCGCTCACCTGCCCTTCCAGCCGGAACGGCGGCAGCAGGGCGGTGGCATCGGCGGCGAGGCGGCATCGCTCGCTCAGGCTGGCACGGCGCATGGGCTTGTTCCGATCACCTGTCGCATCCGCCCAGCCTAGCGGCGGATAAGTGTCGGATTGGTGTGCGCCCTTGACTTTCGCGGCCTTTCACCCGTCAGATCGGTGAAACGTTTTGGGAGGACATGCGCCGGCGAGGCGCATGGCAGGCAAACGTGGCCAAGATGCCGTCCATCCGCACCGTCGCCGACCGCGCCGGCGTGTCCACCGCGACCGTCTCCAACGTGCTGAACATGCGCCGCAACGTGGCCCCCGCGCTGGCCGCGCGGGTGCGCGCGGCGGTGGCCGAGCTGGGCTACATCGCCGACGTGGGCGCGGCGCGGCTGCGCTCGCGCCGCTCCACCGTGGCCGGCGTGGTGGTGCCCGACATCGCCAACCCGTTCTTCGGCTGCTTCGTCTCCATCCTGGAGGAGGAGGCGCGCGCCGCCGGCTACGACCTGCTGATCGCCAGCTCCGGCGGCGACAGCGAGACCGAGGCGGCGCGGCTGCGCACCCTGATGACCTGGCGGCCGGCCGGGGTGATCGTGGTGCCGTGCGACGACCAGCTCGCCACGCGCACGGTGGCGCGGGCGGCGGGCGTGCCGATGGTGGTGGCCGACCGCATCCCGAAACATCCGGACCTGGATGTGGTCGGCGTGGACAACCGCGCCGCCGCCGCCGAGGTGACGCACCATCTCGTCAACCAGGGCCACACGCGCCTGCTCGCGGTGGCCAGCAGCCTGGCGATCCGCAACGTGGCCGAACGGTGCGACGGGTTTCGCGCCGCCGCCGACGGGCGGGCCGAGACGGCGATCCTGGAGGTCGGGCTGAGCGTGGAGGAGTGCCGCGAGGCGCTGACCCGGCATCTGGCCGCCGCGCCGGCACCGCCCGCGGCGCTGTTCACGCTGAACAACCTGGCCACGATGGGCGCGCTGGAGGCGCTGTCGGGGCTCGGCTTGCAGGTCGGGCGCGACATCGCGCTGGCCGGGTTCGACGACGAGGAATGGATGCGCGTGGTCTCGCCGCCGCTCACCGCCGTGCGCCAGCCGACCGCCGCGATGGCGCGCGCCGCCTGGGGCCGGCTGCTGGCGCGCATCGGCGGCGACACCTCCGCGCCGCGCGAAATGCGGCTGGCCTGCACGCTGGAGATCCGCGCTTCCAGCCAGCCCGCCCGACCACGGGAGACGACCCGAGCCGCCTGAGCGAACACGCGCACACCAAAAGCAACGAGGGGAAACGCCATGCTCATCACACGTCGTCAATCACTCGCCACTGTCGCCGGCGCGGCCTTGGCCGGCGGTGCGCTCCGCCCCGCCGGGGACAGAAAACCGCCGCAGATCGCCGTGGTCGTGAAGATCGGCGGCATTCCCTGGTTCAACGCCATGGAGGTCGGCATCAAGAAGGCCGCCGCCGAGCAGAAGGCGCAACGCCTGGATGGTCGGCCCGACGCAGGCCGACGCGGCGCAGCAGGTGCGCGCGGTCGAAGACCTGATCGCCCGCAAGGTCGACGTGATCGCCGTCGTGCCGAACGACGCGGCGGCGCTGGAGCCGGTGTTCCAGCGCGCCCAGGCCGCCGGCATCAAGGTGGTCACGCACGAAAGCCCGGACGCAGAAGTACAACGACTGGGACATCGAGCTGACCACGGTGGACGGCTACGGCGACGCCCACATGGAGGCGTTCGCCAACGCGACATGGGCGGCAAGGGCAAATACATCGTCTATGTCGGCTCGCTGACCGTGCCGCTGCACAACAAATGGGCCGATGCCGCGATCGCGCTGCAAAAGCGGAAATACCCGAACATGCAGCTGGTGGCCGACCGCTTCGGCGTCGCCGAAAGCCTGGACGACAGCTATCGCACCACGCTCGACCAGATGCGCGCGCATCCGGACCTGAAGGGCATCCTGACGTTCGGCTCGCAGGGGCCGATCGGCGCCGCGCGGGCGCTCGAGGAGCGCGGCAAGGAGAAGTCCATCGTGCTGGTGGGCGGCTTCTCGCCCGGCCAGGGCGCAAAATACGTCAAGGACGGCACCATCCGCGGCGGCTTCATCTGGAACCCGATGATCGCCGGCATGACCATCGTGCGGGTCAGCGCCGATCTGGTGCGCGGCCAGCAGCCGACCGACGGCATGGTGCTGCCCGACATCGGCCCGGTGCATGTGGACCCGGCGAAGCGGCTGATCCTGGCGCAGAAGCTGGAGTCGCTCGACAAGGCGAATATCGACCGGCTGGTTGCGATGGGGCTGTAGGCTGAGCGGCGCGGCGCCCCCTCACCCCGGCCCTCTCCCAAAGGGAGAGGGAGCGCCGCCGCCTCTCCCCCTGGGAGAGGGCCGGGGTGAGGGTGGCCGGGGTGAGGGCCGCTTCCTGCAACTTCGCTCGATCAGCAAACGCTTCGGCGGCGCGCTGGCGCTGGATCGCATCGACTGGGACGTGCGCGCCGGCGAGGTGCATTGCCTGGTCGGCGAGAACGGCTGCGGCAAGTCCACGCTGATCAAGGTCGTCGCCGGGGTCCACCCGCCGGACCCCGGCGGCAGCGTCGAATCGACGGGCGGGAGGCGCTGCCGCTCACCCCGGCAGCGGCCCGCGCGCTCGGGCGTGCAGGTGATCTTTCAGGATCTGTCGCTGTTCCCGAACCTGACGGTCGCCGAGAACATCGCGGTCGAGCAGACCCTGTCCGGCCTCGCGCGCCCGGCGCGGTTCGCGCGGATGCGCGCGCTGGCGTCCGCGACCCTGGAGCGGCTCGGCCACGCGCTGCCGCTGTCGGCCCGCGTCGCCGACCTGCCGGTGGCCGAGCGGCAGATCGTCGCCATCTGCCGCGGCCTGGCCGGACGGGCGCGGCTGCTGTTCATGGACGAGCCCACCGCCTCGCTGACCCGCGACCGAGGTGCGACCGGCTGCTCGCCATCGTCGCGCAAGCTGCGCGCGGAGCGCATCGCGGTCGTGTTCGTCAGCCACCGGCTCGACGAGGTGGTCGAGATCGCCGAGCGCGTGACCGTGCTGCGCGACGGCCGCCTGGTCGGCACCTACGCGGCCGGCGAGGTCGACCAGCGGCGCATCGGCGATGTTGATGACCGGGCTTTCCATCGAGCACCCGATCGTCGCCCGCGACCGCGGCGCCGCGCCGGTCTTGCTGGAGGCGCGCGGGCTGACGCGGGCGGGGCGAATACGCCGATGTCTCGCTTCGCCGCTTCGGCGCGGCGAGGTGCTGGGCCTGACCGGCCTGCTCGGCGCCGGGCGGACCGAACTGGCGCTGACGCTGTTCGGCATGACGCGGCCCGATGCGCGGCGCGATCATGGTCGGCCGGCGAGCCGGTGCGCCTGCGCTCGCAACCGCGACGCGCTGCGCGCCGGCATCGCCTATGTCTCCGAGGATCGGCTGAACCTCGGACTGAACCTGCGCCAGTCGATCGAGGACAATCTGATGCTCGCGGTGCTGGACCGGCTGCGCGGCGCGTCGGGCCTGCTGAGTGCCGCGCGGCGGCGCGGCCGTGGCGTCCGAATGGGTGCGGCGGCTGGCGATCAGGATCCCCGGCCTCGACCGACCGGTGCAGACCCTGTCGGGCGGCAACCAGCAGCGCGTGGTGCTGGCGCAAGTGGCTGGCGACGCGCGCCGAAGGTGCTGATCCTCGACAGCCCGACGGTCGGCGTCGACATCGGCAACAAGCAGGGCATCTACGACATCGTGCGCTCGCCTCGCCGATGACGGCGTCGGCATCCTGCTGATCTCGCGACGAGATCGGCGAGGTGTTCGCCACCTGCGACCGCGTGCTGCACATGCGCGCCGGGCGCATCGTCGGCGAAGCGGTGCCCGGCCGCGTCAGCGAGCGCGAGTTGGAGGAGCGGGTCTATGCGTGAGCGCTCGTGCCGCTCTCCTGGGCGGAGCCTGCTGCGACGCACGAAACCGTCCTGGCTGCTCGTCGTCGATCCTGGCCATGGCGGCGCTGCTCGGCCGCGATCGCGCCCGGACTTCCTGACGCGTCGCCAACTTCGTCGACCTGCTCGAGACCTATTCGGTGCAGGGCGATCCTGGCGACTGGGCCTGTTCGTGGTGCTGGTGTCGGGCGGCATCGACATCTCCTTCGCGGCCATCGCCTCGGTCGCCCAATATGTCGCCGCGCTGGCTCGCGACCGCGCTGCACCTGCCGGCCTCGCCTGCATCCCGGCCGGGCTTGCTGGTCGGCATGGCGCTCGGCTGCATCAACGCCGACGCTGATCCACTTCGTGCGCGTCACCTCGATCATCGCCACCATCGCCACGATGAGCGTCTATTTCGCGCTGCTGATGTACTTGACCGGCGGCAAGTCGATCTACGACCTGCCCGACTGGTGGAGCGACCGCATCGTGTTCGCGCAATGGACCGACGCCGAACGGCGACCTGGTGCGCATCACCCTGCCGATCGTGGTGCTGTCGCGGTCGCCGCCCTGCTCACCTGGCTGCTGATGACGCGCAGCAACGCCGGGCCGGCAGTTCTACGCGATGGGCGGCAACCCGGAATCCGCGCGGCGCATCGGCATCGACATCGGCCGGCTGCACTACCTCGCCTACGGCTATCCTCGGCTTCATGGCCGGCGTCGCGCGGACTGTTGCAGGCGCATCGGGTCGGCGAGAGCGTGCCGAACGCGCTGTACGGCGGCGAATTCATCGTCCTCTCCGCGGCCGTGCTCGGCGGCGCCAGCCTCACCGGCGGCGTCGGCAGCGTGCCGCGGCGTGCTGCTCGGCATCGTGCTTCTGGCGATCCTGCAGAACGGGCTGAACCTGCTGGGCGTCTCGCCGTATTTCTTCCAGATCGTCATCGGCCTGGTGATCCTCGTCTCGACCACCTTCACCGTGCTGATTCGACGCGGCCGCAAGCGCGCCGGCGGCTGGCCGATGGCTGAGACGTTGGCGCTGGACCGCTTCGTCGCCTCGCTGCGCCGCGGCACGCCCGGCGGCGTCGCCGGCCTGGCGGCGCTGTTCGCGCTGCTGGTGGTCGGGTTCGCGTCGCGGTGCCCGGCTTCGCCAGCGCCGGCACCGCTGCAGTCGATCATGTTCCAGATGCCGGAACTGGGCCTGCTGTCGCTCGCGATGGTGGTTCCGCTGATCTCCGGCGGCCTCAACCTCGCGATCATCGCCACCGCCAACCAGGCGGCGCTGCTGATGGCTGGCGATGCATGAAATGCCTGGCCGCGTCCGGCGCGCCCGGCGCTGCGTGGCGATCGCCGGCGCGCTGGCGCGGGGCTGCTGCTCTGCGTCCTCATCGGCCTTATCACCGGCGCGCTCGTCGCCTATACCGGCGTGCATCCGATCCTGGTCACGCTCGGCACGCGCTCGCTGATCGACGGCATCAGCATCTATCTCACCCGCGGCACCATCATCTCCGGCCTGCCGACCCGGCTTCGCGGCCGCCGGCAACGCGGTGGTGCTGGGCGTGCCGGTGCCGTTCCTGGTGCTGGTCGCTGGCGGCCGCCGCGTGCGCGATCCTGCTGCGGCGCACCGCCGTTCGGCGTCAGCACGTTCATGGTCGGCTCGAACATCGAGGCGACGCGCTACTCGGCCGATCGACACGCGCCGCGTGCTGGTCGGCGTCTATCTCGCGTCCTCGGTGCTGTGCTTCGTGGCCGCCTGCCTGATGCTGGCGCGCTTCAACTCGGCCAGCGCCGAATACGCGCAATCCTACCTGCTGGTGACGATCCTGGCCGCCGTGCTCGGCGGCGTCGATCCGTTCGGCGGCTTCGGCCGCATCGCCGGGCTGATGCTGGCGCTGGCGGTGTTGCAGGTGATCGCCTCGGCCTCCAACCTGCTCGGCTTCTCCGACTACCTGAAACTTGCCACTCTGGGGGCTGGTGCTGATCGGCGTCATGGCGGCACAGACCGTCCCCGCGTCAAACGCAACTGACGCGGGAGCACCGCAACGATGGCGCGACTGGGAATGCATTTCAGCCTGTGGGGACCGAGCTGGACGCGCGAGGCCGCCGAGATCGCGGTGCCCGAGGCGGCACGCCACGGCTTGCAGGTGATCGAGATCCCGCTGCTGGCGCCGGACAGCATCGACGTGGCCGCACGCCCGCGCCTTGCTGGCCGACCACGGCATCGCCGCGTCGGGCCGCCTGTGCCTGCCGGCCGACCGCATGGCGCAGGACAATCCGGACGGCGGCCGTCGAGTTCCTGATGCCGGCGCTGGAAGTCGCGCACGCGCTCGGCTGCGCCTTCCTCGGCGGCGTCACCTATTCGGCGCTCGGCTACAAGTCCGGCAAGCCGCCGACCGAACAGGAATACGCCAACATCGCCACCGCCCTGAAGCCGGTGGCGCGGCGCGCGGCGGAGTGGGGCATGCTGCTCGGCATCGAGCCGTGCAACCGCTACGAGACGCATCTGCTCAACACCGCGCAGCACGGCCTGGACATGATCGCGCGCATCGGCGAGCCGAACGTGGTCATCCATCTCGACACCTATCACATGAACATCGAGGAGAAGGGCATCGGCCACGGCCTGACGCTGGCCGGCAAGCACGCGCCGTACCTGCATGTCTCGGAAAGCGATCGCGGCGTGCCCGGCACCGGCACGGTGGATTTCGACGGTGCGTTCGCGGCGCTCGCCGCGGCGAAATGCGACGGCGACCTGGTGATGGAGAGCTTCGTCTCGGTGCCGCCGGAAATCGCCGCGGCACTCGCGGTGTGGCGCCCCGTGGCGCGCGACCGGCACGAGGTGCTGGAACAGGGGGTCTCGTTCCTGCGTGATCTCGGCCGCAAGCATGGATTGCTGCACTGATACCAACTTGCGCGGACATTCACCCGATAGCCGGCATCCCGCAATGACGGCGGAGGAGTCTGTCTCCCTGCGCGGTGGTATGAGCCCCTGCTTGTGAGCCCCTGCTTGTGAGCAACGCGATCGGCCTCGACCTCGGCACCTCGGCGGTCAAGGCGCTGATCGTCGACGCCGACGAGACGGTGCTCGCCGCTTCCGAGGTGAGGCTGGACACCGAGCATCCGGGGCCGTTGGCCTCCGAGCAGCATCCGGATGCCTGGATCGCCGCCGCCGTGGCGGCCCTGGATCGGCTGGCGGCGGCCGCGCCGGCGGCGATGCAGGGCGTCTCGGCGATCGGGCTGGCCGGCCAGATGCACGCGACCGTCCTGCTGGACGCCGCCGACCGGCCGGTGCGCCCGGCGATGCTGTGGAACGACGGCCGCGCCCATGCCGAGGCGGACGCGCTGAAGCGGCTCGGCGGCGACCTCGCGGCCGAGCTTGGCGTGCCGGCGATGGCGGGGCTGACCGGGCCGAAGCTCGCCTGGCTGGCGCGTCATGAACCGGCCAGCCTGGCGCAAGCCCGCACCCTGCTGGCGGCCAAGGATTTCCTGCGCCTGCATCTGTGCGGCGAGCGTGTCACGGATGTCTCCGACGCCGCCGGCACCTGGCTGCTCGATCAGGCACGCCGCGACTGGAGCGAGCGCGCCATCGCCGCGGTGGGCGTCGACCCGGCGATCCTGCCGCGCATCGTCGAGAGCACGACGGCCACCGGCACGCTGCGCCGGGCGCTGGCGCGGCGCTTCAAGCTGCCGAACGGGGTGATCGTCGCGGCCGGCGGCGGCGATACGCCGGTCGGCGGCGTGGGCATCGGCGCGGTGCGCGAGGGCGATGCGTTCGTCTCGCTCGGCACCAGCGCGCAGATTTTCGTGGCCAAGGATGCCCACCATCCGGCGCCCGGGGCGATGGTTCACACATTCTGCCACGCCCTGCCCGGCCGCTGGTGCCAGATGGCCGCGATGCTGAACGGCGCCAGCGTGCTGGGCCTGATTGGACGCCTAACCGGCCAGGCGGATCCGGCGCCGCTGCTGGCCCAACTGGAAGCCGCCCCGGCCGGCCCGGGCCGGCTGCTGATGCTGCCCTATCTGGCCGGCGAGCGCACGCCGCACGACGACCCGCGCGCCCGCGGCGTCATCTTCGGTCTCGGCAGCGACACCAGGCCGCTCGACCTGGCGCAAGCGGCGCTGGAGGGCGTTGCCTACAGCATTGCCGACGGCCGCGATGCGCTGGCCGCCGCCGGCACGACCCTGACCGAGGCCAGCTTCATCGGCGGCGGCGCGCGCAGCCTGCTGTGGGGCCGCATCATCGCCGCGGTGCTGGGCATCACCCTGCACTGCCACGCCGGCGGCGCGCGCGGCCCGGCTTTCGGCGCCGCGCGCCTCGCCCGCGCCGCGGCCGGCGAGGCGCCCAGCTTCGCCGCTCCGCCGATCCAGCAGACGCTGGCCCCCGACCCCGCGCTGACCGCTGCCTATGCCGAACGGCTGCCTGCGTTCCGCGCGCTGTATCAGGCGCTGCGCCCGGAGTTCGCGCGATGACCGTCGCCGTGCTGGACATCGGCAAAAGCAACGTCAAGCTGAACGCCGCCACCGAGGCGGGCGCCATTCTCGAGACGCTGAGCACGCCCAACCCGTCGCGGCCGGGGCCGCCGTACCGCCATCACGACCTCGCGGCACTGGAGGCGTGGCTGCTGGAGGCACTGGCCGCGCTGGCCCGGCGGCATGACATCGCGGCCATCGTCGCCTGCGGCCACGGCTCGGGCGGCGTGCTGGTCGACGCGGCGGGGCCGGCGCTGCCGATGATGGATTACGAGCAGTCGGTGCCGCCGGACATCGACGCCGCCTATCGCGCCGCCGCCGGCAGCTACCGCGAGCGCGGCAGCGCGTTCATGCTGGGCGCGGCGCATACCGGGCGGCAGTTGTTCTGGATGCAGCACGCCTTCCCCGACCGCGTCGCCGGCGCGCGCGCCTATCTGGCGGTCCCGCAATACTGGGCCTGGCGCCTGTCCGGCGTGATGGCCGCCGAGGTGTCCTCGCTGGCGGCGCAGTCGCATCTGTGGGTGGCGCCCGACCGCGCCTATGCCGCGATCGTCGCCTCGCGGGGCTGGACGCGGCTGATGCCGCCGCTGCGGCCGGCCTGGGCCACCCTGGGCTGCGTGCTGCCGGCGGTTGCCGCGCGCACCGGCCTGTCCGCGGGCACGCGCGTGCTGTGCGGCGTGCATGACAGCACGGCCAATTTCTACCGCTACCAGGCGGCCGGCTGGCGTGATTTCGCGGTGGTCTCGACCGGCACCTGGATCGTGGCCCTCACCGACACGGCCGACCCCGAGCGCCTGGACGAAGCGCGCGGCATGACCTGCAACGCCGATGTCACCGGCAAGCCGCTGGGCGGCACCGTCAGCATGGGCGGGCGCGAGTTCTCCCACGTCGCGGGCGATCCCTGCGATCCCGGCCCCTCGCCGCCGGCGGTCGCGGCCGGGCTGGTCGCGCGCGGCACGATGGCGCTGCCCAGCTTCGGCCATGACGACAACCTGTTCCCCGGCCGCGCCGGACGCGGGGCCATCATCGGCCCGCCGCCCCGGACGCCGATCGAGCGGCGCGCGCTGGCGATGCTGTACACCGGCCTGCTGACCGATGCCTGCCTGGATGCGCTGGACGCGCACGGCGACGTGGTGCTCGACGGCTCGTTCACCGCCGACCCGCTGTACGGGGCGGTGGTGGCCGCCCTGCGGCCCGGCTCGCGCGTGCGCGTCAGCCCCGAGGCCGCCGGCCCGGCCGCCGGCGCCGCCCTGCTGGCCACGCACGAGACACGCGCCGCACCCGTGGCCGCGTCGCTGGCGACCCCGCCCACCCTGGACATGCCCGGCCTCGCGGCCTACCGCGCGCGCTGGCGAACGCTTTGCACGGAGATTTCCCAATGAGCCATCAGGACGAAGACGATCTGCGCCACGACATGGTGGAGACCTGCCGCCGCATGAACAGCCTCGGCATCAACCAGGGGACTTCGGGCAACCTGTCGCAGCGGCTGGACGAGGGATTCCTGGTGACGCCCACCTCGCTGCCCTACGACCAGATGAAGCCGCGCGACCTGATCCACATGCAGTTCGACGGCAGCTATGTCGGCCAGCACCGCCCGTCGTCGGAATGGCGCTTCCACCGCGACATCCTGCGCGCGCGGCCGGACATCAACGTGGTGCTGCACTGCCATTCCATCTACGCCACCACGCTGGCGGTGCATCACAGGACCATCCCGAGCTTTCACTACATGACCGGCGTGGCCGGCGGCACCACCATCCGCTGCGCCAAATACGCGACGTTCGGCACGCAGGCGCTCTCGGACAACGCGCTGGAGGCGCTGGACGGCAGGCTCGCCTGCCTGCTGGGCCAGCACGGGCAGATTTCGCTGGGCGTGTCGCTGGCCAGGGCGCTGGCGCTGGCGGTCGAGGTCGAGACGCTGGCGCGCATGTACTTGCAGGCGCTGACCCTGGGCGAGCCGCCGGTGTTGGACGACGCGGAGATGCAGCGCGTGATCGCGCAGATGAAGCGCATGAGCTACGGCCTGGCGCCCGATCTGGAAGGCGTCAACGACATTGCCGTGCCGGTGGACGGCCACGCGCCAGACAATGCGGAGCCGTCAAAAAAGCGCAAGAAGCACGCCGCATGAAGCGGCGCGCGATGGCGGCGCTGCTGCTTGCCACCTCGCTGTGCGGCCCCGCGCGCGCCGACGAAAAGATCGTGTTCGCGACCGACTGGAACGCCGAGGCCGAGCACGGCGGCTTCTACCAGGCGCTCGCGCGCGGCTTCTACAAGCGACGCGGGCTGGAGGTGACGATCCGCCAGGGCGGCCCGGGGATCGACAACCAGCGCCTGCTGGCCGCCGGCGCGGTCGATCTGGCCATCGGCAGCAATGATTTCTTCGCGCTGAACCTGCTTGCGGCGGGGGCGAAGGCGCGCGCGGTGGCAGCGATCTTCCAGAAGGATCCGCTGGTGCTGATGACGCATCAACGGCCGGACATCCACTCGATCGCCGACATGAAGGGCAAGCCGATCATGGTCGCGGATTTCGCGATCGGCACGTTCTGGGCGTGGCTGAAAGCCAGATACGGTTTCCAGGACAGCCAGATCCGCAAATACACCTTCAACATGGCGCCCTGGCTGGTGAACCAGGACGCGATCCAGCAGGGCTACGTCACCGCCGAGCCGTATCTGGCCGAACAGGCCGGCGCGCGGCCGCAGGTCTATCTGCTCGCCGACGACGGCTATCCCAGCTACGCCACGCTGATCCTCGCCTCCGACCGCATGATCGCCGCCAGGCCGGCGGTGGTGCAGGCGTTCGTCGATGCCAGCATCGAGGGCTGGCGCGACTACCTCGGCGGCGATCCATCGCCGGGCAATGCGCTCATCAAGCGCGCCAACCCGGACGAGACCGACGGGCTGATCGCCTTTGCCGTCGCGCAGATGCGCCAGCGTCACCTGGTGGACGGCGGCGACGCGCGGACGCTGGGCGTGGGCGCGATGACCGACGCGCGGTGGCGCGCGTTCTTCGACGTCATGGCGGCGCAGAGGATTTACCCGGCGACGCTGGATTGGCGGCAAGCCTACACGCGGCAATTCCTGCACGCCCGGAAATAGGCGTGTGTCCGCGACGCCGATTTTCAGGCGATGACGCCGCGCCACATCGCCGCGATCACGCCCTCGCCCACCAGCACGCCGCCGGCCACGCGGTTCACCGCGCGCTGGCGCCGCGTCCCGCGCGTGAACCGGCGCAGCGAGGCCGCGCACAGCGTATAGCCGCCGTCGACCAGCGTGCCGCACACGAACACGCTGGCCAGCATGGCGCCAAGCTGCGGCAGCAAGGGCGCGCGCGGCGCCATGAACTGCGGCGCGAACACCATGAAGAACAGCACGGATTTCGGGTTGAGCGCGGTCGCCAGGTAGGCGTGGACGAACACCCGCGCGCCCGATCCGCCTGGCGCCTGCGCCTCGGCTCCGCGCGCGGCCACCGGCGCCCGCCACATGCGGACGCCGAGAAACACCAGGGTACAGCGCGCCGCAGATCTTCACCACGCTGAACGCCGTGGCCGAGGCCGCCAGCAACGCGCCCAGCCCCAGCACGGCGCCGGCCAGGCATGTGGCATCGCCCAGCGTGGTGCCGGCCACCACGGCCAGCGCGGTGCGCCGCCCCTGGGTCAGCGCATACGACACCACCAGCAGGATCACCGGCCCCGGCATCAGCGCCATCACCGCGTAGGCCAGCGTGAAGGCAAGCCATAGCGACAGGCTCATCGTGTCGTCCTCCTCGCGCTTTCGTGCCAGCGCCGCAGCAATACATGCGCCAGCAGCGCCACCGCCAGGAAGATCGCGACCCCCAGCAGCGACAGCAGGAACAGGGCCGCGAACATGCGCGGGATCTGCAATCGGTTGCCGCTCTCGATGATGCGCCACGCCAGTCCGCCCTCGGCGCCCGACCCGGCCACGAACTCGGCCACCACGGCGCCCACCAGCGCCAGCCCGCCGGCGACGCGCATCCCGGCCAGCAGATGCGGCAGCGCGGTCGGGAATTGCAGCAGCCGCAACACCTGCCAGCGCGACGCGCCGTACTGCGTCAGCAGGTCCGCGAGATCGCGGTCCACGCTGCGCAGGCCGAGCGTGGTGTTGGCCAGGATCGGGAAGAACGCCACCACGCCGGCCAGGATCAGCAGCGCCCGGTCGACGTGATCGACGCCGACCCAGATCACCACCAGCGGCGCCAGCGCCACCACCGGCGTCACCTGCAAGACCACCGCATAGGGAAACAGCGCCATCTCGATCAGCCGGCTCTGCGCGCACGCCGCCGCCAGCAGCACGCCACCCGCGACCGCCAGCGCGAACGCCAGCAGCGTGATCCGCAGCGTCACCCACAGCGCGCCCATCAGCCCCGGGAAATCGGCCAGCAGCGCGCGGGCGATCAGGCTCGGCGCCGGCAGCACGAAGGCGGGCACCGCCAGCGCCGTGACCAGCCATTGCCACAGCCCCAGCAGCGCCGCCGCCAGGGCCAGCGGCAGCGCGACGCGCAGCCATGACGGGACATGCCGGCGGGACAATCTCGGTCTCGACTGTTCGGGCAGTTCGGGGCCATCCTCTTGCCATGCTGAGCGCCGACCAGAAAGCCACCTTCGCCCGCGACGGCTACCTCGTGCTGCCGGGCTTCAAGGCCGCCGCCGAGATCGCCGCCGCGCGCGCCCGCGCCGCGGCCATCGTCGACGCCTTCGACCCCGCCGAGGCCGGGGTCTTCAGCACGCGCGACCAGGGGGCGCGCGTGGATCGCTGGTTCCTCGACAGCGGCGACAAGGTGCGCTGCTTCCTGGAGGAGGAGGCGCTCGATCCGGCCGGCAGGCTGCGCCAGGCCAAGGCGCTGTCGGTCAACAAGATCGCCCACGCCCTGCACGACCTCGACCCGGTGTTCGACCGTTTTTCCCGCGCCGATCCGCTGCCCGCGCTGGCGGCCGATCTGGGCCTGGCGCGGCCGCTGATCTGGCAGAGCATGTACATCTTCAAGCAGCCCGGCATCGGCGGCGAGGTGCGCTGGCACCAGGACGCCAGCTTTTTCGTCACCGACCCGATCACCGTGACGACCTTCTGGTTCGCCCTGGAGGACGCCACGCGCGACAATGGCTGCCTGTGGGCCGAGCCGGGCGGCCATCGCGGCCCGCTGCGCGAACGCTTCGTCCGCGCCGGCGACGCGACCCGCCTGGAGACGCTGGACCCGACGCCGTGGCCGGATCAGGCCAGCGCCGTGCCGCTGGAGGCGCGGGCCGGCACGCTGGTGGTGTTCCACGGCAAGCTGCCGCACTACAGCGCGCCCAATCGCTCCGCCGTGTCGCGCCATGCCTACACGCTGCACGTCACCGACGCGACCGCCGCCTATGCGCCGGGCAACTGGCTGCAACGCGGCCCGGCGCTGCCGGCGCGCGGTTTCGCGCCGCATTGAACGCCTGGCTGGGGCAGTTCGCGACCGGCGGCGGCGGCGTCAGCCTGATCGCCTTCGCCTGCATGTTCGGCGCGGCGGTCCTCACGGTGATCGCCCATCCGCATCTGCCCGAGCGCAGCCGCAACAGCGCGACGCACGAGGTGGTCAAGCTGGCCACCAGCATGATCGTGGTGATGACCTCGGTGGTGCTCGGCCTGCTGGCCAGCGCCATGAGCAGCGGGTTCAGCGCCGTCGATCAGGACGTGCGCAAGCTGGCCACCGGCCTGATCCTGACCGACCGGGCGCTGCGCGAGTACGGCCCGGATGCCGGACCCGCCCGTGCCGTGCTGGCGCGCTACACCAGGCAGGCGCTGGTCGGCACCTGGCCCCCGGACGGCGGCGCCGGCGTGGTCGAGGACCGCAGCGCCGGCGCGCTGCTCGACGACACCGAACTGGCGATCCTGGCGCTGCAACCGGCCGACCCCGAGCAACGCGCCCTGGCGGTCAACGCCGAGGCGCGGCTGCGCGGCGTGCTCGACCAGCGTTGGACGCTGATCGCCGAATTGCAGGGCACGGTGTCGATCCCGCTGATGGCGGTGGTGATCGCCTGGCTGACCCTGGTGTTCGCCAGCCTCGGCTACAACGCGCCGCGCAACCGCGTGGTGCTGGCGACCCTGCTGCTGAGCGCCGCCTCGATGGCGGCGGCGATCTTTCTCATCGTGGAACTGGCCGGCCCGTTCGACGGGCTGCTGAAAGTGTCCGGCGCCCCGATGCAGCGCGCGCTGGAGACGCTACAGCGGTAGCGGCGAAGCGAGGCCCCTCACCCCGGCCCTCTCCCAGAGGGAGAGGGAGAGAGGCGCTGCCCCCTCTCCCTTCGGGAGAGGGCCGGGGTGAGGGCGCGTGCAGCCCCCCTTCCCGCCCCCTCTACGCGACGAACGCCTCCACCTCCGCCCGCCGCCCCAGCAGGAACGCATCCGCCACCAGCCGGAACGGCGCCGCGTCGACATGGCCGCGGCGCTCGCGCAGCAGCGTGTCGAAATGGCGATAGATGCCCTCGTACTCGCGCGGGGCCGCATCGACCGCCACCGCCCCGTCCACCTCCAGCCGCCGGCCGCCCGCCGCCAGCTTCAGCGCCAGGCCCGACGCGGTGCCCACCTCGATCTCCCACACCTCGCCGCCGCTCTGCCGCCAGTCGAACTCGGCGCGGTGGTCCGCCCCCTCGAAGGTCAGCGCGGCCGCGATCGGCGCGTCGGCGTTGGCCGGGAACAGCAAGTCCGCGGCGCGCAGGATCGCCGGATCGGGCAGGATGCGCGTCACGATCGACAGCGCGTTGATGCCCGGATCGAACACCCCGAAGCCGCCCGCCTCGAAAATCCAGGTCTGGCCAGGATGCCACTTGCGCACGTCCTCGCGCCAGTTGACGAACAGCCGCGTCACCACCTGCCCGGCCAGCAACTCGGCCGCGCGCTCGACGGCGGCGTTGTATTGCGAGTGCCAGGTGGTGAACAGCACCAGCCCGGCTTGCGCCGCCAGCCGTTCCATGTCGGCCAATTCGGTCAGCGTCGCGGCCGGCGGCTTTTCCAGCAGCACGTGCTTGCCCGCCGCCAGCGCCGCGCGGGCGATGGCGTGGCGCACCTGCGGCGGCGTGCAGATCGCCACCGCATCGACGTCGGCCAGCGCCAGCAGCGCCTCCGGCGAGCGCACCGCGTGCCGCGCGCCGGCGGCACCCAGGCCGCGCTGGCTGGACACCGCCACCAGCTCGAACGCCGGATTGGCGGCGATCACCGGCAGATGCTGGTCCTGCGCGATCTTGCCCAGCCCGATCACCCCGATCCGATGCGCCGCCATGTGCCGCCCCTGCCGCCGATTGCGGCCGGAGACTGCCGTGGCCGCGCCCGCGTTGTCCACCTGTGCCATACTGGCGCCGCAGGCCGCGCACGGGGAGGCGGCTCGGGAGCAGAGCAGAACCATGCCGCAGGACAGGGTCGAACCCGACCCCGCCTTCGAGGAGCTGATCGGGCACATCCAGCACATGCGCGGGATGGATTTCCGCGGCTACAAGCGCAGCAGCCTGCGCCGGCGCATCCAGATCCGGATGCAGGAGGCGGGCGCGGACAGCTTCGCCGCCTACCAGGACTACCTGCAAGGCAATCCCAGCGAGTTCAACAATCTGCTCGATACCGTGCTGATTAACGTCACCTCGTTCTTCCGCGACCCCGAGGCGTGGGCGGCGCTGCGCCGGGAGGTGATCCCCAACCTGCGGCACCGCGTCGACGAGCGGCAGGCGATCCGCGTCTGGTCGGCCGGCTGCGCCTCCGGCGAGGAGCCGTTCTCGATCGCCATGCTGCTGGCCGAGGCGCTGGGCGCCGAGGAGTTCTGCCGGCGGGTGAAAATCTACGCCACCGATCTGGACGAGGCGGCGCTGCGAAGCGCCCGGCTGGCCACCTACGGGCCACGCGACATGGAGAACCTGGACCCGGCGCTGCTGGAGAAGTATTTCGATCGCGTCGGCGACAGCTACGTGTTCCAGCGCGACCTGCGCAAATGCGTGATCTTCGGGCGGCACAACCTGGTGTTCGACGCGCCGATCTCGCGCATCGACCTGCTGATCTGCCGCAACCTGATGATCTATCTGGAAGCCGAGACGCAGAACGTGGTGCTGCCCCGGCTGCACTACGCGCTGGTCGACGACGGCTACCTGTTCCTCGGCAAGGCGGAGACGCAGTTGGCGCGCTCCAACCTGTTCGCGCCCGTGGACATGAAGCATCGCATCTTCCGCAAGATGGCGCAGGAATGGCGTCGCTCGGCGGGCGGCGGCCTGACCCTGGGCGCCGACGGCCGTCCCGCGGAGATGCACGCGAAGGTGCTGGAATCCGTGGTCGACGCCTCGACCGTCGGCTACATGGCGGTGGACGGCGACGGCGTGCTGGTGTTCGCCAACGCCGCCGCGCGGCGCCTGCTGGGGGTGCGCGAAAACGACGTGGGGCGGCTGTTCCACGACCTGCCGATCTCGTACCGCCCCACCGACCTGCGGGGCCGCATCGAGGACGTGATGGACAGCGGCCGGCCGGTCCGCGTGGAGAACCAGGACTTCCAGCGCGAGTCCGAGGCGCCGCTGCGGGTGAGCATCGAAATCACGCCGCTGCTCGGCCGCGACCTCAAGCCATCGGCGGTCCTGCTCGGGTTCAGCGACACCACCAGGCTGTTCACCCTGCAAACCGAGCTGCAATCGGCGCAGGAAAGCCTGGAGACGGTGATCGAGGAACTGCAATCGGCCAACGAGGAACTGGAGACCACCAACGAGGAGCTGCAATCCACCAACGAGGAATTGGAGACCACCAACGAGGAGCTGCAATCCACCAACGAAGAGCTCGAGACGATGAACGAGGAGCTGCGCTCGACCAACGACGAGGCCGAGGCGGTGAACGAGGAGCTGCGCAGCCAGTCCGAGCTGGCGGCCGAATATCGGGCCCACGCGGACTCCATCCTGCGCAGCATCGAGGCGGGCGTGGTGGTGGTGGACGAGGCGCTGCTGGTGCGCTCGTGGAACCCGTGGGGCGAGACGGTCCTGGGCGTGCGCGCCGAGGATGCGCGGGGCCAGGCGTTGCTGGATCTGGACGTCGGCCTGCCGCTGGGCCGCCTGGGCGACCGCCTGCGCGGCGTCGTCTCGGGCGCGGAGGACCGCGGCGAGGCCACGCTGGAGGGCGTGGACCGGCGCGGCCGGGCGCTGCGCTGCCGGGTGCGCATCTGGCCGCTGATGTTTCCGGATCGCACCCGGCGCGGCGCGGTGCTGATTATCGAGGACATCACCGCCGAAATGCAGCGCGAGGCCTACACGCGCCATCTCGGCCGCGTCCTGGGACGGTCGCTGAGCGAGATTTACTTCCTGGATCCCGCGACCCTGGGCTTCACGCTGGTCAACCGCGGCGCCGAGCAGCGGCTGGGCTACGGAATCCAGCAATTGCGCCAGCTCGCCCTGTCCGACGTCATGCCGCATGTGCAGCACGCGGCGCTGGTCGCCCTGGTGGCGCCGCTGCTGTCCGGCGAACGCGACGAGGTGGTGATCGAGGCGGTGATCCGCTCGCGCGACGGGCACGAATACCCGGCCGAGATCTGCCTGCAATACTGCGACCAGGAAGACCCGCCGTTCCTGCTGGCCGTCGTCCAGGACACCTCCGAGCGGCCGCCGTCGCCGCCCGCGAGCAGCGAACCGGGCTGACGGGACCGGGGTTCCGGGTGCGGCCGCGACAGGTGCGAGTGCCTACCGATTCGCCCCCGGAACCCACGTCACATCCTCCGCGCCGTTCGCGTTCAGCCTCCGCGCCAGCACGAACAGATGGTCGGACAGGCGGTTCAGCAGCCGCGCCACGGCGGGGTTGACCATCTCGCCGCGCGCCAGCGCCACCACACGGCGCTCGGCGCGGCGCAGCACGGTGCGCGCCAGATGCGCATACGCCGCCCCCGGCGTGCCGCCGGGCAGCACGAAGCTGGTCAGCGGCGTCAGCGCGGCATTCATCGTCGCCACCTCCGCCTCCAGCCGCAGGCACGGCGCGTCCGTCACGCGCAGGCGCTCGCCCGACCCTTCCGCGTGGGGAACGCACAGATCCGCGCCCACGTCGAACAGGTCGTTCTGCATCCGCGCCACCATCGCGTCCGCCTCGGCATCGTCGCCCAGATGCAGGCGCAGCAGGCCGAGCGCGGCATTGGCCTCGTCGACCGCGCCGACCGCCTCGATGCGCGCGGCATCCTTTGGCACCCGCGTGCCGTCGCCGAGGCTGGTCTGGCCGGCGTCGCCGCCGCGCGTCACCACCCGGTTGATGCGTACCATCCGCGCCTCACTCCAAAATGAAATCCATCGCCTGATCGCGCGTGGAGGCGACCGCCGCGCCGTCGCGCAACTGCGGAATGAAACGCCAGCGCCGCGCCGCCGCGATCGCCGCGGCGTCGAGGTCCTCGAAACCGGAGCTGCGCAGCGTCTCGATGCCGCCGACCAGCCCATCGGCGCGAACATGGATGCGCAGCACGACGGTGCCGTGCTCGCGACGCGCCCAGGCCGCCTCCGGATAGGGCGGCGGACGGTTGCCGGGGTCGGACTGCGCCTCGACCATGCCCGGATCGGGCAGCGACACCTTGAACCCCACCAGGCCATCGCCCAGGCGCACCGGCTGGTCGGCGGCGGGCGGGGCGGCGACCGGCTCGCTGCGCACGCTGGGGGCGCTTTTCGGCAGCAGCCCGGTGTTCGCCGGCGGCGCCGGGGTCGGCGTGGTGGCCGCAGGCACCGGCACGGCCGCCTTGGCGTGGCTGGCCGGCGCGCCTTGCACCCGCGCGTTGCGGCCGAACACCACCTCGATCTTCGCGGGCACCTCATTCGGCTCCGACGGCCGCGGCCGCCAATGCGCCAGCACGGCGACCAGGACCAACCCATGCAGCAGCACCGAGACGGAGGCCGCGAGCTTCATGGCGCCAGCAGTTGCGGCGCGGCGTGGACGCCCCAGCCCATGCCGAACGCGGCCGCCGCCGCCGGCAGCGCGGCCTCGGGCGGCGCGTCGGCCAGGATGCGCCCACCCGCTACCACCAGCACCCGGTCGGCGTAGCGGCACGCCAGATCCAGCGCGTGCAGCACCACCACCACGACGCGCCCGGCATGGGCGGTGTCGCGCAGCAGCGCGGCGATCTCGTGCTGCGCCGAGGGATCGAGGTCGGCGGTCGGCTCGTCCATCAGGAACACCTCCGGCTCGGTGGCGAAGGCGCGCGCCAGCATCGCCCGGCGCGCCTGCCCGCCGGAGATGCGGTCGATCCGCCGATCCCGCAGATGCGCCACGCCGCAGGCGGCCAGCGCCCGCTCGACCGGCGCGCGCGCCGCGTCGCGATGCGGGATGCGGCCGAGGGCGGCGACCTGCGCCACGGTCAGCCCCCAGGCGCAGCGCGCGCCCTGCGGCAGGTAGGCCACGCGGCGCGGATCGGCGGCGCCGTGGCCCGGCAGCAGCCCGGCCAGCGCGCGCAGCAGCGTGGTCTTGCCCGCGCCGTTCGGGCCGACGATGGCCAGCAGGCCGCCCGGCGCCGCGGCAAAGTCGACGTCGTGCAGCACCGCCCGGCCGCCCAGCCGCACGCAGGCCGTTCGCAGCGCGATCACGCCGCCACCCGCCGCGCCAGATGCACCAGCACCGGGGCGCCGATGATCGCCGTCAGCACACCCAGCGGCGGCTCGGCGGACAGCGGCAGCAGCAGCGGCGCCGCGCGGGCCAGCAGGTCGGCGGCCATGACCAGGCCGGCCCCGCCCAGCATCGAGGCCAGCAGCAGCCCGCCCGGCCGCTCGCCCAGCACCGGGCGCAGCAGGTGCGGCACCACCAGGCCCACGAAGCCGATGCCGCCGCCCACCGCCGACGCCGCCCCCACCGCCAGCGCGACCCCGGCGGCGGCGCGGCGCAGGGTGGCGGCCACCGGCACGCCGAGGCTGGCCGCCACGTCCTCGCCCAGCGCCAGGCCATCCAGGCCGCGCCCCAGCGGCAGCAGCAGCGCGCAGCCGAGCACGATCGGGGGCGCGGCCAGATAGACCTGCGACAGGCTGGCCTGCGAGAAGCCGCCCATCAGCCAGGCGGTCAGCTCGGCCAGCGCGAACGGGTTGGGCGCCAGCGCCAGGGCCAGGGCCAGCAGCGCCGCCGCCAGCGCCGACAGCCCGATGCCGGCCAGGATCAGGCTGGCCCCCGAGGTCGCCCGCCCGGCCATGCCGAGCAGCACCGCGCAGCCCAGCGCCGCCCCCAGCAGGCCGGCCAGCGGCAGCGCCGGCGCGAAGGCGGCCGACAGGCCCCAGTAGAACGCGATCACCGCCCCCAGCACCGCGCAGCCGCCGACGCCCAGCAGCCCGGGATCGGCCAGCGGGTTGCGCAGCGCGCCTTGCAGCACCGCGCCGGACAACCCCAGCGCGCCGCCGACCAGGGCCGCCAGCAGCGTGCGCGGCAGCCGCAACTGCCACAGGATGCCGGGCGCCGGCAGGCCGAACCCGGACGCGCCGACCAGCAGCGACAGCGCCGCCAGCCCGATCAGCAGCACCGCCAGCCCGCGGGTCATCGCGCCAGCAGGCTCACCGCGCGCGCGGTCCACGGGCCGCCACAGATCAGCAGCGCCGGCGGGACGTCCTCGCGCGCAATGCCGCGCAGCACCGGATGGCGCGGCAGATCGGTCGCCAGCGACGGCAAGCCCGGAGCGCGCGGCACCACCAGCAGGTCCGGCGGGTGCGCGGCGATCGCCTCCAGCGACCACTGCCGCCCATCGCCCGCATCGGCGAAGCCCGCCGCCCGCAGCACGGCGCCGCCGAGCGAGGCCGGGCCGTCGGTCCAGCCGCGCGGCTCCAGCAGCAACGCGGACCCGTGGGCTCGCGCCGGCACCGCGGCCAGCCGCCGGTCCATCGCCGCCAGCGCCGCCGCGCCGCGCGCGGTCTCGCCCAGCAGTGCGGCGATCCGCCGCGTCTCGGCGCGGATGGCCGGAAAGTCTTGCGGCAGGCGGATGCGCTCGACGCGCACGCCATGCTCCTGCAGCACCGCCAGGGCCGCCTGCGCGCCGTACGGCGCGGCCAGCACCAGATCCGGATGCAGCGCCAGCACCGCCTCCGCGTCCGCCCGCACCGCCGGCACATGCGCGGCCACGGCACTGACCACGGACAGCGCGGGGTCGCGCGCCAGCGTGGTGACGGCCACCGCTTGCTCGGGTGCCAGGGTCAGCAGGAAGTCGTCGGCGCACAGATTCAGCGACACCACGCGCGTCGCGTGGGCCGGCCGGCAGCAGCAGGACTGGCAGCACAGCATCAGGAGCAGCAGGGCGATCGGCGGACGCGGCACCGCGCCAGACTACGCCATCGTCGCGCCGCGTGGCATGGGTGCGGACCATCACGCGGGGATTACCGATGCGCACGGCCACGGATGCGGCGTCGGCGAACGAATCTTCGGGAACGGCCAACGCGGCGACGCTGATCGGGGCCGGGGCGATCCTGCTGTGGTCGGCGCTCGGCCTGCTGACCACGGCCACGCGCGGCGTGCCGCCGTTCGAGACGCTGGCGCTGACCTTCAGCGTGGCCAGCGGCGGCGGCCTCGCGCTGCTGGGCCTGCGCGGGCGGGCGGCGCTGGCGCGGCTGCGTCTGCCGTGGCGGGCGTGGCTGCTGGGGTTCATGGGGTTGTTTGCCTACCACGCGCTTTATTTCCTGGCGCTGAACAACGCGCCGCCGGCCGAGGCCAGCCTGATCGCCTATCTCTGGCCGCTGCTGATCGTGCTGCTCGCGGCCGGCCTGCCGGGCGAGCGGCTGCGCGCCCGCCATGTCGCCGGCGCGGCGTTGGGACTGGCCGGCACCGCGCTGCTCCTGGCGCGCGGCGGCGGCCCGGCATCCGGCCTGCCTGGGCTGGGCCTGCCTGGGCTGGGCCTGCATCGGCTGGGCGACATCGCCGCCGCCGGGTGCGCCCTGGTCTGGTCCGGCTATTCGGTGGCCAACCGCCGCTTCGCCGACCAGCCGAGCGAGGCCATCGCCGGCATCTGCGGCGCGGTGGCGCTGGCCGGGCTGGCCTGCACGTGGGCGTTCGAGCACCCGGTGGCGCCGGACGCGCGGCAATGGGCCGCGATCCTGGCGCTCGGCGCGGGGCCGGTCGGGCTGGCGTTCTTCGCCTGGGACCACGCCACCAAGCACGGCCGGCTGCCGGTGCTGGGGGCGCTGTCCTACCTGGCGCCGCTGCTCTCGACCGCGCTGCTCATCGCCTTCGGCCAGGCGCGGGCCAGCCCGGCGCTGCTGGCCGCGGCCGGGCTGGTGATCGCCGGCGCGGTGGTCGCTACGCGCCGCGCCGCGTGATCGCGGCGAGGGAGCTCTTGGTCGCGCGCATCGCCTCCGCGTCCCCGTCGGCGAGCTGGCGTGCCAGGTCGGCCACCGCGTCGGACAGCTCGCCATCCGGCACGACGCGCGTGACCAGGCCGATGCGCAGCGCCTCGGCCGCCTCGATCCGGTCGCCGGTCAGCAGCAGGAACCGGGCCTGCGCCGCACCCACCGCGTCCACCAGCAGCGTCTCGACGCCCAGCCCGCGCGCCCGGGTTCCGGCCAGCGCAAAGGCCGTGTCCGCGCCGGCGATGCGGATGTCGGCGCAGAGTGCCACGGCCACGCCGGCGCCGATGCACTCGCCGCGCAGCCGCGCCACCACCGGCTTGGCGCAGGCGCGCAGCCGCTCGCACCCGGCCCGGGCGACCGCCTCGTCGCCGTCGCGCGGCGGTTGGCCATATTGCTGGCCGTATTGCTGGAAGGCGGGATCCGGCTCGGTCGCGTCGGTGGCGAAGGCGAGGTGCCCGGCCCCGGTCAGCACCAGCACGCCGACCGCCGCATCGGCTTCGAGCCGCTCGACCGCGTCGGCCAGCGCCGACCACATCGGCGCCGTCACCACGTTGCGCGGGCCGCCGCCGCAGAAGGTCAGCAACCCGACGCCGTCCATCGTCTCGACCAGCACCTTTCCCTCGCCGGCCATCGTTGCCTCCGTCAGGTCTGCGCCCCGCGGTCGTCGCCCTGGATTGCACGATAGCGAACCCCATGTCGGCGGCAATGAACCCGGTGGACTTGGCGCTGCTGCTGGCTTTCGACGGCTCGGCCAGCGTGACCTACGACGAGTTCGGCCTGATCGCCGGCGGCTGCGCCGCCGCGCTGCGCGACGAGGTGGTGGCCGAGGGGCTGCTGCAAGGCCCGCTGCGCGCCAGCCTGTGCGCGGTGCTGCTGTGGTCCGGCCCCGCCGCGCAGGACGTGCTGATCGGCTGGACCCGCCTGCAATCGGGCGCCGACCTGGACGCCTTCGCGAACGCCGTCCGCGACGCGCCCCGCACGGTCGCCGCCGGCACCACGGCGATCGGCTCGGCGCTGCTGGCCTGCGGGACGCTGCTGGCCGCCCTGCCCGCCCGCGCGCGCCGGCGGGTGATCGACGTGGCCGGCGACGGCCGTTCCAACGACGGGCCGCCGCCGGCGCCGATCCGCGACCGGCTGATCGCCGCCGGCGTCACCATCAACGGGTTGTGCGTGCTGCACGAGGAGCCGGATCTGGTCGCCAGCTACACCCGCGAGGTGATCGGCGGGCCGGGATCGTTCGCGCTGGCCTGCCACGACTACAACGGCTTCGCCGACGCGATGCGGATGAAGTTGCAGCAGGAGATCGCCTAGATTGCCGCGCGCCTGGATTGCCGCGCGCCTGGATTGCCGCGCGCCTGGATTGCAGCGCAAGGAACGGATGGCGCGCCGGCGCGGCCTCGGCGACTTTGCGGCATCACGCAGGGAGTATCCTTCGATGCCCGAGTTCCGTTGCACCGAGTTCCGTTGCATTCCGATCGCCAGCGAGTTGAGCGCGCGTTGGGGCCAGAGCGGCATGGACGATGCCGGCAACCGCCTGCGCCGCGTGACGGCGCAGGCGCGTCCCATGGCGCCGGACGGCAGCAGGCCCGACGGCACCGGAGCGCCGTGCCGTCACTGCCTGCGCGACGCCGCCATCGGCGATGAGCTGCTGCTCGGCTCCTACCTGATGCCGCGGCCGCAGGGCATCTACTGGACGCCGAGTCCGATCTTCGTTCACGCCACGCCCTGCGAGCAATTCGCGCGGCTCAATGAGGTGGCGCCGATCGTGCGCGACAGACTGGTATCGGTGCGCGCCTATGATGGCGACGACCAGTGCATTTACGAGCTTGGCCACGCCGGGGACGGCAACGCCATCGACGCGCCGCTGCTGCGCGCGCTGGATGATCCGCGCACCGCCTTCGTCAACATCCACACCGCGAAGCCGGGCTGCATGTTGTGCCGCGTGGAGCGGCTATGACGCCCGCGGCCGGAACGAACGTTGGTTTGCGGAGAGGGACTTACGGCAGGACGGCTTCGGGCCGGGTCGGATGGCCGGTCGCCGCCGCATCCGACAGCGTCAGCAATCCCTCCGCCAGGCCGACGCGCGCCCGCGCGCCCAGCGTTGCCGTCGCGCGCGACGGATCGCCGAGCGAGCGGCGGATGTCGCCGGCCCGCGCCGGGCCCTCCGTCAGGCGCGCATCGCGGCCCAGCGACGCCGCCAGCGCCTGCGCAAGCTGGCGGATCGACACCGCTTGCCCGGTGCAGACATTCAGCACGGCGGCGCCGGCTTGCGCCGCAAGATGGGCCATCGCCGCGCGCAGATGCGCCACCACGTCGCTCACATGCACGAAATCGCGCGTCTGCTCGCCGTCGCCGTGAATGGCGATCGGCAAACCCTCGGCCAGCCGGCGCGCGAAAATCGAGATCACGCCGCTGTAGGGCGACGACGGATCCTGCCGCCTGCCGTAGACGTTGAAGAACCGCAGCCCCAGGGTCGGCACGCCATGCACCAGGAACGCCACGCGCGCGTGCAGCTCGCTGCCCAGCTTGTCCGCGCCGTACGCGGTCAGCGGCGCGGGGCACAGATCCTCGCGCGCGATCGCCTCGCCCAGATCGCCGTACACCGCCGCCGAGGAGGCATAGACCACCGGAACGCCGCCCAGCGCCCGCGCGGCATCCAGCACGCAGACCGTGCCGGCCTGGTTCACGCGATGCGTGCCGATCCAGTCCTCGTTGCACCGCTGCACCGAGGCCACGGCCGCGAGATGAAAGCAGCCGGACGCGCCCTCCAGCGCCGCGCGCACCACTCGCGGGTCGGCCACGTCGCCGCGCACCACCTCGCAGCGCGGATCGAGGTTTTCGCGGCGTCCGGTGGAGAAGTCATCCAGCACGCGAACCGCGTGGCCGGCCGCCAGCAGCGCGTCGCACAGATGCGAGCCGATGAACCCGGCGCCGCCGGTCACGGCATAAAGTGCCGCGCTCATGCCAGCCGTCCCGGCGTCGTATCGCTACGAACAGGGCCGCGTGCCTCGTGGAGCTGGCCCATCGCCATCACTCCACCGTCACCGACTTGGCCAGGTTGCGCGGCTGATCCACGTCCGTGCCCTTCAACAGCGCCACGTGATAGGCCAGCAACTGCACCGCGACCGCGTGCAGGATGGGGGCCACGAACGGATCGACGCGCGGCAGCACCACCGCGTCCACCGCGATGCCGCGCAGCCTTGCCGCACCCTCGGCGTCGCTGAACACGATCAACTGCCCGCCCCGCGCGGCGGCTTCCTGCAAGTTCGACGCGGTCTTTTCAAACAGCGGCCCGGACGGCGCGATGGCGATGATCGGCACGGTGCGGTCGATCAGCGCGATCGGCCCGTGCTTCATTTCGCCGGCGGCATAGCCTTCCGCGTGGATGTAGCTGATCTCCTTCAGCTTCAGCGCGCCCTCCAGCGCGATCGGAAAGCACGAGCCGCGCCCCAGGTACAGCACGTCGCGCGCCTCGGCCACCAGCGCGGCCACCCGCGCGATCGCCGGCGCCTGCGCCAGCGCCTCGGCGGCACGCCCCGGCAGGTCCAGCAACGCCCCGGCCAGCTCCGCCGCGCGGTTCGCGCCGATGCTGTTGCGCGCCCGCCCCGCGGCGAGCGTGAGGCAGGCCAGCGACACCAGTTGCGCGGTGAACGCCTTGGTGCTGGCGACGCCGATCTCCGGGCCGGCCACCGTCTCGATCACCGCGTCGCTTTCGCGCGCCATCGTGCTTTCCGGCACGTTCAGGATCGACAGCACGTGCTGGCCGCCGCGCCGCAACTCGTGCAATGCCGCCAGCGTGTCCGCGGTCTCGCCCGACTGGCTGACCAGCAGGCCGAGCCCGCCCCGCTGCATCGGCGCCGCGCGGTAGCGAAACTCGCTGGCCACGTCGGCATCGACCGGAATGCGCGCCTCGCCCTCCAGCCAGTAGCGCGCCACCAGCCCGGCATAGAAGGCCGAGCCGCAGGCGCTGATGGTCACGCGCGGGACCGCGGCAAGATCGAACGGCAGGTCCGGCAGCGCCACCGTCCGGGTCGCCGGATCGATCAGGCGCTGCAACGTCTGGCCGATCACCGAGGGGTGCTCGTGCAGCTCCTTTTCCATGAAATGCCGGAACCCGTCGCGGCCGATCGACAGGCCGGCATGGGCGGTCAGCCGGATCTCGCGCTCGACCGCCTGCCCGCCGGCATCGAACACCTTGGCGCCCTCGCGGCTCAGCACCGTCCAGTCGCCGTCGCGCAGGAACGCCACCCGCCGGGTCAGCGGCGCCAGCGCCAGGCTGTCCGAGCCGAGATACATCTCCTCCTCGCCGTAGCCGATCGCCAGCGGCGCGCCGTGCTGGGCGCCCACCATCAGCTCGGAATGGCCGGAAAACACCATCGCCAGGGCATAGGCGCCCTCCAGGCGGCCGAACGTGGCGTGCGCCGCCTCGACCGGGGTCAGGCCGCGCTTGAGATGCAGGTCGACCAGTTGCACCACCGTCTCGGTGTCGGTCTCGGTCTCGAACGCCTGGCCCTCGGCCTCCAGCTCGGTGCGCAACGCCGCGTGGTTCTCGATGATGCCGTTATGCACGATCGCCACGCGGGCCGTGCCGTGCGGATGCGCGTTGCCCAAGGTGGGCGCGCCGTGCGTGGCCCAGCGCGTGTGGCCGATCCCGGTGGTGCCGTCCGGCGCGTCGCGGTCGAGCACGGCGGCGAGGTTGGCCAGCTTGCCGGGCGCGCGGCGGCGCTCGATATGGCCGTTGGCCAAGGTGGCGATGCCGGCGCTGTCGTAGCCACGATATTCCAGCCGCCGCAGCGCCTCCAGCAGCAGCGGCGCCGCTTGCTGCTTGCCGATCACGCCCACGATGCCGCACATGCGCAAACCTCCGCCGATCGCCGCACAATATCACAGCGCGGCCCAATCACTGCACAGGCGCGATCACTGCACGGGCGCGCAGTTGGTCCGCCCGGCCATGACGCAGTCCTGCACCCGGTTCGCCGCGCGGATGTGCTGCGACAGCCAGTAGCCGCCCGCCACCAGCGCCACGATCACCACCAGCGCGATCAGCGCCCCGCGCGACGGCCCTTCCTGCGGCGGCTCGGGCGGTCCCGATGTCATTACGCCTCCGTCACTTCGATTGACAAGGCCGGAGTTCGGACCGCCACTTGACCCCATGCCGCCGCTGCCGCGCCGCCTCATCCTGGTCCTGTGGCTGATGCTCGCCGCGGCACTCCCGGCTCGCGCGGCCGACCGCTGGTTCACCACCAGCGACGGCGTGCGCCTGCACTATATCGAGCAAGGCCACGGCCGCACCATCGTCATGGTGCCGGGCTGGACCATGCCCGCCTGGATCTTCCAGGTGCAGATCGCCGATTTCTCCCGCACCTGGCATGTGGTCGCCCTCGATCCGCGCGGCCAGGGCGACAGCGCCATCCCCGACAGCGGCTATGACCCGTACCGGCGCGGCCAGGACATCGCCGAGCTGATCGCCCGCGTCTCGCACCCAGCCGGTGCTGCTGCTCGGCTGGTCGCTCGGCGTGCTCGACGCCCTGGCCTATGTCCACGAACACGGCGACCGCCAGATCGCCGGGCTGGTGCTGGTGGACAATTCGGTGGGCGAGGAGCCTGCGCCCGCGCCGTCGCGCGCCCGGCCCCGCCGCCTGCCGCGCACCGCGTCGCGCCCGGCGCCACGTCCGGCCTCGCGTGAGGAGGCGCTGCGGGTCTTCGTGCGCAGCATGTTCCTGCGCGCGCCGTCGGACTACTACCTCGACCGGCTGACCGAGGCCTCGCTGCGCACGCCGCCGCTGGCCGCCGCCGAGCTGCTGGCCTATCCGGTGCCCCGCAGCTTCTGGCGCGCGGCGATCTACAGCACCACCCGGCCGACCCTGTACATCGTCCGCCCCAGCCTGTCGGGACAGGCCGCCAACCTGGCCGCCCACCGGCCGGGCGCGGAAAGCCTGGTGATGCGCGGCGTCGGCCACGCGATGTTCGTCGACGACCCGACCCGCTTCGACGCCGCCGTGACCAGCTTCATCCGCCGGCGCGTCTGGCCTTGAGCCTTCGCCAGGCGGCCGCCGCGCCCGGCCCCAGCCTGCCGGCGCTGTTCCTCGTCTCGATGGCCAGCATCGGTTTCGAGATCGCGCTGACCCGCTATTTCGCGGTCGCGAAATGGTCCGAGTATGGCTACTGGGTCATCTCCATCGTGCTGGCCGGCTTCGCGCTGAGCGGCGTCGCGGTGGCGCTGGCGCGCGACTGGTTCGCCCGCCACGCCATCACCGTGTTGGCCTGGCTGCCGCCGCTGCTGCTGCTGGCCGGCGCTGTCGGCTACCACCTGACCACGGCAAACCCGTTCAACCCGCTGCTGCTGCAAAACAATGCGACCGTCTGGCCGCAGCTCGGGTTGATAGGACTGGACGATATCTATCTGCTGCCGTTCTACTTCCTGACCGGCCTGTTCGTCAGCCTGAGCTTCGTGCTGGGCGCGGCACGGGTGGGAAAGGTGTACGGCTGCGGATCTGACCGGGGCGGGCGTCGGCGCGCTGCTGACCCTGGCGCTGATGTGGCTGGTCCACCCGTTCAGGCTGATCGCCTGCCTGCTGCTGCCGCTGGCGCTGGCCGCTCCCCTCGCACGGCGGCATCGCCTGGCGGTCGCCGGGGCGGCGGTGCTGGCGCTGGCCGGGGGCGAGGCGCTGCTGCTGCTGGACGACGCCGCCGCGTTCAACGATTTCAAGGCGATCTACGCGCCGCTGCATGTGCCGAACAGCCGCACCCTGGCGACGATCTATTCGCCGCGCGGCCTGTACATGCTGCTCGACGATTTCACCGAGCGGGTCGATACCGACGTCTCGAACAACGCCGCCCAGCTCGGGCTGCCGGGGCCGCCGCTGGCGCTCGGCCTGTACCGCGACGGCAACCGGATCGCGGCACTGCCGAAGCCGGGCAAGCTGGACGTGGCGTACGCCGGCGCGACCTTGGGCGCCCTGCCCTACGCGCTGCTGACCCGCCCGCGCGTGCTGCTGGCCGGCGCCTCCGGCGGCTTTCGCGCGGCCGAGGCGCTGGCGCTGGGAGCGGCCACGGTCGCCGCCTCGGAACCCGAGCCGGTGCTGCGCGCGGCGATCCGGCGAGGCCTGGCCGGCTCGGCGCCGCTCGGCGCGCGGCCCCGCATCCGGCTGCGCGCCGCGGGGCCGCTGGCGCTGGCCCGCGCCGGGGCCGGGCGCTACGACCTGGTGGACATCTCCGGCGATTTCCTCGACGCGGCCCCGGCCAACGCCACCGCCTTCACCAAGCAGGCGATCACCGCCGATCTGCGCGCCGTGGCGCCGGACGGGCTGGTGTCCATCCCGGTCTCGATCCGCGAGTTCCCGGCCTATGCCAGCCGGATGCTGGCCACCGTGCGGGCCGGGCTGCTGGATGCCGGCGTCGCGGATCCGGGCCGTGACGTGCTGGTCTATCGCTCGGCCTGGAACGTGCGCATCCTGGTCTCGCCCGCGCCGCTCGAGCGCCGCGCGCGATCGCCGCCGCCCGCGCGTGGTGCGACGCGCGCAGCTTCGACGTGTCATACTATCCCGGCATCGACGTCGATCGCGGCGCGCAAAGACATCTACAACGACCTGCCGGCGGTGTCGTTCGAGGCCGGGCAAGTGACCTGTCGGGCGACAGCGCGCACGACGCCATCGCCGACGAGGCCGGCGCGGTGCTGGCCGGACAACCCACCGACGTCCAGCCGCTCGTTCGACCTGTCGCCGATCACCCTCGACCGGCCGGCCTTCTACGCGGTGCTGAAGCTGTCCGGGCTGGGCACCATCCTGCGCCGGCTGGAATTGCTGCCGCAGCAGGAGGTCGGGCCGCTGGTCAATCTCGCGGTGCTGGCGCAGGCGGCGGTGATCGCCGCCATCGTGCTGCTGGTGCCGCTGCTGGCCGCGCGCCGGGTGCGGCTTCCCCGTCCGCGACGGGGGCGGTCGCACGGCCTCGGCGATCGTCTATTTCGCGGCACTCGGCCTGGGCTTCCTGTTCATCGAGATCGTCGCCATCGAGCGCGCCAGCGTCTATCTCGACGACCGCACCAGCGGCTTCGCCCTGGTGCTGACCGGAATGCTGATCTTCTCCGGCCTCGGCGCGCTGCTGGCCGACCGGCTGGCCGTCGCGGCACATCGCGCGATGGCGGTGGCGAGCAGCGTCGTGGTGGTGTGGTGCGCGCTGATGCTGGCGCTGCTGCAACCGGCGCTGCTGGCCAGCCTGTCCTGGCCCTGGGGCCTGCGCGCCGCGCTGGTGCTGCTGGCGGTGGCGCCGGTCTCCGTGGCGCTCGGCCTGCCGTTCCCGCTGGGGCTCGGGCGGCGTGGCCGCCGCACCCGGCTTCCTGCCCTGGGCCTGGGGGCTGAACGGCGCGTTTTCGGTGGTCTCCACGCCGCTGGCCAATCTGCTGGCGCAACTCGAGGGCTACGACCGGGTTTTGGCGGCGGCGCTGCTGCTGTATGTCGTGGCCTGCATATCCTTTCCCGAAAGCGCGGAACACCTCATGGCAGACCTCCCGCGACCTGACGCGCCGCACCCTACTGGCCGCGGCGCGGCACGGCCCTGGCCGCGCCCGCCGTGCTGGCCCGCGCCCGGCCCGCGCCGCGGCCAGCGCCGGCCACGGCTGGACCCGCCGCGCCTATCGAGGCGGCGATGGACCATCCGGCCGCCAGGTCAGCCTGTCCGACGAGCAGTTCGCCGCCATCCAGGCGCGGCGGCCGGCGGCGATGCGGCTGATCGAGTCCTATCTGAAGTCGCATCTGGGCACCGCCGATCCGGCGGTGATGGCCGCGTTCCGCAGCGGTGCCGCGCGAGTATTTCCACTACCTGTACGACCAGCACCGCGCGACGCCGGGCGATGCCTACGAGGCCAACCCGAAGCCCTGGGCGCTGGGCTACGGCTCGGCGCTGTCGGACTATCTGGGCCAGGCCTACATGACGCAGGTCTGCAAGCCGCGGCCCGACCACGTGACGCTGGAGATCGGCACCGGCAGCGGCTTTCAGAGCGCCGTCCTGTCGCGCATCGTCAGCCGCGCCTATTCCATCGAGATCATCTCGCCGCTGGGCCACGCGGTCGACCGGATCTGGGCGCCGCTCGGCTACGACAATGTCCAGGGCCGGGTGGGCGACGGCTATTTCGGCTGGCCGGAAGTGGCCGGCGGCTTCGACGTCATCATCGTGACCTGTGCCGCGCAATACGCGCCGCCCGACCTGTTCAAGCAGCTCAAGCCGGGCGGCCGGATGATCATTCCGATCGGCCAGCCGTTCAAGCGCGGCCAGTTCCTGTACATCTACACCAAGGACGCCGCCGGAAAGGTGCATTCGCGCAAGGACGTGGGCGTGTTCTTCATCCCGATGACCGGGCGCCATGATGAAGCACCCGGCGCCGCAGAAAACCTAAGCGGGTTTCGGTACCGGGCCGCGGACGTCGAGCCGCGCCCGGCGCAGCCGTCCGTGTCGTTCCTATCGCTTGTTGCAGGGGAACGCTGGCGATGAAGAAGCGCATCACCCCCTCGACCGCCGGCTCGTCCATGTATTGCGGGTTGCTCTGCGCCCAGGCGATGAACATCTGCCGCGCCCTCGCCACGGGTCGGCGGCTGGGCGGGCATGCAGACCTTGCGCGCCCGCCGGTTGCGGCCCGACGTATCGGCCAGATGGTAGTCCAGCACGCCCGAGCCGTAGCCGACGCATAGCCCGATCGCGCCCGGGATAGCTGGGATCGGTGTTCGGCGTGTTGCACAGGTTCACGAGATCGCTGGGTGGTGCGGACGTTGAAGGCGGGCGCGGCGGCGTGGCAGGCGCCGCGGCGGTGCCCGACGCGGCACCCAGGGCGGGTGCGGTTGACTGCGCGAAGGCCGGCGGTCAGCGCCACCAATGCGAACACGCAATAACCCGGCGATGCCATCCCACGCTAGCACGCGTCCGGCATCGCCCACCGATGCACCTTGCCGGGACGGCGCAGCATCGCCTCGCGGCTGGTCGCTGCGATCATGCAGCATCGGGAACGCCTGACGAGATGCCGACGTGCCTCTCGAGACTGTCCGGCCATCGCGGCGCGCGCGGCCTGTGGCCGGAGAACACGCTGGCCGGCTTCGCGGGCGCGCTGCGCGCTGGGCGTCGATGCGCTGGAGTTCGACGTGGTGCTGACCGCCGACGGCGTGCCGGTGGTCAGCGCACGACCTGATGCTCAACCCGGACCTGGCGCGCGGGCCGGACGGCGCTGGCTGGACGCCGCCAGGGCCGGCGATCGAACCGGCTGACGCTCGCCGAATTGGCGCGGTTCGACGTCGGCCGGGCACGGCCGGGCGGCAGGGTCGCGCTGCGCCCACCCGCGACAGGCAGCCGTGGATGGCGAGCGGTCCCGACCTTGGCCGCCGTGCTTCCGCCTGGCCGCGCGGCCCACCCGGCCGGTGCGCCTGGATGTGGAACTCAAGACCGACCCCGCCGTGGCGGACCTTCGGCCGACCCGCGCACCCTGGCCGCGGCGGTGCTGGCCGAGGCCGACGCCGCCGGGCGTCGCCGGAGCGCATGACCCTGCGTTCGTTCGACTGGCGCGGGCTGCGGCACGCGGCCGCGCTGCGGCCCGAATGCCCGCTCTGCTTCCTCACCGAGACGTGCCGCGCGCCGCCGCGATGCGGGCCGTCCGCGAGGCCGCCGGCGGCCGCCCAGCGGATTGGGCGCCGGTTTTCGGCGCGCTGACGCCGGCGCGGATCGCCGAGGCGCATGCGGCGGGCTGGCGGTCAAGCCGTGGACGGTGAACCGGCCGGAGGACATGGCGCGGCTGATCGCCTGGGGCGTGGACGGGTTCTGCACCGACGACCCCGACATCGCCCGGGCGGTGATGGCGGAGGCCGGGCTGGCGCTGCCGCCGCCCCTGACCCTTGGCAGCCGCTCCCCAGTCGCCCCTGGCAGCAGCGTGATTTGCGCCCTCCCCGCGCCGCGTCCACTTTCCACCCATGAGGCACCTGCATCTGGACCCGCTCGGCGGCATCGCCGGGGACATGTTCGCGGCGGCCTGCTCGATGCGTTTCCCGAACACGCGCAGACCGTCACGGCGGCGGCGGAGCGCGTGGCGGGCGTGCCCTGCCGGCTGCTGCGCCACAGCGACGACGTGCTGAGCGGCAGCCGCTTCGCGGTCGCCGCAGAACGCGCGGGCATCATCACGACCACCAGCACGGGCATACGGCGTGGAGCGACATCCGCGCCCGGCTGCGCGGCCCGGGCTGGGCGAGACGGCGGTCGCGCCACGCCGTCGGCATCTTCGCCGCCCTGGCCGAGGCCGAGGCGCAGGTGCATGGCGTGGCCGCCGACGAGGTGACCTTCCACGAGGTCGGCGCCGCGGATTCGATCGCCGACATCGTTGCCGCCGCCATGCTGATCGCGCCCTGGGCGAGGCGCGCTGGAGCGTCGGCCCGCTGCCGCTCGGCTCCGGCCGGTGCCGCACCGCGCACGGCCCGATGCCGGTGCCGGCACCGGCCACGGCCCTGCTGTTGCGGGATTTCGCGATGTTCGACGACGGCATCGGCGGCGAGCGCGTGACGCCGACCGGGGCGGCGATCCTGCGCCACCTCGAGCCGGCCGGGCGCCGCGGCGCCACCGTGCGCCGGCTGAGCCGCACCGGCATCGGCTTCGGCACGCGCACCCTGCCGGGGCTGAGCAACTGCCTGCGCGTGCTGGCCTTCGAGGCGGCCGAAGACCGGCCGGCCGCCTGCGAACATCGCACCGCTGTCGGTGATCGGCTTCGAGGTCGACGACCAGACGCCGGAGGATCTGGCCACCGGCCTGGACCGGCTGCGCGCCACTGCCGGGCGTGCATGACGTGCTGCAAATGCCGGCCTTCGGCAAAAAAGGCCGGATGGCCGCGCATGTGCAGGTGCTGGTCCGGCCCGGACGCGGCCGAGGACGCGGCGCCGCCGCCTGCTTCCGCGAGACCACGACGATCGGCCTGCGCATCCAGCGCGTCGAGGGCCGCGCGTTGTCGCGCCGACGTCGCCGCGTCGCGGTGGGCGAGGCGGCGCTGCGGGTCAAGCTGGTCGAGCGCCCGCGACGGCGTCACCGCCAAGGCCGAGTCCGACGACGCCCTGGCCGGCGGCAGCCATGCCGACCGCGCGGCGCTGCGGCGCGAGGCGGAGCGGCTGGCGACCGAGGACGGCGTCGTGAGCGCCGCCCTGGCGCGGCTGGAGGCGGTGCTGGCCGGCATCGGGCCGGTGGCCATCGCGGTCAGCGGCGGGGTGGACAGCCTGACCCTGGCCGCCGCCGCGCACCGCGCTGCTGGGCGACGATGCGGCGATGCACCACGCCACCTCGCCCGCGGTGCCGCCCGAGGCGACCGCGCGCACCCGCGACTGGCGGCAGGCGCGCGGCTGGGCGCTCGACGTGTTCGACGCCGGCGAGTTCGCCGATCCGGACTATCGGGCCAACCCGGCCAACCGCTGCTTTTTCTGCAAGACCAATCTGTATGGGGCGGTGGCCCGGCGCACCGACCGGGCCATTGCGTCGGGCACCAACCTCGACGACCTGGCCGATTGGCGTCCCGGCCTGGAGGCGGCGAGCGGCATGGGGTCCGCCACCCGTTCGTCGAGGCCGGCATCGACAAGGCGACCGTGCGCGCGCTGGCCGCCGAGCTGGGCCTGGGCACGTGGCCGAGCTGCCCGCCGCACCCTGCCTGTCCAGCCGCGTCGAGACCGGCATCCGCATCGAAGCGCCGGTGCTGGCGGCGATCCACGCCGCCGAACGGCTGCTGACGGCCGAGCTGCAGCCGCGCACGGTGCGCTGCCGGGTGCGCGCCGGCCGCGTGGTGCTGGAACTGGACGGCGCGACCCTGGACCGGCTGGCGGGTCCCCGGCGCGCGCCGGCTGCGGGCGCGGGTCGCCGCGCTGATGGCCGGGCGCAGGTGCATCGCCCGGTCTCGTTCGCGCCCTATCGCACCGGCAGCGCCTTTCTTCGCCCGCCGCATGAGCGGCCTCATCGCATGAGCGGTGACCGATTTCGTGCTGGACCTGCCGCGCGCGCGGCGGCTGGGGTTCGGCGAGGCCGTGTTCTGCGCCGGCAAGACGCCCGCGCAGATCGCCGCGATCCTGGCGACCGCGCGCGAGGCCGGGCTGCCGCTGCTGCTGACCCGGCTGGACGCGGCGCGGTTCGCCGCGCTGCCGCCGCTGCTGGCCGACGCGCTGGACTACGACCCGCTATCCGCGACCGCCTGGCTCGGCGTGCCGGCGCCGATCGCCGGGCCGGCGCGGGTCGCGGTGGTCACGGCCGGCACCTCGGACCTGCCGGTGGCGCGCGAGGCGATCGCGCACGCTGCGGTTTTCCGGGCATGACTGCACGAGCATCGCCGATGTCGGCGTGGCCGGGCTGTGGCGGCTGCTGCGCCGGGTGGAGGAGCTGCGGCGGTTCCGGTGGTGATCGTGGCCGCCGGCATGGACGCAGCACTGCCCAGCGTGGTGGGCGGGCTGGTCGGCGGCGTGGTGATCGCGCTGCCGACCTCGGTCGGCTACGGCGTCGCGGCGGGCGGCCGGGCGGCGCTGGACGCCATGCTGGCGAGCTGCGCGCCGGGCGTGGCGGTGGTCAACATCGACAACGGCTATGGCGCGGCCTGCATCGCGCTGCGGCTGCTGCGGCAGATGGACGCGGCCGCACAGGCCAGCGGCTCCGATCCGGGCGCCGGGTCTGGATGAGGCGCGTCGTCGGCCATCTCAGTCCCCGGCCCGTGGCGAGAGCCGCCCCGCGATCCGCTCGCCCAGCGCCCCCAATGCCCGGCTCATGGCGCCGACCGCGTCCGGCGCGCGCGCCGAGGCGGCCGGCATCGTGATCGTCTCGGTGCGCCGCAGCGTGGTCGTCGGCGGCGCCCCCGACAGCAGCGACCAATCCGCTTGCAGCGTCACCTGGCCCGCCTTGGTCGGCGGCGAACTGGCGGACATTGACCCGCACCTGCCGCACCGGCCCCGGCCGCGGCGTGTCGCCGGGGATCAGCACCCGGCCGGGCAGGCACGCGCCCAGGTCGGCCGCCAGCACGCGCCGGATCATCCCGTCCAGCGGCTCGGCCCAGCGGTCCTGATCGGAGATCGCCAGCCGCTCCGGGCCGCTCTGCGACACATACGACAGCCGGTCGAGCAGCGCCGGCAGCATCACCTGCCCGACCTCGACCTGCGGGCCGGGCGCCGCGCGCGGGGCGGCGCAGGGCACCGGCGCCAAGGTGAAATACCGCGTCGGCGGACTGCCGCAGCCGGACACGGCCAGCACGCCGCCCAGCACGCCGCATAGCTCAGCGCGGGCAGCAGCCGGCTCAATTGCGCGCCCCCCGGCCGGTCACCAGCGCCTCGGGATGGCGGTCGAGGAAGTCGGCCAGCTCGCGCATCGACCGCGCCGCCCGCGTCACCTCGTACAGCGTGTTGGGCAAGGCGTCGCTCTGCGGCCCGGCGGCGGCGCTGCCGGTCTGCGACAGCATCCCCCGCGCCTCGGCCAGCGTCACCTGCGCCTCGGCCACGCTGGCGCGCAGCTTGGCCAGGGCCGGCGGCACGCTGCGCCGCGCCGCGTCCGCCACCCGGTCCAGATCCGCGCTGGCCTGCTCCACATGCCGCAGCGTGGCGGCCAGCTCCGGCGAGGCGGCCAGCCCGGCGAGATGCTGCGTGGCGGCGTGCAGGTCGGCGGCGATCTGCGGCAGCGGCATCTGGTCCATCTTGGCGGCGACGTCCCCGGCGCTGGCCACCAGCCCCTCGACGCCCGAGCCGGAGCCGGTCGGGATTTCGGGCACCGGCCCCGCGCCCAGCACGCCATGCTTGCCCGCCACCATGCGCAGCGCGACCTGCTGGCCGCCCACCACCGGCGGCGAGGCGCCGAGTTCGGCCTCCAGCCCGTCGCCCACCAGGCGGCCGATCAGCGCGTCCATCTGCGCCCGGCGGTCATGCCACCCTCTCGCCCGCCGGTCAGCGTGATGCGCGACGGCTCCAGCGCCAGCGTGGCCTCGATGCT
Source organism: uncultured Pseudomonadota bacterium (assembly GCA_963758455.1). GTDB lineage: Bacteria > Pseudomonadota > Alphaproteobacteria > Acetobacterales > Acetobacteraceae > CAVRQM01. The sequence continues at coordinate 834,614 of CAVWVK010000001.1, read as the reverse complement.
GAGCTTTCCGTCCGCCTCGCTGTAGTCGAGGCTGGCGTGGGTGACGGTGCCGACGCGCACCCCCAGCAGCGTCACCGCGGCACCGGCATCGAGCGTGCCGGACGCATCGGCGAACACCGCCCGGTACGGCACGAAGTCGGCATCCGGCGCGTTCTCGGCGGCATCCTGGCCGGGATACAGGACGAAGCGGTCGCCGGGCCGGCTGGCGGCGCCCTGCCGCGCGCCGGACGGCGTCTCGAAGGCGATGGCGCCCTCGAACAGCGCGGGGACCGAGCGGAACTGCACCGCCGGGCCGCCGCCATCGGTGGACAGTCGCACCGGACCGGCGTCCCAGAACCGCGTGCCGGCGTGAACCAGGCGGTCGTATGGCTGGTCGATGACGGCGGTGATGTCGAAGCCACGGCCGTCGACCATCCGCGTCCGCGCCACCTTGCCCACCTGCTGATCGAGGAAATAGATCGGCGTGCCGCGGCTGATCGTGCCGAGCCTGTTCTCGTGCAGCACGAACTCCGTGCCCTGCTCGCCGAAATGCAGCAGCGGCGCCTGCGCCAGCCCTTGATAGGTGGCCTGCGGCGGGCCGGGATGCGGGTCGATGCCGATCGGAGACTCCGGAAATGATGGATTTCAGCGTGGCGAGATTGGTCAGGCTGACGCTGTTGCCCTCGATCCAGAACTCGCTGCCGGCGCCGACCTTGCCCGTCATGTCGGCGTGCAGGTCGAGCGTCACGCGCATGTGCCGCAGGTCCGGCTCCAGCTTCGCCGAACTGACCTCGCCCACCTCCATGTCCTGAAAATGCACCTTGGTGTCGCCCGGATGGAGGTCGGCGACGACCGGGAAGATCACCGTCACCTCGGGGCCGCCGGAGGCCCAGTCGCGCACCGCGAGCCACACGACGATGCCCAGGGCGGCGATCGGCACCGCCCAGATCCAGCCTGGCCAGCGGCTGCGGTGATGCGCCGCCTGCCCCGCCTCGCCGGGCTGGCCGCCGTCCGGATTGTTCATGGCCCCGGCCTGGTCATGAAGGCTTGGTCATGAAGCGGTCGGCCTCCATTGCATCGCCGCGCGGTCGCGATGCGCGTCGACATGCGCGGCCGGCTGGCCGGCGGCGTCCCACAGCAGCCTGGTGTCGAACAGGCTGGAGGCCAGCATGGTCAGCACCACCACGGCCAGCAGCGCCGGCGCGCCGATGCCGAGGCGCACCTCGGCCACGCCGTCGAGCTGGATCAGGGGCATGAAGACGACGATGGTAAAGAGGTCGGCGTTCGACCACCGCCCGATCGCGTCGATGATGCGGAACAGCCGCGTCTTGATCCGCAGCCGCCGGTTGGAACGCTGCGCCACCGAGACGAACAGCCAGGTCATGCCGGCCAGCTTGGCCAGCGGAATGGCGATGCTGGTGATGAACACCACGCAGGCCAGCGGCCACAGCCCGGCGCCGACGAGCTGCTGGACGGCGGAGAACAGCGTGTGCCCGGTCCGGTTCCCCGCCAGCGACATGATGCTGAGCGGGTACAGGTTGGCGACCGGATAAAGCAGGTAGCCGGCGGCGACCAGGGCTGTCGCGCGCATCAGGCTGAACGGCGCGCGCCGCCAGATGCGCTGGCCGCAGCGCGGACAGGGCTGCCCCTCGGCGGCGGCGGGGATCAGCAGGTCGCAGGCGGTGCAGCCGATCACCGCGCCGGGGCCGGGCGGCGGCGGGGCGGCGATGCGGCGCCAGATCATGCGGCGGTCCATCGTGGCGCGCGTCAGCATGGTCATGAAGGCCGCACCCACCAGGCACCAGCCGCCGGGGCCGACGCGCACCGGCACGAACGGCGCCAGCCGGCTGTAGCCGATCAGGAAGCCGATCAGGAACACGTCCGGCATGGCCCAGAAATCCAGCCGCTCCGCCCAGCGGAACGCCGGCCCGGTCCAGCGTCCGGGCCGGCCCAGCCGGATCGCCGCCAGGGACGCTGCCAGCAGCCCGAAGCGCAGGAACGGGAACGCCACCGCCTGCAACGCCACCACCACCGCCGTGAACACCCAGCCGCGATCCCACAGCAGTGCCACGCCCGACGCGAGGTGGCTTTGCTCGGTAATGCCGGCCACGGATACATGCAGCAGGATCAGCGAGTTGGCCGGAGCCAGCAGGATCAGCGTGGCCAGCGCGCAGGCCAGCGCCGGGTCCAGGCCGCGGCCGGTGGCGCGCTCCAGCGTGTTGCCGCAGCGGCGGCAATCCAGCCGGCCGGAGGCGATCGCCGGCAGGCGCTGGATCTGCCCGCACTCCGGGCAGGCGAGAGTGACGGCGTCGGCCATTGCCGCTCAACGCATGAACATCGGCCGCGATGCCGCCGGCGTGGACGCTGGACCGGGGCCGCCCCGGCATGTAACACCCCGGCCAACCGCCCCTGCCGGAACGCGCCGATGGCCCGCACAGCGACCCCCGACCTGGCCACGGCGCGACGGCTGCCCAACATCTGGGACGCGGCGGCCATCCTGTGCGTGTTCGGCTTCCTGATCGCCGTGGCGCACGTGACGCCGGCCACGCTGAAGCCGCTGTCCGCGCCGGGCGCGCTGCAGGTGACGCTCGATCCGGCCAACCTGCCCGGCTATGCGCTGCGCACCACGATGCGGATGTTCGCGGCCTTGCTGGCCTCGCTGCTGTTCACCTTCACCTTCGCGACGCTGGCCGCCAAAAGCCGCCGCGCCGGGCTGGTGATGATCCCCCTGCTCGATATCTTGCAGTCGGTGCCGATCCTGGGCTTCCTCAGCTTCACCACCGCGTTTTTCCTGAGCCTGTTCCCGGGCCGGGTCGCGGGGCTGGAGCTGGCCGCGATCTTCGCGATCTTCACCAGCCAGGCCTGGAACATGGCGTTCAGCTTCTATCAGTCGCTGACCACCGTGCCGTCCGATCTCGACGAGGCGACGCGCTCGTTCCGCCTGTCCGGCTGGCAACGGTTCTGGCGGCTGGAGGTGCCGTTCGCCATGCCGGGTCTGGTGTGGAACACCATGCTGTCGATGTCCGGCGGCTGGTTCTTCGTGGTGGCGTCCGAGGCGATCTCGCTGGGCAACAATACCTGGACGCTGCCGGGGATCGGCAGCTACGTGTCCGTGGCCCTCGACCATCGCGACATCCGCGCGGTGTTCTACGCCATCGGCGCGATGCTGGTGGTGATCGTGCTGTACGACCAGATCCTGTTCCGCCCGCTGGTCGCCTGGTCGGCGAAGTTCCGCTTCGAGACCACGGCCGCCGCCACCGCCGCCGATCCGTGGGTGCTGCGGCTGCTGCGCCAGACCCGGGCGCTGCGCGCCGCGGGCGTCGTGCTCGGCCGGCTGCTGGGCGGCTTGCAACGGCTGCGCCTGACATCATCCGGCGCGGCGCGCGGGGCGCGGCGGCCGCACGCGACGCGCACAGGCGACGCGGTGTTCCTCGGCGTGGTGGGCGTCGTGGTGGCCGCGGCGCTGTGGCGCATCGTGTCGTACATCGCGGCCAGCAGCGTCGGCTGGTCGGATGTCGGCGAGGCGTTCCTGCTCGGCCTGTTCACGCTGCTCCGCGTCGTGGTGCTGATCGCGCTGGCGACCGCGGTGTGGGTGCCGATCGGCGTCTGGCTGGGCTTGCGGCCGGGCTGGTCGCGGCGGATGCAGTCGGTGGTGCAGTTCCTCGCCGCCTTCCCCGCCAACCTGTTCTTCCCGATCTTCGTCATCGTCATCGTGCGCTATCGCCTCAACACCGACATCTGGCTGACGCCGCTGATGATCCTCGGCACGCAATGGTACATCCTGTTCAACGTCATCGCCGGCGCCTCCGCGTTTCCGGGCGACCTGCTGGAGGCGGCGAGCAACTTTCGCGTGGGCGGGATGCTATGGTGGCGCCGGGTGATCCTGCCCGGCATCTTTCCGTATTTCGTCACCGGCGCCATCACCGCCTCGGGCGGCTCGTGGAATGCCGCGATCGTCTCCGAGGTCGCATCCTGGGGCCGCGACAAGCTCTCGGCGCACGGTCTGGGCGCCTATATCGCGCACGCGACCGACGCCGGCGATTTCCCGCGCATCGTGCTCGGCGTCGCGGTCATGTCGATCTACGTGCTGGCGTTCAACCGCGCCGTCTGGCGGCCGCTGTACGCCTATGCCACGCGACGCCTGACCCTGTAGGAGTGCCGCGCATGGACGCGAACGCCGCCGAGCCGCCGCTGCTGCTGGTGTCGAATTGCCGGCAATCGTACCACAAGGACAGCACGGCGGATCTGCTGGTGCTGGAGGACGTCAACCTGACGATCGCCAGCGGCGAGATCGTGGGCCTGCTCGGCCGCTCCGGCTCGGGCAAGTCGACGCTGCTGCGCATCGTCTCCGGCCTGCTGCATCCGACCGCGGGCGATGTGCGCTGGCGCGGCAAGCCGGTCGACGGCCCGGTCGACGGTGTCGCGATGGTGTTCCAGAGCTTCGCGCTGTTCCCCTGGCTGACGGTGCAGGAGAATGTCGAGCTGGGGCTGGAGGCGCAGGGCGTGGCGCGCGCGGTGCGCAAGGAGCGGGGCGAGGACGCGATCGACCTGATCGGCCTCGGCGGCTACGAGAACGCGTACCCGAAGGAGCTTTCGGGGGGGATGCGCCAGCGCGTCGGCCTGGCGCGCGCGCTGGTGGTGCATCCGGATCTGCTGCTGATGGACGAGCCGTTCTCGGCGCTGGACGTGCTGACCGCCGAGACCCTGCGCACCGACCTGATCGACCTGTGGAGCGAGGGCAAGCTGCCGCTGAAGTCGATCCTGATGGTGACGCACAACATCGAGGAGGCGGTGCTGATGTGCGACCGGGTGCTGGTGTTCAGCTCCAACCCCGGCCGCGTCGCGCACGAGCTGCGGGTGCCGTTCGCGCATCCGCGCAATCGTCTCGACGCGGCGTTCCGGCAGTTGGTGGACGACATCTACGCGGTGATGACCCGCCGCGCCGCCACGGTCCCGGCGCCGCAGGCCACCACGGCCGCGACCGCGGCGCCGGTGGATCGCACGTTCACGACCGCGCTGCACCGGGTCAGCACCAACCTGCTCGCGGGGCTCGCCGAGGCGCTGCACGCCGCCCCGTACAACGGCCGCGCCGACCTGCCGGCGCTGGCCGGGTCGCTGCAACTGGAGGCCGACGAGCTGCTGCCGATGGGCGAGAGCCTGGCGCAGTTGGGCTTCGCCGTGCTGGAGGAAGGCGACCTGCGGCTGACCGAGGCGGGGGTGCGGTTCGCGCAGGCCGACATCGACGACCGCAAGCAGATTTTCGCCCGCGCGCTGCGGGCCAACGTGCCGCTGGTCGCCGCGATCCGCCGCACGCTGGACGAACGCTGGAACCACCGCGCCTCGGCGGTGCGGTTCCTCGACGAGCTGGAGGACCACATGAGCCCCGATTACGCGGAGGCGACGATGGACACCGCGATCGCCTGGGGCCGCTACGCCGAGCTGTTCACCTACGACGAGGAACGCCAGCAGTTCGGCCTGGAGGAGGAACAGGAGGAGGCGTAGGGCGGAACAGCGCAGCGCATTCCGCCACCTCCCGCGTCCGCACATATGAACTCCGCGCCCACGACCAACTCCCGTCGCGCCATCGCGCGCAACCGCCCGGCAGCCGAAAGACGGCGGAATGCGCTGCGCTGTTCCGCCCTACAATCATTGTTCGGGCGGCGTAGGGCGGAAAAGCGCAGCGCATTCCGCCACCTCCCGCGTCCGCACATATGAACTCCGCGCCCACGACCAACTCCCGTCGCGCCATCGCGCGCAACCGCCCAGCGGCCGAAAGACGGCGGAATGCGCTGCGCTGTTCCGCCCTACAATCGCTGTGGAGGCGGCGTAGGGCGGAAAAGCGCAGCGCATTCCGCCGCCTCCCGCGTCCGTACACATGAACTCCGCGCCCGCGACCAACTCCCGTCGCGCCGTGCTGCTCGCCGCCGCCGCGTGCATCGGCGGCAGGCGCGCCCTCGCCGATGAACCCGACAGGCTCGCCGCGCTTGAGGCGGCCAGCGGCGGGCGTATCGGCGTCGCCGCGCTCGACACCGCCACCGGCGCGACGGTCAGCCATCGCGCGGACGAACGTTTCCCGGTTTGCAGCACGTTCAAGCTGCTGGCCGCCTCGGCCATCCTGACGCGCAGCGCCAGCGACACCGGGCTGCTGGAGCGGCGGATCGGCTACACGCGGCGCGACCTCGCGAAATATTCGCCGATCACCACCCGGCACGCCGGCGACGGCATGACGGTGGCGGCGATCTGCGCCGCGGCGCTGCAGTACAGCGACAACACCGCGGCCAATCTGATGCTCCGTCTGCTCGGCGGCCCGGGTGCCGTCACTGCTTTCGCGCGTTCCATCGGCGACGAGCGGTTCCGGCTCGACCGCTGGGAGACGGCGCTCAATGACGCGGTGCCCGGCGATCCGCGCGACACCTCGACGCCCGCGGCGATGATGACGGATCTGCGGCGCGCCGCGCTGGGCGACTTGCTGGGCGCGCCGGAGCGCAACCAGCTCGTCGCCTGGATGCGGGGCTGCGCGACGGGCGGCAAGCGAATCCGCGCGGCCGTTCCCGCGGGTTGGCTGGTCGCGGACAAGACCGGCTCCGGCGACTACGGCACCGCCAACGACATCGCAGTGGTCTGGCCGCCCGGCAAGGCGCCGATCGTTCTCGCCGTGTATTTCACGCAGGAGAAAAAGGACGCGTCGCCGCGCGACGACGTGGTGGCCGCCGCCGCGCGGGCCGCGTGCGAAAGCCTTGCCTGATCGGCGCCCGTTACGAATTCGCAAGTCGGACCCGGAGCTGAAGGCGATGTTCGACTCCGTGCGGCCGAAGCCCCCTCTCCCTCCGGGAGAGGGCCGGGGTGAGGGCCTTCGCCCAGCCCGCTACCCCACCGGATCGCTGGTCGTGGCGAGCTGCGGCTTGTCCTGCGACGCCGGTTCCTCGCCCAGCATCCGCGCCACCAGGCCGCCGATCACCCCACCCACGATCGGCGCCACCCAGAACAGCCAGAGCTGGCCGATATAGGCGCCGCCCGCGAACAGCGCCGGGCCGGTGCTGCGCGCCGGATTGACCGAGGTATTGGTGACGGGGATCGAGATCAGATGGATCAGGGTCAGCGCCAGCCCGATCGCGATCGGCGCGAAGCCGCCCGGCGCGCCCGGCGCGGTCGATCCCATGATGACCAGCAGAAAGAAGAACGTCGCCACCACCTCCATCACCAAACACGCGCCCAGCCCGTACTTGCCGGGACTGAGATCGCCGTAGCCGTTCGAGGCGAAGCCGCCCATCGCGAAGCCCGGCTTGCCGGAGGCGATCAGATACAGCACCGCTGCGGCGCAGATGGCGCCCACCACCTGTGCGATGATGTACGGCACGACATAGCTGCCCGGCACGCGCCGGCCGGCCCACAGCCCGATCGTCACCGCCGGATTGAAATGGGCGCCCGAGATCGCGCCCACCGCATACGCCATCGTCAGCAAGGTCAGCCCGAACGCCAGCGCCACGCCGGCAAAGCCGATGCCGAGCTGCGGAAACGCCGCATCCAGCACGGCGGCGCCGCAGCCGCCGAAAGTCAACCAGAACGTGCCGAGGAACTCGGCGGCGACGCGTCTGCCCATGCTCATTGACGACCTCCCGTTGCGGTTTGCGTAGCCATGCCCGATTCAGCCCGCGGCGTGCGCCAGGGCGAAGCTGGCGTCGTCCTGCCGCCCGAGACGGATCCCCAGCCGCTCCGCCAGCCGCAGCACGCCCAGCATCAGCGCGTTCCTGGCGGCAAGCTCGTCGGCGAACACCGGCGCATCCAGGTAGCAGGTCAGCCCGATCTCGATCCCGCTCAGCGTCACGCCGCTGACCCCGGCCTGGACCCGGTTCGGCAGCGCACGGGGCACGTCGGCCACGACCTCGGACAGCCCCGCGACGAACGCCTCGACCTGCGCGGGCGGCGTGCCGTGCGCCAGCACCGGCTTGACCTCGACCAGCCGCAGCCGGCGGGTGCCCATGTTATTTACGGTCGCATCGGCCAGCTTGCCGTTCGGCACGAACATCAGGCTGTCGGCGGCGGTGCGGATGCGGGTGGAACGGATGCCGACATGCTCGACCGTGCCGGCGACCTCGCCGCTGCTGATCCAATCGCCGCGACGGAACGGCCGGTCGGCGGCCAGCAGGGCGGCGCCGAACACGTTGGACAGCGTCTCCTTCGAGGCGAAGGCCACCGCCAGGCCGCCGATGCCGAGGCCGGCGACCACCCCGCCATAGGGCAGCGAGAGCTCGTCGGCGATGAACAGCAGGCCGCCGACCAGCAGCGCGATCTTCAGCCCGGCCAGCACCAGGGAGACGGTGATCTCGTCGATCGTCCCGGCGCGACGCTCGGCCCGCTTGAGGGAACGGTCGCCGAACGCATCCACCAGGCTCCAGCCGCCCCACATCACGCCAAGCGCCAGGACGATCCCGGTGGCGCCGACCACGACGCGGTTGATGTCCTCGCCGAGGCCGAGAACGGGTGCCGTCGCCCTGAACAGCGCGAAGGTCAGCACCAGGCGCAGCGGCCAGCGGAACTCCCGCTCGGCGGCAGGCTGGCGCCCACCCACGACGAAGCGCAGCACGGGCGCCAGGATGAACGAGACCACCCAGGCGACCGCCGCCGCGACGGCCAGCAGCACGATGATGCCGAGGCCCTGCCACACCTCCACCCCGGCGGCCTCGTCCAGCAGCCCGGGCGACAGGCCGCGCACCCAGCGCCGCAGCCACATGAAAGCCGACGGCGGCGGCGGCACGGTGTCGGTGGCGGCACTCGGCATGTCCTCGACCGCCGTATAGAGGCTGCGCAGCGAGGCCACGGTGTCGGCGCTGAACCGCCAACTGACGGCGCCGTTGGCGGCCCCGTTGGCGGCCCCGTTGGCGGCCGTGGTGGGCGCCAGCACGATCTGGCCGGCGGGATGGCTGAACACCAGGAACGGCTCGCGCCTTGCGGGATCGTCCGGGATCTCCTGCGGCACCATCGTGCCGACGCGGTCGAGGATGGCGTCGAGGTATTTCGCGGACAGCTCGCCCTCATAGGCGCGGGTGGCGTCGCTGAAGCTCGTCAGGTCGAGTGCCGCCAGCGCCTGCGCGCGGCCCTCCCCCGCCCAGTCGTCGATCGCCGCGATGAAGCTGCGCATCGCGTCGCGCGGGCTGGCGCGCCGCCGGTAGTCGCCGGGCGGCAGCGGACGGCCGCCGCTGCGGGCCAGCAGCGCATGGCGCGCCGCCGCCATCGCCGGCGCATCCGGCATCGCCACGAACCAGCGCCGGTCGGCGGCCCGCACCAGCGTCAGCGGCAGGGCGGCGTCCGTCCCCTCCTGGTGCAGCGTCACCGCTAGGCTCGATCCCGGGGCGCGCCTGCCGGGCAGGCTCCAAAGCTGGAACGTGGTCAGGTCGACCAGGTCGAACAGCGCCCGCGCCGCGGCGAGCTTCTCGCCCGGCGCCATGCTGGCCCCCGCCGGCCCGAAATCGACCACCGCCGCCGCCGCGCCGAGCTCGTCGACGGCGCCGCCGCGCGCGGCATTGCCGGCCGCCACGAAGGTCCGCAGCGCCTCGCGCGCGCCGCTCTGGTCGATCGCGATGCCGGCCCCGGCGGCGCTGGTCCGCCCGCCGGTCCACCACTGGCCGTTGTCGAAGCGGCCCATGAAGGATTGCCCGTCCGGCGCCAGCACGAAGGTGATGCCGCCGGATCGCTGGCCCTCGGTCCAGCGTCCTTCCAGGACGCGCCCGGAAATGTCGCCCTCGATGCGGCCGCCATAGGTGGGATAGCTGCCGGAGACGTGGCTGCCCTGCTGGACCAGGCTCATCCACGCCCCGCCGTCGCGCCAGCGCGTGTCCCAACTGCCGGTCCAGGACAGGGGCGCCGCGTGCGCGTGGCGCAGGGGCGCGATCGTGGCCGCAAGCAGCAGGAGCACGAGGACGAGTCGGCGCATCAACAAACGCTATCACTTTCGCTCCGCGCCGGGAACGGGTCGGGTGCGCAACCGCAGGGGGAAAAAGCCGGCGGCCAAGAAAAAGCCGGCGACCCGAAGGCCGCCGGCTGTTCCGCCGTCCGGATACGGCGCGGCGCTACTCCGCCGCGACATCCTCCGCCGCCGGCAGCGCCGGGGTGTCGGCGCGCACGCCGCGCACGCCGTCGCGCCCCGCCGCGATCGCCCGCAGCTTGTTCATCACGCTGCCGGTGCCCGCCGGGATCAGGCGGCCGACGATGACGTTCTCCTTCAGGCCCATCAGCGTATCCACCTTGCCCGCCGTCGCCGCCTCGGTCAGCACCCGCGTGGTCTCCTGGAACGAGGCCGCGCTGATGAAGCTGTGGGTTTGCAGGCTGGCCTTGGTGATGCCCTGCAACACCGGCATCGCCACCGCCGGACGCTCGCCCTCACGCTCGCGCTTGGCGTTCTCCGCCTCGTATTCCAGCCGGTCCACCTGCTCGCCGGCCAGGTAGGTCGTGTCGCCCGGCTCCAGGATTTCGACCTTCTGCAGCATCTGGCGAACGATCACCTCGATGTGCTTGTCGTTGATCTTCACGCCTTGCAGCCGATAGACGTCCTGGATTTCGTTCACCAGGTAGTCCGACAGCGCCGGCACGCCCAGCACCTTCAGGATGTCGTGCGGCACGCGCGGCCCGTCGACCAGCGGATCGCCGAGGCGCACGAAGTCGCCCTCCTGCACCGAGACGTGCTTGCCCTTCGGGATCAGGTACTCGCTCTCCTCGCCGGTCTCGGCGTTCTTCACGATCACCCGGCGCTTGGCCTTGTAGTCCTTGCCGAACTCCACCTGGCCGTCGTTCTCGGCGATGATGGCGTGGTCCTTCGGCCGCCGCGCCTCGAACAGCTCGGCCACGCGCGGCAGGCCGCCGGTGATGTCGCGGGTCTTGCTGCCCTCGCGCGGGATGCGCGCCAGCACGTCGCCGGCGGCCACCTGCGCGCCGTTCTCGACCGACAGGATCGAATCCGGCGCCAGGAAGTAGCGGGCGTCCGCCCCGTTCGGCAGCTTTATCACCTCGCCCGCAGCGTCCTTGAGCTGCAAGCGCGGCCGCAGATCGGCACCGCGGGCGGCGGATTTGTAGTCGACCACCACCTTCGAGGTCAGGCCCGTCACCTCGTCCATGCGCTCGACCAAGGTGACGCCTTCCATCAGGTCGAGATACTCGACGCGGCCGTCGCGCTCGGTGATGATCGGCAGGGTGTACGGATCCCACTCCGCCAGCTTCTGCAAGCGCGCCACCTGCACGCCCTCGTCGACCAGCAGCCGCGCGCCGTACGGCACGCGGAAGCGGGCGCGCTCGCGGCCGTTGGCGTCGGTCAGCACCACCTCGCAGTTGCGGCTCATCACCACGGGGATGTTCTGGCTGTTCATCACCACGTTGCGGTTCTTGATCGTGGCGATGCCGTCATGGCTGGCCTCGACGCTGCTCTGCTCGGCGCCGCGCTGCGCCGCGCCACCGATGTGGAACGTGCGCATGGTGAGCTGCGTGCCCGGCTCGCCGATCGACTGCGCGGCGATCACGCCCACCGCCTCGCCGATGTTGACCGGCGTGCCGCGCGCCAGGTCGCGGCCGTAGCAATGGCCGCACACGCCGACCGGCGCCTCGCAGGTCAGCACCGAGCGGATCTTCATCTGCTCGACGCCGGCGCGCTCGATGCGCTCGGCCTGCTCCTCCTCGATCAGCACGTTGGCCTCGACCAGCACCGCGCCGGTCGCCGGATCGGTCACGTCCTCGGCCGTGGTGCGGCCCAGGATGCGCTCGGCCAGGCTTGCCACCACCTCGCCGCCATCCATCACCGCGCGCACGATCAGGCCGCGCTGGGTGCCGCAATCCTCCTCGACGATGATGCAGTCCTGCGCCACGTCGACCAGGCGCCGCGTGAGGTAGCCGGAGTTCGCGGTCTTCAGCGCGGTATCCGCGAGGCCCTTGCGGGCGCCGTGCGTCGAGTTGAAATACTCGAGCACCGACAGGCCTTCCTTGAAGTTGGCGATGATCGGCTGCTCGATGATCTCGCCCGACGGCTTGGCCATCAGGCCGCGCATCCCGGCCAACTGGCGCATCTGCGCGGGCGAGCCGCGCGCGCCGGAGTGGCTCATCATCCACACCGCGTTGGTCTGCCGCCCGGCCTCCTGGCGCGAGATCTCCTTCATCATCGCGTTCGCCACCTCGTCGGTGCAGCGCGACCAGGCATCGACCACCTTGTTGTAGCGTTCGCCGGCGGTAATCAGGCCGTCCTGATACTGCTGCTCGAACTCCTTCACCTCGGTCTGCGTCTTGCTGATCATCGCCCCCTTGGTGTCGGGGATGATGAGGTCGTCCTTGCCGAAGCTGATGCCGGCCTTGAACGCCTGGCCGAAGCCCAGCCCCATCAGCCGGTCGGCGAAGATCACGCATTCCTTCTGGCCGCAGTGGCGATACACCGCGTCGATCACGTCGGAGACGTTCTTCTTCGTGAGCTGCCGGTTGATGAGGCTGAACGGCACGTTCGACGTTGGTCGGCAGCACCTGCGCGATCAGCATCCGGCCGGGCGTGGTCACGACCTTCTCGATGACCTTCGCGCCGGTCGCGTCGACGGTGTGGAAGCGGGCGCGGATCTTGGTGTGCAGCCCGATCTTCTTGGCCGCCAGCGCGTGCTCGATCTCGCCGATGGTGCCGAACGCCGGGCAACGCTCGTCATCGGCGGCGCGGAACTCCGGCGTCTCCAGCGACAGGTAGTAGATGCCCAGCACGATGTCCTGGCTCGGCACGATGATCGGCTTGCCGTTCGCCGGGCTCAGGATGTTGTTCGTGCTCATCATCAGCACCCGCGCCTCAAGCTGCGCCTCCAGCGACAGCGGCACGTGCACGGCCATCTGGTCGCCGTCGAAATCGGCGTTGAAGGCGGTGCAGACCAGCGGGTGCAACTGGATCGCCTTGCCCTCGATCAGCACCGGCTCGAACGCCTGGATGCCGAGGCGGTGCAGGGTCGGCGCGCGGTTCAGCATCACCGGATGCTCGCGGATCACTTCCTCCAGGATGTCCCACACCTCGGGACGCTCCTTCTCCACCATGCGCTTGGCCGCCTTGATGGTGGTGGCGTGGCCGTATTTCTCCAGCTTGGAGTAGATGAACGGCTTGAACAGCTCCAGCGCCATCTTCTTCGGCAGGCCGCACTGGTGCAGCTTCAGCTCCGGGCCGACCACGATCACCGAGCGGCCGGAATAGTCCACGCGCTTGCCCAGCAGGTTCTGCCGGAAGCGGCCCTGCTTGCCCTTCAGCATGTCCGACAGCGACTTCAGCGGCCGCTTGTTGGCGCCCGTGATGGCGCGGCCGCGGCGGCCGTTGTCGAACAGCGCGTCCACGCTCTCCTGCAACATGCGCTTCTCGTTGCGCACGATGATGTCGGGCGCGCGCAGCTCGATCAGCCGCTTCAGCCGGTTGTTGCGGTTGATGACGCGGCGGTACAGGTCGTTGAGGTCGGAGGTGGCGAACCGGCCGCCGTCCAGCGGCACCAGCGGGCGCAGCTCGGGCGGGATCACCGGCACCACGTCCAGGATCATCCACTCCGGCTTGGCGCCGCTCTCGGCGAAGGCGTCCATCAGCTTCAGGCGCTTGACCAGCTTCTTGCGCTTGGCCTCGCTGGTGGTCTCCTTCAGGTCGGCGCGCAGCTTGCGTGCGCTCGGCGCCGATGTCGATGCCGACCAGGACGCTCTTGATCGCCTCGGCGCCGATGCCGGCGCGGAAGGCGTCGTCGCCGAACTCGTCCTGCTTGGCCATCAGCTGATCCTCGGTCAGCAACTGGTGCAGCTTGAGGTCGGTCAGGCCGGGTTCGAGAACCACGTAGCTCTCGAAATACAGGATCTTCTCCAGCTCCTTCAGCGTCAGATCGACCATCAGCCCGATGCGGCTGGGCAGCGACTTCAGGAACCAGATATGCGCCACCGGCGAGGCCAGCTCGATATGGCCCATGCGCTCGCGCCGCACCTTGGCCAGCGTCACCTCGACGCCGCACTTCTCGCAGATGATGCCGCGGAACTTCATGCGCTTGTACTTGCCGCACAGGCACTCGTAGTCCTTGATCGGGCCGAAGATGCGCGCGCAGAACAGCCCGTCGCGCTCCGGCTTGAAGGTGCGGTAGTTGATGGTCTCCGGCTTCTTGATCTCGCCGTACGACCACGACCGGATCTGCTCCGGCGAGGCCATCTGGATGCGGATCTGGTCGAAGGTCATCGCCTGGCCGGTCTGGCCCAGGATCTTCATCAGCTCGTTCATGCGCCGATCACCTCACATTGCCGGCCGAGAAACTCGGGCGGCGTAGCGGAAAACACGGGCGGTCTGTCCAACCGCACCCAAGCCTTTACCGTCATGGCCGGGCTCGACCCGGCCATCCACGAGCGCGCTCGGTGGCGCGGAGTGGCCCGTGGATGGCCGGGTCAAGCCCGGCCATGACGGTTTTAGAAACGTTTCCAGCGGTCAGATCGCCCGCATGTTGTCGAGCTCCACGTTCAGGCCGAGCGACTTCAGCTCCTTCACCAGCACGTTGAAGCTCTCCGGAATGCCGGCCTCGAAGGTGTCCTGCTCGCGCACGATCGCCTCATAGACCTTGGTGCGGCCCGACACGTCGTCGGATTTCACCGTCAGCATCTCCTGCAACGTGTACGCGGCGCCGTACGCCTCCAGCGCCCAGACCTCCATCTCGCCGAACCGCTGGCCGCCGAACTGCGCCTTGCCGCCCAGCGGCTGCTGGGTGACCAGGCTGTACGGGCCGATCGAACGGGCGTGGATCTTGTCGTCGACCAGGTGGTGCAGCTTCAGCATGTAGATGTAGCCGACCGTCACCTTCCGCTCGAACGGCTCGCCGGTGCGCCCATCGGTCAGCACCACCTGCCCCGACGTATCCAGCCCGGCGCGGGTCAGCATCCCCTCGATGTCGGACATGCGGGCGCCGTCGAACACCGGGGTCGCGATGGGCACGCCCTTCTTCAGGTTGTCGCACATCTCGATCAACTGCCCGTCGGTCATCTGCGCGATGTCGTCGGCATAGACGCGGTCGCCATAGACGTCGTGCAGCATGTCCAGCAGTTCCTGCCGCGCCGCACCCGTGCGCTGGTACTCGTCCACCAGCGCCCCGATCTGCTGGCCGAGCGTGGCGCACGCCCAGCCCAGATGCGTCTCCAGGATCTGGCCCACGTTCATGCGCGACGGCACGCCCAGCGGGTTCAGCACCAGATCGACCGAGGAGCCGTCCTCCAGGAACGGCATGTCCTCGACCGGCACCACGCGCGACACCACGCCCTTGTTGCCGTGGCGGCCGGCCATCTTGTCGCCCGGCTGCAGCTTGCGCTTCACCGCGACGAACACCTTGACCATCTTCATCACGCCGGGCGGCAGCTCGTCGCCGCGCTGCAGCTTCTCCACCTTGCTGTCGAACCGCGCCTGCAAGCCGCGCCACCGCCGCGTCGAACTCGCGCTTCAGCGTCTCGATCTCGGCCATCACCGCGTCGTCCTGCACGCCGATATGCCGCCACGCGCCGCGCGGATGCTCGGCCAGCATCTCCTCGGTCAGGGTGATGCCGGCCTTGATGCCCTTGAACCCGCCCGAGGCGCGTGCGGCCCAGCAGCTTCTCGCGCAGCCGGTTGAGGAAGCTGCGCTCCTGGATCGCCCGCTCGTCGTCGCGGTCCTTGGCCAGACGCTCGATCTCCGACCGCTCGATCGCCATCGCGCGCTCGTCCTTGTCCACGCCGCGGCGGCTGAACACCCGCACGTCGACGATAGTGCCGGTAACGCCGGGCGGCAGCTTCAGCGAGGTGTCGCGCACGTCCGACGCCTTCTCGCCGAAGATCGCGCGCAGCAGCTTCTCCTCCGGGCGTCATCGGGCTCTCGCCCTTGGGCGTGACCTTGCCCACCAGGATGTCGCCGGGGTTCACTTCCGCGCCGATATAGACGATGCCCGCCTCGTCGAGATTCTTCAGCGCCTCCTCGCCGACGTTCGGGATGTCGCGGGTGATCTCCTCCTGGCCCAGCTTGGTGTCGCGCGCCATCACCTCGAACTCCTCGATATGGATCGAGGTGAACACGTCGTCGCGCGCGATGCGCTCGCTGATGAGGATGGAGTCCTCGAAGTTGTAGCCGTTCCAGGGCATGAACGCGCACAGCACGTTGCGCCCCAGCGCCAGCTCGCCCAGCTCGGTGCTGGGACCGTCGGCGATGATGTCGCCGTCGGCCACGCGGTCGCCCACGCGCACCAGCGGCCGCTGGTTGATGCAGGTGCTCTGGTTGCTGCGCATGAACTTGCGCAGGCGATAGATGTCCACGCCCTTCGTCGTGCCGTCCTCGTTGGTGGCGCGCACGACGATGCGCGCGCCGTCGATCTGGTCGATCACGCCCGGCCGGCGCGCGACGATGGTCGCGCCCGAATCGCGCGCGACCGCCGCCTCCATGCCGGTGCCGACCAGCGGCGCGTCGGCGCGGATCAGCGGCACCGCCTGGCGCTGCATGTTCGAGCCCATCAGCGCGCGGTTGGCGTCGTCGTTCTCCAGGAACGGAATCAGCGCGGCCGCCACCGACACAAGCTGCTTCGGCGACACGTCGATCGCGGTCACGTCCTCGGGCTTGACCAGCCGGAAGTCGCCCTGCTTGCGCACGCTGACCAGCTCCTCGGTGAACCGCCCATTCGCGTCCATCGGCGCGTCGGCCTGCGCCACGACCAGCCGCTCCTCCTCCATCGCCGAGAGATAGCGCGGCTCCTTCTGCACCACGCCGTCGCGGACCAGCATGTACGGCGTCTCGATGAAGCCGTATTTGTTGACCTTCGCGAACGTCGCCAGCGAGTTGATGAGGCCGATGTTCGGGCCTTCCGGCGTCTCGATCGGGCAGATGCGGCCGTAATGCGTCGGATGCACGTCGCGCACCTCGAAGCCGGCGCGCTCGCGGGTCAGGCCGCCCGGGCCAAGCGCGGACAGGCGGCGCTTGTGCGTCACTTCGGACAGCGGGTTGGTCTGGTCCATGAACTGCGAAAGCTGCGACGAGCCGAAGAACTCGCGCACCGCGGCGGCCGCGGGCTTGGCGTTGATCAGGTCGTGCGGCATCACCGTGTCGATGTCGACGCTGCCCATGCGCTCGCGGATCGCCCGCTCCATGCGCAGCAGGCCGACGCGGTACTGGTTCTCCATCAGCTCGCCCACCGAGCGCACGCGGCGGTTGCCGAGATTGTCGATGTCGTCGATCTGGCCGCGCCCGTCCTTCAGCTCCACCATCGTCTTGACGGTGCGCAGGATGTCCTCCTTGCGCAGCACGCGATAGGTGTCCGGCGCGTCCAGGCCCAGGCGCATGTTCATCTTCACGCGCCCGACGGCGGACAGGTCATAGCGGTCGGGATCGAAGAACAGGCCGCGGAACAGCGCCTCGGCCGTCTCCGGCGTCGGCGGCTCTCCCGGTCGCATGACGCGGTAGATGTCGATCAGCGCGTCGTCGCGCGTGGCGTTCTTGTCCACCGCCAGCGTGTTGCGGATCCACGGGCCATTCGCCTGGTCCACCGCCAGCGTCGCCAGCCGGTCGATGCCGAGCTGCTCCAGCATCGCCAGCTTCGCCTCGGCCAGTTCCTCGCCGGCCTCGGCGTAGATCTCGCCGGTCTCCTCGTTGACCAGATCGACCGCCATGTAGCGGCCGAGCAGGTCGGCGCGGCCGACCAGCACCTCGCTGGTCTTCTCGGCGATCTTCTTGCGCGGTGCGCGCGGTCAGCTTGGTCTCGGGATCGGCCACGATCTCGCCGGTCTGCGCGTCGATCAGCGGCTCCAGCAGCTTCACGCCGCGGAACGCCTCGGGGTCGAACGGACGCGCCCAGCCGCCATCGCCGTGCCCGGACGACACCCGGCGGAACACCACCTGGCCGTAGAACACGCCCAGGATCTCCTCGGCGTCCATGCCGCGGATCTCGTTGATGTCCAGCGTCTCGCCCTTCGCCTCGCGGGCGGCGCGCAGCGCCTCGGTGTTGGCGCTCTCCAGCGCGTACAGCAGCGTCGTCACCGGCAGCTTGCGCTTGCGGTCGATGCGGACGTGGACCAGATCCTTGCTGTCGAACTCGAAATCCAGCCACGAGCCGCGATACGGGATCACCCGCGCGGCGAACAGGTACTTGCCGCTGCTGTGCGTCTTGCCCTTGTCGTGGTCGAAGAACACGCCCGGGCTGCGGTGCATCTGGCTGACGATGACGCGCTCGGTGCCGTTGATGATGAACGTGCCGTTGTCGGTCATCAGCGGCATGTCGCCCATGTACACGGGCTGTTCCTTGATGTCGCGGATCGAGCGCGCGCCGGTGTCCTCGTCCACGTCCCAGACGATCAGGCGCAGGATCACCTTCAGCGGCGCCGCATAGTTCAGCCCGCGCTGGATGCACTCCTCGACGTCGTATTTCGGCTCCTCCAGTTCGTAATAGACGAACTCCAGGCGCCCGCGGCCGGCGAAGTCGTCGATCGGGAACACCGACTTGAACACTTCCTGCAAGCCGTTCTGGATGCGGCTGTCATGCGGGATGTTCATTTGCAGGAACGCCTCGTAGCTGGCGCGCTGCACGTCGATCAGGTTCGGCATCGTCGCCACTTCGGGGATGCGCCCGAAGCTCTTGCGGATGCGCTTGCGCCCGGTGAACGACCTCGATATTGCGTTCATGCCTGTCCTGCTGCCCCTATCGCCGTAACCGGCCACCCTCGGCCTCGCCGCCGCTCGGGCCAGGGCGACATCCCTGGCGCAAAACGGGTTTGGGGGCGGAAACCGACCCGGTCTCCGCCCACCCCTACGCACGTCCATGTTCGCGGCGACCACAAAACCGCCGCCGCGCGGCCTACTTGACCTCGACGGCGGCGCCCTGGTCCTCGAGCACCTTCTTGATCTTCGCGGCCTCGTCCTTGTTGACGCCTTCCTTCACCGTCTTGGGCGCGCCCTCGACGAGATCCTTGGCTTCCTTCAGGCCAAGCCCGGTGATCGTGCGGATTTCCTTGATGACGTTGATCTTCTTGTCGCCCGCCTTGGCGAGGATGACGGTGAACTCCGTCTGCTCCTCGACCGGCGCCGCCGCGGCGCGCCGCCACCGGCGCCGCGGCCGCCGCGACCGGCGCCGCGGCCGATACGCCCCATTTGTCCTCAAGCAGCTTGGACAGCTCGGCAGCCTCCAGCACCGTCAGGCTGGACAGCTCGTCCACCAGCTTCGACAGATCAGCCATTTTCATGTGTCCCTAACATATTCTCTGGTCGGTTCCATGCAAGCCCGCCCACGCGGGCCTGCCATCAACTTGGCGCAAGCCGGCTCCCCCGCTTTCGCGTGGCTAGGCCGCCTGCGCCCCGGCTTCCCCATCGTTCGCGGCCTCGCCGGCCGTGTCCTGTCCCGCGTCTTTGCGGGCAAAGGCCGCCAAAACCCGCGCGATCTGTCCGCCCGGCGCTTGCAGGATGCCGGCGATGCGGGTGGCCGGGGTGTTCAGCATCCCCAGCAGCCCGGCGCGCAGCGCCTCCAGCGACGGCAGCTCGGACAGCGCCTTGATCCCCGCCGCATCGAGCAACTGGGTTCCAAGGGCGCCACCGAGCACCACGAACTTCTCGTTGGTCCTTGGCGAACTCGACGGCCGTCTTGGCCACCGCCACCGGATCCCGGTTCCACGCGAGCGCGGTCGGTCCCTTCAGCAGCGGCCTGATGCCGTCGAAGCGGGTTCCCTCCAGGGCGCGGGTGGCCAGCCGGTTCTTCGCCACCCTGTAAGTGGAGCCGCCGGCGCGCATCCGGCGCCGCAGATCCGTCACCTCGGCGACCGTCAGCCCGGCATTGCGGCTGACGACGACGAACGACGTGGTCTCCAGCGCCGCGGCCAGCGACGCCACGAAGGCGCGCTTCTCCGTCCGGTCCAATTCCCGTCTCCGTCTGGGCCGGCTGCGTGTGGACCGCATCCGGCCGGGTTGCCCTCTGGGACCAACCCGGACACCGTCAGGCGCCCGGGCCGACCCGGTTCGCCTGTCCATGCAAGGCCCGCCGCGACCAGCGGCCGGCCCCGTAGCCGGAACCGCCAGAGCTTCCGCTCCGGCTTCCCCGTCTCCCACGCGCGGGCCTTGGCCCCTTAGATCCCCCCGAGGGGGATACGTGCGGTCTCGGACAGGTTCGGGGACATCAGTCCCCTGCCCGCCCCGCCCGAACGGGCGAGGCGTATCTCGTTCAGCCGGCCAGCGTGGCCACGTCGACCCGCACGCCCGGCCCCATCGTGCTGCTCAGCGCGGCGCGCTGCACGTAGGTGCCTTTCGCGCCGGTCGGCTTGGCCTTGACGATCGCGTCGGCCAGCGCGCGCGCGTTCTCCAGCAGCTTCTCCTCGGAAAAGCTCGCCTTGCCGATGCCGGCATGGACGATCCCCGCCTTCTCGGCGCGGAACTCGACCTGGCCGGCCTTGGCCGCCTGGATCGCGCCCTTCACGTCCATCGTCACCGTGCCCAGGCGCGGGTTCGGCATCAGCCCGCGCGGGCCCAGCACCTTTCCCAGCCGCCCGACCAGCGCCATCATGTCCGGCGTCGCGATGCAGCGGTCGAAGTCGATCTGCCCGGCCTGGATCTTCTCCGCCAGATCCTCGGCGCCGACCACGTCGGCCCCGGCGGCGGTGGCTTCCTCGGCCTTGGCGCCGCGCGCGAACACGCCGATGCGCAGCGTCTTGCCGGTGCCGTTCGGCAGGCTCACCAGCCCGCGCACCATCTGGTCGGCGTGGCGCGGGTCGATGCCGAGATTCATGGTCATCTCGACCGTCTCATCGAACTTCGCGCGGGCGTTCTTCTTCACCACGCCGACCGCCTCGGACAGCGCATAGGTCTTGGTGCGGTCGAAGCTGTCGTACGCCTCGGCCAGCCGCTTGTGGTGCGCCATCGCTCAGCCCTCCACCACGGTGATGCCCATCGAGCGCGCCGAGCCGGCCAACATGCTGACCGCGCCCTCGATGTCGTTGGCGTTCATGTGCACCATCTTGGTGGCGGCGATCTCGCGCAACTGGCTGGTGGTGACGCGCCCGACCGCGGCACCCTTGCCCGGCGTGGGGGTGCCCTTGGTGATGCCGGCGGCCTTTTTCAGCCAGTACGTGTTCGGCGGCGTCTTCATCACGAAGCTGAACGTGCGGTCGCCGAACGCGGTGATGACCACCGGGATCGGCATCCCCGGCTCCATCTGCGCGGTGACGGCGTTGAACTCCTTGACGAACGCCATGATGTTCAGGCCGCGCTGGCCCAGCGCGGGGCCGACCGGCGGCGACGGGTTGGCCTTGCCGGCGGGGATCTGCAACTTGATGTAGCCGACGATCTTCTTCGCCATCCCTGGCTCCTTTGTCCAAGGGACCGCGGTGCAAACGACCGGCCCGCGCATAGCGGCGCACGCCACGGTCTCCCGCGTTCCTGTGAGGAGCGGGGAGCTAGAGCAGCCGGGCCGTCCTGTCCAGCGGAATCTCGCGGCTCAGTCCGGCAGGTCGACGTCCGTGACCTGCACGTAGCCGGTGCGCCCGCCCAGCCGGGTTTGCACCCACTGGCTGAAATTGCGCCACACCAGTTGGCGCACCGGCAGGCGCACGCCTCCCGGCAGCTTCGCGCGCACCGCCGATCCCAGGTCGGCCTCGGCATAGACCGTGGTGCCGGCGGCGCGCACCACCGCGGCGTGGCCCATCGGACGCTGCCACCGGACCGCCGCCGCCCGAGTCGCCGGGCTGCGCCAGGCCGAACCACGCGTAGCCGCCGCCCACCAGCACGGCCAGCAGCAGCAGGCCGCCCAGGGTCAGTTGCAGCCGCCGCCCACTGCGCGCGCCGTCCAGCGCCAGTTCCAGCGAACCCACCTCGGCGCGCAGCGCGTCGCGCTCGCGGTTCGCCTGGTGCAAGGCGATTTCGAGCTGTTCCAGGCTGTGCTCCAGCCCCTGCGTCTCCCCGCTCAGCCGCTCGGCGCGGGCCGCCAGCTCGGCCGTCTGCTTCGCCGCCGCTCCGAGGCTGCCCGCGCCGGCCATGAAGATCGCCTTCAGATGGCCGCCCGAGAGACCCAGGCGGCGGGCCATCATGCCGACCGCGCGCCCCGCCGACTCCGCCTCGCCGTCATCGCCGACCAGCAGGGCGATGCGGTTGGCCAGCCCCTCCAGCTCGCTTTGCTTGGTGCCGCTCATTCCCCGTCCATCAGGGGCCACTCATCAGGCGAGAACCAGCTCGATCAGGAACGGGCCGGAGCGGTCGAGCGAGCTTGCGAACACGTCGGCGAACCGCTCCATCGTGGTGGCGCGCGCCGCGGCGACCCCCATGCCCTCGGCCAGCCGCACCCAGTCGAGATCCGGCCGCCCCAGATCCATCATGTCCAGCGCGGTGCGGCCCGGATTCTGGCCGCCCTCGCGCGCGCCGACGCCGGCCAGCTCGGCCTCCAGGATCGCGTATTTGCGGTTGGCCAGGATCACGGTCGTCACATCCAGACTTTCCCGCGCCTGCGTCCACAGCGCCTGCAAGGTATACATCGCCGACCCGTCCGCCTCCAGCGTCACCACGCGCCGGCCGGGTGCCGCGACCGCCGCGCCGGTGGCCAGCGGCAGGCCGATGCCGATGGCGCCGCCGGTCAGTTGCAGCCAGTCATGCGGCGCGGCCGACGCCGTCAGCGCGAACAGCGGCCGGCCGACGCTGATGCTCTCGTCCACCACGATCGCGCCTTCCGGCAGCAGGGCGGCGAGCGACTGGCCCAGCGCCTCGCCGGACGGCCTGCCGCGCGCCGGTCCCGGCCGAGGTTCCGACACGGGCGGGGCCAGCCTCGCGGCGTCCAGCGCATCGGCCAGCGCCGCCAGGGCCGCCGGGAGATCCTGTTCGGGACGGGCCAGCACATGCACCGCCGCGTCCGCCGGCAGCGGCGTTCCGGGTTTGCTGGGGTAGGCGAAGAACCCGACCGGCGGCCGGGCGCCGACCAGCACCGCGTGGCGCACCCCGGCCAGGGCGGCGATGGCCTCGTCCACCAGGTAGGGCACGCGGTCGATCGCCGGCCTTCCCTGCCCGCGCTCGACGCGGGCGTTGGATTGCTGGGCGATCAGCCGCGCGCCGGTGGCCGCCGCGATGCGGTGCGCGTCGGCCAGCGGCCCGGCCCGCAGCGCGCGGCCGCCCAGGATCAGCAGCACGCCCGGTTGCGCCCGCAGCAGGCGCGCGGTCTGCTCGATGACGTGCGGCGCCACCGCGGCGGGCGGCGGCGGCGGCAGCGCGGCGGCGGGCTGGCCGCCGCCATCCCAGCAGGTATCCGACGGCAGGATCAGCGTGGCGATCTGCCCATTGCCGGCGCGCGCCGCCTGCACCGCGGCGGCCGCGTCCGCGCCCACCCGCGCCGCCGCCGAGGCGGTGCGGACCCAGCCGGACACGCCGCGCGCGAACCCCTCGGTGTCGGCGGTCAGCGAGGCGTCCAGCGGGCGGTGATAGGTGGCCTGATCGCCCACGCAGTTGAGCAGCGGCACGCCGGCGCGGCGCGCGTTGTGCAGGTTGGCCAGGCCGTTCGCCAGGCCCGGCCCGCAATGCAGCAGGGTCGCGGCCGGGCGGTCGGCCATGCGGGCGTAGCCGTCCGCAGCCCCGGTGGCCACGCCCTCGAACAGGCACAGCACGCAGCGCATTCCGGGGATGCGGTCGAGTGCCGCCACGAAGTGCATCTCGCTGGTGCCGGGGTTGGCGAAGCAGGTGTCGATCCCGCCGGCCAGCAATGTGCGGACCAGGCTTTCCGCGCCGTTCATCGCCTGATACCCGTTCGCGCCATGCACACCATCCTCTACTCCGAAGCCATGTATCCCGATGCGACGGTCGAGCGCGAGGTGTTCGGCCCCGACGCGCGCATCCTGATGCCCCACCTGGCCGGCCGGGGGGCGGCCAGCGTGGCCGAGCTGTCCGAGTCGGATTGCGCGGCGGCCGACGGGCTGATGATCTTCCGCCACTGGCTGCGCGCCGAGGATGTGGCGCGGTTCCCCAGGCTGCGGGCCGTGGTGCGGATGGGGGTGGGCTACGACCGGCTGGACCGCGCGGCGCTGGCGGCGCGCGGCGTCGTGGTGTGCAACGTGCCCGATTACGGCACCACCGAGGTCGCCGACCACGCCATCGCGCTGACCCTGGCGCTGCGGCGCGGGCTGCTGCTGCATCACGACGCGCAGCGGCGCGATCCGCCGGCGCGGTGGGCGGTGATCGAAGTCGCCGCTGATCCGCCGCTCCGGGGTGCAGACATTCGGCATCGTCGGCCTCGGCCGCATCGGCACGGCGGCGGCGCTGCGGGCCAAGGCGTTCGGGTTCCGCGTGGCGTTCTACGACCCGAACCTGCCGAACGGCGCGGATCTGGCGATCGGCGTGGCGCGGGCGCGCACGCTCGACGCGCTGCTGACGCAATCCGACGTGCTGAGCCTGCACGCGCCGCTGACGCCGCAGACGCGCGGGATGCTCGGCGCGCGCGAGCTGGCGCTGCTGCCGGACGGCGCGGTGCTGGTCAACACCGCGCGGGGGCCGCTGGTGGATCTGGACGCGCTGGCGGCGGCGCTGCGCGACGGCAAGCTGGCCGGCGCCGCGCTGGACGTGCTGCCGGCCGAGCCGCCCGTGGCCCCGGAACCGGCGCTGCTGTCCGCCTACCGGGCGCGCGAGGCCTGGCTGGAGGGGCGGCTGATCGTGACGCCGCACAGCGCCTTTCACACCCCGCAGGCCTGGGCCGACATCCGCCGCAAGGCGGCCGAGACGATGGCGGCGGCGCTGGAGGGCAAGCCGCAGAACGTGATCGCGCCGGAGATGTACTGACCGCCCCGTTCAGGCCTTGCGCGAGCGCCTCGGGCCGGTGGATGGCTTCCTTGCCGCTTTTGTCGCTGCGGACCTTGTATTCCGGGCGGCCCTTGGTTGACTTGGCCGCATGATTTTTCACACGGTCGCCGCAGGCGATCAAGCGGACCGATCCGCCACGCGGAGTCCCAGGTTGGCGCGGGAGAACCGCGATGCGGCAGCGCCACGCAGCGCCAGCCGGGTCTGGCGAGCCGCCAGCACGCGCCGCCCGTTTACCAGCAAGGCGACGCCGGCGAGAGCGGCAATCGGCACGACGATCATTCGCCCGCGGCCCTTGGCGGGCCAGAGCAGGACCGCCAACAGCAGCGCGGCCACGATAGCCGCGTGCTTGAAGACGAACACGAAGGCACCGACCAGCAGACCGTTGTGCCAGACGGAGAATGCGAACGAGACCAGCAGACTGATCGAGGCCACCCCGAGCGCGAGTATCCAAGCCCCGTCCGAAAGCGCCGTGGTCCCGGCCGGATCGTCCGGCGCGGGGAGCAGCGAGTGACGGACGATCAGGCCAAGCAGCACGATCGCAGGCGCGGCCAGGGTGCAGGCGAGGTCGCGCGTGTCAAAGAACACGACGACCCGACTGCGCAGGGCGAGGATGAGGAGCAGGATGGAGCCGGCGAGGAGCAGCCACAACGATAGCATAAGAAGCTGAACATGGCTCCAAGCCACAAACCCGAGAAATGACAATCATAACTAAGGCTTCAGCGTCGGTTATGTTTTTGGTAATCCCAATTCGTCTTACGTACTTCCTCCAAGGCAAGCCCGGATCGCCCGCCAGAGAATAGTTCTTCCTCAATCCGGAACCGGTCTGCGGTCTCCGATCCTCGGGCCGCACGATGCTGACCAGCCCGTCAACTGCGAGCATCGCGTCCTTGTAGACTGCTGCGTCGTTGCCATGTCCGACGTAGCCGGTATTGGATTGGCGAACTATCGGTTGGCTTGAGGAGAAGGTTAAGGCTTTTGGCGACCCACTTGTCAAGAATGAGCCCACGGTGTGATTTCTCCGTCGGCACAAAGCAGCAAAGCTTTGAGAAAAATGCAATGCCCATCCCCGGAGTAGGCGAGGCTTGAAAGCGTGTAAAAGCTTGGGCGGGAGTAAGTCTGTTAGAACGGAGGTCACACAGAATAGATGACCAGTTCCGTGTCATTTCCCAAGCGAGACGACCGTGGCTGAACCGCATACCACCCCAGGCCATGATCGCAAGAAAGCACGCTTCGGACGTATTCGCTGTATCATCCACAAAAGCGCGAAGATCGCTGCGGGCCATCCTACCCCGACACATGGCGTTCGGCAGATCCGAGTAAGTCCGCAACTGGGCAAGTTCCCGATCGCCGGCGCCGACCTGTGTGGCCCAATTCAGAACCGCGTGTCCCACCGCAGGCTGGTCTTCCGGGTGATCTCTGCGATGGTGGATGAAAGCATTGAGGTGATCCGGATGGAAATGGTCTTTAGTAAACATGCTTTTTCCTTGCAAGATGACGAGGGGTGACGGCGTGCTGTCTGTGACAGTGCCCGTATTCAGCCCCGCCAGCTATTTGGCTGCCTCCAGCGTCTCGGCAAATCGCCGCCGCGCCGTCTGCAATGCGCCCAATCCGCGCATCAGAACCGCCTGGAACACATCCAGCCCCACCGAGCCATCCTCAGCCGGCAGGATCGTCTCCACCAGCGCGTGAACCTCGCTTGGAGCGTCGGTGTGAACCAGCTTCACCGCCTTGATGACGTGATTGACGTCGTTCATTGCCCGCGCGACCGCCATGCTGAATGTTTCGCTCTCGGCGGCGTAGATCGCCGGCATGACAAGATGGAAGAAGCCGGGATCGCTCTCATGGACGCGGAGGAAAAAGGATCCGCCCTGATACTTGAACGAGATGTCCTCGTGATCCTCGATGCGAGGGAAAAATCCTGCCTCGCTCAAATAGGAATGATACTTCTGGATGAGTCCGGTCACTGGCCCTCCTTCTACGAGGGCGAAAATCTCACATTTCAAGAAAGAAATCAAGAGCGTTTCGGTAGCCGATGGACCCGACGCCGAGTTGCGGCCGGCCGCCGCGCCCCGTCCCGGCTCACGCCGCCTCGATATCGGTCCTCGCGAAATCCTCGCCCTTGAACAACAGCCTCGCGTCGTTCGCGCGGGCGCAGGCATAGGCAAAGCAATCGCCCATGTTCAGCGCCGCGGGATGGCGTCCCTTGCCGAATGTCGCATAGGCATCGGCGGCAAGCTCGTACTCGTGTTCGCCGATGACCACGAACCTGAATTCGAGGCTTCCCAGGAACAGGCGCACGCGGGCGCGAGCGGCGGGCGCGGACAGTGCGTAGTTCCGGCAAAGACCCGCGGTCGTCTCCCACGCTGACAGGCCAGAACACAGCCGAAACGGCTCCTCGTCCAGCCGAGCCGCCAGGGACAGCGCATCCGGCTCGCGGGCAATGATGGCGACCAGAGCTGACGCATCGGCGAAGATGGTCACTCCTCCCCCGATAATTCGTCGAAGAACGCCTTGTCCGCCACCAGGCCGGTCGGCGGCGGCAGTGGATGGTCCCGCCAGAGCTTTTCCAGCCGCTCGCGTAGCGGCACCGCCGCCACCGCGCGCTCCAACTCCGACTGCACGGCCACTCGTACGGCTTCCTGCTTCGTGGTGCCGCGCAACTCCGCAAGCCTGCTGACAAGCTCGGCCACCGCGTCATCCTTGATGTAGAGCGGCATGAGTTTCCCTCTCCGCGAATATCCCAGAATAGATAATCGGATATCCTGCTCACGGCAACGCACGCGGCCCGCAAGCCTCGGACAATTGACACAATCCGCCCCCCGCGCCCACTTTGCCGCCGCGCGGCGCAGGCTTGGGATCGGGGCAGGACGAGGCATGACGGACGGCAGGAACGGGCACGGCAACGGCACCGGGGAGCATCGGCTGCGCAGCCGGCGCTGGTTCGACAACCCGCACGACCCGGCGATGACCGCGCTCTACCTGGAACGCTACTTCAATTTCGGCCTGACCCCGGAGGAGCTGCGCGGCAACAAGCCGGTGATCGGCATCGCCCAGACCGGCTCGGACCTGGCACCCTGCAACCGCCACCACCTGCAACTGGCAACGCGCGTGCGCGACGGCATCATCGCCGCCGGCGGCACGCCGATCGAGTTCCCGATCCACCCGATCCAGGAAACCGGCAAGCGCCCGACCGCGGCCCTGGACCGCAACCTCGCCTACCTGTCGCTGGTCGAAGTCCTGCACGGCTACCCGATCGACGGCGTGGTGCTGACCACCGGCTGCGACAAGACCACGCCGGCCTGCCTGATGGGGGCGGCGACCGTCAACATCCCCAGCATCGTGCTGTCCGGCGGACCGATGCTGGACGGCTGGCATAACGGCAAGCTGGCCGGCTCCGGCATGACCGTCTGGGACGGCCGCCGGCTGTACGCCGAGGGCAAGATCGACTACGAGGAGTTCATGGCGCTGGTGGTCTCCTCCGCGCCCTCGGTCGGCCACTGCAACACGATGGGCACCGCCAGCTCGATGAACTCGCTGGCCGAGGCGCTCGGCATGTCCCTGCCCGGCTGCGCCATGATCCCCGGCCCGTACCGCGAGCGCGGCCAGATGGCCTATTACACCGGCAAGCGCATCGTCGAGATGGTGCATGAGAACCTGCGCCCGTCCGACATCATGACCAAGGCCGCGTTCGAGAACGTGGTGGTGGCCGCCGCCGCGCTCGGCGCGTCGTCGAACTGCCCGATCCACATGGTCGCCATCGCGCGCCACATGGGCGTCGATCACACGCTGGACGACTGGCAGCGGCTCGGCCCGGACATCCCCCTGCTGGCCGACGTGCAGCCGGCGGGCCGCTTCCTCGGCGAGGCGTTCCATCGCGCCGGCGGCGTGCCGGCGGTGCTGCGCGAGCTGCTGGCGGCCGGCAAGCTGCACGGCGACGTGCGCACCGTCACCGGCCGCACCCTGGCCGAGGATCTGGCGACCGGCACCGGCCCGGTCGATCGCGAGGTGATCCGCGAATACCGCAAGCCGCTGCGCGAGCACGCCGGCTACATCGTGCTGTCCGGCAACCTGTTCGACAGCGCGGTGATGAAGACCAGCGTGATCGACGCCGAGTTCCGCGAACGCTTCCTGTCCGACCCGGCGCACCCCAACGTGTTCGAGGGCCGCGCCATCGTGTTCGAGGGGCCGGAGGACTACCACGCCCGCATCGAGGATCCCGATCTGGGTGCCGACGAGCACACCGTCCTGGTGATCCGCAACGTCGGCCCCGTGGGCTATCCCGGCTCGGCGGAGGTGGTGAACATGCAGCCGCCGGCCGCCCTGCTGAAGCGCGGCATCAGCGCGCTGCCGACGATGGGCGACGGCCGGCAGAGCGGCACCTCCGGCTCGCCGTCGATCCTCAACGTCTCGCCCGAGGCGGCGGTGGGCGGCGGCCTGGCGCTGCTGCGATCCGGCGACCGCATCCGCATCGACCTCAACGCC
The DNA here is from genome assembly GCA_963758455.1 of uncultured Pseudomonadota bacterium. Classification (GTDB taxonomy): domain Bacteria; phylum Pseudomonadota; class Alphaproteobacteria; order Acetobacterales; family Acetobacteraceae; genus CAVRQM01. Next base: position 805,392 of record CAVWVK010000001.1, on the reverse strand, counting down.
CGCAAGGTGGACGTGCTGCTGCCGGACGGCGAGCTGGAGGCGCGGCGCAAGGCGTGGCACCAGTCGAAGGAGATCCCGCCCAGCAAGACCCCTTGGGAGGAGATTTTTCGCGCCCAGGTGGGCTCGCTCGGCACCGGCGGCTGCCTGGAGCCGGCGACCGCCTACATCAACATCCTCGAGACGCGCGGCGAGAGCCGCAACAACCACTAGGACCCGGCGATGGCAGGCAGGCTGGCGGGCAAGACCGCGTTCACCACGGCGGCGGCCGCCGGCATCGGCCGCGCCGCGGCGATCGCGCTGGCCGCCGACGGCGCGCGGGTGATCGCCACCGACCGCGACGAGAAGGGGCTGGCGGGGCTGGAGGCGCACGGCATCACCACCGCGAAGCTGGACGTGCTGGACGCGGCCGCGATCGCCGCGGCCGCCGCGCGGCATGGCGATGTCGACATCCTGTTCAACTGCGCCGGCATCGTCCACCAGGGCACGGTGCTGGACGCCACCGAGGCGGAATGGGATCTGGAGTTCAACATCAACGCGCGCGGCATGTTCCGCACCATCCGCGCCTTCATGCCCGGCATGATCGCCAAGGGCGCCGGCTCGATCATCAACATCGCCTCGGTGGCGAGTTCGGTGAAGGGCGTGCCGAATCGCTGCGTCTATGGCGCGAGCAAGGCGGCGGTGATCGGGCTGACGAAATCCGTGGCCGCCGACTTCATCGCCAAGGGGGTGCGCTGCAACGCCATCTGCCCCGGCACCACGCAATCGCCCAGCCTGGACGAGCGCATCGCCGCCAACGCGGGTGCGGCCGGCGGGCTGGAGGCGGCGCGCGCGGCGTTCATCGCGCGCCAGCCGATGGGCCGGCTCGGCACGGTCGAGGAGATGGCGGCGCTGGTGGTGTACCTGGCCAGCGACGAGGCCGCGTTCATGACCGGGCAGGCGATCGTGATCGACGGCGGCTATTCGCTTTGACGACGATGATTACCGAGGTGTACGACGCGCTGGTGTCAGCCGGGGCCGACGACACGAAGGCGCGGCGCGCGGCGGAAGTACTGGCGGACTATGATGGCAAGTTCGCCGCATTGGAACGCCGAATCGACGGGGTGGAACGCCGAATTGATCTGTTCGAGAGCAACGTCAATGGCCACTTTGACAGCGTAGACGGCCGTTTCGCGGCGCTTGAGGCGAAGTTCGATGGAAAGTTCAACCTGCTCTACTGGATGCTGGGCATCCTGATCGCCGCGGTCATCTCGCTCGTGGCCCGGGCATTCGTTTAAGCGGAGAAACACCGATGAAACTGCTGCGCTACGGCGACCCCGGTTCGGAAAAGCCCGGCCTGCTCGACGCCGACGGACATATCCGCGACCTGTCGGACGTGATCCCCGACATCGGCGGCGACACGATCGGCCCGGAACAGCCTGGCGCGGCTGGCGGCACTCGATCCGGCCTCGCTGCCGGCGGTGCATGGCAATCCCCGGCTCGGCGCCTGCGTGGCGCGACCGCTGAACTTCCTGTGCATCGGCCTGAACTACGCCGACCACGCCGAGGAGACGGGTGCCGCGATCCCGAAGGAGCCGATCATCTTCATGAAGTCGTTGTCCGCCTATTGCGGGCCGAACGACGACGTGAAAATCCCGCGCGGCTCGAAGAAGACCGATTGGGAGGTCGAGCTCGGCGTGGTGATCGGCACCACCGCGCGCTACGTGCCCGAGCATCAGGCGATGGCGCACATCGCCGGCTACTGCGTCATCAATGACGTCAGCGAGCGCGAGTTCCAGATCGAGCGCGGCGGCACCTGGGACAAGGGCAAGGGCTGCGACACGTTCGGCCCCACCGGCCCCTGGCTGGTGACGAAGGACGAGGTGGCCGACCCGCACAACCTGTCGATGTGGCTCGATGTGGACGGCAAGCGGATGCAGAACGGCAGCACCCGCACGATGATCTTCGGCGTGGGCAAGCTGGTGTCCTATGTCAGCCACTTCATCACGCTGCACGCCGGCGACATCATCAGCACCGGCACGCCGCCGGGCGTGGGCCTCGGCATGAAGCCGCCGACGTACCTGCATGAGGGGCAGGAGATCCGGCTCGGCATCCAGGGCCTCGGCGAGCAACGCCAGCGCACGGTCGCGGCATGAAAGGCCCCTCACCCCGGCCCTCTCCCAGAGGGAGAGGGAGACGCACTGCCCCCTCTCCCTCCGGGAGAGGGCCGGGGTGAGGGGCGCGCATCGCCGGTGACACGGCTTCGCGTAAAAATCTGCGGCATCAACAGCCCCGAGGCGTTCGATGCCGCGGCCGATGCCGGCGCGGACTGGATCGGCTTCGTATTCTTCCCGCCCTCGCCGCGCTTCATCACACCCGCGCAGGCCGCGGCATTGAGCGCGCGGCGCGATGGCGGCCCGTCGCGGGTGGGGCTGTTCGTCGAGCCGACCGACGACCAGGTCGCGGCGGCGCTGGCGGCGATGAAGCTGGACGTGCTGCAACTATACGCCGACGCGGAGCGCGTGCGCGCCGTGCGCGCGCGGTTCGGCGTGCCGGTCTGGCGCGCGGTGGGCGTCGCGTCCGCCGACGAGTTGCCGCACAGCCTGCACGGCGCGGACGCCCTGCTGATCGAGGGAAAGCCGCCGGCCCGCGCCACGCGGCCCGGCGGCAACGCCGTCGCACTCGATTGGGCGCTGACCGAAAGCTGGCGCGCCCCGGGGCCGTGGCTGCTGGCGGGCGGATTGACGCCGGAGAATGTCGGCGATGCCATCCGCCTCTCGGGCGCCACGGCGGTCGACGTATCCTCCGGCGTGGAGCGCGCGCGCGGCGTCAAGGATCCGGCAATGATCCAAAAGTTCGTGGCAACAGCCGTAGGGCGGAAAAGCGCAGCGCATTCCGCCGAACCTCGGTAGTCGGTTACATCCTCCCCCGAAACAGCGCGCCTTCCGCCAAGCCTCGGTAGTTCGGCGGGTTACGCTTCGCTCACCCGCCCTACGCCACGCGACCCCCCGTCATGCCCGGACCTGGTCGGGCATCACTGGCCGGTTCCATATCGCAACGACCGTAGGGCGGAAAAGCGCAGCGCATTCCGCCGAACATCGGCACTCGGCGGCCTACGCTTCGCTCGCCCGTCCCAAGCCGCCGCATCGCCCGACACTTCCGGCACCCTCGCGGCCCGCCGACCGGCTTGACTTTCGCCCGGATCTATGTTCATGCTTTGTTCGTGCAACCCAGCCTCCCACCTACCCTGTCCTGCCGCTTCGCCACGATACTGGATGGGCTGTGCCGCGCGATCGCGGCCCGAATGTCCGGACACCCTTCCTTCGGAAAGTTGCTGCTGCTCTGGGGCCTGCTCCGCCGGGCATCGGGCCGGTTCGCCACCCTCGCCGAGCGGGCCCGCCTAGGCACGCCTCCGCGCCACCGCGGCGGTGGCGCCCGAAGGACGCGCCCAAGGCAGAGGCGAGAAAGATTGCCGGAAGGCTTCGCCTGGCTGGTCCGCCTGGTGCCGGAAGCCGCGGCCTATGGCAGCCAACTCCAGCATCTCCTGTCCGACCCGGAGATGGGCGCCATGCTCGCGGCCGTGCCGCGGGTCGGACGAATGCTGCGGCCGCTCTGCCGAATGCTGGGGGTGCGGCCTACCCCTGCGCTGCTTCCGCCACCGACGCCCTTGCCGGGCCGGACGCCGCCACTCACCCGTGCCCGGACGCGGGACAGATCCAGACCTGCCGCCGACGGCCTTCCGGTGGCACCCGGCCTGGCCTCGTTCCGACTACCCCGGCGTTTTTCGTCCGCGTAGCCGGCCACGCCTGAGTCTGTCTATTTCGTTTCGATATCAGAACTGACGGCGCTCTAACGCCCGTCAAGCCGCCCGCATCGCGCGGTACTCCCGCCGCACGATCTCCATCAGCTCCGGCACCGACGTCTCCGCCGCGCGGCTTTCGTACGTCACCTGCCCGCGCTGCATCAGCATGATGCGGTCGGCGATCTCCAGCGTCTGCGCGTAATTGTGCATAATCATCACGATCGACATGTCGCCGCGATTCTTCAGCCGCACGATCAGGTCGATGATATGCCCCGCCTCGCGCGCGCCCATCGCGGCCAGCGGCTCGTCCAGCAGCAGGATGCTCGCCTTGGAGTTCACCGCGCGCGCCACCGCGATCGCCTGACGCTGGCCGCCCGACAGCCGCTCCACCGGCACGTCCACCGACGGGATATGCACGCCGATCTCCGCCAGCAGCTCCTTCGCGCGCCGCCGCATCGCGCGGTTGTTCAGCAGGCGGATCGGCCCGGGATACAGGATCTCCCGGTTCAGGAACAGGTTGTGGTAGATCGTGAGCGAGCTCGCCAGCGCCAGATCCTGATACACGCACTCGATCCCCAGCGCGCGCGCCTGATCCACCGAGCGCAGCGCCGTCTCCTGCCCGCGCACGAACAGCTTGCCTTCGGTCTGCGGCTGGAAGCCGGTCAGGATCTTCATCAGCGTCGACTTGCCGGCGCCGTTGTCACCCAGGATGCCGAGGATCTCGCCCTGTTCCAGGTGCAGCGACACGCCATCCAGCGCCGTCACCGCGCCAAACCGCTTGACGATGTTTTCGGCGCGCAGAACCTCCTCGGCCATCACACGCCCCCCATGACCTGGTTCAATGCGCACCTCCGGTGCGACCTGGTTCAATGCGCACCTCCGGTGCGACGTTCAATGCGCACCTCCGGTGCGACGCAATTTGTTCACGTTCAGATTGAACAGCATCGCCGCCAGGATCGCCGCACCCAGGATGGTGGGAAACACGAAGGCGTTGGTGCCGATCAGGGTCAGCCCGTCCTGCAGCACGCCCAGCACGAGCGCGCCGATCAGGCCGCCGATGATGGTGCCCGAACCGCCGGTCAGCGGCGTGCCGCCGATCACCCCGGCGGCCACCGCGTAGAACATCACCTGCGTGCCGCCGGCCAGCGGATCGCTCGAGGTGATGCGAAACCCCTCCAGGATGCCGGTGAACCCGGCCAGCATTCCGCAGATGACGAAGTTGCCGATTTGCAGCCGGGCGACGTTGATGCCGGACTCGCTGGCGCCCAGCCGGTTGGCGCCGGCGGCGATGGTGTGCAGGCCCCAGCGCGTGTTGCGCAGCAGCACGTTCATCACCGCGACGACGGCCACCGCCCAGATGATTTCCGCATAGTCCCAGTTGCCGAAGAACGCCGGAAGGCCGGGCTGCCCGGCGGCGACACCGGCTGGCCGGCGAGATGGTCAGCGTGATGCCGTTCAGCAGGAACAGCGTGCCCAGCGTGGTGACGAAGGACGGGATGCCCAGCACCACCGTCACCACGCCGTTGACCAGCCCGACCAGCGCCGAGGCGCCCACCGCCAGCAGCAGCCCGACATCAGCGGCATCGCCGGCCAGCACGGCGAAATGCATGATGAACGGCGCGAACGCGAAGATCATGCCGGCGGACAGGTCGATCTCGCCGCCGATCATCAGCATGATCTCGCCGCAGGCGATGATGGTCCAGGGTGCGACGAACTGCGACAGGTTCACCAGGCTGGGGTTGGAGCCCAGGAAGTCGCTGTTCTGGGACTGGAAATAGCCGGCCAGTATGATCGCCACCAGCAGGATGCTGGACTTGCGCCATCGGAAGATGACGTCCAGCATCCGCGGGCGGGCAGCGGCGGGGACCGCCGCCGGGCTTGCAGTCTCCCCGGTGGTCGGTCCCCCGTCCATCAGCCGATCGGGCCCGACATCGGCACGATCTTCGGCGTCGCCGTCTTGCCCTCATAGCGCGTCTCGGTGGTCAGGTACGGACCGACGCTCTCCTTGGTGACGAACTTGAGGCCGGTGTTGCAGTCGGCCGGCCCCACCAGGCCGCCCGAGGCCAGGAAGGTGAACATCTCCATCACCGTGTAGAAGCCCTGCAAATACGGCTGCTGGTCGATGGTGAAGTCGAGGAAGCCGCCCTTGATGAGCTCCAGGGTGCGCGGCAGCAGGTCGAAGCCGCCGCCGTGGACGCCCTTGGCCGGCAGCTTGTACTGGCTCATGGTCTCGGCGACGCCCTGCGTGCTGCCGCCGTCGACCGCGAACATGCCCTTCAGATCCTGGTGGCCGAGGTAGAACGCCTTGATCTTCGAGAGCTCCTCGTTGATCGTCGCACCCGTGGCGATCACCTGGATGTCGATCTTCTTGCCCGACTTCTTGATGACGTCCGCAGGCGCCGTCCAGCCGCGGCTGGATGTTGAGCTGGCCCGGGGTCGCGATGAACATGCCGATGGTGCCGGAATTGATCAGCGTCAGGATGCGCTGGCCCATCAGCACGCCGGCCTGGTACAGATCCTGGCCGATATAGGCGAGGCGCTTGTTGCCGCCGCCGGCGGGCGCGTCGGCGTTGTACGAGAACACCGGGATGCCGGCGGCCAGCGCGCGGGCGGTCGGCTGGTCGAAGGCGTGCGGGTCGACGATCGGCACCGCGATGGCCGCGGCCTTCGAGGCGATGGCGGCGTTCATGGCGTTGACCATCTCGGCCACGTCGGCGGTCGCCGAGCCGGTCCACTGATGATCGCAGCCGAGCAGCGCGCAGGCGTCGGCGATGCCGTACTGGGTCGGCACGAAGAACGGGTTGGTCGTCACGTGATTGACGAACACGAACTTCCAGCGCGGATGCTTGGGGAACGGCCCGGCGCCGGCGGCGGCGGCACGGGCGGCGCTGGGCACCAGCCCGGCGGCGGCCGCGGCGGCCAGCACGGGGGCCACCGCGGCACCCTGCAGCAGGGCGCGGCGCGCGGCCGGCAGCGATGCGGTTTCGTCAGCCGTCTTGGTCATTTGTTTCCTCCGTTGCCCCGGTGCCGAGACGGTCCGGTTCGATGCGCGATCTTGGTGCCGCAGTTATTTGTCTGACGCAAGAGCATGTTCCTCGAGGGCGGCCCGCTCCCGGATCTTGCGGGCCATCGCGGCGATGCCGTTGCCGCGGTTGGTGGACAGCGCCTCGATCAAGCCGAGCTCCTTGAGGAATATCGGATCGGTGGCCAGGGTCTCCGCCGGCGTCCGGCCGGAATAGACGCGCAGCAGCAATGCGACAAGCCCCGAAACGATGGCCGCGTCCGAGGCGCCGGCGAAGAACAGCTTTGCGTCCCGCCGCTCGGCTTGCAGCCACACCCGGCTCTGGCAGCCGGGCACGCGATGCGCGTCGTCGGCCCAGGCTTCCGGGAACGGCGGCAGCTTCTGGCCCAGCTCGATGATGAACTGGTAGCGGTCCATCCAGTCGTCGAACACGCCAAGCTCCTCGCCGATCGCAGCGATCGCGTCGGCGGCGGTGGGTTCCTCCGGGGCGACGAAAGGGTCAGTCATCCGCCACCCGCTGCTGGCGCAGCCACGCGGCAAACTCCTGCTGGCTCATCTCCCCGGCGGCGACCGCCAGCATCGCCGCCGCAGCTTCCGCCTGATCGGCGAGAAGCCGAAGGCCGTTCTGCTGCGCAAACACGAACGCCGCAATGAAACCGGCACGCTTGTTGCCGTCCAGGAAAGGGTGGTTCTTGGCGATGGCCACCGCGTAGCAGGCGGCGAGCGCCAGAATGTCGTCCACCCCCTCGTAGGCGTGCCTGCAGGTTGCGCGGCCGGGCCAGCGCGCTCTCCAGCAGCGACTCGTCGCGCAGCCCTGGCATTCCGCCGTGATCCGACAGGCTTTCGGCATGGAGCATCTCGATCGACAGCCGCTCCAGCCAAGCGATGTCGGTCATTGCGCCAGGATGCGCAGCGTGTCGCGAAAGCGATGCATTACATCCCGCCCGATCCGTAGCTGCTCGGCCACGTTCGGGTCGAGCGGCGTCAGGATGATGCCATCCTTGGTCTCCACCACATGCAGGATATCGCCCTCATTCACCTTCAGGCGCGCCAGGACGTCGCGCGGCAGCACCACCCCCACTGAATTGCCAATCGCCCGCACCTTCAGTTCCACCGCGCCCTCCTGCGTGACAACGACCACTGTAACACTGTTGTGTTACAACTCACGTTGTAACACGGCGGTGTTACGCGGAGAAGGTCACAGGATGAACCGGCTCAGATCCCCCTGCGTCGCCAGCGGGGCCACCCGCTCATGCACGTACGCCGCATCCACGGTGATCGCCTCGCCGCCCCGGTCGCTGGCGGAAAAGCTGATCTCCTCCAGCAGCTTCTCCAGCACCGTGGACAGCCGCCGCGCGCCGATGTTCTCCACCCGGTCGTTGATGTCCGCGGCCAGTTCGGCCAGCGCGTCCACCGCGTCGTCGGCGAAGGTCAGCGCCACGCCCTCGGTGCGCATCAGCGCCTCGTACTGCTTGAGCAGGCTATGCTCCGGCTCGGTCAGGATGCGGCGCAGGTCGGCCCGGCTCAGCGGCGCCAGCTCGACGCGGATCGGCAGCCGGCCCTGCAATTCCGGCAGCAGGTCGGCGGGCTTGGCCAGATGGAACGCGCCCGAGGCGATGAACAGGATGTGGTCGGTCTTCACCGGGCCGTATTTGGTGGACACCGTGGTGCCCTCGATCAGCGGCAGCAGGTCGCGCTGCACGCCCTCGCGGCTCACGTCGCCGCCGCGAAAGCCGCCCTCCATCGTGCGCGCGCACACCTTGTCGATCTCGTCGATGAACACGATGCCGTTCTGCTCGGCGTGCTCGATCGCCTCGCGGGTGATGGCGTCGTTGTCCAGCAGCTTGTCCGCCTCCTCGCGCTCCAACGCCGCGCGCGCGGCGGCCACCGTCATCTTGCGCTGCTGCTGCGGCCCGCGGCCGAACATGCCCTTCATCATCTCGCCGAGATTGATGACCTGGCCTGGCGGCATTCCGGGCATGTCCATCTGGCCGATCGGGTTGCTGGGCGAGGCCTCCAGCGACAGCTCGATCTCCTTGTCCTCGAACTCGCCGGCGCGCAGCATCCGGCGGAACTTGCTGCGCGTGTCGGCCGCCGCGCGCTCGCCGGTCAGCGCCGTGACCAGCCGCTCCTCCGCCGCCGTCTCCGCCTTCGCCTGCACGTCGCGCCGGCTGGTCTCGCGCAGCATGTTGAGGCTGACTTCCACCAGGTCGCGCGCGATGCTCTCCACGTCGCGCCCGACATAGCCGACCTCGGTGAACTTGGTCGCCTCCACCTTCAGGAACGGCGCCTGCGCCAGCCGCGCCAGCCGCCGCGCGATCTCGGTCTTGCCGCAGCCGGTCGGGCCGATCATCAGGATGTTCTTCGGCACCACCTCGTCGCGCATCCCGGCATCGACGCGCTGCCGCCGCCAGCGGTTGCGCATGGCGATGGCCACCGCGCGCTTGGCGTCGTTCTGGCCCACGATGAAGCGGTCGAGCTCGCTGACGATCTCGCGCGGCGAATAGGTCGGGACTTCCATTTCGTGCAATCCTTACGCGATCGTCTCGACGACCACGCTATGGTTGGTATAGACGCAGATATCGGCGGCGATCTTCATGGCGCGGCGCGCGATCTCCTCGGCCGTCAGGTCCGGCATCGCCATCAGCGCGCGCGCCGCCGCCAGCGCATAGTTGCCGCCCGAGCCGATGGCGATGACGCCGTCCTCCGGCTCCAGCACGTCGCCGTTGCCGGTCAGGGTAAAGCTGCGGTCGCGGTCGGCCACCGCCATCATCGCCTCCAGCCGGCGCAGATAGCGGTCGCTGCGCCAGTCCTTCGCCAGCTCGACGCAGGCGCGCTCAAGCTGGCCGGGGAAGCGTTCCAGCTTGGCCTCCAGCCGCTCCAGCAGGGTGAAGGCGTCGGCGGTGGCGCCGGCGAAGCCGGTGACGATGGCGCCGCCCGGACCGATGCGGCGGACCTTGCGGGCGTTGCCCTTGACGACGGTCTGGCCCATCGTGACCTGGCCGTCGCCCGCCATCGCGACCTGCTGGCCGCGCCGGACGCACAGGATCGTGGTGCCGTGCCAGCCCACGGGGTCGTGAGGTGTCGAAATGTTCTGCATGACGGCGCTACATGGCGCGCGGGGGTCCGCGAGGCAAGGCGTCCGGGCGCCCCGCCGTTTGCCCGGCTGCGGTGGGCTCAGCTAAGGCTGCCGCATGATCCGCCAGGCCACCCTCGCCCGCTCCACCAGCGAGACCGACATCGCGCCTGACGCTCGACCTCGATGGCCACGGCCGGGCCGAGATCGCGACCGGCATCGGCTTTCTCGACCACATGCTGACCAGCTTCGCCCGCCACGGCCTGTTCGACCTGCGCGTGAAGGCGAGCGGCGACCTGCATGTGGATTTCCACCACACCACCGAGGATATCGGCATCGTGCTGGGTCAGGCGCTGGTCCAGGCGGTCGGCGACCAAGCGCGGCGTCACCCGCTTCGGGCACGCCGTCGTGCCGATGGACGAGGCGCTGGTCGAGGCCGCCGTGGACCTGTCCGGCCGGCCCTATTTCGCCTGGGCCGTGGAGTTCCGGCGGCCCAAGATCGGCGAGATGGACACCGAGCTGTTCGAGGAGTTTTTCCGCGCGCTGGCGATGAACGGCCTGTTCAACCTGCATGTGACGGCGCGCGCCGGGGCCAACGCGCATCACGTCGCCGAGGCCTGCTTCAAGGCCACCGCGCGGGCGCTGCGGGCGGCGGTGGCGCTGGATGCGCGGCTGGGCGATGCCATTCCGTCCACCAAGGAATCGCTATGAGGGTGTTCTCCGCCCATACCCGGCGCGGGCGCCGCCCCGGTGCTGGTGGCGGAGCGGTTCTCCTGGGGGGCGGCCATCTTCGGGCCGCTCTGGCTGTGGGCGCACCGCGCCTGGATCGCCGGCATCGTGGCGCTGTTCGCCGCGATGGCGGCTGGCTGGCTGGCCCCGCGCGAATGGCGGCTGGCGCTGGTGGTGGCGCTGGGCTGGTTGCTGGGCTTGTTCGGCCAGGATTTTCGCCGCTGGTCGCTGGCGCGGCGGGGTTTTCTGCTGGCGCATGTCGTGGCGGCGCGCGACCAGGACGACGCGCTGGCGCGGCTGCTGGGACGGCGGCCGGATCTGATCGAACCCGCCCTGCGATGAAGGTCGCCGTCATCGACTACGGCAGCGGCAATCTCGCCTCCGCGGCGCGCGCGCTGGCGGTCGCCGCCGAGCGCGCCGGCATCGCGGCCGAGGTATCCGTCACCGCCGACCCGGCGCACCGTCGCGCGCGCCGAGCGCATCGTGCTGCCCGGACAGGGCGCGTTCGCCGATTGCACGCACGGCCTCGCCGCCATCCCCGGCCTGCGCCACGCGATCATCGCGGCCACCGATGCCGGCACGCCGTTCCTGGGCATCTGCGTAGGGATGCAGCTCATGGCCCGGCGCGGCCTGGAGCACGAGACCACCCCCGGCTTCGGCTGGATCGCCGGCGACATCGCGGCGATGCGCCCGCCCGAGGCGTTGCGCCTGCCGCAGATGGGCTGGAACGAACTGTCGTTCACGCCCGGCGCGCACCCGTTGCTGGACGGCATCGCGCCGGGCGACCACGCCTATTTCGTCCACAGCTACGCGCTGGCCGGCGGCGATCCCGAAGACTGCCTCGCAACCACCGACTACGGCGGCCCGGTGGTGGCGATGGTGGCGCGGAAGAATCGCGTCGGCACGCAGTTCCACGTCGAGAAAAGCCAGGCTGTCGGCCTGCGCATCCTGGAAAACTTCCTGCGCTGGACGCCATGACCGACACCAAGGAGTCCGTGGTCGTGGTCGAGCGCGTCAGCGCCTTCACCGACGATGACCTGGCGGCGCTGTGCGAGGCGGCGGACGCGGCGATCATCGACGGCGGCGGCTTCGGCTGGGTCAACCCGCCCGGCCGCGTGGCGCTGGAGGCGTATTTCCGCGGCCTGCTGCTGGTGCCCGGCCGCGAGCTGTTCGCCAGCCGCGTCGACGGCACGCTGGTGGGCTCGGTGCAGCTCGTCCGCCCGCCGCGCAACAACGAGGCGCAGGCCTTCGCCGCCACGCTCACGCACAGCTTCATCGCCCCCTACGCGCGCGGGCACGGCCTGGCGCGGCGCATGACCCTGCGCGTCGAGGAAAGCGCCCGCGCGCTCGGCTACCATGTGCTGAACCTGGACGTGCGCGAGACGCAGGAGGCGGCGATCGCCTTGTACGAAAGCCTCGGCTACATCCGCTGGGGCGTCCATCCGTGCTACGCCCGCGTCGGCGGCAAGACCATTCGCGGCATCCACTACTTCAAGACCTTGCAGCCGCGCGGCCGCATCGCCGGATGACCGGCCTCACGCTGTATCCGGCGATCGACCTCAAGGACGGCGCCTGCGTGCGGCTGCGGCGCGGCGACATGGACGCAGGCGACTGTCTATTCCGACGATCCGGCGGCGCAGGCGCGGGCCTGGCGGGATGCGGGGTTTGCCTGGCTGCACGTCGTCGACCTCAACGGCGCGTTCGCCGGCCGCTCGGTCAACGGCGAGGCGGTGCGCGCGATCCTGGCCGCGACCGATCTGCCGGTGCAGCTCGGCGGCGGCATCCGCGATCTGGCGGCGGTCGCGCACTGGCTGGATGCCGGCGTGCGCCGCGTCATCCTCGGCAGCGCCGCGGCCAAGCAGCCCGAGCTGGTGCGCGAGGCCTGCCGCGCGCATCCGGGGCGCGTCGTCATCGGCATCGACGCGCGCGACGGCATGGTGGCGACCGAGGGCTGGGCCGAGACCGGCAGCCTCCGCGCCGCGGATCTGGCGCGACGGTTCGAGGACTCGGGAGCGGCCGCGATCATCTGCACCGACATCGCCCGCGACGGGATGCTGGGCGGGGTGAACATGGCACTGACGCTGGCCATCGCGGAGGCGGTGCGCCTGCCGGTGATCGCCTCGGGCGGCGTCGGGAGCCTGGAGCATCTGGCGGCGCTCAAGGCGGCGGCGCACGGGCGCATCGAAGGCGTTGTGGTCGGGCGCGCGCTCTACGACGGCCGCATCGACCCGGCGGCGGCGCTGGCGCTGCTGCGGGGTGAACACGGGCGGAACTCCCCGCTCCCGTCACCCCGCACCATCTGACCGTCGGGGTGTGAAGGCGCGGCCCGTGCTGTATGCTTCCCGGTCCCGATTCGACGGATCGGGCGGGGCAGCGATGGGAAGGAGCCGGGCCGGGTGCTGAAGCTGCGGATCATCCCCTGCCTGGACGTGCAGGGCGGCCGCGTGGTCAAGGGCGTCAACTTCGTCTCGCTGCGCGACGCCGGCGATCCGGTGGAGCAAGCCGCCTTGTACGACGCGGCCGGCGCCGACGAGCTGACCTTCCTGGACATCGCCGCCAGCCACGAGGCGCGCGGCACCATGATCGACGTGGTGGCGCGCACGGCCGCACGGGTGTTCCTGCCGCTCACCGTGGGTGGCGGCATCGCCAGCACCGAGGACATGCGCGCGCTGCTGCTGGCCGGCGCGGACAAATGCAGCATCAACTCGGCCGCCGTCGCGCGCCCGGCACTGGTGGCCGAGGCGGCGCGGCGGTTCGGCAGCCAGTGCGTCGTGGTCGCGGTCGACGCCCGCGCGGCGGCCGGCGGATCGTGGCATGTGTTCACGCATGGCGGCCGCCGCGACACCGGGCGCGACGCGGTGGCGTGGTGCCGGCAGGTGGCCGAGCTGGGCGCCGGGGAAATCCTGCTGACCAGCATGGACCGCGACGGCACCGGCGCCGGGTTCGACCTCGATCTGCTGCGCGCGGTGTGCGGCGCGGTCCGGGTGCCGGTGGTGGCCTCGGGCGGGGTCGGCGCGCTGGCGCATTTCGCCGACGGCGCGCGCGCCGGCGCCACCGGGCTGCTGGCCGCCAGCGTGTTCCATTTCGGCACGTTCTCCATCGCCGAGGTGAAGGCGTCGCTGCACGCGGCCGGCCTGCCGGTGCGCCCGATCGCCGGCCTGGCCACCACGTCCCTGGCCGCCTGAACGGGCATGGCCAAGAAGCCGAGCCGCAAGCCGAGCAACAAGCCCAGTGGCAAGACGGGCGGCAAGACGGGCGGCAAGGTGGGGGGCAGCGCGGGCGGCAAGTCGCGGCGGCGCAAGACGCTGGAGCCGGGATCGTCCGATGCCGCGGTGCTGGAGCGGCTGCACGCGGTGGTGCTGAGCCGGCGCGACGCCGACCCAGCGATCAGCCACTCCGCCCGGCTGTTGTCGCGCGGCCCCGCCAAGGTCGCGCAGAAATTCGGCGAGGAAGCCGTCGAGTGCCTGATCGAAGCGGTCGCCGGCAACCGTTCCGCGCTGGTCGCCGAAAGTGCCGACGTGCTGTATCACTTGCTGGTGATGTGGGTGGCGGTCGGCGTCGATCCCGGAGATGTCTGGGCCGAACTGGTGCGGCGCGAGGGCGTCTCCGGCATTGCCGAGAAGGCGGCGCGCGCGAAGACGCTGCTGCTTCGCCATCGGGTCAAGACGCGCAAGATCCGTGATCACGATCGGACATCGACGGACGGAGATCGCTCATGCCGATAGCAGGGCTCGGCGCCTATGACGACACCAACATCTTCGCCCGCGTCCTGCGCGGCGAGATCCCTTGCCGGCGCGTGTTCGAAAATGAATACGCGCTGGCCTTTCACGACATCGCGCCGCAGGCCCCGGTGCATGTGCTGGTGATCCCGCGCGGCCGGTTCGTGTCGCTGGCGGATTTTTCCGCGCACGGCACCGACGCCGAGATCGCCGGGTTCTGGCGCGCGGTGGGCCGGGTGGCGCACGATTTGGGGCTGGAGGAGGCGGGCTACCGCGTGCTGGCCAACATGGGCCGGCACGCCGGGCAGGAAGTGGCGCATTTCCACGTCCACCTGTTCGGGGGACGCGAACTGGGCCGGATGCTGGCCGGCTGACCGCGCGAGCGCGCGACCTAGCGCGCGACCCAGCGCGCGACCGGGCGGCGACCGGGCGTGGAACCGAGCGCGCGACCGTGACGGCGGCGCAGGCAACCGGCCGACGCCTGCCCTGTTCTGCCGCCACCCCAGCAGCGCAGGACCGCCCATGCCCAGCGACACGAGTCCGTTCCGCCTCGATGCCCGCGTCTGTCGTGGTCACGGGCGCCACCTACGACGTGACCGCGGGCGACGTGGCCGCGGGCGACGTGACCGCGGGCGACAGCGCCCACGACGCCACCTGAGCGGGGAGACAGAACATGGCCGACCCGATGCGCCGCGGCCTGATCGCCGCCGCCGCCGGCCTCGCGGTGGCGGGCGCCGCGCCCGAGCCGCGGCGCGGCAATGTCGGGGCCGGCGATCCCGGCCCGCGCGACCCGATGCGCGACGCCGAAAACCCGGACATGCTGGCGGCTCCCTCCACCGACCACGGCACCCTGCCGAACCTGCGCTTCTCGTTCGCCGACGCGCACAACCGCCTGCAACCGGGCGGCTGGGCGCGCGAGGTGACGCAGCTCGAACTGCCAGCCGCCACCGAAATCGCCGGCGTCGACATGCGCCTCGCGGCCGGCGGGGTGCGCGAACTGCACTGGCACAAGCAGGCCGAGTGGTCGTTCATGCTGTACGGCAACGCCCGCATCACCGCCGTCGACCAGGACGGCCGCAACTTCATCGACGATGTGGCCGCCGGCGACCTGTGGTATTTTCCGGGCGGCATCCCGCATTCGATCCAGGGCCTCGGCCCCGATGGCTGCGAGTTCCTGCTGGCCTTTCCCGATGGCGCGTTCAGCGAGAACAGCACCTTCCTTCTCTCGGACTGGTTCGCCCACGTCCCGCGCTCGGTGCTGGCCAAGAACTTCGGCGTGCCCGAAAGCGCCTTCGCGCACATTCCGGACAAGGAGCTGTACATCTTCCAGGCCGCCGTGCCGGGACCGCTCGACGCCGACCGCGTCGCCTCGCCGCAAGGCACGGTGCCGACCACCTTCAAGCACGCCATGATGAGCCAGAAACCGCTGCGCACTCCGTTCGGCAGCGTGCGCATCACCGACACCACGAACTTCCCCATCTCCGACGAGATCGCCGCCGCCCTGGTGGAGATCGACCCGGGCGGAATGCGCGAGATGCACTGGCACCCGTTCGCCGACGAGTGGCAGTACCTGGATCGCCGGCCAGGCGCGCATGGGCGTGTTCGCCTCGTCCGCTGAAGGCGCGCACCTTCGACCTGCGCGAGGGCGATGTGGGCTATGTGCCGAAAGCGATGGCCCACTGGATCGAGAACACCGGCGGCGACACGGTGCGCTACCTCGAACTGTTCCGCTCCGATCGCTACACCGACGTCTCCGCCGACCAGTGGCTTGCGCTTACGCCGCCGGCGCTGGTAGAGGCGCACCTGCACCTGGCACCCGAAACCATCTCCGCGTTGCGCAAGGTCAAACAGCAAGTCACCGGCTGATCCCTCCGCACTTCCATCAGGACGCACGCCATGCAGTATCGCCAGCTCGGGCGCTCGGGGCTTTTGATCTCGACCTTGACGATGGGCACCATGACCTTCGGCGGCCGCGGCGTCTTCGCCAAGACGGGCAGCACCGATGTCGCCGGCGCCACCCGGCAGATCGACATGTGCCTCGATGCCGGCGTCAACCTGATCGACACCGCCGACATGTACTCCAGCGGCGCCTCCGAGGAGATCGTCGGCGAGGTGCTGCGCGGCCGCCGCCACCGCACGCTGGTCGCCACCAAGGCGCGCTTCCGCATGGGCGAGGGTCCGAACCAGGCCGGCCTGTCGCGCCACCACCTGATCGCCGCCTGCCACGCCAGCCTCAAGCGGCTCGGCATCGACCACATCGACCTGTACCAGTTGCACGAGTGGGACGGGCTGACGCCGCTGGAGGAAACGCTGGAGGCGCTCGACACGCTCGTGCGCCACGGCCACGTCCGCTATGTCGGCGCCTCGAACTATTCCGGCTGGCACCTGATGAAGGCGCTGGCGATCCAGGACCGCATCGGCCACGTGCGCCTGGTCAGCCAGCAGATCCACTACACGCTGCAAGCCCGCGAGGCGGAATACGAGCTGGTGCCGATCGCACTGGATCAGGGCCTCGGCATCCTGGTCTGGAGCCCGCTGGCCGGCGGCCTGCTGACCGGCAAGTTTCGTCGCGGCCAGCAAGGGCCGGAGGGATCGCGCGCGCTGTCCGGCTGGGGCGAGCCGCCGATCCGCCACGAGGGCAAGCTGTACGACATCGTCGAGGCGCTGGTGGAGATCGCCGAGGCGCGCGGCTGCTCCGCCGCACAGGTGGCGCTGGCCTGGCTGCTGGGGCGGCCGGGTGTCACCTCGCTGGTCATCGGCGCGCGCACCGAGGCGCAGCTTGCCGACAATCTCGGCGCCGCGTCGGTGTCGCTGTCGGCCGAGGAGCGCGCGAAACTGGACGCGGTCAGCGCGCCGCCGCTGCTGTATCCGTACTGGCATCAGGCGCGCACGGCCTCGGACCGGCTGAGCGCCGCGGACCTGTCGCTGCTGGGGCCGCATCTGAAGAAATAGCGGCATCGGAGCTTTGACGCGCGCGATGAAAGGCCGCACATTGCGGGGACGATCCAGAGCAGCGGGTCCGGAGTCACGAGGTCAGACCCATGAGTGCTACCGCGGACCAGGTCGACCGGCTTAATCTCGATGAGCAGATCGTGCGCATCGAGCAAATGATCGCCGAGACCGCCAAGCTGAATGCGGAGACGACAAAGTTCACCGCCGAAGCGACCAAGTTGCGTCGTGATCGGGTGCTTTCGCCCTGGCAGGTGGCCTTTACCGGGATGGGCGCGGGCGCCGCCATCCTGGCGGCCGGCGCGGCGATCGGTGGAATCCTCGTCAAGGTACTCGGAGGATGATTCGAGTCCGGTTGCGCGGGATGCCGATGCTGGCGCGCTGGCGGCTGTCGGCGGCCTGACGTCGCAGGGCGTGGGACCGATCGCCACGCGCAACCGTAACCAGCCCGGTCACGTTGCCGCCGCATGGCCGACCATAAACGCCGCCGCGTCTGGCCGATCATCCTGGGCGTGCTGGTCGCGGCGGTCGTCGTGCTGGTCGCCGTCTGGGACTGGGACTGGTTCCGTCCGCTGGTCGAGGCGCGCGCCTCCGCCGCCCTCGGCCGCAAAGTCACCATGACGCATTTCGGCCTGCGGCTCGGCTGGCACCCGGTGGCCATCGCCGACGGCGTGACGGTCGCCAACCCGGACGGCTTTCCCGGAGGCGCCGTACTTCGCCCACATCGACCGGCTGGCGATCACCGCCGATGCCCGCGCCTGGCTGCACGGCCGCCACATCGTGCTCACCCGCATCGAGGTGCAGCACCCCGACGTCAACGCCATCCAGCACGCCGACGGCCACGCCACCTGGGATCTGCCCGCGCTCGGCGGCGGTGGCGGCGGCGCGCGGATCGGCGATCTCGTCATCACCGACGGCCACGACCCATGTCGTCGACCCGAAGGTGCGCGCCGATTTCGCGCTCGCCATCCACACCGACGCGGCGACCGGCGGCGAGCCCGCGCAATCACGGTGGATGCCGACGGCACCTATGCGAAACAGAAGATCACCGGCCACGCCGTCGGCGGCGCGCTGCTGTCGCTGCGCGATAGCCGCGACCCGTACCCGATCGACGCGCGGTTCGAGAACGGACCGACCAAGGTGACGCTGGCCGGAACGGTCCAAGATCCGCTGCACTTGTCCGGCACCGATCTGAAACTGCATCTGTCGGGGCCGGACATGGCGCTGCTGTTTCCGCTGACCGGCATCCCGCTGCCGCAGACGCCGCCCTACGACATCGCCGGCAATCTCTCATATGCCGCCGGAAAATCCGCTTCTCGGGCTTCCAGGGTCGGCTCGGTTCCTCGGACGTCGGCGGCATCATCGCGGTCGACCCGACCACGCCGGGGCGCCCGACCGTCGAGGCCGACCTGGTCTCCAAGCGGATCGACCTCGCCGATCTGGGCGGCTTCATCGGCTCGCAGCCCGGCCGCACCACCACGCCCGGCCAGACGCCGGCGCAAAACGCGCGGTCGAGCGCGCCGTGGCCAGCCCGCAATTGCTGCCGACCACGCCGATCAACGTGCCGAAGCTCACCGCCGCCGACGTGCATCTGCGCTACCACGCCGATCACGTCGAGGGCCGCTCGGTGCCGTTCGACACGTTTGCCGCGAAGCTCGACATCGTCGATGGCCGCATCGCGGTGCATCCGCTGACGCTCGGCGTGGGCGAGGGCCACATCGTCGGCGACATCGACCTGGCGCCGGCGCGGCGACAGGGCGAGTTTCACACCAGGTCCGACGTGAAGTTCGAGCGGGTGGATGTCGGCCGGATGCTGGCCGCCACGCATCTGGTGCATGGCGCGGGACTGCTGGGCGGCGAGGCGACCTGGACGGCACCGGTAACTCGATGGCGAGCCTGGTCGGGCACGGCGATGGCGGCTCGAAGCTGCTGCTGTCCGGCGGCAACCTGTCGGCGCTGCTGGTCGATCTGTCGGGCCTGGAATTCGGCAACGCCATCCTGTCCGCACTCGGGCTGCCGACCCGCGCGGCGCTGCAATGCCTCGCCGTGGACATGACGCTGCATCAGGGCGTGCTCGAGACGCGCACCTTCCTGATCGACACCAGCGAGGCCGACGTGCTGGGCAGCGGCAGCATCGACCTCGCGCATGAGCGGCTCGACATGCAGGTGCGCACGTTGCACGGCATTTCTCGGTCGGATCGCTGCCGACGCCGATCCGCATCACCGGCAGTTCAAGGATCCGAGCATCGCGCCCGTCGCCGGCCCGCTGGCGGCGCGCGCGGGCGCGTCGGTGGCGCTGGGCGTGCTGCTGACGCCGCTGGGGGCGCTGCTGCCCACCGTGCAATTCGGCACCGGGTAGAAGAATCTCGGCCAGTGCGAGGCGGTGGTGCGTCGCGACCAGCGCACGCTGCCCGCGACGGCGGTGCCGCCGGTCCGCGGCCAGCCTGCCGCGAGCCGCGGACGGGGGAAGCGGCCGGTACGCTGATCGCCCGCTTCAGGAGCCTTGGACCGGCGCCGCGTCATGCAGCGCCAGCGCCCGCGCATACACCTGCCGCCGCGGCACGCCGGTCGCGGCCGTGACCTGCGGCCACCGCCTCCTTCACGCTCCGCCCCGCCGCCAGCGCCGCCGTGCAGGGCCGCATCGACCGCATCTTCGCCCGGCGCCTCGTCGCCCGCCGGCCCCACCACCAGCGTCACCTCGCCGCGCGCGGCGTGCTCGGCGTAGTGCGCGGCCAGGTCCGACAGCGGCGCCGCGCCGCACCTCCTCGAACCGCTTGGTCAGCTCGCGCGCCACCGCCGCCGGGCGGTCGCCCAGCACCGCCAGCAGATCGGCCAGCGTCTCGGCCAAGCCGGTGCGGCGCCTCGTGCCAGATCAGCGGTGGCGCGCAGGCCCGGCCTGCTCGGCGGCGCGCAGCGTGGCCAAGGCGGCGCGCCGCGCCGGCCGAGCGCGGCGGCAGGAACCCTGCGAACAGATACGGATGCGGCGGCAGGCCGGACAGCACCAGCGCCAAGCGTCGCCGCGTTCGGTCCCGGCAGGCCGCCCACCGGCAGCCCGGCCGCGATCGCCGCGCGCACCAGCCGGAAGCCGGGATCGGACAGCAGCGGCATTCCGGCATCCGAGACCAGCGCCACGCGCCGGCCCGCCGCGCAGCGCGTCCAGCACGCAGGCGATCCGCGCATCCTCGTTGTGCTCGTGCAGCGGCGACAGCTTCGCGCCGATCCCGATACGCCGAGAACAGCCGCGCGGTGACCCGGGAATCCTCGCACAGCACCAGGTCGGCCGCCCGCAAGGTCGCAAGAGCCCGCGCGGACATGTCGCCGAGGTTGCCGATCGGCGTCGGAACCAGCACAAGACCGTGGCGTGGCGTGCCGCCATCGGCCGCCGCATCAGCGGGAGGGTCGCCGGATGTCGCGTCGGATGCTGCGTCGGACATGGCTGGCCTCGGTCGTCGGTGGCTGCGCCGCGGCCGCGCTGCCGCTGCTGCTGGCCGCGTGCGCGGTCGAGCAATCCCCCACCTATGCCGGCTATCGCCCGCCGTCGATCCTGACGCCCGGGCGGCGCGCCGCTGTCCACCAACGTGCCGGCCGGCCATGGCGTGGCGATCCTGGCCCCGCTCACCGGCCCCAACGCCGAGCGCGGCGATGCGCTGGTCAAGGCCGCCCAGCTCGCGCTGGCGCAGGCTGCCCGGCGCGCCGCCGCTGGACGTGCGCGACACCGGCGGCACGCCCGCAGGGTGCGGCCGGCGCCGGCGCAAGCGGCGATCGCCGCCGGCGACGGCCTGATCATCGGCCCGCTGACCGCGCCCGAGACCGCCGCCGTGGCCGGCCCGGCCGACGGCCGCCGGCGTGCCGGTGCTGGCCTTCACCTCCGACCCGGCGCAGGCGCGGCCGGGGGTGTGGGTGCTGGGCATCACGCCCGGCCAGCAGGTGCGCCGGCTGGTCGGCGCCGTCGACGGCCGACGGCAAGAACCGCTTCGCCGCCGTGCTGCCGCAGACGCGAGTTCGGCCAGGCGATGGCCAGCGCGCCCTGACCCGCGCGATCGCCGACGCCGGCCTCGCCAGCCCGGACATCCATTTCCACGAGGCCGGCGACGCGGCCATCGCGCAGACCATGCGCGACGTGTCCGACTATGCCGACCGGCGCGGCCCGCTGGACGCGCAAGATCCGCGCCGCGCGCGCCCAGCACGACGCCGCCGGCCGCACAGCGCGCCGCCGAACTGTCGCGCCAGGGCGTGCCGCCGGCGCCGTTCGACGCGCTGCTGCTGGCCGACACCGGCGGCGCAGCTCGCCTGGCTGTCCACCTTCATCCCCTATTACGACGTCGGGCCGCCCGGGGTGCGCGTGCTGGGCCCGGCGCTGTGGGCCGACCCCGCCGCGCGCGCCGGCGCCACCCTGGACGGCGCCTGGTACGCCGCCCCCGACCCGGCCGCCGCGCGCCAGCTTCGAACGAGGCCTACACCGCGAAATACGGCGCGCCGGCGCCGGGCCTGGCCGACCTCGCCTATCGACGCCGCCTCGATCGCCGCGCACGCTGCTGGCCTCGGGCGGCTTCTCGCAGGCCGCGCTGTGCCGCCCGCAGCGGCTTTCCCGGCGTGGACGGGATGCTGGCGCTGCAGCCCGGACGGCTCGGTGCGCCGCGGCCTGGCGGTGTTCGAGATCCACGGCGCGGCGCCAGCATCGTGGCCCCGGCGCCGCTCGAGCCTGTCCACGCCCGGGCATCTGACGCGCGCCCCGATCTTGCGGATGCGGTCGTGCAGGCGGGGCTGCTGCTGGGCGCCGCGGCGGCGATCGGCGGCGTGCCGGTGGCCGCCCTGCTGCTGCTGGCGCTGACCGGAGCCGCGGCACCCGGGCCCGGCGCTGCTGGCCGCTGCTGCTGACCGCGATCGCCGCGCTGGCGCTGGCGGCGCTCTGGGCCGGCGACATGGAGCGGCTGGCCGCCACGCTGCGCCGCGCCGCGCTGGAGGACTTGCCGGCGCCCCGGCGAGCGCGCGCCGCCGGTGCTGGCGCCGATCGCACGCATGGCCGGCGACATCGAGCGGCTGGCCCGCACGCTGGCCGACCGCGCCGGGCAGGTCGGCCGCGCTGCTGCGCGCCAACGAGGCGATCGTCGAGCGCCTGCCCGACCTGCTGCTGATCCTGGGCGGCGACGGCTCGGTGCGCCGCGCCAACGCCGCCGCGCGCGCGGCGTTCGGCGCGGACATGGCCGCCGTGGTGCGCCATCCGGTGCTGCGCGCGGCGATCGAGCAGGCCTTCGCCAACCAGGGCACGCCGCACTCGGCCGAACTGACCCTGCCGGTGCCGGTGCGCCGCGACGTGCAGGCGACCGTGCTGGTGATGGACCCGCCGCTGGCCGATGGCGGCCACGCCATCGCCGTGCTGTCCGACCGCACCCGCGAACGCGCGGTCGAGCGGATGCGCGCCGATTTCGTGGCCAACGCCAGCCACGAGCTGCGCACGCCGCTGGCCAGCCTGATCGGCTTCATCGACACGCTGCGCGGCCCCGCCGCCGACGATCCGCCGGCGCAGCAGCGTTTCCTCGGCATCATGGCCGAGCAGGCGCAGCGGATGAACCGGCTGATCGACGACCTGCTCAGCCTGTCGCGCATCGAGCTGACCGAACACCAGCCGCCCAGCGAGCGGGTCGATCTCGGCGCGCCTGGCCCAGCGCATCGCCGCCAGCTTCGAGCCGCGCGTGCGCGCCCGCGCGCGTGACGCTGGAGCTGGACGGTCGAGGCCGGCCTGCCGCCGGTCATCGCCGATGCCGACCAGCTTGAGCAGGTGTTGCAGAACCTGGTCGAGAACGCGGTCAAATACGGCGGCGAGGGCGGCGCTGGTGCGGCGTCGCCGTCGCCACCGCCCGGCCGGGCGGCCGCTGGCCGGCGCGGCCGGGCGTGGTGGCCGTCGGTCAGCGACAACGGCCCGGGCATCGGCCGCGAGCACGTGCCGCGCCTGACCGAGCGGTTCTACCGCGTCGACAAGGGCCGCAGCCGCAATGCCGGCGGCACCGGGCTGGGGCTGGCCATCGTCAAGCACATCGTCAACCGCCACCGCGGCCAGATGTTCATCGAGAGCGAGGAAGGCCGCGGCAGCGCCTTCTCCGTCTGGCTGCCGCTGCCGCCCGAACAGGTAGAGACGCCCCATGCAACACGCTCCCCTGACCGCCATCCGCCGCGCCGACTACCGCCCGCCCGCCTTCCTGGTCGATACCGTCGAGCTGCGCTTCGACCTGGATCCGGCCGCGACCATCGTGACCTCGCGGCTGGCACTGCGCCGCAACCCGGCGCATGGCGACGCGGCGGCGCCGCTGCACCTGGATGGCGAGGCGCTGACCCTGTCTCGCTCGCGCTGGACGGCAGCCCCGGTGGAGGCGCAGCGCGTCACCACGGACGAGCACGGCCTGACCATCGCCGACATGCCGGACGCGGGCGTGCTGGAGATCGTCGACCCGCATCGACCCGTCGGCCAACACGGAACTGTCCGGCCTGTACCTGTTCGCACGGCGCGTTCTTCACGCAATGCGAGGCCGAGGGATTTCGCCGCATCACCTATTTCCCGGACCGCCCGGACGTGATGGCGCGCTATTCAGCGTCACCATCGTCGCCGACGACGGCGGTGCCGGTGCTGCTGTCCAACGGCAACCCGGCGGGCCGCGGCCGCACGCGATGACGGCCGCCACTGGGCGCGCTGGGACGATCCGCATCCCGAAGCCCTGCTATCTGTTCGCGCTGGTGGCCGGCGATCTGGTGGCGGTGCGCGACCGTTTCACCACGCGCTCCGGCCGCGACGTGGCGCTGGCGATCTGGGTGCGCGACGGCGACCAGGACGCGCTGCGGTCACGCGATGGACAGCCTGAAGACCTCGATGGCGTGGGACGAGGAGGTGTTCGGCCTGGAATACGATCTGGACGTGTTCAACATCGCCGCCGTGTCCGACTTCAACATGGGGGCGATGGAGAACAAGGGGCTGAACGTCTTCAACACGAAATACGTCCTGGCCCGGCCGGATACCGCGACCGACGGCGACTACCAGGGCATCGAGACGGTGATCGCCCACGAATACTTCCACAACTGGACCGGCAACCGCATCACCTGCCGCGACTGGTTCCAGTTGAGCCTGAAGGAAGGCCTGACGGTGTTCCGCGACCAGCAGTTCACGATGGACCAGGGCAGTGCGGCGGTGAAGCGGCTGGGCGACGTGCGCGGCCTGCGGGCGGCACAGTTCACCGAGGATGCCGGGCCGATGGCCCATCCGGTGCGGCCGGACAGCTACGTGGCGATCGACAATTTCTACACCGCGACGGTCTACCAGAAGGGCGCCGAGGTGGTGCGCATGCTGCACACCATGCTGGGCGCCGGACGGCTTCCGGCGCGGCATGGACCTGTACGTGCGCGCGGCACGACAACCAGGCCGTCACCATCGAGGATTTCGTCTCCGCGATGTCGGACGGCGGCGGCGTCGACCTGTCCGCCTTCCTCGGCTGGTACGCGCAGGCCGGCACGCCGACGCTGCATCGTGTCCGATGCCTATGACGCGGCAGCACGCCGCTACGTGCTGACGCTGTCGCCAGCACACGCCGCCCACTCCCGGCCAGCCGGACAAGCAGCCGCTGCCGATCCCGGTCGCGATGGGCCTGCTGGCCCCGGACGGGCGCGAGATCGCCGTCGCGCACGCTGCTGCTCGAGCGCGCCGCGCAGGACTTCGTGTTCGAGGACATCGACGCGCCGCCCGTGCCCAGCCTGTTGCGCGGCTTCTCCGCGCCGGTGCGGCTGTCCGGCACGACGCCGAGCGGCTGCGGTTCCTGGCCGCGCACGACACCGACCCGTTCGTGCGCTGGGATCAGCCTGCAGCAATACGCGACCGGGCTGATGCTGGGCCTGGTCGAGACTTATCGGCCCGACGCCGCGCTGGCGCTCGACGAGGGGCTGGCCGAGGCGATGGCCGCCACCCTGGACCGCGCCGATGCCGACCCGGCCTTCGCCGCCGAGGCGTTGGCGCTGCCGAGCCTCAGCTATGTCGCCAGCCAGATGGCGATCGAGGACTGGCCGGCGATCCACGCGCGTGCGCCAGGCGCTGCGGGCGGCGCTCGGCGACGCGGCTCGGTGCCGCGCTGCGGGCGACCTACGAACGGCTGGCCGATGCCGGCCCGTACCGGATCGACGGCGCCTCGATCGGCCGCCGCGCGCTTGCGCAACGCCTGCCTGTTATCTGGCCGCCGCCGGCGCGGACGGCTTGGCGCTGGCCCGGGCGCAGTTCGCGGCACAGGCCAACATGACCGACGTGCTGGCCGCGCTGTCGCTGCTATGCGAGAGCCAGGGGCCAATGGACGGGACGGGCGCGCGCGAGGCGGCGCTGGCCGCGTTCTACGACCGCTGGCGGCACGATCCGCTGGTGCTGGACAAATGGTTCGCGATCCAGGCGACCAGCCCGCGCCCGCAGGCGCTGGACGACGTGCGCGCGCTGTCCGCGCATCCGGATTTCTCGCTGCGCAACCCGA
The DNA here is from genome assembly GCA_963758455.1 of uncultured Pseudomonadota bacterium. Lineage (GTDB taxonomy): Bacteria > Pseudomonadota > Alphaproteobacteria > Acetobacterales > Acetobacteraceae > CAVRQM01. The sequence continues at coordinate 779,624 of CAVWVK010000001.1, read as the reverse complement.
ACCGCGCGCGGGCCCTGATCGGCGCCTTCAGCGCCGGCAACCCGGTGCGCTTCCACGACGAGTCCGGCGCCGGCTATGCGTTCCTGGAGGAGATGCTGGCCGCGCTGGACCCGATCAACGGCCAGACCGCCGCGCGCATGGTGACACCGCTCGCCGGCTGGCGACGCCAGACCCCGCACCGCGCGGCGCTGATGCGCGCGAGGCTGGAACGGCTGCGCGCGCTGCCCGGCCTCAGCCGCGGCACGGCCGAACGGGTCGCCCTGGCCCTGGCGCAACCGGCGCCGGCGTAGCGACCATCAGGCCTCGCCGCGCAGCGTGCGGACATCCGATTGCAGGCGTTGGATCTGGCGCTGCATGGACGACACCTCATCGGAAAGGGCCCGCACCTGGTCGTCGGTGTCGCGGGAATGCCGGGCGACCCGATCGGCTCGCCCGAAGTTCACCACGATGTCGTCGCGAAGCCCGGCTACGCCATCCTGCACGCGATCAATGCGCGCCATGACATCACCGCGAAGCGTGCCGAGTTCCGCATGGAGCGCGTCATGGCCCGCTTCCAGCTTCGCCAGGCCGGCTTCCAGCTTCGCCTGGCCCGCCTCCAGCCGATCCAGGCTCGCCAGTATGCGCACGGTCTGATCGTCGCCCATCGTCATCTCCAGCCCGCCAGCCGTTGCCTCATAGCACCATTCTGGCTAACAGCGCGTCAAGCCGCTTGCGGCCCTCCGGGGTTGCTCGCAACCCCGCCTCATCCCGCACCACATAATCCGCATCCCTCGCCATCCCAAGAGTCTGCGCATCGACGGCGTCCTCCAGCGCCATCCCGGTGCGCGCCAGGAACCGCGCCGCATCGACGCCTTCGGACAGCCGCAACCCCATCAGCAGCATTTCGCGGGCGCGCTCCCTTGGTTCCAGCGCGTCCTCGTGCGTCGTCGCATGGCCGTCCCGCTCGACCCGCTCGGCCCACACTTCCGGCGCGCGGTGCCGCCGCGTCGCCAGCAGCGCACCGTCCAGCGTGATCCGCCCGTGCGCGCCCGGGCCGATGCCGGCGTAGTCCGCGTAGCGCCAATAGGCCAAGTTGTGCCGGCTCTCCGACCCCGGCGTCGCGTAGTTGCTGACCTCGTAGGCCAGCAGCCCGAACCGCGCCGCTTCCTCGGCCGTCGCGTCGTACAGCTCGGCGCCCGTGTCGTCGTCCGGCAGCACCAGTCTGCCCTGCCGGTGCAGGGCCTCGAAGCCGGTGCCGGGCTCGATGGTGAGCTGGTACAGCGACAGGTGATCGGCGGCCAGTGCCAGCGCCTCGCGCAGTTCGGCGCGCCAGTCCGCCAGCGATTGGCCGGGACGCGCGTAGATGAGGTCGAACGACACCCGCCCGAACAACGCCCGCGCCGTGCGCAGCGCCGCGATCGCCTGGGCCGCGTCGTGCTGCCGCCCGAGCGCGCGCAAGGACCCGTCGCGCAGGCTCTGCACGCCGAGGCTGACGCGGTTGACGCCGGCATCGCGGAACGCCGCCAGCCGCGCCGCCTCGACGCTGGTCGGGTTGGCCTCCAGCGTCACCTCCAGATCGGCGGCGGGCGCGAACAGCCGGCGCGCGTCGGCGATCAGGGCGGCCACGGTGTCCGGCGCCATCAGGCTGGGCGTGCCGCCGCCGAAGAAGATCGAGGCCAGCTTCCGCCGCCCTAGCCGTGCCGCCTCCCAGGCCAGCTCGGCGCGCAAGGCGGCAGCGAAGCGCGCCTGGTCGATGCGCTCGCGCACATGGCTGTTGAAGTCGCAGTACCGGGCACTTCGCCAGGCAGAACGGCCAGTGGACATACAGGGCAAGCGGCTGCATCGCTGCTATATGGAGGCGATGTCCGACGATTCCTCGCTGGCCCGCGTGCGCGCCGCCCTGGCCGCGGCCGGCCACCCCGACACCATCGCCACCTTCCCCGCAGGCACCCGCACCGCCGTCGATGCTGCCGCGGCGGTCGGCTGCGGCGTGGCGCAGATCGCCAAGTCCATCGTGTTCCGCGCCGGCGAGCGGGCCGTGGTCGTGATCTGCTCCGGCGTCAACCGCGTCGATGCGGGCAAGGTGGCCGCCGTGCTGGGGGTCGCGGTGCGCCAAGCCGACGCGGCGTTCGTGCGCGCCGCCACCGGGTTCGCCATCGGCGGCGTGGCGCCGGTCGGCCACCTCGCGCCGCCGCTGCTGCTGCTGGACCGCGACCTGCTGGCGCTCGACCCGATCTGGGCGGCCGCCGGCTCGCCCCGGCATGTGTTCCGCACCGACGCGGCATGGCTGTGGCGCCTGACGGGCGCGGCCGCCACCGACATCCGCCAGGACGCCTGATCGCCGGCCGCGGCCGGCTATCAGGCAGGCTTCTCGCAGTTCACCATCCAGGGCGTGCCGAAGCGATCGACGAGCATCCCGAAGCGGACCGCCCAGAACGTCTCCTGCAACGGCATCTGCGCGGTCCCGCCCTCGGCCAACGCGCCAAACACGCGCTCCGCCTCCGCCGGATCCTTCGTCACGAGGGTCAGGTGGAAGCCCGCCGGTTTCTGATAGCGGCCGGCCGGCGCATCCGAGCCCATCAGCACCGCGTCGCCCACGGTGAGGCGCGCGTGCATGACGGCGCCGCGCTGCTCGGGCGGAGTCTGCTCGGCCATCGGCGACTCGCCGTAGGTCATCATCGTCGCGGTCTTGGCGCCGAGACATTGCTCGTAGAACTTGAACGCCGCCGCGCATTGCCCGTCGAAGATCAGGTACGGGTTCATCTGCATCCGAGCCTCCCTCGTCGCGCCTCACCGCGCGCCACCCCGGCGGCGGTTTGTCGCGCGAGCTTACCGCCGGCGGACGTCGCCTGGAAGCGGCGCTCGGCCATCGCCAACCCGCGCCGGCTTGCCTAACATCGCGCGCAAGCAGACGGGGAGAAACGCGCATGGCCGGCACGACGAGCGCGACGCCGCGGGTCAAATCCATCCAGCGCGTCGCGCTCACCCTGCTGCTGGTGGCAGGCATGGTGAACTACGTCGACCGCGCCACGCTGGCCGTCGCCAATCCGCTGATCCGGCGGGATCTCGGGCTGTCGATCGCCGACATGGGCTACCTGCTGTCGGCCTTTCTCTGGTCCTACGCCTTCGCCCAGTTGCCGACCGGCGCCCTGGTGGACCGGCTTGGTCCGCGCCTGCTGCTGAGCATCGGGCTGTCGCTCTGGTCGGGCGCGCAATTCCTCGGCGGCCTGGTGGGCAGCTTCGGCCAGTTCTTCGGCGCGCGCGTCCTGCTCGGCATCGGCGAGGCACCGCAATTCCCGGCCGCCGCGCGCGTCGTGCGCGACTGGTTCCATCCGCGCGACCGGGGTCTCGCCACCGGGATCTTCAACTGCGCCTCCAGTCTCGGCACCGCGGTCGCGGCCCCGGTGCTGACCCTGCTGATGCTGGCGTTCGGCTGGCGCTGGATGTTCATGATTATGGGCGTGGCCGGCCTGGTGGTCGCGGCGGCCTGGTATGCGCTGTATCGCAATCCCGCCGAGGTGGCGCTGAGCGCGGACGAGCAACGCTACCGCGCCGAGGGCGACCCGCCCGGCCAGCGCGACAAGGTCACGCTGCGGGAATGGAAGCTGCTGTTTCGCTTCCGTACCACATGGGGAATGATCCTGGGTTATTTCGGGTGCATCTACCTGACCTGGATCTACACCGCCTGGCTCCCCGGCTACCTGGAGATCGAGCGGCACATGAGCGTGAAGGGGGCGGGCCTGCTGTCCTTCATCCCGTTCGCCTGGGGCGTGGTCGGCGGGGTTTCGGGCGGCTGGTTCACCGACCTGCTGGTGCGGCGCGGCGTCTCGCCGATCAACAGCCGCAAGTATCCCGCGGCGGTGGCGCTGCTCGGCACGGCGCTCTGCACGCTGCTCGCCGCCTACACGACGAGCAACGCGCTGGCGATCGCGTTCATTTCCGCGTCCCTGTTCCTGGTGTACGTCACCAGCACCTGCGCCTGGGCGCTGAGCTCGGTCGCCGCCCCCACCAACTGCACGGCCTCGATCGGCGCCATGCAGAACTTCGGCGGCTACCTGGGCGGCGCGCTGGCGCCCACCGTGACCGGCCTGATCGTGCAGGCGACCGGGTCGTTCGTGCTGGCGCTGGTCGTGGGCTCGGTGATCGGCGCGGTGGCGGCGCTGTCGTATCTGTTCATCGTGCGCGACCCGATCACCACGCCCGGCATGGATGCGGTGTCGCCTGTCGGCCTGCGGCCCGTGCGCCTGGCGGGCGAATGACGGCCGCCGGCCTGAACGGCGCCGCCGCCGTCGCGCCTACCAGGTGTGCGCGACGTGCACCTGGCCGGTGGCGTAGCTGATCCAGACCTTGTGGTTCTGCAAGTAGTCCGCGCCCAGCACCATGCCCGGTGAACGGAACGGCACCGCGATGACCGCGGCCTCGACATCGGGAATTGTCTGGCCACCCACCACCAGACTGGCGAAGCGGTGCAGCTTGCCCGGCACCTGGCCCGGACCGATCCCGAACATCTTGGCCTCCAGGTCGCTGGTCAGCTCGGCTTGCGGCACGCCGGCGGCCAGCGCCGCGGGCACCCCCACGACCGTGGTCTGCGCGCCGCTGTCGATCAGCGCCTGCGTCGGATAGCCGTCCAGGATCACCGGGACCGAGACCTGCCAGCCGACCGGAAAGGCGCGCGTCCACGGCAGCGTCGCGTCCTGGGTGGTCCAGCCCGGCAGTTGCCCGTCGCATGGCCGGCCCTGATACAGCCGCACCGCGTCATGCGGCAGGTCCAGGTCCACCTCGTAGTTGCGCAGGACGTCGTCGCCCAGGCCGCCGTCCGGCACCTCCCCGGCGAGCGCCCGCCCCGTCACCAACACCGCAAGGTCCGCGTTCTGCACGCTGACATGGCCGAACGCCAGCCGCCGCACCCGCACGAGCGCCCGGGCCTGGCCGCCGCCGATGCCCCAGACCCGCCCGTGGGCCGGCATCACATGCGTGAAGCCGAGCCGCTTCGCCGCCTCGGTGGTCAGGCTGGAGAGCGAGGCGCCGGTATCGAACAGCAGGTTCGCCGGCTGGTCATCGAGCCATACGGTGACGATCGGCTCCCCGTTCTGCATCCGCACCGGCAACTCGGCCCGGCAGACCAGGCCGCAACCGGGCGGCGGCGGCCCCGATGCGGCATCGCTGCCGCAGGGGATTACCGCGCCCGCCTGTCCGCCGCCGCCCGGCCCCTGCCCCGCGCACGCGGCGAGCAGCGCCGCAAGCAGGGTTGCGGCGAGGCCGGCGGACAGCACGGGACGGATCATGCAAAGAGCGTAACAGACGCCTCCCGCGCCCGCAACGAGTGTGCAACCGGATTGCGCGCGCAACACCGCCGGGCTATGGTCCGGGCACGTAACGACAGCGGGGCGAGGATGCGGCGAAGTTCTGGACACATCGGCGCAACGACCGTGGCCGTGGCCGCCTTGAGCCTCGCGGTGTCGGGGTGCAGCACGCCGCCGGCGGCTCCAGGCGCGGCGGCAGCGCGAGCGGCGGCGGCCGATCCGGGCTGCCAGACCCGCAGCCACGCCGGCATGATCCGGCCGGGCGACAACGTGCCGATCCACATGGCGGTGCGCAACGCCGGGAAATGGTGCTTCTCGGGGATGCGCTTCAGCGGCACGAGCACGCAGGGCAGCCGGCTGGTGGACAACGCCGCGCATGGCGAGGTGCGGCTGCTGGTGCGCGACGAAGGCCTGATCTTCGGCTATCGGCCGGCGCCCGCCTATGCCGGCCCGGACAGCTTCCTCATCACCATGCCGAGCGGCACCGGCTACGACTTCAACCTGGCCGTGACCGTCGCGGTCGCGCCGCCCGCGCAGCCGCCGCGGTAAACTTGCCGGCATGGGATTTCGGCCGGCTGCTCGGGGTCCGCGCGACACCGCTCGTCATCGTCGCCCAAATCATCGACCGCGCGGCGTTCGCCGTGCCTGCCGGCGTGCTGCCGCCGGCGGGCAACGCCAGTTTCGTGGGCGGCGGGCCGGCAGTCGCCTTCTGGCTCGCGCGCGGCTAGTCTGGCGGCGGATGCTGACCGACCTGCCCAACGTGCTGACGCTGTCGCGCATCGCGGCGATCCCGCTGCTGGTGGCCCTCGCCGCGCTGCGCACGCCGTACGCCGACTGCCTCGCGTGCATCGTATTCGCCCTGGCCGGGATCACCGATTATTTCGACGGCCGCCTGGCGCGCTCGCGGCGGCAGACCTCGCCGCTCGGCCGGATGCTCGACCCGATCGCCGACAAGCTGCTGGTAGGGGCCACGCTGATGATGCTGGCCGGCACCGCGCGGCTGGGCGCCTGGGGGCTGTATCCGGCGGTGGTGATCCTGCTGCGCGAGATCCTGGTGAGCGGCCTGCGCGAATACCTGGCCGGGCTGTCGGTCGGCCTGCCGGTGACGCGGCTGGCGAAGTGGAAGACCGGCGTGCAGATGGGGGCGCTTGGCGCGTTGCTGGCGGGCAGCCAGACCGCGATGCTGCTGCATCTGAGCTGGCTGCCGGTCGAGCCGATCGGGCTGGCGATGCTGTGGGTCGCCGCCCTGCTGACCTTGCTGACCGGCTGGGACTACCTGGTGTCCGGCCTGCGCCACGCGACGACGCAGCCCAGGCCGCCAGCCGCCAGGGCGGCCGTCCCGCCCGGATGAGCTGGCCCGGATGAACTGGCCCGGATGAGCTGGCCCCGGGATCGCGCGGGTGTGGCAGAAAGTCTCATTGCGCGACAAGAAGTGCGTCTTTGCGCACACACACCTTGAGCGTCGTGCCCGACATGGGCACATTCCCGCCGTGCCCGCCCGCCGAAGGGCCAGTCGAGGATGACCCGATGCCGAGCCGCCCATCGTCCGCCCGCCTGCCCGCCCGTGCGGCCGGGATCGGAGCCTTGCTGCTGCTGGCGGGCTGCCACTATGCCAGCTCGCCGCTGGTGGGGTTCGGCGGCTTCGTCGGCGACACGCACACCTTTCGCACCAACCCCAACATCGTGCCCGGCCACGACGAGAACACGCTGTATTCCGAAGGCCGCAGCGTCGCGCTCACTCCGCTGCTGCCGGAGGGCGGCAACGTGTGGCCGGGGCCGCCGCCGCCGGTGCCGACGCTGGGCGACGTGGAGAAGCAGCAGAACCAGCCGCCGCTGTCGTTCGAGCAGCCTGGCACCCAGGCCCCGGCGCCGCTGCCGATCCCGCATCACGGCAGTTCCACGCCGCCCGGCCCGCAGCCGCCCCTGAAAGCCCCGGCCCCCGGCACGCCGCCGGCGCAGTTCCGCACACCCGGTCCGACCGGCCCATCGTCGCCGCCGGTCATCAACACGCCATCGGGTCCGCTCATCAACAACGGCCCGGTGGGCGCGCCGGGCGGTCCGTCGACCGCGACCAATCCCGAGGGGGGCACCGACATCGTGGTGCCCAACGGCAACGGCACCAGCACGGTCATCAGCCCGGACGGCAGCACGCGCATCATTCCCACGCCACGATGAGCCAGGCCCCGCCGCTGCGGGTGCTGTATTTCGCGTGGCTGCGCGAGCGGGTGGGGTGTGCCGAGGAGAGCGTGGCGCCGCCGTCCGAGGTGGCTACGGTCGCCGCGCTGATCGCCTGGCTGCGCGCGCGCGACGCCGGCCACGCGGCGGCCTTCGAGCACGCGGCCCTGGTGCGCTGCGCGGTCAACCAGAGTTTCGCCGGTCCCGACACGGCGCTGGCGCCCGGCGACGAGGTGGCGTTCTTTCCGCCTGTCACGGGCGGCTGAGGCAATGGCGAAGGTTGGCGTGCAGTCCGAACCGTTCGACATCGCGGCCGAGTTCGCGGCGCTGATGGCGGGGCGGACCGACATCGGCGGCATCGGCTGCTTCGTCGGCACGGTCCGCGACCAGGCCGCGGGCCGGCCCATCGCGGCGATGGAGCTGGAACACTACCCGGCGATGACCGCGCCGGCGCTGGCCGCGATCGCGCGGGAGGCCGAGCTTCGCTGGTCGCTGCTCGGCTGCACCGTGGTCCACCGCGTCGGCCGGCTGCTGCCGGGCGAGCCGATCGTGCTGGTGCTGGCCGCCGCCGCCCACCGGCAGGCGGCGCTGGACGCCACCGGGTTCCTGATCGACTGGCTCAAGACCCGTGCGCCCTTCTGGAAAAACGAAACGTTCGCCGACGGCGCGCGGCACTGGGTCGAGGCCCGCGACGAGGACGCGGAGGCGGCGGCGCGCTGGCGCGAGTGACCGGCGCCACCCCGGCACCGTGGCCGAGGCGCGTTCAGGCTTCGGCCGTCAGCGCGAGCGTGCCCTCCATCATCGCCACGCAGTCGCCTCGCAGCGTCACCGGCCCCGGAGATCCGTGCCGCTTGAGCGCGCGGGCGCGCAGCAGGCTGGGACGGCCCATTGCCTCGCCTTGGCGCACCGTCAACGTGATGTCGCAGTCCGCCTCGGGACGCAGATCGGCCAGCAGGCCGGCCAGTGCTGCGGTGGCGCTGCCGGTCGCCGGATCCTCCCAGATGCCATCGAGCGGCGCGAACATCCGCGCGTGCCGAACGTGGGGATCATCCGGATCGGCCACATGCAGGAACACCGCGTCGGCGCCGTCGCGCGGGGCCACGCGCAAGAATGCCGGCAAATCCGGCCGCGCGCGGCCCAGCGCCTCCAGGCTGGTCAGCTCGGCGAACACGAACGGCAAGCCCACTGACGCCACCAGCACCGGATGCAGCGCGGTCCGCACCGCATCCGCCTCCAGGCCCGCATAGGCCGCGACATCCGCCGCCGCCATCTCCGACAGCCGCGCGAACGGACGCGGCGCGGTCAGCTCGGCGCCGCGCACCTCGCCGCCCTCGCGCAGCAGGTCCAGCGGCACCAGCCCGGCGCCCTCCTCGAACACCAGCCGCTCGCCCGAAGCGAGGCCTGCCCGCCCCAGCGCGAAAGCGGTGCCGATGTTGGGATGCCCCGCGAACGGCAGCTCGCTGCGCGGCGTGAAGATGCGCACCCGGGCAGTGTGCGCGGGATCGTCCGGCGGCAGCACGAAGGTGGTCTCGGCGTAGCCGAACTCGGCGGCGATGGCCTGCATCCGCGCCGCGGAAAGACCCTCCGCGTCCAGCACCACGGCCAGCGGATTGCCGCCAAACGCGCGGTCGGTGAACACGTCGACGGTAACGTAGCGGCGGCGCATCTCGCCAGGGTGGATCGGGGTGCGCGTCACGCCAGAGTCCTCCTCAGCGCAATGATAGTCGACTGCCGCGATCGGCGGATTCAGGGATTCTCCATCGCCCGCCAGCGCGCCACGTTGCGCGCGTGTTCGGGCAAGGTCGCGGCGAAGGCGTGGCCGCCGTGGCCGTCGGCGACGAAATACAGATCCTGCGTCGCCAGCGGCCGCGCCGCCGCCAGCAGCGAGGCCGAGCCGGGGCTGTCGATCGGGCCGGGCGGCAGGCCGGGGGACGCGTATGTGTTGTACGGATTGGGCCAGGCGAGGTCGATGCGCGTCAGCGGCCGGGTCAGGCTTTCGCCGCCGCTGACCGCATAGGCCACGGTCGGGTCCGATTGCAGCCGCATCCCCTGGCGCAGCCGGTTGACGAACACCCCGGCGACATGCGCGCGCTCGTCGGGCCGCGCCGTCTCGCGCTCGACCATGCTGGCCACCACCAGCAGATCGTGCGGATCGGCGTAGGGCAGACCTTGCTCCCGCTCCGACCAGGCCCGCGCCAGCGCACGATCCATCGCGGTCTGCGCCCGGCGTACCACCGAGGCGCGGCTGGCGCCGCGTTCGACGTCATAGGTGTCCGGCAGCACCCGCCCCTCGGCCGGCACCACCGCGTCGCCCGTCAGCGCCGCCGCGCCGTCCAGCAGGTCGGCGATCTGTGCCGCGGTCAGGCCTTCGGGAATGGTGACTTTATGCAGCACCGGCCGCGCGTGGCGCAGCACCGACAGCGTCTCGGCCAGGCTGGCATAGGCCGGAAAGGCCAGTTCGCCGGCATGGAGCGGCCCGTCGCCGCGCGTCGCCAGGGCCGCCGCGCGGAAGGCGAGCGGATGCCCGATGACCCCCGCCGCGGCCAGCGTGGCGGCGACCTCGGCCAGCGAGCCGCGGGGGATCACCACCGATCGCCCGGCGACCAGCGGACCGGGCGCCGCGTACAGATCCCGCGCCACGCGAATCGCGGTGCCGGCCAGCAGCAGCACCAGGATCGCTACGCCGATCCACCCGCCGGCCCGGCGCCGCGACCCACTCCCGGCCATGCCGGTCAGGCGGCCTTTTTGAACAGGATGCTGGCGTTGGTGCCGCCGAAGCCGAAGCTGTTGGACAGCGCCACGTCGACCCGCCGCTGCTGCGCCGCATGGGCCACCCGGTCGATCACGCTGTCGCGGCTCGGCCGGTCGAGGTTCAGCGTCGGCGGCACCACGCCGTCGCGGATCGCCAGGATCGAAAAGATCGCCTCGATCGCCCCCGCGGCCCCCAGCAGATGCCCGGTGGCGCTCTTGGTCGACGACATGGCCAGCCCGCGGGCCGCGTCGCCGAACAGCCGCTCGACCGCCTCCAATTCCAGATCGTCGCCCAGCGGCGTCGAGGTGCCGTGCGCGTTCACGTACTGGATGTCGCCCGGCGCGATGCCGCCGTTGCGCAGCGCCGCCTTCATCGCGCGCAGCGCGCCGTCATGGCCCTCGGCCGGCGCGGTGATGTGGTACGCATCGCCCGACATGCCGTAGCCGCCGATCTCGGCGTAAATCTTCGCACCCCGCGCGCGCGCGTGCTCCCATTCCTCCAGCACCAGCACGCCGGCGCCCTCGCCCATCACGAAGCCGTCGCGATCGGCGTCCCACGGGCGCGAGGCCCGCTCGGGCGTGTCGTTGAAGGCCGTCGACAGCGCGCGGCTGGCGCAGAACCCGGCGATGCCGAGCGGGTTGACCGCCGACTCCGCGCCCCCGGCCACCATCACGTCGGCATCGCCCAGTGCGATCAGCCGCGCCGCGTCGCCGATCGCATGGACGCCGGTGGCACAGGCGGTCACGACCGAGTGGTTCGGCCCCTTGAAGCCGTATTTGATCGACACCTGGCCGGAGGCGAGATTGATGAGCGCCGACGGGATGAAGAACGGCGACAGCCGCCGCGCGCGGCCCTCGTGGACCTGGATCGACGCCTCGTAGATGGTCTCCATGCCGCCGATGCCGCTGCCGATCATCACGCCGGTGGCGCAGCGGTCGTCCTCGGCCTCGGGCGTCCAGCCGCTATCCTCCACCGCCTCGCCGGCGGCGGCCATCGCGAACTGGATGAAGCGGTCCATCTTCTTGTGGTCCTTGGGCGCCACCCACTCGGCCATGTCGAGCTTGCCCTCGGCGCGCGGCCCCTTCGGCACCTGCCCCGCGATCTTGGTCGGCGAGTCGCTGACGTCGAACGCCTGGATGGCACCGATGCCGCTGTCCCCGGCGAGCAGCCGCCGCCAGACATGGGCGACGCCCAGCCCCAGCGGACAGACGATGCCCATGCCGGTGACGGCGACGCGACGCAGGCCGGTAACGGTCATCCCAAGGTCCCGAACCCCGCTCAGGTCGCCTTCTGCTTCTCGATGTAGTCGATCGCGTCCTTGACGCTGCTGATCTTTTCGGCCGCGTCCTCGGGGATCTCGACGCCGAACGCCTCCTCGAAGGCCATCACCAGCTCGACCGTGTCGAGGCTGTCCGCACCGAGATCGTCGATGAACGAGGCATCCGGCGTAACCTTGCTCTCCTCGACGCCGAGATGCTCGACCACGATCTTCTTAACCTTGTCGGCGACTTCGCTCATCGCTGCCATTGCTCCTGCCTGCCGGTGTTGGTGCGTAAAAATGAGCGCCGCGCAGGGTCCGGTCGCGTCCGCGCGGCGCTTAGCATGATTCTGTCACACGCGCCTAGCGCGCACCGACCCGTACTGTGCGGCCACGCGCTAGAGCATCGCCATGCCGCCATTGACATGCAGCGTGACGCCCGTGACCCAGGCCGCCGCGTCGCTGGCCAGGTAGGCGACGGCCGCCGCCACGTCCTCCGGCCGGCCCATGCGGCCCAGCGGAATGGCGCCCAGCAGCCGCGCGCGCTGCGCCTCGGGCAGGCTCTCGGTCATGGCGGTGTCGATGTAGCCGGGGGCGACCACGTTCACGGTGATGCCGCGGCTGCCGACTTCCTGCGCCAGCGCCTTGGTCATGCCCACCAGGCCGGCCTTGGCGGCGGCGTAGTTGGCCTGCCCGGCATTGCCCGTGGCGCCCACCACCGAGCCGATGCCGATGATCCGTCCGGCGCGGCGGCGCAGCATCCCGCGCAGCGCGGCGCGCGCCAGGCGGAACGGGGCGGCGAGGTCCACGTCCAGCACGGTCGCGAAATCCTCGTCCTTCATGCGCAGCGCCAGGCCATCGCGGGTCAATCCGGCATTGTTGACCAGGATCGCCAGCGGCCCGGCGGCGGCCTCGGCGGCGGCCAGCAGCGCATCGGCCGCGGCCGGGTCGCGCAGGTCGGCCGGGCAGACATGCGCCCGCTCGCCCAGTTGCGCGGCCAGCGCCTCCAGCACCTCGCGCCGGGTGCCGGACAGCACCACCGTGGCCCCCTGCGTATGCAGCGCGCGGGCGATGGCCGCGCCGATGCCGCCCGATGCGCCGGTAATCAGCGCCGCCTTGCCGTCGAGCGAGAACATCATCCGCGTCTCATTGCAGCGCCTTGAGGAACGACTCGATGTCGGCGGGCGTGCCGACCGAGCGGGCCTCCGCGTCCGGCGCGATGCGCCGCACCAGGCCCGCCAGCACCTTTCCGGCGCCGATCTCGGCGAAATGGTCGACGCCCAACGCCTGCATGGCCTGCACGCTCTCGCGCCAGCGCACGGTGGTCGTGACCTGCTCGACCAGCAGCCGCCGGATGTCCGCCGGCTGGGTCGCCTTCGCGGCGGTCACGTTGGCGATCACCGGCAGCGCCGGTGCGACCGGCGGCGATTGTTCCAGCGCGCGGTCCATCGCCTCGGCGGCCGGGCGCATCAGCGCGCAGTGGAATGGGGCCGAGACCGGCAGCAGCAGCGCCCGCTTCACGCCGCGCCCGCGCGCGATCTCGATGGCCCGCTCGACGGCGCCGCGATGGCCGGAGATCACCACCTGGCCGCCGCCGTTGTCGTTGGCCGGCTCGACCACCTCGCGGCCCCCCTCCGGCGTCGCCGCCGCGGCGGCGCAGATCTCGGCCGCCTGCTCCAGCTCCGTCCCCAGCAATGCGGCCATCGCGCCCTCGCCGGCCGGCACCGCCGCCTGCATCGCCTCGCCGCGCAGCCGCAGCAGCCGGGCGGCTTGGGCTACGGAAAACGCCCCGGCGGCGGCCAGCGCGCTGTATTCACCCAGCGAGTGCCCGGCCACCACCACGGCGCGGTCGGCGGCGCGGAAGCCGCCCTCGCGCTCCAGCACCCGCAGCACCGCCAGGGAATGCGCCAGCAGCGCCGGCTGGGTGTTCTCGGTCAGTTGCAGCGTCTCGGCCGGCCCCTCGAACATCAGCTTGGACAGCTTCTGTCCGAGCGTGTCGTCGATCTCGTCGAACACCTCGCGCGCCGGCCCGAAGGCGGCGGCGAGGTCGCGGCCCATGCCGACGGCCTGGCTGCCCTGGCCGGGAAAGATGAAGGCGAGCGGCATTCGGTGTCCCGGAATGGATGCGGCCGGCGCTATGGTCCGGCCGCGAGCCGAAGTCAACCGAGCCGCCGCTCGGATGACGCCGCTCAGCCAGCCTGGATGTAGTTCTGCGGAAACATCGCGCGGCGCGCGTCGTCGTCCATCTCCTGCTTGAACGCGAAGCGGGTGCGCCACGCCATTGCCCGCGCGCTGGCCGGACGGGCGTTGATCCGCTCGTGCCAGCGCATGACGTGGGTGAAGCCGGCCGCCTGCTCGGCACCCAGCACGAACGGCAGCACGTTGACCCAGCCCCACAGCGCCATGTCGGCGATCGAATAGGCGCCGCCGACCAGGTACTCGTGCGTGGCGAGCCGCTGGTCGAGGATGCCGTAATGGCGCTCGACCTCGCGCGCGTAGCGGTTGATGGCGTAGTCGTTCTTCGGGGCGAACCGGCTGAAATGCACGCACTGTCCGGAATACGGGCCGATGCCGGTGGCCACGAACATCAGCCACGACAGCAACTCGCCCCGCTGCGCGGCCGGCGGCAGATACTGGCCGGTCTTCTCCGCCAGGTACAGCAGGATGGCGTTGGAATCGAACACGATGGTGCCATCGTCGTCGATCGCCGGCGTCTTGGCGTTGGGGTTGACGGCGCGGAACGCCGGCGCGTGCTGTTCGCCCTTGCGGGTGTCCACCGGCACGACCTCGTGCGCCAGCCCGGTCTCCTCCAGGAACAGCACGACCTTCATCGGGTTGGGCGACGGGTGGAAGTAGAACTTCAGCATTGTGGATGGCCTTTCAGTTTGCCTTGCTCCAGTCCTCGATCATCAGAGGGTCGACCCGCTGGAACTCGCGCACGTTGTTCGTCACTCAAATGTCGATCGTCTTAGTCGTACGGAACCCCCTTCGCCCGTCGCGCCTGCAACGCCTCGGCGTACCATTCCAACTCCGTGAGGAAGCGATCAGCCCGCTTCTGGAACCCCGGATCGGCCAGTTCGCCGGCCTCGCTCACCGCCTTGGCGATGGTCGGAAACGGCAGCAGCGAGGGGATGCTGGGCATCCCCATCTCGGCCAGGCTCATGCGCAACTGCATCGCCGCGCGCACGCCGCCGAACGGGCCGGCCGAGTAGCAGGCGATCGCCGAGGGACGCCAGAAATACTCCTCGAGGAAATGGTCCAGCAGGTTCTTCAGCGCCGGCGGGATGCCATTGTTGTACTCGCCGCTGCAAATCAGGAACGCGTCGGCGCCGCGATACAGCGTCGCCAGTTCCTCCATGACCGCCGGCGCCTGGCCTTTCGGAAACTCCTTGTACATCCGGTCGAGCAGCGGCAGGCGCCGCTCCATCGGGTCCACCAGGGTCGCGACATGGCCGCGCGCGGCAAGCTGCGCCACCAGGTAGCGCGCCGCGCGGATGCCCTGCCGATGGCCGCGCACCGAGCCGTAGATCACTGGGATGTTCAGGCTCATGGCGATGCTCCCCCAGGGCGACGCTCCACCGTGCCGCGAAGTCCGTTGTCGCCGCCTTGCACCGCTCCGGCAAGCGTGTATAAGCCGCCGCTTCCCTGCCGGATGGGTCGGCCCCGTCCGGCTATGCCCGCGCGCCAATGGTGGCGCGGAACCTCGCGGTTCGGGGCAGAGACAAGCCAGAGGGGATGTCATGCCGCTATACGAATGCGTGCTGATCGCGCGCAACGATGTCACGCAGCAGCAGGTCGAGGCAATCGCCGACACCATCGCCGCCCAGGTCGAGCCGGAGGGCGGCACGATCCAGAAGCGCGAATACTGGGGCCTGCGCACGCTGGCCTATCGCATCAAGAAGAACCGCAAGGGGCATTACATGCTCCTCGGCCTCGATGTGAAGCCGCCCTCGGTGGTCGAGATGGAGCGCCAGCTCGGACTGAACGAGGATGTGCTGCGCTTCATGACCATTCGCGTGGACGCCATCGACGAGGCGCCGAGCGCCGTGCTGACCCGCCGCTCCGACGAGCGCGAGCGCGGCTTCCGCGGCCCCAAGCCGGCCGGCCGCTTCGAGAGCGGGCGCAAGCGCGGCTATGACGACCGCGAGGAGTTCCGCGCCCGCGGCGATGCCGGCCCCCCCGAGGAGCGCGACGGCGGCTTCCGCGGCGTCGAGGAGTAAGAGCAAGCCATGTCCGACAGCACCAACGTCAATCCGGCCGAGCGCCGCGCCGCCGTCGGCGCCCGCCGCCCGTTCTACCGCCGCCGCAAATCCTGCCCGTTCTCCGGCCCGAACGCGCCGAAGATCGACTACAAGGACGTGCGGCTGCTGTCGCGCTTCCTGTCCGAGCGCGGCAAGATCGTGCCCAGCCGCATCACCGCCGTCTCGGCCAAGAAGCAGCGCGAGCTGGCGCAGGCGATCAAGCGCGCCCGCTTCCTCGCCTTGCTGCCCTACATCGTGAGCTGAGGGAACCGCCGTCATGCCAGCCGTCGAACTGATCCTGCTGCAACGGGTCGAGAAACTTGGCCAGATGGGCGACCGCGTGCGGGTCAAGCCCGGCTTCGCGCGCAACTTCCTGCTGCCGCAGAAAAAGGCCATTCGCGCCAACAAGGACAACCTCGCCCGCTTCGAGCAGCAGCGCGCCCAGCTCGAGGCGCAGAACCTCAAGCGGCGCGGCGAGGCCGAGCGTCTGGCCGAGCGCGTGCATGGCCTGTCGGTGGTGGTCATCCGGCAAGCCGGCGAGGGCGGCGGTCTGTACGGCTCGGTGTCCTCGCGCGACATCGCCACGGCCTGCACCGAGGGCGGCCTGAGCGTCGAGCGGTCGCAGATCGTGCTGCCGCATCCGATCAAGACGCTGGGACTGGCCACGGTGCGCGTCGTGCTGCACCCGGAGGTGTCGATCCCGGTGGTGGTCAACGTCGCCCGCAGCCCCGAGGAAGCCGAGCGCCAGGCGCGCGGCGAGCGCATCGGCGCCACCGAGGACGAGGCCGAGGCCGAGGAGAGCGGGCCCGAGGCGATGTTCGATGCCGGCGAGGCACCCGCCGAGCCGGCCTGACGCGCTCCCCGCGCGCCCCTGTCCCAGCTCTACCTCACCGGAACGTGCTGCAAATCCGCAACGGCGACGCGGGTGTGAACGGTCGAGTTCTTGAACGAAGGTAAGTGTCTCCGCCATATCGATCGCATCCCATCTGGAGGTGCGCGATGCGGCCATTGCTCGACCAGCTTCTGCGACGCTACATCGTCCTCGGCCGCCTGTCGGTGCGATGGCCCGACGGCAGCCTGTCCACCTATGCCGGGGAGCCAGGCCCCGAGGCGCTGATCGAGCTCCGCGACGCCGCCACGGTGCGCCGGATCGCGCTCAATCCCGCCCTGGCAGTCGGCGAGGCCTACATGGACGGCGGCCTGGTGCCGGTGGATTGCGGCATCTACCAGGTGCTGGACGTGCTGCTGACCAACCTGATGGCCGAGACCTCGCAGCAGGCGATGATTAAGCTGCGCGGCGCCATCGGGCGGATGAAGCGGCGGCTGTCGCAGTTCAACCCGGCCTGGCGCGCCAGGCGCAACGCCGCGCATCATTACGACCTGAACGGCCGGCTCTACAGCCTGTTCCTGGACCGCGACCGGCAATATTCCTGCGCCTATTTCCCGCGCGGCGACGAGACGCTGGAGGAGGCGCAGGCCGCCAAGAAACGACACATCGCGGCCAAGCTGCGGCTGGACCGGCCCGATCTGGAGGTGCTGGACATCGGTTGCGGCTGGGGCGGCATGGCGCTCACCCTGGCGCGCGAATACGGCGCGAAAGTCACCGGGATCACGCTGTCCACCGAGCAGCTTTCCGAGGCGCGCGCGCGCCGCCGCGGAGGGGCTGTCCGACCGGGTGAGCTTCGAGCTGCTGGATTACCGCTCGCTGCACCGCCGCTTCGACCGCATCGTGTCGGTCGGCATGTTCGAGCATGTCGGCGTGGTGCATTACGCCGCGTTCTTCGAGATGGTGAAGCGGTGCCTGGCGCCGGACGGCGTGGTCCTGCTGCACTGCATCGGCCGCAGCGACGGGCCCGGGTTCACCAATCCCTGGTTCGCCAAATACATCTTCCCGGGCGGCTACTCGCCGGCGCTGTCCGAGGTGGTGCCGGCGATCGAGAAGGCCGGGCTGATGATTACCGATGTCGAGATCCTGCGCCTGCACTACGCGAAAACCCTGGCGCATTGGCGGCGCCGGTTCGCGGCCAATCGCGACGCCATCGCCGGGCTGTACGACGAGCGGTTCTGCCGCATGTTCGAGTTCTACCTGGCCGGCGCCGAACTGGCGTTCCGCCGCGAGGGCAACATGAACATGCAGATCCAGATCGTGCGCGACCAGGAGGCGCTGCCGCTGACCCGCGACTACATGCTGGAGACGGAGCGCGCGGCGGCGCGGCAGCCGCAGCGGGTCGCCGGCTAAAACAAATCGGAGGGCGCCCTACGGAACTTAGGGACCAAACGACGCCCCGCGCGCGTTGTCCCCGGGTTGCTTAGTTATCCACAAGGCCCGCGCCGAGTCGGTGGTCTATCATGCTGCCGGCATGAACACCTCGCTCTCGGCCTCCCCGCTGCTCGGCCTCAGCCAGCGCCTGCCGCCCTCCAACCTGGCCGCCGAGCAGGCGCTGCTCGGCGCGCTGCTGGCCAACAATCTCGCCTATGAGCGCGTCTCCGAGTTCCTGCTGGCGGAGCATTTCGCCGACCCGATCCACGGCCGCATCTACGCCGCCATCAAGCGCCGCGCCGAGGCCGGCCAACTCGCCGACGCCGTTACGCTGAAAGCCGAGTTCGAGCATTCCGGCGTGCTGGAGGAGGTCGGCGGCACCGCCTACCTGGCGCAGTTGCTGGCCGCGATGGTGGGCATCATCAACGCCGGCGAATATGGCCGCGCGATCCACGATGCCTGGCTGCGCCGCCAGCTCATCGACATCGGCGAGGTGGTGGTCAACAACGCCTTCGGCGCCGAGCCGGAACTGGACGGCGTGGGCCAGGTGGAGCACGCCGAGCAGGCGCTGTTCGACCTCGCCGCGAACGGGCGCACCGATCAGGGCTTCGTCACCTTCGAGACGGCGATGGCCCAGGCGATCGGCGCCGCCGAGCGGGCGTTCCACCGCGCCGGCCACGTCTCGGGCCTGTCCACCGGACTGCGCGACCTGGACAAGAAGACCGGCGGGCTGCATCCGTCGGACCTGCTGATCCTGGGCGGCCGGCCCGGCATGGGCAAGTCGGCGCTGGCGACGAAAATCGCGTTCGGCGCGGCCCGCGCCCTGCTGGCCGAGGCACGGCGCGGCCGATCCGCACGCGATGGCCAAGGCGTGCGTGGCGATGTTCTCGCTGGAAATGAGCGCCGAGCAGCTCGCCACGCGCCTGCTGGCCGAGGAATCGCGGATCAGCGGCGACCGCATCCGCCGCGGCGAGATCGCGCAGCGCGACTTCGACCGCTTCGTGCAGGTGGCCGGCGAGGTGCGCTCGATGCCGCTGCACATCGACGACACGCCGGCGATCACCCTGTCGGCGCTGCGCACCCGCTGCCGCCGGCTGAAGCGCACCAAGGGCCTGGCGCTGATCGTGGTGGACTACCTGCAACTGATGCGCCCATCCGCCGGCACGCGGCCGGAGAACCGGGTGCTGGAGATCAGCCAGATCACGCAGGGCCTGAAGGCGATTGCCAAGGAGCTGGCGGTGCCGGTGCTGGCGCTGTCGCAACTGTCGCGCGCGGTGGAAAGCCGCGACGACAAACGGCCGCAGTTGGCGGATCTGCGCGAGTCGGGCAGCATCGAGCAGGACGCCGACGTGGTGATGTTCCTCTATCGCGACGAGTACTATTTGCAGCAGCGCCAGCCCAAGCAGATGGGCTTCGACAACGACGAGAAGTTCCACGGCGCCACCGAGAAATGGCAGCGCGACATGAGCCTGGTGCATAACCGCGCCGAGCTGCTGATCGAGAAGCAGCGGCACGGGCCGACCGGCAAGATCGACCTGTTCTTCGAGGGCGAGTTCACCCGCTTCGCCGACATCGACCTGACGCATGGGCCGGATGCGGATTGAGCGCGCGCCATTCGCGACGGTTGCCAAGCACCCTCACCCCGGCCCTCTCCCAGAGGGAGAGGGAGCAGGACCTTCCCCCTCTCCCTCTGGGAGAGGGCCGGGGTGAGGGCTACTGCCCTCCCACATCTTGTCTCAGGAGCCGCTTTATCCACAATATTCTGTGTCGCGCGACCCGACTCGCGTTGACCGCGCGCCGAGTCCCGGAGTACCGCTAGGAGATGGCCGCGCCCGTGACCCCACTTCCACCGCAGATCCGCATCCGCGGCCGCTCGTTCATGGCCTTCGTGCTGGCCCCGGAATCCCCGCTTGAGGCATGGTTCGAGGCGCTCGACGCGCACATCGCGCGCACCCCCGCATTCTTCCACGGCCGAGTCGTGGTGCTGGATTGCGCCGCACTGCCCGCGGACGACTCGGGCTGGCCCACGCTGATGGCGCAGTTGCAGCGGCGCGGCATCCGCGTGGTCGACGTCACCGGCGCGGCCGCCCCCCTGCCCGGCGCCGAAGGTTTTGCGCACGCGCTGCTGGGTGGGCGTGACACCGGCCCGGCCGCGACGCCGGCCGAGTTGGCGGCGCCCGCGCTGCCGCCGCCGCCGGAAACCGGGCTGCTGGTGCGCGAGCCCGTGCGGTCGGGGCAGACCATCCTGTTCCCCGAGGGCGACGTGACCATCGTGGGCTCGGTCGCATCGGGCGCGGAAGTGTTCGCCGGCGGCTCGATCCACATCTACGGCACCTTGCGCGGCCGGGCGCAGGCCGGGGCGATGGGCAACGGCCGCGCCGCGATCTTCTGCCGCAAGCTCGAGGCGGAGCTGGTGTCGATCGACGGGTTCTATGTCGTCGCCGACCGCATCGAGCCGGCGATGCACGGCGCGCGCGGCGCAGGTCCGGCTGCACGAAGGCGCGCTCATCATCACGCCACTCGACTGATCGGCGAACAGGAGATCTCATGGCAAAAGTCTTGGTCGTCACATCGGGCAAGGGCGGGGTCGGCAAGACCACCTCGACCGCGGCGATCGGCGCGGCACTGGCGCAGGGCGGCGAGAAAGTCGTGGTGGTCGATTTCGACGTGGGACTGCGCAACCTCGATCTGGTGATGGGCGCCGAGCGCCGCGTGGTGTTCGACCTCATCAACGTCATCCAGGGCGACGCCAAGCTGTCGCAGGCGCTGATCCGCGACAAGCGGCTGGAAGGATTGTCGCTGCTGCCCGCCTCGCAGACCCGCGACAAGGACGCGCTGACCGGCGAGGGGGTGGCGCGCGTCATCGCCGAGCTGCGCGACAAGTTCGACTGGATCATCTGCGACAGCCCGGCCGGCATCGAGCGCGGCGCGGCGCTGGCCATGCACCACGCCGACGTGGCCATCGTCGTGACCAACCCGGAAGTGTCCTCGGTGCGCGACAGCGACCGCATCATCGGCCTGCTGGATAGCAAGACCGCGCGCGCCGAGCGCGGCGAGCGGGTGGACAAGCATCTGCTGCTGACCCGCTACGATGCCGCCCGCGCCGCGCGCGGCGACATGCTCAAGACCGAGGACGTGCTGGAGATCCTGGCGATCCCGCTGCTGGGCATCATCCCCGAGAGCACCGAGGTCCTGCGCGCGAGCAACCTCGGCGCGCCGATCACCCTGAACGCGCCGCTGAGCGCGCCGGCGCGGGCCTATCGCGACGCGGTCAAGCGGCTGCGCGGCGAGACCATCGCGATGTCGGTGCCGGCCGAACGCCGCGGGCTGGTGGAGAAGCTGTTTGGACGGAGGGTGGCATGAACCTGTTCCGACTGTTCGCCCGGCGCGAGGCGGCGCCGGCCGGGCGCGAGGTCGCGCGCGAGCGGCTGACCATCCTGCTGGCGCACGAGCGGTCGCTGCGGCGGCCAGAGCGATCTGGTGGCCAAGCTGCGCGAGGAGATCGTCGCGGTGGTGGCGCGGCACGTGCCGATCGACCGCGACCAGGTGCAGGTCAAGTTCGACCGCGGCGCCACGGTCTCGACCCTGGAAATCGACATCGAGATGCCGCTGCCGGTGGCCGCGGCGGCGGGGCTGGCGGCGTAGGCCACCCGAAGGCGGTCACGATGCGCCCGCTTCAACCGCCGAGCTCCGCTGCCGCGGCGGCGATCGCCTTGCCGCCCAGCCCGGACTTGACGATGCGGATCAGCTCCTCCTCGCTGGTTTCGGAGGTGGCGGCGTCGAGCACGATCTCGCCGGAGTGCAGGAAGTTGATGCGGTCGCACACCTCGAAAATCTGGTTGTAGTTGTGAACGATCAGAATGATCGAGACCTGGCGCTGCCGCCGGAGATTCTGGATCAGGCCGAGCACGTGGGCGCTCTCGCGCACGCCCAAGGCCGCCAGCGGCTCATCGAGCACCAATATGGTCGGCGAGGAGTAGATCGACCGGGCCACGGCGACGCACTGGCGCTGTCCGCCTGACAGCAGATCGACCGTGCTGTTCACGCTGGGGATCGAAATGCCCAGCGTGTCGAGATACGTCCGCGCCAGCTCCCGCATCTTCCGGTTGTCGAGCAGCTTCAATCCAAGGACACGCTTGCGGTATTCGCGACCGAGAAACATGTTGTGGTAGATGCTGAGATCGCCGATCAGCGCGAGATCCTGGTACACCGTCTCGATGCCGTGGGCCCGCGCGTCGCGTGGCGAGGCGAAGCGGACCTCCTGGCCGTTCGAGACGATCGTGCCCGCGTCGGGTTGGTGAAACCCGGAGAGGATCTTGATCAGGGTGGACTTGCCCGCGCCGTTGTCGCCGACCAGCGCCAGCACCTCCCCTGCGACGGAGCCTGATGCTCACATCGACCAGCGCGGTGACGGCGCCGAAGCCCTTGCTGATGCGCGACATCTCCAGGATGACCGGCGTGGCCGGATCGAGCGCGGGGATGTGCTGCCGCGCTCATATGCGCCTCCGCGCGCGGAGGCGGTCGACCTGCACGTTCAGTATCATGCCGGCGACGATCGCGGCCCCTAGGTAGATGTCGGAGACGGTGGCCTGGGCCCCCACCATGACCAGCCCGTTGTTCAACGTGGCCACCACGAACGCGCCGATCAGCGAACCGATCGCCGTGCCGGAGCCGCCCAGCAGCGACGTGCCCCCGATCACCGCCGCCGCGATCGCCTGCAACGTCAGAAACGGGCTGCCGGCGAGGGGATCGGCGGACGCGAACTGGGCGGTGTTGATGACGCCGGCAAAGGCCGCGCAGCCGCCGGCGATCATGAAATTGCAGACCTTCATGCGATCGGTGCGAATGCCGATCTCCCGCGCGCCGACGATGTTGCTGCCGGTCGCCACGGTGTGCAGGCCGAAGGTCGTCCTTTTCAGCACCAGCGCCAGCGCCGCGACGACCACGACAGTCCACAGGAACGGCGTGAACGCCGTCAGGGCGTGCCAGGACCAGAGCGCATCGGTCGGGCTGTACAGACTCTCCCCGAAGATCTCGTTGAACGGCTCCTGCACCGGGGCCACGATCGGCTGGCTGTCATAGATCGAGACGACGATGCCTTGCAGGAAGAACAGCGTGCCGACGGTGGTAATGAGGGAGGGCACGCGGAACGCCACGGTGATGAACCCGTTGACGAACCCGACCAGCACGCCGAGCGCCACGCCCACGATCGCGCCGATGGCCAGCGGCACGCCCCAGAGGATGGACATGAGCACCATCACGTAGGGCGCCAGCGAAAACGTGCTGCTCACGGACAGGTCGATCTCGCCGGTTATCATCAGCATCACTTCGGCCACGGCGACCAGGCCGAGGCGGCCGGTGTCGTGCAGGACGACGCTCAGGAACTGCGAGGTGAGGAAGCCGCCGTTGCTGCCGATCTGGAAATAGATGACCAGGACGACCGCAACGATGGCGATGCTGGCCTCCCTGTGACGGGACAGGATGACCAGCAATCGCGCGAATGTCGTGTCCGGCGCGCCGGCGCCGACCCCGCGCGCCGCCGCGCGGCCAGGCTCGATGGTCCGCGCGGCGTCCGCCTTCCGCGTTTCCAATTTCGCCGTCACGCGGTGGACGGCTCACCGCGCTGGCGCAATGAGCCGGACCGCTTCATGTCGGCTCGGTGCTGCTCTTGCCCTCGAAGCGACTCTTGCCGAGGTAGAGATCGACATTGTCCTTGGTCACGAAGACCTCGCCGGTGTCGGTGTCGGCCGGCCCGACGGCGCCTTGCGAAAGCTTGTACAGATACATCTGCTGCACCGGGACGAAGCCTTGCAGATAGGCCTGCTGGTCGATCGTGAAAGTCATGTCGCCGGTCTTGATGTAACCCACCGTCTGCGGAAACAGATCGAAGCCCGCGACGACGACGCCCTTTTTCGCGAGGCCGTATTTGGCGGAGGTGAAACCGCAGGCATAGGTATCCGAGCCGCCCGTTCCGAACAGGCCGGCCACCTTGGGATGACTGAGATAGTAGCTGCCGATGCGGGATATCTCGGTCGCCGGGTCCACGCCGCTGTTGACCACGTCGTAGGTGACGGAGTTGCCGTGGTCCTTGATCGCCTGGATATAGCCGTCGAGCCGAGGCTGGGTGTTCAGCGAGCCCGGCACGCCGATCGAGAGCATGACGTGGCCGCCCTTCGGGACCAGCTTCAGCCACTTCATCGCGACGTTGTACCCGGTGTGGAACAACGGCTGGCCCACGTAGGCGAGACGCTTGTTGGGGCTGCCGGTCGGCACGTCGGCATTGAAGGCGATCACCGGAATGCCGGCGGCAACCGCGGTGGCCGTCGCCGCGTCGAACGCCTTGGGATCGACCAGGCACACCGCGATGCCATCCGCCTTTTCGGCAATGGCGGTCTGCATGGCGTTGACCATCTCGGAGACGACGTTGCTTTGCGATCCGGTCCATTGGTAGTGGCAGCCGAAGGCGGCGCACGCATCCTGGATGCCGTAGATCGTCGGCGTGAAGAACTGGTCCAGCGTGACGTGACAGACGAAGAAGAACTTGTAGTTCTTTTTCGGCAAGCCGCCCGCCTGCGCGCCGGCCGCGAGCGCCGCGCCAGTTCCGCCGACCAGGCCCGCGGCGCCCAGTCCCAGCGTCGCCGCCATCGCGACGGCGCGGCGTCGCCCGACGGCGATGCCGGTCCGCATCGCCATTTCAGCAGGATCCTGGGTCTCGTCTTCCACCTGTAACCTCCCTGGTCTTTTTTGTGGAACATGAACCGCGCACGCGAGGTGCCAAACACGCAGCGGCAACGCGGCCCTATCCTCCGGTCACATTGTGATATGACAAATTTTGTGTCAACTCTTTCGCCGCGCCGGTCGCGGGAGCGGGCGGCTTTGCCGGGAGCAAAAGCGATGCCGAAGGAACTCAGGGAACGCCGCATCGGCCGGACGACGCTGACCGTCACCGAGATCGGCCTCGGCGGAACACCGCTGGGCAACATGTACCGGGCGATGGAGACCGAGGCGGCGGTCGCCACGGTCCACGCGGCCGCGGCGGCCGGCGTTCGCTATTTCGATACCGCTCCGGTCTACGGCTTCGGCCTGAGCGAGACGCGGCTGGGTCAAGGCCTGGCGGCGCTGCCGCGCAAGACCATCGCGATCTCGTCCAAGGTCGGGTATTCGCTGGTACCGATCGACCCTGCGGAGCTGAAGCCCGGACTGTGGGACAAGCCGCCGCCGATGCGCGCCGATTTCGACTATTCGCGCGACGCGGTGCTGCGGTCGGTCGAGGCCAGCCTGAAACGCCTCGACACGCCCTATATCGACATGCTGGCGATCCATGATCCGGATGAGGCGGTGGATGTCGGCGCCGGGGTCGATCCGTTCAGCCGCAGCCATTTCAAGGCGGCGATGGACGAAGCCTTCCCGGCCCTGGCCGAGTTGCGCGGCCAGGGCGTCATCAAGGCGATCGGCGTCGGCATCAACCAATGGCAGATGCTCTGCGATTTCGCGGTGGCGGGCGACTTCGATTATTTCCTGCTGGCCGGGCGCTACACGCTGCTGGATCAGGATTCGATGGCGCGCCTGCTGCCGTTGTGCGAGCGGCATTCGATCAGCCTGGTCATCGGTGGTCCATACAACTCCGGCATCCTGGCGACCGGCGCCATCACGGGTGCGACGTACGACTACCGGCCGGCCTCACCCGCGATCCTGGAGCGGGTGCGTCGGATCGAGGCGGTGTGCGCCCGCCACGGCGTGCCGCTGCAAGCCGCCGCCCTGCAATTTCCGCTGCACCACCCACGGGTGGCCAGCATCATCCCCGGCGCGCGGTCGACGGCCGAGGTCGATGCCAACCTGGCCTTCTTGCGGGCGCCGATCCCGGCGCGGTTCTGGGCGGAACTGAAGTCGGAACGGCTGATCGACGAGGCGGCGCCGGTTGGGCTCGACGATCCGGCCGAGGCCGCGCGGCAGGCAGCGCCGCCTGGCGCCCGGACACGCTGAGCAGGATCGCCCATGCCTGACCGCCCGGAACCGCTTGCCCCCACGCTGAGCCGCACGGCGCAGCTCGCGGAGCGGCTCGGCCGCGACATCCGTGCCGGAAAAGTCCACGCCGGTGAACGCCTGCCGACCGAACAGGAGCTGATTGCGCGGTTCCAGGTCAGCCGCACGGTGGTTCGCGAGGCGATGGCCTCGCTGCGCGCGGAGGGCCTCATCGTAAGCCGGCAGGGCGCCGGCGTGTTCGTCGCCGACAACGCCGCCAGCCGGCCATTCCGCATCGTCTCGGACGAACTGCGCTCGCTCGTCGAGATCGAGAACGTCCTGCAACTCCGCCTGGCCGTCGAGGTCGAGGCGGCCGGCATCGCGGCGGAGCGGCGGACGACGGCCGACCTGCGGCTGATCCGCGATTGCCTCGACATGATCGACGACGCGATTGCACGCGACGAAGCGGCGATCAAGGAGGATCTCGCGTTCCACTGCGCGATCTCGGCGGCCACCGGAAACCCCTATTTCGAGCGGTTCATGCAGTTTCTCGGCCCGGTCATCATCCCCCGCCAGACCATGCGGCTGGGGCTGGAGACGGCGGAGGAGCGTCGCGTGTATGTCGGGCAGGTCCAGAGCGAGCACAAGCGCATCTATGCCGCCGTCAAGAAGGGCGATCGGGACATCGCGCGATCCCGGGTGCGCGAACATCTCGAAGCCGGGCGCGACCGCTACCGTCGCCTTGTCGCTCTCAAGTCCTGATCGGTCCGAACCCCCGCCCCGGTTTTGACGATCCCCCGCGCCGCTGCTAGGCCCCGCACCCATGACCTCGCACGGCCGCCCCGGTTGACCGCCTGCCTCGACGCCATCGCCGCCATCGGTCGCGCGCTGTTCGCCGTCCTCGCCAGCACCGGGCGGCTGGCGCTGTTCGCGGCGTCCGGCCTGTCCCATCTGGTGCGTCCGCCGTTCTACGGCCGCGCCTTCCTCGCCGCCTTCGTCGAGGTCGGCTTCTTCAGCCTGCCGGTGGTGGCGCTCACGGCGATCTTCACCGGCATGGTGCTCGCCCTGCAATCGGCCACCGGGCTGGCGCGCTTCTCGGCCGAGAGCGCGGTGGCCTCGCTGGTCGTGCTGTCCGTCACGCGCGAGCTGGGGCCGGTGCTGGCCGGGCTGATGGTGGCAGGCCGCGCCGGCGCCGCGATGGCCGCCGAACTCGGCACCATGCGCGTCACCGACCAGATCGACGCGCTCAGCACGCTGTCCACTAACCCGATGAAATACCTGGTGGCCCCCCGGCTGCTCGCGGGCGCGATTGCGCTGCCGCTGCTGGTGGTGGTGGCCGACATCCTGGGCGTGCTGGGCGGCACCATCATCGCCACGCTGAAGCTGGGCTTCGCCACCCGCACATACCTGGCCAACACCATCGCCTTCATCCACACCGACGACGTGGTGAGCGGGCTGGTGAAGGCCGCCATGTTCGGCTTCCTGGTGGCGCTGCTGGGCTGCTTCCACGGCTACAACAGCCGCGGCGGGGCGCAGGGCGTGGGCACGGCGACCACCTCGGCCGTGGTCTCCGCCTCGGTGCTGATCCTGGCGTTCGACTACGTGCTGACGGAACTGTTCTTCGCCCGATGAGCGCACGCCTGGCGGACGGCGCCGTGCCGAAAATCCGCATCCGCGGCCTGCGCAAGAGCTTTGGCGACAAGCTCGTGCTGGACGGCATCGACCTCGATGTGCCGGCGCGCAGCTCGATGGTGGTGATCGGCGGCTCCGGCTCGGGCAAGTCGGTGCTGCTGAAATGCATCCTGGGTCTGCTGGAGCCGGATGCCGGCAGCATCGAGATCGACGGACAGGAACTGCGAGGGCTCGACCGCGGCCGGCGCGAGGCGGTGCGCGCGCGCATCGGGATGCTGTTCCAGAACGGCGCGCTGTTCGACAGCCTGCCGGTCTGGGAAAACGTCATGTTTGGCGCTCTCGCCCGCCGCCGGCTGTCGCGCGCGGCCGCCCGCGACAAGGCGGCAAGCGTGCTGGAGCAGGTCGGGCTGGCGGCCAGCGTCGGCGAGATGCAGCCGGCCGAGCTGTCGGGCGGAATGCAGAAGCGCGTGGCGCTGGCCCGCGCCATCGCGGCACAGCCGGACATCCTGTTCTTCGACGAGCCGACCACCGGCCTCGACCCCATCATGGGTGCCGTGATCGACGGGCTGATCGTCGACTGCGTGCGCCGGCTCGGCAGCACGGCGGTGGCGATCACGCACGACATGGCCAGCGCCACGCGCATCGGCGACCAGGCGGCGATGCTGTATCATGGGCGCCTGGTGTGGACCGGCCCGGCCTCGGCGCTGATGCACAGCGGCAACGCGATGGTCGAGCAGTTCACGCACGGCCTGCGCGACGGGCCGATCCAGATGGAGCTGCGGCGGTAGGGCGAGCCCGGCTAGACTAGGACCACTCCTCCGCGATGCGCGCCCGCTCCGCCCGCAACTGCCGCGCGCGCCGGGCCGCGCCCGCGTCGATCAGCAGCAGGCCGGCCACCGGAAAGCCCTCGGCCAGCAGCCAGCCGGCGGCCTGCGCGGCCCAGGCTTGCGCGAGGTTGTGCAGATCCAGCGCGGCGTCCAGCGCCGCGGCCAGTGTGCCGGGGCCACGCCACAGCGCGGCCAGCGCCGGCAGCGCGCCGGCGATCCCGAACAGCACCATGCAGCGGGCCAGCGGCCGCCCCCGCGTGCGCTCGACGAGGCAGGCCAGCAGCGCCGGCAGCAGCAGGGCCGCGCCGAGCGCGGCGCTGGGGGTGGCCAGCGCCACCACGGCGCCGCATGCAAGGCCCTCGAACCAGACGCGGCTTCGGCCGGCCGAAGCCGGCCCCCGGCCGTCCTGGCCGACGCTTGCCGCCGTCACAGAGCCAGCCACAGCGCCACCGACGAAGCGGCGATCACGCCCATTGCCGCCGCGACTTCCTGGCCGACATGCCGAGCGGCTTGCGCACGGCGCGCGCGTTCGCCGTGCAGCGCGGCCAGCGCCAGGTCGATCCGCGCCGTCCTGGCGCGCGCGGCGGCCGCCTCGCGCTCATCGCTGGTCCGTGCCGCCGCATCGTCGATCAGCGCGACCAGGGCCGCCAGCCGGCCGTCGGCCGCGCGCTCGGCCAGCGCCGCCTCCTGCGCCGCGCGCCGGCTGCGGCGGCGCCAGACGGACAGCGCCGGGCGCAGCTCGGCGGCCAGCCATGCCGCAAGCGCGGGCAGCGGACCGGCCTGCAACCGATCCTGCAAGCGGGCCAGCACCCGCGCCTGCGCCAGCGCGGCGCCGCCCGGCAAGTCCACGCCCGCAGCGGGAGCATCCGTCAGAGCGGCCAGCGCCCGGTCCACGCGCAAGTCCTCACGCGCCACGATGAAGGCGGCGATCTCGGCATCCAGCGGCAGGGCGGCCTTGCGGTCCGGCCGCGCGGCGGCCTGCTCCAGCGCCGGCAGCAGGTCGGCCAGGCGTGTCACGAGGGCGCTCCCCAGCAGTGGTGCGCGACACTCGGCCAGCGGGTTCAGCGCGTAGCGCAGCGTGGCGATGCCGCCGGCCCAGCCGCGCCGTTGCAGCACCGCGCGATGCTGGCGCGCCTCCATGCGCAGCAGCGCCGGGTCGCAGCGGTCCGGACGCGCGCCGCCCCAGGCGACGAACGCCTCCGCGCCGATCGCCGCGCGCAGATCCTCGAGCCGGGCCGCATCCGCCTCCGCCAGCGCCGCGCCCAGCCCATCGGGCCACAGCGCCAGGCCGCGCCAGCAGACCGGCGCCAGCGGATCGAGCAGCGCCGCGACGCGCACGACCAGCAGCGCGTCGGCGGCGGCATCGTCGGCCAGGATTTCGGCGTGAGGGCGCCCGGCGTGCGGGGCCTCGGCGCGCGCGCGCACCGCCTCCTCGACGCGCGCGGCCAGCACCGTATCGCCCAGGCCGCGCCGCAGCCAGCGATCCACCTCGCCGCCGCGCAGCATCCGCGCCGCCACGCCCGGCCCGGCCGCCGCGGATGCCAGCGCCCCGCCCAGCGCGCGCGCGGTCCAGACGGCGTGACCTTCGATCTCCAGCGGCCGCTGCGCGTGGCGCGCCGGACGCGCGGCGACCCGGCGCGAGCGCGCGGCCTCGGGGTCGCCAAGCTGCGCCGGCGAGGGCCGATGATCCGGATCCTCGGCCAACATGCCGCGCAGCAGGTCGGCGATGGCGACCGGCAGGCGCTGTTCGCCGACCAGCGCCGCGAAACTGCCGTGCGCCAGTTTGCGGCGCACGACCTCCGCCGGCTCCAGCCCGGCCAGCGGCACGGCGCCGGTGGCCAGCGACAGCAGCAGCACGCCCAGGGCATAGATGTCGTCGGCGATGCCGCCCTCGCCGCGCCCGGCCGCCAGGCAGATCGCCACGTAGGGCGGCTCGAACGCGGCCGGCTGCAAGCTGGCCGGGGGCGCGGCCCAGGCGGCGCCGAGGGTCGCCCGCTGCCCCGGTACCGGCTGGAACACATTGTCGGGGCGGATGGCGCGATGGGTCAGCCGGCGCGCCTGCAACTCGGCGAGGCAAGCGGCGGCGGGACGCAGCACGCAGGCCAGCAATTCCGCCTCGTTCCAGGCGCGGAGAATGCCGGCGATGCTGCCCAGCGGCGCGCCGGCGGGGGCGCGGCAGACCACGAAATAGGCCGGCGAACCGCCCGGCCCAGCGGCGGCGCCGTGCGCGACCGGCATGGCCAGCCCGGCGATCGAGCCGCCTTGCAGCGCCGCCAGGGCGTGCGCCCGGGGCATCAGGCCGCGTCGCACCTGTACGGCCATCAGCCCGTCGCGCGGCCCCTTGCGGTCGCGCACGGCAAACGCCGGCAGCCCGCCGCCGGATAGCGGCAGCTTGCGGGCGAGATCGACCGCGTAGACCCCGCCGATCAGCGCATCCGTCTGCCCAGACACGTGCAGCCACCGCCCGAACCTTGCAGGCGCTCAGCCTGGCCCGAGTCGATGGAGCAAACGTTAAGCGGGCGGCTCAGCAATCCGCCGCGAGGATCGCCGACAGCGCCGCCGCCAGGCTCGGGAAATGGCCGACCGTCTGGCCGGTGTTGGGCGACCAGAGCAGATAGCGGCCATGCTCGCGGCCAATCCCCCAGGCTGCCCAATCCGCGTCGCCATTGTAGATCAGCGCGAAATCGCCGATTTCGTGGCGCGAATCCTGCGGCTCCGGATGCTCCAGCGACACGCGGGAGATGCCGAGGACGCGGGCGCGGGCGGCCCAGCCGAGCAGCTCGACCCGATCGCGCAGGCAGAACCGATTGCTGGCGGGCTCGACCGCGCGATGCACCACCGTAAGCGTCGGACGGCCGGTCCGCCCGGACGAGACGGAGGGATGCGCGCCGTGCGGGGCGACGCCGACGGACACCAGGCTCGGCTGCCCCTGCATCTTTTCCTCCATCCCAATGATGAAGGCCATTTAGGGACAGTTTCGCGGGCCGCCTGTGATCTGGCTCACAGGTCAGGGCGGTTTGTCCGGGCCGGCGCGCGGCAGCGCGCGCTCTAGCCCTCGAACGGATCGCGCACCAGGATGGTGTCGTCGCGTTCCGGGCTGGTGGACAGCAGCGTGACCGGCGCCTCGACCAGCTCCTCGATGCGGCGGACGTATTTGATCGCCTGCGCCGGCAGATCCGCCCAGCTTCGCGCGCCGCGCGTGACTATCGCTCCAGCCTTCCATCGTCTCGTAGACCGGCACGCACCCGGCCTGCGCCGCCGGCGAGGCCGGCAGCCGCGCCACGCGCGCGCCGGACAGATCGTAGCCGGTGGCGATGCGCAGCTCGGAAAACCCGTCGAGCACGTCGAGCTTGGTCAGCGCGAGGCCCTGGATGCCGCCGACCTTGACCGCCTGGCGCACCAGGGCGGCGTCGAACCAGCCGCAGCGGCGCGGCCGGCCGGTGACGGTGCCGAACTCCCGCCCGCGCTCGCCCAGGGTGCGGCCGATGGCGTCATCCAGCTCGGTGGGGAACGGTCCGCTGCCGACGCGGGTCGCGTACGCCTTGGCGATGCCCAGCACGAAGCCGACCGCGTGCGGCCCGACCCCGGCGCCGGCGGCCGCGGCGCCGGCCACGGTGTTGCTGCTGGTGACGAACGGATAGGTGCCGTGATCGACGTCCAGCATCACCGCCTGCGCGCCCTCGAACAGGATGCGGCTGCCGGCGCGGCGCGCCTCGTCCAGCCGCTCCCAGACCGGCTCGGCATAGGGCAGCAGGCGCGGCGCCAGCGCCAGCAGGCGGTCGAGCAGGTCGCATTTCTCGAACGTCGCCGCGCCCAGCCCGCGCAGCAGCGTGTTGTGGTGCAGCAGCAGCTCGTCGAGCTTGGCGGACAGCGTTTCCGGCTCGGCGAGGTCGGCGACGCGGATCGCCCGGCGCGCCGCCTTGTCTTCATAGGCGGGGCCGATGCCGCGCCCGGTGGTGCCGATCCGCGCGGCCCCGCGCGCCGCCTCGCGCGCCAGATCCAGCGCCGGGTGCAGCGGCAGGATCAGGGCCGCGTTGTCGGCGACGCGCAGCGTCTCGGGCGAGACCGGCAGGCCCTGCGCCCGCACCCGGTCGATCTCGCCCAGCAACGCCTCCGGGTCGATCACCACGCCGTTGCCGATGATGCCCAGCTTGCCGCGCACGAGACCGGACGGCAGCAGCGACAGTTTGTAGGTCTGGTTGCCGACTACCAGCGTATGCCCGGCGTTGTGGCCGCCCTGGAAGCGCACCACGATGTCCGCGCGGCTGGCCAGCCAGTCGACCACCTTGCCCTTGCCCTCGTCGCCCCATTGGGCGCCGATCACCGCGACATTGGCCAATGCGTCTACTCCATGCCGAGTTGCACGAGACCGCCGGCGCCGAGCAGATGGGTGCAGCGCAGCAGCCTTGCCGCCGCCGCCGAATCCGGCACGACCTCCAGCGCGGCGACCGTGGCGTAGCCTTGCGCGCGCAATGCCGCCGCCGCCGCCTGGTCGCAGCCGGCCGGCAGATAGGCGCGCGGCCGGGGGCTGCGCGGCGGGGCGGCGCGCAGCACCGCGTCGGGGAACAGGGTCAGGCCGGTGGCCGGCTCGCCCTCCCCGCACAGGTAGCGGCCGCCGCGCCCCAGCTCCTCGTGCCGGCCGGGGGCGTACAGCGTGGTGCAAACGCCGGTGTGGTAGCGGAAGCCGCGGAACTCCACCGGGTCGATGGTCAGTTTCAGCGCCGGCGCGAGGCAGGCGACGGCCGCCACGGTTTCGGCCAGCCGGGTCGCGTGCGCGCGGGCGGCGGCACCCAGCGTGGCGGCGGCGAGGGCGGCCAGCGCGCCGGCGGCGGGGCCGGCGGCGTGCAGCAGGCGGATCAGCACGTCGGCGTGCGCGCCGCCATGCTCGGCCACGCTGGCCGCGTCCTTGCGGTCCAGCGCGCGCGACAGCGCCGACCGCCGCGCCGGCGGCAGGCCCGCTTCGTCGAGCAGCGATTGCACCAGCGGCGGCATGGTCAGGTCGAAGCTGACGCGCACCAGGCCGAGGCTGGCCAGCGCCTCGGCGGCGGCGGCCACCACTTCGGCGTCGGCTTGCGGGCTGTCGGGGCCGATCAGCTCGATGCCGGCCTGGGCCATCTGCCGGTCGGGTGCCGCGAGGCCGTTGGCCCGCACCCGCAGCACCTGCCCGGCATAGGACAGCCGCAGCGGCCGGGGCGCGTGCGCCAGGCGGGTCGAGGCGATGCGCGCCACCTGCGGCGTGATGTCGGCGCGCAGGCCCACCATGCGGTGCGTCTCGGGGTCCATCAGGCGAAACGTCTGCTCGGCGACGGCGGCCCCGCTGGCCGCGAACAGGCTGTCCTCATACTCGATCAGCGGCGGCTTGACGCGCTGGTAGCCGTGGCCCGCGAAGGCGGCCATGACGCTTTCCACGGCGGAGGCTTCGGTCTCGGCCTCCGGCGGCAGCATGTCGCGCAGGCCGGCCGGCAGCAGGGCCAGGTTCGGGGGTGGGTCGTCGGTCATGGCGGCGCGGGGATAGCATCGGGCGCGGCGCGGCGCCATGCGGGGGCGGCGGTTGTGCTACAGCCGGCCCATGCGCCGGATCATTGCAGCCCTGACAATCCTCCTGGCCGCCGCAGTGGCGCCGGCGCAAGCCGCGCCGGCACCCCGATCACCGTTGGCTCGCCGGTGGCGGCGGAGCCGATCGCGCCCTGACCGGCGCCGCACCGCATGGCCCTGATCCAGATCACTCCAGGCATCGCCATCGACGAGGCGGAACTGTCCGAGACGTTCATCGCCGCCTCGGGACCGGGCGGCCAGAACGTCAACAAGGTGGCCAGCGCGGTGCAGCTTCGTTTCGACGTGGCGAGCTCGCCGTCGCTTTCGGAAGACGTACGCCGCCGGCTGCTGGCGCTGGGCGGGAAGCGGGCGACGCAGGACGGCGTGCTGGTGCTGACCGCGCGGCGCCACCGCACGCAGGAGCGCAACCGCGCCGACGCGCGCGAGCGCCTGTGGGCGCTGATCCGCGCCGCCGCCGTGCCGCCGGTGGCGCGGCGCAAGACCCGGCCGACGCTGGCCAGCAAGCAGCGGCGGCTGGAAGCGAAGTCCAGCAGGGCCAGCCTCAAGCGCGACCGCGGCAGGCCGCGCGAGGAGTAGAGCAGGGTTGGCTCAGCTCGGGCGACCGAGCACCAGGCGAGTGGCACTTCAAGCCAGCGCCTTGACGATCCCCTCGGTCATCTTCTTCGCATCGCCGAACAGCATCATCGTGTTCGGCCGGAAGAACAGCTCGTTGTCCACACCCGCGTAGCCCGACGCCATCGACCGCTTGACGAACAGCACGGTGCCGGCCTTGTCCACCTCCAGGATCGGCATTCCGTAGATCGGGCTGCTGGGGTCGGTCTTGGCCGCCGGGTTGGTCACGTCGTTGGCGCCGATGACGTAGACCACGTCGGCGGTGTTGAACTCGCTGTTGATCTCCTCGAGCTCGAACACCTCGTCGTACGGCACGTTGGCCTCGGCCAGCAGCACGTTCATGTGGCCGGGCATCCGGCCGGCGACCGGGTGGATGGCGTATTTCACCACCACGCCGTCCTTTTTCAGCGCCTCGGCCATTTCGCGCAGCGCATGCTGCGCCTGCGCCACCGCCATGCCGTAGCCGGGCACCACGATCACCTTGCTGGCGTTCTTCATGATGAACGCCGCGTCCTCGGCGTTGCCCGAGCGCACCGTGCGGTCCCCCGCCGGGCCGGCGACGCCGGCGGCACCCCCGCCGGTGCCGAAACCGCCCAGCAGCACGTTGAAGATGCTGCGGTTCATGCCCTTGCACATGATGTAGGACAGAATGGCGCCCGAAGCGCCGACCAGGGCGCCGGTGATGATGAGTGCGAGGTTCTGGATGGTGAAGCCGATGCCGCACGCGGCCCAGCCGGAATAGCTGTTCAGCATCGACACGACCACCGGCATGTCCGCGCCGCCGATCGGGATGATGAGCAGGAATCCCAGCCCGATCGCCAGCAGCGCGATCAGCCAGAACACCACCTGGCTGCCGGTCGCGATGAAGATCACGATCAGGACCACCAGCAGAATGCCGAGCGCCAGGTTGAGCGGATGCTGGTAGCGGAAGGTGATCGGCGTGCCGCTCATCAGCGCCTGCAACTTCGCGAACGCGATCAGCGAGCCGGAGAAGGTGATGGCGCCGATCGCCAGCCCGATCGACATCTCCACCAGGCTTTGCGTGTGGATGTGTCCGGGTATGCCGATGCCGAACGCCTCCGGCGCGTTCAGCGCGGCGGCGGCCACGAACACCGCGGCAAGGCCCACCAGCGAGTGGAACGCCGCGACCAGTTGCGGCAGCGCGGTCATCTGGATGCGCAGGGCCACATACGTGCCGATGCTGCCGCCGACGACGATGCCCAGCAGGATCAGCACATAGCCCCATCCCGACATGCCGCTGTGCGCGAGGGTGGCGGCGATGGCGATGGCCATGCCGACCATGCCCATGACGTTGCCGCGGCGCGAGGTCTCGGGGTTGGACAGGCCGCGCAGGGCGAGGATGAACAGGATCGCCGCGATCAGGTAGAACAGCGAGGTCAGGCTGGCGGACATCTCGCGTTCCTTATCTGCGGCGCCTGAACATTTCGAGCATTCGTCGTGTCACCACGAAGCCGCCGAAGATGTTCACGCTGGCCAAGGTCACGGCGATGAAGCCGAAGAATTGCGACCAGCCCGACAGTGCCAGGCCGGTGGCCAGCATCGCGCCCACCACGATCACCGACGAGATGGCGTTGGTGACGCTCATCAACGGCGAGTGCAGCGCGGGCGTCACGTTCCAGACGACGTAGTAGCCGACGAAGCAGGCCATCAGGAACACGGCCAGCAGGAAGACGAACGGCTCGACCACCGCCGCGGCCGGCGCGACCTGGGCCGCCATGCCGCGGGCCGCGAGCGCCAGGTCGTGGGCGCGGTCGGCAAGCGCCGACGCCTGGTTGGCGATCTGGTCGGGAGTCATCGGTGCCTCCGGATCACGCCGCTTGCGCGGGCTGAAAACTCTGATGCACCACGGCACCGCCACGGGTCAGCAACGTGCCGCGCACGATCTCGTCGGTCTCCGGCAGCTTCGGCGCGCCCGCGTCGCGGTCCCAGAAGGTCGTCAGGAACGTCAGCAGGTTGCGCGCGTACAACTGGCTCGAGGCGACCGCGATGCGGGCCGGCCAGTTGCGCCAGCCGAGGATCCGCACGCCGTTGGCGGTGGTCACGATCTCGTCCGGCCTGGTCGCCGCGCAGTTGCCGCCGTTGTCGGCCGCCAGGTCCACGATGACGCTGCCGGGCTTCATGCTGGCCACCATCGCCTCGGTGACGATGACCGGCGCGCGGCGGCCCTGCACCAGGGCGGTGCAGATCACCAGGTCGTTGCGCGCGACAGTGGCGGCCATCAGCTCGGCCTGCTTCTGGCGGAAGGCGTCGCTCATTTCCTTCGCATAGGCGCCGGTCTGCGCCTTCGTCTCCTCGTCCTCGACGCCGACGAAGCTGGCGCCGAGCGACTTGATCTCCTCCTTGGCCGCCGGGCGCACGTCGGTCGCCGACACCTGCGCGCCGAGGCGCCGCGCGGTGGCGATGGCTTGCAGGCCGGCGACCCCGGCGCCGATGACGAACACGCGCGCCGGGGGGACCGTGCCGGCGGCGGTCATCATCATGGGAAAGCCGCGCTCGAAGGCGGCCGCGCCCTCGATCACGCCGCGATAGCCGGCGAGGTTGGCCTGGCTGGAGAGCACGTCCATCGCCTGCGCCCGGGTGATGCGCGGCAGCAGCTCCATCGCGGCCACGTCGATTCCGGCCTGCGCGAAGGCGGCGACGGAGTCCGGCTCGGCATGGGCGTTGGCGACGCAGACCAGGAGCGCCCCGCGCGGGATGGCGCCGAGTTGGTCGGGTTCGGGGGCCCGGACGGCGAACACGACGCCGGCACCGGCGAGCGCCGCGGCGGCGTCGGGGGCGATTTCGGCGCCGGCGGCCTGGAAGTCGGCGTCGGGCATGGAGGCGCCGTCCCCGGCTCCGGTCTCGATGGCGACGGTCAGGCCGAGGGCGACCAGCTTTTTCACCGTATCGGGGGTGGCGGCGACGCGGTGTTCGGAGGCGTGTCGTTCCTTCAGCACGGCGAGGCGCATTCGACGGTTTCCTCAGAGCTTAGAGGCGTTTTCGCGAGGTTCCCGACCCGGCGCAAGGGGGAGCGTCCGGGGCGAGCGTTTCTGCCTCCCGTGTACATGGTGGGCGCCGGCGGCTTACCGCATCGTGCCCTGCACGAAGCTGGCTGGTTGGACGACCGGGATTCCTCGAAAGGGATTGAGCGCCAGCAAGTCGGCATCGCCGGACACGAGGAAGTCGGCGTGGCCGTTTATGGCGAGTTCGAGGAATTTGTCGTCGGTGGGGTCGCGACAGGCCGTGATGCGCTCGGCAATCGTGATCGCTTCCGCAGCCGCCATCAGTCTCGCCAGCCAGTCGCGCGTGATCGGCGCAATCAGCGGCGCCAGATACGGGCGACTCAAGACCTCAAAGAGCTGTCGTTCCGTCGCGACCGACTTGAGAAGGGTGCCGCGCTGCTCGACGAGATGCACGGCCAGCGCTGGCAGAGACTTGTCCTTCAGGGCGGCGCTGACGAAGACGTTGGTATCGACAACGACCCTCATCCGGGAGGCGGCTCGACTTCCCTTTGGGCTTGCTTGACGAGTTGGTCGATGTCGTCGTCGGTGAGACCGGCGGCTACTACACGCGCTCGGGACTCGCGGCGCCCGGGAATCAGTTCCCGCTCGGCCGCAATGGTCAGTGTCACGCGCTCGTCGGAACTGATGCCGCGGCGCTGCAACTCCGCAGCGACGTCGCCGGCACTGATCTCTATCACTTCGGGCATTGCGGCCATCCGATATGCTTACTCACAGGTGATAACTATGACCGGCTACGGGTCGGTCTGGCAACCAACGCCGCAATTTGTTTCGCCCTCGCCGCTCAACCGTCTTGCTGAATCTGCCCTTCATCAAAGGGGCGATGTCCGATCGCCATATGGGCAATACCAAACTTCAGTTCTTTGATGGCCCCCAGGACATCCTCCCTTCCAGAATCGCTTTGACGCTCGAACCAGGCGATTTTACGTATCAAGTTGGCCTCCTGCTGCTGAGCAAGAGCATTGTTCACGACCTGAGACCGCCAGTTCTCGATCACGGTATCACACGGGTCGGAATACTTCGTGTGTCTGCGCGCGTAAACGCACTGATTCGTCCCACGCAGAGTGAGGCGAAAGCATAGTCCATCCTTTACGAGCGAAGAACAGCGTGAAAAATTATCTTTGAAGAATTGGGCTCTAATATCCAGAACTGGACCAGAATGATGCCGAAGCTCTGGGTCGAGCGTCAAATATGCTTTGTCTGCCTTGTCCTTCACGTAGGCGCGCTCCTCATTCTGAATCGCGCCGCGGCAAACTGTCAGAAAATCACGCTTAGCATCAGCTTGGGACAGCGCAGCCACCGTTTTTTTCCAGTCATTGTGTCCGGTCACCATGACCGATTCCTGGGACCTTGTCAAGGAGCGAATTGCCTGTTCCTCGCGAACCAACCCGCGGCCGGTTCAATCGCGCTCCGGCGTCCGATCTCCCAAGCGATCTGCGCGCTCGCAGGTCAAGCCGCAAATTACGATGCTCGGGGTAGCCAGCGTATCCCACCTCGGCCGAAAACATTGCTTCCCTACGTCGCAAACCAATCCGCCACCGGCTTCATCGCCTCCAGCGCCCGGTTCCCCCACGCGATCTCCGCCCGCGCCCGGCGCAGCGCACGCAGCAGGGCAGCACCTTGCAGCTTGTCCGAGCGCAAGGTGGCCTGGGCGTCGGACACGATGCGGTCGATGCGCTGGAACACCACGCCGCCGATGTCGGCCACCTGCAATTTCTCCAGCCGGATCACCCGCACCCGCCCCGGCTCGCCGCCCAGCAGCCGGTCGCGATAGGTCGTCCACTCGCGCATGTCGTCGCTGAAGCGGCCGAGATACTCCTGCTCCACGATGAACACGCGGCTCTGCGGACCCCAGCTCACCACATGGTCGATCGCGGCAATGGCGCTCTCCATCGAGTCGCCGGCGGTCGTCACCGGCACCACCACGCCGACGCGCTCGCTGTCGTCGGGAAAGATCGGGCGCGGCTCGTCGTCCAGGATGCGGCAAATCTCGGTGAACATGTTGCTCCCGAGATCGACGATCAGGTTGCCGATGCCGATGTCGTACAGCAGGTCGTCCCACTGCGTGGCATTCGGGTCGTAGGCCAGCTCGCGCGACACGTCGAACGCGGCGGCGTTGCGCGCGTCGCGATGCACGATGTTGCCGAACCCGTCCTCCTTGCGGAAGATCGCCGACAGACGCGGGTTGCGTTCGTATTCGCGCACCTCGATGTTGCGCATGAGGATCGGGTAGCGTTGCAGCAGCGAGACCAGCACCGCGTTGGCGGCGGTGGTCTTGCCGCTGGACTTGTCGTTGGCGAAGATCAGCGTCTTGCGCGCCCGCGCGGTGGGCGTGCGAAAGGCGCCGGAGGGCTGATCGGTGGCGCTGCCGCTCATTCCTGCACGTCCCTCTCAGGCCGCAACGATGATCGCGCCGCTTTTTAGCACGCCCCCCACCCTTTGCTACCCACCCACCATCATGCGCACGATCTCGTCGGGGTTGGCCCCTGCGGTGGCCACCTCGCCGGCCACGATGCCACGTCGCAGCACCACGATGCGGTCGGTCACGGCCAGGATGTCGACCAGGTTGTGCGAAATGAAGATCACCCCGACCCCGGCCGCCTTGAGCCTGCGGATCAGGTCCATCACCCGCCGCTGCTCCGGGACGCCCAGGGCCGCCGTGGGTTCGTCCATGATCAGCACGCGGGCCTTCCAGTGGATCGCCCGGCCGATCGCCACGCACTGCCGCTGCCCGCCGGACAGTGCCCGCACCGGGCGGTCCAGCCGGTCCAGGCCGATGTCCAGCGCCTCCAGCGCATCGGCCGCCTCGGCGCGCATCCGCCTGCGGTCGATCACCGGCAACAGGCCGAACAGTCTGCGCATCGGCTCGCGGCCGAGGAACACGTTGGCGCCCACGTCGAGGTTATCGGCCAGCGCCAGATCCTGATAGATCGTCTCGATCCCGCGCGAGCGCGCCTCGTTCGGATTGGCGAAGACCGCCGGCGCCTGCTCGAACAGGATTTCGCCCTCGTCCGGCTGGAACACGCCGCTGATGATCTTAATCAGCGTCGATTTGCCGGCCCCGTTGTCCCCGGCGAGCGCCACCACCTCGCCGGCGCCGACGCGGAACGAGACGTGTTCCAGCGCGTGGACGCCGCCGAACCGCTTGCTGACCGAGCGCGCCTCGAGCAGGGCGTCACTCATCGACGCGCCCTCCCCGCCGCTGGCTCTGATCGACCAGGACCGAGATGATGATGACCACGCCGACGGCGACGAACTGCCAGAACGGCTCGACGTTGATGAACACCAGCCCGTACTGGATCACGGCCACGATCAGCGCGCCGATCAAGGTGCCGACCAGGGTGCCGGAGCCGCCGA
The DNA here is from genome assembly GCA_963758455.1 of uncultured Pseudomonadota bacterium. GTDB lineage: Bacteria > Pseudomonadota > Alphaproteobacteria > Acetobacterales > Acetobacteraceae > CAVRQM01. The sequence continues at coordinate 738,690 of CAVWVK010000001.1, read as the reverse complement.
ACAGGCTGGCGCCGCCGATCACCACGGCGGCGATGCTGTCCAGCAGCAGCGGCTCGCCGGCCTGCGCGGCCCCGGCCGAGAAGCGGCCGGCATACAGCACGCCGCCGAGACCCGCGCACAGGGCGGCCAGGATGTACAGCCAAATGGTGACGCTTCGCACGTTGATGCCGGCGCGCACCGCCGCCTGCCGGTTGCCGCCGATGGCGTAGGTGTACTGGCCGAACCGGGTCTGCGACAGCAGGTAGTGCAAGCCCAGCATGGCCACGGCGGTGGCGATCACCACCACCGGCACCGGCCCGAGCGTGCCGTTGCCGAGTTGGCCCAGGATCGGATTGGACACCGGGACCGTGGTGCCGCCGGCCACCAGATAGGCGACGCCGCGCGCCACGCCGTACATTCCCAGCGTGCCGATGAACGGCGGCACCCGCAGCCGGGCGATCAGCAGCCCGTTGACCAGCCCGGGGATGAACGAGGCCAGCGCCGCCGCGGCGACTCCGGCCAGCAGGCCGCCCCAGGCGCCGAGCGGCGGGGTCGCCGCGTTCGTCACCTGGCTCACGACCACCGCGGCCAGCCCCATCGTGAAACCCACCGACAGGTCGATGCCGCCCGATATGATGACGAAGGTCTGGCCGATCGCCAGCAGCAGCGGGGCGGTCGCGAACACCGCGATGGAGCGGATGTTGTACGGGTTGGCGATGAAGGTCGCGCCAAACGCGACTTGCGACCAGACCTCGAAGCCGATCAGCAGCAGCGCCAGGAACAGCCACGCGCGCGAAGCGGCAAGCCAGGCGATCCACGCCGCCTCGCGCGGCGGTTGGGGTGCCGATATGGTGGTGCGGGCCGCCGCCTCTCCCGCCGTCATGCCCGGGCTTGACCCGGGCATCCGCCACCGGCACGCAGCTCTCGCGTGTGGTGCTGGATGGCCGGGTCAAGCCCGGCCGTGACGGCGATGGCGATCCGCGGCGTGCTCACCGAGACCATCAATCCGAATAGATGAACTTCTTCACCGCCGGATCGTCCACGTTCTGCTTGTCGATCACCGTGAAGCCGGTGCCGATGCTGGTCGGGATCGAGTTGCCCGACAGCGCCGCGTGCGCCGCGACCACGCCGAAATAGCCGATCTCCGCCGGGTGCTGGGCGATCGCGATGTCCACCAGCCCGCTCTTGATCTGGTCGATGATCGAGGTCGGCGCGTCGAACGCCACCACTTTCACCTTCCCGGTCGCCCCGGACTGCTTGATGCCGTTTGCCGCTCCGAGCGCCGAGAACAGGTTCGCGCCGAACACGCCGGCCAGGTCGCTGTTGCGCGCCAGCACCGACTGCAACTGGCCGGCGGCCTTGTTGGCGTCGTCGTTGTTGAACTGCGTGGCCAGCACGGTGATGCCCGGATGCTTCTTCATCTCGTCCTTGAAGCCCTCCTCGCGCTGGTCGGTGGTCGACACGCCGGGCACCACATTCGACACATAGACCTTGCCCTTGTCGCCGATCGCCTTCGCCAGTGCTCGCGCCGCGATCTCGCCGCCGAGCACGTTGTCCGAGGCGATGTAGGACAGCGGGAAATCGGCGTTTCCGCTGCCGGTCTGGTAGTGGCCGGTGCCGATGAAGGTGTCGACGGTGATGACCTTGATGCCGGCGTCGACCGCCTTTTTCAGCGGCTGGATCAACTGCACCTTGTCGGTGGGCGCGATCAGGATGGCGTCCGGGTGGCGCGCGATCACCGCGTCCAGCACCGGCACCTGCGTCACCGGGTTGAAATCGGGCGCACCCTGGAAGGTCAGTGTGTCGCCCAGCGCATCGGCCGCGGCCTGCGCACCCTTGTGCATGGTGATGTAGAAAGCGTCGGTGGTCAGACCCGGGATCAGCGCGATGGTGTAGTGTTTCCCGGCGGCCTGCGCGGGCATGGTGGCCGTCGCCGCGAGAGCCAGCGCGGCGAACGCCGCCCCGAAAAGCCTGTTCATGCTCGTTGTTCCCCCAGGTGGCGCCCGTGTGTCCGGGCTTGGTCGGCACGTCGCATCATGCGCCGTGCGTGGCGTACAGGCGAGATAGCGTGTGGTTGACCGGGCGCAGCGCCGAGTAAAGGCCGCGATGCACCCGCTCGTAAAGCGCATCGTAGCGCGCCACCCATTCCGGCACAGGTGCGACCGTATGACAATCCCGCCCAGTCGCCGCGTGGATCGCGGCGTGCGCCGCCGCCAGGTCCGGCCACAGGCCGGCGCCGATGCCGCCCAGCAACGCGGCACCCAGCCCGGTCGCCTCGGGCTGCGCCACCACGCTCAGCGCGCGGTTCTGCACCGAGGCCTTGATGCGCAGGAACAGGTCGTTCTGGATCGAGCCGCCGATCACCCTGATCTCGTCCGGCGGTCCGATGCCCGGCAATGCCGCCATGCTGTCCGCCACCAGCCGCGCCTCCATCGCCAGCCCCTCCAGCACCGCACGCAGCAGCGCGCCGCGGCCGGCGGCGGTGGTCAGGCCGATGAAGGCGCCGCGCGCCGCGATGTCGCGATGTGGCGGCCCTCCATAGGCGAGATGCGGCAGGAAGCAGACGCCGCCGCTGCCGGGCGGCTCGGCCTCCGCCTCGGCCTGCAACGCGGCGCGCGACGGCGCCTCGCCGAGCAGGCCGCGCAGCCATTCCACCGCGCCACCCGAGCAGTTGAGACCAGCCCCGACATAGGCCAGCGGCCGCTCCGCCATCATGATCCCCTGGGCAAAGCCGCCGGCACGCGCGTCCGGCCCGCTCGGGGGCGAGGCCAGCGTCAGGAACAGCGCCTCGGCGGTGCCCATGCTGTCCAGCAGACAGCCCGGCCGCGCGCTGCCGGCGGCGAACCCACCGACCACATGATCGTGCCCGCCCACCGCCACAACGGGCCGCCCCGGCAGGCCGGTCGCGGCCAGGATCCCGGGGCGCACGCGGCCCAGCGTGGTCCCGCTCGGCCGGATCGGCGGCAGCAGCGCCGGGTCGATCCCCACCCTGTCGAGCAGCGCCCGCGACCAGTCGCGTGCGTGGATGTCCAGGCACAGGGTGCGCGAGGCCAGGCTGGGATCGGTCGCCGCCTCGCCGCACAGCCTCCAGGCGACCCAGTCGGCGACGTTGAGCGCACGGCGCGCTTGCGCGAACAGTGCCGGCGTGGCCTCGCGCTGCCACAACAGCTTGCATAGCGTGCAGGTCGAATCCGGGTGCTGGCCGGTGATGGCGAACAGCGTCTCGGCGCCGATCTCGCGCGCAAGACGGGCGCCGACGGCCTCGGTGCGCCGGTCGAACCAGGCGATCGCCGGGGCCAGCGCGTCGCCGTCCGCGTCGAGCAGGAAACAGGCCTCGCCCATGCTGGCCGCGGCCATTCCCGCGACCTCGCCGCCCGGCGGCACGCGGCGCGCGAGTTCACCCAGCACCGACAGGACCGCCTGCCATAAATGGTCGGGCTCGTATTCGGCGCCGGCGTCGCCGAGCCGGTGGGTCGGCGTGGGCCGGCTGGCCACGCCCAGCGTGCGGCCGCGCCGGTCGGCCAGCAGGGCGCGCACGCTCTGCGTGCCGACGTCGATGCCAATCAGGAACGGGCCGTCCGGCCCGTCCGCGCTCACCCCCGCAGCCCGGCCTGGTCCATCGCGGTCGTCACGTCCGCGCCGTCGTGGATGATTGCCTTCATGGCCGCGACCACCGCGCCCGGCTGCTTGCTCTGCCAGATGTTGCGGCCGAACACGACGCCGCGGCCGCCGCCCTCGATGCTGCCATGCACCACCTCCAGCGCCGCGCGCACCGTGCCCATGCGCGTGCCGCCGGCGATCAGAACCGGCGCCGGGCAGGTCTCGGTGACGCGGCGAAAACTCGCGGCGCTGCCGGTGTAGTAGGTCTTGACGATGTCCGCGCCCAGCTCGAAGCCGATGCGGCTGGCCGAGGCCATCGCGTCCGCGTCCATCGGGTCGGGGATGCGCTCGGTGGGGTTGGGCAGCGTCTCCACCATTACCGGCAGCCCGTCGGCCGCGCAGTCGCCCACCACGCGGGCGACGATGGCATACGTGTCCATCTCGACCTCGGCACCCATGAAGCCCATCAGGCAGACGCCATCAACGCCCAGCCGGCGCGCGTCGTCGACGGTGTGCAGCAGCCGCCAATCCGAATAGTGCAGCCAGTCCTCGCGGTACGAGCTCGGGCCGCCATCCAGGCGCAGGAAGGTCGGCACCCGGCCGATCAGCTTCGAGTGGTAGTGCTTGATGACGCCGTACGAGGTCATCACCGCGTCCGCCCCGGCGTCGAGCACGCGGTCGAGCACCTCGCCCGGCTTCTCCAGGCCGGGGGACACACCTTGGGTGCGGGCGTGGTCCATCGCCACGACCAGCGCCTTGTCGCCCAGCTTCATGCGGCTCATTGCGTTCCTCCCGGCGCCCGCGTCCGTGGCGGAATAGACCCGGCGGGCTGGCCGCGAGACTAGCGCAAATCGTTTGACTGGCAAGGGAGAGCGGCTGGTTGCCGCGTCAACAGGCGACCACCTCGACATGGCCTTGCGCGGCGTAGGCGATGATCTTCCGGTCGCGGGTGATGATGGGCACGCGCATATGCCGCGCCGTCGCGATCAGCAGTCGATCCGCGGGATCGCCGTGCAGGATGCCTGGAAGGTGCGAGGAATCGATCGCGATCTCCGGCGTGAAAGGGGCCGCCCTGATTCCCGATCCGACCATGACGGCGGCGAACCATGCTTTCGGATCAGGCTTGAACCGCCTCCGTCAAGTCGATGCCCGGCGGGATCACCACCGAGCCGCGCATGAAGCCGTGCAACTTGCGCACCTCGTTCGCCAACGGCGGCGGCGGCGTAAGGATCGCCACAACGCGGCCTCGCTTCGTCACGGCCACGCGCTCGACCTCGCCCGCGCCAAGCCGGTCGAGGATTTGCAGGCACTTCGCCTTGAATTCGGTCGCCGTCAGCGTCTCGGTCATGGCATCAACCTTCCGGTCAGTTGATATGGCCGGTCATTTGGAATGACTGAACGCGGAGATCAAGACGTTATGGCGGATCGAGAAAGAAGTCCGGCATCAGCGACGCGCCCGGCGTCACGGCGTAGCGCGCGAGATCGGTGACGCCCTGCCCGGCCAGCACCTCGTCGTCGATGCGGCACTGGCCGGTGATGTCGCGCGGATCGCGGGTCAGAATCGCGTGCGCGGCGTCGGCCACGATCTCCGGCCGCCGGCTGCGCGCCATGATCGCCTCGCCGCCCAGCAGGTTGGCCACCGCCGCCGTGGCGATTGTGGTGCGCGGCCACAAGCAGTTTGCGGCGATGCCATCACGGCGCAACTCCGCCGCCAGACCCAGCGTCACCAGCGTCATGCCGTATTTGGCCAGCGTATAGGCGATGTGCGGGCCGAGCCAGCGCGGATCGAGATTGAGCGGCGGCGACAGCGTGAGAATATGCGCGCGATCCGAGCGCCGCAAATGCGGAATGGCGTGCTTGGCGCACAGGAACGTCGCGCGCGCGTTCACCTGCTGCATCAGGTCGAAGCGTTTGGCCTCGGTCGCCTCGGTGCCGGTGAGCGAGATGGCGCTGGCGTTGTTCACCAGCATGTCGATGCCCCCGAACGCCGCCACGCCGCGCGCGACGGCCGCGGCGATCTGGTCGTCGTCGCGCACGTCGCAGACCACCGGCAGCGCCCGGCCGCCGGCGGCCTCGATGGCGGCGGCAGCGGTGTGGATGGTGCCGGGCAGTTTCGGATGCGGCGTGTCGGTTTTGGCGGCGATGATGATACGGGCGCCGTCGCGCGCCGCGCGCAGCGCGATGGCCAAGCCGATGCCGCGCGAGGCGCCGGTGACGAACAGCGTGCGGTCGCGAAGAGAAGCCCCCTCACCCCGGCTCTCTCCCGGAGGGAGAGGGTGTTCTGCTCCCTCTCCCCTTGGGAGAGGGCCGGGGTGAGGGGCGCCGGCGCTCACATGCCGCCGGGATAGTTCGGGCCGCCGCCGCCTTCGGGCGTCACCCAGTCGATGTTCTGCGTCGGATCCTTGATGTCGCAGGTTTTGCAATGCACGCAGTTCTGCGCATTGATCTGCAAGCGGTGATGCCCGCCCTCGGTCTCGATCGCCTCATAGACGCCGGCCGGGCAATAGCGGCTTTCCGGGCTGGCGTATTCGGCCCAGTTGACGCTCTCCCACCGCGCCGGATCGTGCAGGCGCAGATGCGGCGGCTGGTCTTCCTCGTGGTTGGTGTTGCTGATGAACACGCTGGACAGGCGATCGAAGGTCAGCACGCCATCCGGCTTCGGGTAGTCGATGCGCGGCATTTTCGCCGCCGGCTTCAGAGTCTCGTGGTCGGCGTGGTGCGCGAAGGTCCACGGCGCGCGACCGCGCAACAGGTACGTGTCCAGCGCGGAATAGGCGATGCCGCCATACAGCCCGAACTTGCCGAGGCTCGGCCGGATGTTGCGCGCGCCGCGCAGCTCATCGGCCAGCCAGCTTGCGTGGAACCGCTCGGTGTAGGATGCGGGCTCAGCCGGTTGGCCGTGCGCCAGCGCGTCGGCCAGCGCCTCGGCGGCCAGCATCCCGCTTTTCATCGCGCAATGCGTGCCCTTGATCTTGGGCGCATTGAGGAACCCCGCCGAATCGCCGATCAGCGCGCCGCCGGGAAAGGTGAGTTTCGGGATGCTCTGCCAACCGCCCTCGGACAACGCGCGCGCGCCGTAGCTGATGCGCCGCCCGCCCTCGAAATGCTGACGCATGGCGGGATGCGTCTTCAGCCGCTGCATCTCCTCGAACGGCGACAGCCACGGGTTGTCGTAGTCCAGCCCAACGACGAACCCATACGACACCAGCCGCTCGCCCAGATGGTACAGCCACGAGCCGCCATAGGTGCCCGGGCGCAAGGGCCAGCCGACGCTATGCTCGACCAGGCCGGGCTTGTGCTGGTCGGCCGGGATCTCCCACAACTCCTTGACGCCCAGCGCATAGGTCTGCGGCGGCTTGCCCTCGCGCAGTCCAAACATCGGCATGAGCTGCTTGGACAGGTTACCGCGGCAGCCCTCGCCGAACAGCGTGTAGGTGGCGCGCAACTCCATGCCCGGCTGCCAGTTCGGTCCGTGCTCGCCGGCTTTCGTCACGCCCATGTCGCCAGTCGCGACACCGACGACACGGCCGTCCTCCACCAGCAATTCGGCGGCGGCGAAGCCGGGATAGATCTCCACGCCCAGCGCCTCGGCCTGCTGGCCGAGCCAGCGCACGACATTGCCGAGCGAGACCGCGAAGTTGCCGTGGTTGCGCATCTGCGGCGGCGTCGGCAGGCGAATGGCACGGGTGCGGGTGAGGAACAGGAAGCGATCGTCCGTCACCGGCGTGTCCAGCGGCGCGCCGCGCTCGCGCCAGTCCGGCAGCAGTTCGTCGAGCGCGCGCGGTTCGATCACCGCGCCCGACAGGATGTGCGCGCCCACCTCGCCGCCCTTCTCGACCACGCAGACCGTGGCCTCGGGGGCAAGCTGCTTGAGGCGGATGGCGGCCGACAGCCCGGCGGGGCCGGCGCCGACCACCACCACGTCGAACGTCATCGCCTCGCGATCGGTCATGTCAGAACGCCGCCTCGTCCAGTTGCATCATGGCGGCCTTGCCAGACTTGATGGCGGCATACAAGGCGCCGACCTGCGGCAGCACGCGTTCCATGTAGAACCGCGCCGTGGTCAGCTTGTCGCGGTAGAATTGCGCGTCGCCATCCGCGACTGGCAGCTTCTCCAGCGCCACCTGCGCCGCGCGCGCCCACATGAAGCCGAGCGCCACCAGCCCGAACAGCCGCAGATACTCGGTGGCCGCGGCGCCTGCCTCCTCCGGATCGCGCAGTCCCTGCTCGGCGATGTATCCGGTGGCAAGCTGCAACGCGCCGAACGCCCGCTCCAGCGGCTTGACCAGCGCACCCAGTTCCGCGTGGTCGCGCCGCGCCTCGATGAAGGCGGCGACCGGGTGGAAGAAGCGGCGCAGCAGGCGGCCGTTGTGCTGGCCGAGCTTGCGGCCGACCAGGTCGAGGGCCTGGATGCCGTTGGTGCCCTCGTAGATCATGGCGATGCGCGCGTCGCGCATATACTGCTCCATGCCATGATCGCGGATGTAGCCGTGGCCGCCATAGACCTGCACGCCCAGGCTCGCCGCCTCGAAACCGAGGTCGGTGAACAGCGCCTTGACGATCGGCGTCATCAGCGCGGTGAAGTCGGTCGCCTCCTGCCGCGCCTCCGCGTCATCCGCGTGCGCGGCGGCGTCAACCGCGCGCGCCACCCAGCCGGCCAGCGCGCGGCAGCCTTCGGTGGTGGCGCGCATCGTCATCAGCGTGCGCCGGATATCGGGATGGACGATGATCGGGTCGGCCGGCTTGTCGGGATGATGCGCGCCGGCCAGCGAGCGGCCTTGCAGCCGCTCCTTCGCATAGGCGACCGCGCCCTGGTACGACGCCTCGGCGACGCCCAGGCCCTGCACGCCGACCGAGACGCGTTCCGCGTTCATCATGGTGAACATCGCCTGCATCCCCTTGTTCGGGGCACCCACCAGCCAGCCGGTCGCGTTGTCGAAGCTCAGTTGGCAGGTAGCCGATGCGCGCAGGCCCATCTTGTGCTCCAGCGCGGTGCAGACCACGCCGTTGCGCGCCCCCGGCCTGCCGTCGTCGGTCGGAATGAACTTTGGCACCAGGAACATCGACACGCCCTTGGTGCCGTGCGGCGCGTCCGGCAGGCGCGCCAGCAGCAGATGCACGATGTTCTCGGTCAAGTCGTGATCGCCGGACGAGATGAAGACCTTGCTCCCGGTGATGCGGTACGACCCATCCGGTTGCGGCACGGCGCGCGTGCGCAGCATCCCAAGATCGGTGCCGCAATGCGCCTCGGTCAGGCACATCGTCCCCGACCACACCCCCGCCACCAGCTTGCCCATGTACACGCGCTTCAGCTCGTCCGAGCCGTGGTCCCGCAGCGCCTGCGCCGCGCCGTGCGTCAGACCGGGATACAGGCTGAACGACAGGTTCGCCGAGCAGATCATCTCCTCGACCAGCTTGTTGACGCTCTCCGGAAGTCCCTGCCCGCCCCATTCCGGATCGCTGGCCAGTGCGGTCCAGCCGCCATCGCGGAACGTGTCGTAAGCGGCGCGGAAACCCTGCGGGGTCCGCACCACGCCGTTCTCGATGTGGCAGCCTTCCTCGTCGCCGGACGCGTTCAGAGGCAGCAGCACTTCGCGGGTGAACCTCGCCGCTTCCTCGAGCACGCTGTCGTACAGCTCCGGCGAGAACTCAGCGAACCGCCGCATCGCCGGCAGGGCGTCGGCGCCGTGCAGTTCGTGCAGGGTGAAGCGCATGTCGCGCAGCGGCGCCGTGTAGGTCTGCATGGCCTGTTGCTCCCGATGCCTCTCGCTCCGACGTACCGTCATGGCCGGGCTTGACCCGGCTATCCACCCGGCCACGCAATCTGGCGGAGTGGCTCGTGGATGCCCGGATCAAGTCCGGGCATGACGGCGGTGGTAGGGACGGCCGCGTCACATGAAGGTCAATTCCTCAGCGGCTTGCCGGTTTCCAGCACGTGCTCGATGCGTGCCAGCGTGGCGTTCGTGCGCGCCAGCCGCATGAACACGCCGCGCTCCAGTTCCAGCAGCCGCGCCTCGCTCACCGTGTCGATGATGTCGGTCTCGCCGCCCGACAGCACTTCGGCCAGTCCAGCGGCCACCGTGATGTCGTGCGGCGTCGCGATTCCTCGCCTGCGAAAGCCATCCGCGGCCATCTGCATCGCGACGCGGCCCGAGGGACCGGGCAGCACGAACTCCGGCGGCGTGGGCGGCACATAGCCATCGACCATCGCCAGCGCCCGCGCCTTGGCATCCGCCAGCAGCCGGTCGCGGTTCATGGTGATGCCGTCGGTCGGACGCAGATACATCAGCGCCTTGGCGTCGGCCGCCGATTTGCTGACGGTCGCCGTGCTCACCTGCTCGAACACCTTCGCCACCGCCGGCATCGGCCCCTTCGGCAAGACGCCGCGCCAGCGATCGAGCATTTCGCCGCAACCGCCCCAGCCCGGCACCAGGCCCACGCCACACTCGACCAGGCCGATATAGGTCTCGGCATGGGCCTGCACTGCGTCGCTGTTCAGCACGATCTCGCAGCCGCCGCCGAGCGCCAGACCGAATGGTGCCGCGACCACCGGGAACGGCGCGTATTTCAGCGCCTTGAAACACTTCTGTCCGCCATCGACAAGCTTCTCGATCTCGCTCCAGGCCGCGATATTGGCGGCGAACAAGGCGAGGCCCAGATTGGCGCCGGCCGAGAAATTGCCGCCCTCATTGTAGATCACCAACGCACGATACTTCTCGGCCACCAGCGCGATCGCCTGCTGCAGCAGCGCGAACACGCCGGGATCGAACGTGCCCATCTTGCTGGTCGCCTCGAAGCACGCGACACCGTCGCCGATGTCCCACAGCGAGGCCGAGCCGTTCTTCAGCAGCGGTTTCTGCGCGGCGCGGATGTCCTCCAGCAGCAGCACGGCCTCGGGCCGCGCGATGTCGTGATACCCGCCATCGACGCCGAGCGCCTGCCGATGCCCCGCCTCGACCCGGTAGAACGGCTTTCCCATGCGCAGCAGCGGCGGCGGCTCGATGCCGTCGCGCGCCAGGTGCTCGGAGAGCCACGCCGCGCCCAGCCGGTCGATCAGCTCGAACGGCCCCTGCTTCCAGTTGTAGCCGAGCCGCATCGCCGCATCGACGGCGGTGATGTCGTCCGCCGCCTCCGGCACCAGCCCCGCCGCATAGGCAAGCGTGCGGCCCAGCACGCCCCAGGCGTAGTCACCGATCCGCCCCGGCGCTGTCAGCAACGCGCGCAAGTCGCGCCCGGCGGCGGCGATCTCCGGCGGCTCGGCTTTTTGCGCGGGACGGTACTCGCCGGTCGCCAGATCCAGCGCCTCCTTGCCGCGCCCGCTGGCGCGGTCCAGGCGATAGAACCCGCCGCGCCCCTTGCGCCCCGTGCGGCCCTCCGCGATCAGCCTGCGCAGCAGCGGCACGTCGCGATTGGCGGCATGGAACGCGTCGCCCTCGGCCAGCGCGCCGGCCAGGCTTGCGTTGATGTGCGGCATCAGATCGAGGCCCACGAGATCGAGCAGCCCGAACACCCCGGTCTTTGGAATGCCCACGGGCTTGCCCATCACGGCGTCGGCTTCCTCGACGCTCAGCCCGAGATCCATCGCGCGCGTGAGGCCGAGTTGCAGCCAGTACGCGCCAATGCGGTTGGCGATGAATCCCGGAGCGTCGTGGCAGGCCACCACGCTCTTGCCCAGCGCCATGTCGGCGAAGCGCGAGACGCGCGCCGCAACCGCCGGATCGGTTTGCGTGCCCGTCACCAGTTCCAATAGACGCATGTAGCGCGGCGGGTTGAAGAAATGCGTGATGAGGAAATCGCGCGCGAACGACTCCGGCATCCCCTCCACCAGCCGCCCCAGCGGGATGGTCGAGGTGTTCGACGACACCGCCGAACCTGGGCGCCGCGCCGTCTCGATGCGGCGATAGAGCGTCTGCTTGGCATCCAGCCGCTCGATCACCGCCTCGATGATCCAGTCGCACTCGGACAGGCGGGAGAGATCGTCCTCGGTGTTGCCGGTCTCGATCAGCTTCGCCGCAGCCGGATGCATGAACGGCGCGGGATCGGACTTCAGCATCCGCGCGATCGCGGCCTCGGCCAGCGCGTTGCGGTTGTCGTCCTCGCCCGGCGGGATGTCGAGCAGCAGCACCTTGACGCCGGCGTTAGCGACATGGGCCGCGATGGCGGCACCCATGACGCCCGCGCCGATCACCGCGACCCGGTTGATGCCAGGGCGCCATCACACGCGCTCCAGCACGGTGGCGATGCCCTGGCCGCCGCCGATGCACTGCGTCGCCAGCGCGTAGCGGCCGCCCTCGCGCGCCAGCAGGCTGGCCGCCTTGCCGACGATGCGCGCCCCCGTCGCCCCAAGCGGATGGCCCAGCGCGATCGCTCCCCCGTCCAGGTTGACGCGCGCGGCATCCAGGCCGAGGTCGCGGATGCAGGCGATCGACTGGCTGGCGAATGCCTCGTTGAGCTCGATCACGTCCAGATCGCGCGCCTCGATCCCCGCCCGCGCAAACGCTTTCCGCGACGCCTGCACAGGGCCGATGCCCATGATCTCCGGCTGGCATCCCGCAATGGCGATGCCGCGCAGGCGCGCCAGCGGCGACAGGCCGGCACGCTCCGCGTAGGCCTCGCTGCACACCAGCACCGCCGAGGCGCCGTCGGTCAGCGGCGAGGCGGTGCCGGCGGTGACGGTGCCCGCGGCGTCGAACGCCGGCTTCAGCGCCGCCAGCCCCTCCGCGGTGGTGTCCGGGCGGATGCAGCCATCCTGCGCGACCGCGCGGCCGTTGACGCGGATCGGCACGATCTCCTCCGAGAATTGTCCCGCCTGTTGCGCGCCCGCCGCCTTGCGCTGGCTTTCCACCGCGAACGCTTCCTGGTCGGCGCGAGGGATTTGCCATTGGCGGGCGACGTTCTCGGCGGTGTCGCCCATACCCATGTAGGCGCCGGGAGACTTTTCCGCGAGCGCCGGATTCGGCAGCGGATTGTAGCCCATCATCGGCACGCGGCTCATGCTCTCCACGCCCGCGCACACGAACGCCTCGCCGGCGCCCATCGCGATGGCGCCGGCGGCGATGTGGATCGCCTGCATCGACGAGCCGCAGAAGCGGTTGACCGTCATGCCGCCCACCGTCAGCGGCAAATCCGCCAGCAAGCCGATCAGCCGCGCCACGTTCAGCCCCTGCTCGGCTTCCGGAAAGGCGCAGCCGAGGATCAGATCCTCGATGTCCTCCGGTTTTATTCCGGTGCGCTCGATCAGCCCGCGCACCACCTGTGCGGCCAGATCGTCCGGCCGCACGCGCGCGAGCGCGCCCTTGGTCGCGAGGTGGAACGGCGAACGCGCATAGCCGGCGATCACGATGTCGCTCATTTCATGCCTCCCTGCGCGGCCTGCACCGTGCGCTTGCGGCCGCGGCCGGCCGCCATTTCCTTTTCGTCCAGCCGCACTTGCGCCTGCGCCTCGATGTCGCGCAGCTCGTCCAGCGTCTGATCGAGGGCCGCGCGCTGCTCCTCCAGCTCGTCCAGCCGGTCGCGCACCGCACGCAGCAGCCGGCGCATCTGTGCTGCCTGCGTCGCATCCACGTCGTACAGATCGAGGAACTCACGGATGTCGCGCAGCGAAAAGCCCAGCCGCTTGCCGCGCAGGATCAGCTTCATGCGCGCCCGGTCGCGATGCGTGTACACCCGCGTCACGCCCGCACGGCGCGGCGCGATCAGTCCCTTGTCCTCATAGAAGCGGATGGTGCGCGGCGTGATCCCCAGATCGTCGGCAAGGCGGGTCACGGTATACAGCACCTCGGCGCCGATATCCTGCTTCACGCTGTCCCCGCTGATCGGGCCGCCGTCGCTTGCCCTATACGTCACCCTGCCTTTCGGCTAGATAGAGGCCTCGCGGCCGTGACGCAAGAGGAGAGTGCGCGATGGGTGATTCGACGCCGACGGAGCCGCCGCGGCTGACCGGGATGCAGCGCCTGCAACGCTACCTCAGCGGCGAGGTGGCGCCGCACGGGATGGTGGCCCGGCTGGGCTTGTCCGCCAGCGTGGTGGAGCCCGGGCGCGTGGTGTTCACCGGCACTCCTGACGAGGATCACTACAATGCCGGCGGCACCGTGCATGGCGGCTACGCGGCCACCCTGCTCGACACAGCGATGGGCTGCGCGGTGCAGACCTTGCTGGATGCGGACCACAGTGCGACCACGCTGGAACTCAAGCTCGCCTACCATCGCCCCATGACGGCGCGGACCGGCCGCGTCGAGGCCACCGGACTGGTGCTGAGCCACGGCCGCCGCGCCGCCTTCGCGGAGGCGAAACTGGTCGACGCTGACGGCAAGCTGCTGGCCAGCGGCTCGTCGACGCTGCTGATCTTGCGGCGTTAGCTACCCCTTACGTCACTCTGCGCACCTTTTGCGCCAAAACTGTTGACATCGCGCGCCCTGCGCGCGTTGTCTGACGGCTGCCCGCAACGACGGGCGCCGGCCCGGCACCAGGGCGCGGCGGCGGACAGGGAGGCTTGTTCGAGATGTCCATTCGTTCTCGGCCCCGCGCGCGCCTGCTGGCCTCGGCGACGATCATCGCGGCGACCGCGGCCTGGCCCGGCGTGCGCGCTCATGCCGCGGCGTTCCAGCTCAAGGAAGACAGCGCCGTCGGCGAGGGCACCGCATTCGCCGGCAGCGGATCGGCCGCCGACACGCCGGCCACCGTGTTCACCAACCCGGCCGGCATGACGCAGCTTCCGGGAATGCAGGTCGCACTCGGCGGCAGCCTGATCGCGCCGTCCTTCACCTTCCACGGCACCGCCACCAACGCCTTCGGCCAGCCGATCAGCGGCGCCAACGGGCGCGACGGCGGCAACCTCGCCGTGGTGCCGAACGGCTATCTCACCTACCAGGTCTCGCCCGACGTGACGGTGGGCCTGGCGATCACCTCGCCGTTCGGCCTCGCCACCTATTACGGCCCGGACTTCATCGGCCGCTACCAGGCCGACAAGACCGAGCTGGAGACGCTGGACTTCAATCCGGCGATCGCCTGGCAGGCGCTGCCCTGGCTGTCGCTGGGCGCCGGCGTGTCGGCCGACTACGCGATCGCCGAGTTCGCCACCGCGATCAACTCGGCCGCCGTGGCCTACGACGCCTTCGGGCAAGCTTTGCCGCTGGGCGACGGGCTGTTCCGCCTGCGTGGCGACGACTGGGCGTTCGGCTACAATTTCGGCGCGCTGATTACCCCCGTGCCCGGCACCAAGATCGGCCTGACCTACCGCAGCCGCATCCAGCACGATTTCTCCGGCACCGCCAGTTTCGACATGCCGCTGCCGCTCTCGCTCAGCCCGGCCTTCCGCGCCAGCGGGGCCACCGCCAAGCTGGTGCTGCCCGACACCGCCGGCGTCAGCGTCACCCAGCAGATCGCGCCGCGCTGGATCGGCTACGCGGACCTCGATTGGACCGACTGGTCGCGGTTCAAGACCCTCGACGTGTTCCGCGACAGCGGCGAGCTCATCAACGCGACACCCGAGCACTACCACAACAGCTTCTTCGCGGCGGTCGGCGCCAGTTATCAGGCGACGGATCGGCTGACCCTGCGCGCCGGCACCGCGTTCGACAAGACGCCGGTGAGCGAGGCCTACCTCACGGCGCGGGTGCCCGACGCCAATCGCTACTGGCTGGCGGTCGGCGCCAGCTATCGCGTGCTGGCAAAGACCACGGTGGATTTCGGCTACGCGCACATCTTCGTGGATGACAGCACGATCCACGAGCTTTCGCCGACCGGCGACCTGCTCAGCGGCACCTACAGCAACCATATCGACATTGTCGCTCTGGGAACCCGCACGACGTTCTGATCGCGCCTGACGATCACGCCAGGCGATCGCCTCTCAGGCGGAGGGCAGTGATGGACGTGCATCGGACCGAGCCGTATCCGTGGCTCGCCCACTACCCGGACGGCGTGGCGTGGGACGCGCCGATCCCCGTCCAGCCGTTGCACGCCATGCTGCGCGACGCGGCGGCGCGTTTCCCAAACCGTCCGGCCTGGGATTTCCTTGGCCGGCGGACCACCTGGAAGCAGGCGGCGGCGATGGTCGAGCGCATCGCCGCCGGCCTGCAAGCCCTGGGCTTGCAGCCGGGGCAACGGCTTGGGCTGCTGCTGCCGAACTGTCCCGCCTATCCCCTGTTGTTTTTCGCCACGCTGCGGGCCGGGCTGACCGTGGTGAATTGCAATCCGCTGTACACCGAGCGCGAGCTGGAGCAGCAGGCGCGCGACGCCGACCTGGCGATGCTGGCCACCCTGGACCTGACCGCGACCTACCCCAAGGCCGCCGCGATGCTGCGTTGCGGTGCGGTGCCGCGCCTGCTGGTCTGCCGGTTCGCGGCGATGCTGCCGCGCGCGAAAGGCGTGCTGTTCCACGCACTGAAGCGGCGCGAGCGCGCGACGCCGCCGCATGACGACCGCCATGTTTGGCTGCGCGACCTGCTGGCCACGCGCGCGCCCGTCGCCGAAGTCGCGATCGACACGCGGCGCGACGTGGCGGTGCTGCAATATACCGGCGGCACCTCGGGCACACCTAAGGGAGCGATGCTGAGCCACGCGAACCTGTACGCCAACACGGTGCAGGGCGTGCGCTGGTTCAAGGACACGCGCCCGGGCCAGGAGCGGATGCTGGCGGCGCTGCCGTTCTTCCATGTGTTCGCGATGACCACGGTGCTGCTGTTCTCGGTGTTCTCCGGCGCCGAGATCGTCATGCTGCCGCGCTTCGTGCTGCGCGAGGCCGTGCGCGCCATCGCGCGGCGGCGGCCCACCTACATGCCGGGGGTTCCGACCATGTTCAACGCGCTCGCCGCCTATCCGGGCCGCGCGGACCTGTCCAGCATCCGCTATTGCATCAGCGGCGGCGCGCCGCTGCCGCCCGAGGTGAAGCAGCGGTTCGAGGCGCGCACCGGCTGCGTGGTGGTGGAAGGCTACGGCCTGACGGAATCGAGTCCCTGCCTGTGCTGCAACCCGCCCGGCGGCCTCAACAAGACTGGCAGCATCGGGCAGCCGATGGGCGGCACCGTCATCGAGCTGCGCGACCCGGAACAGCCGCTGCACCGCGTGGGCCTGGGCGAACGCGGCGAGATCTGCGTCAAGGGGCCGCAGGTGATGCTGGGCTACTGGCGGCATCCGGAGGAAAGTGCCGCCGCCTTCACTCCGGACGGCTTTTTGCGCACCGGCGACATCGCCACGATGGACGAGCAGGGCTATCTGTTCGTGGTCGACCGCATCAAGGATCTGATTCTGTGCGGCGGGTTCAACGTCTATCCGCGCGTGGTCGAGGACGCGATCTACCACCACCCGGCGGTCGCCGAATGTACCGTGGTCGGCGTGCCCGACGCCTATCGCGGCGAGACGGTCAAGGCGTTCGTGGTGCGCAAGCCCGAGGCCGCGCTGGACGCCGATGCGCTGTGCGCGTTCCTGCGCGACCATCTCTCGCCGATCGAGATGCCGAAGCACGTCGAGTTCCGCGACACCTTGCCCAAGACGCTGATCGGCAAGCTGTCGAAGAAGGAGCTGGTGGCCGAGGAGCGCGCCAGGCAGGCGGCACAATCGGCTACTGGACCAGCACGCTGACCGAGTTGACGACGGGCTGCTCGGCGATGTCCACGGAATACCGAATGGTATCGGTGCCGTGGAATCCCGGCGAGGACCGGTAGAACACGAAGATCCCCGAGACCTGACGGCCGTTGCAGATGGTCGATCCAAGACTCTGTTTGACCGTGTATACGCCGGGTCGCGTTGTGACCGCGCCGTTCCTGGGACCAGCAAGGATATGCACGAGCGGCTCTTGCCTTGCTTGGCATTTGCGATCCCAGAGAGCGTGCCGGCCGATCCGGATCTCCTGGCCAGACTGTGCCGTGTACTGCCGCGCGTGATCGAACAGCGAGTCGGCGCGGGCCGTGCCGATCGCCAGCAACAGGGCGATCGCCAGCGGCAGCCGATAGTGGATGCTCATGTGCTTTCGAGCCCTTCCCGATGGTTCCCACCGATCATGCGCCGGAACCTCGCAGGAATCAGCAACGTTTTATCCCAAGCTCCCGGGGCCGGCGTTGCCCGCGAGCAGGCTCGCCGCCTTATCGCCCAGCGCCAGCGCGATCGCGTTGGTGTTGCCGGAGACGATGAACGGGATCGCCGAGCAGTCGATCACCCGCAGCGCGTCCACGCCACGCACCCGCAGCCTTGTGTCCAGCACCGCCATCGGGTCGTCGTCGGGGCCCATGCGCGCGGTGCCGACCGGGTGGTAGTTGGTCTTGACCATCCGCTTGGCATAGGCGGCCAGCGCCGCGTCGCTGTCGGTGTCGCGGCCCGGCAGCATCTCGTGGTCGATCAGGCCGGCCAGCGGGTCCGTATCCAGCACGCGCCGGGCAAACCGCATGGCCGCGAGCGTCAGCCGCAGATCGTCCGGGTCGCCGAAGAAATTGCTGTCCACCACCGGCTTGTCACGCGGATCGGCGGAGCGCAGCCACACGCTGCCGCGCGCGCGCGGGCGCAGCAGGCAGGGCGTGAGGGTGCAGCCATAGGTCGCCCGCACGTCGGTCACGTCGCGATCCAGATATACGGTCGGCACGAAATACAACTGGATGGTCGGCCGCTCGCCGCCGTCGGGATCGAGGAACGCGCAGGTCTCCACCCCGGTCGTCGTCACCGGACCGGAACGGGTCAGCAAGTATTGCATGCCGTTGCGGATCATGTTCCAGCCGCGATCCTGACCGAAATAGCCGCGCTTGCCGCGCGTGGCGCTGATGACCGGCACCTCGTGGTGATCCTGCAGGTTCCGCCCGACACCCGGCAGATCGACGCGCGCGACAATGCCGTGCTCGCGCAGATGCTCGGCGGGGCCGAGACCTGACAGCATCAGCAGCTTGGCCGTGTTGTAGGTGCCGGTCGCGACCAGCACCTCGCGGGCGGCGCGCGCCTGCGCCGTCTTGCCGCGTTGCACGTATTCCACGCCGACCGCGCGCGTGCCCTCGAACAGGATGCGCGTCACCAGCGCGCCGGTCGCGATGGTCAGGCGCGGATCGCGCTCGACCTGCGACAGAAAGGCGGATACCGCGCTGCTGCGCCGGTGCCGGCCGATCGTGTGCTGCATCGGCCCGACGCCGGCCTGCTGGCGGCCGTTGAAGTCCTGGTTGCGGGGAACGCCGAGCCGCTGGATCGACGTCATGTAGGCCTGCGCCATCGGGTCGATCATCCCGGGATCGGAGACCCACAGCGGCCCGTCCGTGCCGTGGTACTCGTCGCGCAGCCGCGTGTTGTGCTCCATGCCGCGAAAATGCGGCAGCAGGTCGGCATACGACCAACCGCTGCCGCCGCCGAGAAAGGCGTCCCAGTGATCGTAGTCCTCGGGCTGGCCGCGCATGTACACCATCGCGTTGACGGCGCTGCCGCCGCCCAGCAGCCGCGCCTGCGGGATGATCGGGGCGCGCCCGCCGAGCTGCGGCTGCGGCACCGTCTGGTGCATCTCCAGGAAGTCCTCGCGGGCGAGATACTTCATGTAGCCGGCCGGCCATTGCATCAGCGTAGGCTGCCGCCGCTGCCCTCGCTCGATCAGCAGCACGCGCGCGCCGTGGTCGCGCACCAGCCGGGTCGCCGCGACGCACCCGGACGAGCCGCCGCCGGCGATGATGAAGTCGAAATGTTCGGCCATGCCGCAAGTCTCCCCGTCAGGCGCCCCGGTCAGGTCCGGGCACGACGCCACCTACTCATTGCGACGGCGGCACCATGCTCTGCATACTGAAGGCGTCCGGCGAAATGCGGAAGTCGCTGCGGAACGGGCTGTCGAGCGAGACGATCAGCACGATCACCAACGCGCCCGACGCGCTGAGCGCCGCGGTCATCAGCATATGCAGCGTGTAGCTCGCCGCGCCCAACAGCGAGCTGAACACGATCAGCAGAGCCCCGCCAACCAGCACCACCACCCAGACCACGGCCGGCACGGTCGCCTGGACCGCCAGCAGCCGCCCCTGGCGCGCGGCGCTCAACAGGCCGAGCTGGGCGATGAACTGTGCCTGCACGTTCGCCTCGCCGGCGCTGGGCGGCCGGTCGGCGCCGATCGCCGCGTGCAGGGCGTGCAGCCAGCGTTCACCGCTCGAATCCTGATCGCCGCGCGCCTGCGCCGGCCACTCGACATCAACCACGGTGCGCACGTAGGCGTCCAGCGCGGCGTCGAGCGTGCTGGCCATGGGCGGTGGCATCCCGTCGGTCAGCCGGTGCAGCTCGGCCACCGCCCCGGCCTCCGCGAAGGTCGCAGCACGGGCGCGGTTGAAACCCTCCCACGTCAGCATCGCCACGAACGCCAGCAGCACCGCGTAGGTCACGCCAATGATGGAAAAGATCGCAGTCACCGCCGTGGCGTGCTGTTCGCGGAACGCCACGCTGGTGAAGCGGTGCAGCACTACCTGCACGATCACGCTGCCCAGCATGGCCAGCATCACGATCGCCAGGCCGTACAGCCAGGTCGGGAAGTCGTAGACGACGTCCGCGCGCATCATCATCGGCCTGGCCCCCGCATCACCGCCGCGGGTTCGCGCCGGACGCGACCATAGCTACCATGCCTCGACACGACGCACGGCGGCCGACTTGCCAGGCGAGGCGCCCCCGCGACAAGATCAGCGCCCACGCGGACAACGGAGGCAGCCAATGGCCGACTACGATCTGGTGGTGCGCGGCGGCACGGTCGTGACCGGGGCCGACACCATGCGCGCCGATGTCGGCATCCGCGCCGGCCGCATCGCCGCGATCGGCGAGGCGCTGGAGGGCGTCGACACGCTGGACGCCGGCGGCCTGCTGGTGCTGCCGGGCGGCGTGGACACCCACTGCCACATCGAGCAACTGCAAGACGCCTCCGGAGCCCACGACGAGGAGACCTGGGAGACCGGCAGCCGCTCGTGCCTGGCCGGCGGCACCACCACGGTCGTGACGTTCTCGGCACAATTCAAGGGCGCAGGCGTGCTGGAGCCGCTGGCCGAGTACCGCCGCCGCGCGCGGCACTCGATGGTCGATTACTCGTTCCACCAGATCGTCACCGACGCCTCCGACGAGGTGATCTTCAAGCAGATTCCGGAGGTGGTCGCCTCGGGCGTGCGCAGCCTGAAGGTGTTCCTGACCTACGACTCCTCGCATCTGGACGATCGCGGCTTCCTGCGCGTGCTGGCCGCCGCGCGCCGCAACGGCGCCTTCGTCACCGTGCACTGCGAGAACTACGACGCAATCAACTGGCGCACCGAGGCGCTGCTGGCGGCCGGCCTGACCGCTCCGAAATACCACGCCTGGAGCCGCCCGCGCATGATCGAGCGCGAGGCCACGCATCGCGCCATCGCGCTGGCCGAGCTGGTGGATCAGCCGATCCAGGTGTTCCACGTCTCCTGCGCCGAGGTCGCGGCCGAGATCGAGGCGGCGCAGCGACGCGGCCTGAAGGTTTGGGGCGAGAGCTGCCCGCAGTATTTCACGCTCGCCGCCTCCGACATGGACCGACCCGGCTTCGAGGGTGCGAAGTTCATGTGCAGCCCCAGCCCGCGCGAGGCGGCCGACCACGCGGCGATGTGGGATCTGGTGCGTCGCGGCGTGCTGGACGTGGTCAGCTCCGACCATAGCGGCTGGTCGTACGGAAGTGCCCGCGGCAAGCGCGCGCATGGCGACAACGCGCCGTTCCGCGACATCCCGAACGGCATCCCGGGGCTCGCGGCGCGGCTGGCGATCATCTTCTCCGAGGGCGTGGCCAAGGGCCGCATCGACCTCAACACGTTCGCGCGCCTGATCGCCGGCAATCCGGCGCGGCTGTTCGGCCTTGCCGGCAAGGGCAGCATCGCCATCGGCTACGACGCCGACCTGGTGCTGTGGGATGCCACGCGAAAGACCACGCTCACCAACGCGCTGATGCAGCACACCATCGACTACACGCCGTACGAGGGCATGGAGGTCACGGGCTGGCCGGTCGCCACCGTGCTGCGTGGGCGCGTGGCGATGCGCGACGGCCGCGTGCAGGCCGAGCCGGGCACCGGCCGGTTTCTGGCGCGCGCGCCGTACGACCTGATCCGTCCGCGCGGCGTGCTGCCGGACGGGTTTGACGCGTCGCTGCACGCTTAAGGAGGCGGAACAGGTTCCGCCCTACGGGGGCGAGAGGCGGGACGGCGGACGGAGGTGTCGTAGGGCGGAACCTGTTCCGCCTCTCAACGCGGCAGCTTGCAAGCATCCAACAGCAGGAAATCCGGCTGCGCGTGCAGCAGGGCGCCGGCGGCGTCGCGGGCGATGAACGCCACGGGATACAGCACCGTCAGATAGACGCCGGCGAAATGCCGCCCGGCGCAGACCGGCGCCAGCGTCGCGGTCGTGGCCGCGAGGTGCGCCGCGTCGGAAATGTCCCACGGTTGCGCCAGGCGATCGTACTCCGGCCGCCGCGCGATGGGCTGCTGCGCCGGGTTGGCGAAAATCGCCGGCATGAAGATGTCGCGCAGCACCACCTGCGTGGCGATGGAGGTGATCGGCGGCGACCAGAACCGCGGCCAACTGACGTGGGCCAGCGGCGTGCCGTACGCCATCATCATCAGTCCGCCGGATGGCAGGGCGGACGCCGCCCGGGCGTAGTCGCGAAACACCAGCCCCGCCGAATGCCACTGCGCCGCAATCAGCAGCGTGCGCGCCAGCACGGCGGCGGCCGCCACGCCGGCCACTCGTCCACCCCGCAACCGCACCGCCGCCGCGGCCAGCAGCGGCGCCAGGATCACCAGCCGCACATCCAGCAGCGAGCCGATGCCCAGCCGCTGCGGCGCCGCCAGGGTCGCCAGCGCCAGGGCCGCCGCCGCCAGCGCCGGCCCGGCGGCCAGGCGCGGCCGGCCGAGCGCCACGGCAACGATGCAGGCCAGCAGCGCCAGCGCGCTCACCGCGTCCTGCAAGACGCTGCCGCCCAGCAGCAGCTTGACGAACAGGCCGAGCTTCCAGGCCAGGATGCCGCGCATGGCGCCGCCCGTATAGGAGACGGCGAAATTGTGCCCGGTGCTGCCGGGCAACGCGTGCAGCACGCCGCCGACCACCAGCAACGCCAGCAGCCACGACGCGCTGCCGACGACGCGCCGCGCGGCCGGCTCGCGGCTGGCGATGAAACGCACCAGGTCGAAGCAGCCCAGCACCATGATCCAGGCGACCGCCGGCACCACATGCGTGAACAGCAGCAGCGCCGCGCCACACGCGCCGATGGCCAGGCGGACCACCGGGCGCCGATCCGCCGCCACGAACAGTCCGAGCAAGCCGAGCAGCATCCCGGCGCCGAGCACGTAGTTCACCAGCCCCCAGAACAGCGCCTGGCTGTAGAACAGCAGGATGGCGAACGCGACCTTGAGCGGCGAGAACGCGCGCAGCGACCGCGCCAGCAGGCAGAAGCCGCCGATGAACACCAGGTAAGTCGCCAACAGAAAGACCTGTGCGGCCGCCTCGGTGGACAGGCCGAGGCGGACCAGCCCCAGGATGCCGACGTCCAGGGCGGCGTTCGGCACCAGGAAACCGTCCAGGCGATAGAACCGCGACCAGAAGGCGCTGCCGTGCAGCAGCCCCAGCACGATATGCGCCCGCGCGATGTGGTTCGGCCAGTCCTGCAACGGCGCCAGCCGCGCCACCAGCAGCGGCAGCGCACCCAGGACGACGCCGGCCAGCATCGCACCGGCCAGCACCGCACCGGCCGGCATTGGGCCGGCCAGCGTCGCCGGCCCGGCGGGCAACGTGCGCAAGCGCATCGGGCGGGCGCTCCCCTTTGGAATTGATGCGGCTTATGAACCAGACTCCTCCGCCTCGGAAGTCCCGCCCATGCTCGACATCGCCCCAGAGATCGCCGCCGCCCTCGCCGATGGCGCCCCCGTCGTCGCCCTGGAATCGACCATCATCACCCACGGGATGCCATATCCGCGCAATGCCGAGACCGCGCGCGCCGTGCAGGCGGAGGTGCGCGCGGCCGGCGCCCTGCCCGCCACCATCGCGGTGATCGACGGACGCTGCCGCATCGGCCTGTCCGACGACGCGCTGGAGGCCCTGGCCGCGCGCGAGGGCGCGGCCAAGGCCTCGCGGCGCGACCTGGGCGTGGCGGTGGCGCAGCGCGTGACCGCCGGCACCACGGTTGCGGCCACCATGTTCCTGGCGGCTCGCGCCGGCATCCGCCTGTTCGCCACCGGCGGCATAGGCGGCGTGCATCGCGGCGCGGAGCGCAGCCTGGACATCTCGGCCGACCTGGTGGAACTGGCCGCCTCCCCGGTCGCCGTGGTGTGCGCCGGCTGCAAGTCGATCCTGGACATCCCCAAGACGCTGGAGGTGCTGGAGACTCAGGGCGTGCCGGTGGTCGGCTATCGCACCCAGGCCTTCCCCGCGTTCTTCGCGCGCGACAGCGGACAGGTGTTGGAGCATCGCTGCGACACGCCCGAGGCGGTGGCGGCGGTGATCGCGGCGCAGCGCGCGCTGGGCGTGCCCGGCGGGGTGCTGATCGCCAACCCGATCGACGCCGAGCACGCGCTGGACGGTGCCGAGATCGAAGCCGCCATTCAGATGGCGGTGCGTGAAGCGGAGGAACAGGGCATCGGCGGCAAGGCGGCCACGCCGTTCCTGCTGAAGCGCGTGCTGGCGCTGACCGGCGGCCGCAGCCTGGCGGCGAACATCGCGCTGGTGCGCGGCAATGCGCGGCTCGCGGCACGGGTTGCGGTGGCGCTGGCGGCGATGCGGTGATCCTCGTCGTCGGCGACGTGATGACGGACGTGATCGTGCGCCCGTCCGGGCCGCTGGCGCGCGGCACCGATTGCCCGGCGGCGATCGAGAGCCGGCCGGGCGGCTCGGGCGCCAACGTGGCGTGCTGGATCGGCCATCTCGGGGGCGCGGCCGCCTTCGCCGGGCGGGTCGGCCGTGCCGACGCGGCAGCGCAGCGGGCGGCGCTGGAGGCGCATGGCGTGACGGCGCACCTCGCGATCGACGACGCGGCGCCGACCGGCAGCATCGTGGCGATCGTCGAGCCGGATGGGGAACGCAGCTTCTACACCGATCGCGGCGCCAGCTCGCGCCTTTGTGCGGCCGACCTGCCGGACGCGCTGCTCGATGGCGTGCGCACGCTGCATGTCTCGGGTCACGCGCTGGCCGCGCCCGGGCCGCGCGCGGCGGTGCTGGGGCTGCTGCGCGCCGCCCGGGCTCGCGCCTGCCGCATCAGCGCCGATGCCGGGTCGCGCGCCTGGCTGGACGCGGTCGGCGCGGCTGCCTTCGCTGAATGGATCGGCGAGGCGGACACCTGTTTCGCCAACGCCGCGGAGGCGGTGGCGCTGCGCCCGGCGTGGCGCGGCGAGACGCTGGTCGTGACCGACGGCGCGAGCGGCGCTTACGCGGTCCAGGGCGACGCGCGGCCGCGCGTCACCGCGCAAGCCGTGGAGGTGGTGGACGGCATCGGCGCGGGCGACGCCTTCGTGGCCGGTTTCCTGTGCGCGCGAGAAGCCGATGCCGGGCTGCATGAGTGCCTGATCGCCGGGGTCGCGGCGGCGAGCGAGGCCGTGACGGTCGCGGGAGGCCGTCCCCTCACCCCGGCCCTCTCCCAAAGGGAGAGGGAGGACAACCTCTGCTCCCACTCCCGCTAGGGCCGGGGTGAGGGGGCAGGCAGAACGAAACCGGCGGCGCGCGGCTTTGCCACCCCGCGCACCTCAACCCTCGATCATCTCGCGTATTTTGTTGCGCAGCGCCTCCATGGCGAACGGCTTTGTCAACACCTGCATCCCCGGATCCAGATGCCCGTTGCCCACCGCCGCATTCTCCGCGTAGCCGGTGATGAACAGCACCTTCAGTCCCGGCCGCGCCGCGCGCGCCGCGTTGGCCAGTTGCCGGCCGTTCATGCCTCCGGGCAAGCCCACGTCGGTAATCAGCAAGTCGATCCGCGCGTCCGATTGCAGCACGGACAGCCCCGTGGCGCTGTCGGCGGCCTCGATGGCGGCATAGCCGGACTCCTCGAGCACCTCGGCGATCAGCATCCGCACCGTCGGCTCGTCGTCTACCACCAGCACGGTCCCGCCCGCCCTGACGCCGGCGCTCCGGGGCGGCCCCGCAATCGCGTCGGCGTCCTCCGCGTCGCCCGGATGACGCGGCAGATACAGGCACATGGTCGTGCCGCTGCCGAGTTCGGAATAGATGCGCACCTGGCCGCCGGACTGGCGTGCGAAGCCGTAGATCATCGACAGGCCGAGCCCGGTTCCCTCGCCCAGCGGCTTGGTGGTGAAGAACGGATCGAAGGCCCGCGCCACCACGTCCGGCGCCATGCCGGTGCCGGTGTCGGTGACGCTCAGCGAGACGTACTGCCCGGGCGGCAGTTCGCGCTCGGTGGCCGCGCGCTGGTCCAGCCAGACGTTCGCCGTCTCGATGGTGAGCCGGCCGCCCTCCGGCATGGCGTCGCGGGCATTGATGCACAGGTTCAGCAGCGCGTTCTCGAGTTGGTTGCGGTCCACCAGCGCCGACCACAGGCCGCCCGCCCCCACCACCTCGGTGGCCACCGCCGGGCCGACGCTGCGACGGATCAGTTCCTCCATGCCGGCGATCAGGCGGTTGATGTTGGTCGGCCGGGGGTCAAGCGTCTGGCGGCGCGAGAAAGCCAGCAGCCGCTGCGTCAGCGCGGCCGCACGCCTCGCCGCGCCATGCGCGGCGCCGATGTAGCGATCCACCTCGCCCAGCCGGCCCTGTGCCATACGCGCCTGGATCAGCTCCAGGCTACCGATGATGCCGGTCAGCAAGTTGTTGAAATCGTGCGCCAGGCCACCCGTCAACTGGCCCACCGCCTCCATCTTCTGCGACTGCCGCAGCGTCTCCTGCGTTGCCGCGAGTTCGGCCGCGGCCTCGCGCTCGGCCGTCACATGACGGCCGCTGGCGTACACCAGGTTCTCGTCGGGTGCCGCGACCCAGGAGATCCAGCGCCAGCCGCCGTCCTTGTGACGATAGCGGTTCTCGTAGGCCGGCAAGCCCTTGGCCGCGGCGGTGGCCAGCGCGGCGGTGCTCGGTGGCTGGTCGTCGGGATGGACGAACTCGAGGCAGCAACGCCCCACGATCTCGTCCGCCTGCCAGCCGAGGACGGTGGTCCAGGCCTTGTTCACCGCCTGCAACACCCCGTCCGCGTCGAGGATCGCCTGCAAATCCTGCGAGTTGTTCCATGACCGATCGCGCTCGCGGGTGCGCTGCTCGACCCGCGCCTCCAAGGTCGCGTTCAGCTCGCGCAGCTCCGCCTCGCTGCGGCGAAGCTGCGCCTCGGCCGCCTTGCGCGCGCTGATGTCGACCGCCGTGCCGATGGCGCGCACGCAGCGCCCGTCAGGATCGAACAGACCCCGCCCGCGCGCGGCCACCCAGCGCAGCACGCCGTCCTCGCGGCCAATGGTGCGGTACTCGACGTCGTAGGTGGCGCGCGTCGCCGGATCGAGCGCGGAGGCAAACGCGGCACTGGTGGCCTCGCGGTCGTCGGGATGCAGACCCGCGTAGAAATCGTCCATGTCGCAAGGCCGGTGCGGCGAGAGGCCGAACATCGCCTTGGTGCGATCGGACCAGGTGAGGGTATCGGTCCGCAGGTCCAGATCCCAGGTTCCGACCTCGGCCACGTCGGTTGCCAGCCGCAGCGATTCCTCGCTGAAGGCGAGCCGCTCCTCGGCCCGGCGGAAAGCCTCGTTGGCAAGTCGGCGTTCAGTCCGGTCACGCAGGATCTTGAGAAACCCGAGATGCACGCCGGCCTCGTCGCGCAGCGGCATCATCTCGCCGCTGGCCCAGAAGCGGGTCCCGTCCTGCCTGAGGTGCCAGCGATCGTCGCCGGCGCGCCCCACTTCCAGGGCAAGCCGCATCTCGATGCCGGGGCGGTCTGCCGCCCGATCCTCCGGCGTGAACAGGCAGTCGATCGGCTCGCCCCGCATCGCCTCGGCGGACCAGCCGAGGACGCGCTCGGCGCCCGGGTTCCACTCCGTCACGCGGCCGTCGCGATCGGTCGCTATCATAGCGAAGTCGACCGCGCTCCTGAAGATCGCCCGGCAGCGGCGGTCGCGCCCCACGCGTTCCGCCTCCGACTCCGGCGCCGGCTCGTCTTCGGGGTGGTTCATGTCGCTCGCCGTCATGCGCGGGATGTAGCCAGCCCCGGAAGGACTGTCATCCTGGACGTATCCATCGGGGGCACGCTAGGGGGAGGCATGGCGATCACCACCATCGGCCTCGATGCCGACGACACGCTTTGGCACAACGAGACCTTCTTCCGCATGACGCAGCGGCATTTCGCGCGGCTGCTGGCGCCGTTCGCGGCGACCGAGGCGGTCGAGGCGCGCCTGGCGGCGATCGAGCACCGCAACCTCGGCACCTACGGCTATGGCGCCAAGGGCTTCACCCTGTCGATGCTGGAAACAGCGCTCGACATCAGCGAGGCGCGCGTGCCCGCCGCCGTTCTGGGCGAGATCCTGGCGGCCGGGCGCGAGATGATGCGCCACCCCGTCGAACCGCTGTCCGGCGTGCGCGCGGCGCTGGAGGATCTGGGACAGCGCGGCAGCCTGGTGCTGATTACCAAGGGCGACCTGTTCCACCAGGAGTTGAAGCTGGCGGCGTCCGGACTGGGCGACCTGTTTTCCGGCATCGAGATCGTCAGCGACAAGACGGCGGAGACCTACCGGCGCATCTTCCGCCGCTACGGCGCGACCCCCGAGCAGTCGGTGATGGCAGGAAACTCGGTCCGCTCCGACATCGTGCCGGCGCTGGAAGCCGGCGGCTATGCGGCGCTGATTCCCTATCCGCTAGTTTGGGCGCATGAATTGGCTGAGGCGCCGCACGATCACCCGCGCTTTCGGCTGCTGACCGCGCTGCACGAATTGGCCGGGTGGATCGATACGGTGGCTTGAGGTCGGCCGGGAGACGCACATGCCTGACGCACTGCCGACCAACGACGATCGCGCGGCCCTGCGCCGCCTGCACCGCGCGCCCGAGGAGCGGGCGTCCGGCCCGCTGCTGCACGTCGCCACGCTGCCGCCCGATTTGGCCACGCGCGTCGATGCCCGCGCCCGCGCGCTGGTGCGCGGGGCACGGGCGGCGCACCGGCCGGGCGCGGACGTCACCGACTTCCTGAAGCAGTTCGGGCTGGGCACCCGCGAGGGCGTCGCCCTGCTGTGCCTGGCCGAGGCGCTGCTGCGCATCCCGGACACGGCCACAGCCGACGCGCTGATCGAGGACCGCATCGCCACCGGCGATTGGCAGGCGCATCTGGGACAGGCCGACAGCCTGGCGGTGAACGCCTCGGCCTGGGCGTTCATGCTGACCGGGCGGGTGTTGTCGCTGGACGACCCGGACCGCACCGGTGTCCCTGCCGCGATCGGCCGCGTGGTCAACCGGCTCGGCGAGCCGGTGATCCGCACCGCGCTGCGGCGCGGGATGCGCGTGCTGGCGCGGCAGTTCGTGATGGGCCGCAGCATCACCGAGGCGCTGGCGCGCGCCCAATCCGCGGAAGGACGACGCTGGCGCTACAGCTTCGACATGCTGGGCGAGGCCGCGCGCACCCATGCCGACGCGCGCCGCTACTTCGCTGCCTACCGCGACGCCATCGGCGCCATCGGCCGGGTCGGCGGTGGACCGCTGGCGGGGCCGGGCGTGTCGGTAAAGTTGTCGGCGCTGCACCCGCGCTATGAGCCGTTGCAGCAGGCGATCTGCGGGCCGGCGCTGATCGCCGCCCTGACCGACCTCGCGCTGGACGCAAAGCGCGCCGACATCGGCCTCACGATGGACGCGGAGGAGGCGGACCGACTGGAAATCAGCCTCGACATCTTCGCAGCCGTCCTCGGCGACCCACGGCTGGCCGGGTGGGACGGTTTGGGGCTGGCGATCCAGGCCTATCAGAAGCGCACCTTGCCGCTGGTCGACTGGGTCGCCGATCTGGGGCTGCGCACCGGCCATCGCATCCCGACGCGGCTGGTCAAGGGCGCCTATTGGGACACCGAGATCAAGCTCGCGCAGATCCAGGGCTTTGCCGATTACCCGGTGTTCACGCGCAAGGTGGCGACCGACGTTTCCTGGATCGCCTGCGCGCGGCGCATGTTGGAGCGGCGCGACGGCATCTTCCCGGCCTTCGCCACGCATAACGCGCACTCGCTGGCGACCATCCTCGAATTGGCGGGCGACCGCGATTTCGAGATGCAGCGCCTGCACGGCATGGGCGAGGCGCTGTATCATGGCAGCGTCGGCGAACGCTGCCCCGTGCGCGTCTATGCGCCGGTGGGCAGCCACGAGGATCTGCTGGCCTATCTGGTGCGCCGGCTGCTGGAGAACGGCGCCAACACCAGCTTCGTGCATCGGCTGGTCGATCCGGCGGTGCCCGAGGAGGCGATCATCGCCGACCCCGCGCAGCGGCTGCGCGCCACCATGCTCGGCCGCAATCCGCGCATCCCGCTGCCCGCGGATCTGTATCCGGACCGGAACAACTCCGCCGGCCTCGACCTTGCCGACCGCGAGGCCGGCCCGGCGGCGCTGGCGGCGATCCGCGCGACCGCCCTGCCCGCGCCGCTGCCGGGCGCCGGGGCGCGGCGCGAGATTCGTGATCCGTCCGATCGCTCGCGTCTGATCGGCAGCGCGCCCGACGCCACACCGGCCGAGCTCGACGCGACCCTGGCGGCGCTGGCGCATGGCTGGCGGGCCTGGGACGAGGCCGGCGGCGCGCATCGCGCTTCCGTGCTGGACCGCGCGGCGGACCTGATCGAGGCGGATCGTCCGGGGCTGCTGTTCCTGCTGGCGCGCGAGGCCGGCCGTACCCTGGCGGACGGCATCGCCGAGGTGCGCGAGGCGGCGGATTTCTGCCGCTACTACGCCGCCCGCGCCCGCGCCGATTTCGCGGCGCCCCGCGAACTGGCCGGCCCGACCGGCGAGCGCAACACCTGGGCGCTCGGTGGGCGCGGCGTGTTCGCGGCCATCTCCCCGTGGAACTTTCCGGCCGCGATCTTCACCGGCCAGGTCGCCGCCGCGCTGGCCGCCGGCAACGCGGTCGCGGCGAAGCCGGCCGAGCAGACGCCGCTGGTCGCGGCCCGCGTGGTGGGCTTGCTGCACCGCGCCGGCGTGCCGGCGGATGCATTGCGGCTGGTGTGCGGCGACGGGGCCATCGGCGCGGCACTGGTCGCCGACCGTCGCATCGCCGGCGTGGCCTTCACCGGCGGCACCGAAACGGCGCAATCCATTGCCCGGACGCTGGCCGCGCGGCCGGGACCGCTGATCCCGTTCATCGCCGAGACCGGCGGCATCAACGCGATGATCGTCGACAGCTCGGCATTGCCGGAGCAGGTGGTGGCCGACGTGCTGACCGGCGCGTTCGGCTCGGCCGGGCAACGCTGCTCGGCGCTGCGGCTGCTGTGCGTGCAGGACGAGGTGGCCGACCGCATGATCGCCATG
Source organism: uncultured Pseudomonadota bacterium (assembly GCA_963758455.1). Taxonomy (GTDB): domain Bacteria; phylum Pseudomonadota; class Alphaproteobacteria; order Acetobacterales; family Acetobacteraceae; genus CAVRQM01. The sequence continues at coordinate 707,724 of CAVWVK010000001.1, read as the reverse complement.
CTGCGTGGCGCCGCCGAGACGCTGGTGATCGGCGACCCGCTCGACCCCGCGACCGATATCGGCCCGGTGATCGACAACGCAGCCTGCGAGGCTCTCTCGAGCTACGCGGCCGGAATGCAGCGCAAGCTGTTCGAATTGTCGCTGCCCCCAGCCTGCGCCGCCGGCAGCTTCTTCGCGCCGCGCGCCTTCGAGCTGCCGTCCGCGTCGGCGCTGACCCGCGAGGTGTTCGGCCCCGTGCTGCATGTGTTGCGTTTCCGGCTGGATCGCCTGGACGCGCTGCTCGACGCCATCGAGGCGACCGGGTTCGGGCTGACGCTCGGCGTGCACTCGCGCGTCGAGACGGTGCAGCTTCAGGTCGTCGCGCGTCTGCGGGTCGGCAACGCCTACGTCAACCGCAACCAGATCGGCGCGGTGGTCGGCGTGCAGCCGTTCGGCGGCCGCGGCCTGTCCGGCACCGGGCCGAAGGCGGGCGGCCCGATCACCCTGTTCCGCTTCGCCGAGGAGCGGGTGGTCAGCGTCAACACCGCCGCCGCCGGAGGCAACGCGGCCTTGCTGGCATCCGACGACGGCTAGCGATAGCGTCCGGCGATGATCGGCGTCGATTGGGGCACCAGCAGTTTTCGCGCCTTCCGCATCGACGCGGACGGGCGCGTGACCGATCGCGCCGCCGCGCCGCGCGGGATCATGACCGTGGCCGACGGCAATTTCGCCGCCGTGCTGCGCGGCGAGATCGGCGCGTGGCTGGCCGACGGCGAGACCGCCGTGCTGATGGCCGGCATGATCGGCAGCCGGCAGGGCTGGGTGGAGGCCCCCTACCTGCCCTGCCCCGCCAGTCCCGACGCCTTGGCCGGATCGCTGGTGCGGGTGATCTTCGACGGCGCGATGGTGCTGCTGGTCCCCGGCCTGTCCGATCACGACGAAGCCGGCGTGCCCGAGGTGATGCGCGGCGAGGAGACGCAACTGGTCGGCGTGATCGACGCGATGGGCGGCAATGGCCTCGCCTGCCTGCCCGGCAGCCACGCCAAATGGGCGCGCATCGCCGGCGGGCGGATCGAGGGGTTCTCCACCTATCTCAGCGGCGAGGCGTTCTCCGCCATCCGCGCCGGCACCATTCTCGGCCGCATGATGCCGGAGGCGCCGCACGACGAGGACGCCTTCCGCCGTGGCGTCGTCCGGTCCGGCGAGCCGGGGCATTTGCTGCATCACCTGTTCGGCGTGCGCACGCTGGGCCTGTTCAGGTCGCTCGACGAGATCGGGAGCGCCTCGTACCTGTCCGGCCTGCTGATCGGGACGGAGGTGCGCGCCGCCATGCCGCCGGGCGGTGCCGTCCGCCTGATCGGGGATGCGTCGCTGTGCGGGCTGTACCGCGACGCCATCGCGCTATGCGGCGGGACGGCGCATATCGAGAACGAGGACGCCGCCGCGCGCGGCCTGGCTCGCATAGGAAAGGCCGCCGCATGGACATGAAGGACTGGCTGCGGCGCTGCCCGCTGATCGCCATTCTGCGCGGCGTGGCGCCGGACGAGGTGCTGGACATCGTGGCGGCCCTGGAGAGCGCCGGGATCGCCATCGTCGAGGTGCCGCTGAACTCGCCACGCCCACTCGACAGCATCCGCCTGCTGGCGGAATGGCACGGCGCACGGATGCTGGTCGGCGCCGGCACGGTGATGACCGCCGCCGAGGTCGATGCGGTGGCCGAGGCCGGCGGCAAGCTGATCGTGACCCCGCACGCCGCCGGCGACGTGGTGATCGCGGCCAAGCGGCGCGGCCTGATCGCCTGCCCCGGCATCGCCACGCCGACCGAGGCGTTCTCGATGCTGCGCGAGGGGGCGGACGGGCTGAAGCTGTTCCCGGCCGAGGCATCCAGCCCCGCGGCCTTGCGGGCGATGCTGGCGGTGCTGCCGAAGGGCGTGCTGACGATGCCGGTGGGCGGCATCGACGCCGGCAACATGCGGCCGTGGCTGGACGCGGGCGCGGTCGGCTTCGGCATCGGCGGCTCGATCTACAAGCCGGGCGACAGCGCCGCGACGGTGGGCGAGAAGGCGGCGCGGCTTGTGGCGGGGTGCAAGGCACGCGGCGGGTGAAACGAATAGAGCCTGCTCCACCCGAAGCGCGTATCCGATCGAAGCAAGTCGACTGATGCGCGACCGTTGGCAGCAGACCAGAGGTGCCACAGACCACAAGACGCGAATGAAAGGTGCCGGCAGGAGAGCAGCGCAAACTCGCAAGCTATCCGCGGCTGCCCGGAAGGCTTGGGTCACTCGACGATCGGGCAACGATGGGCCGGAACAACGTGACCCGAACCTTCCGATCTGTCCGAAGCTCCCTCACCCCGACCCTCTCCCGAAGGGAGAGGGAGCAGCCTCCGCTCTCCCTTCGGGAGAGGGCCGGGGTGAGGGCTCGCGGCGCGGCATAAACTCCGTCGCCGGAGGTGCTTGGGATGCCAGCGCACATTTCCCCGGCACCTCCCATTGTCCGCAGCCGCCGGAATGATGGTAGCACTTTGCGATGCCGAATGCGCGAGCCGCGACCAGACCGCTCTCGGACATGGACCAGACGGCGCTGCTGGCGCTGAACAATGCCCATGCCGCCGAGCTGTCCTGGCTCTCCCCCGAACGCCTCGCGCTGATGCTGACCCAGGCCTGCTACGCGCGCGGCATCGGCGACATCGATGCGGCGCTGATCGCCTTCGACCAGGACAGCGCCTACACCGGCCTCAACTTCGCCTGGTTCCGCGCCCGCTATCCCCGCTTCGTCTACATCGACCGCCTCGTCGTGGCGCCGAGAGCGCGCGGCCGGGGTCTCGCCCGCGCGCTCTATGCCGACCTGTTCGCCGCCGCCGTCGCTGCCGGGCACACGCTGGCCACCTGCGAAGTCAACGCCGAACCGCCGAATCTAGCCTCGCTGGCCTTTCACGCCCGTGTTGGGTTTGGGCCGGTGGGCGAGGCCATCCACCCCGACGAAGGCAGAACCGTCCGCTACTTCGTCCGCGCGTTGCCCTGAGCGGCGCCCTGTGCCTAACTGACCGGAATCGGCAGAGGGAACGACATGGCCCAGGTTTCGGTCCGCAAGGTAGTCAAGGCCTACGAGACGTATCAGGCTGTCCACGGCATCGACCTGGACATCGCCGACGAGGAGTTCGTGGTGCTGGTCGGCCCCTCCGGCTGCGGCAAGTCGACCACGCTGCGCATGATCGCCGGCCTGGAGGAGATCACCTCCGGCGAAATCTGGATCGGCGGCGACCTGGTCAACGACACCCCGCCGCGCGACCGCGACATCGCGATGGTGTTCCAGAACTACGCGCTGTATCCGCACATGACCGTCTACGACAACATGGCGTTCGGCCTGAAGCTGCGGAAAGTGCCGCGCGAGCAGATCAAGCAGCGCGTCGGCGAGGCCGCCCGCATTCTCGACCTCATGCCGCTGCTGGAGCGCCGGCCCAAGGCGCTCTCGGGCGGCCAGCGGCAGCGCGTGGCGATGGGACGCGCCATCGTGCGCCACCCGCGGGTGTTCCTGTTCGACGAGCCGCTGTCCAACCTCGACGCCAAGCTGCGCGTGCAGATGCGCACCGAGATCAAGAAGGTGCATCAGACGGTGCGCACCACCACCGTCTATGTCACCCACGACCAGGTCGAGGCGATGACGCTCGCCGACCGCGTGGTGGTGATGAACGCCGGCCGCATCGAGCAGGTCGGGCCGCCGCAGGAGCTGTACCACAACCCGGTGTCGCGCTTCGTCGCCGGCTTCATCGGCAGCCCGGCGATGAACTTCCTGCCCGTCCATGTCTTCGACGAGGGCGGCCTGAAAGTGAAGCTGGCGAATGGCGAGGTGCTCGCGATCCCGCAGCAGCGATTCAACCGCTACGCCGAGTACAAGGACCGCGACATGGTCCTGGGGCTGCGGCCCGAGCACATCGCCCAGCCGGCGGAGTCCGCAAAGGCCGGCGTCTCGCCGATGGACGCCAAGGTGGACGTGATCGAGCCGATGGGCATGGAGACGATGGTGCATTTCTTCGTGGACGACAAACCCGTCACCGCGCGTGTCGATCCGTCGGTGAACGCCGTACCCGGCGAGACTCTGCGGCTGAGCGCCGACATGAACCAGATGCACCTGATCGAGACCGATAGCGGCCGCGTGGTCTGACCCGCGTGGCCGTGTCCGAGCTGCCGACGCACGTCGTCGCCGTCGACGCGCTGCGTGATTTCGTGGGACGCATCTTCGCCGCCGCCGGCTGCGCGGACGACGAGGCGGCCCGGATCGCCCATTACCTCGTCTCGGCCAACCTGGCGGGGCACGACAGCCACGGAGTGATCCGCACGCCGCGCTACGTGCGCGAATTGCAGGGCGGCCTGGTGCTGGCCGGCCGCGGTCTTGAGGTCGTCCGCGAAGGCCCGACCTTCGCCACCGTGGATGGCGGCTGGGGGTTCGGCCAGACCATCGGGCCACTGGCGGTCGATCTCGGCATCGCCAAGGCGCGCGCGGCCGGCATGGCGATCATCGCGTTGCGCCGCAGCGGGCATATCGGGCGCATCGGCGACTGGGCGGAGCGCGCCGCCGAGGCCGGGCTGGTGTCGATCCACTTCGTCAATGTCGCGGGCGGCGAGCTGGTGGCCCCGTTCGGCGGCGTCGACCGGCGCTTTTCCACCAATCCGATCTGTATCGGCATCCCGCAGGCGGGCGGCGCGCCGCCACTGCTGCTGGACATGGCGACCAGCACGGTGGCCGAGGGCAAGGTGCTGGTCGCCTCGCGCGGCGGCAAGCCGGTCCCCGAGGACGCGCTGGTTCGCCCCGACGGCTCGTTCACGTCTGATCCGGCCGCCTTGTACGGCCCGCTCGCGCCGGGTGGCCCGCGCGAGGCGATCAACGGCGAGGGCGCGCTGACCGCGATGGGCGCGCACAAGGGCAGCGGCATCGCGTTCATGTGCGAGATGCTGGCCGGCGTGCTGACCGGCGGGGACACCTCCGGCCCGATGCCGGATCCCAAGGTGCGGCGGGTCAGCAACGGGATGCTGTCGGTCTATCTCGACCCGGCGCATTTCGGCGCGGCGGATTTCGTGGCCAGGACGCGGGAGTATGCGGATTACGTGAAGGCATCGCGGCCGGCGACGCCGGGCGGCGAGGTGCTGGTGCCGGGCGAACCGGAGGCGCGCACGCGCGCGCACCGGCTGGCGCATGGCGTGCCGTTGCAGGTGGAGACGTGGGAGCGGCTGGCGGCGGTCGCCGGGGAGCTGGGGATCGCGGTTCCGGATTGACGTCGCTGCCTAGTCAGTCTAGTCAGTACCCGATGGGCGACTGGCAATTGCAGGATGCGAAGGCGCGCTTCAGCGAGGTGGTGAAGCGTGCGCGGGACGAGGGCCCTCAGACCGTGACGGTACGAGGCGAGCGGGCCGCCGTCGTGCTGTCCGCGGCGGAATATGACCGCCTGGTGCAGCCAACGAAAACGCTGCTGGAAGTCTTGACCGGCGGTCCAGAGTGGGACGAGGAGATGCACGCCGCTGTTGAATATCGAGACAAAACTCCCCCCCGCGATATCGAGTTTTGAGTTTCCTCCTCGACACGTGCTTCGTTTCAGACATCCGCCGAAAGCGAACGGACCTACAGGCTTGGCTAGGCTCGGTCAGGGCGTACGATGTCTTCGTCAGCGTCATCACGGTCGGCGAACTCGCTCGCGGCATCCACCAGCGTCGCCGAAAGGATCCGATCGCCGCCAAGCTGCTGCAACAATGGCTGGATGAGATGCGCCTCGGCTTCGCGCGTCGCATTCTGCCTGTGACCGAACCCATTGCCGATCTCTGGGGCGAACTGTCTGCCCAGCGGCCCCGCCCGGTCGCCGATGCGCTCATCGCCGCCACCGCCCTGGTCCACGGGCTGGCCGTCGTCACCCGCAACGTTGCCGATTTCGCCGATACCGGCGTTGCCATCGTCAACCCGTGGGAGACCGCGTGATGACCGATGCCGCGTTCGATGCCGGCGACATCGCCGACCTGCGCCGCGCCGCCAGGCTGCTTGACGAGACCAACCTGGTCGTCCGCCTCACCAGCCTGTTCGGCCGCGCGCTCGGCCAGATGGCCCTGCCCGGCGCGCGCTTCCTGCCCGAAGCGGCCACCGGGGCGATCCGCGGCGCGCTGGAACGGGCGCTGAGCCTGTCGTTCGACGTCGCCGCAAGCAGCGTCGAACGCCGCACCGGCCTTGGCTGGCTTGACCGCACGCTGGCCTCGCGCTGGGTCAACATGGCCACCGCGATGGCCTCTGGCGCCGGCGGCGGGCTGGCCGGGCTGCCAGGGGTGATCGCCGAGCTGCCGTTCACCACCACCGTGCTGATGCGCGCCATCGCCCAGACAGCGGGCGAGGAGGGCGAGGATCTGGGCAGCGACGAGGCCAAGCTCGAATGCCTGCAAGTGTTCGCGCTCGGCAGCCCCGCCTCGGCCGACGACGAGGCCGATCTGGGCTACTATGCCATCCGCCTTGGCTTCGCGCAGGCGCTGGGCGGCATGGCCGGGCGCACGCTGAACCAGGTGCTGCCGGGCGCGGTCACGGTCGCGGCCACCCGATTCGGGGCGCCGGTGGCATGGAAGGTCGCCGCCGAGGCGCTGCCGGTCATGGGGGCGGCCAGCGGGGCGCTCATCAACGGCGTGTTCGTCGATCATTTCCAGGGCAAGGCACGCGGCCATTTCACCATCCGCCGACTGGAGCGGCGCTACGGCGCGGCGGCGGTGCGGCGGCAATACGAGGCGATGCGGTAGACCTGCTATGCTTGCAGGAACGGGGAGGCAGGCGGACCTGAGATGGGAGCCCTGACAGCGCCATCGACCCGGCGAGCGACGATGCGGTGCGCAACCGTAGCACTCCTGGCGACTCTGCCGGGCGCGTTTCTGGCGGGCGCGTTCGTTCCCGCGCTGGCGCAATCGGCGCAACCGTCGCCGAGCGCGCAGGAAGCCGTATTCCAGACCAATTGCAATGTCTGCCACGGCAATCCCGCGACACGCGCGCCCGCGCGCGCCTCGCTGCACGCGATGTCGCCGGACTTCATCGTCGATGCGCTGACCAAGGGGCTGATGAGCGGTCCCGGCTCCGCGCTGACGCCGGCGCAGCGCGTGGCGCTCGCCGAATACCTCACCGGGCGCAAAATCGGCGCCGAGGCGCCGATGGCCGGCCGCTGCGCCGCCACTGCCGCGAAGTTCTCCCTCGACGGCCCATCGTACAATGGCTGGGGTGGCGGCCCGCGCAACTGGCGCTATCAGCCGGACCCTGGGATCAGTGCCGCGCAACTGCCGCGGCTTGCCGTGCAATGGGCGTTCGGCGTCCCCGGCGTCGCGGCGATGATGGGCCAGCCCACGGTGGTCGGCGGCCGCGTGTTCATCGGCAGTCCGAACCGGCATGTCTACGCCATCGACGCCCGGACCGGGTGCTATTACTGGGACTATGTCGCCGGCGGCGGCGTGCGTGCCGCGATCACCGTCGCGCGCGTCGGCGGCCGCGACGTCGCCCTGTTCGGCGATCGTGGCGGCCATGTCTATTCGGTCGACGCGGCGACCGGCGAGACGGTGTGGAAAGTCACCGCGGATGGCGAACCCTCGTCGCAGGTGACGGGCGCGCCCGTGCTGTTCGAGGGACGCCTGTATGTTCCCGTCTCGGGCAGCGACGACAGCGCGGCGGTCGATCCGAAGTATCAGTGCTGCCACGGCCGCGGCGCGGTCGTTGCCCTCGATGCCGCGACGGGTGATCGGATCTGGACGACCTACACCATCCCCGAGGCGACTCGGCAGGGAAAGAACAGCGCCGGCACGCAAATGTGGGGACCATCCGGCGCGTCGATCTGGGCCACGCCGACGATCGATCCCGAGCGGCGTGTGCTCTATGTCGGGACCGGCGACAACCACTCCGACCCGGTCACCGGCACCAGCGACGCGGTGCTCGCCCTGTCGCTGGATTCGGGCGCGATCCTGTGGTCGCGCCAGCTCACCCCGGGCGATGTGGGCAACAACGCCTGCTATGCCGCGGACAAGGCAAACTGCCCGACGCCGCATGGCCCGGATTTTGACATCGGCGGCTCGGCCAATCTCGTGACACTGCCGGGCGGCAAGCACCTGCTGACGGTGGGCCAGAAATCCGGCATGGTCTGGGCGCTCGATCCCGATGATCGCGGCCGGATCGTGTGGCAGAGGCGCGTCGGCGCCGGCGGCCCGCTCGGCGGCGTGCAGTGGGGCATCGCGACGGACGGCGCGACCGTCTATGCCGCGGTATCCGACGTGGCGTTCATGCACAACCTGGTGCTCGGGCAGAAGCTGGCGCTCGACCCGGCGAAGGGCGGCGGACTGCACGCGCTCGCTGTCGCCACCGGGACGCCGGTGTGGGCCGCGCCGCCGGGAACGGCCTGCGCGGGCCGCGACAATTGCAGCCCGGCGCAGTCGGCCGCGGTCACGGCGACGCCGGAATACGTGCTTTCCGGGTCGGTCGACGGTCATATCCGGGCCTACGCGGCCGCCGGCGGGACAGTGCTGTGGGACTATGACACGGCGCGGCCGTTCAACGCCGTCAACGGGGTGCGCGCGAACGGCGGCTCGCTCGATGCCGCCGGCCCGACGGTTGCGGGCGGGATGCTGTTCGTGAACTCCGGCTATGGGCTGTACGGCGGGATGGCGGGCAACGTGCTGCTCGCCTTCGCCCCGCGTCCCTGAAGGCGCCCCGACGCTAGATCTAGCGATCGCGCGGCATTGCCGTGTACGGCCTTGTCTCGGCATCGGCGTCGCCCAGCACGTCCTCGACATAGGCTTCGCGCACGAACACCAGCAAGGCGGCAATCACCGGCGTGGCCAGGATCAGCCCGAGCACGCCATAGGCCGAGCCGAGCAGCACCATGGCCATGATCGTCAGCGCCGGCGGCAGCTCCACGGTGCGCCGCTGCACGACAGGCGCCACGACGTAGCCCTCGACGCCGTGGCAGACCAGGAACACGCCGATCACCCAGAGCACTTTCGAAAAGCCGACCGTCGCCGCGACGATGATCGCCGGAACCGCCGCCGCCAGCGCGCCGAAATAGGGGACGAACGTCAACAGCCCGGCCACCACCGCCAGCACGAGAGCCAGCGGCACGCCGACCAGCTCCAGGCCGATGCCGGACAGCACGCCGATCACCGCCATGTCGATGCACTGGCCTATCATCCAGTAGCGCAGGGTGTGGGCGATCTGCTCCATGATGTGCCGCGCGCGCGGCCGATAGCCGATCGGCACCAGGCAGACCACGCCATAGACGTACATCGCCGGCGAGATCGCGAAGTATATCGCGGCCACCAGCACGACCAGCACGCTGCCGAGGGTGCCGATCGTCGAGCGCACCAGGTCCAGCCCCGGCCGGATCAGCGCCGCACCCTTGGACCCGAGCGCGGATGCGCGCTGGGACAGCAGGTGCGCCATGCCCGAAGCGTCGGGCTGCTGGCGCAACTCCTCCAGGCGCTGCCTGATTTCGCCCGCGAGTTGCCTGCCTTCCTCGACGAAGCGCGGGCCGGCCCAATAGGCGACGCCGGCGGCGACCAGGACGACGCCGATGGTGACGATCGCCAGCGCCGGCCGGACGGGAATATGGCTGACCCGGTGCAGGGCGTCGGCCAGGCCGCGCAGCATCACCCCGATCAGCACCGCGGCGAACACCAGCAGCACGAAGTCCGACAGAAACCACAGCAGCACCATGACCCCGGCCACGACGGCCACCGCGCGCAAGGTCGCGGCGATCGAGGCCGGCGGATCGGCAAGGCCGGGACGCGACAATCTCAAGCCGATCCTCCAATGACGTCGGCAATGGGCCCGGCACTTCTCATCCGGCCGCGCCGCCGCAGTTCCGTCGCCGCCGGGACGGCCGCAACCGGGCAGCAGCGCGCGACGTTGGCGGACCGAGGCAAAGTGGGTTTCGCTCCGCATGTCGCTCCGCCGCCGCTTCCTCGACACTCTGCGACGGCGTCTCGGCGAGGCATCCCTGCCGCTGCGCCTGACCTTCTGGGACGGCGAGAGCTTCGACTTCGCGCCGGCGCCGGACGTGACCATCGCGCTGCGCTCGCCGCGCGTGCTGCGGCGGTTCATTACCGGCGACATGGGCAGCCTGGGTGCGGCGTATGTCGAGGGCGAGATCACCGTGGAGGGCCGGCTGCAGGACGTGCTGCATGTCGGCATCGCCATCGCCGAGCGCGTCGGCCGGGTGCGGGCGGTGCAGCGCGCGGCATGGCTGCTGGCGCGCCGCCCACGGTGGCGCTTCCGGCACAGCAAGCAGCGCGACGCGGCGGCGATCAGCTACCATTATGACGTGTCAAACGCCTTCTACGCGCTCTGGCTTGATCGGCGGATGATATATTCCTGCGCCTACTTCCGTGGCGGGCAGGAGGATCTCGACACCGCGCAGGAACAGAAGCTCGATCACCTCTGCCGCAAGCTGCGGCTGCGTCCGGGCGAGCGGCTGCTCGACATCGGCTGCGGCTGGGGCGGGCTGCTGATCTGGGCGGCGGAACGCCACGGAGTGTCGGGCGTGGGAGTGACCCTCAGCCAGCGGCAATGCGACTACGCGCGCGCCCGCATCGCCGAGGCCGGACTCGGCGATCGCATCGAGGTGCGCCTGCAGGATTATCGCGACATCCCCGGCGAGGCGTGCTTCGACAAGGTGGTCTCGGTCGGCATGTACGAGCATGTCGGCCTGGCGAACCTGCCGGCCTATTTCGCGACGATCGCACGGCTGCTCAAGCCCGGCGGCCTGGCGCTGAACCACGGCATCACCACGGCCGACCGTGACGGCCACGCCGAGGGGCCGCCCGGCGGCGAGTTCATCAACCGCTTCGTCTTCCCAGGCGGCGAGCTGCCGCATATCTCGCGCGTGCTGTACGAGATCGCCGGCAGCGGGCTGGAGCCGATCGACGTGGAGGATCTGCGGCCGCACTACCCGCCCACCCTGCTGCGCTGGGTGCGCCGCCTCGAAGCCAACCGAGAGGCGGCCATCGCCGCCGCCGGCGCGCAGCGATACCGCATCTGGCGCATGTACATGGCCGGCATGGCCTACGCCTTCGATCGCGGGATGCTGTCGGTGGCGCAGGTGCTGGCCTGCAAGCCGGAGTCCGGCGGCCCGGCGGCGCGGCCGTGGACGCGCGGCTATCAGGAGGCGGCGGACGGGCCGGTGCCGCTGGCCGGCGCGCTGGATTGGGGCGACACCTGAACCACCGGCTGGGGCTCGGCGCTGCCGCCCGGGGCGATCGGCTCGGAATAGTAATGGTTGAGCACGATCTTCAGGCACGAGGCGAACGGCACCGCGAGCAGCAGGCCGATGACGCCGAACAGCATGGCGCCGCAGACGAAGGCGAACATCACCACCACCGGATGCACGCGCACCGAGCGGCCGAGCACCAGCGGTCCCACGCCGTTGTCGATCGACAGCCGCAGCACGACGGCAAAGCCCATCAGCAGCGCGGCGTCGAGCACGCTGCCCTGCTGTACCGCCGTCAGCCCCACCAGCACCATCGAGGCGATCGGACCGATCGCCGGGACGATCTCCAGCACGCCCACCACCAGCGCCAGCAACGCCGCGCCCGTCAGGTGGAAGACCGGCCCGAAGCCGATCCAGGCGACGATGGCGGTGTAGGCGACCACCGCCAGCACGCCCAGCAGGTAGCGGCGCAGCAGCGGCGCGACCACCGGCAGCAGGTCGCGCACCGGCCCGCGCCGCTCCGGCGGCAGCAGCCGGATGGCGCCGGCGGCGAGGTCCGGGCCGGCCTGCATGAAATAGGGGATCAGCACCAGGGTCAGCACCAGGCCCGCCAGCAGCGCCCCCGCGGCCTCCCCCGCCGAGGCCAGCAGCGGACCGGCGATGCCCTTGGCCTGCTCCACCAGCGCCTGGGTTGCCGCCTCCGGGGTCAGGCGGGTGCCGAACAGATCGGTCCCCCCCGGGCCGAGCAGCGCCCCGGCCGCGTCATGCAGCATCCCCGGCAGGCGCGTCGCGGCGCGGGAAATGTCGCGCACCGCCATGCGGCCGACCAGGAAGCCGCCACCTATGACGAACGCGAGCAGCAGCGGGTACAGTATCAGCGTCACCGGCCAGCGGCGGCCGCCGAGGCGGGGCGCGGCGCGATCGAACAGCGGCTGCACCACGAAGCCCACCACGGCGGCCACGATGAACGGCAGCAGCGCGTAGCGCACCGCGTACAGCAGCACGGCGACCACCGCGACCGTGGCCGCCATTGCCCACCCGCTGACACGCGAACGACGCTCCTGGGCGATCAGAGCCGCTCCACCTGGATCACCCCGCTCGGGCGGCACGGCCGGCCCTTCCAGTCTATGCGCCGGCGCAGCCCCGGCATGGCGCTGTGGCAGGCGATGCCGGCCGCCATGCTCGCCGCCACCGGAAACAGCAGGGCGTAGCCGCGCGCAACGCCAAAATGCCGCGCCGTGCCCAGCAGCACGCCCAGCACGATGCCCGAGCCGGCCAGCCCCAGCAGCAGCCCCAGCCACGCAGCGGGCGCCGGATGCCGCCAGGCCGCGATGCCAAGCGCCAGCGGCAGCAGCGGCACCGCCCAGCCGATCAGCACGGCGGCGGCGCCGGCCGCCACGGTGCGCGCCGGGTCGCCCAGGATCTCGACCGCGTTCTTGGCGAAGCCCCGCCATAGCGAGGGCAGGTCGGTGTACATCCGCGTGCGCAGCAGGTGCTCGCCGGCGAGCACGGCGAAGTGGAACCCGGCGGCCTTGACCCGCCCGGCCAGCGCCCGGTCCTCGCATACCTCCCCGCGCACCGCCGCGTGGCCGCCCACCGCGAAATAGGCGGCGCTGCGGATCAGCAGGAACTGGCCGTTGGCGGTGACGTCCGCCGAACCCGGAGCACCGACGCGCGCCATGTCCTTGGCGCAGGCGACCATCAGCAGGCCGGCGGGGATAATCAGCTTCTCCCAGAACCCGCCCAGCTCGTGCCGAGGCGCGAGGCAGAGCATGTCCAGCCCGCGCCGCCCGGCCGCCTGGACCGCCGCGGCCAGCAGATGCGGCTCGGCGCGCACATCGGCGTCGATGAAGCACAGCCATTCCGCGGGCACCTCCCGCGCGCCGCGCCAGCAGGCGTGCGGCTTGCCCATCCAGCCGGGCGGCAGGGGGCCGGCCTCGATCAGCGCCACCCGGGGCAGCGCCGCGCGCCGCACTGCCTCGGCCGTCCCGTCGCGCGAATTGTCATCGACGACCACGATGCGGCAGGTCCGCGACTGCGCGGCCAGGCTGGCCAGGCAGGGACCGATGTTGCCGGCCTCGTCGCGCGCCGGGATGACCACGCACAGCGAGGGCAGACGGAAATCCGGGGCAGCCGCGCCGATCGGTGCCGCGGCGTGGATGCGGAACTGGCGCAGCATCCGCGCCAGCAGCCAGCCCACCAGCGCCAGCCAGGCGCCACCGGCGAGCAGGCTCGCCATCAGGGCGAGCCGGCCGGCGGCCGCTGTCCGTCGGGCCGATGGCCGTACCGTTCCAGCAGCCGCTCGCGCGAGATCCAGAGCTCGTGCTTCTCGCGGCGAAACGGCTGGCGCGCGGTCGCCGCCGGATTGAAGGCGCGCGCCAGCGCCCACAGCATCACGTTCTCGCCGAAGGCGTGCCACGGGCGGCCGAGAGCCGCGTCCTCGACCACGTCGAACCCGTAGCGGGCGGTCACGCGGCTGATCCGCATGACGCACAGCCGGCTATAGAACGGAGCGCAGCCGCGCAGGGCGCGCACGTCCCGCCACTCCGGCGCCTGCTCGATGAAATCCGCCAGCAGGCCGAGCGACACCGCCATCCGGCCCTGCATCGTCTTGGCCCAGCGCAAGTCGGGGCCGCCGGCCGAAAACCGCGGCAGGTGCTCGTTCCAGAAATGCACGCCCGCCACCGGCTCGCCGGCCCGGACCCGCGCGCCATCGCTCAGCGTGACGTCGAACGGCGCGCGACACCGCTCGACCCGCAACACGCAGGCCGGCCCGTCGGTGAACTCGATCACGCCCTGGCGCCGCCGCAGCACCGCGTCCACCCGGCCGACCAGGGCGGCCCAGGCGGCGTCCCGCCACAGCGCCGGCAGCCTCGCCGCGTGCCCGGCATCGGGCGCCGGCCCGGGATCGGGAGCCTGCCGCCAAGTGGCGAGGCCGGCCAAGAGGGATGACGATGGCATGTCGACGAGCACCTCTCCCGCGACGGAGCTGCGGACCTGTCCTTCAAAGCAGCCCGGCAAGACCGGGTTCATTGCTCGCCCATGACGTCGCCGTGAGCCGCCGGCGGCCGATCCCGCGGGCCGGCGCGGCTTTGACGCGGCAGGGCGGCGAATGCGGCTCGCCTTGCGTGCGCCAACTGCTCTAAGAACCGCCTCGCGTGGGGCCGTGTTCGAGGCCGCGCGGTGGATCGGGACAGTGGGGAGCGTGGTGCGATGAGCACAGTCCAGACGGCGGATGCGGGGCGGCCGGCAGGCAGGCCGGAGGCGGCGGCCGTGCTCCAGGCCGGCGTGTGGCTGAAGCGGCTGGAGGCGGAAAGCATCCACATCATCCGCGAGGTCGCCGCCGAGTGCCGCAAGCCGGTGTTCCTGTATTCGATCGGCAAGGACAGCTCGGTGCTGCTGCGCCTGATGCAGAAGGCGTTCCACCCCGGTCCGCTGCCGTTCCCGGCGCTGCACATCGACACCGGCTGGAAGTTTCGCGAAATGATCGCGCATCGCGACCGCATCGCGCGCGAGGTCGGCTTCGAGCTGATCGTGCATCACAACCAGGAAGGCCGCGCGAAGGGCGTCAACCCGTTCGATCACGGATCGAGCTTCTACACCCACGCCATGAAGACCGAGCCGCTGAAGGAGGCGCTGACCAAGTACGGCTTTGACGCGGCGTTCGGGGGAGCCAGGCGCGACGAGGAGAAAAGCCGCGCCAAGGAGCGCATCTTCAGCGTCCGCTCGCCCACCCATAGCTGGGATCCGAAGAACCAGCGGCCGGAGTTCTGGCGGCTGTACAACACGCGCGTCACCGGCGGCGACAGCCTGCGGGTGTTTCCGATCTCGAACTGGACCGAGGCGGACGTGTGGGCCTACATCATGGCCGAGGACATCCCCATCGTGCCGCTGTACTACGCGCAGAAGCGCCCCGTCGTGGTGCGCGACGGCTCGCTGATCGAGGTGCATGACGAGCGGATGCGCGAACGCCTGGCACCGGGCGAGGAGCCGGAGATGCGCATGGTGCGGTTCCGCTCGCTGGGCTGCTATCCGCTGACCGGGGCGATGGAAAGCACCGCGACCACGCTGCCGGAGATCGTGGCCGAAACGCTGGGGGCCGTGGACAGCGAGCGCGGCGGGCGGCTGATCGACCGCGACGAGGAAGCCAGCATGGAACGCAAGAAGCGCGAGGGGTATTTCTGATGGACGCGCTGATCGAGCAGGGCCAGACCTTCCAGGCGGGCCTGCTGCGGGTGATGACCTGCGGCAGCGTCGACGACGGCAAATCCACGCTGATCGGCCGCCTGCTCGCCGATACCCACGGCATCCTGAAGGACCAGTTGGCGCAACTGGCGCACGACAGCCGCCGCCACGGCACCACCGGCGAGGAGATCGACTACGCGCTGCTGCTGGACGGGCTGGAAGCCGAGCGCCAGCAGGGCATCACCATCGACGTCGCCTACCGCTTCGCCACCACGCAGCGCCGCCGCCTGATCATCGCCGACAGCCCGGGCCACGAGCAGTATACGCGCAACATGGCCACCGCGGCATCCACCGCCGACGTGGCGATCGTGCTGGCGGACGCGCGCAAGGGCGTGCTGGTGCAGACGCGGCGGCACAGCTACATCGCCTCGCTGATGGGCATTGGCCATGTGGTGCTGGCCGTCAACAAGATGGACCTCGCCGACTGGTCGGAGGACACCTTCCGCGCCATCGAGGCGGAGTACCGTGACGCCGTGGCGACGTTCGGCTTCGCCAGCGTCGTCGCCATCCCGATGTGCGCGCGCACCGGCGAGAACCTGACGCGCGGCGGCGAGGCCAGCCATTGGCACTCCGGCCCCACGTTGCTGGAATACCTCGACGGGCTGGAACTGGCAGACGCCGGACCGCGCGGCGCGTTCCGGATGCCGGTGCAATGGGTGTCGCGCCCGAACGCCGATTTCCGCGGCTTCGCGGGCACCGTCGCCGCCGGCCGCATGGTGGCGGGCGGCACCGTGGTGGCCAGCGGCTCGGGCCAGGCCAGCCGGGTCGCGCGCATCGTCACGATGGACGGCGATCTGCCGGAGGCGCACGCGGGCGATGCCGTGACCCTGGTGCTGGAGCGCGAGATCGACGTCTCGCGCGGCGACGTGCTGGCCGCCCAGGCAGCGCCGATCGAGATGGCCGACCAGTTTTCGGCCCACCTGATCTGGCTGGCCGAGGCGCCGCTGGTGCCCGGCCGCGCATATCTGGTGAAAGTCGGCACGCGCACGGTCAGCGGCAACGTCTCGCGCATCCGCCACCGCATCGACGTCAACACGCGCCAGGAATTGCACGCCGACCAGTTGGCGCTGAACGACGTGGCCAAGGTGCATCTGTCGCTGGCACTGCCGGTGGCCTGGACGCCGTATGCGGAATGCCGCGATCTCGGCGGCTTCATCCTGATCGACCGGATGAGCAACGCCACCGTCGGCGTCGGCATGATCGACTTCGTGCTGACCCGGTCGGCCAACCTGCGCTGGCAGGAGCTGGACACCGACCGCCACGCACGCGCCGCGATGAAGGGACAGAAGCCGGCGGTACTGTGGTTCACCGGCCTGTCCGGCGCCGGCAAGAGCACCATCGCCAACCTCGTGGAGAAGCGGCTGTTCGCGCTCGGCCGGCACACCTACGTGCTGGATGGCGACAACGTGCGCCACGGGCTGAACCGCGATCTCGGGTTCACCGAGGCCGACCGCGTGGAGAACATCCGCCGCGTGAGCGAGGTCGCCTCCCTGTTCGCCGAGGCCGGGCTGATCGTGCTGGTCTCGTTCATCTCGCCGTACCGCGCCGAGCGCGAGGCGGCGCGGTCGCGCATGGCCGAGGGCGAGTTTTTGGAGGTGTTCGTGGACACCCCACTGGAGGAGTGCGCGGCGCGCGATCCGAAGGGGTTGTACCAGAAGGCGATGGCCGGCCAAATCCAGAACTTCACCGGCGTGTCGGCGCCGTACGAGCCGCCGCTGGCGCCGGAGATCCACCTGCGCACCACCGAGACTCCGGCCGACATGCTGGCCGAGCGCGTAGTGACGATGCTGGCCGATCGGGGGCTGATCGAGCTGCATTGAGGGCGCGCAGCCCTCACCCCGGCCCTCTCCCAGAGGGAGAGGGAGAAGGCGCTGCTCCCTCTCCCTCTGGGAGAGGGCCGGGGTGAGGGGCCGCTATCCCACCCGCAGCAGCTTCGGCCCCTCGGTGCGCAGCCAGATCACCGCCGCATCCGTGTACGGGGTCAGCTCGGCGACCAGCGCCCAGAACCGCGCGCCGTGGTTCATGTGCCGCAGATGCGCCACCTCGTGCGCGGCGACGTAATCCTGCACGTACCGCGGCGCCATCACCAGCCGCCAACTGAACGCCAGGTTGCGGCTGGCCGCACAGCTTCCCCAGCGGCTCTTGGTGTCCTTGACAGTGATCCGCCGCGGCGCCACGCCGGCCAGCGCCGCCTTCTGCGCCACCAGGGCCGCCAGCCGCCGCCGCGCCTCGGCACGCAGGAAATCGGCCACCCGGCGCGACAGGAACTCGGCGCCGCCGGCCACCAGGATCTCCCGGTCCTCGACCCAGACCGTGCCGCGCCGGCCGCCGGCGTGGCGGATGCGGTGCTCCACGCCGTGCAGCGGGATCACCGCGCCCTCGGCGAACAGGGTGACGCCGGGGAGTGCGGCCAGCCGCTCGGCCACCCAGCTTGCATGGTCCATCAGCAGCGCCATGCCGGCGGTGCGCCCGGCGCGCGGCGGCAGGGTCACGACCACGGCGCCGCCGCGCGGGTCGATGCGCAGGCTGATGCGGCGGGCCCGCGCGCTGCGGCGCCACTCAATGCGCGCCGGACCACCGGGCAGCGCGAGCAACTCTGAGGGCACCCTCTCCATTGCGCCGATAGTGACAAACCCGGGCGCCGCCGGCAATCGCGCCGCCCGTCCTCCGGCCAGCCGGGCGGGTTGCGGGCGGATCAGCCGGCGGCCCGGCGGCCGCGCGGATCGCGGCCCGGCCACTCGGCGACGTAGTGTTCGAGCGCCCCGGCCCGCTCCTCGCTCACCACCCGGCCGCGCACCGAAACCCCGGCGCGATGCACGGTTTGCGGATCGCCCGAGACCAGCGGGTGCCACCAGGCCAGTCCCCGCCCCTCGGCCAGCCGGCGATAGGCGCAGGACGGCGGCAGCCAGTCGATCGCCGCCAGCGCCGCCGGCGTCAGCGCCACGCAGTCGGGCACGCGCCGCCGCCGGTGCGCGTAGTCGGTGCAGCGGCAGCTTTGGGTGTCCAGCAGCTTGCAGGCGACGGTGGTGTAGCTCAGGCTGTCGTCGTCGTGGCGCAGCTTGTGCAGGCAGCAGCGGCCGCAGCCGTCGCACAGACTTTCCCACTCCGCCCGGGTCATCTGATCCAGGCGCTTGGTCTGCCAGAACGGAGGCTCGGTGTCAGGCACCCCGGCTTTCTAGCCCGGCCCGGAGAAGCGGGCCAGCATCTCGCGCAGGGGTGCGGCACCCGGATTGGTCCCCTGACCCTCCAGCACGATCTCCTGCGCGCCGATCGGCCGGCCGTAATAGGCGGCGTTCCAGGCGCTTTTCACGCTGACCAGGCTGCCATCCAGCGCCAGCCCGGCGAACAGCCCGCGGCTGCGCGCGAACGCCACCACATCGGCGCGCAGGGCGGCGGTCGTGGCACCCTCGACCCCGGTGCCGATGGTGGCGAAGGCCAGGCCCGCCGAGCCGCCGATCTTGAACTGGTCGTCGATCAGCGCCTGCAACCCCCGCTGCGTCAGCACGATCAGCATCAGCTCGCTGTCCTGGATGCCGACCTGCAACCCGACGCTGCCGCTGCTGAGCTGATAGAAGGCCGGGTTCGACCAGCCGTTGGCGCCGCGCCCGGCCAGCACGCAGACGCCGCCGGACCCGCCCAGCACGAAGCCGGCCTTGAACAGTTGCGGACAGATCAGCACGCCATAGGCGCGGCGCAGCAGCGGCAGCGCGTCGTGGCCCTCGCGCGCGGTCATCATGCCCTGCACCGTGAGCGTCGAGCGATCGACCAGATCCTGCTCCTCGGTGGGCGAGCCGGTAGCGCAGGCGGCGACGCACAACAGGAGCAGGCCAGCCAGGAACGAACGCAGCATTGCACGCCTCCCCAAAAACCGGGGCACCTTGTCCGATCAGTCCGTTGTCACGCAAGTCTCACGCAAGCTGGAAGGTAGGAGAATCTTGGTGCCCGTTGCGCGGCCCGGAAGACTCCGGCGCGAAGCGGTATCGTTGCGCGATCAGCCCTGGTAGGGTCGCGCTCACGCAGGCGCGGAGGGCTGGATGCTGGTCGTGACCACCGAGAGCGTAGCGGGCCATCAGATTGTGCGCACCCTCGGGCAGTGCTTCGGTGTCGTCGTCCGCAGCCGTGGCCTGGGCGGCAATATAGTCGCCGGGCTGCGCTCGATCGTCGGCGGCGAAATCACCGAATACACGCAGATGCTGGAGGAAGCCCGCCGTCACGCCCTCGACCGCATGGTGCAAAATGCGACGGTGATGGGTGCCAACGCAGTGCTGATGATGCGCTTCGATTCGTCTGAGATCGGCCAGACGATGAGCGAGATCGTGGCATACGGCACCGCCGTCGTGCTGCGTCCGAACTGAGGTCACGCCGGGGTGGGCGCGGTCGCCGTCTGCATCGTCGCGCTGTGCCTCGGCCTGCTGGCCGTTTTCGGCCATCGGCCCCTGATATCCCTGTGGTGGGTCCTCTTCATCCTGTTGTGGCTGTGCTGGCTGGCTTTCGGGCGGCGTGGCTATAAGCGCCGCTATCTGGACGCCAGCCCCGGGCCGACCTGGGTACGCACGCAGGAAAAATTCGTCGACACGCGCAGCGGATCGGTGATCGCTGTCTATTATGATCCGATCACCGGCGAGCGGGCGTACGTACGCGAAACGCCGTAGCCGTTCAGTGCCCCGCGTGCGACCCGGAAAAATCCGGCGCCGCGATGCCGGAGGCGGCAAGCTGCTCGACCAGCGCCGCCTTCAGCCGCTCCAGCCCCTCGGTGCTGGTCGCCTCGGCGCGCGCCACCAGCACCGCCTGCGTGTTGGACGCCCGCAGCAGCCACCAGCCATCCTCGGTGCGCACCCGCACGCCGTCGATGTCCGACACTTTCGCGCCGGCCGCCTTCAGCCGTCCGGCCACTTCCTCGATCACCTTGAACTTGCGCGCCTCGTCGGCGTCGAAGCGCAGCTCCGGCGTGTTGACGACATGCGGCAGCGCCAGGCGCACCGCCGACAGCGGCCCCTCGGTCCGCGCCAGCACGCCCAGCAGCCGCACGCCGGCATACAGCGCGTCGTCGAAGCCGTACCATTTGTCCGCGAAGAAGGTATGCCCCGACATCTCGCCGGCGATCGGCGCGCCGGTCTCGGCCATCTTCGCCTTGATGAGGCTGTGCCCGGTCTTCCACATCAGCGGCTGGCCACCGGCCTCGGCGATGGCGTCGAACAGCACCTGGCTCGCCTTCACGTCGGCGATCACCGTGGCGCCCGGATGCGTCTTCAGCACGTCGCGGGCGAGGACGATCAGCAACTGGTCGCCGGCCATCGGCTCGCCGGTGTCGTCGACCACGCCGATGCGGTCGGCGTCGCCGTCGAACGCAATGCCGACATCCGCACCCCGCCGGCGCACCTCGGCCACCAACGCCTCGAGGTTCTTGGGCACCGTGGGATCGGGATGGTGGTTCGGAAAGCGTCCGTCGATCTCCGGAAACAGCACCGTATGGTTGCCCGGCAGCGAGGCCACCAGCCGCGCCAGCACCTCGCCGGCCGCACCGTTGCCGTTGTCCCAGACCACGTTCAGCAGCCGGTCGCCGCCGTCCCAGTCCGAGATCAGCCGCGCCACGTAATCGCCCGACACATCGACCTGCCGCTCGCTGCCCTCCGCCGCGTCGACGACATGGCCGACCGAGGCCATCTCGCCAAGCTTGCGGATGTCCTGGCCGAAGAACGGCTTGCGTCCGAGCATCATCTTGAAGCCGTTGTAGTCGGGCGGGTTATGGCTGCCGGTCAGCATCACCGCGCCGGCGGTCTCCAGGGTGGTCGCGGCGTAGTACAGCATCGGCGTGGGACCACGGCCGATACGGATCACCTCCATGCCCGACGCCTTCAGCCCATCGACCAGCGGCCGCTCCAGCTCCGG
The DNA here is from genome assembly GCA_963758455.1 of uncultured Pseudomonadota bacterium. Taxonomy (GTDB): domain Bacteria; phylum Pseudomonadota; class Alphaproteobacteria; order Acetobacterales; family Acetobacteraceae; genus CAVRQM01. Next base: position 686,411 of record CAVWVK010000001.1, on the reverse strand, counting down.
CGAGGACAGCCGACCGTCATAGCCGACGGCGACCGTCTTGCCGCCCGCCTGAGCCACCACGCTGCCGAAGGCGCGGCCGATGGCGAACGCATCCGCCGGATGCAGCGTGCGGCCGACGATGCCGCGGATGTCGTATTCGCGCAGCAGCGTCGGATCGAAATCGTGCCTGAATGCCATGACTGGATCGCCTCGATTGTGCAGAGCGTGTGTTAGGCGCCGCCCATCTTGAGTAGGCCCGTGTCTTGAGTAAGCGTCTTAAGCAACCGGCTCGGCCAAATCGCCCACGTAGTTGCGCAGGAACGCGCGCACCGCGTCGGCGATGTCCGGCCGCTTCAGCGCGAAGGCGACCTGCGCCTCCAGGAAGCCCACCTTGTCGCCGCAGTCGAAGCGCCGTCCCTGGTAGCGCACCCCGTGGAACGGCACTTGCCCGATCAGCTTGGCCATCGCGTCGGTGAGCTGCACCTCGTTGCCGGCGCCGCGCTCCATCTGCGACAGGAAGCCGATCACCTGCGGCAGCAGCACATAGCGGCCGATGATCGACAGGTTCGAGGGCGCCACCTCCGGCTCCGGCTTCTCCACCAGCCCGCGCACCTCGACCAGGCGACCGTCATCGGCGCCGATGTCGAGGATGCCGTAGCGGTTGGTCTGCGCGCGGGGCACCTCGGTCACGGCGACCACGCAGCCGCCGGTCTGCGCATACGCATCGGCAAGCTGGCGCGTGCAGGGCACGTCCGCCAGCACCAAATCATCGGGCAGCAGGATGGCGAACGGATCGTCGCCGACGAAGGCGCGGGCGCACCAGATGGCGTGGCCGAGGCCCAGCGGCTCCTGCTGGCGCACCGTGACGATCGAGCCGGGCGGCATCTGCTGGTCGCGCAGCGCCTGCAATTCGGTGTCCTTGCCGCGCTCGCGCAGCACCGCCTCGAGTTCAAAGGCGATGTCGAAATGCTCGACCAGCGCGGTCTTGCCGCGGCCCGTGACCATGCAGAACTGCTCGATGCCGGCGGCGCGCGCCTCGTCGACCGCGTACTGGATCAGCGGCCGGTCGACCACCGGCAGCATCTCCTTGGCCATCGCCTTGGTGGCCGGCAGGAAGCGGGTGCCCAATCCAGCGACGGGCAGCACGGCCTTGCGCAGCGGCTTAATCACGGGCCCGGTATCCTCCTGTCCGACGTTCCAAACCAAAGCCGGGGGGCGCGATCAGTTGCACGGTGGCAATCCGTGGGCAAGGCGACGGTCATCATCGTGTCACCCGAGCAGCACGTCGCGCGCCTGGTTGATGCGCGCGGCCAGCCAGTCCGAGCCGCCGCGATCGGGGTGTGCGGCCTGCATCAGCCGCAGATAGGCGGCCTGGATCGCCGCCCGGTCGGCGCCGGCGCGCAGGCCCAGCACCGACAGGGCCTCGTCGCGGGTCATGCCGTCGCTGGCGCGGCCCCGCGGGGGTGCCGCCCGCGGGCCGGCGCCGAACCCGGGCAGGGGCCGGGCCGGCCGGCGGACGCGAAAGCTCCACAGCAGCGGCCCTAGCAGGCCCAGGATCGCCAGCCCGCCGACGCCGCGCCCGGCCAGCAGCAGCAGTGCGGCCAGCAGCAGGCCGCCGATGGCCACCACCCAGATCCCGAAGGCCTTGATGGTGCGGATCTGCGCGCGGGAGAACATGCCCAGCGCGGACATGATGACCAGCAGCGTCAGCGCGCCGAGGAGAAGGAAGACCATGACGATGCGACCAAGAAAGCCGCCGGCAGCTTCGACCGGCCGGCCGGTCGAGGCAACCTGCCGCCGGCCTTGCCGCCGGTCTTAAGAAGCAAGACGCTTGAGCGTCAGGCCGTCCGGCTCGCCCGCGTAGTACTTCCCCAGCGCGGCCGCGAACGCCGACTCCGCGTCGGAGACTTGGGCGAACAACGTCATCGACGAGCGGAACTTCATGTCGTCGGGCGAGCCGAAAATGTCCCGCGCGGAGCGTCCCGGCACCCGCATCACGAGCGCCGTGCAGGTCGCGAGCCGCGGCCCGAGCACCGGGTGGGCCAGATACGCCCGTGCCTCCGCGGCCGAGGCGATGGCGAAATAACGCGCCGTCTCGCTCAGGCCGAGGCCGGCGATCTGCGGGAAGACGAACCACATCCAATGCGTCCGCTTGCGCCCCGCGCGCAGTTCGTCCAGCACGGCGGCGAACACCGGATCCTGCGCTGTCACGAACCGTTCAAGGCGATGCGGGTCGTCCATCGGCCTTCCTTGTCATGACGGGGTCATGGCGGGGGTCATGGCGGGCTCGCGCCGATGCAAGACCCCGATCGGCGCCTTGTCCAGCCGCGTCATGGCCTGTTCCATGCAACCTTTCTTGTTTGAAGGACCGCCCCGATGCGCCTGCTCGATCTCGCGGTGATCCTGGTCTACCTGCTCGCCATCGCCGCGATCGGTCTGCGCCTGTCCGGGCGGCAGGCCAGCGCCACGGCGTATTTCGTGGGTGAGCGCGACCTGCCGTGGTGGGCGGTGTGCTTCTCCATCGTCGCCACCGAAACCAGCACGCTCACCGTCATTTCCGTGCCCGGCGTCGCCTATCTCGGCGCCTTCGGCTTCGTGGAACTGGCGATCGGCTACCTGCTGGGCCGCTCGCTGGTCGCGGCCTTCCTGCTGCCGCTGTACATGCGCGGCGGCTTCGTCAGCGCCTATCAGTATCTGCGCCTGCGCTTCGGCGCGGGGCTGCAAGGCGTGGCCTCGGTGACGTTCCTGGCGACCCGGCTGCTGGCCGAAGGCGTGCGCCTGTTCGCCTCGGCTATCCCGATCAAGCTGCTGATGGATGCGATCGGCGTGCCCGCCGATTACATCACGATCATCGTCGTGCTCTCGGCCGTGACCGTGCTCTACACCTATGCGGGCGGTATCCGCGCGGTGATCTGGACGGATGCGATCCAGATGGCGCTGTACATCGGCGGCGCTGTGGTCTGCGTGCTGGTGCTGCTGGAACAGGTCGGCTTCGCGGGAGTCGGTCACGCATATGCGGCCGGCAAGTTCCAGGTGCTGAACTTCGCGGCGCCCGTGCTGACCAGCCCGTTCAACTGGATCGCCGCGATCCTCGGCGGCGCGGTGTTCTCGATGGCCTCGCACGGCACCGATCAACTGATGGTCCAGCGCGTGCTGGCCTGCCGCACGCTGGCCGACGGGCGGCGCGCGATGGTCGGCAGCGCGGTGGTGGTGATGCTGCAATTCGCGCTGTTCTCGCTGATCGGGGCGCTGCTGTGGGTGCATCTGGGCGGCAGGACTCCGGCGCAGATGGGATTGCGCTCGTCCGACGGCCTGTTCCCGCGCTTCATCCTGACCGAGTTGCCGCCTGGACTGTCGGGGCTGCTGATCGCGGGCATCCTGTCGGCCACGATGGGGTCGCTGTCGTCGGCGCTGAACTCGATGTCCAACTCGACCGTCGCGGATTTGTGGCGGGCGATGGGCGCACGGCGAGCGAGCGGGCGACGCTGCGCCTGTCGCGGGCGCTCACGATCGTCTGGGCGGTGGCGATGGCGGGGTTCGCGAGCCTGTTCACCAACACCAAAAGCCAGGTCGTGCTGCTGGGTCTCGGCATCGCCGGCTACACGTATGGCGCGCTGCTCGGGGCGTTCCTGCTGGGTATCCTGGTGCGCCGCGCCAACCAGCGCGACGCCGTCGTGGCGTTCGTGGCGACCGTGGCCGTGATGACCTGGGTAGTGCGCGGCTACACGCTGGCATTCACCTGGTACGTGCCGCTCGGAGTCGCGGTGACGCTGCTCGTGGGCGGCCTGCTGTCGCTCACCCACGCGACCGAGACTGCTTCGACGGGCGTCACGCCACCCCTCGCCTCGCCACCTGCCCCGCCGCGATCGCGCTGACATTGGCGATGCCGCGCGCGGTGACGCTCGGCACCAGCATGTGCAGCGGGCGTGACATCCCCAGCAGCAGCGGCCCTACCGGCAGCGCATCGGCCGCCGCCTTGAGCAAGTTGTACGCGATGTTGGCCGCGTCCAGCCCCGGCATCACCAGCAGGTTCGCGGTCCCCGTCAGCGTGCTGTCCGGCAGCATCCGTTGGCGGATCGCCTCGCTCAGCGCCGCGTCGGCGTGCATCTCGCCATCGACCTCCAGCTCCGGCGCGCGCGCGCGGACCAGGCCCAGCGCCGCGCGCATCTTGCGCGCCGACGGCGAGTTCGACGCACCGAACATCGAGTGGCTCAGCAGCGCCGCCTTCGGCACGATGCCGAACGCGCTCACCTGCTCGCTGGCCAGCACCGTCATCTCGGCCACCTGCTCGGCGGTCGGATCGGGCACCATGTGCGTGTCGCACAGGAACAGCACGCCGGCTTGCAGGATCAGCGCCGATAGCGCGTAGACGCGCGTCACCTCGGGGCGCTTGGGGATGATCGGCAGCACGTATTCCATGCCGCGCCACCACTCGCCGCTGCCGCCGCAGATCGCCGCGTCCACCTCGCCTTCGTGCAGCAGCATGGCCGCGGCGATGGTGGGCACGCTGCGCAGCCGTCGTGCCGCCGCGTCGGGCGGCGTGCCGCGACGCCCCGCGAGGCGCTGGTAGTCCGCGATCAGCTTCGCGCACAGCGCATGGCCCTCGGACGGGTCGAACACGGCGACTTCGGCGGACAGGTCCATGCGCAGCCCCATCGCGCGCACCCGCTCGGCGATCACCGCGCGGCGCCCCACCAAGGTCGGGCGCGCCACCTCCTCGTCCAGCACCGTCTGGACCGCGCGCAGCACCCGCTCGTCCTCGCCCTCGGCATAGACGATGCGCGCGCCCCCGCCGCGCGCGGCGGCGAACACCGGGCGCATCAACTGGCCGGAGCGGAACACGAACCGCTCCAGGTCGCGGCGGTAGGCGGCGAAGTCGGTGATCGGGCGCGTGGCAACGCCGCTGTCCATCGCGGCGCGCGCCACCGCCGGCGCGATCTTGATGATGAGCCGCGGGTCGAACGGTTTCGGGATGATGTAGTCCGGCCCGAACACCGGCGCCGCACCGCCGTACGCCGCCGCCACGACCTCGCTGGCCTCCACGCGCGCCAGCCCGGCGATGGCCTCGACGGCCGCCAGCTCCATCGCCTGATTGATGGTGGTCGCCCCCACGTCCAGCGCGCCGCGAAAGATGAACGGGAAGCACAGCACGTTGTTGACCTGATTCGGCGTGTCGCTGCGCCCGGTCGCGATGATCGCGTCCGGCCGGTCGCGCGCCACGATCTCCGGGTCGATCTCCGGATCGGGATTGGCCAGCGCCAGGATCAGCGGCTTTTCGGCCAGCAGCTTCAGCCACTCGGGTTTCAGCACGCCCGGCGCGGACAGGCCCATGAATACGTCCGCGCCGCCCAGCACGTCGCCCAGCGCGCGCCCGTCGGTATCGCGCGCATACGGCGCCATGCGGGCATCCAGCCCCTCGCGCCCGGCATGGACGACGCCCTTGATGTCGGTCAGCGTGACATTGGCGGGCGGCAGGCCCATCGCCACCAGCAGATCGACGCAGGCCAGCGCGGCGGCGCCCGCGCCGGATGTCACCAGCTTCACCGTCTCAAGACTCTTGCCTTGCAGCAGCAGGCCGTTGCGGATCGCCGCGGCCACCGTGATGGCGGTGCCGTGCTGGTCGTCGTGGAACACCGGGATGTTCATGCGCGCCCGCAGGCTCGCCTCGATCGCGAAGCACTCGGGAGCCTTGATGTCCTCCAGGTTGATCGCGCCAAAAGTCGGCTCCAGCGCGGCCACCACGTCGCAGAAGCGGTCCGGGTCGGCGGCGTCGACCTCGATGTCGAACACGTCGATGCCGGCGAATTTCTTGAACAGGACCGCCTTGCCCTCCATCACCGGCTTGGCCGCCAGCGGGCCGATGTTGCCCAGGCCCAGCACCGCCGTGCCGTTGCTGATGACGCCCACCAGGTTGGCCCGCGCCGTGTAGTCGCGCGCGCATCCGGGATCGGCGGCGATGGCCAGCGAGGCGGCGGCGACGCCGGGCGAATAGGCCAGCGCCAGGTCGCGCTGCGTCGCCATGCGCTTGGTCGGCTCGATCTGCAGTTTCCCGGGCCGCGGCAGCCGGTGGTAGTCCAGTGCCGCGCGGCGGAAATCCTCGTCCATCGTCGTCTCCCGAAGCTCAGGTCCAAAACGGCGCGCAGTCGCGGAACCGCTTCCAGCTCAGCGCCGCGTCCGCCCGCGCGTGGCCGTCGCGCGCCGCCGCGAAGCCGCGCACCAGGCCGCTGGCCAGACCGCGCCCGGCGCCGAGCGAGCGCATCAGCCCGGCCGCCGCTGCGCCGTCGTTCAGCGTGCCCAGAAGCTGCTGCACCCTGGCCAGGCGGCGCAGGAAGCGATGCGCGCCGTGCCCCGGAAACGCCGGCGCGAACAGCTCGCAGGCATAGCGCAGCCGCTTGCACTGGATGCGCAGCGCATGCAGCGCCTCGGTGTCGAGCCGGGAAAACCCGCGGCCGGCGCGGGTGGCGTGGCGCAGTCGGCGATGCAGCGCGTGGCGCGCGAAATCCGCGACGTTGCCCTCCAGCGCCGCCGCGCGCTGCTCGGCGACGGCGGGATCCTGAGGTATCCAGGCCCGCCACGGCCGGGTGGCGGCCAGCTCGGCCAGGGTCAGGCCGAGGCGGCGGAACTCCGGCCCGTCCAGCGCCGACGCCAGCTCGGCATAGCGGGCGCGCCGCTGCCGCTCGGCGGCGCGCAGCATCCGCGCGATGGCCGGCTCACCGGCGAACGCGGCGCCTACGTCGCGGCCCAGGCCAGCGAGGAACACGTCCCAGTCGCGCGCGGCGCCCAGCGTCTGCCCGAACGCGCGCAACGCCTCGCGCGCCGCGTCCAGCCGGGGGCAGCCGGCAACCGTCTCGAACACCTTCAAAGCGGAGCGCAACCGGCGCAGCGCCACGCGCATCTGATGCACCGGATCGGGTCCGGCATCGGGTCCGGCCAGCCTCGCCCAATGCAGCAGCACGGCGCCAAGCTGTCCCAGCAAGGTGGCCAGCGCCGCATCGACGGTGCCATCGCCCGGCAGCACCGGCGCGCCCAAATGCGCCGGACCCACCGCGGCGCCGCTCAGTTCGGCCATCTCTCCGGCCAGTGTCAGGCGCGGCACGATCAGCCGCAGGCTGCCGGCCAGCGCGTGCGCCAGCCCGTACGCCTCGGGAATGTCGCCCTCCAGCGTCACCCGGCACGCGGGGCGCTGTGCGTCTCCGGCGCGCAATGTGCCGTGGGCGACGCGCACCGCGGCCAGCCCGATCCCGTCCGCCCGCCGCAGCCGGCGCTCGGCGCCCTCGAAGCGGCCGATCGGCGCCAGGGAGTCCGGCAGCCCGCCCAGCCCGCCCACCGTCGCCGCCTCGCGCGGCGAGCGGTGGCCCGGGTGCAGCGCCTCGACGCGCCAGCATGTGCGGGCACCCAGAACCTGCTCGGCCGGCAGCAGCCCGGCAGCCGCCAGCGTCCGCTCCGGCGTGTCGTGCCAGATCACAAGCAGCGGCGCGCCGCCGACCCGCCTGCCCTGCCGCCACGACGCCAGCGCCGGGGCGCGCCAGAACGCGGCCGCGTCGTCGGGGTGCAAAGCCAGTTCCAGACTCAGTGGCGCAAGGCCCGTCGCATCCGGCGCCGGCGCGAGTGCGTCCAAGGCGCCCCTCAGGCCGAGGCGGCGCTCGGCGCCCCGGCGGCCAGATCGCGCGGCGCCACGAAACGCTGCAACCGGCCGCCGCCCTCGGCCAGTTCCGACCACGGGCCTGCGATGGCGAACTCCACCAGCCCGCCGGTCGGCAGCCCGGACGCGAGGCGGCGCATGTCGGCGTGCGCCGGGGTCATCGCCTGGCTGCCCACCAGCAGCAGCGCCAATTCGTGCAGGCCCGGATTGTGGCCGATCAGCAGCACGCCGCGCGCGGTCATGGGCACGCCATGCAGCACCGCCAGCAACTGCTTCGCCGAGCCCAGGTACAGCGCCTCGATCGGCTCGACCAGCGGCGTGTCGTCCCACGGCTCCAGCGCGGCCAGCGTCTGCATGGCGCGCCGCGCCGGCGAGACCAGCACCACGTCCGGCGCCAGCCCGGTGTCGCGCATCACCTGGCGCAGCGCCGCCGCGGCCAGCCGCCCGCGCGGGTTCAGCGGCCGTTCCCGGTCCTCGAGCTTCGGGTCGTCCCAGGACGATTTTGCGTGGCGCAGCAGCAGCAGTTGATGCATCGCGCGCGGACCGTTCTTCCCAGGCGCGGCAGGGGCGCCGGCCTCGCGGCGACTATGACATGGCGATGCCGGGTTGTCGCGCCGCCCCCAGCCGAGTGAGGGGCGCGCTTCTGCGACTGCCGCCGGCGGCGGCGGCCCAGGGCCGGCCGCCGCCCGTCCGACGAACTGTGTTACGCGCTGTGCGGGGATTCGTGGCTCGCCTCGTACAGGAACCAAGCCCGGCGCTCGGCCTCGTCGATGTAGGTCTCCAGCAGGCTGGCGGTGGCCACGTCCTCGTGCTCCTCGCAGACACCGTGCGTCTCGCGCATCCGCTTGGCCAGCGTGGCGTTATCCTCGCGCAACTCGGCCAGCATGTCCTGCGGGGTGACATACGGCGCGTCGTTGTCGGCGATGCGCTGGGTGCGTGAGATTTCGCCGATCGAGTGCAGGGTCAGGCCGCCCACCTTGCGCACGCGCTCGGCCAGCGGGTCGGTCATCGCGAAAATCTGGTCGGACTGCTCATCGAGCAGCAGGTGGTAGTCGCGGAAGTGCCGCCCGCTCATGTGCCAATGGAAGTTCTTGGTCTTGAGGTACAGCGCGAAGGTGTCGGCCAGCACGCCGTTGACGGCCGCCGCGATGTCGCGCGTGGCGTTGCCGCCCAGGTCGGTGGGAACGGCCAGCGCCGGCGGCACGCCGTGGGCTTGGGATTTGGGCGCATCGTGCTTGGTGGCCATCGGGGATCCTTCTGTGCGGGCTGTGCGGGTCGGGTCGGGTCGGGTCGGGGGAGGTTTGGGGTCGCCGGAACCGCCTTACAACGACGCCGGCCGCGGTTCGATCCATCCGCGCGTCAGTCGCGGGCAATCGGCAGCATCCGGCTCAACACGCGGTCGTGCCAGGCGTAGTGGTGGAACAGCGCCGCCGCCGCGTGCAGCCCGGCCACGATGAGGAGCGTGTTGGCGGCGAGGCCATGCCAGCCACGTACCTGGCGCGGCCAGGTCGCCGCGCCGAAATTGGGCTTGGGGAGCTGGACCAGGCCGAACACGCTGTCCCCGTGCGCCAGCCAGTTGGTGATGCCCAGCAGCACAGTCACGGCCAGCAACAGGTACAGGGCGTAGTGCGTCAGCTTGGCCATTACGTGCAGCACGCCGCGATCGGCCGCTGGCAGCGCCCGGCCGGGGCCCAGACGCCATCCCAGCCGCGTCAGCAGCACCAGCGCCAGGATCACGCCCAGAGTGATGTGCGACGAGCGGATCAGCATGGCGGGGGCGCCGCGGCCGAACCAGCCGGCGACCTGCTCGCTGACCCACAGCACGGCTACCAGCAGGGCGGTCGTCCAGTGCAGGGCGATCGTGGCGGCGTCGTAGTGCGGCTCGGGGCTTTTATAGGCGCCGTGCGGCATGGCTCTCTCCGTCGTTGCTGGTGGGCGGATCGTGGCGGTAGCTGCGGCGAACAGCGCGTAGCACTGCCTTCCCGCGCATAACAGCGCATCACGCCGCGGCGGCCGGCAGGTCGATCCACGACAGATGGCCGCCCTTGCCGGCCCCGGTGTCCAGGAAGATCGCCCGGCCGCCGGCCGCTCCCGCGCGGATATAGGGCCGCCCGTCGCCGCTGCGCCGGTCGTGGCCGACATAGACGGTCATGCCGGCCGGAATGCGGTCCACCCAGCGCAGGCTGCGCTCAGGATAGCCGTCCGCCTTCATCCGCCCCGTCGGCTCGCCATACAGCGCCCGCGCCAGCACGCCCTGCACATGCCCGTCCGGCGGCGCCGGCGGCACCGCGTCCAGCATGGCGGTATGGAAGCCGCCATGCACGAACAGCTCGATGCCGCGTCCGTTGGCGCGTTGCAGCCAGGCCGGGGCGCGGGCGATCTCGGCGGCGGCGCGCGCCCGCAGCCGCGCGTCGAGCTGGGCCAGCGTGGCGGCCAACTGGCCATCGACGCGCACCGCCTGCCCACGCAGCGCGCGGGCGAGCTTGAGATCGTGGTTGCCGACCACGAACACGCCGCGCCCCTCGTCGATCAGCCGGAACATCACCCGCAGGGCGCCCGCGCTGTCCGGCCCGTAATCGGTCAGGTCGCCGAGTTGCACCAGGAACAGATCGGTCTCGGCGGCGGCGGCGAAGCCGCGGGCGTCGCCATGCACGTCGCCCACCACGCGCACGCCGCGACCGGCCGGAAACGTGGACGCCTGATGCGCCGGCGACTTCGCGCGGGGCGCGGCCATCGGCATCGTCATGCCGCCGCGCTCGCCGGCAACGCCCGAAACGCCGCCAGCGCGCGCGCCCGCGCCTCGCCCAGATCGACGATGGGGCGCGGATAGGTCTGCGCCAGACTTACCCCCGCGTCCGCCAGCACCGCGGCCGGCGCCTCCCACGGCGCATGGAGGAAGCGATCCGGCAGCCGGCCAGTTCGGGCACGTAGCGGCGGACATAGGCGCCGTCCGGGTCGAACTTCCGGCCCTGCAGCACCGGGTTGAAGACGCGGAAATACGGCGCGGCGTCGGCGCCGCTGCCGGCGACCCACTGCCATTGCGCGCTGTTGCTGGCCAGGTCGGCATCGACCAGCGTATCCCAGAACCAGGCCGCGCCGTCCTGCCAGGGCAGCAGCAGGTGCTTGACCAGGAAGCTGGCCACGACCATGCGCACCCGGTTGTGCATCCAGCCGGTCCGCCACAGCTGGCGCATCCCGGCATCGACGATCGGAATGCCGGTGACGCCGCCCTGCCAGGCGCGCAGCGCGGCCGGATCGTGCCGCCAGCGCATCGCCGCGAATTCGGGCCGCGCAGCGGCGCTTCCGGCAAGGTCGGGTGATGCCACAGCAGATGCGCGGAAAACTCGCGCCACAGCAGCTCGTCGATCCACGCCCGCGTGCCGCGCGCGCCCGGCCGCGCCGCCTCCGCCGCGTGCCAGGCCTGCGCGGGGGAAATCTCGCCCCAGTGCAGGCGCGGCGACAGCATCGAGGTGGCGTCCATGCCAGGGCTGTTGCGCGAGGTCTCGTAGGTCTCCAGCAGCGCCTCGGCGAAGCGGGCCAGCCGGCGCCGCGCGTCCGCCTCGCCCGGCACGCCGCCGGCGCCGCTCGCCGACCAGGTGGCGCGCAAGCCGCCGGCCCAATCGGGGTGCGACGGGCGCAGGCGCCAGGAGTTCCAGCGCGTCGGAGCGCACGGCCAGGCCGGCGCGGATATGGGCGGGCGCGTCCAGCGGCGGCGCGGGATCGCCCCTGGCGCGGCAGGCGCGGGCGAATGGGGTGAACACGCCGTAGGCGCCGCCGGCCTGCGTGCGCACCGCGTCCGGCTCGAACAGCGTCGTGGTGCGATGCAGATGCACCGGCACGCCCAGTGCCGCCGGCAATTCGGCCGCGAGCAGCCGCGCCCACGGTTCGAGCGGCTGGCCGGCATGGACCGCGGCCGCCCTCGTCTCGCGCACGATGTCGGCAAGCTGCGCGGCGGTGTCGCCGCGCCGCAGCACCAGCGGCGCCCCGGCCCGCGCCAATGCCGCTCCCAGTGCCGTCAGGCTGTCATGCAGCCACCAGCGCGACGCGCCGCTCCGAGCCTCCACGCGCCGGGCGCCGCGTCGTCCAGCACGAACACCGGCAACACCGGCCGCCCGCTCGCGACCGCAGCCGCCAGGGCAGCGTTGTCGGCCAGCCGCAGCTCGCGGCGGAGCCACAGCAGGACGGGAGCGGAGCTCGGCGGTCATGCCATGGCATATACGAGCCGCGCCGCCGATTGGGATGCGTCACACCCCCGTGAGCGGGCGCCGCGCTGCCCGCGCAGCGGGAAGCTGAACAGCCGGTCGCGGCCGAGCAGGAACACCCGCCCGCCGCGCGGGAACAGCCTCGCGATGGCCGCGTGCGCGCACGTCCAGCCCGCCCGGTATAGGCGCCCAGCGCCGGCAGCATCAGCCGCCGCCCGTCGGTGACGAAGCAGGCGCGGCGTCACCGTGGCGCCGCGCGTCGGCACCTGCGCCTTGGGGTGGTAGTGGCCGCTGATCTCGCCGCTGGCCGGCCCGCGCACGGCGCCTCGTGGCGGAACAGCAGCGGGCCGGCCTGCCAGAACGCGGCACGGCCCGGCCGCCGACGCCTGCGGCGGGTGCGGGTCGTGGTTGCCCTGCACCCAGACGAATGTGCTCCGCCGCCGCGATCAACGCCGCCAGCCGCGCCGCATCGTGCGGCTGCAGGCGCCCGAGGCGTGCGCGGTCGTGAAAACTGTCGCCCAGCGCCACCACGACGCGCGGCGTGTAGCGGCGCATCAGCGCGGCCAGCCGATCCAGCGTCGCGTGGGTGTCCCAAGGCGGCAGCAGGCTGCCGCGCGCGGCCGCGGAGGAGGCTTTCTCGAAGTGCAGGTCGGCCACCGCCAGCAGGCGCTCGGCCGGCCAGAACAGCGCGCCCCACGGGTCGAGCATCAGCCGCTCGCCGGCCAGGTGGATCGGCGCCGGCGTCATCCGGCGCGGCGCCCCGGGCCCGGCGGGCCCGCGTCACGGTGCGCCGGCCGCCGGGGCGCGCGCGGTCAGCGCGAAGGGCGGCGGCGGTTCGGCCTGCGCCCGTCGCCTCGGCGACCAGCGCCGCCTCCTCCAGCAGCAGGTCGTCGCCGCCGGCATGGCGCACGCTCTCGCGGCCGATCTCCAGCAGCACCGGCACCGCCAGCGGGCTGACCCGCGACAGCGCCATGTGGCGCACCCGTCCCCGGATGCGCGCCAGCATCCCGGCAACGCGGCCGAGATCCGTCAGCCCCGCCGCCGCATCGGCGCGCGTGGCGCGCAGCAGCACATGGTCCGGCTGATGGCGGCGCAGCACATTGTACAGCAGGTCGCTGTTCACCGTGACCTGCCGGCGGTTCTTGGTCGCCCCCGGAATCTGCCGCTCGATCAGCCCGGCGATCACCGCGACGTTGCGGAAGGTGCGCCGCAGCATCGAGCTTTCCGCCATCCAGGCTTCCAGGTCGTCGCCCAGCATGTCGTCCTCGAACAGCCGCGCGACATCGGTCGGCTGCCTCGCCGACCAGCAGGCCAGCACGTAGTCGGTCGCCACGAACCCCAGCGGCTGCATTCCCGAACCGCTCCATCCGCCGCGTCACCAGCAGGCCGAGCGTCTGGTGCGCCTGCCGCCCCTCGAAGCAATAGGCGACCAGATACCAGCGGTCGCCGCGCGGAAAGCTCTCCACCAGCAGATCGTCGCGTCCGGGCAGGCGCGAGCGAGCTTTCTGCAAGGCCAGCCACTCGCGCACCGGCTCCGGGAACAGGTGCCAGGTGGACGCATCCTGCAGCAGCCGGCGCACCCGGTCGGCGAGGTTGGTGGTCATCGGCATCCGCCCGCCGGCCCAGGTCGGCACTTTCGGCTCGCCCTCGCCGCCGTCGGCGACCTCGACCATGGTCTCGCGCAGCCGCAGGAAGCGCAGCAGGCTTGCCGGCGAACATGAAGGTGTCGCCGGGAGTGAGGAAGGTGACGAAATTCTCCTCGATCTCGCCGAGGCGCCGCCCATTCCGCCGGCATAGCGCACCTTCAGCGTCGGCAGGTCGACGATGGTGCCGATGTTCATGCGGTGCTGCCGGGCGATCCGCTCCGAGCGGACCTGCACCATGCCCTCGGAGTCGCGGAACAGTTTTCGATACCGTTCATAGGCTTGCAGAGCGTAGCCGCCATCCTCGACGAAGCCCAGCACGTCGTCGAAATCGTCGCCGGCCCAGGTCCGCATAGGGCGCGGCACGGCGCACTTCGGCGAACATCGCATCCGGCTGAAACGGCGCGGCGCAGGCGCAGCCCAGCAGATGCTGCGCCAGCACGTCCAGGCCGCCCGGACGCGGCGGGTCGCCGTCCAGCTCGCCGGCGGCGACGCCGAGGATCGCCGCCTCGCACTCCAGCACCTCGAAGCGGTTGGCCGGCACCAGCAGTCGCGCGGCTGGCCTCGTCCATGCGGTGATTGGCGCGCCCGACCCGCTGCAGCAGCCGCGACACGCCCTTCGGCGCGCCCACCTGCAGCACCTGATCCACGCCGCCCCAGTCGATGCCGAGATCAAGCGAGGAGGTCGCCACCACGGCGCGCAGCTCGCCGGCCGCCATCGCCGCCTCGACCCGCTGGCGCTGCTCCAGTTCCAGGCTGCCGTGATGGATGGCGATGGGCAGCGTCTCCGCGTTCAGCCGCCACAGCGCCTGGAACAGCAGTTCGGATTGCGCGCGGGTGTTGACGAACACGATGGTCATGCCGCGCGCCGCGGATGCGCGGCGAGGATTTCCGGCGCGCTGAACAGGCCCATGTGGCCGGCCCAGGGCAGCCCGCCTTCCGGCAGGATCATGCCGATTTCCGGGGCCGCGCCGCCTTGCGCCTCGATCAGCCGCGTAGCCCCGCCCTCGCCGTCGGGCGAGACGTAGTCCAGCAGCGGCCGGCGATGCGCGACCGTCGCGGACAGGCCGATACGCCGATGCGCCGGGCGCCAGGTCGGCCAGCCGCGCCAGGCACAGCGCCAAGCTGGTCGCCGCGCTTGGTGCCGGCGAGCGCATGAACCTCGTCGATCACCACCCGGCGCAGGGTCGAGAACATGCGCGGCGCGTCGGGCAGCGAGACCAGCAGGGCCAGGCTTTCCGGCGTGGTCAGCAGGATATCCGGCGGCTCGCTCCCGCTGCCGCCGACGCGCGTCGGCTCCGGTATCGCCGGTGCGGGTGGCGATGGTGATGGGCAGACCATCTGCTCGACCGGGCGCGTCAGGTTGCGCGCGATGTCGGCCGCCAGCGCCTTCAGCGGGCTGATATACAGCGTATGCAGGCCGGGGCCGCGATCGGCATGCAGTTCGATCAGGGTGGCAGAAACCCGGCGAGCGTCTTGCCGCCGCCGGTCGGCGCCAGCAGCAGGCGTTCTCGTCACCCTCGCGCCGCTCGAGCACCGCGACTGATGCGGGCGCAGAGACCAGCCCTGGGCGGCGAACCAGGCGGCGAAAGGTTCCGGCAATGTTCCAGGCACCGGGCAGGCATAGCCTTGGCTGGTGCCTGGCGAACAAGGCTCGGGTGCCCCCTTCCGGCCCGCTCGCTTGAACCGGACGTTCGATCGTCAGCGGCAGTCACTCGCCGCGGAGCAGGTTCCGATCGAATAGCGCGAGCATCTCGGCCCAGCCGCGCTCGGCGGCGGCATGATCGTAGGTGGGGAAGTCCGGCTTCATCCAGCCGTGCGCGGCGGGGTAGGTATCCGTGCTGTAGTGCACGCCGGCCTCGGTCAGCGCCTTCCGGAGCCGCTCGGCCATCTCAGGCGGGTAGCTGCCGTCGTTCTCGGCGGCTGCGACATAGACTTCGGCCTTGAGCTTTGGCGCGAATAGGTGAGGGCTTGTCGGCGCGTCGGTCGCGAGATTGCCTCCATGGAAGCTGGCGACCGCCGCGAAGCGATCGGGATAGGTTCCCGCCGCGGCAAGCGCCATACCGCCGCCCATGCAGAAGCCCACCGCGCCGACCTTGCGGCCCGCAACATCGTTCCGCGTCTCGAGGTAGGCGAGAAAGGCCTCTGTATCTTCGGCGGCCTTGTCGTTCCCAGTCGTGGCCATCAACGGACCGAGAATGGCGCGCACGTCGCCCGCGAAAACCTCCTCGGGGACGAACGGGCCGTAGGAACCGTAGCGGTAGAAGAGGTCCGGCAGCAGCACGACGTAGCCGGCGTCCGCGAGCCGCTGTGCCATGTCGAGCACCGTCGACCGGACCCCGCCGGCGTCCATGTAGAAGATCACTCCAGGCCACGGCCCGCCGCTCGCCGGGATCATGACGTGCAGAAGGGCAATTCCCATCGCGCGTCCGGATAATGACTTGCTCTTTCCGCATAAGGTGCTCCCTCGGCCATGCGTTGCAAGTGTCTGCTTCGGATCACCCATGACCGCAAGCAGGCGGACTGGAAACCACCCGATTCTCCCGCCCGAGCCGACATACCCGGACGGCTTCAGCCATGAAGAAATCTTCATGCTGCGCTGCAAAAACGCGCTTGCGGAAAACGTTCAACCGCCTAACTTGTGCATCGCAGCAAGGCGCTTGCGCCTTCTGCTTCTTGGACGTTTCCTCCCTAAACTTGGCGGCACCTCACGGTGCCGCCATTTTTTTTGCACCGCCGCCGCCCCGGCCCCCGGTTCGGTCGCCAGCAATCCTCGGCGCCGGCGCCATGCCGCCAGCAGCGTCGTGGCGTGCGCGCAGGTCCGCGCGAACCCCTCGCCCCGCGTCAGGCTTGCCTCGTCCATGTACAGAGCCCGCGACAGCTCGATCTGCAAGGCATGGACGCCCTCGCGCGGGCGGCCGTAGTGGCGGGTGATGTAGCCGCCGGCATACGGATCGTTGCGCCGCACCGAATAGCCCATGCGCCGCGAATGCCTGCTCGACGAAGCGCGTCGCGCGGGCGGCGCAGGCGGTGCCGTGCGCGTCGCCCAGCACGATCTCGGCCGGCGGCCGGGCCATCCCGGACCACCGGCATCGAGTGGCAGTCCACCAGCAGGCACGCGCCGAATCGCGCCCCGTCGCCTCCACCAGCTCGCGCAGCGCGTCGTGAAACGGCTGCCAGCATGTCTGACCCGCGCCACCGCCTCGGCGAACGGCAGCTTGCGTCGGTAGATGCTCTCGCCGGAGGCCACGACGCGGGCGATGGTGCCCAGCCCGGCGCTGACCCGGGCGCTGGCGGTGTTCACCCAGTCCGGGCAGCGCCTCGTCGAACATCGCCGGGTCGAGTTCCCATTTCTCGCGGTTGGCGTCGCAGAACGCGCGCGGAAACGTCGCGGCCAGCAGCGGCGCGCCCAGCGACGGCGCGGCGGCGAACAGCTCATCGACGAAACAATCCTCGCTGCGCCGCAGCCCGCGCGCGTCGAGCCGGCTCGCGGCAAGGAAGGCCGGCGGGTAGTCGGCGCCGGAATGCGCCGAGACGAACACCAGCGGCGCGGTCTGAACCACCGGCCCGGTGCAGCACGAAAGGGCGCGCAGGACGGCAACGGGCAGCGGCAGGTCCATGCCGTATAGAAGCGGCGCCGCCGCCGCACTGCAATGTGCCGCCCGGCGATAAACGCTCAGGGCCGCGCTGGCGTGAAGGCGAAGGCGAAGATCCGGCCGTCGCCAGGCACGTACAGACGCCCGTCGGCGGCCAGCATGGTCGACAGATGGCGCACCCCGGCCATGGCGTCGGCCGGGCCGCCGCCGCTGAACACCTCCTGCCCGGTATCGCCGCGAAACCCGTGCAGCCGCTCGTCGCCCTCGCCGCCCACCATCCAGACGATCGGATTGGCGCCGCCGCGGCGGTGGTCGTGCTGATCGGCGCGCCGCGCCCACGAAAGTTGCGCACCAGGCCGTGCGGATGCCCGGGGAGTCCGCGGCCGGCGTCCCGGGCGATATCGCGAGCGCCACCAGGGTCGGACTGCCGCCGGACGGTGCCGGACAGGCCGAACCGGGGCATGGAAGGCCACCATCGTCACGCCGCCGCCGGCGACGGGATAGCCGGTCGCGCCGGTGATGATCTGGCTGTTGGCCACCTGCTGGACCACCAGCGCGCCGCCGATGCCGCCCAGATTGCCTCGGTCGGCAGATAGGCGTTGCCGTCCTTGCCCAGTCGCCAGCAGCAGCTGCCGGCGGCGCCCGCCGGCTTGCAGGCTCGATCGGCAGCGGCCCGGTGCCGCCGAGATCGGCATCCGTCGTTGTCGAGCGCTGCCAGTTGCTCGGCACGAACAGTCCTGCGCGGCGGCCGAGTGCGCAAGATCGGCCGGCAGCCGGATCACCGCCTCGCCGTCGCCCCAACTGGTCGCGCCCGCCGTGTTGCCGGTGACGGTGAACAGCGAGGCGCCGTCGAACGCCACCGCGCCCTGCGACCAGATGCCGCCCTTCTGCGCCGCGCGTCGCCCAGCCGCCGAACACGCGCGGCTTGGCGAATGTCCAGCCCCACGACCCAGCCGTGATAGGCCTCGCAATCGCCGTCGTTGCCGCCGAACGGCACGTACAGCCGGCCGTCCACCAACGTCAGCGCGCCGCGCTGGTTCTGGATGGTCGGCGTGAAGCTCAGGCCGTGGTCGCGCAGCCGGCGGCGATGTCGACCGGCCAGCCTGGCAGCACCGAGCCGTCGGCCAGCGACAGGCCGAACACCAGATGCTGCGCAGTGCGATGCCGGGTGACGAAGGCATCGAGGTAGATCGCGGCCGATCCCACGTCGATTACCGGCGTGCCGGTGACGCCCAGCGGCGCTGATGTTCCCGCACGGCAGACCCGAGCGGGCACGACGCGGCCAAGCTCCTGGCGCCAGACCTTTGCTGCCGGTCCTGCGTCGATCGCCTGGACCACGTTGTCCTCGGTCGCCGCGATCAACATTCCGCGCGCGGCACCGGCCGAACGTGCCAGTACAGCGGCTGCGCATAGATGTGGCCCGGCACCCGCCCGTCGAAGGCGCGGTCGCGATGCATGGTCGCCGCCGCCGCCCAGGTCAGGCCGGCCACCACGTAGCGGCCGCTGCGGGCGGCGTCGGCGTGATAGCTGGCGACCGGCGGATCGGTCGCGGCCGGCGCCGCGGCAGCGGGCCGTGGCCACGGCCGGCGAGCCGACGCCAGGGCCAGCAGGGACGCGACGCGCACTGGACGCTCCGGATGTTTTGCCGCTCGGCAGCTTGCCCGCATCGTTCGGCCCGCAACACAGTCAAACTGTCCTGCGACGCGGCCGGCCACCAGCCGCCCGCGCCAGCCTCGCGCAGCTCGCCCAAGTCGCGCCAAGGCGTCAGCATCGCGGCGCGCGCGAAAGCCCTGCACCGGTGTCCTTGTCCGCCGGACGGTGATGTATTCGACTGGCGATTTGCCGTCGATGCGCGCCAGCATCAGCGCCGGCAGCAGGCCGCGACACGCGGCGCTGCAGCCCGGCCCCGTCCTCCCAGGCCGCCCCCGCCAGCCAGGCTTGCGCCAGCGCGTCGAAACAGGTCAGCAGAGCGTCGGTCGCGGCCGGGCACCCAGACGCATTTCAGCAGCAGGTGGTTCAGGCAGAACGCGGCATCGAAGGCCGGATCGCCGCAGCAGGCGCATTCGGCGTCCAGCAGCACCGGCCCGGCTCGGTCCGCACAGGATGTTCTTCGGGCTGACGTCGCCATGCACCAGCGCGATGCGCGACGCCAGCAGCCCGGCCGGCCAGCGCGCGCAGCGGCGCCGCCAGATCGGGATGCGCCAGCGCCGCCGCTCCCAGGTACGGGTCGAGCCGGATCGCCTGGAACAGCGCCTGGTTGGCGAACCGTCCGGCCACGCTGTCGGGGACGTGCGCCGTCGCCGCATGGATCGCCGCCAGGCTGCGTCCGACGAGGCGGCAAAGCCGGGTCGGCGCGGCCGGCGCGCAGCTCGGCCTTCCACACCGGATGCGTCGCGGGATCGAGGAACGCCATCGCGAACATCCCGGCCGCCGGATCATGCGCCAGCACGCGCGGCGCCGACACCCGGCACGATCGAGGATGCCAGTTGCAGCCAGGCGACCTCGTTGGCGTTGCGCGAGGTCGGCACCCGCCAGTCCTGCGCCACCCGCAGCTCGACCCAGCGCGCGCTTGACGGCGAACACGCGCCCCGCCGCCTCGACGCGAAAGATGTCCGAGGCGACGCCGCCGGTCAGCGGCGTCACGACTCGGCACGGCAAGGATCGTCGACCAGCCGATGCGCCCGCAGGAAACCGGCAGCGACGTCAGCGGCGGTCCGACATGCCCCTTTGAGCTTGCCCGCCGATCGTCCAGCCAGTCTCGGAATGCCTTGGGGAGGAAATCATGCGCCGCCTGCTGCTGACCCTGCTGTTCGCCGCCCTCGCGCTGTCCCGCCGTCGCCGCCGAACGCTGGCAGACCTTGCCGCCGACCCCGGCGCCGATCGCCGACCGAGCGCAGCGGACAGGCGCCGGTGAACGGCATCAGCATCCACTACGCCGTATACGGCCAGGGCTCGCCGGTGATCCTGCTGCATGGCGGCCTGGCCAATGCCGACTACTGGGGCAACCAGGTGCGCGCGCTGATGCCGCGCCACACCGTCATCGTCATGGACAGCCGCGGCCACGGCCGCAGCACGCGCGACGCGCGGCCGTACGGCTACGACCTGATGGCCGACGACGTGGTGGCATTGCTCGACTATCTGAAAATCCCGCGCGCCGACGTGGTGGGATGGAGCGACGGCGGCATCATCGGCCTCGATCTGGCGATGCGCCACGCCGGACCGGGTCGGCAAGATTTTCGCCTTCGCCGCCAACACCGTGACCTCCGGCGTCAAGCCGAGGGGTGGAAAAGAACCCGACCTTCGCCGCCTATATCGAGCGCGCCGGGCATGAATACCAGCGCCTTTCGGCGACGCCCAGGCAGTACGACGCCTTCGTGGACCAGATCAGCCATATGTGGGCCGACCAGCCGAACTGGACGGACGCGCAGTTGCGCGCGATCAAGGCGCCCGTGCTGGTGGTGGACGGCGACCACGACGAGGCGATCAAGCGCGCGCACACCGAATATATCGCCGCCGACCATTCCGGGCGCCGGATTGCTGATCCTGCCGAACGTGAGCCATTTCGCCTTCCTGCAGGATCCCGCGATGTTCAACTTCGCAATCCTGCATTTTCTCGGCGACGCGTAGCGCCGGCGCTCACGGCAACGACGCCACCCGGGCGGGACGCGGCAGCAGCACGTAGTCGGTGCCGGGCTGCTTCATCAGCCCCGCCCGCGCCTCGGCGTCCGACCCCCAGCCCCAGAAGACGTCCGCGCGCACCGGCCCGGTGATCGCACCGCCCAGATCCTGCGCCTGCATCAGCCGTCGGATCGGCGCGTGCGTCACCGGATCGGTGGTGGCGACGAACACCGGCGCGCCCAACGGCAGGAAATGCCTGTCCACCGCGATCGACCGCCCCGGCGTCAGCGGCGCACCCAGCGCGCCGGGAGGCCCCTGGTCGTCCGGCAACCCGTCCAGCTCGCGGAAGAACACGTAGGAGGGATTCTGGTCCATCATCGCCGCCGCCTGGTCCGGGTGGGCCACCAGCCAGGCGCGGATCGACTGCATGGACACCTGTTGCAGCGGGATGTCGCCCGCCCGCGCCAGCACGCGGCCGAGCGGCACGTAGGGCCGGCCGTTCTGCGCCGCGTAGGACACCCGCACCACATGCCCGTCCGGCAGGCGCACCCGCCCGGAGCCCTGGATTTGCAGCACGAAGGCGTCGATCGGGTCGGCCAGCCAGAGCAGCCCGAGACGGCGGCTGGACAGCGCGCCGGCCTCGATCTGCGCGCGGTCGTAATATGGCACGAACGTGTCGCCATCGACCCGGCCGCTGATGCTGCGCCCTTTCAGATCCGGGGCGAACTGGCCCAGATCGACCTCCACCAGATCGTCCGGCTTGCCCAGCAACGGGACGGTGTAGCCGACACCCGGCGAGCGGCTGCCAGCCACTTCCGGTTCATAGTAGCCGGTGAACAGGCCGGTGGCGCTGCCGCTGCTGGCGTCGGAGACCGCGTAGGGCTGGAACCACTGCTCGAAAAAGCCGCGCGCCGCCGCCGTGTTGCCGGCCGGCACCGCTTGCGCCGCATCGCAGGCCGGGCGCCACGCCGCCGGGGTGCCGCCGAGTGCCGCCGCCTCGCCCGCGCCGCCGAGCTTCTGGTCCGGCGCCATCGCCGCCATCGTCGCGCACGAAGCCTCGAACGCCGGCAGCGCCTGTGCCGCATCGTCCTGCGCCCAGCCGGGCAGAGCCGCGAACGCAACCGGATGCAGACCGAGCGTCGCCTTGCCGGCGGTGGTAGTCGGGGGCGGGGCAACGCAGCCGGACAGGACCGCCAGCGCCAGCAGCGCCGGCCAGGCAAGCCGCCGCATCAGGCGGTGCGGGCCACGCGCCAGGCCGGATCGGCCAACGACAGATCGCGCTGAAACGTCCAGACATCGACGATCTCGGTCACGGCGTCGGTGCCGGACAGCGGCTTGCCGTCGGCGCCAGTGGCCAGGTTCACCTGGTCGGAGACGAAGCGCACGGTGATGTCGGCGACGTTGCCGGCCAGCGCCGCCGCCTCGATGGTGGCAGACTCGATGGCCCGGATCTCGGTTCGCTGCGTCTCGCCGCGCGCCTCGCGGGCCGCCGCGGCGGAGTCGAATGCCTCGAACGTGTGCGCGTCCAGCAGCGGGCGCAGCGTCGCCCGGTCGCCCGCCGCGAAGGCGCCCACAATGATGCGGAACGCCGCCTCGGCACCGTCGAGAAACTTCGCGGCGCCGAAATTGCGGTCGAGCCGCTGCATCCGCGCCAGCGCCTGCCCGGCCGGCGAGGCGGCATCGGGCAGCGGGCGCGCCGGAGCAGGCGGCGCCGTCTCCGCCGGCACGTCGATCACCCGCCCGCCCAGCCCGCCGGCGGGACGGATGCGCCCATCCTGCGGACGTTCATAGCCGGTGCGCCGGCCGAGAATGCTGCGCAGCCGCAGCACCAGGAACGCGGCGATCATGCCGAACAGGATCAGGTCGATGGGAAAACCGGACTCCATGGCCCGTCACTCCTTCAAGCCGCATCACATAAGCAGCACTTGCGCCAGGCACAACCAAGACGACACAACCGGCAGCCCCAGAGCGGGCAGGCCCTGACTGGGCCACGCCCAGACCGGGCCGCGTTGCGCCGCGCCGGCCGCGCCGCTAAGCCCCGCCGCATGATCCTGCTGCGCCACGGCCAAAGCGCGTTCAACGCCGCCTTCACCGCCACCCGCCGCGATCCCGGCATCCCCGACCCCGGCCTCACCGACCTCGGGCAGCGCCAGGCCGAGGCCGCCGCCGCCGCGCTGGCCGACGAAGGCATCACCCACATCATCGCCTCGCCGTACACCCGCGCCTTGCAGACCGCCGCCCCCTTGGCGCGCCGGCTCGGGCTGGCGGTGCTGGTCAACCCGGTGGTGCGCGAACGCTACGCCTTCTCGTGCGACATCGGCAGTCCCGGCACGGCGCTGGCGCGGGCCTGGCCGGAGCTGGACTTCTCCCGGCTCGACGAGGTGTGGTGGCCGGTGATCGAGGAGCCGGCTCCAGCGGTGATCGGCCGGGCCGCGCTGTTCCGCGCCGAGATGGCGGCCCTGCCGGTACTGGCGACAAACCGCCGTGGTGAGCCATTGGGGGTTCATCCTCAGCCTGACCGGCACCAGCCTGGGCAACGGCGAGTGGCTGCGCTGCGATCCGACGGCGGCGGCGCCCTCGGAGCTGGTCTGGCGCGCCTGAAGGCTCGGCTGAAGGCGGGGCTGAAGGCGGCCACCGCTTTCGCTGCACCGTTGCGTGTGCTACCGCCGCGCGCCCACTGCCCCCGCCTACTGGAGAACACCGATGTCCGAGAGCACGCCCGCGCCGCAGCCGCCCCAGGCCCAGCCGGTGCCGCCGCTGGTGGTCAATATCCAGTACGTCAAGGATCTGTCCTTCGAGGTGCCGGGAGCGCCGGGCATCTACACCACCCTGCGCGCCGCCCCGCGCGTCGACATCAACCTCGACGTCCAGGCGCGCCGCGTGCAGGAGGGCCAGAACGTCTATGAGGTGGTGCTGGAAATCCGCACCGAGGCAAGCGAGCCCACCGCCGAGGGCGCGGCCACGCCGGCGACCCCGGCCAACCGCGTGTTCCTGGCGGAACTGTCCTATGGTGGCATCTTCACCCTGACCGGCGTGCCGGACAACGCGGTGGAGCCGGTGCTGCTGGTGGAGTGCCCGCGCATCCTGTTCCCGTTCGCCCGCAACATCCTGGCCGACGTGACCCGCGACGGCGGCTTTCCGCCGGTGCTGCTGCAGCCGATCGACTTCGTGGCGCTGTGGCAGAGCCGCCGGGCGCAGGCGGCGGCCACGAACGGCAGCGTGCCGGCAATGGGAGCCGCCTGAGCAGCGGCCAAGCCGAGGGCGCTGCCCTCGACCCGCCAGGGGCCGCAGGCCCGCTGACCGCGTCAGCTCGGATTTCTGGCCTACGCCTTGCACGGTCCGCGCCGACCATGACAGGTGCTGGCCGGGCGCGTGAAGATCCTTCTGGTGGACGACGACCCCGGCCGCGCCCGCGACCTGGCCGCTTGCCTCGCGGCCGACCCGGAGCTCCGGGTCACGCGCATCGAACCCGGCGCGCTGATCGCCGAGGCGGTGGCCGCGCACGCGCCGGACGTGGTGATCGTCGACATGGCGCGGCCCGACCGCGACGCGCTGGACGGCGTGCGGCGGATGGCGGCGCACGACCCCCGGCCGGTGGTGCTGTTCGTGGACGCCGACGACCCGGCCTTCATGGAGGACGCGATCCGCGCCGGCGTGCTGTCCTACAACGTCACCGACACGCCGCCGCGCGACGCCAAGCCGATCCTGCGCGCGGCGGTGGCACTGTTCGCCCAGCATCGGCGCACCAGCGAGGCGCTGCGCGCATCCGAGCAGCGCGCGCGTGAACGTGCCGCGATCGACCGCGCCAAGGCCATGCTGATCCGCGAATGCCGATTGAGCGAGGCCGACGCGCATCGCTGGCTGCAACGCCAGGCGATGCGCCGGCGCCAGCGCATCGCCGATGTGGCGCGCGACCTGCTGCGCCAGCCCGGGGAGGAGGCGCCATGACGCATGTTCGCATCGGACTGCCGCGGCTGGTGGATAGCGCGCCGGTGCTCGTGGCGCTCGCACGCGAGGCATTGTCATGGCCCGACGCGGCAGAGAAGGTCGAAGGCGAGCACCCGGCTCCGTGACTGTTGCCGGCATCGCCGGGTTTGCTCGAAATGCACGCACATGCGCTTGTCGAACTCGGGCAATCAGCCCGAATGATAGGCAATTGCCTGCGAGGACGATCGTCACTTGGGGCAATCGACTAGACGCGCCGGCCCTCACCCGGTCCTTTTGGCCGAAAGCGAAGGATGGCATGTGCCTTGCTGCCCAATCGGCGCGAGCCTCAACGGCGAGGCGCGCGACGCGGTCGGAGCGGCACGCTCCAGTCTCCCTTCCCAGCGGGCCAGCGCTGCCCCGCCAAAGCCCAATCGGGACCGGCCGGAGCGCATCATCATGGCAAAGGGCTTCTTCCGCGCGGGGCATCTGCCCACGCTGCTGGCCTCGCTGCTGTATTTCGACGCAAGCTTCATGGTCTGGGTGCTGCTCGGTCCGCTTGGCGTGGCCATCGCGCGCGACCTGCACCTGAGCCATGCGCAAAAGGGCCTGATGGTCGCCGTCCCGGTGCTGGCCGGGGCGGCGCTGCGGGTCGTGCTGGGCCTGCTGGTCGACCGCTTTCGTGCCCGGCGGGTGGGCATCGGGGCGCAGGCGGCGGTGATCGCCGGGCTGCTCGCCGCCTGGACGCTCGGTGTGGACGACCTGAACGGCGTGCTGCTGCTGGGCGTCGTCCTCGGCCTGGCCGGCGCGTCGTTCGCGGTAGCGCTGCCGCTGGCCTCTGGCTGGTATCCGCCGGAGCATCAGGGCACCGCGCTTGGCATCGCCGGCGCCGGCAATTCGGGCACGGTGCTGGCCGCCCTGTTCGCGCCGGGGCTGGCGGTGGCGTTCGGCTGGCGCACCGTGATCGCCCTGGCGGCGATCCCACTGGCCCTGGTGCTGCTGGCGTTCGCGATGCTGGCCAAGGACAGCCCGCACACGCCGCCGCGCAAGACCCTGGCCGATTACGCGCGCCTGCTGCGCAGCCGCGATGCCTGGTGGCTGATGGGCTTCTATTCCGTGACCTTCGGCGGCTTCGTGGGCCTGGCGTCGTCGCTGACCATCTATTTCAACGACCAGTACGGCCTGCCCGCCGTGACCGCCGGCTACTGCACGGCGGCCGTGGTGTTCGTGGGCTCGCTGGTGCGCCCGCTGGGCGGCGCGGTAGCCGACCGCATCGGCGGCGTGCGGGCGCTGACCGCGCTGTATGCCGTCGCCGCCTGCGCTTTCGCGGCCATCGCCACCGGCCTTGCGAGCATCTGGCTCGCGGTGCCGGTGTTCATCGCCGGGATGCTGGCGCTGGGCATGGGCAACGGCGCGGTGTTCCAACTGGTGCCGCAGCGGTTCGGCCGCGACATGGGGATCATGACCGGCCTGGTCGGCATGGCCGGCGGCCTCGGCGGGTTCTATCTGGCCTCCAGCCTCGGCCTATCGCGCCAGCTCACCGGCGGCTACGGCGCGGGGTTCCTGGTGTTCGCCTGCCTCGCGGCCGCGGCCCTGGTCGGCATCGCCGGCGTGCGCCGGCGCTGGTGCCGCGACTGGTCGGCGCGGCACGGCGCGGCGCGGGTCTGACGTCGATGAACGCCTTCACTCCCCGCCGTCGCCGCCTGGTGCTGGTCGGCAACGGCATGGCCGGCATCCGCGCGCTGGAGGAAGTGCTTCAGCGCGCGGCAACGCGGTTCGAGATCTCCGTGTTCGGTGCGGAGCCGCACGGCAACTACAACCGCATCATGCTCTCGCCCGTGCTGGCCGGGGAAAAGAGCTTTGCCGAAATCGTCACGCACGACCGCGCCTGGTACGAGACGAACGGCATCGAGCTGATCGCCGGGGAGGCCGTAATCGGCATCGACCGCGCGGCGCGCACCGTCACCGGGGAGTGCGGCACGGTGCGCCCGTACGACGTGCTGCTGCTGGCCACCGGATCGAACCCGGTGATGCTGCCGCTGGACGGCCGCGAACTGCCCGGCGTGACCGGATTCCGCGACATCGCTGATGTCGAGGTGATGCAAACCGCCGCCGCGCGGGGCGGCAGCGCCGTGGTGATCGGCGGCGGGCTGCTGGGGCTGGAGGCTGCGCACGGCCTGGCGCGAAGCGGCATGGGTGTCACCGTGGTGCATCTGGCGCCGACGCTGATGGAGCGGCAGCTCGACCCGATTTCCGGCGCGCTGCTGGCCGACGACCTGCGTGCACGCGGCATCGCGGTGCTCACCGAGGCCAGCACGCAGGCGCTGGTGGGCGGCAGCCGGGTGCGCGGCGTGCGGCTGGCAGACGGCCGCGAATTGCCGGCCGACCTGGTGGTGATGGCGGTCGGCATCCGCCCCAACACGCGGCTCGCCCGCGATGCCGGCCTGGCCTGCGGGCGCGGCGTGCGCGTCGACGATTCTATGCGCACGTCGGATCCCGCAATCTTTGCCGTCGGCGAGTGCGTCGAGCATCGCGGCGAGGTGTTCGGGCTCGTGGCTCCGCTATGGGACATGGCCAAGGTATGCGCCGACCACATCGCCGGCGTGGCCGAGCCCGCCTACGAGCCGTCCGTGGCCGGCACGCGGCTGAAGGTGACTGGCATAGACATGTTCTCGGCCGGCGACTTTTCCGGCGGCGGCCCCGACGACGAGGAACTGGTGTTCCGCGACGCCGCGCGCGGCATCCACAAGCGGCTGGTGCTGCGCGGCGACAGGCTGATCGGCGTGGTGCTGTACGGCGACGCGCGCGACAGCGCATGGTATTTCGACCTGCTGCGCGGCGGCGCCGACGTCTCCGCGATACGCGACCTGCTGGTGTTCGGCCCCGCCGTCGCCACCGCCGCGCCGGCCGGCGACGCGGTGGACGCATTGCCCGACACGGCCGAGATCTGCGGCTGCAACGGCATCTCGAAGGGCCGCATCCTGGCTGCCATCGCCGAGCACGGCCTGACCACGCTGGACGCGGTGCGCGCACGCACGAAAGCATCGGCGTCGTGCGGAAGCTGCACCTGCCAGGTCGAGGCGCTGCTGGCGCGCGCCGCCGGCGACGCCTACAGCGCCACACCTGCGACGAAGCCGATGTGCAGATGCACCACGCATGGCCACGGCGCAGTGCGCCGCGCCATCGCCGAACGGCAACTACGCTCCATCGCGGCGGTGATGCGGGCGCTGGATTGGGCCACGCCGGACGGCTGCGCCTCGTGCCGGCCGGCGCTGAACTACTACCTGATTTGCGCCTGGCCCGGCGGCTACGTGGACGACACGCGCTCGCGAATCGCCAACGAACGGATGCACGCCAACATCCAGAAGGACGGCACGTTCTCCGTGGTGCCGCGCATGTGGGGCGGCGTGACCAGTGCCGCCGAGCTGCGCGCCATCGCCGACGTGGTGGACAAGTTCGCGATCCCCACGGTGAAGATCACCGGCGGCCAGCGCATCGACATGCTGGGCGTCACGCGTGAGCAATTGCCCGACGTGTGGCGCGACCTGAACGCCGCCGGCCTGGTCTCCGGCCACGCCTACGCCAAGGCGCTGCGCACCGTGAAAACCTGCGTCGGCTCGGAATGGTGCCGCTTCGGCGTGCAGGACTCCACCGCGATGGGCATCGCGTTGGAGCGCATGACCTGGGGCACCTGGACGCCGGCGAAGGTCAAGCTGGCGGTGTCCGGCTGCCCGCGCAACTGCGCGGAATCCACCATCAAGGACTTCGGCGTGATCGCGGTGGAAAGCGGCTGGGAACTGCATGTCGGCGGCAATGGCGGCGTGAAGCTGCGCGGCACCGAACTGCTGTGCAAGGTCGCCACGCCCGACGAGGTGCTGGAATACGCCGGCGCCTACCTGCAACTGTATCGCGAGGAGGCGCACTACCTGGAACGCACCGCGCACTGGATCGAGCGCGTCGGGGTGGCCCATGTGCGCGAGCGGGTGGTCGCCGACGCCGCGGGCCGGGCGGCATTGCACGAGCGGTTTCTGCTGAGCCAGGCGCATTCGCAGGCCGACCCGTGGGAGGCGCGCGCCGATGGCGCCGAGGCGCACGAGTTCCGCGACCTGGCCGTGCTGGAAACGCGGTGATGGCCAGCGACGACGGGCTGGAGTTTCGCGAGGTCGGCGGCTTGTCCGACATCCCTCGCCTGCGCGCCCGCACCGTGGCGACGGCGGCGGGCGACATCGCCATCTTCCGCACCGAGGACGATCGCGTGTTCGCGCTCCATGACGAATGCCCGCACAAGCGCGGCAAGCTGTCGCAGGGCATCGTGCATGGAACCAGCGTCACCTGTCCGCTGCACGGCTGGGTGATCGGGCTGGAGGATGGCGCGGCGCGGGCTCCCGACGAGGGCTGCGCGCGCCGCGTGCCGGTACGCCTCGATGGCGAGCGCATCCTGCTCGCGGCCTCGGCGTGACGGAAACGCGCACCACCTGCTGCTATTGCGGCGTCGGCTGCGGCATCGTGGTGGGCGCGGACGGCGGCGTGCGCGGCGACAGGGCGCATCCCGCCAATCACGGAAAACTGTGCTCGAAGGGCGCAGCACTCGGCCAGACGCTCGACGACCGCGGGCGCCTGCTGCATCCGACCATCGACGGCGCCGCGGCGAGCTGGGACGCGGCGCTGGATCTGGTGGCGGACACTTTTCGCGGGACTATCGCGGCGCACGGGCCGGACAGCGTGGCGTTCTACGTCTCCGGCCAGTGCCTGACCGAGGATTACTACGTCGCCAACAAGCTGATGAAGGGATTCATCGGCAGCGCCAACATCGACAGCAATTCCCGCCTCTGCATGGCGTCGTCCGTAGCGGGGCATATCCGCGCCTTCGGCGAGGATATCGTCCCCGGCATCTACGAGGATTTCGACGAGGCCGACCTGGTGCTGCTGGTCGGCAGCAACACCGCCTGGTGCCATCCGGTGCTGCACCAGCGCCTGCTGGCCACGCGCGCCGCACGCGGGACGAAGATCGTGGTGATCGACCCGCGCCGCACCGCGACCGCGGACGCCGCCGACCTGCATCTGCCGCTGGCCGGCGATACGGACGTGGCGCTGTTCGCGGGGCTGCTGGCCTACCTGCACGCAAGCGGCGCCGTCGATCGCGCCTGGACCGCGCGGCACACCGACGGGCTCGAACCGGCGCTCGCCGCCGCCCAGCCATTCGCTGATCCCGACGACGTGGCGAGCGAGTGCGGCATCGACCCGGAGGCGGTGGAGACCCTGTTCGAGTGGTTCGCAGGCACCGAGCGGGTGATGACCGTCTACTCGCAAGGAGTGAACCAGTCGGCCAGCGGCACCGACAAGGTATCGGCCATACTCAACTGCCATCTCGCCACCGGGCGGATCGGGCGGGCGGGCATGGGGCCGTTCTCGCTGACCGGACAGCCGAACGCTATGGGCGGCCGTGAGGTCGGCGGCCTGGCCAACCAGCTCGCGGCGCATATGCGCTTCGACGATGCCGCCGACCGCGCGGCGCTGCGAAAGACCTGGGGCAGCACTACCCTGCCGGAGCGGCCGGGGCTGAAGGCGGTCGAGCTGTTTGACGCGCTCGCCGACCGGCGGGTGAAGGCGGTTTGGATCGTCGCCACCAACCCCGCCGCAACCCTGCCGCGCGCGGGGCGGGTGCGTGCCGCGCTGGCGGCGTGCCCGTTCGTGGTCGCCTCGGATTGCTGGCCCACCGACACCACGGCGCTGGCCCGCGTGGTGCTGCCGGCCGCCGGCTGGGGCGAGAAGGACGGCACCGTGACCAATTCCGAACGCCGCATCTCGCGCCAGCGCCGGTTCCGCGCGGCGCCGGGCGAGGCGCGGCCGGATTGGTGGATGTTTGCTCAGGTGGCGCGGCGCATGGGCTGGGACGGCCAGTTCGCCTGGGACAGCCCTGCCGCCGTGTTCCGCGAGCACGCGGCGCTGTCCGGGATCAGGGCCGGCCGCGGCAAGCTGTTCGACATCGCGCGTCTCGCCGCGCTGGACGACGCCAACTATGATTCGCTCTCTCCGGTTGCGTGGCCGCTGCCTGCGGAGGGCGCGGCCGAGGGCGGGCGATTGTTCGCGCAGGGCGGCTTTCCGACCCCGGACGGCCGGGCCCAAATCGTCCCGGTTGCCTGGGAGGCGGCCGCGAGTCCCTCTCCCGGAGGGAGAGGGAGCAGTGTTCCCCCTCTCCCTCCGGGAGAGGGCCGGGGTGAGGGAGCCTCGGTGCGCCTGAACACCGGCCGGGTGCGCGACCAGTGGCACACCATGACCCGCACCGGCCGCGTCGCCTCGCTGATGGCGCATACGCCGGAACCCCTGCTGGCCATCCACCCCGCCGACGCCGCACGCGCCGGCATCGTCCACGGTCAACTGGCGCGGATCGCCACCGCGCACGGGAGCGTGACGCTGCGCGCCGACCTGCGCCACGCCCAGCGGCGCGGGGAGGTGTTCGCGCCGATGCACTGGACCGACGATTTCGTCTCCGCCGGCCCGGTCGGGCGGGTGGTCGATGCAACGGTGGACCCGGTCTCCGGCCAGCCGGCGCTGAAATCCAGCCGCGCCGTGCTGACGCCGGTGGCCGAGGTTTTCGCGGGCCTGCTGCTGCGCGAACAGGGTGGACCCCTGCCCCGTCGCAACCTGCACTGGACCCGGCTGCCGATCGCGCGAGGCCAGCAATACCGGCTGGCCGGCCTGGCGGACATGCCGCAGGGCGCCGCGCTGTCCGCCTTCGCCGCCGATCTGGTGGGGGCGCCGGATGACGCGGAGTGGCTGGAAGTCTCCGACCCGCGACGCCGCACGCTGCGGCTGGCCGCATTGCTGGACGGAAGGCTGATCGGCTGCCTGTTCCTGGCCCCGCACGCGGCCGCGCTCCCGCGACCCGAACCGCTCGCCGCGATGGTGGGAACCGTCCCCAGCGACGCGATGCGCGCGGTGCTCCTGGCAGGCCGGCTGCCCGGTGGGGTTGTCGCCGAGGAGGGGCCGCGCGTATGTGCGTGTTTCGGCGTGGGGCGGGCCGCGATCCGTCATGCGGTGGCGACCCACCGGCTGCGCAGCGCCGCCGAGATCGGCGCGCATTTGCAGGCCGGCACGAACTGCGGCTCGTGCATTCCCGAACTGGAGGAGATTCTGCGTGATGTCCGCGCTCCCGCCGCATGACGCGCCTTCCGGCCGGGTCAGCCTGGTCGGCGCCGGCCCTGGCGACCCGGAGCTGCTAACCGTACGCGCCGTACGCCGGCTGGGCGAGGCGGACGTCGTGCTGCACGACGCGCTGATCGGGCCGGCCATTCTTGATCTCGCGCGGCGCGACGCGCGGCGCATCGACGTCGGCAAGCGGTGCGGCCGGCACGCCATGAAGCAGGACGCGATCAACCGCCTGCTGCTCAACCTCGCGCGCGGCGGCGCGGACGTGGTGCGGCTGAAGGGCGGCGACCCGTTCATCTTCGGCCGCGGCGGCGAGGAACTGGCCTGTCTGCGCGCCGCCGGCATCGCAGTGGACGTGGTGCCCGGCGTCACCGCCGCCTTCGCCGCCGCCGCCGAGCTCGGCGTGCCGCTGACGCATCGCGACATCGCGCGCACGCTGCACCTCGTCACCGGCCATGCCAGCGACGGCAGGCTGCCGGAACTCGACTGGCGCACCCTGGCGAGCGGCCAGGGCACCGTCGCCGCCTATATGGCGAAATCCACGCTGGGCGCGCTGGCCCGGCGATTGATCGCGGCCGGCCTGCCCGGCTCGACGCCGGCCGTCGCCGTGGAAAACGCCAGCCGGCCGGACCAGCGCCACGTCCGTGCGACGCTTGCCGAGTTGCCGGCGGCGCTGGCGGCGCAACGCTATGACGGGCCGACGCTGGTGCTGATAGGCGACGTCGTGAACCTGGCCGCCACGGCGGCGGAGGCGTATCGCCTCGCCGCATGACTGTCCCGGACTCCGGCACCGACATCGACCGCTTTGCGCCGTTCGTGGCGACCCTCGGGCGAGGCCCCGGCAGATCCCGCGCGCTGAGCCGCGGCGAGGCGCGCGAGGCGTTCGGCATGGTGCTGGCCGGACGCGCCGATCCGATGCAGGTCGGCGCCTTCCTGATGCTGCTGCGCTATCGCGGCGAGGACGCCGAGGAGATCACCGGCCTGGTCGAAGCCGCCCGCGAGGCCGCCGGCCTGCCGTTGCGCGCTTCGGTGGCCGAACTGGATTGGCCGTCCTACGGCGCCGGGCGCACCCGCGCGGCACCCTGGTTCGTGCTGTCGGCGCTGGCGTTGGCGCGCGCCGGCATTGCCGTCCTCATGCACGGCAGCAACGATTTTTCCTCGGGGATGACGGTTGAGGCGGCGCTGGCGGATCTGGGCATTGCGCCATGCGACACTCTGGCGTCGGCCGAGCGGGCACTGCTTCGCGACCGTTTCGCCTATCTGCCGATCCGCGCGATGGCGCCGGCGCTGGAGCGGCTGCTGGGGTCGCGAAGGCTGTTCGGCCTGCGCTCGCCGGTCAACACCGTGGCCCGCCTGCTCAATCCCGGCGGTGCCGCGGCCGGCGTGGACGGCGTGTTTCACCCCGCGTACCTCGACGTGCACATGGGCGTGGCCGAGCGCATGGCCCGACCGAGCCTGCTGGTGCTGAAGGGTGGCGGCGGCGAGGCGGAACGCAACCCGGCCAAGGCGGCCAGCCTGCATGTGTGGCGGCAGGGGACCGGGCGAAGCGTGGTGGAGGTGCCGGCCCTTGAGGCCCTCACCCCGGCCCTCTCCCAGGGGGAGAGGGAGCAGCCCTTCTCCCTCTCCTTCTGGGAGAGGGCCGGGGTGAGGGCACCGGATGCGCCCACCCTGCAAGCCATTTGGACCGGCGCAGCCGCGCCGCCCGGAATCGTCGCCACAATCCAGGCCACCATCGCGCTCGGCCTGCTCGCCACTGACCGCTCCACGCCCGACGCCGCCGATGCCGACGCGGCGGCTATCTGGTCAGGCCGCCGCTGACCTGCCCAGGGCCGCGTCCAGGGCGCGGCGCATCCCGTTCTGGTCGTACGGCTTGTCCAGCACGACATAGCCATCGCCCGGCGCCACGTCGCGCCCCGAGGCGATGATGACCCGCAGCGCCGGCAGGCGCTCGCGCGCCTTGGCGGCGAGCGCCATGCCGTCCATGTCCGGCAATCCCAGATCGGTCAGCAGCAGATCGGGACCGTTATCCAGCGCGGCCAGGGCCTCGGCCCCGGTGGCGGCCTCGATCACCTCGTACCCGAGATCGGCCAGCAGATCGGCGGTGGTCATGCGCACCAGCATCTCGTCCTCGACCAGCAGCACCCGCACGATCCGCGTCTCCTTCGCCGGCTGGCTTGCCGCGCACAGCGCCTGATGCAGCTTGCGGCCCAGTTCGGCGGCGCGCCACGGCTTGCTGACCAGGATCACGCCGTGATCGAGCTGGCCGTTGTGAACGATGGCGTTCGCGGTGTAGCCGGAGGTGTACGCCACCGCCAGATCAGGCAGCAGCGCCAGCGCCCGCTCGACCATGTCGCGCGTCGAGGGCGGGCCGGGCAGCACCACGTCGGTGAACAGCAGGTCCGGCCGCGCGCCGCCCTCGATCAGCGCCAGCGCGGCGGCCGTGCTGCCCGCCTCGATCACGCGATAGCCGAAGCCTTGCACGGCCTGGACCGAGGCGGCGCGCACCGCCGGGTCGTCCTCCACCACCAGCACAAGCCGGCCGTCAGCCGGCGGCAGGAGTTCCTGCGCCGCGGCCATCGCACGGGTTTGCGAATGGCTGCGCGGGATGTACAGCCGCGCCGTGGTGCCGTGCCCCGGCTCGCTGTACAGCTTGAAGTGGCCGGCCGACTGCTTGGCGAAGCCAAACACCATCGGCAGACCGAGCCCGGTCCCCTGCCCGTCCACCTTGGTCGTGTAGAACGGCTCCAGCGCCCGGTCGAGCTGCTCGGGGGTCATGCCGGTGCCGGTGTCGCTGACCGCGATCACCACGTATTGCCCGGGCGTGACCTCGGCGTTGGCCGCGGCGTAGGCGTCGTCGAGCGAGGCATTGGCCGCCTCGATGGTCAGCTTGCCGCCGTCCGGCATGGCGTCGCGGGCATTGATGGCCAGGTTCAGCAGCGCGTTCTCAAGCTGTTGCGGGTCGGCGCGCAACGGCCACAATCCGCCGCCCAGCACCATCTCGATCGCCACGCGCTCCCCCAAGCTGCGGCGCAGCAGGTCCTCCATGCCGCTCAGCAGCGCGCGCGTGTCCACCGACTGCGGCGCCAGCGGCTGCCGGCGCGCGAATGCCAGCAGGTGTCGCGTCAGCCGCGCCGCGCGCTCGACGCCGGACAGTGCCGCGGCCAGCCGCGCCTGCAACCATTCGTCGTCCCCGAGCCGAGCAGAGATCAGTTCCAGATTGGCCGAGACCACTTGCAGCAGGTTGTTGAAGTCGTGCGCCACGCCGCCGGTGAGCTGGCCCATCGCCTCCATCTTCTGCGCCTGGCGCGCCACCGTCTCGGCCTGGGTGCGCCGGGTGATGTCGGCTACCGCCAGCATCCGCCCGCCATCCGGCATCGGGCTGTGCCAGACGTCCAGCACGCGGCCCCCCACCTGCGTCTCCACCCCGCGCGCCGGGGCGTCCGGCCGCAGCCCGGCCAGCGGCATGTTCGGCCACTCGGCGGCGGCGGCGGCGATCTCCGCCATCGCCACGCCTGGGCGCAGCAGCGCCGGAGACCAGCCGGTAATGGCCAGCAGATGCCGGTTGGTCAGCAGCAGCCGGCCCTCGGCGTCGAACACGGCCACGCCCTCACGGACATGCTCGACGGTGCCGGCCAGCCGCGCCGCCTGCAACCGTTCGGCCGCCCGCGCTCGCGCCGAGCGATCGTGGCTGAGCAGCAGGAAGATCACCGCCGTCCCCAGCAGCAACGCGCCCGCCACGGCGGCCAGGGCCAGGCCGCGCGAGCCCTGTTGCTCCCGCTCGCGCAGCAGCGCCGCCGCGCGGTCACGCTCGGCTTGCGTGGCGGCCAGGATACGCGCCACCGTGGCGCGGGCGGCGTCCATGTCCGCCTTGCCCTCGCCGCTGCTCACGATCGCCAGTGCTGCCGCCTGCCCGTGCTCGCGCGCCGCCCGCACGGTCCTGGCCAGCTCGGCCATCTTCCGCGCGGCCGCCTGCCGCAAGGTCGCCACCTCAGGCCGCAGCCACGCCGAGGCGGCCGCGCGTTCATCCAACGTCGCCAGCGCCTTGTCGAGGCGCGCCTGCGCGCCCCGGTACGGTTGCAGGTAATCGTCCTGCATCATCAGCAGGAACCCGCGCTGCCCGGTTTCGGCATCCTTCAGCGCGCTCAGCACCTCGAACGCCGCCTCGCTCTGCGCCCGCGCCTGCATGGTGAGCTGCCGCGCCTGTTCGATAGACTGGATGGTGCGCGCATTGAGCAGCCAGGCGGCCAGCAGCACCAGAAGCACCGCCGCCAGCGCCAGCAGCGCCTGGACGGCGAAGCGGCGGCGGGCCGGCGCGCGGGCTCGCTCGGGGGCTGAAGGCCATGCCGGCTCCACTGCCGGCGTCATCGTGGTCTCGGTCACGACAGGCTCCAGACCGGGTCGGGCAGGCGGGCGACGAAGGCGGCGTGGGCCGCCAGTTCCGCCGCACTCGGCACCACCGGGCGCGGCGTGCGTGGGCCGGTCTGGGCGTAGGCGACCACCGAGGCCGCAGGCCGCGCGGCGGCCGTTCCGGTCCACAGCGCCCGCTGCCGCCCGCCGGTCAGCTCGACATAGACCTCGGCCAGCAGCCGGCAGTCGAGCAGGGCGTTGTGCGTGGTGCGCTCCGAAAGGTCGATGCCGAAGCGGCGGCACAGCGCGTCGAGGCTGTTCGGCAGGCCGGGAAACCGCTGCTTGGCCAGCGCCAGCGTGTCGATCATGCGGCCGCGCGCCAGCCCCGGGCGGCCGATCCGCGCCAGTTCGGCATCGACGAAGCCAAAATCGAACGGCGCGTTGTGCGCGACCAGCTTGCCATCGCCGAAAAACTCCAGCAGCGCGTCGGCCACCTCGGCGAAGCCGGGCTTGCCGAGCAGATGGTCCAGCGTGATGCCGTGGATGCGCGTCGAATCGTCCGGGATGTCGCGGGCCGGGTGGATCAGCGCGTGGAAGTGCGTGCCCGTGGGCAGGTCGCCGATCAGTTCCAGCGCCGCGACCTCGATCATGCGGTGCCCGGTCAAGGGGTCCAGCCCCGTCGTCTCGGTATCGAACAGCACGGCGCGGGTCATGGGCAGGCCATCAAGTGAGGGTCCGAATCAGGCGGGCAAGGGCACGATTGGCATAATGTCGGGAAAGCCCGGTTCGCACCACCGCATCGGCGCGTCGCCGCCGCTCGGCGTCGGGAAGCTGGCGGGCCAGGATCGCGGAAAACTGCTCCGCGCTGATGGTGCCGCGGCGGCGCACCCGGGCCGCCTGCACCGCAGCGGGTGCCGAGACCGCGATCACCGTGTCCATGCCTCGCCGGCCGCGCCGCTCGAACAGCAGCGGGATGTCCAGCACCGCCGCGCGCGCGCCGCGGCGGCGGGCGGCGGTCAGGAAGCGGCGTTCGGCCGCGAGCACCAGCGGATGCACGATTGCCTCCAGCCGGTCCAGCGCCGCCGGCTCGGCGAGCGCCAGCCGGCGCAGCGCCGCGCGGTCCAGCACCAGGCGGCCGTCGGCGTCGCGGCGGACCGTGCCGGGAAAGGCGGCGGCGATCTGCGGCAGGGCGGCGCCCCCCGGCGCTTGCAGGGCGTGGACCACCGCGTCGGCGTCGAACACCGGAATGCCGGCGCGGCGGAAGGCCGCTCCCGCCGTGCTCTTGCCCATCGCGATGCCGCCGGTCAGCCCGATCACCCGCATCGCGCCCGCCGGCGCGCGCCGAGCACCGTGCCCTTCGTGCGTTCCATCCGACGAATGAACACGCGGGTCACGCCGGCGGCAAGCGGCGCCCTTCGACCGGCTGCCAACTGGCCGGCTCGCTATTTGGCGACCGTGCGCACCACCGTCGCACTTGCCGCCACGCGCTCGCCACGGCGCGCCGCCGCCTCCAGCGCCGCCTTGAGCGCGCGGGTGTAGCCGTCGGCGGTATCGTCATCGGGCCGTGGCTTGGCGAACAGCGGCCTGGCCGACGCGATCGCCACCATCATGTCGGTGCCGAACGGCACGTCCACCTGCCAGCCCTTCGCGCCGCTCGCCGGATCGCCAATCGTCACGCGCGCGCGGGCCGGATACTCGTGCGTGCGCTCCGCCGCCGAAGCGGGGTACAGGTGCGCCAACTGGCCGTCGCTGGTGAAATAGTCCAGCGTCAGGTACGCGGGCCAGTCAGGCATCGCCACGCGCGGGATGATGTAGGCGTCCTTGCGCAACGGACCGCCGCCCTCCTTCAGGCCCACCTGCAAGCCGCTGCCGGGCTGCGCGAACCCGGCGGCGACCGGGCGCAGCACGTCGAGCAGGCTGCAATACGGTCCGCTGAAGGTCGCGACCTGGACATCCGCCGGGGTGGAGCGGCGCCGCCTCGGCGACCGCGCTGCTCAGCAGCGGCGCGTTGTCGCGGGCCACCACGCCATCGAGACGCACCCGGTCGCCCGGCGACATCGCCGCCCAGCAGCGCGCAGCCGACCGGCGCGATGGCCGCCTGGATCGCAGCGCGCAGGGCCGCGGGCGTACTGGCCGCCGCTAGCTGCTCGGTCGTCGCGGGCCCAGGCTCGGCGGGCACAGGCTTGGCGGGTTCAGGCGGGGACTGGATGGGCACCGGAGCCGTCGGCACGGCGGCGGTCGGCACGGCGGCAGCCGCCGGCGCGGCCGGAGCCGTCGAGGCGGCCACCGGCAGCGGTGCGGCTGGAGGAGCGGCGGGCGGCGGGGTGGCGGGCGCCGCAAGCTTCGCTTCGGCAGGCGGCGTGGGCGGGGGCGGCCTGATCGGCGCCACTTCGGGGGCGGCGGCCACCGGGGCGGCGGGCGCGATCGCCGCGGCCTGACGCGCCGGGGCCGACGCGGTGCCAGGGCGCAGCGCCAGGTATCCAGCCCCGCCCGCCACCAGCAACGCGGCCACACCGACCCCCGCCAGGATCGGGGTGCGGCTGCCGCGCGCCGCCGCCGCCGCCGGCGGCGGTATCGGGGTCGGCGGCACGGCCGGCGTCGCGGCGCGGGCGGACGGGGCGATCATCGTCGCATCGCTGTCCGGCACCACGGCCGGCGGCGGCGGTGCCGCAAAACCCTCGGCCAGCGCCGTGGCGAACGCCTGCGCGGTCTGGTAACGCTGCTCGGGACGCTTGGCCATCGCGGTCGCCACCACCGCATCCAGCCCCGGCGGCGAGGTCACGGACATCTCCGACGGGCGCGGCGGCGCGGTGTTCAGCGCCTTGTGCATGATCGCCGTCATGCTGCCCTCGAACGGGCGTTCGCCGGTCAGCAACTGATACAGCAGCACGCCGGCCGAATAGATGTCGGTGCGCGCGTCGACGGTCTGGCCCATGAACTGCTCGGGCGACATATAGGCCGGCGTGCCCATGATGGTGCCGGCCTGCGTCAGGCTGCTGCTTTCGATGCGCGCGATGCCGAAATCGGCGATCTTGACCACTCCGGCGGCGGTCAGCATCACGTTGGCCGGCTTGATGTCGCGATGCACCACGCCGCGCTCGTGGCTGTACTGCATCCCGGCGAGCAACTGTTGCATCATCCGCGCCGTCTCGGCAGGCGCCACCCGCTCGCCTCGGTCCAGCAGCGATTTCAGCGAGGTGCCGTCGACGAACTCCATGACGATGTAGGCCAGCGTCTCGGTCTCGCCGTAGTCGTAGACGCCGACGATGTTCGGGTGGTGCAGCCGGCCGGCCGCCTGCGCCTCGCGCTTGAACCGCGCCAGTTCGCCGGCCGCCTCGGCGTCGTCGGCGGCACTGCTCAGCGGAATGGTCTTGATCGCCACCCGCCGGTCGATTACCGGGTCGCGCCCGTCGTACACGGTGCCCATCGCGCCGCGCCCGAGCGTGCCGACGATCTCATACTTGCCGAGCCTGCCGTCCTGCACCGCGCTCATCCCGCCGATCCCCCGGGCATCATCATAGGCCGGCGCGCGCCGCCGCCGCACCCCCGCCCTCGCCGATCAGCGCGAACGGCGCCCAGTAGAACGGATGCGCCACCGCCGCCGGGAAATCCTTCCCCGCGCCGTCGAGCAGCGCCAGTTCCGCCGCGCGCAGGCTGCCGGCGATGCCGCCGTCGGCACCCCGCCGCAGCCGCAGCAGCGTCTCGGCGACCAGGTAGGCCGCCGTCTGGTCGTTGACCGACCAGTGGGTGATGACCAGCCCGCGCGCGCCGGCATAGAAGAACGCGCGGGCCAGGCCGGACAGGCTTTGTCCCGCCGCGCCGCCGGCCGGCCCGCCGGTGTTGCAGGCCGACAGGATCACCGCGTCGGCGTCCAGATCCATGTTCTGCACCTCGCTCGCGGTCAGCAGCGCGCCCGAGGCGTTTGCCGCCCCCGCCGGCGCCGAGGTGACGATGGCCGGCTCGCTCTGGCAATGCAGGTCGGTGGGCAGCAGCGCGTGAGTGGCGAAGTGCAGGATGCGGAAATCCCGCAGATCGGTGTGCAGCACCGCCGGCGCGGTGAACGCCGGTCCCAGCAGCTCATCGGTCGGGGAGGCTCCCAGCAGCGCCCGCGCGGCGGCGAGTTCCTTCTGCGCGAACGGCAGCCTTGGCAGGCCGGCGAACAGTTGCGCGCTGTCAGCACAGGTGGCGCCCGGAAAGCTGCGCTGCGCCTGGGCCAGCGTGACCGGCTGGAAATCGCCGAACCCGAACCACGGCTGCGAGGCGCGCGACCCGCCCGCGATGCGTCGGAGGGAGACGAAGTTCGATGCCGCGGGCACATGGGCGATGCTGGCCTGGCGCAGCAGCCACGGCGCGCGGACCAGGTTCGCGGGATCGGCCGGCCCGGTCAGCAGCAGGCCGAACGGGATCGACAGCAGCGGCCCGGTAGGGGCCACCACCAGCGCGCGCAGCCCCGTCATGCCCGATGCCACGCCGCCGAACGCATCGGTGTAGATCGCCCGCGCGTCGGTGGTGTCGAATGGCGGCGGAGTGTCGCTGTCGCTCTCGATGCTGGCGCGCACCCGCTTCACCAGGCCGTCGAAAACCGCCGCGCCCTGCGCCACCCGCGCCGCATCGATGCGGCCGTCGCGCAGGAGAAACGTCCAGCCCGCATCCGGGCCGAGGTCGATCGCCACGAACGCCTCGCCGGGGCGCAGCGCGCGCAGCACGTCGGCGGCCGGCGCCACCTCCTGCACCAACTGGCCGTAATTGGGTGAGGCCGCCTGCAACGCGGCATCCGCGTCGGCCTGCCGCGTCTGCGCCTCGGCGATCCGTCGGTCCAGGTCGGGCGACGGCGCCCCCGTGGTCTCCCCGGCCTGCCGCGCCTGTGCCGCCGCGTCGCGTTCGGAGTACAGCGCGCCCAGCGCCGCGTCGGCCTGCTGCTTGCGGCGGATCGCCTCGCCCACCTTCGGATCGCGCGCGCCTTCGGCCAGGCGCACCGTGGCCAGCGCGATCTGCTGGGTGGTGATGGTGCCCTGCGCCAACTGCGCCGCCTCGAACATGCGCGCCAGCAGCGCCTGCTGGGCCGCCGGCTGGGCCGCCAGGGCGGACGCGGCGCTGCCCATCGCGTCCAGGCAGGGCTGCAGCAGCGCGCCGCTGGTGCCGATCTTCAGCGCGCGCAGCAGTGCCGTGCCCTGGTCGCAGGCGGCCAGCGCCGCCCGGTCCCTGTGCAGCCGGGCCAACTGGCCGGCGCGCAACAGCAGGGTCTCGGCCACCGGCCGGCTTTCCGGCAGCGCGGTCGCGAAATCCTGCGTCGCCCGCGCGAACGCGGCCGAGGCGGATCCCGGCTCGCCTTGCACCGCGGCATCCTCGGCATTGGTGCGCGCCAGCCGTGCCGCCAGGGCGGGCACGCGCAGCCCGTTCGCCTGCATCAGATCCTCCGCCGAGCGCAGCATCTCGGCCGCCTGCGCCTGCTGGCCGAGATCGCGCAGCACGATGGCCTGGTAGCGCCGGGCCTCGATCAGCCCGAGCAGGGCCGCACGGGTGCGCACGTCGGTCAGCAAATCGCGGTTGGGCAGCAATTCGCCGAGTTCCGCGGTGCTGGCGCGCACCTGGGTCGCCAGCAGCAGCCCGCGCGCGGGCTGCGGCCGCGCGTGCAGCACCTGCGGCGGCAGTTGCGCGGCATAGGCGGCCTCGGCCTGCCGCAACAGGTCCAGCGCGGCCTGCCTGGTGGCCCTGGTTCTGCTGGTCCAGCGCCCGGACATCGAGCAACTGCGCGCTGATCGCCGGGTCGTGCGCGGCGTCGGCCAGGTGCTGCGCGCGCGCCAGCAGGCCGGCCGCCTCGTCGAACCGGCGCTGGTCGGATATCTGCAAGGCCAACAGCATCAGGGCGGTGGCCGTCACCGGCGCGTCGCGCCCGAGCGCCTTCTGCTGCACCGCCAGGGCGGCGCGAAACGCCGTCTCGGCGGCGGGAAAATCTTCGTCCTGGTTGGCGCGATCCCCGGCGGCGATCAGCCGGTCGTAGTCGCCGATGTCGCCGGCGCTGAAGGCGTGCGCCGCCAGCCGGCTGGCCAGCAGCGCGTCGGCGGCCGAACTCGGCATCTGCCGCGCCGAGGCTGGCGGCAGTCGGTCGGACATCACGCCGAGCGACCGCTCCATCGCCGGCAGCGCCGGCAGCACGCCGTCGGCATACCACCCGGCGCCGGCGACCGAGGCAACCAGGGCCACATGCGGCCAGCCGCCGATGCGTTGCGTGCAGGACATCAGCACCGCCGGCACGTCGCCTAGGATGGCGGTCGGCTGCGGGGCGGCGCAGATGAAACGGCCGTCCAGCGCGCTGCGCCAGGGGCTCGCGGTGGACAGCGCCAGCAATTGCGCCGGCGCCGCCGGGCCGGCCGATCGTACCCGCGCGCTAGGCTGGTCCCAGGTGCCGCAATAGACGTCCGCCGCGCCGTCGCCGGTCTCCTGCTGGGTGCAGGCTTCCCCGGCGGCGTTCTGCCCCAGCGCCAGCCCCGAGCGTCGCCCCGCGGCGCCCGCGCCGCCGGAGACGAAGGCGGTCGGCGGCGGCACGTTGCAGCCGGCCAGCGCCGAGGCGAGCAGCAGTGCCAGCAGCGCGCGCATCAGTAGTCCTGCTCGGCGACGTTGGGCAGCAGCACGTCGGAATCGTCCATCTCGTCGCTTGCCTGGCCGATCGCCAGGTCGCGCAGCGGGTTTTGCTGCGGTACCGTCTCGATCGGCAGCAGGATGCAGTTCACCGATTGTATCGGACAGGAGTTGATGCGGTAGTTGGAGTCGAGAAACGGCGCGAGTTCCGACTCCCGCGCCGCCGCCGACCCCACCAGGCCGCGCACGTCCCCGGTCAGCTCGGTGCCGCCGAGCCTGCCGGAGACCAGCAGATCGGCCACGTCGATGCGCCCTGTCGCGGTGCCGGCGCCGATGAACAGCAGCAGGTCAGTGGTCGGCGCCTCCAGGTCGCTGAACGCGATGGTCCCGCCGGTCGTCGGCAATTGCAGCCGCACAGTCGAGATCGCCGCGTCCTGGCTGAAGACGTGCACCACGCCGGTTTGCAGGATCTGCGCGGTCCCGTTCGGGCCGGCCACGACTTCGAGCCAGGTGCCGGGATCGGTCGGCGCCGGGAAATCCTGCTGGTAGCGCGACAGCCCCAGCGTGGTGAGGTCGCCGGACCAGATCAGCGTGCCGGTCGCCGAGATGCGGATGTAGTCCGACGCCAGCGGCCCGGCGAGCGTCAGCGGCGTCGCGTCGCTCAGGGCGAAGTTGCTGAACGCGGCGGCCCCGGGAAAGCCGTCGTCCGCGTCGTTGACGGTGAATGCGCCGACGCGCTGCACGGCGGCGCCGGCGCCGAAATTGGCCAGGCTCACGGCACGCCCGGTCAGCGTGCCCACGGAGAGCGCGCCGCCGACGCGCTGATAGGGGCCGAGGCTGGTCGTCGAGAACGTGCCTGGCACCACGACGTCGCCCGCCTGGGTGACCGATCCGGCCACCGCCAGGGTCGCGTTCGGCGCGCTCACCGGGCCGGCCACGGTTAGGCTTTCATCGTCGGCCAGCACCAGGTCGCCGCCGGCCACTGGCATCGCGCCGAGCGTGCCGATCCGATTGCCGGGATTGCTGAATTGCGCGCCGCCGACGATGCCAAAGCTGCTGGTCAGCGTGCTTGCCGTGAGCGGTCCGCTTTGAGTGATGCCGCCGCTCGTGGTCGACAGGTCGATGGTCGCCGCGCCGATATTGCCCACGGTCAGCGCCCGCGTGTCGACGAACTCGAACCGG
Source organism: uncultured Pseudomonadota bacterium (assembly GCA_963758455.1). Classification (GTDB taxonomy): domain Bacteria; phylum Pseudomonadota; class Alphaproteobacteria; order Acetobacterales; family Acetobacteraceae; genus CAVRQM01. The sequence continues at coordinate 642,550 of CAVWVK010000001.1, read as the reverse complement.
CCGCTGTCGGACAGCGGCCCGATCCCCGCCACCTGGTTGGCGCCGGTCAGCAGCGCGTCGCCGACGATGCCGGAATTGCTGACAAGCTGGCCGGCGAGCAGCGCGCCGCCCGGCTCGGAAATGCCGCCCGAGGCCACCGACAGGTCGATTACCCCCGCCTGCACAGCACCCAGGATCGCCAGCGCCGAGCGGTTGGCCAGCCTCAGGCCGCCGGGTGCCGTGACATTGCCCAACGCGGAGATCGCGTTTCCGGAAGCCGCCAGCGTCATGCTTGCCGCCGAACCTTGCAGCAGCCCGGCCGCCAGCGTGCCCCCGGTCTGCGACACCGCGCCGGCCGCGTTCAGCGCCACCGCCGCACCCGCCTCCGAAACGTTGCCGGCCAGCGCGATGGCGCCGGCATCGGCCAACGCGGCGCCGCCCCCGGACAGCGCGTCCACCGTAAGGCTCTGCTGGTCGACCAGCTCGAACGGGGATTGCGGCGCGGTGGCGAACGCCAGGCTGCCGATGGCATTGCCCGGCTGGTTCAGTTGCGTGAGCCCGGCCTGCCCGGACAGCATGGAGGTGGCGATGCTGCCGCCCGCCGCCTCGACCAGATCGCCGCCGATGACCAGATGCAGACCGCCGGGCGCCGACACCGCGCCCGTGATCGGCAGGGTGTTGAGGTCGGTCAACGCAAAGCTCCCCTGCACCGCGAACGCGCCGAGCCCGTTGATCTGGTTGGCCTGCATCAGCGATGCCGAGCCGGCGACGCCGCGCAGGCTGGTCAGCAGGTCGACCCCGAGGGTGCCGGATTGCTGCACCAGCGGCCCGGCCGAGGTGCCGAAATCAGCAGTGCCGGCGGTGACATTTCCATTCAGCGTCAGCGCCGGCGCGAACAGGGCCAGGTTCTGCACGCCGACCGGCCCGCTTACCGTCAGCGCCTGCGCGTCCGTCAGCGCCAGCGTGCCGCCTTGCATGGTGAAGACGCCCAGCTCGGCGATCCGGTTGGCGCCGCCCAGCGTGAACACGCCCGACGCGCCTTGCGTGCTGTCCAGCACGGCGGCGGCGATGGCGCCGGCATTTGCCTCGCCGGCGCCCGAGGCGGTGAGGTCGACGGTCCCGCCGGCTTGCAGCGTGCCGGCATTGCCGATCTGCAACGCGCCGCCGATGCGCACCGCAATGTTGGCCGCGCCAACGGTTCCGGAAACCGCCAACGCGCCCGCCTGCGCGAAGGAAAAGTCGCCGCTGGTGACCTGGATGTTGCCCAGCGCGGCCACCGCGTTGCCGGCATTGTCGAAGGTGGCGCCGCCGGCGATGCCGAAGCTGCTGGACAGCAGCCCTGTGGCGATGCCGCCGGTGATCTCGGCGATGCCGCCGGTGGTGGTCGACAAATCCACCGCCGCCGCCGAGACCGCGCCTGTCACGCTCAGCCCCGTGGTGTCGGCCAGCAGCAACATGCCGCCGGGCGCCATCAGGAATGTCCCCAGCGTGTCGATCGAATTGGCGCCGCCCAGCACGAACGCCCCGCTCGGCGTGCCACCGGACAGCAGGCTTGCCGCGCGGATCACGCCGTTGCCAATCTCGGTGGCGCCGGTCGCGACCAGATCGACGGTGCCGCCCGGGGCGAACAGGACGCCGTTCTGGCCGATCGCCAGTCCGCCGCCGCGCACGGTGATGCGCGATGCGGTGATCGGCGCGGTCACGGCGATACCAGCAGGGTCGATCAGCGCCACGGCATTGGCCGACAGCGCGCCGATCACGCCGAGCTTGCTGGCATCGGTCAGCGTGAAATTGTGACCCGGCACGCCGAACGTGCTCAGGAAGTCGACGCGGTTGCCGGGCGCGCCCAGCAGCACGTCCCCGCCCAGCACGCCCGCGGCACTGCTCAGCACGCCGGCCGACAGGGTGCCGGCGGTTTGTGCGACGCCGCCCGCCGTAGTGGACAGGTCCACCGCGCCGCCCGTGGTGATGTTCCCGGCAAGTCGGATCGCCGCCGCCCGCAGCGCCAGCGCCGTGACGCTGACCGGCCCCGCCACGGTCAGCAGCGAAGGGCCGCCCTCTCCGGATTGATCGACCAGAGTCAGGGCGCCGGTGGCATTCCAGCTTCCCAGCGTGTCCACCTGGTTGGCGCCGGCCAGCGAGAAATTGCCGGCGGGCGAGCCGCTGCTGTCCAGGGTCGCGGCCGCGATGGTGCCGGCCACCTCGCTGGCGCCATTGGCCGTGAGGTCGACCGTGCCGCCGGCGGCCAGCAGGCTGCCTTGATCCAGCGTCAGCGCGCCGGCCACCGCCAGCGTGATGCCGGAGGCCAGCACATCGCCCTCGATGGCCAGCGATCCGCTGTCGATCAGGGCGAAGGTGCCGTCGCTGACGGTGTACGGCCCCAGCGTCGGCACCGCGTTCGGGCCGCCGTTCAGCGCCACCGCGCCGGTGTTGCCGATCAGCGTTCCGGCCAACCCGAACGATGCGCCGGGCAATTCGGTGACAAGGCCCGGTCCGGCCGCCTCCAGATCCACGGTGGCGACCTGGCCGCTCACCAGCACCGGGGCGTTGACGGCGATGCCGGTCGCCGTCAGCCGGCCGTCCGCCTTGCCCAGCCGCAGCAGCGCCGCGTCGACATTGGCCAGCACGCCGGCCGAGATGAACGGCGATTCGTCGGTGGAAGTGCCCAGGTTGAGCACGGAGAAGGTGGGCGGCGCGATCTCGACGGTGCCGCCGCCGGACGCCACGCCGGTTGCGATCAGCGAGCCGCCGGCATAGCCGATGCCGTTGACGATCAGCGAGATGTCCTCGGCCTGCACCACCCCGTCCAGCGTGGGGTTGGCGTCGGTCAGCGAGAGCGTTCCGGCCGCGGTGATCGCGCCGAGATTGGCGATCGCGTTGGAGGCACCATCCAGGGTCAGACTCGCGCCGAAAGTGCCCTCCAGCGTCCCGGCCACCAGGATGCCGGTGGTCTCCTCGGTCAGCGCCTGCGTGTCGGCCAGCCGCAGCAGGCCGCCGACGAACAGCGTGCCGACCGCGCCCACCGCATTGCCCGCGCCGTCGAGCAGCAGCGCGCTCAGCACGTTGCCGTCCAGCGTGCCGGCGTCGATCACGCCGCCGGCGTCCTGCGTGACCCCCTGCCCGCCGGCGGCGTCGAACGTCACCGAGGCCGCCTGCACCCGGCTGCCGGCGGCCAGCGTCAGGCCGAACCCGAGGAATGCATTGTCGGTCAGCGTGACGGCCCCCGAACCCGCCGACAAGTCGCCGGCCACGGTCAGCGGCGCCGCGTCGGCCAAGGTGAAAGCGCCGCCGGTGGTGGAAAAGTCGCCGAGGTAGCCCAGCGTGTTGCCGGACGCATCCAGCGTCACCGATCCCGCCTGCCCGGTCAGCGTGGTCGACGGTGCCACCAGCGCGCCGGTCTGCGTCACCGCACCCGAGGTTTCGAGCCGCAGGGTCGCGATGTCGAGGTCGAGCAGATTGCCCAATCTGAGCGCGGACGAGGACAGATCATTGCCGCCCACTTGCAGCATGCCGGCGGTGATGCCGCCGCTCTGCGCAAAGCTCTGCGCGCCGGCGGTGATGCGCTCCAGCAGCACGGTGCCGCCCGGCACCGTGGCGTCCACCGCACCGCTCAGCGTGTCGCTCGCCAGCACCAGCGTGCTGGCCGGGGAGTTGAACGCGACGCTGAACGACGAGCCGGGATCCAGCGTCATGCTGGGGGCTTGCAGCGCGACGGTCTGCGGGCCGAACGGACTGTCGGCCACCACCGGCGCGGTGACGGCCAGGGCGGAAGCATCGGTCAGCAGCAAATTGCCCTGACCGACCGTGAAGCCGGCCAGCGAGCCGATGAGATTGCCGCCCGGCAGGGTCAGCGACCCGGCCACCCCCTCCAGGGTGCCGACCGTGAGGCTGTCCGCGGTGGTCTCGGTGACGGGCGAATTGGCGGCGTTGAGCAGCAGCGTCGCGGCCCCAGGCTTCACCGCGCCGCTGAACCGGATGCCATTGCCGTTGCTGGCGAGTTCGATCGTGGCGGCGGAGACCACCGAGGAGATCCACCTCGCCCGCCGCCGGCCCGACGGTGAGCACGGTATCGGAATACGGCGCGATCGACACGGTTCCGGCATCCGCGACCGCACCCGGCCGGGTCGCCGCCAGCGCGTCGGTGTTAAGACCCAGCACGCCCCCGGCCGCGGACAGGCTGCCCGCGGCATCCACCGTGATCGACGGGGCGAGCAGCGAGAGCGGGCCGCTCGCGGCCGCGACGACGCCGATCACCTGCACGCCGGTCGCGTCGGCGATGTCGACCGAATTCGCCTGGATGCCGCCGAGCTCGCGGATGAGATTGGCGCTCCCGCCCGCCACGTCGAAGCCGCCGCTCGCCGCGCCGGCGAGAACTCCCGCGCTCAGCGCGCCGCCGCTCTGCGCGACGCCACCCAGGCCGGCATCGAGCACCAGCGTGCCGGCAAAGCTCGCATCGCCGGCCAGCACGAGAGTTGTCGCGACCTGCGCTCCGGCGATGCCGCTGTTGCCGGCGGTCAGCACCGAGGCGGCGATCCGGCTCAGGTCGCCCAGTTCGATGTCGTACGCGCCGGAGTTGTCGCCGATGCCGACGCTATGCCCGGCATGGAGCGGGCCTATCGCCACGCTGCCCGCCCCGATCGAGCCGCCAGCGCCGAGCCCGAAACGGTCCACGGCGATCGCCAGCGCCCCGCCGGTGGTCAGGGTCACGGCGCCGTTGACGGACAGCGACGCCGCCGCGTCAACCAGCGTCGCGTTGCCGCCCACCGAGAGGCCGTCGAGGGCGCCGACCGAGTTTCCGACGTTGGCAAGGTCCACGCCGCCAGCGCCGATCTTGCCGCCAAGGAAATCGACCGCCAGCGCGCCGGTCTGCGTCAAGCCGCCCGTGCCGTCGAGCAGCAGGGTGACGCCGATCGGCAACGAAGCGCCCTCGATCACCACATTGCTCGCGCTGATCGTGCCGTCAGGCAGGCCGCCCAGTTGCAGCGTATTGGCCCGCAGCGCGCCGAGCAGGAAATTGGCGTTGCTGATGGCCAGCGTGCCCGCGCCGGACACCGCGCCCCCGCCTAGCGCCACGGTCAGGGCCGAGTCCGGCGCCACCGCGATCAGGTCGATGGTGCCGGTCGCGTTGGTAACCACATCGGAGAGCGTGCCGCCCGTCAGCACGAGATTGTCGGCCTGCAAGGACAGCGTGCCGGTGGTCGGGATGGCCAGCGGGGCGCCGATCTGGATCGAGCCGCCGTGAGTGACATGGAACGAGGCGCTGTTCGCCGCCACGCCGGATCCGATCGCCAGCGATTGCGCGTTCAGCAGCGACAGCGTGCCGCCGACTGTGAACCCCTCGACGAAGTTCAGCGTGTTGGCGCCCAGCAGCGTGGCGTTGCCGCCGATCCCCAGCGCGCTTGTCAGAACGCCCGTCGGGGCGCGTCCGCCAGCGACCGCGTTCAGGCTGCCGCTGGCCGCATCCTCGATCAGCGTGGCCGCGCTCAGGTCGATGTTCGATCCGGTTACGCTGCTGGCGATGTCCAGCATTCCGCCGGCGGACAGAGTGACGCCCAGAGGCGCGTTCACTGCGCCGGTGGTGGTCAGCGAGCCGGCGGCGTGCAGCGCCAGCGTGTCGGCGGCGAACGCGCCGAGGCTCGCCGCGCCCGCATAGCTGTCGGTCAGGCTGGCGTTGCCCACGATGCTGCCGGTGATCGAGGTGGCGCTGAAAGGGGTGGTCCAGAGCACGTCGCTGCCGCCTTCCGAGGGCCGTGTGGTCAGCGACAGCGCGCCGACATCGACCGCGGCTGCGGCCGCCAGCGTGATCGCGCCGCCCGCATTCAGCGTGAGGCCGCCGCCGCCGGTGCTGATCGGACCGGACAGCACGAGCGGCCCCAAGCCCGCGACATTGATCGCGCCACCCGCGCTGGTGATCGATCCCAGCACGCTGATGCCGTTGCTGGCGTTGGGCAGCGCGATGCCGCCGATGCTGCCGACGCCATCCAGCGTGGCGGCATCGATGATCGCGGTCGACGCGGCCGGCGCCTGCGTCACCGTCCCGCTGGTGCCCAGCAGCAGCGTGCCGGCCACCAAAGGCCCGGCATTGATGGCGATGCCGCCGGCACCGGCTTGCAGGTCGAGCGTGGTGGAGCTGTCCGTGGCATCGAACAGTCCGCTCACCGTGATGCCGCTGGCCCGGCCGCCCGCGGCGGTCGTGCCGATGCGCAGCACGCTCGCGGAAATCCCGAGCAGATCGAAGTCGGTCAGCGAGAATCCGGTCCCGGTTGCGCCCAGCGTCACCGCCCCCGATGGCGGCGACAGCTCGACCGTGCCGTTGCCCCCGGCAGACAGCCCGCCGGTGTCCTGCGTGACGGTCAGTTGCGGGGCGGTCAGCGATATGACCTGTCCGGGGCCGACCTGCACCACGTTGTTGACGGTGAGCAGCGATGCCGCGTCGTCGACCAGCGTGAAGTTGCCGCCGAGGGAGAAGGCGCCGAGGCGGGCGATGTTGTTGCCGGACGCGGTCAGGCTGACGCTGCCGGGGATCTGACCGCCGCTGCTGAACAGCGCCGGCGTGTCGATCGCGCCGGCGTTCTGCACGACGCCGCCGGCGCGTGCGATGTTGAGCGAGCCGGACGCGACATTGGTGGCCGAGACCGCGTCGGCGAGCGTGATCGCGCCTGTCGAGCCGGCCGACAGGGCAATCGCGTTGGCGGTGCTGGTCAGCGGCGCGCCGGCGTTCTGCGTCAGCGCCCCGCCGGTGACGGCGTTGCCGGCGGAGATGTTCAGCGCCGTGGCCGCGGTGACGGGCGCGGAGAGCTTGACGTCGAGCCCGGCCGACAGCACCACCGAGGCGCCGGTGCTGGCGATCGCGGCACCCGCCGCCTGCGTCAACGAACCGCCCGCGCTGATGCTGAGCGCGCCCGCGGCGGTGACGGGCGAATTGATGAAGATGTCCGAGCCGGCGGCCATGACGATCCCGCCGCCATTGTTGGTGATCGCGCCGCCGACCGTGATCGTGCCGTCGGTCGCGGTCATGGTCAGCAGACCGTGGCTGTTCAGCGAGAAGCCCGACCTCACATCGAGATTGTCGAGCGAGATCAGCGTCACGTTGCCACTGGCGCCCTCCAGCATGTTCGGGTCGATGGTCGCGGTGTTGTTGGCGGGCGGCGGCTCCACATTCAGGCTGCCGTTGGTGAGCACCGCGCCGCCGCCCGACTGCACCACAAGATCGGTCGGGTCGATGGTCAGGCCACCGGCATTGCCGTGCGCCGCCGTGACGTCGACGAGGCCCACCAGCGACAGGCCGAGCGTGCCGGAAACCTCGACCTTGCCGCCATTGCCGGACGCTGCGCCGCCGCGCGCCGACAGCAGCCCGGCCATCACCGTGTTGTCGGTGGACAGCACCGTGATCTGACCGCCCTGCCCCGCCCGCGTCGCATCGGCCAGCACGCGCGCGCCGGGCGCGATGCCGACCAGCCTGGCCGCCGGCGCCGCCGTGCCGACGCCGCCCCGGGCGCGCGCCAGCGTCGTGCCGATCGCCACGACGCCGCCGCCGGTGCGCCCCGAGGCGTCGAGCAGCGCCTTGGAGGTCAGGTTCACCTGCTGGCTCGCCCGCACCGCGATCTCGCCGCCGACGCTCGCGCCGGCCCCCACGCCGCGGGCGCTGATCGTGCCCGTGACGGTCGCCGTGCCGCCTTCGGCGTCGATCAGCACGGTGCCGCCGCGCCGCCCGGCGCTGTCCGCCGAAATGCTTCCGCCGGCCTCGACCAGATTATCCACCACGCCCTCGACGGCATCGGTGGACAGCGTCACGCGGCCGCCCTCGGCGGCGATCACCCCGTCATTCGTCACCAGCGCCGCCTGGCCGCCGCTGCCCTGCACGGTCTGCCGGCTGACGTCGATCGACAGCAGCCCGTCGCCATACAGGTCGACCACATGGCGGGTGACGCCGGCCAGCGTGACGGTCCCGAACGGGGCGCTGATAGTGCCGTGATTGGCCACCTGCGGCGCCACCAGGGCGGCCAGCCCGGCGCGGCGCACCGAGATGCGCCCCTGGTTCACCACCCGCGCGCCAGGATGCGCCGGCTGGTCGAGCACGAAATGCCCGGTGGCCACGCCGCGCCGCATCCCGGCCTCGGTGATACCCGCCGCCGAGATCACGACGCTCTGCGCGTCGACCACGGCGCCCGGCATGAACACCACGCCGGATTGGTTGATGAGCACGATCTGGCCGTTCGACGTGAGGTGGCCGGCGATGGTCGAGGCGTCCGGCCCGCTGACCCGGTTGAGCGTCATCGCCTGCGCCGACGGATCCTGAAACCGCACCGTGGCACGGCTGCCGATGTTGAAGCTGCTCCAGTCGAGCGCCGCTCGGCCGCTGCGCTGCGTCACCTGCAAGGTCGACCCCTGGATCGCGGCACTCGCCTGCCCGGCCACCACCCGCATCCCGGTGGGAAGCTGGCCGGAGGCCGGCGGCGTCTGCGCCAGCGCCGGCGAGGCGGCCAGCACCAGCGCGCTCGTCAGCAGCAGATGCGCGCGTGTCATGCCCTATTTCCCATCCCGCCGTTCAGAACCGCGCCAGCACGCGCCAGTAGACCGCATCGGCGCGCAGCGGCGGTGTGTTGCTGGTCACACCCAGCGGCTGGCGCGTCTGCCGCGCGACACCCTCCAGGTCGACCTCGGTGAAGCGCGTGAGGTTCAGGCGCACGCCGCCGCCGGCCGATTGCAGCCGCCGGTTCGGGTCCGACTTCTGCCGCTCCCAGGTCTCGCCCCAATCGTAGAAGGTGTAGAATTGCGTGCCGATCTCGACAGGGCCGGAGAACCAGTCGAGGGTAAAGCCGGTGTTGAGCTGCAATTCCGCCGAGGCGATCAGCGCCGTGTCGCCGGTAACTTCGCCGGAATAGAAGCCGCGGTTGTACTGCGCGCCGCCGAGATAGAACTTCTCCGCCGGCGGCAGCACGTCGCCGCTGTACTGACCGGCGACCAACCCCTGCAAAGCAACCGTGGCGCCCCGCCACGGCGCGAACAGCGTCTGGTTGCGGCTGGCCTGGAAGCTGACCTTGGTGAAGTCGACCACCTCGCCGACCCGCCCGGGCGGTGGCGATTGCTGGCCGTCGGTGCTGCTGCCGAGGCCTTGCAGCCCGTGGCTGACGCGCAGGCTGATCCCGTTCAGCGCGGTGCGGTCGCCGCCGGCCCACACATCCTGCAGCGCGTAGTCCGCACCCCAGCGCAGCACCCGCAGATTGTCCTGGCTGGCAAGCTGGCCGGCGGTGTCGATGTCCGATTGCAGGATATCGAGATAGGCGCCCAGGTTCAGCGTCTGCCGCCGGGCGCGGATCAGCGGGTACAGCGCGGCGACGCCGGCCGTGGTGGTGACGCCGTGATAGCCCTCGGCGGCCAGCTCGCCCGAGGGATCCGCGGTGCCGGAGCCGGCATACAGCCGCACCTTCAGCCCCGAGCCGCCGACGAAGAACTCGCTGGTCACTTGGCCGAACAACTGCGTCGCGCGCGCCGCGCCATACAGCGAGACCTCGGTCTTCTCGCCCACCGAGGTGAAGCTGTTGGCGTCGAGCACCAGCAGCCCCTGTTCCGGCCCGGTCAGGTTGAAGGCGCGGTTGTCGGCTGTGGCCAGGCCCGAGAACGCGGTGCGGCTGACCACGGCGACCAGGGTGAGCGCGCCCGGCTCGGTGGTGGACGGGCGCAGCACCGCGCGCAGCGAAATGCCGGGGATGTCCTGCGCCAGCAGCAGCCAGCGTTCCAGGCTGGCCGCGTCGATCGGCTGGCGCTCCGTCAGGTGGTTCAGGAACCGCAGCACCTGCACCGCCGCCGGGCCGATGTCGCCATCCAGCTTGACCTCGGCGATGCGGCCCTCGGTCACGACGAAGCGCAGCGCCTGGCCGCGATCCAGCGTCACCTTCACCGCCGTCAGCACGTAGCCGTCGCGCCGGTAGCGCGACAGGATCGCGTCGCGCGCGGCCTGGATGCGCGCGATCGGCACCGCCGGCCCGGTCAGCCCGGCCAGCAGCGGCGCCAGGGCCGCGGCGGTGTAGGCGGTGGCGCCGTCCACCTGCGCCGTGCGCACCGGCACCGCGCCGCTGGCCGGCACCTCGTTGCCGGGCGCGACCTCGACCTGCGGACCCGGCTCGACCCGGGGCAGCACCGACGGCGCGATGCGCGGGATCGGCGAGCCTTGCGGCACTTGCGCGGCGGCGCCGAAATTGCCTGGCGGGGGCGGCGGCGATTGCGCCAGCGCCGGCGACACTGCCAGCCACGCCGCCGCGAGGGCGGTGGCCACCATCCCGGCCTTGGTTCTTGCAGCCTCTGGTCGCATCAAGCGGCGTTTCCCGACCGTGACTTGCCCGGAATAGCCCAAGGCCGGAACAGCCTAAACCGGGCAACGAGGTTTTGTCGCGATTTTGTTATTTCGCCTCGAAAATAGCTGCGCGGCGCGGCGGCAGCGGTGACGGCGGCAACCCGCGGCGCCCGGCGCACGTTGGCCCGCTGTCCCCGATCCCGAGGCCCCCGATCCCGAGGAGCGTCGCCCATGCCGCCGCAAGCCTCCCGCGTCATCATCATCACCGGCGGCTCGTCCGGCATCGGCCTGTGCACTGCGCTGCTGTTCGCCCGGCGCGGCTGGCGGGTCGGGCTGATCGCCCGCTCGGAGACAGGGCTGGCCGCCGCCGCCGAGCGGATCCGGGCGGCCGGCGGGCGGGTGGCCACCGCCTCGGCCGACGTGTCCGACAGCACCGCGCTCGCCGCCGCCGCGACGCGGATCGAGAGCGAGCTGGGGCCGATGGAGGTATGGGTCAACAATGCCGGCGTCGGCATGGTGGCGCGCTTCACCGACACAGACGAGCGCGCCTTTCATCGCGTGGTGCATGTGACCTTCCTCGGCCAGGTGAACGGCACGCGCATCGCGCTGGCCTCGATGACGCCGCGCAATCGCGGCACCATCGTCGGCATCGCCTCGGGGGTGGCGTATCGCGCGGTGCCGATGATGTCGGCGTACAGCGCGTCGAAATGGGCGCTGCGCGGCTTCTACGAGGCGGTGCGCGCCGAACTGATGCATGACCGCATCCGCGTGCATCTGGCCGTGGTGGATCCGCCGTCGGTGAACACGCCGTTCTTCAGCCACGCGCCCGCGCATTTCGGCGCCGGGCACGAAGGCGATTCGGCGCGGCCGCCACCGCCGGTCTACGAGCCGGAGCTGATCGCCGAGGGGGTCTGGCTGGCGGTGAGCGAGCAGCGGCGCGAGGTGCGGGTGTCCGGCAGCACCGAGCAGCTCGCGGTGATGAACGCGCTGATGCCGGGCGTGCTCGACCGCATCGCGGCACTGGTCGGCTTCGTGGCCCAGCGCACCAGCCGGCGCGACGTGGCCGCGTTGCGGGCGCCTGCGCTGTACGAGGGCAACAGCGAGGGCGTGGTGCATGGCCCGTTCACCCGCGAGGCCCGCGCCAGCAGCGGCCAGATGTGGCTGCAACGCAACCGGCTGGCGGTCGGCCTGGCGGGGCTGGGGGTGGCGATCGCGCTGAAGCCCGCGCGGGCAGCGCGGCGCGCGGTGCGGCGGCGCTGAACGACGATGCCAGAAGACCAAAAGCACGCGCTGGTCGAGTTCATCGTCGGCGAGGCCCTCGATCCGGTCCTGCGGGCAAAGCCCGCGGGCCGGTCCGATACCGATCAGCGGACGCTGGAGCATGTGCAGCAGGCGACCCGCGCCGAGATCGAGCGTTACCGGAGCTATGGCTCGGCCGCGGCGGTCCTCGCCAACTTCCGGCGCGACCTCACGTCCGTGCCGGCCAAGAAGGTCCATGCCGAGCTGAGACACCTGCACCTGCCGACGCTGGAGGACATCCGCGATGCGGTCGAGGACAAGGCGCACGCGCTTGGCATCGCCGCGCCGCGATGAGGGGCCGTTCCGCGGCCGCCGAACAGGCGCGGCATGAGCCAGCCCGCGATCCTGTCGCTCGGCAGCGTCAACGCTGATTTCCAGGTGCGGACGCCGCGCCCGCTCGCCGCGGGCGAGACGCTGCTGGCCACCGATTTCGTCCGCCTCGGCGGCGGCAAGGCGGCCAACGTCGCCTTTCTCGCGCATCGCCTCGGCCATCCGGCGACGCTGCTCGGCCGCGTCGGGGACGACGATCTGTGCGACCAGGCGCTCGCCCCGCTGCGGCGTGCCGGTTTGGCCCTCGACGGCGTGAGCGTCGCCACGGGACACGCCACGGCGGTCTCGATGATCGCGGTGGCGCCCGATGCCAAGAAAAGCATCGTGCTGGCCTCCAACGCCAACGACGCCTGGGACGACGACGCGGTGCGGCGGATGGTCACGGCCATCCAGGCCGCGCCGGAGCATTCGATCCTCGCGGCCGATTTCGAGATCCCGCCGAACGTCGCCGCCCGCGCCATCGCGGCCGCGCGGGCGCGCGGCCTGCGCGTGCTGATCGACCCCGCTCCCGCCAGCCGGGCGGATCGAGGCCTGCTCGGGCACGGCGCGATCCTCTGCCCCGACGCCCTGGAGGCGGCGGAACTGACCGGGATCGACACCGGCGGCACCGACGGCGCGGCACGCGCGGCGACGGCGCTGGCCGGTCTCGGCGCCTCGCTCGCCTGCGTCAAGCTGGGCGACGGCGGCTGCGTATTCCGCTGCGGCGACCGGCTGGTCCACATCCCGCCGGTTCCGGTGCGGGTCGTGGACAGCACCGGCGCGGGCGACGCCTTCGCGGGCGCGCTGGCCGTGGCGCTGCTCGAAGACCAGGCAAGCGAGGCGGCGGTGCTGTTCGCCACCGCCGCCTCGCACCTCGCCGTGACGCGCTATGGCTCGCAGGAATCGTATCCCACGCGCGCCGAGATCGACGCCTTCGTTCCGCGTCTCGCCGAGGGCGTCCGTGCGCTGGGCCGATGACGCGGCGATGGTCGTCGCCATCGAGGATTTCGATGCGGCCGACGAGCGCCGCCGCGAATCCCTGTTCGGACTCGGCAACGGCGCGCTGTTCGTGCGCGCCTGCCCGCCCGAGATCGCAAGCGAGGACGAGCACCACTATCCCGGCAGCTATGCCGCCGGACTGTACGACCGCCGGCTGGTCTCCATTGGCGACCGGACGCTGGGTCACGACGCGCTGGTCAACCTGCCGAACTGGGCGCTGCTGACGTTTCGCATCGAGGGCGACGCCGAGTGGTTCTCGCTGCGGCGCGGCGAGGTTCTCGCCTATCGCCACGTCCTCGACATGAGGCGTGGGCTCGCTTGTCGCGAGATGCTGGTGCGCGACGCGCGGGGCCGCCGCACGCGGCTGCGCGAGCAGCGCCTGGTCAGCATGTGGCGTCCCTCGATCGCCGCGCTGCGGTGGCAACTGACGCCGGAGAACTGGTCCGGGCAGGTCGAGCTGCGCGCCGCGCTGGACATCGGCGAGGGCAATCACAACACCGACGGCGGCACCCTGGGGATCTATCGCCATCTCGAAACGGCGGTACTCGATGAGCGGCCCGCGGACATGCTGCTGCTTACCACCCGCACCCGCCACTCCGGCATCCGCATCGCGGTCGCGGCACGGGCGCGGACAGACGCCCCGGCCCGATGCCACGTCATCCGCGAGGCCGGGCGCATCGCCCAGCATATGATCCGCCCCTGCGCCGCCGGGGAAACGCTGGCGATCGAGAAGGTGGCCGCGATCGTCACCGAGCGCGATCCCGCCATCGCCGACCCGAAGCACGCGGCTCTCGGCATCGCCGCCGACGCGCCGGATTTCGCGGCGCTGTGCGGCGAGCACGAACGGGCCTGGGCGCGGCTGTGGGACCGCGCCGGGCTGGACGCGGCGCAGCCGGAGCTGCGGCGCGAGCTTTCGCTCCACATCTTCCACCTGCTGCAAACGGTCTCGCCGCACACCGTCCACTTGGATGCGGGAATGCCTGCGCGGGGTTGGCAGGAGGCCTATCACGGGCAGGTCTTCTGGGACGAGATTTTCGCCTTCCCGTTTCTCAGCCACCGTTTTCCGGAGATCGCGCGGGCGCTGCTGCTGTATCGCTATCGCCGCTTGGCGCGCGCGCGGCGCGCCGCGCGCGAGGCCGGCCATGCGGGCGCGATGTTCCCGTGGCGCAGCGGTGCCACCGGCAGCGAGCAAACCCCGAGCTTCCAGCTCAACCCGCTCTCGGGGCATCTGCTCGCGGACGACACGCGCCTGCAACGCCATATCGGCGCCGGGATCGCGCACACCGTGTGGCACCACTACCTCGCCACCCGCGACGAGTTGTTCCTCGCTGAATACGGCGCGGAAATGCTGATCGAGATCGCGCGCTTCTGGGCCTCGATCGCACGCCACGATCCCGACAGCGATCGCTACGACATCGGCCGCGTGATCGGTCCGGACGAGTACCACAACGCCTATCCCGGCGCGGCCGAACCCGGCATGGACAACAACGCCTACACCAACGTCATGGCGGCCGCCGCATTGCTGCGCGCTTGCACGGCGCTCGAATGCCTCCCGCCGCGACGCCGGCGCGACTTGGCGGGCGTGCTGGAACTCGCCGAGCACGAGCCGCCGTACTGGCGGCGCGTCGCGCGCCGGCTGCGGCTTTGCTTCGATGCCGACGGCGTGCTGATGCAGTTCGCCGGCTTCGATCGCCTCAAGCCCTGGACCGGCGCCCCGTTTCCCGAGCTGCAACGGCAAGGCCGCATCGACCGCGTGCTGGAGGCGCGTGGCGATAGCGTCGATGCCTGGCAGATCACCAAGCAGGGCGACGTGCTGATGCTGCTGTACCTGCTGGCGCCGGACGAACTCACGACCCTGATCGGCGGCATGGGCTACGCCTTCGACGAAAGTCAAGCCCAGCGCACCGCGCGGTACTATCTCAGCCGCATGACGCACGAGTCGAGTCTGTCGCGCGTGGTTTGCGCGGGCGCCCTTGCCGCGTCGGACCCCGAAGCGTCCTGGGATTTCTTCCAGCGGGCGCTGCGCATCGACCGCGATGCGTCGGAAACCAGCAGCGCCTCGGAGGGGCTGCATCTCGGCGCCATGGCGGGCACGCTCGACGTCCTGCAACGCCACTATCTCGGCGCCCGGGTCGAGGCCGACGCGCTGACGATCGCGCCCTCGCCGCCGGCGGCACTCGGCCCGGTGCGGATGCGGCTGACGCATTGCGGCCAGATGGTCACGCTTGATTGGGACGGGGCCACCCTGCGCGTTTGCGCCGACCCGGCCAACCGGGACGCGCTGGCGATCCGCCACGCCGGCGGGCTGCGACGGCTCGCCCCCGGAGGCGAGCTGGTCGCCTACGCCTCGCGATAGTCCAGCAGGATCAGCCCGATCAGCACGAAGCACAGCGGCCACACCCAGGCGGCCATGCGCGCGACGCGGCCGTCGGCGCGGATCTCCAGCCAGCGCGCCCAGCCCGCCGCGATGCCGGCCAGGGCCAGCGGCGTATGGGTGATCTCGATCAGCAACTGGTCGCGCACGTTGGAGATCGCGTGCTGATGCGTCAGCAGCGCGGCACCGCCCACGGCGGTCAGCAGCGGGAACACCAGCGCCGCGCGACGGCTGTTCCAGCCGCCCGCCCGCACCCGCCACTCGAACAGCGCAAACACCACCGTCAGTGCCACGAAGAAGCGGTGCTGCAACACTTCCGGGTCACGCAGGCTGGCGAAGAATCCCTCCGCCCCCAGCGGCCACACTTCCGGATCCGAGCGCAGGAACAGGAACGCCGCCAGCCCCAGGAACAACAACGGCCAGTGCCGCGCCCAGCGCACGCCGCCTTGATTCAGCAGCGCCAGGAACCCGATCGCCAGCACGAACAGCCCGGCCCAGTGATGGTTGTATTCCGACCACGCGATGTCGCCCGCGTTGCGCGCCGGGATGATCCCCGAGCCCGGCACGAAGGCGGGAGCGGCCGCCGTCTTGTGCGCCGCCGCCTCGGCATCCAGCCTGGCCTGCAACGCCGGCAGGGTCAGCGCGTCGCGGTCGGGGCTGGCCAGCAGCGGCCATTGCGGCAGGTTGCGCTGGACGATCTCCTGCCAGGTCACGCGGTCTTGCGTCAGGTCCACCGCGGGCGGCGAGGAGGTCAGCGCGGCGGCGGCGAAGAACAGCGAGAAGCCGATGCCGATCTCCACCTCGGCGAACCGCTTCATGCGCAGCACCGATGTGCCCGGATCGCGGCGCAGCCGCGCGACCACGCGGAAATTGCCGTAGCCCAGGCCCAGCAGGGCGACGAACATGGCGATCTTGGCGGCCACCATCACCCCGAACGCGGTGCCGTAGAAGCCCTTCAGCGAGCCGATATAGACGACCGCCATCGCCGTGCCCGAGACGATGATGCAGCCGACCCCGATCATCGACATGCGCGAGAACCGTGTGCCGATAGCGCGCCAGCCCGCGCCGTCGTGGATGCGCGCCAGCGCGAGGACGAAGCTCGGTACGCCACCGATCCAAATGGCGGCGCCCAGTTGGTGTAGTGCCTCGGCCAGCAGCAGCGGCGCGCGGCCCGTCAGCCGCGCCTCGGCGTGCGTGGTGAGCGTCGCCGCCGCCAGTTCGACCAGTCCGGCCGCCAGCAGCAGGGGCGCGGGCGCGCGCGGGCCGGCCCCCAGCAGGCAGGTCGCCAGCACCAGGGCGGCGGCGATCTTGACCAGGCTGGCGACCGCGAAACCGGCACCGAGCACGTTGCCGACACTGAGATCCACCGTAGCCATCAGCACCGAGCCTTGCAGCGCCAGTTCCAGGCCGGCGCACCCGATCAGCGCCAGCGCGGCGAAGCCGGCGATGCGGGCGGTGTCGCGCAGGATCGCCGGGCCCGCCGGCAGGGTGGCGAACGGGCGCGCGGCGAACACCAGGAACAGCGCGCCGCCGAGCGCCATCGACTGCGCGATGATGGTCAGCCCGTGGATGACCACGGACAGATAGCCGAACACGTCGACCAGCAGACTCACGTCAGGGTGCGGCCTTGGCCGACACCTGCGGGGCCGACAGGGTGAATGGCACGTCGCCGCGCGTGATGTGCCCGTCGATCGCCAGCACCTGCCAGCGCAGGGAATAGGCGCCGGGCGGCAGGTCGGCCGCCGCGTTCAGCACGTCGGGCGTGGCGGCGGGGCCGATCGGCAGCACCGCGGTGCTGCCGTCGGGCCGCGTGAGCGTCAGCCGCGACCGTTCAGCGTCGATGCGGCTGTTGTAGCGCAGGTGCAGCGCCACGTGCCCGGCCGGCAGCGTGGCGCCGATCGCCGGATCGCTGGCGATCAGGACGGCGTGCGCCCGCGCGGCCCACGGCGCCAGCGCCATGACCAGGGTGCAGGCGGCGAAAACCAGGGGGCGGCGCGACATGGGGGCGATCTAGCGGCGGGGTGGCGCGCTGTCCATTGGACGCCAGCGGGCGGCAGCGTTTAGTGATGCGCGCATCCCACCGCGAGAGGAGCCCACGATGGACACCGGATTGACGGGCAAGCGCGCCCTGGTCTGCGCGGCGAGCAAGGGCCTGGGCCGCGGCTGCGCGATGGCGCTGGCCCGCGAGGGCGTGGCCGTGACCATCACCGCCCGCTCGCCCGAGGCGCTGGAGGCGACGGCGGCGGCCATCCGCGCCGCCACCGGCGTGGCGGTGACGACGGTGGCGGGCGATATCACCACCGAGGCGGGACGCGCCGCCGCGCTGGCCGCCTGCCCCGATCCGGACATCCTGGTGAACAACGCCGGCGGGCCGCCGGCCGGAGATTTTCGCGATTGGGACCGCGAGACCTGGATCCGCGCGCTGGACGCCAACATGCTGACGCCGATCTTCCTCATCCGCGGCGTGATCGACGGCATGATCGCGCGGCGCTTCGGGCGCATCGTCAACATCACCTCCGGCTCGGTGAAATCGCCCATCCCGACGCTGGGCATGAGCAACGGCGCGCGCGCCGGCCTGACCGGCTTCGTGGCCGGCCTGGCGCGGCAGGTGGCGCGGCATAACGTGACCATCAACAACCTGCTGCCGGGGCCGTTCCTGACCGACCGCCTGCGCAGCCTGGCGGCGGCCGCGGCACAGCGCGGCGGCGGCTCGGCCGAGGAGGAGCTGGCGCGCCGCGGCACGGAAAACCCGGCCGGCCGGCTTGGCGATCCGGACGAGTTCGGGGCCGCCTGCGCGTTTCTGTGCAGCGCGCAGGCGGGGTTCATCGTCGGGCAGAACCTGCTGCTGGACGGCGGCGCGTTCAACGCCACGCTCGGCTGACGCATGATGCTCCGGCGACGCGGCCTGCTTGGCGCCGCGGTCGCCCTGTCCGCCGCGCGTCCGGCGCGGGCGCAGAAATTCGCCGACATGCTGCGCGTGTCGTGGAGCGACGGGCTGGAAGACCTCGACCCATACCGCACGTCGCTGCGCACCGGCCTCGCGCTGATGCAGGAACTGTGGGACGGCCTGATCTGGCGCGATCCCGATACGCTGGAGATGCGGCCGCTGCTGGCGACGGACTGGCGCGCGCCGGACGAGCTGACATGGGAGTTCACGCTGCGCCGCGGCGTGTGGTTCCACGACGGCTCGCCGTTCGGGCCGGAGGATGTGGTGGCCACCGTCCAGCGCATCCGCGGCGACGACCGGCTGGGGATTCCGGCCAATTACGAATGGCTGCGCGGCGCCGAGGTGGCGGGTGAAGGGCGCGTGCGGCTGCGCATGGCGCACCCGTTCCCGGCGGCGCTGGAGTTCATCGCCGCGGTGCTGCCGATCCTGCCGCGCGACGCCGTGGCCGGCGAGACCGTCGGCACCGGGCCGTGGCGGCTGGACGGCATCGACCCGCTCACCCGCCACATCGCGCTGGCCCGCCACGAGGCCTATTGGCCCGACAGTCCGAAGGGGCGCGCGCGCATCGCCCGGCTCGGCATCGACCAGCCGGACGACCCGGCCGTGCCGTATAACGATCTGGTGAGCGGCCGGGTGGACTGGATCTGGCAGCTCACGCCCGCGGAGTTCGACGCGATCGAGCAGGCGCCCGAGCTGAAGGCGATTCGCGCCGACAGCATGAGGGTGGCGTACCTGGCGCTGGACGCCGCCGGGCGCAGCGATCCGGGCGGTCCGATGACCCTGCTGCCGGTGCGCCAGGCGGTCTGCCACGCCATCGACCGCACCCGGCTGGCGACGCTGGCCGCACCGGGCGGCGCGCGGCTGCTCGACACGCCGTGCTTTCCGACGCAGTTCGGCTGCGATGCCACGACCGCGACGAAATACAACCTGGACCGGGATCGCGCGCACGAGTTGCTGGACGCGGCCGGGCTGCCGGACGGACTTTCCACCACGCTCGTCACCTACTCAAGACGCGAGCTGGCCGAGGCGCTGGCCCATGACCTGACCAAGATCGGTATCCGCACCACCGCCCGCGTGCTGCCGCCAGCCGGCGCAATGGCCGTGGCCGAGGCCGGACAGGCGCCGCTGTTTCTTGGAAGCTGGGGCAGTTCGTCGATCAACGACATGGCGGCGTTCCTGCCCACCTTCTTCGACGGCGGAAAGCTGGACATGGCGCGGGTGCCGGGGTTGGCCGACCTGGTGGCCCGCGCCGGCGCGGCCACCGGAGCGGACGCGCGGCGCGCAATGTACGCCGAGGCGATCGCGGAGATCACCGGCGACGCCTGCTGGCTGCCGCTGTTCGTGGATGCCGCCAGCTACGGCATCCACCGCAGCCTGTCGTTCCATCCGACGCCGGACGAGCTGCCGCGATTCTTCCGGATAGCCTGGCGCTGACGCCCGTTGGCGCCTTGACGGGGGCGTGCCGCCGGCCCATTTCACCATTCAGGACCGGGCAAGTCCGGAATTGGGCGAGGTCCGGAATCGAACCCTCCTGCATGAGGCTGGTTGTCGGGTCATGGTGCGGCTGTCAAAGCTTACCGACTACGCGGTGGTGGTGCTGATGCGACTGTCGGCCGGGCAGCCGGTGCAGACCTCGCCATGCATCGCCGCCGTGACCGGCATCCCTGAGCCGACCGTCGCCAAGGTGCTGAAGATGCTGGCCTCCGCCCGCCTCGCCGCGTCGTCGCGCGGGGCACGGGGCGGCTACCGGCTGGCCCGGCCGCTGCCGGAGATTTCGGTAGCCGACGTGATCGCCGCGATCGACGGACCGATCGCGCTCACCGCCTGCGTCGACGGCATCGGCAGTTCGTGCGAGGTGAGCGGCATCTGCGCAGTGCGTGGCCGCTGGGAGGTGGTCAACGACGCCATCCGCGCCACGCTCTCGGCGATCAGCCTGGCCGAGTTGCGCGCCGACACGCCCCCGGCGACCCTGTTCATGACCGCTCCGCACCCCGCCGCCGCCGTTTCCGCCGACTGAACGCCCGACCGAACAAGGACACGCCATGCCCGCCGTCGCCGAAACCCTTGATGCCCTCCGCTCGGTTACGGGATCGGGCTACAAATACGGCTTTTCGACCGATATCGAAATGGACTTGGCGCCGGTCGGGCTGAACGAGGACATCATCCGCCTGATTTCGGCGCGCAAGGACGAGCCGGAATGGCTGCTGGCCTGGCGGCTGCGCGCGTTCGCGGCATGGAAGGACATGACCGAGCCGCACTGGGCGAAGGTGCATCACGAGCCGATCGACTACCAGGCACTGCACTACTATGCGGCACCCAAGGCCCGCACCAAGCCAAAGAGCCTGGCGGATGTCGATCCCGAGTTGCTGGCGATGTACGAGAAGCTCGGCATCCCGCTGCGCGAGCGCGCGATCCTGGCCGGCGTCGAGGGCAGCGAGGACGGCGACGAGCCGGCGCGGTCGCAGGTCGCGGTGGACGCGGTGTTCGACAGCGTCTCGGTGGCCACCACGTTTCGCGAGACCCTGGCGAAGTCCGGCGTGATCTTCTGCCCGATCAGCGAGGCGGTGCGCGAGCATCCCGATCTGGTGCAGCGGTATCTCGGCAGCGTGGTGCCGTCGGCCGACAACTACTTTGCCGCGCTCAACTCCGCCGTGTTTACCGACGGCAGCTTCGTCTACATCCCCGAGGGCGTGCGCTGCCCGATGGAGCTGTCGACCTATTTCCGCATCAATGCGCAGAATACCGGCCAGTTCGAGCGCACGCTGATCGTGGCCGAGGCCGGCGCCTCGGTGAGCTATCTGGAAGGCTGCACCGCGCCGATGCGCGACGAGAACCAGCTTCACGCGGCCGTGGTTGAACTGGTGGCGATGGACGACGCGCGCATCAAATACAGCACGGTGCAGAACTGGTATCCCGGCGACGCGGAAGGGCGCGGCGGCATCTATAACTTCGTCACCAAGCGCGGCGCCTGCCGCGGCGCGCGCAGCAAGATCTCCTGGACGCAGGTGGAGACCGGCTCGGCGATCACCTGGAAGTATCCGAGCGTGATCCTGCAAGGCGACGACAGCGTGGGCGAGTTCTATTCGGTGGCCGTCACCAACAACCGCCAGCAGGCCGACACCGGCACCAAGATGATCGCATATCGGCCGCAACACGCGCAGCACGATCGTCAGCAAGGGCATCAGCGCCGGGCGCTCCGACAACACCTATCGCGGCCAGGTGCGGGTGCTGCCGAAGGCCGATAACGCGCGCAACTTCACCCAGTGCGACAGCCTGCTGATCGGCAACCGGTGCGGCGCGCATACCGTGCCGTACATCGAAAGCCGCAATCACACCGCGCGGCTGGAGCACGAGGCCACCACCAGCAAGATCGCCGAGGACCAGTTGTTCTACTGCCGCCAGCGCGGGTTGTCGCAGGAGGACGCGGTCGGGCTGATCGTCAACGGGTTCTGCCGCGACGTATTGAAGGAACTGCCGATGGAGTTCGCCGTGGAGGCGCAAAAGCTGCTGGCCGTCAGCCTCGAAGGCTCGGTGGGCTGAGATGCTGGAGGTTCGCAACCTGCACGCCGGCATCGGCGACAAGCCGATCCTGAACGGCGTCGATCTGGTGGTGCCCGATGGCGAGGTGCACGCCGTGATGGGGCCGAACGGCTCCGGCAAGAGCACGCTGTCCTATGTGCTGTCGGGCCGCGAAGGCTACGAGGTCACGGCCGGCGGCGCCACGTTCGACGGCGCGGACCTGCTGGAGATGGAGCCGGAGCAGCGCGCCGCCGCCGGGCTGTTCCTGGCGTTCCAGTACCCGGTCGAGCTGCCCGGCGTCGGCAACGCCAATTTCCTGCGCACCGCGGTCAACGCCGTGCGCCGCGCGCGCGGCGAGGCGGAGCTGGATGCGGTGCACTTCCTCAAGCTCGCGCGGGTCGAGGCAAGCGGCTGGCGATGCCGGACGACATGCTGAAGCGCAATGTCAATGTCGGGTTTCTCCGGCGGCGAGAAGAAGCGCAACGAGATTCTGCAGATGGCGGTGCTGCGGCCGAAGCTGGCGATCCTGGACGAGACCGATTCCGGCCTGGACATCGACGCGCTGCGCATCGTCGCCGAGGGCGTCAACGCGCAGCGCGGGCCGGCCTTCTCGGCGCTGGTCATCACGCACTATCAACGGCTGCTGGACTACATCGTGCCCGACCGCATGCATGTGATGTCGGCCGGCCGCATCATCCGTTCCGGCGGGCCGGAATCTGGCGCGCGAGCTGGAGGCCAGCGGCTACGCCTCGATGGTGGGCGAAGCTGCATGAACGTCGCCGTCCCGCTCGCCTTGCAGGCCACCGCCCAGCATTTCCTGGCGCGTTTCGAGGGGCTGTCCGAACGGCTGCCGCTGGGCGTGGCGCGGATCGAGGCGGCGGCGGCGTTCCGCGCCGGCGGGCTGCCCGACGCCGCGCGAGGAGGCGTGGCACTACACGCCGCTGCGCGCGATGGCGGGCATGAGCTTTTCCGAGCCGCTGATGCTGGTGGGCAGCGATGCCGCGCTGGTGGCCCGGCTGCCGTCGCTCGACGCGCCGCGCGTGGTGTTCGTCGATGGCCGCTTTGATGCCGAGCTGTCGCGCCTGCCGCACGGCGTGTCGGTGCGCACCGGCTCGCCGGCCTTCGGTCCGCTCGCGCGCCCGGCCTCGGAGCGGATGGTGGCGCTGAACGCCATGCTGGCCGAGGACGGCGCCACGATCGAGGTGGCCCCCGGCCACGACGGCGGCACGCTGCTGCTGGCCAGCCTGGGCACGGATTCGCACAACCGCGCCGTGTCGTTCCATCCCCGCCATGCGGTCCGGCTCGGCGCCGGCGCTCGGCTGACCTTGATCGAGGTCTGCGCCGGCGAAGGCACCTACCTGAACAACCCGGTGCTGGAGGCCGGCATCGGCGAGGCAGCGACGCTGACGCACCTGCGGCTACAGGACGAAGGCCCCAGCGCGTTCCATCTGTCCACGCTGTATGCCGACGTGGCCGCCGGCGGCACTTATGACAGTTTCGCGCTGGTGGTCGGCGGGCGGCTGGCGCGCATGGAGGTCCATGCCAGGTTGCGCGGCATTGGCGCCGCGGCGCACCTGAACGCGGCGCAGTTGCTGGGCGGCGCGCGGCACGCGGACTTCACCACGGTGGTGCTGCACGACGCGCCGGGCGGCACCTCGCGCCAGACCGTAAAGACCGTGCTGACCGGCCGCTCGCATGGCGTGTTCCAGGGCAAGATCGAGGTGGCGCGCGCGGCGCAGAAGACCGACGGCTACCAGATGAACCAGGCGCTGCTGCTCAGTCCGGATGCCGAGATGGACAGCAAGCCGCAGCTTGAAATCTACGCCGACGACGTGAAATGCAGCCACGGCGCGACCACCGGCGCGCTCGACGACGACCAGGTGTTCTACCTGCGCAGCCGCGGCGTCGCGCTGGCCGACGCGCGCGAGCATGCTGGTGCGGGCCTTTCTGGCCGAGGCGCTCGACCCGATCGCGCACGAAGCCGGACGGGCGTTGCTGGAGCAGGCGGTGGCGCAGTGGTGGGAGAAGCAGGCATGAACACCATCGCGCGGATCGCGCCCGTTTTCGACGTCGATGCGGTGCGCGCCGAGTTCCCGATCCTGGAGCAAACGGTGCGCGGCATGCCGCTGGTGTTCCTCGACAGCGCGGCCTCGGCGCAAAAGCCGCTGGCGGTGATCGAGGCGATGACCGAGGCGATGCGCACGCAATACGCCAACGTGCATCGCGGCCTGCACTGGATGAGCGAGCGCACGACCGACGCCTACGAGGGCGACGCGCGATGCGGTGGCCGGCTCATCAACGCGCCCGACCGGCGCGAGGTGGTGTTCACGCGCAACTCGACCGAGGCGATCAACCTGGTCGCGCACAGCTTCGGGCGCGGGATGCTGCGGCCGGGCGATGCGGTGGTGGTCAGCGCGATGGAGCACCACTCCAACCTGGTGCCCTGGCAGATGCTGCGCGACGCGCACGGCGTCGAGTTGCGCATCGCGCCGATCACCGATGCCGGCGAACTGGACATGGCCGGGCTCGAGGCGCTGCTGACGGACGGGCGGGTGCGGCTGGTGGCGATCACGCACATGAGCAACGTGCTGGGCACCTACACGCCGGCCGAACGCATCGCCGCCCTGGCGCATCGGTACGGGGCGCGCGTCCTGTTCGACGGCAGCCAGGCGGTGGTGCATCGGCGCGTCGACGTGCAGGCGATCGACGCGGATTTCTACGTCTTCACCGGCCACAAGCTGTACGGCCCGACCGGCATCGGCGTGCTGTGGGCGCGGGCGGAATTGCTGGAGGCGATGCCGCCATTCCTGGGCGGCGGCGAGATGATCGGCACCGCCAGCTTCGAGGGCTGCACCTGGGCCGAGATCCCGCACAAGTTCGAGGCCGGCACGCCGGCGATCCTGGAGGCGATCGGCCTGGGAGCGGCGATCGGTTTCGTCGAGCGCCTCGGCTACGACGCCATCGCCGCGCACGAGGCCACGCTCACCGAACATGCGCTGGCGCGGCTGTCGGCGATCCAGGGCTTGCATGTCATAGGCGCGCGCAGGATCGCGGCGGCGTGGTCAGCTTCACGATGGATGGCGCGCACGCCCACGACGTCGCCACCCTGCTCGACCGCCAAGGCATCGCGGTGCGCGCCGGCCACCATTGCGCCGAGCCGCTGATGCGCAGGCTCGGGCTGGACAGCACGGCACGCGCCAGTTTCGGCGTCTATACAACGCTGGGCGAGATCGACGCGCTGGGCGACACGCTGGAGCGGGTGCGGGGCTTCTTCGCATGATGTTCGACGACCTGCGCGACCTGTATCAGGAGACCATCCTCGACCGCAGCCGCCATCCGCGGCACGGCCGCCGTCCGGCCGCGTTCGACGCCACCGCGAACGGCGACAACCCGATGTGCGGCGACCGCTGCCAGGTATTCGTCCGCCGCGACGCCGACGGCCGCATCGCCGACATTGGCTTCGAGGCGCGGGGCTGCGCCATTAGCGTCGCCTCGGCCGACCTGATGGCCGACGCGGTCGCCGGCCTGGACGCCGAGCAGGCGCACGCGCTGTCGCGGCAGTTCGGCGCCCTTGCGCGCACCGGCGAAGGCGACGCGCCGGCGCTGGATGCGTTGCGTCCGCTGGCCGGAGTTCACGAATATCCGTCGCGGGTGAAATGCGCGACCCTGCCGTGGCACGCGCTGGTCGCGGCGCTGGACGGCGACAAGGAGGCGAGCAGTGAGTGACGCAACCGACATCACGGCCCAGCCGAACACCGAGCCGCACAGCGAGCCGCACGCGACTAGTTGGACGCCCGATGGCGAAGTGGCGGCGCCCTCCGCTGGCCGCCCGTCGGAGGACGCCATCATCGAGGCCTGCGCGACGGTCTATGATCCCGAGATCCCGGTCAACATCTACGAGCTTGGGCTGATTTACGCGATAGAGACCGATGACCAGAACCGGGTGAAGATCGAGATGTCGCTCACCGCGCCCGGCTGCCCGTCGGCGCAGGAGTTGCCGGTGCAGGTGCGCGAGGCGGTGATGGCGGTCGATGGCGTCGCCGACTGCGAGGTCGAGGTGGTTTGGGATCCGCCGTGGGATCCGAGCCGCATGAGCGAAGACGCGCGCCTTGCGTTGAATATGTTCTGAGCCGAAGGGGAAATCGCACCCATGTCCGCCGCCGAGACGATCACCACCCCCGCCGCCCGGCCGCGCCGCGCCCTGCCGCCGCTGATGGCGCTGACCGATGCCGCCGCCGAGCAGTTGCGCATCCTGTATGCCGGCGGCCAGCAGGGGCAGTTGCTGCGCATCGGCGTCGGCACCAAGGGCTGCTCGGGCCTGTCCTACGCGATGAGCTGGGTGCCGGCCGCCGGCCCCGGCGACGAAGTCGTGACCGACAAGGGCGTGACCGTCCTGATCGACCGCCGCGCCAGCCTGTTCCTGATCGGCACGGTGATGGACTACGAGACGCAGGCGCTGTCCGCGGGGTTCACCTTCAGCAACCCCAACGAAAAGGGCCGCTGCGGCTGCGGCGAGAGCTTCCACGTCTGACCTCGGCACGGAAGCCATCGCCGCCTGAGAATGCCGAGCGTTTGCCCACCGTTACGGCTTGCGGCTAGGCTGATCCCGCGGCAGCAGGAGCAGGCCAGACAGCATGGGGCAGCACATCACCCGCAAGCGCGTCCTGGTCACGGGGGGCGCCGGTTTCCTTGGCTCGCATCTGTGCGAACGGTTGCTGGCGGCCGGGCACGACGTGCTGGCGGTGGACAACTACTTCACCGGCCGGCGCGACAACATCGCGCATTTGCTGGCAAACCCGCATTTCGAGGCGATGCGCCACGACGTCACCTTCCCGCTGTTCGTGGAGGTGGACGAGATTTTCAACCTCGCCTGCCCCGCGTCTCCTGTTCATTATCAGTTCGACCCGGTGCAGACGACCAAGACCAGCGTGATGGGCGCCATTCACGTGCTGGGCCTGGCCAAACGGGTCAAGGCGCGCGTGCTGCAAGCCTCGACCTCGGAGGTGTACGGCGATCCTACGGTGCATCCGCAGACCGAGGAGTATCGCGGCAACACCAGCCCGATCGGTCCGCGCGCCTGCTACGACGAGGGCAAACGCTGCGCCGAGACGCTGTTTTTCGACTACCACCGCCAACACCGGGTCCATATCAAGGTAGCGCGGATCTTCAACACCTATGGCCCGCGGATGCACCCGAACGACGGGCGGGTGGTGTCCAACTTCATCGTCCAGGCGCTGCGCGGCGAGGACATCACGCTGTACGGCGACGGCGGCCAGACCCGCGCCTTCTGCTATGTCGACGACCTGATCGAGGGTCTGCTGCGGCTGATGGCCAGCCCCCCGGAGGTGGTCGGCCCGATCAACCTGGGCAATCCGCACGAGATCACGGTGCGCGCGCTGGCCGAGCGGATCGTGGCCCTGACCGGCTCGCGGTCGCGTCTGGTGCATCGCCCGCTGCCGGCCGACGACCCACTGCAACGCTGCCCGGACATCGCGCGCGCCGAGGCGGTGCTGGACTGGCGGCCGCGAGTCGCGCTGGATGACGGGCTGGGACGCACCGTCGCCTATTTCGAGGCGCTGCTGGACAGCGGCGCCGTGCCGGCGCTGCGCGCCGTGGCGGACTGACGTCCGCTCTACGTGAGACGCGCCGTGGCGGACTGACGTCCGCCCTACGTGAGACGCGCCGTGGCGGACTGACGTCCGCCCTACGTGAGACGCGCCGTGGCGGACTGACGTCCGCCCTACGTGAGACGCGCCGTGGCGGACTGACGTCCGCCCTACGTGAGACGCGCCGTGGCGGACTGACGTCCGCCCTACGTGAGACGCGCCGTGGCGGACTGACGTCCGCTCTACGTGAGACGCGCCGTGGCGGACTGACGTCCGCCCTACGTGAGACGCGCCGTGGCGGACTGACGTCCGCCCTACGTAGGAGGCGTAGGGCGGACGTCAGTCCGCCACCCCGGCTACTCGAACAGCCGGCGCAGCGCCGCCGCGTCGTGCAGCACCAGATAGCCGGCCTGCAACGAAACCGCGCCGCTGTCGCGCCAGACCTTGAGCTGCTTGTTGACGCTCTCGCGCGTGCTGGCCACCAGGGTCGCGAGATCGCGCTGCGACAGCTTCACGTCGATGCGCACGCCGGCGCCGTCAGGCAACGCGCGGCCGGCGTCCTGCGCCAAGGTGCAGATCACCCGCGCCAGGCGCGCCGGCACGTCGAACAGGGCGATCTCCTCCACCGCCAGCGTGGTCCGCCGCAGCCGGTCGCACAGCACCACCAGCAGCCGCTCGACCATGCCCTCGTGACGCATCAGCAGCGGCAGGAAGTGCCGCCGCTCGACCACCATCAGCGTGGTGTCCTCGACCGCGATCGCGTGGGCGGTGCGCGGCTTGCCGTCCAGCAGCGCGATCTCGCCCACGATCTCGCCAGGGCCGATCACGTTGTGGGTGATCTCGCGACCGTCCGGCGACAGGCTGCCGACGCGGATGCGCCCGGCCAGCACCGCCATCATGCTGCTGCCCTCGTCGCCCTTTTCAAACAGGCGGGTGCCGCGAGTCACGCGGCGGTCGCTGGCATGGGCGATGATCTCGTCGAGCTCGGCCGCCCGCATCGGCCGGAAGAACGGGCTGCTGAGCAGCGCGTCCCGCTTCATCGCGGGGGTGATGCGGAACGACGGCGCCATTGCGCAACCGTAGCCGAGTTCGCCGCGCAGGTCATGCGCGGCGCCAGCGGCCGCAGGGGAATCGCTTGAAGCGTGGTCACGCTGATTGCCTGAGCAAGGCTTCGAGATAGGCGGTGTCCCAAGCGGCCGATTTCCGTCTGACTTTGAGGCTGTGCTTGTCTTTCGGCCTACGCAGCAAGTTCATGGCCATGTGCCGGACGGTAGCCATGTTTTGCGGCCCGGCACCGGATCGCAAGCGGCTAAGGTCCTCGTGGAACACGACATCCAGCACCCAGTGCAAGCGGTTTTCGACATGCCAATGGCAGCGCGCGGCATAGGCGAGCAGCTTGGCATCGAGCGTCAAGGAGGAGATGTAATAGCGCCGTTCCAGGCTGGTGCTGCCGTTTCGCTCGACCTCGGCCTCGACGACGGCGATGGCACGCAGGCCCGGGAAGCGGGGCTCGCCCGGGAACCGGCGGGTGGTGGTAAGCCAGTCTACGTCGTGGCTGACCAGATGGCGGCGAACCTCGATGCGGCCATGGTCGCCATCGGTCGTGTCGAAACGGCTGTGGATTTTGGCGGCGGGATCATCAAAGTAACGCCTGATCTCGTCGTGCAGGCTGGCCTGATTGTCCTTGAGCGCCAGCAGGTAGTCGCCGCCGCGGTCGAGGATGGCTTGGGCGATCTTGGTCTGTGTGCCCATCGCGTCGATGGTGACGAGCGCGCCGGTGAGCGCCAGGCGCTCGAGCAGCAGCGGGATGGCCGTGATCTCATTGGACTTGGCCTCGCACGCCTGTTGGCCCAGCACGAGGCGTTGGCTGCTGGCCCATGCCGAAACCATGTGGAGCGGCCCGCGGTCCTTGCTGCGGTCATGGGTGCGCCGCGAAGTCTTACCGTCGATGGCGACGATCTCGGGCGCGGTGAAAGAGGCCGGCATAGGCTCGCGCAGGCCTTCGACCCAGGCGGTGAAACACTCTGCGAAGAGCGCGCCGTCGATGGCATTCATGACGTCGTTGAGGGTGTCATGGCTGGGAACGCCCGCTTTGTAGGGCAGCAAGCGGCGCAGGAACTCCTGATGCACCTGGCCCCAGCGCCTGATTTCCACGAAATCCTCTGCCCCGGCCAGTGTGCCGCACAGCACCACCAACAGGATCTCCGGCAACGGAAACAGCACCTTCCAGGACTGACGCGGGTCCTCCAGGACAGCAAAATGGTCGATCAGCGATGGGCCAGGCATCAGGAAACCTCTTCGACGAGAGGTCTCCCATGAATTAGACTTCAGCCCACGCCGTAATCCCTGAACCGTTCAAGCGATTGCCCTGCCAGCGGCCGGGCCGCCCTGGCGCGACACGGACGATCCGTTGCAAGCTGCCGCGCGATCCCGCCCCCCAGCACGACGAAGGCCCGCCATGTCCGACGCGAACGCCCCGAGCACGACCGCTCCGATCCCGCCCGCGCCGACCCTGCCGCTGTTCTTCAAGCGGGTCGTGGGGGTCAACCCGACCACCCACCCGGAGCTGAAGCTGGATCGCGGCACCGGCTTCGGCTTCGCCGCACACGCGCAATCGGTGCCGCTGGGGTTGAGCGAGCTGGAGGCCGCCGCCCAGCACTACCCGGTGCTGTTCACCTCCGGCCCCGAGCCGGTGCCGGTGGCGCTGCTGGGGCTGCGCGAGGGGACCAACCTGTTCGTCGCCCCAGGCGGCACATGGCTCGCCGACAGCTACGTGCCGGCCTATGTCCGCTGCTTCCCGTTCGTGTTCGTCGAGGATCCTGCCACCAAGACCCTGTATGTCGGCATGGAGCCGGACGCCGCCGCGCTGCACGGCGAGCACGGGGTGCGGCTGTTCGAGGACGGCCGGCCAACCGCCGCGCTGAACGAAGCCATCGCCTTCTGCACCGCCTATCGCGAGGCCGTGGTCGCCGCCACCGCCTTCGGCCGCGCCCTGGACGCGGCGGGGCTGCTGGAGGAGGAGGAGGCGACGGTCAATTTCACCAGCGGCGGCGCGGCGCGCGTGCGCGGCTTCAAGGTGGTCAAGCCGGAGCGGCTGGCCGAACTGGACGATGCCCGCTTCCTCGAATGGCGCCGCATGGGCTGGGTCGCGGCGATTTACGCGCACCTGTTTTCCGCGGGCCGTTGGGCGCGGCTGATCGAGCTGGCCGCACCCCGACAATGAGACGCAAACTTCGGTAATAAGACGGAAGCTAGTTTATGAGACTGCTCTCTCCAGATGGGATGCCCTGCATCCCGCTGGTCGGGAGGCACTGTCTTGTTCCGCTTGCGCGCCGCGCTCTCCGCCGACCCGTTCCAGCCGGCTTCGGCGCTCGCCGAACTGGCCAGCCCGCCCGCCGCTCCAGGCCCCGCACCCGTGGCCGCCCCCGATGCACCGCTGCATGACCCGACCGGCGGGCTGAACCTGCTGGCCTCGGCGCTGGGCGCCACCGCGATGCGGTTCGTGCTGGACGATGCCGGGTCGGTGGCGGCGCAAGGCGCGGTTGCCACCACCACTGATGACAACTCCGACCTCGCGGTGGGCGGCGACGCTCGCGCGGACCGATTACGGCGTGACCGGCGCGGGCGTAAAAGTCGGCATTCTGTCGGACAGCTTCGATTTGCACGGCGGCTATGCGGCCGATGTCGCGGACGGCGACCTGCCGGCGGGCGTGCAGGTGCTGCAGGAAGGGCCGGCCGGCGGCAACGACGAGGGCCGGGCAATGGCCGACCTGATCCACAAGATCGCGCCCGGCGCGCAGTTGCTGTTTCATACCGCGACCGGCGGCGAGGCCGATTTCGCCTCCGGCATCGCGGCGCTGGCGGCCGCCGGCTGCAACGTCATCGTCGACGACGTGGCCTACCTGGACGAGCCGTTCTACCAGGACGGCGGCATCTTGCAGCAGGCCGTCGAGCAGGTGGTGGGCGAGGGCGTCAGCTATTTCACCTCGGCCAGCAACGAGGGACGCAATTTCTACGAGGCGGGGTTCGACCCGATGCGGGTGGCGCTTCCGTCTTTGCCCGGCACCTGGAACGTCGCCAATTTCGGCGGTCCGGGCGCGCCGTTGCCGTATCTCGACCTCACCATCCCGAACGACGGCGAGGCGGCGATCGACCTGCAATGGGACCAGCCGTTCGCCAGCATCGGCGCCGGGCACGGGGCGGCCAACAGCCTGGCGATGGCGCTGTACACCAGCGGCGGCGTGCTGGTCGGCACCGCCGGCGACCTGACGCTGGGCCAGAACCCCGAACAGCTTCTGCAATTCACCAACATCACCGGACAGACCGGCTTTCGCCTGGTGGTGGTGTGCAACGGCCTGGCGCCGCCCCCCGACCTGTTCAAGCTCATCGCCTACGGCAATGCCACGATCGACAACGCCAATGCCGGCCAGGGTTCGGGCACCGTGACCGGGCACGAACTGGTCGCCGGCGCCAACACGGTGGGCGCGATGGCCTGGTCGGCGACCCCGGCCTTCGGCGGCAGCGACCAGACCGAGGCATTCTCCTCCGTCGGGTCGGGCACGGTGCTGTTCGACGCGCAGGGCAATCGGCTGGCGGTGCCGGAGAATGCGGGAAAGGTCAGCTTCGACGCGCCGGACGGCAGCATGACCAGTGTGTTCGCGCCGTTCTATGGCACCTCGGCCGCAGCGCCGAACGCGGC
Source organism: uncultured Pseudomonadota bacterium (assembly GCA_963758455.1). GTDB lineage: Bacteria > Pseudomonadota > Alphaproteobacteria > Acetobacterales > Acetobacteraceae > CAVRQM01. Next base: position 610,525 of record CAVWVK010000001.1, on the reverse strand, counting down.
GGCGGTGGCGGCCTTGATGCTGCAAGCCAACCCCGACCTCACTCCGGGACAGGTGAGCAGCTACCTCGAACAGTCCGCGACCACGGCGCTGGGACCGGCGGGAGGCACCGGGGCGGGGCTGATCCAGGCGAACGGGGCGGTCGGGTTGTCGCTGGCGGCGTTGGGACATCACTTCTGACGCTGCCGGCATGGGGGACGCGGCATGGCGCTTGCCTCGCAGGGCGTGAGCCCACGAGGTGCGCATGGCCGCCAACGCGATTTTCGGAGCCCACGGTCGCGACATAACCGCCGCCGAACTCGCGATGTCCGCGCCGCCGCCGGCCGCCGCCCCGATCACCTTCCACGACGTGCTGACGGCGCTGAACCCGCTGCAATACTTGCCCGTGGTCGGCACCATCTACCGGGTCGCCACCGGCGATGACGGCAGCCCAGGGCTGCGCACCGCCGCCTCGCTGATCGGCGGCGCGCTGATGGGCGGCCCGGTCGGCGTGCTGACCAGCATCGCCGGCGCGCTGGTCGAGCACTTCTTTCACCTCGAGCACCTCGCGCGCTCGCTGGTCGCCCCCTCGGCGGCCCCGGCCGCGACACCCCCGGCGACCCCCGCCGCGACACCCTCCCCGACCCCGGCCCTTTCCACGGCCGCCGCGCCACAGCCGCCGGCGCCGGCCGCCGCCGATCCCGTTGTCGCGGCGCAGGCGGTGGCGGCCTATGGTCGGGTCGGCGAGCTGCCGGCGCGGGTCGTCTGGGGGGGCCGCGAGCGATGAGGCGATGAACACTGCGATCGTGTCGCCCGACGGCTGGATCGCCTGGTCGGGACGCCGCGCGCGGGCGGCGATCGGAGCGGCCGGCGTGAAAATGGTCGGCAAGCACGAGGGCGATGCGGCGACGCCGGCCGGCACGCTGCCGCTGCGGCGCGTGCTGTACCGGGCCGATCGCCTGGCGGCCCCTCCGCGCACCCGGCTGCCGCGCGAGCCGATCGGCCGGGACGACGGCTGGTGCGACGATCCCGACCATCCCGACTACAACCGCGCGGTCCGCCTGCCGCACCCGGCGCGGCACGAATTGCTGTGGCGCGCCGACCCGCTATACGACGTGGTCGGCGTGCTGGGCTGGAACGACGCGCCGGTGCTGCGCGGTCGCGGCTCGGCGATCTTCCTGCATGTCGCCGCCGCCGACTGGCGGCCGACCGAGGGCTGCGTGGCGGTGGCGCTGCCTGACTTGCTGGCGTTGCTGGCCGACGGGGTGGAGGCGCTGAAGATTCGGATCGATTGATCCCAATGCCCCTGCCAATAGGGCCGCTGCCCTGGCGGCATCACGACAGGGCGCAAAGATCACGCCGCAAGCGATCCGGGTCGGCATCGCCGAGCAGGCCCTCAACCACGCCATGAGTTTGCTCCCAGACGGGAAGCGCCCTCGACAACAAGGCACGGCCCGCCGGCGTCAAAGTCAACAAACGGCCGCGCCGGTCGGCGGGCGCGATCGCCACCTCGACCAGGCCGCGGCGCTGCAACGGCTTGAGCGCGGCGGTCAGCGTCGTGCGGTCCATCGCCAGCAGGGACGCGACCGATCCCATGCCCGGCGGCTCGGGGCGATTGAGCGACATCATCAGCGAGAACTGTCCGCTGGTCAGGCCGAGCGGCCGCAGCGCGTCATCGAAGCGCCGCGCCAACGCCCGCGCCGCGCGCTGCGCGTGGAGACAAAGGCAGGTGTCGCGCACCAGAAGCGTCGACTCGAACGCTACGTCGACGGGTTTTGACATCCCACTATATGTGTTGATATCATCCTATTTCGTCAAGTCAAAGTCAGCGAGGAGGAGGAACCACGATGCAGCGCAATCCCATTGTGTCGCGGGAGGAATGGCTCGCCGCCCGCAAGGCGCTTCTTGTGCGGGAGAAGGAAGCGACCCGGTTGCGCGACACGCTGAATGCCGAGCGCCTGGCGCTGCCCTGGGTGAGGGTCGAGAAGGACTACGTGTTCGATACGCCGGCCGGGAAACGGCGCCTCGCCGACCTGTTCGACGGGCGCGGCCAGTTGATCGTCTACCACTTCATGCTCGGCGCCGGGCGCCAGCGCGGGTTGTCCCGGCTGCTCGTTTCTCGCCGACCATCTCGACGGCGCGCTGCCGCATCTCGAACATCACGACGTCACGCTGACCGCGGTCTCGCGCGCGCCGCTGTCCGAGATCGAGGCTTACAAGCGACGCATGGGCTGGCGTTTTCCCTGGGTGTCTTCGTTCGGCAACGAGTTCAACTACGACTATCATGTGTCGTTCACCGAGGAGGAGCTGGCGAAGGGCAAGGTGGTCTACAACTTCGCCGAAATGGACGTTCCGGCCAATGCGTCCGCCGAGCTTCCGGGCCTCAGCGCCTTCATCAAGGATGCGGCCGGGGATGTCTTTCACACCTACTCCAGCTACGCGCGCGGCGGCGAGGAACTGATCGGCACCCTGATGATCCTCGATCGCGCACCGAAGGGCCGCAACGAAACCACCACGATGGATTTTATGCGCCGCCACGACGAGTACGACACGCCGCGAGCCGCCAGCGCCGCGTAATGGGGGTGTGAAGGTCCGAAAGCCGCCAGACTTCGCCGGCGCGGCGGCTATACTCGCGGCATGGAACTCGATCATGCCGCCTGCTACCGCGTGCTGCTGGCCCGCGACGCCCGGTTCGACGGGCGCTTCTTCGTGGCGGTCAGGACCACGCGCATCTATTGCCGCCCGATCTGTCCGGCGCGCACGCCCCGGTCGGAGAACTGCACCTTCCTGCCCACCGCCGCCGCCGCACAGCAGGCCGGGTTCCGCCCCTGCCTGCGCTGCCGGCCGGAAAGCGCGCCCGACCTCGGCGCCTGGCGCGGCAGCTCGGCCACAGTGTCGCGGGCGCTGGCGCTGATCGAGGCCGGCGGGCTCGACGGCGCCGATGTCGACGCGCTGGCCGAGCGCCTGGGCGTGGGCGCGCGCCAGCTTCGCCGGCTGTTCCGCCGGCATCTTGGCGCGCCTCCGGTCGCGGTGGCGCAGACCCGGCGCGTACTGCTGGCGCGCAAGCTGATCCACGAGACCGATCTGCCGATGACCGACGTGGCGCTGGCCTCCGGCTTCGGCAGCGTGCGCCGCTTCAACGAGGCCTTCGCGCGGCTTTATGATCGTCCGCCCGGCGCGCTGCGACGCCATCGCGGCGCCGGTCCCGATCGGGATGCGGCGTCCGCCATCACGCTGATCCTGCCGTACCGGCCGCCGTACGACTGGCCGGCCATGCTCGGCTTTCTCGCGGCACGCGCGATCCCCGGGGTGGAGACGGTTGGCGATGGCATCTATCGCCGCAGCATCGCGCTGGACGGCGTGGTCGGGACGGTCGAGGTCGCCCCGGCCGCGGGGCACCACGCGCTGCGTGCCACGGTCCGCTTTCCGCGCCTGCACGCGCTGCCCGGCATCATCGGGCGGTTGCGCGGGCTGTTCGATCTGGGCGCCGACCCGCTGGCGATCGCGGCGGCCCTTGCCAGCGATCCGACGCTGGCGCCGCTGCTGGCCGCACGGCCCGGCCTGCGCGTGCCGGGCGCCTGGGACGGGTTCGAGATCGCGGTGCGCGCGGTGCTCGGCCAGCAGATCACGGTCGCCGGAGCCAGCCGACTGGCCGGAAAGCTGGTGGCGGCGTTCGGCGAGATGCTGCCGGCGGGCGGCGCGGGCGGGCCGACACGGGTCTTTCCGGCGCCCGCGCGCCTGGCTGCGGCGGATGTCGCGGCGGTCGGGATGCCGCGCGCCCGCGCCGCCGCGATCACCGGCCTCGCGGCGGCGGCGGCGGCCGATCCCGGCCTGTTCCGCCCGGCGAGGAACCTCGATGCGGCGGTGGGCAAGCTGTGCGCCCTGCCCGGCATCGGCGAATGGACGGCGCAGTACATCGCCATGCGCGCGCTGCGCGAGACCGACGCCTTCCCGGCCGCCGACATCGGCTTGTTGCGCGCGCTGGCGGATTCGCACGGCGCGCGCCCAACGCCACGGCACCTGCTGGCGCGGGCCGAGGCGTGGCGCCCGTTTCGGGCTTATGCGGCGCTGCATCTCTGGACCGGCGACAGCGCGGCCCAGGATCGCTTCAGGAGGACAGACCATGCACCTGACACTCGAACGCCTGCCGTCGCCGATCGGGGCGATGCTGCTCGCCTCTGACGGCGAGGTGCTGCGGGCGCTGATTTTCGACGATGACGACGACGAGATGGCCACGCTGCTGCGGCGGCAATACCGCCAGGTCACGCTGACGATGGGCCGCGTGCCGGAGGCGATCAGCGGCCCGGTGAAGGCGTATTTCTCCGGCGAGCTGGATGCGCTCGACACGGTGCCGGTGGCGACCGGGGGCACCGCGTTCCAGCGCCGCGTCTGGGCGGCGCTGCGGACCATTCCGACCGGCGTCACGACCAGCTACGGCGCGCTGGCGGCCTCGCTCGGACAACCGGGCGCCAGCCGCGCCGTGGGCCTGGCCAACGGCGCCAACCCGATCTGCCTCGTGGTGCCCTGCCACCGGGTGATCGGCGCGGACGGCACGCTGACCGGCTATGGCGGCGGCCTGCATCGCAAGGAATGGCTGCTGCGCCACGAAGGCGTGCGCCTGACGCTGCCGTTCGCCGATCTTCCCGTGAAACCCGCCACACGCCAAGGAGCGGACCACCCATGAGCACCGCCGCCACATTTCGCGCCCTGCATGGCCCTGGACAATTCCTGATCCTGGCGAACGCCTGGGACGCCGGCACTGCCCGGCTGATCGAGTCGTGCGGCGCGCCGGCGATCGCCACGACCAGCGCCGGGCTGGCCTGGTCGCGCGGCTACGCGGACGGGGACGCCGTGCCGCCGCGCGTGCTGGCGGCGGCGGTCGGCGAGATCGCGCGCGCGATCCGCGTGCCTCTGACGGTGGACGCCGAAGCGGGCTACTCCGACGACCCCGCGGCGGTCGCGGCCACCATCTCCATGCTGGTCGACGCGGGCGCGGTCGGCATCAATATCGAGGACGGCGCCGGATCGCCCGCGCTGCTGTGCGCCAAGATCGAGGCGGCGAAGCAGGCCGCGGTCCGCGCCGGCGTCGATCTGTTCGTCAATGCGCGCACCGACGTGCTGCTGCGCGGCCTGGTGCCGGCCGATCGGGCGGTGGCGGAGGTCGCGGCACGGGCGGCGCAATACCGGGCGGCCGGCTGCGACGGCATTTTCGTGCCTTACCTGGTCGAAGCCGACGCGATCCGGGCGGTGGCGGCCGCAACGGACCCGCTGGCCCTGAACCTGATGGCGGTCCCGCACCTGCCGGCCGCCGCCGAGTTGCGCTCGCTGGGCGCGCGACGGCTCAGCGCCGGGGCCGCGATTGCCAAGGCGGCGCTTGGCCTCACGCGCCGGCTGGCGGTGGATTTCCTTGGTCACGGACGGTCGGATGCGCTGATGTCGTCCGAGGACGTGGAGTGGTCGGCGATGAACGCGCTGTTCGCCGCGCGTCCGGACGGCTGACCCGCGCCTCGGGGCTACGCGCTACGCGCCGCCGCCCGGCCAGGTCAGCGCGGGCAGCCGGAGCAGCGGGAAGCCCGCCGCCGTCAGCACCCGGTCGCGCAGCACCAGGTTGAGCGCCACCTCCGGCGCGCCGCCTCCGACCGGGGGGCGAGCCAGCAGCGCCAGCACCGCGCCCGCCGCCTGGGCGGCGTGCCCGGTGACAACGTGGGCGGCCACCAGCGCGTCCAGCGTCTCGGTGTAGCCCAGCACGGTCAGCGCCGCCTCGCCCCGCGGCTGCAATTGCGCATCCAGCGTCAGCCTGCCGCCGCCGGACACGCCCAGCGGCCCGTAGCCCACCGCCAGGCGCCGCACCGCCACCGCGCCGCCGCTGTCGCGCCACGCCGCCAGGCTGGCCGCGTCCAACCACGGTCCGGACGCCGCAGGCGGCGGCAGGCGCCCGCTGGCCGCGACCTCGAAGGCGACCGACGCCAGGCGCCGCCCCAGCGGCCAGATTTCTCCCGGCATCGGCTCGGGCAGCGCGATGGACTGCGCGCTGCCCACCGAGATCCAGCGATTGCCCCAACGGCTGCGCTTGCAGGTGCAGCAACGCCGCGGTGGCGTGGCGCGGCGGACCGCCGGGCGCGGCGATGCTGATGGTCATGTCGCGCGCGTCGGTCGCGGTGATCCCGGACCTGTCGAGCGGCACATCGAGCCGCCAGTCCGGCGAGGCCAGCGCCAGCGGCGGCAGCGCCGGGGCGGACAGCGCCACCGGCGTCGGCAGCAGCACGCGCATGGTGTCCAGCCGCGCCGGCGACAGGCTCAGCACCACCTGCTCGCTGCGCAGCGTCGCCTCGCCGGCGCGCAGGGTCAGCGCGAAGCCGCGCGTCGCCGACGCGGGAAAGCCGCCGCGCGTGGCCGGTCCGGCCGTGACCACGAAGCCTTGTGCGGCCATCGACGCCGCCCATTCGGCAAAGCCGCGCGCCAGCGCGCGCTGCGCCGCGAACCAGGCCGCGGCATCGGCCAGGACCAGCACCGCCAGCACCGCCGCCACGCCGTAGGGCCATCGCCGCCGTCGCTTCATCCCCAGTCCTCCAGGTGCCGCCGCCGCATCATCCGATACGAGAAAAAGCGTGTCTTTGACAGCGACTTGCCGGCCCTCGCTGGCGCGGCGTGGGAACCGGGAAGGCGCTGCATCCACATACTTGTCCACAAGCCCCCGGCTTCTGGGACGCGGCATTCGCCGCCGCGCCGCTCAGCCCGGCCCGGCGGCGAATGCCGCGTCCAGCCGGCGCAGCAGCTCCTCGCGCGGCAGGCCGGGCGGCAGCGCCGGCAGGATGCGCACGCGGATCGTGCCCGGCCGCTTGCGGAACGCCCGCCGGCCCCAGAAGAGCCCGGAATCGGTCGCCACCGGGATCACCGGCAGCCCGGTGCGCGCGGCCAGCGCCGCCACCCCCGCGTGCAGCGGCGCGCGCACGCCGGGCGCCACGCGCGTGCCCTCGGGGAAGATCACGATCTGCCGCCCCTCGGCCGCCGCCCGGCTGCCGTCGCGCAGCAACCCGCGCATCGCCGACAACCCGGCCAAGCGGTCCACCGCGATCATGCCGCAGATCCGCAGCATGGTGCCGAACAGCGGCACCCCCATCAGCTCGCGTTTTACCACGTAGCAGAACTGCGGCAGCAGCGCGGCCCATAGAACCGTCTCGAACGCCGACTGATGCTGTGCGGCCAGCAGCGCCGCGCCCGGCGCCGGGAGCTCGCCCTCGATTCGCCAGGCAATGCCGGCCAGCGGCCACAAGCCGGCCAGCACGGTGCGCGCCCAGGCCCGCGCGTGAGCGGTGGCAGCCTCGCGCCCGTGCCGCCGCACCCGCAGCGCGACCAGCGGCGCGGCGAGGCAGAATACCAGCGTCACCCCGTAGAACCACAGGTTGAACGCCGCCGACCGGAGCAGCGTCATCCGCCGAGCCGCATCGGGCGGGCACGGCTCTCGGTCTGCTGCTCGCGCGACGAGGCCGGCGATGACGCTGATGCCGGCGATGACACTGGCGAAGACTGGCCGCGCTCGGCGAGGCCCGACAGGCCGGCTTCGGCCGCCAGCCATTTCGCGTATTCTCCGGCCAGCAGCCGCCAGGCGATCGCGCCGTGCAGCGACGGCGGCTGCACCGCGACCGGCAGCAGCCTCACCTCGGGCAGCGCGCGCGCCAGTTCGGCCAGCGCGCGGGGCATATGGTAATAGGCTGTGACCACAATCAGCGAGCCGAGGTGATGGGCGCGCGCCCAGCTCGCGGTCTCCTGTGCGTTGCCGTAGGTCGAGGCCGCCGCGCGCCCCAGCGTCACGCGGCTACCCAGCTCCGGATCGGCGCCGGCCTGGCGCGCGAGATCGGCGAACTCCGCCTCGCCGCCGACGCCGGAGACCAGCAGGATGCGGCCGCGCCCCTCGGCCAGCAGCTTCAGCGCGGTGGCGATGCGGTCCGCGCCGCCGGTCAGCACCACGATGCCATCGGCGCGCGGCGGTGGGACGCCCCCCGTCTGAGTACGATCGAGGAACCGCGCGAAGCCGGCCGCCAGCAGCACACAGAGCAGCAGCGGCACACCCAGCAGCAGGAGCCGGCGGACCGGCCGGGAGGGGGTGCGCGTCATGGCAGGCGGCGCAGCCAGCGCCGGACGGTGCCTTGCGCGGTGGCGAAGCCGATCGCCGCGGCCAGCACCGGCAAGGCCGGGAGCGCCAGCCACAACTCCGGCGGGAGCGCCGCCGGCACCGCCAGCAGCCCGCCGCTCCAGGATGCGGTGGCCATCGCCGGCGTGGCGTCCTGTTCGGCGAACGGGGCGGCCAGCGCCGCCAGGCCCAGCAGCACCGGCAGCGCCGCACATGCGCCGAGCGCGGCACCGGAGGCGGCCAGGGCGGTGGCGCGGCGGGCGAAGCTGGAGGCGATGTAGCCGTCGGTGGCGCCCAGCCCATGCACGATGCGGATCGCCTCGCGACGCGCCACCAGCCCGCTGCGGGTGGCCACCGCGATCACCAGCACCGCCACCACCGCCACCACCGACAAGGCCAGCCACGCGCAGGCCTGCAACGAGGTGGCCAGGCTGGCCAGCCGGCTTACCCACACCGCATGGCTTTCGGTCGCGGCGCCGGGGACCACCGCCGCCAGCCGCTGCCCCAGCGCGTCGGCGTCGGCGCCGGGCGCGAGCCGTACCGCGATCACGCCGGGCAGCGCCAGGCCGGGCGGCGGCCCGCCGGCCCCGAACCACGGCCGCAGCAGCCGGTCCAGCTCGACGGCGTCCAGCGCCCGCGCGCCGGCGACCGCCGGATCGGCGCGCAGCAGGTCCAGCGCGCGCCGCAGCCGCGCGCCCCCGGCCTGCACGTCCGCGGGCCGCGGCACCTGCACGGTCAGCACGGCCTCGGCGCCGCTTTCCCAATGACGGGCCAGCGAGCGCGCGCCGACCGCGCCGGCGCCGGCCAGCGCCGCCAGGAAGGCCATCGCGGCGACCAGCAGGGGCAGCACGCGATCGCCCAGCGCCCGGCGCAGGCCGAGATCATCGGCGCCGGCGCGGCGCGGCGCGGGGCGCGCACTGGCGGCGGCGCGCTCAACCATCCTCGACCAGCCTGCCGTGTTCCAGCAGCAGCACCGGGCCGGGATGGCGCGCCACCAGCCCCTCGTTGTGGGTCGCCACCACCACCGTGGCCCCCAGCCGGTTCATCTCGTGCAGCAGGCGCATCAGCCGCTCGGCCTGCACCTCGTCGAGGTTGCCGGTCGGCTCGTCGGCCAGCAGCAGGCTAGGCCGCGCGATCACCGCGCGGGCGATCGCCACGCGCTGCTGCTCGCCGCCCGACAGCGCATCCGGCCGCTCGTCGCGGTGGCGCACCAGCCCGACCCAGCGCAGCATTTCCTCGACGTCGGCGCGGATCTGCCCCTCCGGGCGGCCGGCGATGCGCAGCGGCAGGGCGACGTTGTCGAACGCCGACAGATGCGACAGCAGCCGGAAATCCTGGAACACCATGCCGATGCGCCGGCGCAGCCGCGGCAGGCGGCGGCGCATCGCCCGGTCCCGGCCCCGCCCGGCCGGCGGCCCGATCTCGACGCCCAGCACATCCAGCCGCCCGCGCGTCGGCCGCACGGCCAGGTGCAGCAGGCGCAGCAGGCTTGATTTGCCGGCGCCGGACGGGCCCAGCAGCCAGCGGAAGCCGCCGCCGGGAATGGCGAAGCTGAGGTCGCGCAGCACTTCCGGCCCGGACCGCTGTCCGGATCCCTGGCCCGCCTGGTCGTATCGCAGCCCTACGCCCTCCAGCAGCACCATACGCGCCCCCGCGATGCGCCCCCCGGTTCCGATGCTTTTCCTAGCACGCCCGATCTCGCGTGTCCGTGCGCCGCCTTCCTGGCACGGCGGGGCGAGGCCGCGAAAGAGCCGCGCCCGCGCGCGGCATTGCGCGCATTCGGCGGGACCGCCATCATTGCGTTAATGCGCATCGTCTGCCCTGCCTGCGACGCCGTCTATGAGGTGCCGGATTCCCTGCTGGGCGCCGAGGCCCGCGCCCTACGCTGCGCCCGCTGCGGCCACGAATGGGTGCCGCGGGCCGAAGCCGTTGCCGGCGGCCCGCTCCCTGATGTGCCGATCCACGACGCCCCGCTCCCGGATGCCCCGCCCCCTGATGTCCCACTCCGGCGCCCCGTCCCGGCAAGCCTGGCCGAACGCGCGGCCGAGCGGGTCGCGGAACGCGATGCGGCCAGTCTGGACAACGGCGTGCCGCGCGAGCTGCCGCCCCCGGCCCGGCGGCCGCCCCTGTCGCGCCTGCCCGAAGCGCGCGTGCCCGAGTCGCGCGTGCCGACAGCTCCGCCGGCGCCTTCGGAGTCATCGCTCACGATATTTCCGCCATTGGTCGGGCGGCCGGAGCGTTCACGCGGGAGCGCGGCGGCGCTTGGCTGGGTGGCGAGCGTGCTGGTGCTGGCCGCGATCCTGGCCGCGGCCTATGTCTGGCGCGCCGAGGTGCAGGCGGCATGGCCGCCCAGCCAGCGCGCCTATGCCGCGATCGGGCTGCGCTGAGGCGCATCACCTCTCCGTCGAACAAGACCACGACCGCCACCGGCCTTCTCGGCTTTTTCAGCGGCCCCTACTCCTCCTCCGCCTCCCCGCTCCCCGGACCCTTGCCGCCCGGCTCGGTCGGTCCCAGCCCGGCCACCAGTGCCGCGGCCACCGCTTCGCCCAGGCAGCGGTAGCCGAGATCGTTGTGGTGCAGCTTGTCCGGCGCGATGAACCGCCCGTACCCGTCGCCGGCGGCGGCCCATGCGTCCATCAGCGCGCCGCGGTCGAACAGGCTGGTCTCGGTCTGCTCGGCCACCTGCGTCACCGCGTGATCGATCACCTGGTCCTCGGGCGCGGCCAGCAGGCGCGGGGATCGCTGGTTGTCCATCAGCACCACGTCGACCCCGGCCTTGTGAAGCTGGGCGACGCCGGCCACCGCCAGCGCGCGGAACGCGGCAGGGTCCATGCTGTGCAGCGCGCCGTTGGCGCCGATCTGCCAGATCACCAGTTGCGGCCGCACCACCAGCGCGTCCGACTCGAGGCGCGGCAACTCCTGCGTCACGTCCTCGCCATTGACCCCGCGGTTGATGACCGCGACATGCGCGTGCGGCAGCAGCCGGGTCAGCTCCGATTGCAGCACGGCCGGATAGGAATGCGCCGGGTCGGACGACTGCCAGCCGCGCGTGCTCGACGAGCCGAGTGCGACGATGATCGCCTGCTCGTGGCGCGCCAGGGCGGCGCGCAGATGCGGCGCGTGCAGCGCCGGCATCTTCACGTCGGGACAGGCCGGCTCAGCCTCGGCCGCCGCGCCGGCGCAGGGGGCACCCAGCAGCGCGCCGGCCAGGATCGCCCGCAGCAGACGCATCCGCGTCAAGCGGTGCCGCCGACCGTCAGCGCCGACAGTTTCAGCGTCGGCTGGCCCACGCCGACCGGCACTCCCTGCCCCTGCTTGCCGCAGGTGCCGATGCCGGCATCCAGCGCCATGTCGCAGCCCACGCCGACGATGCGGGTCAGCGCGTCCGGGCCGTTGCCGATCAGGGTGGCGCCCTTGACCGGGGCGGTCACGCGGCCGTCCTCGATCAGGTAGGCCTCGCTGGCGGAGAACACGAACTTGCCCGAGGTGATATCGACCTGCCCGCCGCCGAAATTGACCGCATACAGGCCGCGCGGCACCGAGCGGATCATTTCCTCCGGGCTTTGCTGGCCGCCCAGCATCACCGTGTTGGTCATGCGCGGCATTGGCGCGTGCGCGTAGGATTGCCGCCGCCCGTTGCCGGTGGCGCGCACGCCCATCAGCCGCGCGTTCAGCCGGTCCTGCAGGAACTCGCGCAGGATCCCGTCCTCGATCAGCACGGTGCGGCTGGTCGGCGTGCCCTCGTCGTCGATCGTCAGGCTGCCGCGCCGGTCCGGCATGGTGCCGTCGTCGACCACCGTGACTCCGGGCGCGGCGATCCGCTGGCCCATCAAATTGGCGAAGGCGGACGTCTTCTTGCGGTTGAAATCGCCCTCCAGCCCGTGCCCGATCGCCTCGTGCAGCAGGATGCCGGGCCAGCCCGGACCCAGCACCACCGGCATCTCGCCGGCCGGTGCGGCGATGCTGTCCAGGTTCAGCACGGCCTGCCGCAGCGCCTCATCGACCGCCGCCCGCCAGGTGTCGGCGCCGATCACCCGGTCGTAGCCGAAACGGCCGCCGGTGCCGTAGCTGCCGGTCTCCCGCCGGCCGCCGTGATCCACCACCACGGCCACGTTGAGCCGCACCAGCGGGCGCAGGTCGGCGACGCGCGTGCCGTCGGCGCGGATGATCTGCACCGCCTGCCACTCGCCGGTGATCGAGGCCATCACCTGTCGCACCCGGGGATCGCGGCCGCGGGCATAGGCGTCGATCTCGGCCAGCACGCCGGTCCGGGTGGCGAACTCGGTGGCCGCGAACGGGCTGTCCGGCGAGTACAGCCGCGCGTTGGTGGCGCGCGGCGGCTCGGCGCTGCTGCCGGAATGGCCCGATGCCACCGTGCTCACGGTCGCCGCGGCGCGCGCCAGCGCGGCTTGCGAGATTTCGCCGGAATGGGCGTAGCCGGCGGCCTCTCCCGCCACCGCGCGCAGGCCGAAGCCCAGTTGCGTATCGTAGTTGGCCGCGCGGATGCGGCCGTCGTCGAGGCTGATCGCCTCGCTCTCGCGCCATTCCAGGAACAGCTCGCCGTCGTCGGAGCCGCGCAGCGCCGAGCGGGTCGCGGCCAGTGCGGCGTCGGCGTCGAGATCGGCGTCGGCGCGATGGAAGAACAGCCGGTCGGTGACGGCCAGCGGCGTGTCCTGCGAAAGCGTGTTGCTCACGGTGTCTCCTGACGGATCGGGATGGGGGCGCGCCATGCGAAATGCAGGCAGCACAGCGCGGCGGTCAGCAGCAGCACCGCGTTGGCCTGGTGGGCGATGGCCAGCGGGACCGGCACCACGTACAGCAGCGTGGCGACGCCCAGCGCGTACTGCGCCAGCACGGCGGCGGCGAGGCAGATCAGGCCGGCGCGCAACGGCTCGCCGGGACGGGCGGCACGCCAGCCGAGCAGCACGACGCCCAGCGCCAGCGCGGCGGTGAGCGTCGCCAGCACGCGGTGGTCGAACTGCACGGCGGCGACGTTCTCGAACAGGTTGCGCGCGAACGGGGTCAGCGCCGCGTAGCCCTCGGGCACCAGCCGGCCGTCCATCAGCGGGAAGGTGTTGTAGGTCAGCCCGGCGTGCAGCCCCGCCGTGAAGCCGCCGGCGGCGATGGTCAGGCCCACGCAGACGCACAGCACGGCGAGCGCGCGGCCGAGACGGCGGGGCGAGTTTGTGCGCGGCGCCGGACGCAGCACGCAGAGCGCGGTCCACAGCAGCGCCGCGTACAGCGCCAGCGCCAGCGCCAGGTGCGCCACCAGCCGCCAGGCCGAAACCGCGGTGCTGTCGGCGCGGAACCCCGAGGCCACCATGAACCAGCCGACCGCGCCTTGCAGCCCGCCGAGCACGAACAGCAGCGCCAGCCGCAGGCCCAGCCGGCGGTCGATGGCGCCGCGCCGCCAGAACCAGATCAGCGGCAGCAGCAGGGCCACGCCAAGCAGCCGGCCCCACAGCCGATGCACCCATTCCAGCCAGAACAGGCCCTGGAACCCGGCCAGCCCCATGCCGGAATGCAGCAGGCCGTATTGCGGGATGGTCTGGTAGAGCGCGAACAGCCGCTCCCAGTCGGCGTGGCTCAGCGGCGGCAGGGCGCCGGACAGCGGCGCCCATTCCATGATCGACAGGCCCGACCCGGTCAGGCGCGTCGCCCCGCCCAGGACCACCATGACCAGCAGCATGGCGCACAGCGCGAACAGCCAGCCAGCCACCGCCACGCGGCCGACCTGCGGGTAGTTGGCCGTGACATCGGCGCGGATGGGCGAGAGGGCGGGGTCAAACGGCATGGCCCGACTATATAAGGTGACGCCCGCCCGGACACAGGGCGACCTGCGAACGGGGGACTGCCGGCATGGCCGTGACCGAGATCCGAGTGCGCTGCTGCATCGCCGGCGGCGGCCCGGCCGGGATGATGCTGGGCTTCCTGCTGGCCCGCGCCGGGGTCGATGTGCTGGTGCTGGAAAAGCACGCCGACTTCCTGCGCGATTTCCGTGGCGACACCATCCACCCCTCGACCTTGCAGGTGCTGCACGAACTCGGCCTGCTGGAGGCGCTGCTGCGCCTGCCGCACCACGCCGCCACCACTCTGGAGGCCGAGATCGGCGACGCGGTGTTTCCGGTCGCGGATTTCACGCACCTGCCGACCCAGGCGCGCTGCATCGTGTTCATGCCGCAATGGGACTTTCTCGACTTCATCGCCAGGCAGGGGGCGGGCCTGCCTGGCTTCGCGCTGCGGATGAACGCGGAGGTCGACGGATCTGATCGAGCAGGCGGGCCGGGTGGTCGGCGTGCGCGCCAGCACGCCGGATGGCCCTCTGACGGTCCATGCCGACCTGGTGGTGGGCGCGGACGGCCGCCGCTCCACCGTGCGCGAGCGGGCCGGGCTGCGCGTCACCGACATCGGTGCGCCGATGGATGTGCTGTGGTTCAGCCTGCCACGTCGCGACGGCGACCCCGAGATCACGGCCGGGCGGGTCGCACCGGGCGCGATGTTCATTCGCATCAATCGCGGCGACGGCTGGCAATGCGGCCTGGTCATCCCGAAGGGCTCGGCGGACCGGCTGCGCGAGCGCGGGCTGGATGCGTTCCGCGCGCGGATCGCCGGCCTTGCGCCGTTCGCCGCCGACCGCGTCGCGGCCATCGACTCCTGGGATCGCGTCAAGATGCTCACCGTCGGGGTGGACCGGCTGGCCACCTGGCACCGCCCCGGCCTGCTGTGCATCGGCGACGCCGCGCACACCATGTCGCCGGTCGGCGGCGTCGGCATCAACCTGGCCGTCCAGGACGCGGTGGCGACCGCGAACATCCTGGCGGCACCGCTGCGCGAGGGGCGGCTCACGGAGGACAATTTGCGCCAAGTGCAGCGGCGGCGGGCCTGGCCCGCCCGGGTCACGCAACGGATCCAGGTGGCGGTGCAAAACCGGGTCATCGCCCGCGTGCTGAGCGATGCCGCCGCCCTGCCGACGCCGCGCGCGCTGCTGCTGCTGCGGCGCCTGCCGTGGCTGCGACGGCTGACCGCCCGGCTCATCGGCATCGGCGTCCGGCCCGAGCATGTCCGCATCGCGGCCGCCGGCGGCCGGGACGGGTGAACGGAACCATCGCCTAGCCGCCGCCATAATGCCGGCCTAGAACCTGCTCGAATGGATGCCATGATCGCCACCGCCGCCGCGTCCGACACTGATGCCGCCGAGCACCTGCTGTCGGTCGTGGTGCCGGTGCGCAACGAGGCCGAGAACATCCCGCCCCTGGTGGCCGAGATCGAAGCCGCCCTGGCGGGCCAGCCGCACGAGATCGTCTATGTCGACGACGGCAGCACGGACGCCACCGCGCAGCACCTGGCGGAAGCAGCCGCCCGGCATGGCGTGCGCTGGGTGCGCCATCGGGCGAGCTGCGGCCAGAGTGCCGCGGTCATCAGCGGGGTGCGGGCGGCGCGCGGCGCCTGGATCGCCACGCTGGACGGCGACGGCCAGAACGACCCGGCCGACATCCCGGGCGCCCTGGCCGCCGCGCGTGCCGCGCACGCGAAAGGCGAGACGGTGCTGATCGCCGGCCATCGCGTGCGGCGGCGCGATACCTGGGTCAAGCGGCGCAGCTCGCGCATCGCCAACCGGGTGCGCGCCGGCCTGCTGCGCGATGCCACGCCGGACACCGGCTGCGGCCTGAAAGTGTTTCGCCGCGACCTGTTCCTGGCGTTGCCGCAGTTCGATCACATGCACCGCTTCCTGCCCGCGCTGGTGTTGCGGGCGGGCGGGCGGACGCAATCGTTTCCGGTCAACCACCGCCCGCGCGGCGCCGGCACCTCGAATTACGGCACGCTGGACCGGCTGCGCGTGGGCATCGTCGACCTGTTCGGCGTCTGGTGGCTGCAACGGCGCTGGCGCATTCCGGTGATCGACGCCGATGCCTCGGAGCCCCGGCCGTGAGCGGGCGGCTGCGGATGTTCGGCCGCCCGCTGCTGCTGCTGGGCGGCCTGCTGGCCGCCGGCCTGCTGCTGCGGCTGCTGCCGCATGGCGGCGTCGCGGGCCTGCTGGCGCACGAAGCGGGCGAACGCGGAGCGTGGCATACGGCCGATCTGGTCGCGCTGGGGGCCGCGCTGTGCGCCGTCGGCGTGCCGCGGCAGGTGATCTGCTACGCCTGCGGGCTGGCGCTGGGGGCGCGCTACGGCAGCGCGGCGGCGCTGGCCGCGCAAGTGGCCGCGTGTGCGGCCAACGTGCTGTGGGCGCGGCTGGTGGCGCGCGATTGGGCGACGCGGCGGTTGCACGGAAGGCTTGCCAGGCTGAACCGCGCCATCGCGGCACGCCCGTTCACCACCACGCTCAGCCTGCGGCTGCTGCCGGTCGGCAACAATTTGCTGCTGAACCTGGCGGCCGGAGTGTCCAGCGTGGCGGCCCTGCCGTTCCTGGCCGCCTCGGCGATCGGCTTCCTGCCGCAGACGCTGGTGTTCGCCCTGGCCGGCGCCGGCTCAAAGATCGGCCATGACGCGCAGTTGCTGCTGGCGCTGGCGCTGTTTGTGGTCTCCGCGGCACTCGGCTGGTGGCTGCTGCGCCGCGGCCGCGCCGGCGTGGTCGCGGCGCTTGATGCGGATGGCGTTCTCAGTGGAGATGGCGAACGTGCCGCCATTCGCCCGGGCTGACCAGCGGTGCCGCGCCGACGCGGACCGAATGCAGCCGGCCGTCGATCTCGCGGCGCCAGAACTCCAGGAAGCGGTGCAGGATGGGGAAGCGCGGCGCCAGGTCCAGATCCTGCCAGACGAAGCTTTGCAGGACCGCCGGATGATCCGGGAGGTGGTACAGGATCTCGGCGGTGGTGATGCGGTAGCCCTGCAACTGGCGGCGGAGCCGGTCGGTGTCGTGCATCGGTGATCCTCCTTGTCGCGCCTGCGTCATCAAGCCATACGGATCATGCCATGCCCAGGATGTGTCCTGACAAGGTAAATTCAACGTTTACAGCGACTTGTCACTCATTGTCTCGGAGTGCTGCCGGACCGCTTGACTCCTCGGCGGCAACGGCCTAGATCGCTGGCACTCCCCGCTTGGGAGTGCTAATCGCGGCCACCCAGAGTTGCGGGGCCGCCCCAAACACCGACACCAGGAGCAACCGCATGAAGTTCCGTCCCCTGCACGACCGCGTGGTCGTCCGGCGCCTGAACGCCGAAGAGAAGTCCGCCGGAGGGATCATCATCCCCGATACCGTCAAGGAAAAGCCGATGGAAGGCGAGGTCGTCGCCGCCGGCCCGGGCGCCCGCAACGAGCAGGGCGTGGTGCAGGCGCTGGACGTGAAGGCCGGCGACCGCGTGCTGTTCGGCAAGTGGTCCGGCACCGAGGTCAAGCTCGACGGCGAGGAGCTGCTGATCATGAAGGAGAGCGACATCATGGGCATCGTCGAGACGACGGTCGCCCAGAAGAAGGCCGCTTAACTCCAGCCGATCCGCTCCCAAACACCAGATCAAGGAACAGAGACAGATGGCAGCCAAGGAAGTACGTTTCGGCGCCGATGCGCGCGCGCGCATGTTGCGCGGCGTGGACATCCTCGCCGACGCGGTGAAGGTTACGCTGGGTCCGAAGGGCCGCAACGTCGTGCTCGACAAGAGCTTCGGCGCGCCGCGCATCACCAAGGACGGCGTGACCGTCGCGAAGGAGATCGAGCTGGCCGACAAGTTCGAGAACATGGGCGCGCAGATGGTGCGCGAGGTCGCGAGCAAGACCAACGACCTGGCCGGTGACGGCACCACGACGGCCACCGTGCTGGCGCAGTCGATCATCCGCGAGGGCAGCAAGGCCGTCGCGGCCGGCATGAACCCGATGGATCTGCGTCGCGGCATCGACAAGGCGGTGACGGCGCTGGTCGAGGAGCTGAAGAACAAGTCGCGCAAGATCACCACGCCGGGCGAGACCGCGCAGGTCGGTCAGGTCGCGGCCAACGGCGAGTCCGAGATCGGCCTGATGATTTCGGAAGCCATGCAGAAGGTCGGCAACGAGGGCGTCATCACGGTCGAGGAAGCGAAGGGCATCCAGACCGAGCTCGACGTGGTCGAGGGGATGCAGTTCGACCGCGGCTACGTGTCGCCGTACTTCATCACCAACGCCGAGAAGATGGTCGCCGACCTGGATCAGCCGTACATCCTGATCCACGAGAAGAAGCTGTCGGGCCTGCAGCCGATGCTGCCGCTGCTGGAGACCGTGGTGCAGTCCGGCCGGCCGCTGCTGATTATCGCTGAGGACATCGAGGGCGAGGCGCTGGCCACGCTGGTCGTGAACAAGCTGCGCGGCGGCCTGAAGGTCGCGGCCGTGAAGGCGCCGGGCTTCGGCGATCGTCGCAAGGCGATGCTGGAAGACATCGCGGTGCTGACCGGCGGCCAGGTGATTTCCGAGGATCTCGGGATCAAGCTGGAGAACGTGACGCTGGCCATGCTCGGCAAGGCGAAGAAGGTGCTCATCGAGAAGGAGAACACCACGATCGTCGAGGGCGCCGGCGCCAGCGACGACATCAAGGGCCGCTGCAACCAGATCCGCGCGCAGATCGAGGAGACCACCTCGGACTACGACAAGGAGAAGTTGCAGGAGCGTCTGGCGAAGCTGGCCGGCGGCGTCGCGGTGATCCGCGTCGGCGGCGGCTCGGAGGTCGAGGTGAAGGAGCGCAAGGACCGCGTCGACGACGCGCTGCACGCGACCCGCGCGGCTGTCGAGGAAGGCATCGTGCCCGGCGGCGGCGTCGCCCTGGCCCGCGCCAGCCTGATCCTGCACAGCGTCAAGGCCGAGAACGACGACCAGCGTTTCGGCATCGAGATCGTCCGCAAGGCCGCTCTCACGCCGCTGCGCCAGATCGCCGAGAACGCCGGCGAGGATGGCGCGGTGATCTCGGGCAAGGTGCTCGAGAACAAAGACTACAACTACGGCTTTGACGCGCAGACGGGCGAGTACAAGGACATGGTCGCCGGCGGCATCATCGACCCGACCAAGGTCGTGCGGCTCGCCTTGCAGGACGCGGCCTCGGTCGCCGGCCTGCTGGTGACGACCGAAGCCATGATCGCCGAGAAGCCGGAGAAGAAGTCGGCCGGCGGCGGCGGTGGCGGCGGCATGGGCGGCATGGGCGGCGGCATGGGCGACATGGACTTCTGATCGCCGAAATCGTCGCAGGCTTGACTATGGGGGCGGGCCGCAAGGCTCGCCCCTTTGCTTGCATGACGCGGTTTTCATGTGCCGCGCCACCGAGACACTTGTGCGGTGCGGTCGCGCGGTTTACGTTAATCCGGTGGTTATTCCACAGTGCGGGATTCTGTGGCCATCAGGTGATTGACTCCGGTTCCGCGATCTGTCCAACTTATGCCGCAATCGCCTTTTGGCTAGCCTTGGTGCGCTCCGTTGCTCGTGTCTTTGTTGCCGGTGCCTTCAAGACGTCCCAAAGCCCGGTTGTCCGACGCATCGGGCGCTGTTGCCCGGTGCCCACGACGGAGAAGACGCAGCTATGGCTATCGGCACTGTCAAGTGGTTCAACACCACCAAGGGTTTCGGCTTCATCATGCCCTCGGACGGCGGCAAGGATGTATTCGTCCACATCACCGCGGTCCAGGCAGCCGGCCTGCGTGGTCTCAACGAGGGGCAGAAGGTCAGCTACGATGTCGCAATGGAACGCGGCAAGGCAGCGGCGACCAATCTGAAACTCGCCTGATACGCGGACACGGACCGATCGGGTGATCCCGTCATGCGCGGCGGCGCTGCGCATTCGCGGCATCGCCCTTTTCTTAGAGCGGCCGCCAGCCTTCATGCTCGGCCATTCCCCCTCGCCCATTACGACCGCCTGACCAACCCCACCCACCACCGGGGCGCGCGCTCGCGCGTCCGCTGCAGGAGTTCACGACAATGGCCATCGGCACCGTCAAGTGGTTCAACGCCACCAAGGGTTTCGGCTTCATCATGCCGCAGGATGGCGGCAAGGATGTGTTCGTCCACATCACCGCCGTGCAGGCGGCCGGCCTGAAGGGCCTCAACGACGGCCAGAAGGTCAGCTTCGATGAGGTCATGGAGCGCGGCAAGAGCGCCGCGACCAACCTCAAGCTGGCCTGAACTCCGCCTTCGCCGTCATGCCCGCCCCGGCCTTCATCCCCGGGGCGGGCATGACGGCGCGAATGCCATCTGGACGGGCTCGCGGCCGTCCTGAATTTCCCGACGCGATCTCCGGCACTCCCCGAATCTCGCGGCGCTTGCCCGCGCCGCGTCGGGCAGCCGTACGCCGATGACGGAATATCATCTGCAACAAGCGCGGTCGCGCGGGAGCACCCCGTCGTTCGCCGCCGCGACGTGGCAGGCGGCCAGGCGGCCGTCGCGCAGCGGAGCCAAAGGCGGCAGCACGGAGCGGCAGCGATCCACCGCGACCGGGCAGCGCGGGTGAAAGGCGCAACCGGCCGGGGGCGCGAGCGGGCTGGGCAATTCGCCACGCACCGCCTCGGCGCGGGTGCGGTGTGCGGGATCGAGATCCGGGGCGGCCGCCAGCAGCGCCTGCGTATAGGGGTGGCGCGGCGCCTCGAACAGCGCGGCGGTGTCCGCCAACTCGACCACGCGCCCCAGGTACATCACCGCCACGCGATGCGACAAATGCCGCACCAGCCGCAAATCGTGGGCGATGAACACCACCGTCAGACGCAGCCGCTCCTGCAACTCCAGCAGCAGGTTGACCATCTGCGCCTGCACGGAGACATCCAATGCCGACACCAGTTCATCGGCGATCAGGCATTCTGGCTCGACCGACAGCGCACGCGCGATGCCGATGCGCTGGCGCTGGCCGCCGCTGAACTCGTGCGGTCGCCGACCCGCGGCATCGCGTGGCAGATGCACCAGATCCAGCAGAGCCTCGACCCGGGCCGGGATGTCGCGCGGCGCGCACATGCGATGCACGCCCAGCGGCTCGGCCAGGGTTTCGCGCACCGTGAGCCGCGGGTTGAGCGAGCCGTACGGATCCTGGAACACCATCTGGACGCGGCGGTTGAAGCCGCGCAGCGCCGCGCCGCGCAACGTGCTCAAATCCACGCCGTCGAAGGTGATCCGGCCGGCGTCGATGTCGTACAGCCGTACCAGGCAGCGCGCCAGCGTGGACTTGCCGCAGCCGCTCTCGCCGACGATGCCCAGCGTCTCGCCGCGCCGCACCTCCAGATCCACCTCGGTCAGCGCGCGCACGCGCAGCGTGCGGCTGCCGGAGACGGGAAATGTCTTGGTCAGCCCCGCCGCGCGCAGCAGGGTTTCGCTCAAGCGGCGAGCCGCGGCGCCGCCAGGCGGGCGGCGGCGATGCAGGCGCTGGCGCGATCCGGGCCGACCGGCTCCAGCTTCGGACGCGCGGCGGTGCACGCCGGCTCGGCATAATCGCAACGCGGCACGAACGGGCAGGCCGCGCCGACGCTGCCGGGACTGGGCGGTGCGCCGGGAATGGGGCTCAGGCGACGCCGCGCCATATGCGCATCCGGCAGCGAGCGGATCAGGCCCAGCGTGTAGGCGTGGCGGGGCCGCGCCAGCACTTCGGCTACCGGCCCGGTCTCGGCGATGCGGCCGGCATACATCACCGCGACGCGCTCGCAGGTCTGCGCCACCACGCCCAGATCGTGCGTGACGATCACCAGCGCCATGCCCAGCTCGTCACGCAAGCGCAGCAGCAGCTTCAGGATCTGGTCCTGGATGGTCACGTCCAGCGCCGTGGTCGGCTCGTCGGCCAGCAGCAGGCGCGGCTCGCCGGCGAGGGCTATGGCGATCATGGCGCGCTGGCGCATCCCGCCGGAAAACTGGTGCGGATAGTCGTCCAGCCGCCGCGCGGCGGCTGGGATCCCCACGCGGTCAAGCAGCCCGGTCGCGCGGCGGCGGCGTTCGGCGGCGGACAGGCGGCGCGCGCCCGCCAGGCTTTCGGTGATCTGCAATCCGATCGGCAGCACCGGGTTCAGCGCGGTCATCGGCTCCTGGAACACCATGCCGATCTGCCGCCCGCGCACGCCGCGCATCCGCCGTTCGGACAAGTCGAGCAGGTTCTGCCCGTCCCACACGATGCGCCCCTCGATCTGGCCGGGTGGTTCGATCAGCCGCATGATGGCGCGCAGCGTCATGCTCTTGCCCGAGCCGCTCTCGCCGACGATGCCCAGCACCTCGCCGCCGTCCACCGACAGATCGATGCCGTCGACCACGTTCGCGCGCCCGCCGGGCGCGGGGAAGCTGGCACAAAGGCCGGCCACCGACAGCAGCGGGTTCATCGGCGCACGGCGATCAGCTCGGCCACGCCGTCGCCCAGCAGCGAGAAGCCCGTGCCGCACAGTACGATCGCCAGGCCGGGAAACACCGAGATCCACCAGGCGGTGTCCATGTAGTTCTTGCCGTCGGCCACCAGCACGCCCCATTCCGCCGTCGGCGGCTGCGCGCCCAGGCCGAGATAGCCGAGGCTGGAGCCGAGCAGGATGGACAGCGCCATGTCGGTCATCCAGTACACCAGCAGCGGCGTGATGGCGTTCGGCAGCAGGTGGCGGAAGATGATGCGCGCGGTGGAAAACCCCATCACCCGCCCGGCCGCCGCGAAATCGGCGCGGCGCAGCACGGCGACCTCCGCGCGCATCATGCGCGCGTAGAACACCCAGCCGACGGCGCTGACGGCAAGATACAGGTTCAGCAGCCCCGGCCCCAGCACCGAGACGATGGCGATCACCAGCACCAGAAACGGAAAGGTGATGACCACGTCGACGATGCGGCCGAACACCGCCTCGGCGATGCCGCCATGATAGCCGACCAGCGCGCCGATCACCGAGCCGAACAGGATCGGGAACAGCGTGCAGAACAGCGCGATCTGCAAATCCACTCCCGACGCGGCCAAGGTGCGCGCCAGCACGTCGCGGCCGAAATCGTCGGTGCCGAACGGGTGCGCCCAGGATGGCGGGGCCAGCAGCGCGTTGTAGTCGAACGCCAACGGGTCGAGCGAGGCCACGAACAGATGCAACAGCGCGGCGATCACGAACCCGGCCAGCAGCACCGCGCCGGCGATCAGGCCGAACGGGATGCGTCCGCGCCGCGCGGCGCGCGGCGGCGCGATGGTTGCCGCCTGGAGCGCCGCCTCGCTCATGCCGACCTCGGATCGAGCCAGACCTCCAGCAGGTCGGTGGCCAGGAACACCAGGCAGACCAGTACCGGCCAACGACAGCGTCATCCCCTGCACCACCGGATAGTCGCGGCCATAGATGCTGTCGACCATCAGCGCGCCGACGCCGGGCACCGCGAACACCGTCTCGGTGATGACCGCTCCGCCCAGCAGCGTGCCGATGTTCAGGCCGAACAGCGGCACCGCCGAGATCAGCGCGTTGCGCAGCACATGCCGCGCCATCACCAGCCGCGGCGACAAGCCTTTGGCGCGGGCGAAACCGATGTAGTCGGCGCGCAGCACGCCGATGATCGCCGCGCGCAGATTGCGCATCAGCACCGCCGACAGGCTGAGCGCCAAGGTCAATGCCGGCAGGAACAGGTGCCAGACCGTGTCCAGCACGCCGTTTCCCATGCCGCCCACCGGAAACACATGCCAGCGCGCCGCGAAGAAGCCCAGCAGCAGCAGCCCGACATAGAACACCGGCGCCGACAGCCCGACCTGGAACACGCCGCGGATCAGCAGGTCCGGCAGCCGGTCGCGCCAGACGGCCGCGACGAACGCCAGCGGCACCGCCAGCAGCACCGAGAGCAGCGCCGCCAACCCGGTCAGGCACAGCGTCACCGGCAGGCGCTGCACGACCAGCGCGCTCACCGGCACGCGGCGGACGATCGATTCGCCCATGTCGCCGTGCAGCAGCCGGCTGACGAACAGCCAGAACTGCCAGGCCAGCGAGCCGTTCAGGCCCATCTGCGCGCGCAGCCGGGCGATCGCTTCCGGCGTGCCGCGATCGCCCAGCATGGCGCTCACCGGGTCGCCCGGCAGCAGGTGCACCAGCAGGAACACCGCGACCGTAATCAGGCACAGCGTCGGGATGATCTGCAACACGCGCCGCCCGACCCGGCCGGAGACGACCATCAGGCGGCGATCATCGGCTGACCGTGGCGCGCACGAACACGTTGTTGCCGAGCGGCGTCTGCCAGAATCCTTGCACCTTCTTGCTCAACGCCACCGGATAGGGCGATTCGTACAGGAAGAAGATCGGCGCCGCCCGCATGTAGATTTCCTGGATCCGCTTGTACGTCGCCGCGCGCTTGGCGGCATCGGTCTCGCTCTGGCTCTGCACGAACAGCGCGTCACTCTCCTTGCTGTCCCAACCGCTGTGCTGGTTCTGGATGTTCGGGTAATAGTCGAAATACGAGGTGATCTCGTTCGGGTCGTTGATGTCGTTGGTCCAGACGGCGTTGCGCATCTGGAAGTTCGCCGAGTGGTAGCGGGCGAACAGGGTGGCGTTGTCCACCTGCACGATGTTGAGCTTCACGCCGATCTGGCTCCACATCTGCTGCACCGCCGAGTCGATCGTCACCTCGTCGGCGCTGCCGGCGAGCGCCAGGACGGACAGCGACATGCCGTGCGGATAGCCGGCCTGCGCCAGCAGCGCCTTGGCTTTCGCGAGATCATACGGATAGGCCGGTCCCTGATCGGCGAACAGCGGCGTGGTGCTGGCCATGTACGAGCGCATCGGCGTGCCGATTCCGTGCGTCACGATCGCGATCACCGCGTTCTTGTTGATGGCGTAGTTCAACGCCTGGCGCACCGCTTCCTTGTTCAGCGGGTTGTCGCTGCCGTCCGCGAGCTTGGGGCGGTCGTTGGCGGTCAGGTAGGTGATCTTGGTGGAGGGAAACAGGCGCATGTCGATCTTCGGGTCGGCCTGCAACTCCTTCACCCGCGCGTAGGGAATGAACTCGGCGCCATCGATCTCGCCCGAGCGCAGCTTCAGGATGCGGGTCGCGTCGTCGGGAATGACCGGAAAATCGACCTCGTCCAGATAGGGCAGCGCCTTGCCGTCGTCGCCGGTCTGCCAGTAGTGCGGGTTGCGCTTCATCACCAGCTTGCTGCCGCGCTGCCATGACGCCAGCACGAACGGTCCAGATCCCACCGGATGCTCGGCGAACGCCTTGGCGCGATCGTCGTCGGTGGCGCCCGGCGTCGCCTCGAACAGCTTCTTCGGCATGATCGCGGCGTTGAACGTGGCCAGCGCCGCCGGGAGGCTCGGGTCGGGATTCTTCAGGGTGAGCACGACGGTGCTGGCGTCCTTCGCCGCGACCGTGTCGATCGACGCCAGCAGGAAGTTCCAGATGCCTTCCTTGGGATTGCGGGCGCGATCGAGCGACCAGACGACATCCTCGGCGGTGATCGGCGATCCATCCGAAAACTTCGTGCCGCCGCGCAGGGTGAGCGTGAATGTCTTGCCGTCGGACGAGACCTGCCATGCGGTCGCCAAGCCCGGCAGCAGGCTCTTGCCATCGTTGGATGGGAGAATGAGCGTGTCGTACAGGTTCGTCAGGATCCAGATATCGACGTTCGCATCGTTCAGAACCGGGTCGAGGAACAGCGAGTCGGCGTATCGCGCATAGGTCATGGTGCCGCCGCGCGGGCCGGCGGCATTCGCCGCGCCCGCGCCCGCCATCACGCACGCCGCGACGGCCAGACCCAGCCTTGACATAGTCCTCATCGGCCCCGGCCCCCGAACTGTTCTAACGGACCTAGACGCTAGGGGGCGGATCGGGGCAGAGTCAACGCCGATCGGGGCGGCCTGCGCGCGGTCCGCGCCGAAAGTGTCATAGCTGACTGCATCGGTGCAAAACGCCTCGCCCATGAGCATTCCCTTCGTTCTCGACCGCACGCTACCCGTGCCGCTTGGCGTCCAACTGCGCGGGCTGGTCGAATACGGGATCGCCTGCGGCCAGCTCCGCGCCGGCGAGCGGCTGCCGTCGGTGCGCGAGATGGCGGCGACGCTGGGCATCGCGCCGATGACCGTGGCGGCGGTGTATCGCGATCTCGCGGCCACGCAGCTCATCGTCACCCGCGCGGGCGCCGGCACCTTTGTTGCCACGCAGGGCGCCGTGGACAATGCGGCGCGGTTCGACGGCACGCGCCTGGATGCCGCACTCGACCGGCTGCTGAGCGAGGCGGAGGCGCAGGGAGTCGGGCGCGAGGCGCTGATTGCGCAACTCACCGCGCGCGCCGGGCTGCCGCGCGGACGCGCGCTGCGCCTGCTGTTCGTCGGCGTGTTCGCCCCCGCGACCCGCGACTATGCCGGGTCGGTGGCGGCCTATCTGCCGGATGGCGACGTCATCGAGGCGGAGACGATCGCCGCGCTCGCCGCCAGCCCCGCCGCGCGCCGGCGCGCGGCCGCGGCGGACCTGTGGCTTACCATCGCCAACCGTCGCGCCGAACTCGCCGCATTGCTGCCGGACGGACCGCCGGTGCTGGCGGTGGCGCTGCTGCCGAGTGCCGCCACCCGCACCGCGCTGGCTGGCCTCGATCCGCTGGACCGCGTGCTGGTGGTCTCGGTGTTCCCCGAGTTCCTGGCGATGATGAAGCCCGGCGTGCAGCACCACGCGCCGCATGTCAGCGCCATCGAGGCGACGCTGCTGCACGCGCCCGACCTGGATGCCGCCCTCGCGCGCGCCGACTCCGTAGTGTTCGCGACCGGCGCGGAGGCGGTGCTGGGCCGGCTGCCGGACGGGGTGCGCGCCATCGAGTACCGGCACACCCCGGATCCGCGCGACATCGCCCGCCTGGTGCTGCCGCTGCTGCACAGACTGCGCCTGCCTGAATTGGAGGACTCGTCATGCGTGTGAGCGAAATGAATTGGATGCAGGTCGAAGCGGCCCTGAAGCGCGACGACCGTTGCGTGCTGCCGCTGGGCAGCACCGAGCAGCACGCCTCGCTCAGCCTGTCGGTGGACAGCATCCTGTCCGAGCGCGTCGCCGCCGAAGCCGCCGAGCCGCTGGGCATCCCCGTGTTCCCGGTGCTCGCCTATGGCGTGACGCCATATTTCCGGGCCTTCCCCGGCACCATCAGCCTGCGTGTCGAGACCTATCTGAACGTCGTGCGCGACATCCTGGACGGTCTCGCCGAACACGGTTTCCGCCGCATCCTGCTGTGCAACGGGCACGGCGGCAACGCGCCGGCCGGCAGCCTGGCGATCGAGTGGATGGCTGACCATCCCGGCTGCCGCGTGCGCTTCCACAACTGGTGGAACGCGCCAAAAACCTGGGCCGAGGTGCAGGCCATCGACCCGGTCGCCTCGCACGCCTCCTGGATGGAGAACTTTCCCTGGACGCGGCTGCCCAACATCGCGGTCCCGTCCGAGGCCAAGACGATGGTCGATTTCGACCGGATGCGCCTGCGCGATCCGCGGGGCGTGCGCGCCATGCTGGGCGACGGCAATTTCGGCGGCCTGTATCAGCGCCCCGATGAGGACTCCGAAAGACTGTGGGCGGTGGCTGTCGCGGAGACGCGCGCGTTGCTGGAAGGCCCGTGGGAATGAGCGGCCCGTTGCTGATCTGGGGCGCCGGCGCCATCGGCGGCACGATCGGCGCGTACCTGGCGCGCGGCGGCGAGGATGTCCTGTTCGTCGACACCGTGGCCGCCCATGTCGATGCGATCAACGCGAACGGCCTGGCGATCGAAGGTCCGATCGAGACCTTTCGCGTCCCCGCGCGCGCGGCGCTGCCGGACGCGGTGCGCGGCACGCATTCGCGCATCATGCTGTGCGTCAAGGCGCAGCACACCCACGCCGCCGCGCGCCAGCTCGCGCCGCATCTGGCGGCGGACGGCTACGTGGCCTCGTTCCAGAACGGGCTGAACGAATACGTCATCGCCGAAGCGGTCGGCATGGAGCGGGTGATCGGCGCGTTCCTCAATTTCGGCGCGGACTACCTCGGGCCGGGCCGCATCACCTATGGCGGTCGCGGTGCCGTGGTGCTGGGCGAGATGGACGGGCGCGCGACGCCCCGATTGGCGGCCCTGCACGCGCTGATGCGGCGGTTCGAGCCGAAGGCGATCACTACCGACAACATCGTGGGCTATCTGTGGGGCAAGCTCGGCTATGGCGCGCTGCTGTTCGCTACCGCCCTGACCGACGACAGCATCGCCGACGTGCTGGCCGACCCAGCGCTAC
This sequence comes from uncultured Pseudomonadota bacterium, assembly GCA_963758455.1. Classification (GTDB taxonomy): domain Bacteria; phylum Pseudomonadota; class Alphaproteobacteria; order Acetobacterales; family Acetobacteraceae; genus CAVRQM01. The sequence goes on along the minus strand of CAVWVK010000001.1, from coordinate 582,341 downwards.
GCCCCGGTGCTGACCGCCTTGGCGCGGGAAGTGATGGCGGTTGCGGCCGCGCGGCATATCGCGCCGCAGGGTTTCAACGGGTTCGACCCGGCCGCCTTCGCTCCCGGCGCGGCGGCGGACGCGGCTGCCCGCAGCATGGCGGCGATGACGGCGCATAACCGGCGCTCGGCCAAGACGCATAGCGGCATCTGGCGCGACCTTGCGGTGCGCCATCGTGAAACCGAGGTCGATGCGCAACTCGGGCCCATTATCACGGCCGGGCGGGAAGTTGGCGTTGCGACGCCGCTGGTCGAGCGCGTGACCGCGATGATCCACCAGATCGAACGCGGCGAACGCAAACTCGCGCGCGAAAATCTCGCGGAGCTTGCCGCATGAACATCCGCTTCGACGGCCGCGCGGTGCTCGTCACCGGCGCGGGGCACGGCATCGGCCGCGGCATCGCGCGGGCTTTTGCCGCACTCGGCGCGACGCGTGATCGCCGCGGACGTCAACCAGGCGGGTCTTGCCGAAACCGCGGCCGGCGGCGCGATCGAAGCGCGCCGACTGGATGTGACCGATCGCGCGGCGCTGACCGCGGCCGTGGCCGCGATCGGCGCGGTCGATGTGCTGGTACACAGCGCCGGCGGCGTGTGCGGCCAAGTGGGCGTGCCCGCAACCGACGTGCCCGAGGCGGATTGGAACGCGATCCTGGCGGTGAACCTGACCGGCGCGTTCCTGGCCGCGCAGGCGGTGATCCCCGGAATGCGGGCCGCCGGGCGCGGCCGGATCGTCACCATCAGCTCCGGCGCCGGGCTGGGTATCAGCCTGACCGGCATCCAGGCCTACGCCGCCGCGAAGGCGGGCGAGATCGGCCTCACCCGCCAGCTTGCCCATGAACTCGGCCCGCAAGGCATTACCGTGAACAGCGTCGCCCCGGGCTTCGTGCGCTCCAATCCGACCACCGAGCGGCAATGGCACGCCTACGGCGCGGAGGGGCAGCGCCGGCTGGTCGAGGGCATCGCCATGCGACGCACCGGCACGGTCGCCGACATCGCCGACGCGGTGCTGTTCCTGGCCAGCGACCATGCCGGGTGGATCACCGGCCAATGCCTTTCGGTGGATGGCGGCAAATGAGCGACAGCGAAACCGCGGCCCTGGCCTGGCTCGATGCCCACGCCGATGCCGCGCTGGCCACGCTGCGCCGCCTCGTCGCCATCCCGAGCGTCAGCACCGATCCGGCCTATGCGCCGGCAATGTCCAGGGCGGCGTCGTTCCTGGCCGACCACCTGCGCGCGATCGGCCTGCGCAACGTGGCGATCCTGCCCACCGGCGGCCATCCGGTTGTCCGTGCCGACTGGCACGCGCGGCCGGACGCACCGACCTTGCTGATCTACGCGCATTACGACGTGCAGCCGCCGGACCCGCTGGCGGCGTGGAGCAGTCCGCCGTTCGAGCCGACCGAGCGCGACGGAAGGCTGTACGGGCGCGGCGTGTCCGACGACAAGGGGCCGATGCTGGTCGCGCTGACCGCCATCGCCGCGTTGATCGCCACCGGCGGACTGGGTGTGAACCTGCGCCTGCTGATCGAGGGCGAGGAGGAATGCGGCAGTGCCAATCTCGACGCCTTCGTGGCTGCCCACGCCGACAGCCTGCGCGCCGATTGGGCGCTGTCGGCGGATGGCGCAATGTGGCGCATCGACCTGCCCAGCATCACCGTCGCCAGCCGCGGCATCTGCGCCCTGGAGGTAACGGTGCAGGGGGCGGCGCGGGATCTGCACAGCGGCCGGCACGGCGGCATGGTGGCCAACCCGATCGCCGCCCTGGCGCGCCTGCTGGCCGGGCTGCACGACGATACCGGCCGCGTCGCCGTCCCCGGCTTTCTCGACCGGGTGCGGCCCGTCGCCCCGCACGCGCTGGCCGCGATCCCGTTCGACGAGGCGGCGCACGCGGCGGCGGTCGGCGCCCCCGCGTTGGCGGGCGAGGCCGGCTATTCGGCGCTGCAACGCAACTGGCTGCGCCCGACCCTGGAGCTGAACGGCATTTCCGGCGGCTACGCGGGTGCTGGCAGCAAGACGGTGATCCCCGCCAGCGCCCAAGCCAAGATCACCTGCCGCCTGGTGCCCGACCAGGATCCGGCCGAAATCGCGGCCCTGGTCGCCCGCGACCTGACCCGCCGCGCGCCGCCGGGCGCGACCGTCACTGTCGCGGACCCGCGCCATTACGCGCACCCCTACGCGGTGGCGGACGACCATCGCGGGCTGGCGCTGGCCGAACAGGTGCTGGAGGCGCTGTACGGCAGGCCGCCGCTGCGCGTGCGCATGGGCGCCACCATCCCGATCGGCACCATCTTTCAAAGGCGCCTGGGCATCGACACGGTGTTCTTCTCGTTCTCCACCGCCGACGAGGACTATCACGCGCCGAACGAGTTCTTCCGCCTGTCGCGCTGGCGCGACGGGCTGCGCGCCTGGGTCGGCCTGCTGGCGCGCGCGGCCGGCTGAACCGTCCGGCCGTCAGCCGGCAAACCGCGGCTCCGGCAGCCCGCGCACGCCCGGCTCGAAGGCCAGCACGCCGCCGGCCCAGGGCTGCGCCGCGCGGGCCGCCTCGTCCAGATCCCAGATCGCCGACGTCACGAACAGCGTCGCCAGATCCGGACCGCCGAACATGCAGCTTGTCGGATAGCGCACCGGCAGGCGCACCGTGCGATCGACCGAGCCATCGGGGGCGTAGCGCACCAGTTGCCAGCCGTTCCACTGCGCGTTCCACAGAAAGCCGTCGGCATCGACGGTCGAGCCGTCCGGGTTGCCGGCCTCGTGCCGCGTGGAGACGAACAGCCGGCGGTTCGCGACAGCCCCGCTCGCCGCGTCGTAGTCATAGGCGTGGATCTCGCCGTCGAGCGTGTCGGCGAAATACAGCGTGCGGTCGTCGGCGCTCCAGGCGACCGAGTTGGAAATGCCGATGGCGCCGTCCACCCGATGCACCGACAGGTCGGGGTCGAGCCGGAACAGCGATCCGGTGTGCTCGCGCATTTGCAGGTCCATCGTGCCGGCCCAGAACCGTCCGGCGCGGTCGCATTTGCCGTCATTGAAGCGGTTGCGCGCGATCATCGCCTCGGGCCGGGCGATCCAGTCGATCTTTGCCGTATCCGGGTCGAAGAACGCAAAGCCCGATTCCAGCGCGCACACCATGCCGCCGCGCGCGCGCAGCGCGAAGCTGCCGATGCGCTCGGGAAACTCCCAGACGCGGACGGCACCCCCGGCATGGTCGCGCCGATGCAGGCGGCGGCCTTCGATGTCCACCCAGTACAGCGCCTGCTCGGCGATGTCCCAGACCGGCCCCTCGCCGAGCTTGTTGCGCGCGTCCACCAGCAGTCGGATGTCGGTCATGCGATCTCTCCGGGTCAATGGCCGACGTGCGACGGCAGCGCCGCGTGTGTCGCGCACCGGCCGCGTGGTTGCAAATGGATCGGCGATCGGGCTTTGACAGCGCGCGGTTAGGTTGGTATCAAGTCATTTGACGCGGCCGCAACAAGAAACCGGGAGAAGCAGCATGTCCACATCCCAAGGCCAGTTCGTCTGGTGCGAGCTCGCGACCACCGACACGGCTTCCGCGACGACGTTCTACCGTTCGGTCATTGGCTGGGGCGCGCAGGACGCCGGAATGGCCGACCACCCGTACACGATCCTCAGCGCCGGCGAGACGCCGGTGGGCGGGCTGATGGCGTTGCCCCAGCCGGCGCGCGACGCGGGCGCGCCGCCGCGCTGGTATGGCTATATCGCGGTCGACGACGTCGACGCCGTCGCGGCGCGCGTCAAGGCGGCCGGGGGCGCCATCCATCGCGCGGGCGACGACATCCCCGGCGTCGGCCGTTTCGCTGTCGTGGCCGACCCGCAGGGCGCGCCCTTCGTCCTGTTCAGGCCGCTGGACCCTGGGCAGGCGCCGCCGGCGCGCGGCACCGCGCCCGGCCATGTCGGATGGCACGAATTGCACGCCGCCGACTGGCAGAGCGCGTTCGCCTTCTACGCCGATCTGTTCGGCTGGACGAAGGCCGAGGCGTTCGACATGGGGGCGATGGGGATCTACCAGCTCTTCGCCATCGGCGGCGTGTCCGTCGGCGGCATGATGACCAGACACGACGCGAAGGCAGCCCCGGCGTGGCTGCACTATTTCCGGGTGGACCACATCGACGCGGCCGTGACCCGGGTGAAGGACGCGGGCGGCCAGGTGCTCAACGGCCCGGATCAGGTTCCCGGTGGCGAGTGGATCGCTCAATGCCGCGATCCGCAGGGCGCGATGTTTGCGATGGTCAGCCCGGATCGCTGACCCGCGGCGTCAGCCCGTCAGCCGCGTATAGGCGGTGGCGAGCAGCAGGATGATCGCGCCGTACAGGATCTGCTTCATCGGCTCCGGCGCATCGAGCAGGGTCAGCAGGCTGTCCAGAACGGTCAGAAACAGCGCGCCCGACGATGGTGCCGGAATAGCCGCCGCGACCGCCGAAGATCGAGGTGCCGCCGATGATGGCCGCGGCGATGGCCGGCAACAGATAGACGTTCGCCAGGCTGAGGTCGGCCGCGTTGGTGGTGCCCACCAGCACCAGCCCGGCGACGGCGCTCAGCACGCCGCAGCCGACATAGGCCGTCAGCAGCACGCGCCAGACCCGCACGCCGGCGAGCCGGCAGGCCTCGCTGTTGTCGCCGACCGCGTACAGCAGCCGGCCCAGGCCGGAACGCCGCAACCCGACGATCAGCAGCGCCGCCACGGGCAGCCACAGGAACAGGTCGATCGGCACGAACCCGAACGCCTTGCCGCTGCCGAGCGCCACGATGAACGCCGGCACCCGCGGCTCGCTGGCGATGATCTTCTGGCTGTAGACCACCAGCGCGCCCTCGGTCATCAGCCCGGTCCCGAGCGTCATCACCAGCGGCTGCACGCGGAAGACGGCGACGCCGATGCCGTTGAGCAATCCCACGGCCACGCCCACCGCCAGCGCCAGGACGACCGCTTCCGCCTCGTTCCGCGCGGCGGTGGCCGACAGCAGATAGGCGGCACCAGTGGCCACGCTTGCCACCGACAGGTCGATGCCGCCGGTCAGCAGCACCAGCGTCTGGCCGCCGGCCATGAGCGCCAGCGGCACGGCGAACAGCAGCGTGTTCGAGACCCAGTCGGCGGTGACGGTGCCGGGCCGCAGCACCGTGATGCCGCCCACCAGGGCCAGCAGCAGCAGCACCAGGACCCCCAGCGAGTGATCGCGCAGCAACGCGGCCGCTCGGCGCTGGCCGCCCGACGCTTCCGCGATCGGCATGGGTGAGCTGGCCTTGCCTGTGGTCACGGCTTGCGCTTCAGCAGGGTGGCAAGTCCGCCGCCCATCACCACCAGCACGATCAGCGTGCCCTGGATCACCTGTCCGTAGTTCGGGTCGATGTCGAGGAAGATCAGGTCGGTCGGGATGAGCGTCAGGACGAAGGCCGCCAGCATCGGCCCGAACATGCCGCCGCGGCCGCCCAGCAGGCTGACGCCGCCGATGACCACCGCCGCCAGGCCGCTCAGCGTGTAGTAGGCGCCGGACAGCGCCGAGCCGATGCCGGTCGTCATGGTCAGTGCGAGCCCGCCCGCGGCACTGAACAGCCCGCCGATGACGTAAGCCAGGAAGCGCGTGCGATCGACGTTGACTCCGCTGCGAAACGCCGCCGTCTGATCGCTGCCGACGGCATACAGCGCAAGCCCGAGGCGGCTTGCGCGCACCGGCAGCCAGATCACGGCGACGACGATCACCAGCAGCACCAGTGCGTTCGGCAGCCACGCGGTGACGAGCGTTCCGGTCGCCAGGTTCAGGAAGCCTTCCGGGGCGCCGCCGCCCGGCTGTTCGCGAATGAGCAGCGCCACCCCGCCCCAGATGAAGCCGGTTGCCAGAGTCACCACGACATCCGGCACGCGCGAGGCGACCAGCACGAGACCGTTCAGCGCGCCGGCCGCCACCCCTGCCAGCAGCACCAGGACAGCCAGCGCCAGCGACTGCCCGAAGCCGGCATGTTGCATGATGCTGGCCGACAGCACGTTGGCCACCGCCATCAGCGGACCGACCGACAGATCCACGCCGCCGGACAGCACGACGACGGTCTGCGCCGCCGCCGCCAACGCCAGCGGCAACGCCCCGAGTGCCAGGGACTGCACATCGAAGGCGCCGAAATCGGGGTGGATCGCCACCGTCGCCGCCAGGAATCCCGCCACCACCGCCGGCATCGCCGCCAGCGCCGCGTGGCGGCGCAGGAACCGTGGCGCGACGCCGCCCGACACCCACCCCGCGGCGGCTGCGTTCACGCCGCCGCGTCCGCGTGCGCAACCAGGCCGTGCGCGGTGCGCAGCAACGTGGCTTCGTCGGCCTCGCTCGCCGGCATCTCGCCCACCACGCGGCCGCCGAACAGCACGATCACGCGATCGCAGGCCAGCGGGATTTCCGCCAGTTCCGAGGTGAACAGCAGCACGGCCGCGCCGGCCTCGGCGAGTTCGCGGACCAGCACGTAGATCTGGCGCTTGGTGCCGATGTCGATGCCGCGCGTGGGATCGAAGCACAGCAGCGTCTTGAAGCCGCAGGCCAGCCAGCGCGCGATCACCACCTTCTGCTGGTTGCCGCCGCTCAGCCGCCGCACCTCGGAACCCGCGCGCGCGTCGATGTGCAGGCGCCGCGTGGCATCGCCGACGCGCGCCCGCTCCGCGCGCATCGGCAACAGCCCCCACGACCGCGGGCCTCGCGCCAGCGGCAGGGCGATGTTCTCATGCACCGAACGCTGCGGCAGCAGCGCATGGAGGCGGTCGGCGGGCACCAGCACCAGCCCCGCGCGGATGGCGTCGGCGGGATGGCCGAACCGCTGCCGGGCGCCCGCGACCAGGATTTCCCCGGCGGCGGGGCGGCGCAGGCCGGCAAGGCAGTCGAACAGTTCCTCCTGTCCCTGCCCTTCCAGTGCGCAGACGCCAAGCACCTCGCCCGGACGCAGGCTGAACGAGACGTCGCGCAGCAACTCGCCGCAGCGCAGCGCCTGCGCCTCGACGGCCGGCGGTCCGCTCGCCGCGCGTGGCCGGGCGGCGGCGGCCTGGCGGGCTGCGACGGCCGCCTCGGGTGGCGCGCCCAGCATCAGCGATACGATCCGCTCCTCGGCCCCCGCCGCGGGCTCCACGACGCCGACCGTGACGCCGTCGCGCAGCACCGTCGCGCGGTCGCACAGCGCGGCGATTTCGGCGAGCCGATGCGAGATGAAGATGACCGAGCGCCCCAGGTCGCGCCAATGGCGCGCGACGTCGTAGACATGCCGCGCCAGATCGGTCGGCAGCGCCGCGGTGATCTCGTCGAGCAGCAGGATGTCCGGCTCGGCCGCCAGCGCCCGCGCCAGGTCGATCAGCCGCAAGGTCGGCAGCGGCAGGTCGCGCATGACGGCCCCGGTGTCCAGCCGGTCGAACCCGAACCGCGCCATCCAATCGCGCACCACCGGCAGCGGCGCGCCGGTCAGGCGCAGGTTCTGGGCGAGCGTGAGGTCGGGCACCAGCGCCGGATCCTGATAGACCGAGACCAGCCCGGCGCCGCGCGCCTCGGCCGGCGAGCGGAACAGGCGCGCGGCGCCGCGAATGGCGATGACGCCGCCGTCCGGCCGCAGCACGCCCGTGAGCATCTTCACGAGCGTGCTCTTGCCGGCGCCGTTCGCGCCCATCAGCGCGTGCACCTCGCCGGCGCGTACTCGCAGCGACGCCGCGCGCAACGCCACGACCGCGCCGAACCGCTTGGCGACGCCTTGCGCGTCAAGCAGCAGAGGGGCGTCGCTCATCCGGCGCGGTGTTACGGCCCCTCGCAGGCCACCATTTCGGGCGTGGTGTAGGTGGTGTACGGCTTCACTTCCGTGGCCACGCTGTAATACGCGTCGAGCTTGGGGTTGTACAGGCTTTTCAGCTTCGCCAGACCGGCGTCCGTGGTGTTGGACCACACCTCCGGCGTGAGCGTGATGACATGCGGCTGCGGCTTGTGCTGCAGCACGTCGAGCGCCACGGCCAGCCCCGCGCCGCCGACCGAGGCCGGGTTCGTGACCGCCGAGCCGGTCAGCCCGTCCGGCTTCAGATCGACCAATTGGCCGATGAAGGCGTTGTTGTCGGCGCCGATGACGGGCACGAACTTGGTGTGCGTGGTCCGGTACGCGTCGACCACCACCGCGTCGATGCCGGAGGTCCAGATGCCGTCGATCTGCTTGCCCGAGGCGATCAGGTCGTGGATCTGCTTCGACGCCGTGTTGAGCGCCCAGCCCGTGAACGTCGTCGCCACCACCTTGATGTTCGGATACTGCTTCAGCGCCGCCTCGAACCCCTGGTGCCGATCGGAATCGGCCGGCACGCCGTCGATGCCGCGCATCTCCACCACGTTGCCGTGGCCGTGCAGAGCCTCGAACAGCGCCGTGGCGCCCAGCCTGCCGTAGGCCACCTGATCGTTGGATAGCACGTAGGCCTGCGGCGCGGACACCGCCTGATCGACCGCCACCACGACGATGCCCCTGGCGGCCGCCTGCTTGATGACCGGGTCCAGCGCGTCGCGGCTGGACGGGTCGACGATGATCGCGTTCGCCCCGGCGGAGATCAGGTTGCGCAGATCGGCGATCTGCTCCGGCGGGCCGCCGTTGCGGTTGGCCAGGATCACCTTGGACACCACGCCCGACGCCTTCGCCTGCGCCTTGATCGAGCAGATCATCTCCTCGCGCCAGCCGTTGCCGATCAGCGTGTTGGACACGCCGACGACGAACTTCTTGCCGGAATAGGCAGCCGCCGCGTGCTGCGCGCCCAGCAGCGCCAGGACCATGAGCGCGCCGGCCAGTCGTTCAGGATGCCGCATGACGTTCCCCTTGTTGGTTGCCAGTGTTTGCAGGCATGTCCATCCGACTGGCGTTGGATGCGCGAACCGTAACCGCATACGCGGCGGCTTGAAAGGTGGAACCATGTCCAATCCCGCAACGGCCGGAACGCTGCGCGTCCTGGTGGTCGGGCTCGGCCACATGGGGCTGACCCATGCGCTGGCATACGAACGGCTCGACGGTTTCGAGCTGGCGGGGCTGTGCGCGCGCTCGGTAGCGGCGCGCACCGACCTGCCCGAACGCTGGTCCGCGCTGCCGCGCTTTGCCGACTGCCACGAGGCGCTGGCGCGGCTGCGGCCGGATGTCGTCTCGATCAACACCTGGCCGGACACCCACGCCGCTTTCGCCGTGGCGGCGCTCCAGGCCGGCGCGCACGTGTTCATCGAAAAGCCGCTGGCCGAGACCGTCGCGGATGCCGAGCGGGTCGTCGCGGCCGCGCGCGCTGGCGGACGCAAGCTGATCGTCGGCTACAGCGCGCGGCAGAGCCCCGCCTGGATCAAGCTGGTCGAGATCGCGCGCGGCCTCGGCAAGCCGCTGGTGATGCGCATGAACCTCAACCAGCAGTCGATCGGCCCGGCCTGGACGTGGCATCGCAACCTGCTGAAGTCGCTCTCGCCGATCGTCGACTGCGGCGTGCATTACGTCGATCTGATGTGTCTGATGACCGGCGCGCGGCCGGTCCGCGTCCACGCGATCGGCGCGCGGCTGAGCGATGCGATCGCGCCCGACATGTACAATTACGGCCAGCTCCAGGTCGTATTCGACGACGGCTCGGTCGGCTGGTACGAGGCCGGCTGGGGTCCGATGATGAGCGAGACGGCGTTCTTCGTGAAGGACGTGATCGGTCCGAAAGGCTCGGTGAGCATCCTGTCGCCGGAGCGGGGCCGGCTCAATCGCGCCGGCGCCCGCACGGCCGTCTCGTCGCGAGATCGAGACGCACGCCCGCGCCGGCGTGGTGCGAATGCATCACGCGGCCCTCGCGGCGGACGAACTCGATGCTCCTGGACGACGAGGATTTGGTGATCGACGACACGCCGGACCATGACGAGATCAGCGCGCGCGAGCAGCGGTGGCTGCTGACGGCGATTCGCGAGGACAGCGACCTGTCGCGCCACTGGGCGGACGCCGTCAACAGCCTGCGCATCGTGCTCGCCGCGGACGAGAGCATCCGCGCCGGGACCGTCATCACGCTGCCGTAGCCGCGGCGAGCATTCAGGCCAGCCCGAGCATCTTGCGCGTCGTCGCGCGATCCGCGCCGGTGCCGGCGAAGTCGTCGAACACCTTGTCGGTGACTTGGATGATGTGCTCGGCGATGAACGGCGCGCCGCGACGAGCCGCCTCGGCCGGCGCCATCAGGCAGTCCTCCCACTCGTACACCGCCCAGCCGGCAAAGTCGTATTCGGCGAGCTTGGAGAAGATCGCCTTGAAGTCGACCTGTCCATCGCCCAGCGAGCGGTCGCGCGCGGCGCGTTTCAGCCACGGCTGATAGCCACTGAACATGCCCTGCCGGCCGGTCGGGTTGAACTCCGCGTCCTTGACGTGGAACATCCTGATGCGTTCGTGGAAGATGTCGATGAAGGCGAGATAGTCCAGCCCCTGCTTGATGAAGTGGCTCGCGTCATAGTTGATGCAGCAGCGCGGATGGTTGCCGACGCGTTCGAGGAACATCTCGAAGGTGGCGCCGTCGAACAGATCCTCGCAGGGATGCAGCTCGAAGCACAGGTCGACGCCCTGCTCGTCGAAATGGTCCAGGATGGGCCGCCACAGACGCGCCAATTCGGCGAAGGCCTCGTCCACCAGGTCCGCCGGCCGCTGCGGCCAGGGATAGACGAAGGGCCAGGCCAGCGCCCCGGAAAACGTGACGTGAGCGGCGTGCCCGAAGCGGCGGGAGGCGACGGCGCCCTTCTTCACCTGGTCGATCGCCCATGCCTGCTGCTCGCGCGGCCGGCCGCGCAGATGCGGTGGCGCGAACCCGTCGAACTGCGCCGCGTACGTGGGATGGACCGCCACCAGTTGCCCCTGGATGTGCGTCGACAGCTCGGTGACTTGCACCCCGAGATCGGCCAGCATTCCGCGCATGTCGTCGCAATAGGCCTGGCTGTCCGCCGCCGTGTCGAGGTCGAAGAACTGCCGGGTCAGCGTCGGGATCTGCACGCCCTTGTAGCCGAATCCGGCGGCCCAGCGCGCGATGTCCGGCAGGTTGTCGAATGGCGGCTGCTCGCCGACGAACTGCGCCAGGAACAGCCCGGGACCGAGCATGGTCTTCATGTGCGTCTCTCCCGTCCGAGGTCTTCCCACGCGCCGGTGGGTTCGAGAAAATCCACGTCGGGCTGCGGTCCGGCGGTGCGCACCCGCGCCTCGGCCCGGGCGATCGCCGGCGCGCCGTCGAGCACGGCAAGCCGCAGCGTGTAGCTTCGCTCCTCGCCATGCGACAGTTCGATCAGCTCGCCGCGTTCGCGGGCCGCGGCGTGGCCGTCGACGTGATTGGTCCCGGGCTCGATGCCCATCGCGTACAGTCCGCTCTGATAGCAGCACCATTGCAGGTGACAGGGCAGTTCGGCCTTGCTTGTCTCCAGCAGGACGCCGAACCCGAGCCTGTCGTTGACCACCGCGACCGGCACGACGCCGTCCGGTCCCGGCCGCATCCGGTGGGCCCAGACCTGCTCGACGAAGCCATCCCGCGGCGGCGGACAGACGCGGTAGCCCACCCCCTGCCGCCGCAGGTCCCGTGCGTGCGATGCCCAGTCCGCCTCGGCCACGGGCGCCAGGTAGCGGCTGCCCTCGGCGATCACGGGGTGCCCCAGATTGACGTGGTACAGCAGCATGTGCGGCGTCCGATAGAAGCCCTCGTTCGTCACCCGATCCCGAAGCGTGATCTCGCTGCCGCCCACCGCCACCTCGATGCGTCGCCGCAGCACCAGATTCTCGCCGAACACCGTGGCCTGCCGCACCTCACCCTCGCAGAACAGCGTGCAGGAATTGCCGTCCCAGGCCTCGCCGTAGCCGAGCAGCCGCCCGGGCGTGTTGGCGACGCGGCCGTGCAGGCCGTATTCGACGGTCTTGCGCGCCGGGTAGTGGAAATGTCCGGCGCTCTCGCTGTCCATGAAGCCGAAATGGTCCAGCCCGCAGGTGGCCAGGAGGCCGGAGAAGCCGCGCAGCCACCCGAGGCCGCCCTCGCCGCCCGTCTCCACCAGCGCCGGGTGGCGCACGCCGACCGGCGAATGCCAGCCGATCGCACGGCCGTTGTGTTCGCAATCATGGATGTCGAAGGCGCGGTCCGGCAGCACGGTGAAGCGCAGGCCGCTGCCGCTGCGGAACTCCAGCACCCGCACGCCGCGCGCCGGGCCGTCCTCATAGCGCATCGACTGCACGCCGGCGAATTGCGACAATCGCCCGCCAAGGGCCGCGAGGTCGCGGCGGGTCATCCGGCTTGCATGCAATTCCACCACGATCAGAGTCCGTGCGCGCGCAGCTTGCCGTCGATGAACCGCTTCGCGCGCGGCACGTCGGTCTCGTCCAGGTGCTCGATAATCAGCGGGATGTTGGGGTGCTTGCGCGACAGCCGCGCGAGATAGTCGTCGTAGTCCAGCGAGCCAAGCCCCGGCGCGGGCAATACGATCGCCCCGACCCCGCGGAAGCTGTGCGCCTCGGAGGCATCGATGTCGGCGTGCTTCTCCGAGGCGGTTTGCGACCGCTTGACGTCTTTGGCGTGGGCGATGCTGACCTTGTCCGAGAGCGTGTCGAAGATCTGCTTCAGCACCGCGCCCATCTTGTCGATGTTGTGATCCTCGAAATAGTTCGTCGGATCCATCAGCAGGCCCAGCCCTGGGTGATCCACCTCGGCGAACATGCGCACCGTCTCCTCGACCGACCCCACCACGTTGTTCACATACGTCTCCAGCAGGAACACCGCGCCGTGGTCATAGGCGACCTGCGCCAGCTCGGCGATGACCTTGCGGCATTCGGCGAAGCCTTCCTCGGTCTTGTTGCGCGGGTGCGCGACCCAATCGCTTTCGGTGGCATAGGTGCCGGTCTCGCTGATGACGTAGGGCGTGCCGAAATGCCGAGCGTGGCGGATGATCGCCCGCAGCATGTCGAGCTTGGCTCGACGCGCAGCCGGATCGGGGTGGACGATGTTGGTGTAGCCGGACAGGGTGCAGATCGGCAGGTCGTGGTCGCGGAACGTCTCGCGCACGCGCTTGGCCTTCTCATGGGTGATCGACTCCGGCGTTGAGAAGTCGATGTCCTTGAACGCGAGATCGAGCTGCACCGTGTTGAACCCCAGCGCACGGATGCGCTTCGCCTGCTCCTCCAGCGCATAGGGAAAATAGCCGTTGAAGATGCCGACCTGGATCATTGCCGTGTCCCCTGGATGTTGGTTTCCGCCGGCGCCATCTCGCGCCGCTCGCACAGCGAACGGTAGGCGGCGTCGACCAGCGCCATCGTGCGCACATTGTCCGCGGCATCCAGCGCCGGCGCCGTGCCGGTCGCCACCGCGTATTGCAGTTGCTCCATCACGCCCGCGAAGGCGTGCGGAAACCAGCGCGTGCTCCAGCGCGGCTCGACCCACTGCCCGCTGGTGGCGGTGCGCGAGGCGTAGCGCAGGGTCGAAGGGCTGCCGTCCGGATAGTCGGGCCACCCGATCGTGCCCTGCGCCACGCCGTCGGTGCCTTCCATGCGCCATTTGATGTAGATGTCCGACGCGAAGCCCGGCTCGCGCGGGCCGCTCCACACATCCTCCATCGACACCGCCAGCGCGCCGGACGCGAAGCGCAGCGTGGACACGGTGATCCCGTCCTTGTGCGGGAATGTCGTGCGCGGATCGGGGCGCGCCGTGGTGCTGATGCCTATTGGCTCGCCAAGCAGGAAGCGCAGCACGTCGAGATGGTGGATGCCCATGTTCAGGATGGTCAGCCGGTCGTACGCCTCCAGGAATGGCTGCCAGTGCGGGATGGCACGCATCTCGATGGTGGCCAGCACCGGCTCGCCCAGCGCGCCGCGATCCATGACCTGCTTGAGCACGCGCATCGACTGGTCGAAGCGCATGTTCTGGTTGACCGACAGCAGCTTTCCGGCCGCCATCGCCTCGCCCACCAGCCGCGCCGCCTCGGGCGCATCCAGCGCCAGCGGCTTCTGCGCCAGGATGGCGCGAACATGCGGCTGCGTCAGCGCGTGGCGAATCAGCGCCGGCTGCTGATCCGGTGGAAACGCGATGTCCAGGATCGCCACCGACGGATCCTCGATCAGCGCCGCCGGCGTGTCATGCACGCGCGCGATGTTCCAGCGCCGCGCCACGTCGGCGGCGCGCGCCCGCGTGCGCGAGGCGATGGCGACCACCGGAAAGCCGGCCTCGGCATACGCCGCGAGTTGCACGTCGGCCATGATGAAGCCGGCGCCGATGCAGCCGATGGGAATGTCGCGCCGGCGTATCGGCGCATCCGGCTCGAAGCCGAGCGCATCGTCCGTCATGCTGTTGCTCCGTGTGTAACAAGCGCGGGCGGCGACAGCTCGGCGAAGGCGGCGGCCAGCACCTCCGCCTCGCTCAGGTCGTCGTTCGCCCGCAGCAATGTCCGCCGCCCGTGCGCCAGCACCAGCACGGTCGTCGCCAGCGCCAGCACCTCGGGCAGTTCGGAGGACGCGAACACCACCGCCATGCCGGATCGCGCCAGTTCGCCGATCAGGCCGTAGAACTCCGCCTTGGTGCGCACGTCGATGCCGCGCGTCGGCTCGTCCAGCAGCAGCAACCGGGGCGAGACCGACAGGCAGCGCGCCAGCACCACTTTCTGCTGGTTGCCGCCCGACAGCCGGCCCACCGGCTGCGCGTCGCCGGCGGCGCGCACGCCCAGGCGGCGCAGCAGCGGGGCGGCCGCGCGCCGCTCGGCCCCGCCCGACAGCCAGGCCGGCCCGCGCCGCCGCGCGGCCAGGCGCGCGTTCTCCAAGCACCGAGAGATGCGCGGCGATGCCCGCCTCCTTGCGATCTTCCGGCAGGATGGCGACGCCGCGCGCCCAGGCTTCGCGCGGGCTGCGCGGCAGGCCGCCGCCATCCGGCAGCACCGCCGCGCCGCCGTCAGCGGCGCGCGCGCCCCGCCAGCACCTCCAGCAACTCCGTCCGGCCGGCGCCGACCAGGCCGAACATGCCCAGCACTTCACCCGCGCGCACCTCGAAGCTCAGCGGCCCCAGCCCGCGATGACGCAGACCCTCGACCCGCAGCACCACGCCGCCCTGTGCCGTCGCCTGTCGCTGGCCCGCGAAAAATCCGGCGCGGCCGGTCATGTCGGCGATCACCCCCTGCCGCGTGGCCGAGGCCGCCGGCCGGTCGCTCACCAGCCTGCCGTCGCGCAGCACGGCGATCCGGTCGGCGATGGCGAACACCTCGTCGAGGCGATGGCTGATGAACACCACGGCGACGCCCTGGCCGCGCAGCCGGCGCGCGACGGCGAACAATCCCTCGACCTCGTGCGGCGTCAGCGACGAGGTCGGCTCGTCCAGGATCAGCAATTTCAGTGGCCGCGCCTGCGCCTTGGCGATCTCGACCATTTGCTGGTCGGCGTTGCCGAGCCGGCCCATCGCCGCACCCGGCCGGATGTGCGCGGCCCCCACGGCGGCCAGCAGCCGCCCCGCCTCGCGCAGCATCGCGGTGCGATCGACGAAGCCGTGGCGGGCACGGTAGTCGCCGAGAAAGATGTTTTCGGCGACCGACAGGGTCCTGATGGCCGACAGTTCCTGATGCACGAAGGCGATGCCGGCGTCGCGCGCCTCGCGCGGCGAGGCCCAGCTTCGGGCGACGCCGTCCAGCAGGATGTCGCCGGCATCGGCGCGCAGCACGCCGCCGATGATGTTGAGCAACGTGCTCTTGCCGGCGCCGTTCTCGCCCAGCAGCGCCAGCACCTCGCCCGCGCGCATGTCGAGGTCGATGCCATGCAGCACCGGCACCGCGCCGAACGCGCGGCGTATGCGCTCGACGCGCAGCACCGGCGTCACGGCTTGGCGAACTTCCCGTAGGCGATCGGCGCCGAGACCGAGATATCCGACGGGTAGTGCGCCTTGAACGCCAGGATGTTGTGCAGCATCACCAGGCTGTCGAAGGTCTGGCGGGCCGGCGCCTGGTCCACCAGCGCCAGGATCTCGCCGCCTTGCAGGTAGATCTGCTTCTCCGGCAGGTTGTCGTAGCCGACGATGCCGACGCGGCCGGTGGCACCGGCGTCGCGCACCGCCTTGGCCGCGGCCAGCGAGCCGCCGGCGGTGACGTAGATGATCTTGAGATCGGGATTGCTGGTCATGGCGTCGGTGGCCTGCGAATAGGCCACCGCCTCGTCGTCCTTGCACTCGAACGGGCCGACGATGGCGATGCCCGGCGCCTGCTTGCGGATCAGGTCCAGCGCGCCGTCCATGCGCGCCTTGTGCTGTGCCGCGCCGAGATAGCCGGTGATGACGGCGATCTTGCCGTGGCCGCCAAGCTGCTTGACGATGAACGCGCCGGCCGATGCGCCGGCCTGGTATGCCTGCTGGCCCACCGCCACGGTGCGGTTCGATTTCTGCGCGGAATTCGGCGATGAAGGCGATCACCGGCACGCCGGCGGCCACCGCCTCGTTCACCTTGGCCACCGTGCCGTCGAAGATCGGCACCACCGCGATGCCGTCGTATTGCTTGGCCAGCGCCGCGTCGATGCCGGCATCGACCGCCTCGGCCGTCAGCGCGGTGCCGAGCTGGATGTAATCCACCGTGCTGCCGAGCGGCTCCAGATAGGCTTTCGCCGCGGCGATGCCCTTGTCCGCCGCTTCCCAGAACGACGAGCCCTGAAAGCTCAGCACCGCCAGACGCAGCGGCTTCGGTGCATGGCCCTGCGCCGCCACCGTCGCGCCCAGCGCCTTCGCGTCCGCAGGCAGCGGCACGTCGGCGGCGCGGACGAGCAGCGGTGCCGCGACCATCGCGGTCGCTGCCAGCAGCATGTGGCGTCTGGTCAGGTTCATGGCGTTTCCCCCGTGGCTTGTTCTGATGCAGTCTTGTTCTGTTCAGTCTTCTTCCGCGGCACGGTTCAGGCTGTCGGCCCCGACCGCCACGATCACCACCAGGCCGATGGTGATGGTCTGCCAGTACCCGGAGACGCTGAGCAGCACGAAGGCGTTGCGCAGCAGGCCCATCAGCGCCGCGCCCACGATCACGCCGCCGATCGAGCCGCGGCCGCCGGTCAGCGCCACGCCGCCCAGGATCACCGCCGCGATCACGTCCAGCTCGTAGCCCAGCCCGAGATTGGGATTGGCGCTGGCCAGCATTCCGGCCAGCAGCAGGCCGCCGATGCCGGCCAGCAATCCCGCCAGCCCGAACACCAGGATGCGCGTGCCGGCCACGTCGAGCCCCGCCAGCCGCGCCGCGCGCGCGTTGTCGCCGACCGCGTAGGCGTCGCGCCCCCAGCGCGTGCGCACCGCGAACACCCAGACGATCGCGACCAGCGCCACCAGCAGCAGGAACTGCACCGGCACCTGCCCGATGCGCCCGCCGCCGAGGAAGGCCGCCCAGCCGGTGAAAGGCTGCGGGTTGCCGTCGGTGATGAGCAGTGCCGCGCCGCGCATCACCGACAGCGTGCCCAGCGTGGTGATGAACGGATTGATGCGCGCGCGGGCAACCAGCAGGCCGTTGATGATGCCGGCGACCGCACCCGTGCCGAGTGCCGCCACGATGCCCAGCAGCGGCATCCCGGTGGCGCCGGCGGCCATCGCGCCCAGCACCGCGGACAGGCCGATCGCCGCGCCCACCGACAGGTCGATGCCGCCGGCGATTATCACCATCGCCTCGCCGAGTGCCACGATGCCGACCACGGAAATCTGCCGCGCCACGTTGAACAGGTTGCGCGCCGTCAGGAAGTACGGGCTGGCCATGCACAAGGCCACGAACACCACGACCAGCATGGTCGCGACCGTCGCCTCGCGCCGCTCGCGCAGGACCGCCAGCCCGCGCCGGTGCCAGGTCGGCGGGCGCGGCGGCGGGCGCGGCATGGGTGGTCTCTGCGGTGGCCAAGGGCGACGTTTCCCGGAGCACGGCTTGATTGTTTCTGATGCCATTCGGAGCGCGGATGCGAGGCTGACACGGCCAGGGAAGGCTTGCAAGTGGCTTGCTGTCGCTGCAAACTGATGTGGTGAATGAGGCGATCCGATGCCATTGACCATCACCGACGTCGCCGAGGCGGCCGGGGTGTCCGCGGCCACCGTGGATCGCGCGCTCAACGGCCGTCCCGGCGTCCACGCCCGCACCCGCAGCCGCGTGCTGCGCGCCGCCCGGCTGATCGGCTATGTCGAGCCAGGCCCGCTGGCGCCGGCGCCCACGCCCGCGCTGGTGCGGCTGGCCTTCGTCGTGCCGGGCGGCAGCAATACCTTCCTGGGCAACCTCAGCGCGGCCCTGCAAGCCGCCGCGCTGGCCGCGCCCGGCGTGCAGGCCACGCTGCACCGGCTCGATACCTACCGGCCGGCCGCGCTGGCCGAGGGATTGCGCCGTTTCGCGGCCGAGGCGGACGGGATCGGGGTGATCGCGCTGGATCACCCAGCCGTGCGCGAAGCCATCCGCGACCTTGCCGCCGCCGGCAAGCGGGTGCTGACCCTGGTCTCCGACATCGCCGAGGTGCCGCGCGCCGCCTATGTCGGCATCGACAACCGCGCCGCCGGGCGCCTGGCCGGGCATCTGCTCGGCCGCTTCGTGCGCGCCCGGTCGGGCGCGGTCGCGCTGTTCGCCGGCTCGCTCAGCTACCGTGGCCACGAGGAGCGCGAAATGGGCTTCCGCGGCATCTGCGCGGAGGATTTTTCCGGCCTGGCGCTGCTGCCGGCGCACGAGATCGAAGACGATACGGTGCAGGCCTATGACGCCGCGCGCCGCCTGCTGGACGGCCATCCGTCGCTGGCCGGCATCTACTGCATCGGCGGCGGCGTCCGCGGCATCGCCCGCGCCCTGGAGGAGCGCGGGCGCGCGGGCCAGGTGGTGTTCATCGGCCACGAGCTGACCGAGCACACGCGCCGCTTCCTGGTCTCCGGCGTCATGGATGCGGTCATCGACCAGGACCCGGCGGCCGAGGCGCGGCTGGCCGTCGATCTGCTGGCCAGTGCGGTGCGCGGCGAGCCGGCGGCGCCCGCGCCGACGCTGCGCATCCACGCGATCTTCCGCGAGAACATCTTCGAGGCGGCAGCCATGCCCGACACGACAGGAGGAGACATATGAGTTACCCGCGCATCACCGAGGCCGATCGCGCCGCCTTCGAGCGCGACGGATACGTGCTGAAGGCTGGCTTCTTCGATGCCGAGGAGGTCGACCTGCTGCGCCGCGCCATTACCGCCGACCCGGCGATCGCGAAGAACGTCACCCGCCTGCATGACAGCAAGGGGGCATCCACCGAGCTGGCGCTGTGGAACCATCCAGGCGACGACCTGTTCGGCATGGTGGCGCGCAGCGCCCGCGTGGTGGATGGGATGGAGAGGCTGCTCGGCGGCGAGGTCTATCACTACCACAGCAAGCTCACGATGAAGCGGCCGCGCGTCGGCGGCGCCTGGGACTGGCACCAGGATTACGGCTACTGGTACAACAACGGCTGCCTGTTCCCTGACATGGCGAGCGTGTTCATCGCGATCGACCCGTCGCGGCGCGAGAACGGCTGCCTGGAGGTGCTGCGCGGCAGTCACCGCATGGGCCGCATCGACCACGGCCGCGTCGGCGGCCAGACCGGGGCCGACATGGAGCGCGTCGAGCAGGCGATGAAGGTGCTCGAGCATGTCTACTGCGAGATGGACCCGGGGGACGCCCTGTTCTTCCATTCCAACACGCTGCATTCCTCGTCGCAGAACGTGTCCGACCATTCGCGCAACGTGCTGCTGTGCTGCTACAATCGGATGAGTAACGACCCTTACAAGGAACACCATCATCCGCGCGCGACCAGGCTGCACAAGGTCGATGACGGGGCGATCAAGGCGCGCGGCCTGGCGCTGGCCGGCGAGCGGCGCGAGTTCTACCACGCCGAGGCCGACAGGACGATCGAGACGGCCGACCGCTGACCCGCCGACGAGGGACGGCCGAGGCGGGCCGGGCGCGAGGCGGGCCTCGCCTCCGCCGTCACGGCCGGACTTGACCCCGGCCATCGACCGGCGCTTCGGTGCGGCCGGTGGATCACCCGGCTCAGGTCCGGGGGTGACGGCGCCTTGCAACCCTTCGAGCGGTGACGCGAATGAACTACGACGCCTTTTTCCGCAAGCAGCTCGATGGGCTTCGCCGCGAAGGCCGCTACCGCGTGTTCGCCGATCTCGAACGCCGCGCCGGGGACTTTCCGCGGGCCACACGCCACCGTGACCGCGCCCGCTCCGAGGTGACGGTGTGGTGCAGCAACGACTATCTCGGCATGGGCCAGCATCCCGCCGTGCTGGCGGCCATGCACGAGGCCATCGACCGCTGCGGCGCCGGCGCCGGCGGCACGCGCAACATCTCCGGCAACACGCACGACCATGTGCTGCTGGAGCGCGAGCTGGCCGACCTGCACGCCAAGGAGGCCGCCCTGGTGTTCACCTCCGGCTACGTCGCCAACTGGGCCACGCTGGCCACGCTGGGCGCGAACATGCCCGGCTGCGTGGTGCTGTCCGACGCGCTGAACCACGCCTCGATGATCGAGGGCATCCGCCACAGCCGCGCCGAGAAGCGCATCTTCGCGCACAACGACCCGGCCGACCTGCACCGCAAGCTGGCCGGCCTGGGGCCGGACCTGCCCAAGCTCGTCACCTTCGAATCCGTCTACTCGATGGACGGCGACATCGGCCGCATCGCCGAAATCTGCGACGTGGCCGCGGCGCACGGCGCCATGACCTATCTCGACGAGGTCCACGCGGTCGGCATGTACGGGCCGCGCGGCGCGGGGGTGGCGGAAAGCCTCGGCCTCGCGCATCGGCTCGACGTGATCGAGGGCACGCTGGGCAAGGCGTTCGGCGTGGTCGGCGGCTACATCGCGGGCTCCGCCGCCCTGTGCGACTTCGTGCGCAGCTTCGCCTCCGGCTTCATCTTCACCACCGCCCTGCCGCCGGCGGTGGCAGCGGGGGCGGCGGCCAGCATCCGCCACCTGAAATCCAGCGACGTGGAACGCGGCCGCCAGCGCGACCGGGTAGCCGCGGTGCGCCGGCGGCTCGACGAGATCGGCGTGCCGCATCTGCCCAATTCGAGCCATATCGTGCCGGTGATGGTAGGCGACGCCGTGCGCTGCAAGCAGATCAGCGACGTGCTGCTGGACCGGCACGGCATCTATGTGCAGCCGATCAACTACCCGACCGTGCCGCGCGGCACCGAGCGGCTGCGCATCACCCCGTCGCCGCTGCACTCCGATGCCGACATCGACCACCTGATCGCCTCGCTGTCGGCGGTCTGGTCCGAGATGAGCCTGGCCCGCGCGGCCTAGCCGCCGCGCCTCGCGGACGCCTGCATCAGTCGCCCAGGTGCCCGAAACGATCCGCCTTGGTCGCCAGATAGGCGTCGTTGATCCCGTTCGCCGCAAATAGGTGGGAGACCCGCTCGACCGCGATGCCGCCGGCCTCCAGTGCGGCCACCTTCTGCGGATTGTTGGTCAGCAGCCGCACCCGCGCGATCCCCAGCGCCCGCAGCATCACCGCCGCCGCCGCGAAATCCCGCTCGTCGGCGCCCCAGCCCAGCGCGCGGTTGGCATCCAGCGTGTCCAGACCGGAATCCTGCAGCGCATAGGCCCGCAGCTTGTTTACCAGCCCGATGCCGCGCCCCTCCTGCGGCAGGTACAGCAGCACCCCGGCCCCCTCGTCGGCCATGCGCCGGAGCGCGCCGCGCAACTGCGGGCCGCAATCGCAGCGCAGACTGCCCAGCAGGTCGCCGGTGAAGCATTCCGAGTGGATGCGCACCAGCGGCGCCGCGGCGTCGGGCGCGACCCGCTCCGGCTGGCCCACCAGCACCGCCAGATGCTCGGCCCCGGCATCGGGGCTGCGGAAGGCCACCACGCGGCTGTCCGGCGCGTCGGCCAGCGGCACCCGCGCCTCGGACGCGCGCACCATTCCCGCGATGCCCGCCATGCGCTGCGCCAAGACATCCGCCGCCGTGACAACCAGCAGATCGGTCTGCGGCATAACCAGGTTTGCCTCGGCCACCAGCGCCGCCGGCAGCAGGCGCGCCAGCTTGGCCAGCGCCAGCACGGCCTCCGCGCCCGGCGGCGGCGGCTCGGCCGGCGGCGGGGCGGCAAACCATTGCGCCGCCGTCGGATCAGCCATGCCCCGCAAGGCCTCCGGCCGCAGCATCGCGCCGGACACCGCAAAGGCGTCGATCGCCGCCGGCCCGGACGCGCTGCCCGGCGCCCAATGCCGTGTCCGACCGCCCTCCAGCAGCAGCAGAAACCCACCCCGCGCGACCGACGCGAACTCGGCCAGGGAGGCGGCGCCGAGGGTCTCGGCCGACAGCACCACCAGCCGCGCCCCGGGAGCGGCATCCAGCAACACCGGCGTGCCCCGCCGCAGCTCCGCCGCCGCGCGGTGGACCGAGCGCAAATCCGCCGACGCCGGCTCCCCGGCATCCGGCCGCCTGGCGCCGGCGGGCGCCGGGGCGCGCGCCTGATCGCCCCGGCGCGGAGCGACGACATTCATCAGCCGGCTCCCCCTATGACCCGATGCTGGACGAGGCGTCGATGCTTGGCGCCCAGATGCCCGGAACTCCAAGGCCCGGGCGGAAATCCGGGATGGTCGGGCCGCTCACGCCGCCAGGTTTCACGCTCATCATGCCCTCGTATATGTCGGCCCGACCGTCTATGCAGGACGACGTCTCACGAGATTGTGCGCCATGCGCGGCGCGAGTGGAACCTCGGGGACGCTGCGGCGCTGCATGGCTGCGGCGCTTGCGGAACACCGAGAAGTGTCCCGCTCGACACGAAGTGATGATTGCGGCAAGTGCGCGGATCCCCGGCAAGCGGAGCCCGGGCGAAAGGAACGCGGATATGGCGGGCGAACGTCCCATCCTGATCGTCGACGATGACCGGCTGCTGCGCGAGACGCTGGCCGAGCAGCTCTCGGTCGACGGAGAGTTCAGCGCGGCCGAGGCGGACAGCTCCGCGCAGGCCGAACAGCTTCTGGGCGCCCGCGAGGCTCGCTTCGACGCCATCATTCTCGATGTCGGCCTGCCCGACGGCGACGGCCGCGACCTGTGCGCCAAGCTGCGGCGACAGGGGCTGAAGGTGCCGATCATCATGCTGACCGGCTCGGACGGCGAGACTGACGTGGTGCGTGGGCTGGATTCCGGCGCCAACGACTACATCGCCAAGCCGTTCCGGTTGGCCGAGCTGCTGGCCCGGCTGCGCGCGCAACTGCGCATCTTCGAGAACAGCGAAGACGCGGTGTTCACCATCGGGCCGTACACCTTCCGCCCGGCCGCCAAACTGCTGCAGGAGCCGGCGCGCAGCCGGCGCATCCGCCTGACCGAGAAGGAAGCGGCGATCCTGAAGTTCCTGTACCGCGCCGGCACCCGGCCGGTGGCCCGGCAGGTGCTGCTGAACGAGGTGTGGGGCTACAATGCGGCGGTGACGACGCACACGCTGGAGACGCACATCTACCGGCTGCGGCAGAAGATCGAACCCGATCCGTCCAACGCCAGGCTGCTGGTCACGGAGGGCGGCGGCTACCGGCTGGACCCGGAGGGCGTGCGTGCCGGCGTGCCGGCCTGAGCCGGCTTCTTCTCGATCTGCCGGCCGTTCGGGGCCGGCCTGCCCCGCGCCCAGCCCTCCGCTGGCGGCGAGGGCTGCGGTGAGGCGGGCGGTACGACGCGCGCGAGCTGGCCGCGCAGCGTCTCGACCTCGGCGCGCAGCGCGGCGAGTTCGGACTCCCGCGGCTGCGCCGGCTCCGGCGGCGGCGACGCCTCATCCGGCTTCGCCTCGGCAGGCTCGGCATCGCGGTAGAATGGCGAGAACAGGCTCATCGCCCGCTCCATCATCGCCATGTTCTGCTTGCCGATCTCCTCAATGGGCAGCGGGATGAACGGCGTCAGTCCATGCTGCATGGTCTGCTGCACGGCGCGGCGCATCTGCTCCTGCTGGCGGGTGAAGCTGGCCATCGCCTGCTCCAGGTAGCGCGGGATGAAGCTCTGCATACTGTCGCCGTAGAAGCCGATAAGCTGGCGCAGGAACGCTGTCGGCAGCATCGCGCGGCCCTTGCTTTCCTCCTCGACGATGATCTGGGTCAGCACGCCACGGGTGATGTCCTCGCCGGTCTTGGCGTCATAGACCACGAAATCACGGCCCTCGCGCACCATGTCGGCGAGCGTGTCGAGCGTGATGTAGCTGGAGCTTTCGGTGTTGTACAACCGCCGGTTGGCGTATTTCTTGACCACCACCGGGGCCGCGGCGGCGGCTGGCGGAGCGGCCCCTGGCGCCCCCGCTGGCGCGGCGTCGTTCGCGACCGCCGCATTCTCGCCTGCATCGCCTTGCATCGGTTCCGCCATCGTGTTCCCTCGCGGGTCAATGCATTGGACCGTAGCATACCGCAGCGCAACACCCCAACTGCCGCCGGCAACGGAATGTCGTCCGGGAACGGCATGAGCGCCAAGGGAATCCATGCACGCGGCCCCCAATTCGACCAACCCTTCGGCGCCCCGCTCGGCGCACGACCTGACCGCCGATCTGGCGGACGATTGGGCGGCCATCTGGCAGAGCGAGCTCGCCGCCATCGCCGCGGACCCGGAGACCACGCTGGTGCTGCAATCGCTGTTCGCGTCCTGGCTGCAAGCGGCCGCCGCGTTTGACGCCGCCGCTCCCCTGCCCGCCGCACCGCCCACGCCCCGGCCCGATGCAGCGGCGGGGGCCGCGCCCGCTGGCGCTGCTGCTGGGCCACGCGATGCTGCGGTCGAGCAACTGCGGCTTCGCCTCGGCGAAGTGGAACGCCGGCTCGCCCGGCTCGACCCCGATGGCCACGCTGCTGGCGAGCCTGGGCGCCTGGACGCCGGAGGCTGACCCGGCGCTGATCGCCGGCATCGCCGCCTATCGCCGCCATCCCTGGCAGCGCGACATGCCCGAGCCGCCGGTGCTGTGGGCCGAGGGCGGCAGCCGGCTGCTCGACTACGGGCAGCCCGGTGCGACCCGCCGGCCGGTGCTGTTCGTGCCGAGCCTCATCAACCGCGCCTACATCCTGGATCTGGCGCCCGGCAAGTCGATGCTGCGGTGGCTGGCGGCGCAGGGGCTGCGGCCGCTGCTGGTGGACTGGGGCTTTCCCGACGCAGCGGCGCGCGATTTCACCCTGACCGACTACATCGCCGGCCGCCTCGCGCGCGCCCTGTCGGCGTGCGGACCGGGGCCGGTGCCGCTGGTCGGCTACTGCATGGGCGGGCTGCTGGCACTGGCCGCCGCGCAGCTTGCACCGGAACGGATCGCGGGGCTGGCGTTGCTGGCCACGCCTTGGGATTTCCACGCCGAGGACGCCCGCCAGGCGCGCACGCTGGCCGCGATGCTGCCGGCGCTGGAGCCGGCGATGGCGCTGTTCGGCGCGCTGCCGACCGACGCCGTGCAGGCGCTGTTCGCGCTGGCCGACGCCGACGGGATCGCCGCGCGCTATCGCGGCTTCGCGGCGCTGGACCCGAACAGCGAGCGCGCCCGCGGCTTCGTGGCGCTGGAGGACTGGCTGGCCGATGGCGTGCCGCTGGCAGCAGGCGTGGCCCGCGAATGCCTGGGCGGCTGGTATGGGCGCAACAGCCCGGCGCGCGGCGCCTGGCGCGTCGCCGGCCTGGCGATCGAGCCGCGCGCGCTGCGCCTGCCGGCTTTCGTGGCGCTGCCGGATCGCGACCGCATCGTGCCCCCCGCGACGGCCATGCCGCTGGCCGGCCTGATCCCCGGCGCGGTCACGCACCGCCCGGCCGCCGGGCATATCGGCATGGCGGCGGGCGGTGCCGCCGAGACGGCGCTGTGGCGGCCGCTGCTCGACTGGCTGCGCTCGCTCGGCGGCTGATTTTGGGCCACCAATGGCCGGCAGGACGTTGGCACAGGCGGCTGGGATGCCCCATGTGCACTGCGGACGGACAGGTTCGGAAGGGAACAGCCATCATGGATGACATCGTCATCGTCGCCGCCGCGCGCACGCCGGTCGGCAGCTTCAACGGCGCCTTCGCCGCCACCCCCGCGCATGTGCTGGGTCAGGTCGCGATCCAGGCGGCGCTGGCGCGTGCCGGCCTGGAGGGGGGCGAGATCGACGAGGTGATCCTCGGCCAGGTGCTGACCGCCGCGCAGGGCCAGAATCCAGCCCGCCAAGCCGCCCGCAACGCCGGCATCCCGGACGACAAGACCGCCTTCGGCATCAACCAGGTGTGCGGCTCCGGCCTGCGCGCGGTGGCGCTGGCCGCGCAGCAGATCCAGACCGGCCAGAGCGAGATCGTGATCGCCGGCGGGCAGGAAAGCATGAGCCTGGCGCCGCACGCGCAGCACCTGCGCGCGGGCGTGAAGATGGGCGACCTGCAACTGATCGACACGATGCTGAAGGACGGCCTGTGGGATGCCTTCAACGGCTATCACATGGGCACCACGGCCGAGAACGTGGCCAGCGCCCACCAGATCACCCGCGAGCAGCAGGACGCGCTGGCGCTGGGCAGCCAGCGGAAGGCCTCGGCGGCGCAGAAATCCGGCCGCTTCCGCGACGAGATCGCGCCGGTCACGATCAAGGGCCGCAAGGGCGACACGGTGGTTTCCGACGACGAATACATCCGCCACGACAGCAGCGCCGAGACGATGGCCAAGCTGCGCCCGGCTTTCAGCCGCGATGGCACCGTGACCGCCGGCAACGCCAGCGGCCTGAACGACGGCGCCGCGGCGCTGGTGGTGATGTCGGCGAAGCAGGCGGCCAGGCGTGGCCTGACGGTGCTCGCGCGCATCGCCAGCTTCGCCACCGTCGGCGTCGATCCGGCGCTGATGGGCACCGGCCCGATCCCGGCCAGCCGCCGCGCGCTCGCGCGGGCCGGCTGGCAGGCGGCCGACCTGGATCTGATCGAGGCCAACGAGGCCTTCGCGGCGCAGGCCTGCGCGGTGAACAAGGATCTCGGGTGGGATGCCGAGCGGGTCAACGTCAACGGCGGCGCGATCGCCATCGGCCATCCGATCGGCGCCTCGGGCGCGCGCGTGCTGACCACGCTGCTGCACGAGATGGGCAAGCGCGACGCCCATAAGGGCCTGGCCACGCTGTGCATTGGCGGTGGCATGGGCGTGGCGATGTGCGTCGAGCGGTAGCCGGCGAGCACATGGAAAAAGCAGTCCCCCGTGCGATGCACGATTTGGGCGGCGTGCCGGGGCTGATGTGCGAGTCGGTCGATACCTCGGCGCACGCGCTGACGGATTTCGACCGCGAGGTCGATGCCATCCGCCAGGTTCTCGGCCGCAAGCAGATCATGTCGGTCGACGAGCTGCGGCGCGGCATCGAGGCGATTCCCGAAGCCGAGTATCACCGGCTGGGCTACTACCAGCGATGGACGCGCTCGATCGCCGCCATCCTGCTGGAGAAAGGCGTGCTGTCGCAGGCTGAACTCCAGGCCGCCCTGGACAGCGCGCCATGACCCTGGAACCGGGAACCAGGGTACGGGTGCGCGATGACTGGCCCGAGACGCGCGGGCCGTGCCACATCCGCACCCCGCATTACCTGCGCGGCGAAACCGGCACGGTAGTGCGGCATCTTGGCGACTTCGCCAGTCCCGAGGATCTCGCCTTCGGCCGTCCGGCCGCGAGGCTGCCGCTGTATCATGTGCGCTTCGACCAGACGGCGATCTGGCACGAGGGCCGGAAGGACGACGAGGTGGTGGCCGAGCTGTTCGGCACATGGCTGGAGGCGGAGGGTTGAACGTGCTCGAAGCCGACAGCGAGCGCCTGCTTTCCGCGCTGCGGTCGCTGCTCATGGCGAAGGGCATTGCGACGCCGGCGGAAATCGCGGCCCAGATCGCGCAGACCGATGCGGCGACCCCGGCGCGCGGGGCGCGGATGGTGGCCCGCGCCTGGCTGGACCCGGAGTTCCGCGCGCTGATGCTGGCTGATGGCGCCCGCGCGGCCGCCGCGCTGGACATTCCGATGCGCGGCGCGCCGCCGCTGGGCGTGCTCGAGGACGCCCCGGATCTGCATCACCTGGTGGTCTGCACGTTATGCAGTTGCTATCCGCGCGCGGTGCTCGGCTACCCGCCGTTCTGGTTCAAGTCCGCCGCCTATCGCGCCCGCGCGGTGCGCGATCCGCGCGGGCTGCTGGCCGAGTGGGGAACCCATCTGCCCGACCAGGTCCGGCTGCGCGTGGTGGACAGCACGGCGGACTATCGCTGGATGGTGCTGCCGTTGCGACCGGCCGGGACCGAGGGCTGGACCGAGGACCAGCTCGCCGCGATCGTCCGCGAGGGCGACATGATCGGGGTCACGATCCCCGCGACATGACGCGACAGGACGCTGGCGCCCGCTCCGGCGGGTGCTAGGCTCCCGGCAACCAAGGTCAGGGAGGCGGACGGATGGGCAAGGTCGCACTCGTCACCGGCGGCACGCGCGGCATCGGGGCGGCGATCAGCCGCACGCTGCACGAGGCTGGCCGCACCGTGGTCGCGAACTACGCCGGCAACGACGCAGCGGCGCAGGCCTTTACGGCCGCCACCGGCATCGCCGTGGAGAAGTTCGATGCCGGCGATTTCGCCGCCTGCGAGGCCGCGGTGAGCCGCATCGCCGCGGCGCACGGCCCGATCGCGATCCTGGTGAACAACGCCGGGATCACCCGCGACGCCACGCTGTCGCGGCTGACGCGCGAGATGTGGGACGCGGTGATCGACACCAACCTCGGCGGCTGCTTCAATCTGTGCAAACTGACCTTCGATGCCATGCGCGCGGAAAAGTTCGGCCGCATCGTCAACATCGGCAGCATCAACGGCCAGGCCGGCCAGTACGGCCAGGTGAACTACGCCGCCGCGAAATCCGGCATTCACGGCTTCACCAAGGCGCTGGCGCAGGAGGGCGCGCGCTTCAATATCACCTGCAACGCCATCGCCCCCGGCTATGTCGACACCGACATGGTGCGCGCGGTGCCGCCGGACGTGCTGCAAAAGATCGTCGCGCGCATTCCGGTGGGCAGGCTCGGCCACGCCGAGGACATCGCCCGCGGCGTGCTGTTCCTGACCGCCGACGACGCCGACTTCATCACCGGCTCGACGCTGTCGATCAACGGCGGCCAGCACATGTACTGACGTCGCGCCAGGTTCGGGGATGACGGTTGGTGGCGTAGCGGTGAACCTGTGCTGCCGCCTAGACTAGACGTTCTCCGACACGAACAGCTCGAACGGCAGCAGGACCTGCGCCGGCGACTCGGGCGCGGCGGCGTTGGCGGCGCGGGTCATCAGGTCGACCGCGCGGGCCGCCAGCAGCGGCAGCGGCGTGTTAATCACCATCGTCACGATGCCGTCGATCAGCCCGGCGCGGTTCTCCGGCGTCAGCTCGTTGCACACCAGGCCCAGCCCTCGGCCGGGCGCCTCGTCGCGCAGCGCGCGGATCACGCCGGCCATGCCGCCGCCGGCTATGTAGATGCCCACCAGATCGTGGTTGCGCTGCAACAGATCCAGCGTCGCCTCGTAGGCGATGCGCGGATCCTCGAGGTTCACCAGCGTCTCGAGCAGATGGAATTGCGGCGCGTGCTCGCGGAAATACGAACGAAAGCCGATCTCGCACAGCTCCTGTCCCAGATAGCGGTGGCTGCCCACCAGGATGCCGACCTTGCCCGGCGCGCGGGCGGTGCGCGCGATGACCCAGGCCGCGGTGCGGCCGGCCTTGCGTCCGTCCACGCCGACATAGCCGGCCCGCGTCTCGGCGGTGAGGTCGGAGAGCAGCGTCACTGTCGGGACGCCGCGTGCCTGCAACGCCGCCACCGCCTCGGACACATGGGGATGGTCCACCGCCACCACGGCCAGCGCGTCGACCCGGGCACCGAGTTCGCGCAGCGCGGCCACGATGGCCGCGGGCGAGAGCTCGTCGACGAACTCGATCACCGCCCGGCCACGGATCGCCGCGGCCGCATCGGTCGCCGCCGCCAGCTCACGCCCGAGCGTCTGATAGAAATGGTCGCCGCGCTTCTGCAGCAGGAAGCCCAGCGTGCGCCGGGGCAACTCCTCATGCAGCCGTTGGCGGAGCAGCGAGGTCGCGTGATAGCCGAGCGCCTCCGCCGCCTTCAGCACCCGCGCGGCGGTGTCCTCGCGCACCGGATGGCGCCGGTTCAGCACCCGATCGACGGTGGCCACACTGACCCCCGCCTCGCGCGCCAGGTCGGTGACGGTCGGACGCCTGGACAGCTTATCGGCCCCTCTGCCTAGAATCCCTCAACGGCAGCCTAGCACGCATGACGTGTTTTGCGAGTTTCAATCATGCCGCGGTTGAGGGCGGTCGCGGATGCCCCTTATGATGAAGCGACGCCTGCAACGGGATGCACGGGAATGTCCGCGACGATCAGGGACTACAGCCTCGTCGGCCAGGAGGGGATTGCGGCCCAGCGGCGCGGCCTCGCCTCGGCGCACTGGTACGCCTGTCCGGTGCCGCGCAAGCAGATGAAGGAACTGATGCGGCGCAGCGACGGTCCGGCGATCCGCGACACCGCCCTGTGGTTTGCCTGCCTGGCCTTGTTCGGCGGCCTCGGCTGCGCGCTCTGGGGCACCTGGTGGGCGGTGCCGGCGTTTGCGGTTTATGGCGCGCTGTACGGCTCGTCGTCGGACTCCCGCTGGCACGAATGCGGGCACGGCACCGCGTTCAAGACGCGCTGGATGAACGACGCGGTCTACCAGATCGCCTGCTTCATGATCCTGCGCGAGCCGACGCCGTGGCGCTGGAGCCATGCCCGCCATCACACCGACACCATCATCGTCGGCCGCGATCCGGAGATCGCGGTGCCGCGCCCGCCCGATCTGCTCGGCCTGATCCTGAGCCTGGCCGCGCTGCGCAGCGGCCCGCGCGAGTTCCGCAAGGTGTTCCTGCACGCGACCGGCCGGCTCGATCCGGCGGAGAGCACGTACATCCCGGCGATGGAGCTGCCCAAGGTGTTCCGCACGGCGCGGGTCTGGCTGGCGATCTACGCCTGCGTGATCGCCCTCGCGGTGGCGACCCGGAGCTGGCTGCCGCTGATGCTGGTCGGCCTGCCATCGTTCTACGGCGCATGGCTGTACCTGGTGTTCGGGCTGACCCAGCACGCCGGTCTGGCCGAGGACGTGCTGGATCACCGCCTGAACAGCCGCACCGTGTACATGAACCCGGTGCTGCGGTTCCTGTACTGGAACATGAACTATCATGTGGAGCACCACATGTTCCCGATGGTGCCGTACCACGCGCTGCCGGCACTGCACGAGGCGGTCAAGGCGGATACGCCGACGCCGTATCGCGGACTGTGGGACGCCTATCGCGAGATCATCCCGACGCTGCTGCGCCAGCGCCGTGATCCGTCCTTCTGCGTGCGCCGCGTCCTGCCGCCCACGGCGCGGCCGTTCACACCGCCTGCGGCGTTCGCGCCCCCTGCGGCGACGGCGCCCACGGCAATGGCAGCCGAGTGACGGGCTGGGACGCGACCTGCCGCGAGGATGCGCCGGCGGAGCTGGCATGAGCCGGCGCGCTTGACCGAGCCAGGCATGGTGATCGTCGGCGCCGGCGAGGCTGGCGCGCGGGCCGCGCGTGCGCTGCGCGAACATGGCTGGACGGGCGCCGTCACGCTGATCGGCGAGGAAGCGACCGAGCCGTACGAACGCCCACCACTGTCCAAGGCGGTGATGACCGCGGCGGGCGAACCTCCTGTCGCGGTCATCCTGGGTGCCGCGCGGGCGGCCGAGCTGGACATCACCGTGCTGCACGGCACGCGGGTCGCCGGCATCGACCGCCTCGCCCATCGCGTGCTGCTCGCCGACGGCCGTGGCACCGTCGCCTATGCGCGCCTGCTGCTGGCCACTGGCGCGCGGCCACGGCTGCTGGCGGTGCCCGGCGCCGAGAGCGCGCTGTACCTGCGCAACGTCACCGACGCCCATGCGCTGCGGGCGCGGCTGCGGGCCGGCGCGCATCTGGTGGTGATCGGCGGCGGCTTCATCGGCCTGGAGATCGCCGCCAGCGCGGTCGCGCGCGGCTGCCGCGTGACGCTGGTGGAGGCGGCGGCGCGCATCCTGATGCGCGGCGTGCCCGAACCGATCGCCGCCAGGGTGGCGGCACGGCACCGCGCGGCCGGGGTGGCACTGCACGAGGGCGTCGGCATCGCCGCCCTGCGCGACGCGGCGGACGGCCATGTCGTGGTGCTGGCCGACGGCCGGGCGCTGGCCTGCGACGCGGTCATCGCCGGGGTCGGCGCGGTGCCCGACACCAGCCTGGCCGAGGCGTGCGGGCTGGAGATCGAGAACGGCGTGCGCGCCGACGCGACGCTGCGCACCAGCGACCCGGACATCTTCGCCGCCGGCGATTGCTGCTCGGCTCCGGCGCCGGTCTACGACGGCAGGCGCCTGCGCCTGGAAGCCTGGCGCAACGCGCAGACTCAAGGCGAGTGCGCCGCGCGCAACATGCTGGGCGCGGGCATCACCTACGACGCCGTGCCGTGGTTCTGGTCGGATCAGTACGAGCTGGTGCTGCAAGTCGCCGGCCTGCCCGATGCCGCAACCACGACGGTGCAACGCGAGGTCGGGCCCGGCGGACTGCTGTTCTTCCATCTCGGCGCCGATGGGAGACTGGCGGCGGCCAGCGCCATCGGCCCGCTGTCGGTGGTGCGCGAGGTGCGGATGGCCGAGGCGCTGATCGCCGCTCGCACCCGCCCCGATCCGGCTTCGCTGGCCGATCCGGCGATCCGGCTCAGGACGCTGCTGGCACGCTGACGCGGCCGGCGTGCGGCAGGAACACCTCCGCGGTCACGCCGTCGCGACCGCGCAGCGTGAGCGTGCCCCCGAGCGGGTCGACCAGCCGGCGCACCAGGCGCGGCCCCCGGCCGTCGCCTGGCCGGCAGCCAAGGCCCCATCCGTCATCCGCGACGACCAGCGTCGTCCCGCGCGAGCCGGTGGCGAGGTCCACTTGCACGCATCCCACCAGCCGCCGATGGAAGCCGTGGCTGATGGCATTGCCGACCAGCTCCAGCGCGACCCGCAGCACCATGCCGTGCAGCACCGCCGGGCACCCGCCGCCGCACGCCACCGCGACCCGCAGCACTTGGTCGGGGTCGCCCAGCGACTCGGCCAGGGTCTCGCAGAGCAGGCGGAGGCGCCGATCCAAGCCGCCGATCTGCCGCGTCAGGCCGAACCGCGCGTCCAGGCCGCCCGGCGCGGCCGCCATCGTGTCGCTCTGCGTCATGCTGCGCTCTCCAAAACCGCCGGCCCGCCCGGCCCCGGGGCAGGTCATAGCGCGTCGGCGCGGCGGTCAGGGTTGACTTGGATGGAGCTTTGCCGCCGCCTCGCGAGACTTGTCGGCAGCTCTCCAAGCAACTCCACACGCGACTGGGGCAGGATGCAGAGGTGATGCGCAGGATACTCGTGGTGGATGACGACGTCGAACTGGCGGAAATGGTGGCGGAGTATTTGCGACCCGATGGCTTTGCCGTGGATCTGGCCCATGACGGCGCCGATCCGCGCGCCGAGACCGGGGCGGGATACGATCTCGTGGTCCTGGACGTCATGCTGCCGAACCGCTCGGGGTTCGAGGTGCTGAAGACGATCCGTCGGACCTCGTCGGTGCCGGTGATCCTGCTGACCGCCCGTGACAACGAGACCGACCGGGTGGTGGGCCTGGAACTCGGCGGCGACGACTACGTGCCCAAGCCGTTCCGGCCGCGCGAGCTGGCCGCGCGGGTCCGCGCGGTGCTGCGCCGCAGCGCGGGGGCGGAGTCGCCGGCGCCGGGCTCGGCGCCCTCGCCGGAGCTGCGGGTCGGCGACGTGGTGCTCAATCCCGGGGCACGGCTGGCCCTGCGCGCGGGCCGGCCGCTCGATCTGACCAGCGCGGAGTTCGACCTGCTCGAATGCCTGCTGCGGCAGGTGGGCAACCCTGTGTCGCGCGATGCGCTGGCGGCCGCCGCGCTGGGCCGCCAGAATCTGGGGGGCACAAATCTTGGGCGCCACAACGCGGCGGGGCTGGACCGCAACGTCGATACGCTGGTGAGCAAGTTGCGCCGCAAGCTGGGTCCGGACGACGCGATCCGCACCGTGCGCAACATCGGCTATCTGTACGCGGCGCCAGTCCGCTCCCCTTCGTAGGCGGTTCGATGCGCAGCCTGTTCGCCAAGTTCTTCCTGTGCATGTTGCTGGTGCCCGTGCTGGCGCGCGGCGGCGGCCTGATCCTGGCCGCCGCCTTCGACGAGCCGCGGCTGGAGGCGGAGCGCGTGCTCGGAAAGGTGCTGCCGCTGTTCGTCCCCTCCGTCAGCGAGGCCGTCGATCGCGGCGGGCCGGCCGCCGCCGCCACATTGGTCGCGCCACCGCCGCGCGCACCGCGCCCGGCATCTCGTTGCGAATCACGCCACAACCCGCCGGCGGCTGCCCGGCGCCGCTGGGCCGCACCGTGGCCGTTCCGGTCCCGGCGGCCGCGGGCTCGGCGCGGCTTTGCCTGGTGGCGACCCTGGCTCCGCACCCGCGCATTCTGGGCGTGCTGCCGGATTCCTGGTGGGCTTTGCTGCCGCTGATGGAACTCGTGACCTGCGGCGCGGTCAGCTATTTCCTGGCGGGCTACCTGGTGCGGCCGATCAGCCGCATCCGCGTCGCCGCCGGGGCCTTCGCGCGCGGCGACCTGTCCGCCCGCGCCGGCGGCGAGCTGGGCCGGCGACGCGACGAGGCCGCGGATCTGGTGCGCGATTTCGATCGCATGGCCGACCGCGTGGCTGCCAGTATGCAAGCCCAGCAACGCTTCATCGGCGACGTGAGCCATGAGATCAAATCGCCGCTGGCCCGGCTCAGCCTGGCACTCGGCCTGGCGCGGCGGGAGGCAGACGAGACAGCGGCACCTCGGTTCGACCGCATGGAACGCGAGCTGGACACCGTCTCGCGGCTGGTGCGCGAGTTGCTGATGCTGGCGTCGCTGCAAGGCAGCGCGGGGCCGGGCCAGTCCGCCCCGGTGGATCTGGCGGCCGTCGTGCAGGAAGCGGTGGACGACCTGACATTCGAGTGGGGCGAGCGCGCGCACGGGCTGCGCCTGATCGGCCGCGGCGGCCCGGTCTGGGTCAGGGGCGATGCGGCGCTGCTGCGGCGGGTGGCCGAGAACGTGCTGCTCAACGCGCTGTTCTACGCTCCGGACAACACCGCGGTCGCGGCCATCCTGGACCGTTCCGGACCGTGGGCGCGCCTGGTCGTGCGCGACCGCGGCCCGGGGGTTCCGCCCGCGGCCTTGGCGCATCTGTTCGAGCCGTTCTACCGCGTCGATGAGGCGCGCGCGCGCAACACCGGCGGCGTCGGCCTCGGGCTTGCGATCTGCAAGCGCGCTGTCGAACTGCATGGCGGCCGCATCACGGCCGCGAACGCCGATCCGGGATTGGCGGTGCGCATCGAGCTGCCGGCGCTGACGCCGGACACCGGCGCGATGGCCGCCTTCGCCGCACCGGAAGGACCGGAGAAGCCGGAGACAATGACCGCCGAGAATACGCTCCCCGCGCGGCAATTCTGGTACGGCGGCGTGGCTGGCGCCGAGTTGGCGCCGCGGCGAGGCGATCGCGCAGTGCCGGGTTCGCGGTAGCCGGCCATGCATACGCAGCGCGCACCGATCACGCGGGAAACGGCGTCGCCGCATCCCGCAGGCGCCGGCTCGACGGCCGAGGTCGTACGCCTGCCCGGCGCGACGATCACGCCGCTCCCGCAGCCGCGCCAGCGTGCGATTCTTGTCCTGGGCATGAGCCGCAGCGGCACCTCGCTCGTGACACGCCTGTGCAGCCTCGCGGGTGCCGCGCTGCCGGCGGGCCTGATGCGGTCGGGGTTCGGCAATCCGCTCGGCCACTGGGAGCCGAGCAGCCTGGTCGCGCTGAACGAGGGGATCCTGGCCGCGCTGGATCGGCGCTGGGACGACCCCCGGCCGATTCCGGATGCGTGGTTCCGCTCCCGCCACGCCCATTCGTTCATGCCCAGCGTGTGCGAGGCGATCCGACAATGCTGCGGCGCGGCCGGCCTGTCCGTGCTGAAGGACCCGCGCATCACCAGGCTGCTGCCGCTGTACCTCGACGCGCTCGACACGCTGGACATCGAGCCGCTGATCCTGGTGCAGGTCCGCCCGCCGCTGGAAGTGATCCGATCGCTCGTGGACCGCGACGGCATCGACCCCAGCACCGCCGAATTGCTGTGGGTGCGCTCGATCGCCGAGGCGGAGGCGCATACGCGCGACTGCCCGCGCGCCTGGGTCGATGCGCGCGCGGCGATCGAGGACTGGCAAGGAACGCTTGGCCGAATTGCCCGGACCTTTCACCTGACCTGGCCGAACACGCCGGACCAGATGCGTGGCGAGGTCGACCGCTTTCTCAAGCCGCGCCTGCTGCACCAGGCGGCCGAGCCGGCGGCGCGCTCGCCCGGCCTTGGCCTTCTCGCCGGCTTGGCGTGGTGCGCGGTTACGGATGCACTGCGGGGCGAGTCCGTGGCCGCCGCGGAAGAGTTCGAGGTTTTGCACCGGCTGCTGTCCGACGTCGATCGTCTGCAACAGGGCTATATCGACGCGCTCGCCGCGGACCGGCGGCGGCTGCACAGCATTTTGGCTTCCCGCTCGTGGCGAGCGACGACGCCGTTGCGGCTGCTCGGAAGTCTCGCCAGAGGCATCAGAGGCCGATGAAGCACCGAGCCACGCATGGATGAACAGGTCAACCGCATGGATGCCACACCGGGCCAGATCAGCGTCGCCCCGCCGCGCGCACGCCACAAGCGCGGCCGTCGCTGGGCGCTGCTCCTGCTGCTGTGCGGTGGGCATCGCCGTCGTGCTGTGGCTGCATCCCTGGGGCGGCGGCCATCGCCCGGCACCGGCCGTCCCGCCGCAGGCGGTGCGCGACGCCCCGGCAACCACGGCCGATGTGCCGATCGTGCTGAACGCGCTGGGCACGGTCACGCCGTTCGCCACCGTCACGGTGCAGACGCAGGTCAATGGACAGCTCACCGCGGTCGGCTTCAAGGAAGGCCAGGAGGTCAAGAAGGGCGATTTTCTCGCGCAGATCGACCCGCGGCCCTACCAGATCGCGCTGGAGCAGGCGCAAGGCACGCTGGCGCACGACCAGGCGCTGTTGCAGAACGCGCGCATCGACCTCGCGCGCTACCGCACGCTGAATCGCCAGGACAGCATCGCCCGCCAGCAGGTCGACACGCAGGCGTCCCTGGTCCACCAGTACGAGGGCACCGTGCAGGCCGACCAGTCGGCCGTGGACACGCAGAAGCTCAACCTCGTGTATTGCCATATCACCGCGCCGGTGGACGGCCGCGTCGGCCTGCGGCTGGTCGACCCCGGCAACTACGTGCAGGCCGGCAGCACCACCGGGCTGCTGGTCATCACGCAGATCAAGCCGATCAGCGTCATCTTCACGCTGCCCGAGGACGACATTCCGCAGATCACCAGGCGGATGGCCGCCGGCGCCAGCCTGCCCGTGACCGCGTCGAACCGCGCGGACACCAGCAAGATCGCCACCGGCACGCTCGTCACGATCGACAACCAGATCGACACCACCACGGGCACGGTCAAGCTGCGCGCCAGCTTCGCCAACACCGACGAGGCGCTGTTTCCCAACCAGTTCGTCAACGTGGGCCTGCTGGTCGACACCGTGCGCGGCGCGGTGGTGG
Organism: uncultured Pseudomonadota bacterium; assembly: GCA_963758455.1. GTDB lineage: Bacteria > Pseudomonadota > Alphaproteobacteria > Acetobacterales > Acetobacteraceae > CAVRQM01. The sequence goes on along the minus strand of CAVWVK010000001.1, from coordinate 544,756 downwards.
TGCCGACGCCGGCGATCCAGCGCGGTGCGCCCGGCACCTTCGTCTACCTGGTCAACGCCAACAACACCGTCTCGGTCAGGCCGGTGAAGATCGGCCCGGCGAGCGGCGAGATGACGTCGGTAACGAGCGGGCTCGCGGTCGGCGACAAGGTCGTGATCGACGGCGCCGACCGGCTGCGCGACGGCGCCAAGATCACCGTCCCGCCCCCTGCCTCGGCGACCCCGGCCGCCGCCACGCCGGGCGCGAGCGCCGCGCCACGCAAGCAGCGCGGCAAGAAGACCCCGCAGCCCGCCCAATGAATCCGTCGCGTCCGTTCATCCTGCGCCCGGTGGCGACCACGCTGCTGATGGCGGCGATCCTGCTGGTCGGCATCGTCTCGTACCGCTTCCTGCCGATCTCCGCGCTGCCGGAGGTCGACTACCCGACCATCCAGGTGCAGACCTTCTATCCCGGCGCCAGTCCCGGAGGTGATGACCTCGTCCGTGACCGCGCCGCTGGAGCGCCAGTTCGGCGAGATGCCGAGCCTGAACCAGATGTCCTCGGCGAGTTCCGCCGGCGCCTCGGTCATCACGCTGCAGTTCTCGCTCGACATCAACCTCGACATCGCCGAGCAGGAGGTGCAGGCGGCGATCAACGCCGCGGGCAACCTGCTGCCGTCGGACCTGCCGGCGCCGCCGATCTACGCCAAGGTCAACCCCGCCGATGCGCCGATCCTGACCTTGGCGGTGACATCGAAGACGATGGCGCTGACCGAGGTGGAGGATGCCGCGAATTCGCGCCTGGCGCCGAAGATCTCGCAGCTTTCCGGCGTGGGCCTGGTCAGCATCAGCGGCGGCCAGCGGCCGGCGGTGCGGGTGCGGGCCAATGTCCGCGCGCTGGCCGCCTACGGACTGAACATCGACGACCTGCGCACCACCATCGGCAACATCAACGTCAACACGCCGAAAGGCAATTTCGACGGTCCCTCGCAGTCCTACACGATCAACGCCAACGACCAGATCCAGAGTGCCGCCGGCTACGCCGACCAGGTGATCGCCTACAAGAACGGCGCGCCGGTGCGCCTGCGCGATGTCGCGACGGTGGAGCGAGGCGCGGAAAACACCAAGCTGGCCGCCTGGAGCGAGCACCACGCCGGCGGTGATCCTGAACGTGCAGCGCCAGCCGGGCGCCAACGTGATCTCGGTGGTCGACTCCATCAAGGCGCTGCTGCCGCAGCTCACCGCCTCGCTGCCGGCGGCACTCGACGTGACGGTGCTGACCGACCGCACCGGCACGATCCGCGCCTCGGTCTCCGACGTCGAGTTCGAGCTCGGGCTGGCGGTGGCGCTGGTGGTGCTGGTGATCTTCCTGTTCCTGCGCAACATCCCCGCCACCATCATCCCCAGCCTGTCGGTGCCGCTCTCGCTGGTCGGCACGCTGGCGGCGATGTACCTGCTCGGCTTCAGCCTGGACAACCTGTCGCTGATGGCGCTGACGATCGCGACCGGCTTCGTGGTGGACGACGCGATCGTGATGATCGAGAACATCTCCCGCTACGTCGAAGCGGGGAACGGCCGCTCGCCGCCGCGCTGAAGGGCGCCCAGCAGATCGGCTTCACCATCATATCGCTCACCGTCTCGCTGATCGCGGTGCTGATCCCGCTGCTGTTCATGGGCGACGTGGTGGGGCGGCTGTTCCACGAGTTCGCGATCACCCTGGCCATCACCATCGTCATCTCCGCCGTGGTCTCGCTGACCCTGGTGCCGATGATGTGCGCGCGGCTGCTGCGCCCGCAGCATCAGGGCGGCCGCTTCGAGCGGGCCAGCGGGCGATTTTTCGACGCGGTGATCCGGCAGTACGGACGCGGCGCTGAACGTGGTGCTGGACCACCAGATCCTGACGCTGGTCGGTGGCCACCGCGACCGTGGTGCTGACCGCGTGGCTGTATGTCATCATCCCCAAGGGCTTCTTCCCGGTGCAGGACACCGGCGCGATCCAGGGCATCTCGCAGGCGCGCGCAGACCATCTCGTTCAGCGCGATGGCGCGGCGGCAGCGAGCGGCTGGCCGCCGCGATCCTGAAAGACCCGGACGTGGTCAGCCTGTCCTCGTTCATCGGCGTGGACGGCAGCAACACCACGCTGAACGCGGGCCGCTTCCTCATCAACCTGCAAGCCGCGCGACGACCGCAGCCTGACGCGCCAGCGCGATCATCCGCCGCTTGCAGAACGAGACGCGCGACGTGACCGGCATCACCCTGTTCATGCAGCCGGTGCAGGATCTGACGATCGACACCACGGTCAGCGCCACGCAGTACCAGTTCGTGCTGGAGGATCCGAACGCCGCCGACTTCACCGCGTGGGTGCCCAAGCTGGTGGACGCGGCTGCAGCAGGTGCCGCAGATCACCGATGTCGCCAGCGACATGCAGCAGAGCGGGCTGGCCGCGCAGATCACCATCGACCGCGCCACGGCGGCCCGCTTCGGCATCACTCCGGCGACGGTCGACAACGCGCTGTACGACAGCTTCGGCCAGCGCATCGTCTCGACCATCTTCACCCAGTCCAACCAGTATCGGGTGATCCTGGAAGCCGACCCGTCGATGCAGCACACCATCGCCAGCCTCAACTCGATCTATCTGCCGTCGTCCACGGCGACCACCGGCCAGGTGCCGCTGTCGGCGATCGCCACCGTCGCGACAGCGGCCCTCGCCGCTGGTCATCAGCCATCTCGAGCCAGTTCCCGGCGACCACCATCTCGTTCAATCTCGCCCAGGGCGCCTCGCTGGGCGGCGGCGGTGACGGCGATCCAGCAAGCCGAGAAGGCGATCGCGCTGCCGGCCAGCTTCCAGACCAGCTTCCAGGGCGCGGCGGCGGCGTTCCAGACCTCGCTCAGCAACGAGCTGTTCCTGATCCTGGCCGCCATCGCCACGATGTACATCGTGCTGGGCGTGCTCTACGAAAGCTTCATCCACCCGATCACGATCCTGTCGACCCTGCCGTCGGCCGGCGTCGGCGCGCTGCTGGCGCTGATGATCGCCGGGGCGGATCTCGACGTCATCGCGCATCATCGGCATCGTGCTGCTGATCGGCATCGTCAAGAAGAACGCGATCATGATGATCGACTTCGCGCTGGAGGCCGAGCGCGAGGAGGGCATGGCGCCGCGCGAGGCGATCTACCAGGCCTGCCTGCTGCGCTTCCGGCCGATCCTGATGACCACGCTGGCCGCCCTGTTCGGCGCGCTGCCGCTGATGCTCGGCACCGGCACCGGCTCGGAGCTGCGCCGTCCGCTCGGCATCGCCATCGTCGGCGGCCTGATCGTGAGCCAGGTGCTGACCCTGTTCACCACGCCGGTGATCTACCTGTTCTTCGATGCCATCTCGCGCCGCTTCGGGCCGCCCGCGCGCTTCGACCAGCCGCCGCCGCTGCCGCCGGAACCGGCGCGGACATGAACCTGTCCAGCCCGTTCATCGCGCGGCCGGTCGCGACCACGCTGCTGACCATCGGCATCGCGCTGGCCGGCATGTTCGCCTATCGCGAGGCTGCCGGTCTCGCCGCTGCCGCAGGTCGATTTCCCGACCATCTCGGTGCATGGCGCAGCATGCCGGGCGCCAGTCCCAGACATCATGGCCACCAGCGTGGCGAGCCCGCTGGAACGCCATCTCGGGCAGATCGCCGACGTGACCGAGATGACCTCGCACAGTTCGGTCGGCATCGACCCGGATCGTGCTGCAATTCGGCCTGGACCGCGACATCAACGGCGCCGCGCGCGACGTCGCAGGCGGCGATCAACGCCGCGCGCGCCGACCTGCCGACCAGCCTGCGCAGCAATCCCACCTACCACAAGGTCAATCCGGCGGACGCGCCGATCATGATCCTGGCGCTGACGTCCAAGACGCTGACGCAGGGCCAGCTCTACGACGCCGCCTCGAACGTGCTCCAGCAGCGCCTGTCGCAACTGCCGGGCGTGGGCGAGGTCGATCTCGGCGGCAGCGCGCTGCCCGCCGTGCGCGTGGAACTCAACCCCGGCGCGCTGTTCCATTACGGCATCGGGCTGGAGGACGTGCGCGCCGCCCTCGCCTCGGCCAACGCCAACGCGCCGAAGGGCGCGCTGGAGGACGGCGATACCCACTACCAGCTCTACACCAACGACCAGGCAAGCCAGGCCGCCGACTACCTGCCGCTGGTCGTCGCCTATCGCAACGGTGCGGCGGTGCGGCTGTCCGATCGTCGCCGACGTCATCGGACTCGGTCGAGGATCTGCGCAACGCCGGCATCGCCAACGGCAAGCCCTCGGTGCTGGTGATCGTCTACCGCCAGCCGGGCGCCAACATCATCGACACCGTGGACGGCATCCGCGCCCTGCTGCCGCAGCTTCGCGCCGCGTTGCCGGGCAGCATCGACGTGACCATCGCCATCGACCGCACCACCACGATCCGCGCCTCGCTCGCCGACACGCAGCGCACGCTGCTGATCTCGGTGGGGCTGGTGATCCTGGTGGTGTTCGTGTTCCTGCGCAACGTGCGCGCGACGCTGATCCCGAGCGTCGCCGTGCCGATCTCGCTCATCGGCACGTTCGGCGTGATGTACCTGCTGGGCTTCAGCCTCGACAACCTCTCGCTGATGGCGCTGACCATCGCCACCGGCTTCGTGGTCGACGACGCGATCGTGGTGCTGGAGAACATCTCGCGCCACATCGAAGCGGGCATGCCGCGCTGCAGGCGGCGCTGCACGGCGCGCGCGAGGTCGGCTTCACCGTGCTGTCGATCAGCATCTCGCTGGTCGCGGTGTTCCTGCCGATCCTGCTGATGGGCGGCATCGTCGGGCGGCTGTTCCGCGAGTTCGCCGTCACCCTGTCGATCGCCATCGTCGTGTCGCTGCTGGTCTCGCTCACCACCACGCCGATGATGTGCGCGCGGTTTCTGCGCGTGCGCGGCGACCGGCGCTCCCGGGCGGCTGTTCCGCGCCAGCGAACGCGGCTTCGACCGCCATGCTGCGCGGCTACGAGCGGTCGCTCGGCTGGGCGCTGCGCCATTCCCGGCTGGTGGCGCTGGTGCTGCTGGCGACCGTCGGCCTCAACGTCTTCCTGTTCGTCATCATCCCAAAGGGCTTCTTCCCGCAGGAGGACACCGGGCGGATGATCGGCGGCATCCAGGCCGATCAGAGCATCTCGTTCCAGTCGATGCGGCAGAAGCTCGCGCAGTTCGAGGGCATCGTGCAGGCCGATCCGGCGGTGGGCAGCGTGGTCGGGTTCACCGGCGGCCGGCAGACCAATTCCGGCTTCGTGTTCATCTCGCTCAAGCCGCTGGCCCAGCGCCATCTGTCGGCCGATCGGGTGATCGCGCGCCTGCGCCCCAAGCTCGCGCAAGGTCGCGGGCGCGCAGGCTGTTCCTGCAGGTGGCCCAGGACATCCGCGTCGGCGGCCGGCAGAGCAACGCGCAGTACCAGTACACGCTGCAGGCCGACGACGCGCCGACGCTGTACGAGTGGGCGCCGAAGCTCACCGCCGCCTTGCAGCATTCGCCAGACCTCGCGGACGTCAACTCCGACCAGCAGCAAGGCGGCCTGGAGACCGACCTGACGATCGACCGCGACACCGCCGCGCGGCTGGGCCTGAACGCGACCGCGCATCGACAACACGCTGTACGACGCGTTCGGCCAGCGCCAGGTCTCGACCATCTACAATGAGCTGAACCAGTACCACGTCGTGATGGAGGTGGCGCCGCGCTACTGGCAGAGCCCCGACACGCTGAAGCAGCTCTATGTCAGCACCTCCGGCATCGCGGCCAGCGGGACGCAGACCACGCAGGCGCCGAGCGGCACCGTGACCACCAGCGGCACCTCCGCCAGCAGCACCAATGCCGGCGCCGGGACCGCCGCAAGCAGCGCGTCCAGCGCCAGCGCCAGCGCGCCCAACAGCAGCTCGGCGCGCAACGCCGCGATCAACGCCATCGCGGCCAGCGGCAAGTCGAGCGCGTCAACCGGCGCCTCGGTCAGCACGACCAAGGAGACGATGGTGCCGCTCGCCGCCTTCGCAGCTACGGCCCGGGCACCACGCCGCTGGCCGTCAACCATCAGGGGCAGTTCGTCGCCACGACATTCTCGTTCAACCTGCCGCCCGGCAAGTCGCTCAGCGACGCCACGCAGGCGATCGAGCGCGCCACGCGGCAGATCGGCATGCCGGCCTCGATCCACGGCGCCTTCGCCGGCACCGCCGCCTCGTTCCAGCATCGCTCAGCAGCGAGCCGATCCTGATCGCCGCCGCGCTGGCGGCGGTCTACATCGTGCTCGGCATCCTCTACGAAAGCTACATCCATCCGCTGACCATCCTCTCCACCCTGCCGTCGGCCGGCGTGGGCGCGGTGCTGGCGCTGCTGCTGTTCCACACCGAGTTCAGCATCATCGCCCTGATCGGCGTGATCCTGCTGATCGGCATCGTGAAGAAGAACGCGATCATGATGATCGACTTCGCCCTCGAGGCGGAACGCGCCGGCGCCACGCCGCGCGACGCGATCTTCCAGGCCTGCCTGCTGCGCTTCCGCCCGATCATGATGACGACCTTCGCGGCGATGCTCGGCGCGCTGCCGCTGGCGCTCGGCGGCGGCGAGGGCTCGGAACTGCGCCCGCCGCTCGGCATCTCCATCGTCGGCGGCCTGATGGTCAGCCAGATCCTGACGCTGTACACCACGCCGGTGGTCTACCTGTATCTCGACCGCTTCGGCCTGTGGTGCCGCGAGCGGTGGGAGCGCCTGTACCCCGACCTGCCGGGCGGACCGATCGCGGAGCCCGGCGAATGAGACGCGCGCTGCTGCTCGGACTGCTGCCGCTATGCGGCTGCATGGTGGGGCCGAACTACCAGCGGGCCACGGCACCCGTCACCGTCGCCTACAAGGAGCTTGCCGGATGGAAGCCGGCGACGCCGATCGACGCCATCGACAAGGGCGCGTGGTGGTCGGTCTATCGCGACCCGCTGCTCGATCGGCTGGAACGCGAGATCGACGTCTCCAACCAGACGCTCGCCGCCTCGCTGGCCGCCTATCGGCAATCGGCGGCGATCGTGCAGGAGGCGCGCGCCAACCTGTTCCCGGTGCTGAGCGGCACCGCCTCGGACACCCGCAGCAGCAGCAGCGGCGGCGGCGGCGGTTTCGCCGGCGCCACCAGCGCCGGCTTGGGCACCGGCACCCGCACCCGCACGAGCTACAGCCTGGAGGGTTCGGCGAGCTGGGATCTCGACGTGTGGGGCCGCATCCGCCGCACCGTCGAGAGCGACGTGGCCGGCGCGCAGGCCAGTGCCGCCGACGTCGCCAACGCGAGCCTGTCCGCGCAAGGCTCGCTGGCCACCGACTATTTCGAGCTGCGCGCCTCGGACGCGCTCGACCGGCTGCTGACCGACACGGTGCGCGACTACCGACGCTCGTTGCAGATCACGCAGAACCAGTACCAGGTCGGCGTCGCCGCGCGCTCGGACGTCATCACCGCGCAGGTGCAGCTTGAAACGACCCAGGCCCAGCTCGTGAATGTCGGCGTGGCGCGCGCGCAGTACGAGCACGCGATCGCCGTGCTGACCGGGCATCCGCCGGCCGAGCTTGCCATCGCCCGCGGCGACCTGGCGCACGACGTGCCGGTGGTGCCGGCGAGCGTGCCGTCGGCGCTGCTCGAACGCCGCCCCGACATCGCCGCGGCCGAGCGCGCCATGCAGGAGGAGAACGCGCTGATCGGCGCCGCCATCGCCAACTATTATCCGGACATCAGCCTGTCCGCGCTGTACGGCTACGCCGGCGACCCGATCTCCTCGCTGATCTCCGCCTCGAACCGCGTCTGGTCGCTGGGCGCCAGCGCCGCCGAAAGCGTCTTCGAGGGCGGCGCGCGCTCGGCCGCCGTGGCGGCGGCGCGCGCCACCTACGACGAGGCGGTGGCGAACTATCGCCAGACCGTGCTGACCGCGTTCCAGCAGGTCGAGGATGAGCTGTCGGACCTGCGCATCCTGCAGCAGGAGGCGGCGGTCGAGGACGCGGCGGTGCGCGACGCGCGCCATGCCGTGCAGATCGCGCTCAACGAGTATCGCGCGGGCACGCAGGCCTACACGACGGTGGTGACGGCCGAGAACACCGCGCTGTCCGACGAGCAGGCGGCGCTGACCATCCGGCAGAACCGCCTGGTGGCGAGCGTGGCGCTGATCCAGGCGCTGGGCGGCGGCTGGAACGCCTCGCTGCTGCCGAACCGCAACGACTTGCAGCGCGGCATCCCGTTCCTGCCAAACGCGCTTGACCCGACGTTGGCGAGCGGTCGGGGGCGTTCAGTGTCCCCGTAGGATCTGGCTGAGGAACAGCTTCAGCCGCTCCGTGTTCGGATTGGCAAACAGCTCCGCCGGGGGCCCGGCCTCCACGATCTCGCCGCGATCCATGAACACCACGCGATCGGCCACCTGGCGCGCGAACCCCATCTCGTGCGTGACGCACACCATCGTCATGCCGCTCTCGGCGAGCAGGATCATGGTGTCCAGCACCTCCTTTATCATCTCCGGATCGAGTGCGGAGGTCGGCTCGTCGAACAGCATGATCTTCGGCCTCATGCACAGCGCACGCGCGATCGCCACGCGCTGCTGCTGGCCGCCCGACAACTGGCCGGGATACTTCTTCGCCTGCTCGGGGATCTTCACGCGCGTCAGGTATTCCATGCCGAGCGACTCGGCGTCGCGCTTCGGCATCTTCCGCACCCAGATCGGCGCCAGCGTGCAGTTCTCCAGCACCGTCAGATGCGGGAACAGATTGAAGCTCTGGAACACCATGCCGACCTCGCGCCGGACGGTGTCCAGCGCGCGGGTGTCGTCGGTAAGCTCGGTGCCGTCGACCACGATGCGGCCCTTCTGGTGGGTCTCCAGCCGGTTGATGCAGCGGATCATCGTCGACTTGCCGGACCCGGACGGGCCGCACACCACCACGCGCTCGCGCTGGCCCACGTTCAGCGACACGTCGCGCAGCACGTGCATCGCGCCGTACCATTTGTTGACGTGGTCCAGCTCGATGGCGGACGCGGCCTCGCTCATGCGGAAGAATCCCTTTTCAGCGTCGTCGCCCGGCGGACATCTGCGCTTCCAGGCCGCGGCTGTAGCGCGACATGGCATAGCAGAACACGAAATATATCGCGGCGATCAGCAGGTACACCTCGGTGGAAAAGCCGGTCCATCTCGGATCCTGGATCGCGGTGCGGCCCGCCAGCAGCAGGTCGTAGATGCCGATGATCGTCACCAGCGAGGTGTCCTTGAACAGCCCGATGAAGGTGTTGACCAGCGGCGGGATCACCAGCCGCAGCGCCTGCGGCAGCACGACCAGCCAGGTCTTGTGCCAGTACGACAAGCCCAGCGCGTCGGCGGCCTCGTATTGCCCCTTCGGCAATGCTTGCAGGCCGCCGCGCACCACCTCGGCGAGGTAGGCGGCGGCGAACAGGATGATGGCGACCTGCGCGCGCAGCAGGTTGTTGGGGCTGATGCCCTCCGGCATGAACAGCGGGAACATCACGCTGGCCATGAACAGCACGGCGATCAGCGGCACGCCGCGGATCAGCTCGACATAGACCACGCACATCATCCGCACCGCCGGCAATCCGCGCGAGCGGCGGCCGAGGGCGACCACCACGGCGAGCGGAAACGCCGCGGCGATGCCGAAGGTGGACAGGATCAGGGTGATCGGCAGGCCGCCCCACTGGTCGGTGGGCACGAAGCCCATGCCCGCGAAGCCGCCCCACATCAGCGCGAAGATCGCCGCCAGCGCCGCGATCCACACCAGCGCCAGTTCCCGCCGCCAGAACCGCCGCATCCCGGAGACCACGTACAGGCCGACAAACAGCGCGATGCAGATCAGCGGCCGCCATTGCTCGGCGTACGGATAGCGGCCGAACAGGATGAAGCGGTACTTGTCGCCGATCACCGCCCAGCAGGCGCCCACCCCCGGCGCCTGGCAGGCGCTGCTGTCCGGCAGCCCGGTCGTGGTGCGCGGCACGCTCCAGACGGCGCGCAGCACGCCCCAGTGAAACAAGCCCCAGGCCAGTTGCACGAGGGCGTAGAGCAGCAGCAGCGTCACGATGCTCGACATCCAGCCGCCGAACAGCCGCTGGCGCACCCAGCCGAGGCGGTCGCGCAACACGCCGGGCGGCGGGGTCGGGGCGACGGTGGCGCCGGCCAGCGAGGACACCGGCTCGCCGCCGACCGGCATCAGGCGTTCGCCCGGCACGGCCTAGCGCTCCACCAGCGCGATGCGCGCGTTGTACCAGTTCATCAGCGCGCTGATCGACAGGCTGATGACCAGGTACACGACCATGATGATGGCCACTCCCTCGATCGCCTGGCCGGTCTGGTTCAGCGTGGTGTCGGCGATCGAGACGATGTCCGGATAGCCGATCGCCACCGCCAGCGAGCTGTTCTTGGTGAGGTTCAGATATTCGCTGGTGAGCGGCGGGATGATGACCCGCAGCGCCTGCGGCAGCACGATCAGCCGCAGCACCCGGCCGCGATGCAGGCCCAGCGCCGCGGCCGCTTCCCATTGGCCGGAAGGCACCGCCTCGATGCCGGAGCGCACGATCTCGGCGATATAGGCGGCGGTATAGATCACCAGGCCGATCAGCAGCGCGGCGTATTCCGGGCTGACGGTAAGGCCGCCGGAGAAGCCGAAGCCGTGCAGCGCCGGGCGGTCCAGGGCGGCGGGGGCGCCAAGCGCCGCCCAGACCAGCAGCGGCAGGCCCACGATCAGCGCCAGGCCGACCGGCCAGAGCACCGGGATCCGCCCCGTCGCGGCTTGCCGTCGCCGCGCCCGGGCGGACCAGGCGAGCGTCAGCGCGATGCCGAGGGCGCAGGCCAGCAGCGCCGCCGAATGTGCCGGCTGCCAGATCAGCGTCGGCAGCTTGATGCCGCGGTTGGACAGGAACACCGCGCCCACATGGATCGCCTGGCGCGGCGCCGGCAGGCCCAGCGTCAGCCCGTACCAGAACAGCAGTTGCAGCAGCACGGGGACATCGCGGATCAGCTCGACATACGCCGCGGCCAGGCGCGCGGCGAGCCAGTTCGGCGACAGCCGCAGCACGCCGACCAGCGTGCCGAGCAGGGTGGCGAGCACGACCCCCACCAGGGCGACTTTCGCGGTGTTCAGCACGCCGATCAGCAGCGCCTGCGCGTACGTGCTGACCCCGGGCGTGTAGGGCAACAGGGTCTCGCCGATCGGCACGCCGGAGGTCTGGCCGAGGAAGCCGAAGCCGGTGGCGATATGGCGGACCGCGAGGTTGCGCGCGGTGTTGCCGATCACATACCACAGCACCGCCGCGACGGCGGCCAGGATCACCGCCTGCCAGACGATGCTGCGCAACGTCGGGTCGGACCACGCCAGCCGCATCCGGCGACGCGGCGGCGCCGTGGCGGCGGTCAGGCGCGGGTCGCCCTGATAGGGAGTAGGCGCATGGCTGCTCATTGCGGACAACATGCAGGCGTTTCGCCCGGCGGCGCAATGCGCCGTTGCCGCGGCCCGCACCGCTGCCGATCAGCGGCCCTCACCCGGCCCTCTCCGCAAGGGAGAGGGCCGGGTCGTCGCGCCTCAGCGAATTGGCGGCGCGTATTGCAGGCCGCCATGCGTCCACAGGTTGTTGATGCCGCGCGGCACGCCCAGCGGCGTGATGTCGCGGTTCCAGATCTCGCCGTAGTTGCCGACCTGCTTGATGACGTTGTACGCCCACTTGTTGTCCAGCCCGAGCGCCTTGCCCATGTCGCCCTCCAGGCCCAGCAGCCGGCGGACGTCGGGGTTGGTGCTGGTCAGCATCTGGTCGACGTTGGCCTGGGTCACGCCCTGCTCCTCCGCGGTCAGGCCCGCGAAAAAGGTCCAGCGCACGATGTCGAACCACTTGTCGTCGCCCTTGCGCACCTCGTAGGCCAGCGGCTCCTTGCTGATGATCTCGGGCAGCAGCACGTAGTCGTCCTTGTTCGGCTGGGTCGCGCGGAAGGTGGCCAGCGCGGAGCTGTCGGTGGAATAGGCGTCGCAGCGGCCGGCCACGAAGGTGCGCTCGATCTCGGTCTTGTCCTGGATCAGCACCGGCGTGAACTTCATCTTGTTGTTGCGGAAATAGTCGGCGATGGCGAGTTCGGTGCTGGTGCCGGGCTGCACGCAGATGGTGGCGCCGTCCATCTCCTTGGCCGATTTCACGCCGCTGCTCTTTTTCACGAGAAAGCCGGTGCCGTCGTAGTAGTTCACGGCGGCGAACAGAGTGCCAAGATTGGCCTCCCGCCCGAGCGTCCAGGTGGTGCTGCGGATCAGCACGTCGATCTCGCCCGATTGCAGGGCGGTGAAGCGGTTTTCCGTATCGAGGTTGACGAACTTCACCTTGTTGGCGTCGCCCAGCACGGAGGCCGCGATGGTGCGGCAGCCGTCGGCATCGATGCCGCGCATCACGCCCTGGCTGTCGGGCAGCGAGAATCCGGCGACGACGCCGGCCACGCCGCACACCAACTGGCCGCGCGCGCGCACCGCGTCGAGCGTGGCCGAGCCGCTGCCCTGGGCGTGCGCCGGCCCGCTGGCCGCCACCGCGAACGTCGCGGCGGCCGCGCAGGCGGCGATGGACATGGTCTGTCTCAGCATCGTGTCTCTCCCCCTTTTTGCGTGCGGAGCAGTGCCCCGCGCGGCGCCACATAGCGACCACGGGGCCGCCGCCGCAATGGCCGCATCTTGCCGGGCCCGCGCGGGCGGGGCAGACCGGCGCGATGCTGCATCTGGCCAAGCTCGCGGTTGGCGCCCGCGACATCGCCGACCTGCGCGACTGGCAGGCAAGGCGTGCCGTCGAGGCTCCGCCGCTGCGCCACCTGACCCGCCAAATGCCGCGCCGCGCCGCCGACATCGTCGCCGGCGGCTCGCTGTACTGGGTGATCCAGGGGGCGATGCTGGTGCGCCAGCGCATCCTTGCCATCACCCCCGACCGCCTCGCAGACGGCCGCGCGTGCGCCGCCCTGGTGCTCGACCACGCGCTGGTGGCGGTGGAGGGACGGCCGACCCGGGCGTTCCAGGGCTGGCGCTATCTCGCGCCCGAGGCGGCGCCGCCGGATGTGGCCGGCCGGCCACAAGGCGACGGCGAGCAGGCCCTCCCTGAGCCGATGCGCCGCGAGTTGCGGCGGCTGCGGCTGATCTAGGTGGACGCACGGCGAACAGGCCTCTATGGGCTGTTCCTCGACCAGAAAGCCAACGGCGAGGACCACTCCCCCGAATGCTCGATAGATCACGCCTGCTGCTGAGCGCGGCGCTGCTGCTGGTCGCCGCGATGGCGCATCCGGCCTTGGCGTACACGCCGCGCCACAGCCTGCACACGCATTACTCGCACCATTCGCATCATCACGCGGCCTTCCACCACGGGCATCGCACGCACCGGGCGCATCGGGGAGGCTACCGCCATCGTGGACACGGCAGCGCGCGCCGCCGCCACTGAGCGCACAGCCAACACCGCTGTGATCCCGGCCGGCATGGACCCCAGCGGCGGCAGCCGCTATCCCCTGCCCTCCGTCCGCGTCCGCTGAAGGCTGCCCACCCGTCCCATGTTCCTCTCCGACCTGCTTGCCGGCATCGCCGAGCGCAGCCGGCGCCATGCCGTGCTGGTCGCGCTGCTGGGCCTCGTGCTCGCTGCCCTGTGCGCCTGGGCGGTGTACACGCGGCTCGGCGTCTCGACCGACACCGACCAACTGTTCTCGGCGAGCCTGCCCTGGCGGCAGCGGCAGATCGAGCACGACCGGCAGTTCCCGCAGTTCCGCGACCTGCTGGTGGCAGTGGTCGACGCGCGCGAGCCCGAGGAGGCGGACGCCACCGCCGCCGACCTGGCCCATGCGCTCTCGGCCGACCCGGCCATGTTCCACAGCGTCACGCGGCCCGACGCCTCACCGTGGTTCGCGCAGAACGCCTTCCTGTTTCTCGACCAGAAGCAGCTCGATGGCCTGCTGAACCAGACCATCGACGCGCAGCCGTTCCTCGGCCAGCTCGTCGCCGATCCCTCGGCACGCGGCCTGTTCGCGGCGCTGACGCTGGTGGCGATGGGCGTGCGGCATGGCCAGGCAAACCTCAGTCCGTTCGCCGCCGCCCTCGACGCTTTCCACGGGGCGCTGGCCGACGCGCTGGCCGGCCATCCGCGGCCGCTGTCCTGGGAGCGCCTGCTGGCCGGATCGCTGGCGGACCTGGCGGGACAATACCGCTTCGTGCTGGTCAGTCCGCATCTGGACTACGCCGCGCTGCAACCGGGCGGGGCGGCCACGCAGGCGATGCGCAACGCCATCGCCCAACTGCCGTTCGTGCGCGCCGGCGAGGCGCGGGTGCGCATCACCGGCTCGGTGGCGCTATCCGACGAGCAGTTCGCGACCGCCGCGCACGGCGCGCTGTACGGGCTGATCGGCAGCCTGCTGCTGGTGATCGTCTGGCTGTTCCTGGCGGTGCGAAGCTGGCGGCTGATGCTGCCGATCCTGGGCACCCTGCTGCTGGGGCTGCTGACCACCACCGGCTTCGCCGCGGTCGCGGTGGGCACGCTGAACCTTGTGTCGGTGGCCTTCGCGGTGCTGTTCATCGGCATCGCGGTGGATTTCGCCATCCAGTTCAGCGTGCGTTACCGCAGCGAGCGATTGCGCAACCCGAATCCCAACGCCGCCCTGTCGGCCACCGCGGGGCGGGTGGGGGGGCAGATCATGGTGGCCGCCGCGGCCAGCGCGGCCGGCTTCCTGGCGTTCGTGCCGACCGATTTCTCCGGTGTCGCCGAGCTGGGGCTGATCGCCGGCGTCGGCATGATCGTGGCCTTCGTCTGCACCATCGTGTTCCTGCCGGCGGGCCTGGCGCTGTTCCACCCACGGCCGGAACACGAGGAGATCGGCTCGGCGCTGGCCGGCCGCATGGAGCGCCGCCTGCTGCGGGTGCGCGGCCCGATGCTGGCGGCGTTCGCGGCGCTGGCGCTGCTGGGAGTGCTGCTGCTCCCGCGCATCGAGTTCGACAGCGATCCGCTGCACGTGCAGAATCCGGACACCGAGGCGATGCGCACGCTGCACGACCTCATGGACAGCCCGCTGACCAACCCGTACACCGCCGACGTGCTGACCCCGAACCTGGCCGCCGCCGACGCGCTGGCGGGACGGCTGCGGGCGCTGCCGCTGGCCGCCGATGCGATGACGCTCTCGAGCTTCGTGCCGACCGACCAGGCGCCGAAACTGGCCGCTATCGCCGACGCGCAAAGCATCCTGCTGCCGACCCTGACCGCGCCCGCCTCGGCCGCCCCGGTGACGCCCGCCCAGGTGCGCGCCGCCGCCCGCGTCGCCCACGATGCGATCGCCTCGGTGCTGCCGAAACTGCGGCCGGACGATCCGCTGCGGCCGCTGGCCGACGACCTGGCCGGTTTCGACCAGGCCTCGGACGCCACGGTAATGGCGGCCAACGCGGCGCTGGTGCGGTTCCTGCCGACGCAGCTCGATCGCCTGCGCGCGGCACTGGCGGCAAAGCCGGTGACGGCGGCCGACGTGCCGCCCGACATCCGGCGCGACTGGATGCTGCCGGACGGCCGCGCCCGGGTCGAGGTGCAGGCCAAGCCGGCCGCGGCCGACAGCCGCGGGCTGCACCAGTTCGTCGCACAGGTGCTAAGCGTGGCGCCGGACGCGAACGGCTCGGCGGTCACCATCGTCGAGACCGCGGCGACCATCGTCGGCGCCTTCCGCACCGCGGCCCTGGCGGCCCTGGCGGCGATCGCGGTGATTCTGTTCCTGGCGCTGCGCCGGCCGCTGGACGTGGCGCTGGTGATGGCGCCGCTGCTGCTGTCGGCACTGCTGACGGTGATCGTGGTGGTGCTGGCGCCGATGTCGCTGAACTTCGCCAACATCATCGCCCTGCCCCTGCTGCTGGGGGTCGGCGTGTCGTTCAACATCTACTTCGTGATGAACTGGCGCAGCGGGGGCACCTCGTTCCTGGACACCGCGACGGCGCGGGCGGTGACGTTCTCGGCGCTGACCACCGGCACGGCGTTCGGCTCCCTGGCACTGAACCACCATCCCGGCACGGCCAGCATGGGCGTGCTGCTGCTCACCAGCCTCGGCTGCACGGTGCTGGCCAGCCTGTTGTTCATGCCGATGCTGCTGGGCGGGATGCGGCCACGGCGGGACTGAGCAGGGCCGCCAGCTCGGCCTCGTGCTCGTAGCCCGGCATCAGCCGGTCGAGCAGCGCGTCGCGCCGCGCGGCGGGGTGGAAGTAGAGCTCGATTCCATCGCCAGCCACGATGCCCCCGGACGCGATGTCCCCGGACGCTGCGGCCCGCACCAGCGCGGACACCCGGGGCTCCGTCATGTGCCCGCTCCAGGCCAGCCCGAACACGGCGTCGGGCGCCGTCATCCCGGCCGCGCGCACCTGGCGGCGCAGCAGCCGCGCCCAGGCGTGCATCGCATACGCGCCGACCCCGGGACGCTCGCCGAGGCGGCGCATCACCGCCGGCGGCTCGGCCGGCACGCGCACCCGCCGCAAGCCGTGCCGGCGGCCGATGCCGACCAGCAGCCGCCCGACATAGGGGTGCAGGTGCATGTGCTTGTGCGCGTCGGCGTGCGACAGCGCCAGGCCGGTGGCCGCGAAGGCGTCGAACTGGGCGGCCACCTCGCGCGCCAACTGCCGGCGCGCCGGCCGCGAGAACGAGTACCGAAGGCCGAGCCGAAGCTGGTCCGACGGGAACCACCCCGCCGCGTCGATCAAATCCGGGATGTCGCCGGGCGGCAGCACCGCCGGCCCCTCGACGGCCACCAGATGCAGCCCGACCCGCAGCCCCGGCATCGCTCGCGCGCGGGCCACCGCGTCGGCGGCGGCCGCTCCGGCCACCATCAGGCTGGCGTGGGTCAGCGCGCCTTCGCGATGGGCGCGCTCGACCGCCTCGTTCACCGCCTCGCACAGCCCGAAATCGTCGGCCGTGAAGATCAGCGTCGAACGCCCCGGTCAGGGCGCCCCGCCGGGCACATGGTCGCCGGGCACATGGTCGCGGTACTCGCTCCAGTGGTCGGTCAGCTCGCGCACCACCACGCGCCCGGTGAGATAGACGTCGGTCAGGCTTTCGATGAACGCCGAATACCCGGTGCCGTTGGCCTCGCCGGCCAGCAACTGTGCCGCCGTCTCGCCCGGATGCGGCACGGAAAAGTCGCTGGCGCCGCGCAGATCCATCACGCGATCCAGATCCACCTTGTGAACCTTGGCGAGAAAGCTCAGCGCCTGCATGTAGCCGGCATCCTCCTCCGCGGTCATCGTGAAATGCGCCTTCCCGTCGCTCCAATACGTCACCCAGTTTTCCGCCCAGATGTTCAGGTATGCGCCCAGCCAGAACGTGCCGGCCGCCAGCACGTCGCCGCGCAGCACCTGCGGCGGCGACTGCGTGTAGGGGAAGCTGGTGTATTCCGCGCGCAAGGCCCGCAGGTTGGCGTCGTCGGGCAGCACCGCGCGGGCGCGGCTCAGCTTGTACGCCCAGTCGGCCAGCCCCGCGTTCAGCCGGAACAGGTTGACGCCGTTGATCGAGTTCACCGCCGGCCGCGGCTGCTGATAGGGGCGCGAGTGGCCGAGCGGCACGTAGCCGGTGGGCCAGCCGGAGGGGATTTCGCGCGCGTCGATCTCGTACGCGAGGTCGCCGTCCACCACGTAGCTGGCCCAGGCCGTCGAACCGGCCGGGCCCGCGTTCGGGTCGATGCCGGCGATGCCGGCCAGCAGCCAGTAGGCGTGCGAGAAATCGAAGCGGTCGTCGTTGGCGAGCGCGGTGATCGAGGCCGCCATGTGCGTCGGCCCCTCGCCGGAGACGATGCCCAGCACATGCGTATCCGGGTTGTAGCGCAGGTCGCGGTAGCCCTGCGGGAACGGCAGCGTGTCGGGCAGCGGCAGCCGCTCTACCCAGTTGTGGAACTCGCCGGGCTGGTGGCCGCCCTCGGGGCCCATCTGGAACGTGGTGACGATCACCACCTCGATCGGCACGCGGGCGCCGGCCGCGATGGCGGTCGCGTCGGCGGCGCGGGCCGGTGCCGCCAGCAGCGCCGCGGCGCCCGCGGCGATCAGGACGGTGGCTAACTTCATGGGCGTGCTCCTTGGGTCCGGTGCAGGGTGCGGCGCGTAGGCTGGCGATTGTCGCGTCAGGCGATGCGGTGGGCGGCGGCGCTGCCCGTGCTGCTGCCGGTGGCGGCCGGACTGCTCGGGACGGTGCTGCCCAGCTTCGGCTATTTTCCGGGATTTGGCGACGCTGGCGTTTCGTTCCACGCTTGGCGGGCATTGCTCGCCTGGCCGGGCCTGCCGCGCTCGCTGCTGCTGACGCTGCGCGTGGGCCTCGGCGCCACGTCGCTGTCGCTGGCCACCGCCCTGCTGCTGGCCGTGCTGGCGCGGCGGGCCAGCGCGCTTGCCCGCGTGCAGACGCTGCTGCCGCCGCTGCTGGCGACGCCGCATGTGGCGCTGGCGGTGGGGCTGGCGTTCCTGATCGCCCCGAGCGGCTGGATCGCCCGGCTGACCTCGCCGTGGCTCACCGGCTGGCAAGCGCCGCCGGACGTGGCGATCGTCCATGATCCAGCCGGCCTGGCGCTGATCGCCGGGCTGTGGCTGAAGGAAACCCCGTATCTGCTGCTGGCGGTCCTGGCCGCGCTGGCGCAGACGCGGCCCGTGGCCCTGCTGCGCACCGCCGCGGCGCTGGGTTACGGGCCGGTGCGGGCGTGGCTGCTGGTGCTGTTGCCCGCGATCTGGCCGCAGATCCGACTGCCGGTGATGGCGGTGCTGGCGTTCTCGCTGTCGGTGGTGGACGTCTCGCTGGTGCTGGGACCCGGCAGCCCGCCGACGCTCGCGGTGCAGTTGCTGCGCTGGTTCGCGGCACCCGATCTGTCCCTCTGGCTGGTCGGCAGCGCCGGCGCGGTGCTGCTGGCCGCCATCGTCGGCGCGGCGCTGGCCGCACTGTGCGGCATCGAGGCGCTGGCCGGCGCCGCCGGACTGGCGCTGTTGCGCCGCGGTCGGCGGGGCGGCGGCGGCGGTGCCGCCGATGCCGCCGCGAACGCCGCCGGGCTGCTGCTGGCCGCGACGGGTGCTGCGTGCGTGCTGGTGCTGGCGCTGTGGGCGGGTGCCGGCGCATGGCGATTTCCCGACGCGCTGCCGTCCGGCTGGCAGGCGTCCCGGCTGGGCGAGCGCCTGGGATCGCTGGCCGGGGCAGGATGCAACACGCTGGCGCTCGCGCTGGGGGCCGCCTCGCTGGCGCTGCTGCTGGCGGTCGCGGCGCTGGGCGCGGGGGCGCAGGCCCGGGCCTGGCTGTTCGTGCCGCTGCTGGTGCCGCAGCCGGCCTTCCTGTGGGGCCAGCAGATCCTGCTGGTGCGGCTGCACCTGGATGGCGGCGCGTTCGCGCTGGTCTGGGCGCACCTGGTCTTCGTGCTGCCCTACGTGATGCTGTCGCTGGCCGCGCCGTGGCGGACGCTCGATCCGCGCTACGCCCGCGCCGCCGCCTCGCTGGGTGCGCCACCGTGGCGGGTGCTGCTGCGCATCCGCCTGCCGTTGCTGGCGCGGCCGCTGCTGGGCGCGTTCGCGGTGGGGTTTGCCGTCTCGGTGGGGCTGTACCTGCCGACGCTGTTCGCCGGCGCCGGACGGGTGGCGACCCTGGCCACCACGGCGGTGGCGCTGGCGTCCGGCCCCGATCGTCGCGGCGCCGCGGCGGCGGCGCTGGCGCAGGCGGCGCTGCCGCTGGCCGCGTTCTCGCTGGCCGTGCTGCTGCCGGCGCTGCGCGCGCGCGCGCGGCGCGGGATCGCGGTGGCGCGATGACGCTGGCGCTGACGCGGATCGGCCTGCGCGTGGGCGCGCGCACCCTGCTGCGCGGCCTGACCCTGAACGTGGCGCCGGGCGAGGTGGTGACGCTGATGGGACCGAGCGGCGTCGGAAAATCCAGCCTGCTGGCCTGGATCGCCGGCACGCCGCCGCCCGGCCTGGCCGGCGATGGCCGCGTGAGCGTCGGCGGCGAGGACATCACTGGCCTGCCGGCGCATCGGCGGCGCGTGGGAATGCTGTTCCAGGACGATCTGCTGTTTCCGCACCTGAGCGTCGGCGACAACCTGCTGTTCGGCCTGCACCGGGACGTGCGCGGCGGCACGGCCCGGCGCGCGGCGGTCGCGGCCGCATTGGCCGGGATGGAACTGCCGGGCCTGGCGGCGCGCGACCCGGCCACGCTGTCGGGCGGCCAGCGGGCGCGCGTGGCGCTGGCGCGCGTGCTGCTGGCGCGGCCGCGCGCGCTGCTGCTGGACGAGCCGTTCAGTGGGCTCGACGCCGCCTTGCGGGCGCGGCTGCGCGCGCTGCTGCTGCAACAGGCGCGGGCGCGGGGCCTGCCTTCGCTTTTGGTGACGCACGACCCTTCGGATGCGCTGGGGCGCGTGCTGGCGTTTCCTTCGCCCCCGGATTCCTGCCCGCCGGATTCTTGCCCGCCTGACCCTTGGCCCCCAGGCTCTGCTTCAGCGCCGCCATCAGGTCGATGACGTTGCCGCGGTCGGCTTCCTGTTCCGGTTCCGGCGACAATCCCTCGCCCTTCAGCTTGGCGGCGATCAGCTCGCGCAACCGCGCCTCGTAGCGGTCTTCCGCGTCCGACTGGTCATAGGTGCCGGTCTGCCGGTCGATCAGTTGCGTCGCCAGCCCCACCATCTCCGGATCGGGCTTGGCCGCCGGGACATCGGCCCACAGATCGCCCGGCTCGTTCAGGTCGCGCGGTTCGTACAGCGTGTGCGCCACCAGACCGCGGCCCATCGGCAGGATGCACATCGCCCGCTCGCGGCGCGACAGCACCACGCGGGTCAGCGCCATGCGGCCGGTCTTCGCGATGGCGTCGCGCAGCACGACATAGACATCGTTGCCGGCATCGCCATCCGGGGCGACGTAGTAGCTGGCCTCAAAATACACCGGGGCGATCGCCTCGATCGGCACGAATTTCTGGATCGCCAGCGTGGCACTGCCCTCGACGCGCACGCTCTCGAAATCCTCGTCGTTGAGGATCAGATAATGGTCCTTCTTGAACTCGTAGCCGCGCACCAGCTCGCCGCGCTGCACCGGCTCGTCGGTCTCGGCATCCAGCGTCACGGTGCGCACGCGATGGCCGGTATCGGGATTGATGAGGTGGAAATGCAGGTTGGCGCGTTCGTGATGCGCCGAGTACAGCGCCACCGGACAGGACACCAGCGCCAGGCGCAACTGGCCGCGCCAGATCGGACGTTGTGCCATCAGGGCTTGCCCACTTTCGGCAGCGGCCGCGCGGCGGCGGCGAAATCGGCCCACGGATCGCCGCGCTGCCGCCCCAGCCGCGCCGGGACCGTGCGCAGGTTCAACGCGGACGGATCGAGTTTCGCCGTCACCTCCCGCCACGCCAGCCGGGTGGCGACAGCCGCGCCCGGTCGGGCGCGCGGCGAGAACGAGGCGATCGCCGTGCTGCCGAGACCGTTGCGCAGCCAGTCGACCAGGATCTTGCCGGTGCGGATCGACTTCTTCACCGCCGCTACGTAGCGGTCCGGCTGGTCGGCGACCATCAGCTCGGCGAACGCCCGGCTCCAGGCGCGCGCCGCCTCCCAGTCCGCGCGCGGCGTCAGCGGCGCCACGACATGCAGCCCCTTGCCGCCCGAGGTGCGGCAGAACGCGCCCAGCCCGAGGCGCTGCAACCGTTCGCGCACCTCGTTGGCGGCCGTCGCCAGGTCGGCCATCGCCACCCCTTCGCCGGGGTCGAGGTCGAACACCAGCCGATCGGGATGCAGCGTGTCCGGCTCGACCGACCCCCAGGCGTGCAACTCGATGGCGCCGATCTGTGCCGCGGCGATCAGCCCGGCCGCGTCATCCAGCGCGATGTACGGGGCGCCGTCGGCGGCGGCGGCGCGCAACTGCTTTGGAAATCCGATCGAGGCGTGCTTCTGGAAGAAGTGCTCGCCGCCGATGCCGTCCGGGCAGCGCACCAGCGCCAGCGGCCGATGCGCGATCTCCGGCAGCGCGTGCTCGGCGACCGCCTGCCAATACTCGGCCAGGTCGCGCTTGCTGATGCCAGGCCACAATTCCTTGTCCGGATGCGTCAGCCGCACGCCAAGCACGCTGCCCTCGGCGCGCGCCGGCGGCCGGGCAACGGTCACGGCGGCACGCCGCTTCGGCGCCGGATCGGCCGGCGGCGGCTCGTGCGAGGCGTTCGGTGGCTCGCGCACCACCTCGTCGGGAGTCTTGTCGTCGCGCAGGCCGAGATAGGTCGCATGGCGCACCCGCCCGTCGCCGGTCCAGGTCATGTACTGCACCTCGCAGATCAGCTCGGGCCGCACCCAATGGATCGCCTGGTCGGGCTTCTCGCCTTGCCAGCGCAATCCCTTCGGCGGCGGCGCCGCCATCGCGTCCAGCCTGGCGCGCAGCTCGGCCAGCACGCGCGCGGAAAACCCGCTGCCGACGCCGCCGGCGTAGTGCAGGCCGCCCGCCGGATCGCGATAGCCGAGGTGCAGCGAACCCAGCCCGGCGCGACTGCCGCCCGGCGGCGTCCAGCCGAGCACCAGAAACTCCTCGCGGCCCTGGCATTTCACCTTGACCCAGGCGCGCGAGCGGCCGGGGCGGTACGGCGCGTCGGCCTGCTTGCAGATGATGCCTTCCAGGTTGCGCGCGCAGGCCTGCTGGTGCAGCGCCGAAGCCTGCCCGGTCATGTGATCGCTGTAGCGCACCGCGCCGCGCCAGCCGGACAGTTTTTGCAGCGCCGCCTTGCGATCCAGCAGCCGGCAGGGCCGCAGATCCCACCCCTCCAGATGCAGCAGGTCGAACACGTAGAAGAAAAGATCACCGTCCTGCTCGCGCGACAGCGCATCCTGTAGCATGGAGAAGTTGGAGCGCCCGTCGGTGTCCAGCGCCACCATCTCGCCATCCAGCAGGGCGTCGCCGAGGCCGAGGCTTTCCACGCCGCGCGCCAGGCGTGGCATCCGGCTGGTCCAGTCGTGCCCGTTGCGCGTGACCAGCCGCGCCGCGCCATGCTCGACGAAGGCCAGGATGCGATAGCCGTCGAACTTCACCTCGCTGAGCCAGTCGCGCCCGAGCGGCGCCTGCTCGACCAGCTCGGCCAGTTGCGGCGCCTGCGTGCGCGGCAGCGGGCCGCGCTTGGCACCCGGCGCCGGCTCGCGGTTCGGCTCCGCCGCGTCGCTGTTCCAGACGCGCTTGCGCCCCTTCGGCGTCGGCGGCCTGATCTCGGCTTCGAGCCGCGCCACGTCGCCGCCAGCGCGCTCGTGCTCGTCGTGCTCCTTGATGAGCAGCCAGTTCTCGGCCCGCTCGCGCGGCCGCGGCTTCAGCCGCACCAGCACGAACTTGCCTTGCAGGCGCTTGCCATGCAGCACGAACTTGATTTCGCCCCGCGCCATGTCGGCCGCAGGATCCGCGCCGGCCGCCTCCCAGGTGCCGCGATCCCAGGTCTCCACCGTGCCGGCGCCGTACTGTCCCTCCGGGATGGTGCCGTGGAAATCGGCGTAGTCGATGGGATGGTCCTCGACATGCACCGCGAGGCGCTTGTCGTGCGGGATCGACCGAGGGGCCGCGCGGCACCGCCCAGCTCCACAGCACGCCGCCATGCTCCAGGCGGAAATCCCAGTGCAGGCGGGTCGCGTCATGCTTCTGCACCACGAAAATCGGCTGTTCCGGGCGCGGCGTCCTGGCGGGCGCGGGCGTGGGCGCCGCCGGCTCCGCCGTACGCGAAAAATCGCGGCGGGCGCGGTAGGTCTCGATCGAGGTGCCGGCCACGGCGGGACGGCGGGATCGCGCGGGCGCTGCCATGCTGCGGCAACGCAACTACCGCCGGCCCGGTTCAATGCAGCCGCATGGCCGGGGTTTCGCGATCCGATCCGCAGCCCCTATCGTCGGCCCAGCACCCTCGTCGATCACCGGGCAACGGAGCCAGCGCGCATGTCGGGAGCAAGCGAGACACTGAGCCGCCCGCGCCAGAGCTGGCCGCGCGCCGTGTTCGGCCGCGCCGGCAGCGTGCGCCGGCCGCTGGCGTTCCTCATCATCATCTGCGCGCTGGCGACGCTGTCGTCGCGTTCCTTCCTGTCGCTGCGCAACATCGAGGCGGTGCTGACCAGTTCCAGCTTCCTGGTGGTGGCCACCGTGGGCGAGGCGTTCGTCATCCTGGTCGGCATGATCGACCTGGGCGTGGAAAGCCTGCTGGCCGCCTCGGGCCTGCTGATCGCCTGGCTGACCGTGTTCCACGGCGTGCCGACCCTGCCGGCGGTGCTGCTCACGCTGCTGGCCGGGCTTGCCATCGGCGCGCTGGTCGGGACGCTGGTGGCGCGCGGGCGCATCCCGTCGTTCATCGTCACCTTGGGCACCTACTGGGGGTTTCGCGGCGTGGCGCTGCTGTTCAACGGCGGCAACTACATCAGCCCGGACCAGGCGACCCCGCCGCGGCCGTTCGGCTTCGACTGGATGGCGGGCAGCGTGGGCGGCGTGCCGATGCTGATCGTGATCGGCGCCGTGGTGGTGGCGCTCGGCCAGTTGGTGCTGTCGACGACGCCGGTGGGCGGCTGGGTCAAGGCCGCCGGGTCGAACGAGAACGCCGCCCGCGCCGTCGGCCTGCGCACCGGGCTGATAAAGATCGGCGTGCTCGCCGTATCCGGCCTGCTCGCGGCATTGGCGGGCATCATGATAACCGCGTGGCAGGACTCGGTGTATCCGCTGACCGGCGAGGGCTATTCGCTGGAGGCGATCGCCGCGGTCATCCTGGGCGGCGTGCCGTTCACCGGCGGCCGCGGCAGCATCGTCGGCGCGGCGCTGGGAGCACTCACGATCGGCGTCATCAACGACGTGATCGTGCTGGTCGGATTGCCGGCGCTGTACCAGTACATCTTCGTCGCCTGCATCCTGGTGCTGGCCGGCTTGCAGGCGCGCGCGCCGCAGGCGGCGAAATAGGCGGCCCCGTCCCGCCCTAGAACATCGCGTGGACCAGATCGCCGACGCCGATCCCCTTGTTCTCGATGACCTGGCGGATGCGGCCGTGGAAGAACACCACGATGCGGTCGCACACCGCCAGCAGATCCTCGAGCCGGTGGCTCACCAGCAGGATGGTCTTGCCGGCGGCGCGCAGCCGGCGGATCAGGTTCAGCACGTCCCCGACCTTCTGCACGGAGATGGCGGCGGTCGGCTCGTCCATGATGATGATCTCGCGCTCGAACAGCAGCGCGCGGCCGATCGCCACCGCCTGCTGCTCGCCGCCCGACAATTCGCCCAGCACGTCGTACGGCGAAATCTTCGTGTTCAGCTCGCGCAGCACGTCGGCCGCGCGGCGCTGCATCCGGCCGCGCGCGGAAAACAGGAACAGCCGGCGCAGCTCCTCGCCCAGGAACAGGTTCTCCCAGACTTGCAGATCCGGCGCCAGCTCCAGCTTCTGATAGATCATTTCGATCTTCAGCCGCGTGCGCGCCACGTACGGGGAGCTGATGGTCACGGGCTGGCCGCGATGCAGCAGGCGGCCGGAATCCGGCTGGTGAAAGCCGGTCAGCAGCGACAGGAAGGTGGACTTGCCCGCGCCGTTGTCGCCGATGATGCCGAGCACCTCCGGCGCGCGGATATCCAGGCTGACGCCGTCCACGGCGCGCACCGGGCCGAAGGTCTTGACCAGGTCGCGGGCGGACAGCAGCGCCTGGCCGCCCGCCTCCGCCCCGCTCATTTGTCTTGCGTCACCTTGAAGGTCTGCGACGTGCCGTAGGGCAGCGGCGGGATGCTTTCGGGCGTGCCCCAGCCGGCGATCTGACCGGCGTTCTGCTGCGTCACCAGCGTCATCGGGATGATGATGTCGCCGTTCGGAAACTTGTCGGCCGGCGGCTTCGTGTCATGCGCCAGCACGTTGTCCATGCTCTCCACCGCCCAGAACGCCTCGACGAAGGGCGAGTGCGTCACCGTGTCCAACTGCGTGCCGGCCTTGATCGCGTCCATGCTCTCCGGCTGCGCGTCGGCGCCGGCCACCAGCGTCTGCTGGCCTGGCGTGACGCCGTGCGTCTTCAGCGCGTTGATGGCGCCCAGCGCCATCGCGTCGTTGGCGCAGTCGATCAGTTGGATATCGGCGGTCTTGGCCAGCTCGGCCGAGATCGTCGCCTGCGCGGTGTCGGTGGCGAAATTGGCCGACTGGTTCAGCACGATCTGCACCGAGCCGTCCTTCACCAGCGGACCCAGCACATCCATCGTGCCCTTCAGCCGCCCGATGCTGACGCTGGCGCCCAGCGTGCCTTGCAGCACCACGACGTGCCAGGGCTTCTTCGTTGCGTTCTTTTGCAGGACATCGACGGCGTACTGCGCCTCCTCGCGGCCCAGCGTCTCGTCGTTGTCGCCGATGAAGGCGACGCGCGCGGCCGGTTCGGCGACATCGCGATCGACGGTGACGACCGGCACGCCCTGCTGCATGGCCTGCCGCGCGGCGCCGGTCGCCGATTCCTGCACGGTGTTGAGGATGATGCCCTTGGCGCCGGCGGCCACCGCCTCCTTGATGTCGGTGATTTCCTGCGAGGCCGAGTTGTTGGCGTTGACGATCTTGATCGACATGCCCGGATAGTGCGCCGCCGGCCTGCTTCACCGCCGCGGCCATCGGCGCGAAATACGGATAGGCGTAGCCGGTGAAGATGAAATAGACGAGCTTCGCCTCCTGCGCCCGCGCGGGCCGCGCGCCCGGCGCGGCGATGACGAGCGATGCGAGGCCGGCGAAGGCCCCGGCGAAGGCCATCGAGCGTGCCAGTGGCGTCATGCTGTTTCCCCCCGAGTGCCGAGCTGAGCGCCGTCGCATACTGCTCCCAAACCAGCGGGAAGCAACATCGGCCGCGCCCGCCTCTCAGGCCGCCACCTCACCCGCGCTGGCCGCCACGCCCCCGCTCGCGGCCAAGGCGCCGTTCGCCGCCTGCGCCGCGGCCTCGAACGCCGGAGGCCCCAGATAGCGCCGCATCACCTCGTCGGCCGGCCCGTCGTCCACCACGCGGCCCTGGTCCATCCAGATCACCCGCGTACACCAGTCCAGGATCACCTGCGGCTGGTGCGTGGACAGCACCAGGATCTCCGCCCCGCGCACCATGTCCTCCAGCCGCAGCCGCGCCTTTTCCATGAACGCCGCGTCGCCGGCCAGGAACCACTCGTCCATCAGCAGCACCTGCGGGCGGATCGCCGTGGCCAGCGCGAAGCCCAGCCGCACCACCATGCCCGAGCTGAAGATGCGCACCGGCAGATCCATGAACTGCTCCAGGTCGGCGAACGCGCTGACATCATCCTCCAGCTTGGCGATGGCCGGCTTGGACAGCCCGGCATACAGGCCGCGCAGCATGATGTTCTCGCGGCCGGTCAATTCGGGGTTCATGCCCAGATTGGGGTCGAGCAGCGCGCCCAGCGTGCCCCGCACATGCGCGCGCCCCACCACCGGCTCGTAGATCCCCGCCAGCGCCCGCAGCAGCGTGGTCTTGCCGGCGCCGTTGCCGCCGATCAGCCCCAGCCGGTCGCCGGGGCGCAGGCGGAAGGTCACGTCGCGCAGCGCCTGCACCACCACGCGGTGGCGCGTGTCCGAGCCCATGCGGCCGGACAAAGTGGAGAACACGGTCTTTTTCAGGCTGCGGGCGGTGCCGTGATACAGCGGGAAATCGACGCTGAGCCCGATCGCCTCGACCTGTGCGGTCGTGCCCGAGTCCTGGCCGGCGGTCTTGTCCGGACTTTCCGTACCTGAATCGGCCATCGCGCCTAGACCCAGAACGCGATGCGCCCGCGCACCCGGGCGAACAGAAGCCACGCCACGCCGCACAGCAGCGCGGAGAAGCCGATCGCCCCGAGATAGGCGGGCGACGACGGCACATGGCCCAGCAGCGGCGCGCGCACCACCTCCAGCAGGTCGTAGAACGGATTGAGCGGCAGCAGCGCCTGCCGCGCCGGCCCCACCAGTTCGGGCTTCCAGATCACCGGAGTGACGAAAAAGGCGATCTGGATCAGGCTCTGCACGATCGGCGGGATGTCGCGGAAGCGCGCGCACAAGGCGCCGAGCAGGATCGAGGCGGCCAGCCCGTCCAGCAGCCACAGCGCGAAGCCCGGGATCGCCAGCAGCATCGGCCGGCCCGGCCAGATCCACAGGAACAGATAGACCGCGACGATCACCACCAGGTTGTGCGCCAGCACCAGCATGTTGCGCAGCACCACGCGCGCCGCGTACAGCGAGAACGGCATCCGTATCGAGCGGATCATGCCCTCGTTCTGCGTGTAGCCGGCGCAGGCGTCGCTCACCAGCGCGCCGAGGAAGTTCCACAGCACCAGCGACAGCGCCAGGAACGGCAGGTAGTCGTGCAGGTTCATCTTGAACAGCGTGGCGTAGATCACGCCCATCGAGCCGACCATCACCCCGGTCGACAGCGTCAGCCAGAACGGCCCCAGCAGCGAGCCGCGATAGCGCAGCTTGATGTCGAGCCACGCCAGCGTCCAGCACAGCCGCCACAGCCCCAGCGCCTCGCGCAGATCGCCGGCCGCCTTGCGGGCGCGGACGAAGCGCGCGGGTCGGAGGTCCAGGGACGTGGCAAGCCCGGTGCCGGTCTGCTGCAAGGCGACGGTCATCTCGGCCGGCGCAGTACCCGTATTCGGCCGGCCGCCGCAACCACCGGGCCGCAGCCTGCTTTCCATGCCGGCGGAAAGCGCGATAGGCTTGAAAACATGACCCAGAACACCGACTGGAAGCACGACGGCGTGCGCGTGATCCCCGGCGACAGCCTGGATCCGAACACCGCCCAGACCCCGGGCATGGATCGCGCGGCGGCGATCAACTTCGCTCGCGCCGGCGCGCAAAAGCTGTGGGCCGGGACGGTGCGCATCCACCCCGGCGCCAAGACCGGGGCGCACCACCACGGGGCGCTGGAAAGCGTCATCTACGTGCTGCGCGGCCGCGCCCGGATGCGCTGGGGCGAGCGGCTGGAATACGTCGCCGAGGCCGGTCCGGGCGACTTCATCTTCGTGCCCGCCCTACGTGCCGCACCAGGAAATCAACGCCAGCCCCGACGAGGCGCTGGAATGCGTGATGGTGCGCAGCGACGGCGAGGCGGTGGTGGTCAACCTCGACATCGCCCCGGTCGAGGCGCCGGAGTCGGTGGCCTGGATCGACCCGATCCACCGGGCGCCGGCACGCTGACCACGGCTGGCGTCGTTGCGGACGACCAGCGGGGCGGCCGCAGCGCCAGGGATCTCGTGTCAATCGAGGTCAAATAACCTCAAATTCACCGTTCGTTCATTATCGCCGTGGCATCCGGGCAACCACGCGCCGGTGATGCGCGCCTGAGTCACCATGCCGGCGCGAGAACCTGTTGCAGCGAACCGGGTGATCCGCTAGGCACTTAGCGGACGACTTTGACCATAATCCTGAGCGGCGGTCGTGCGACCGTCGTGCCCTGCGGCTGTTGCCATTCGGCCGCGCCACGACAGAGGCCATCGCATGTCCCCATCCTGCCGCCGCTCGCTCCGTCCCCTCGCCGCCTTGGCCGCGCTGGCGCTGCTGTCAGCCTGCGCCAGCCACACCATCCAGGAAAACGCGACCGTCGAGGCGGCGCAGTACGCCGCCCACGCCCGCACCAACTACGCGCCGCCAGGACCGCCCGAGGATCCCTGGGGTCCATACATCGTCGAGGCGTCGACCCGCTTCGACGTGCCGCAGGCGTGGATTCGCGGCGTCATGCGCCAGGAATCCGGCGGCCACCTGTTCGAGGACGGCCAGCTCATCACCTCGCCTACGGGTGCGATGGGGCTGATGCAGGTCGAGCCATACACCTATGACGAGCTGCGCTCGCGCTACAGCCTCGGCAACGACCCGTACGACCCGCACGAGAACATCCTGGCCGGCACCGCCTATATCCGCGAGCTGTACGACGCCTACGGCTCGCCGGCGTTTCTGGCCGCCTACAACGCCGGCCCGGGCCGGCTGGACCAGTATCTGACCAACAAGGCGGGGCTGCCGGCCGAGACGCGGCATTACGTGGCCTCGATCGCGCCCGGCATCATGGGCTACCAGCCGCAGCGGCTGTCCGAGGCGCAGGCGGTGGCGATGAACCAGATCCCGATCGACATTCCGGCCGGGCAACGCTATCCCGCGCCGCCCCGCTATGAGGGCCGCTACGCCGTGGCGCGGAACCGCTATCACCGGGGCAGCCGCTACAGCCCGGCGCCGGTGCTGACCGCCTCGCTGCCGCAACCGCCCCGGTATCAGATGTCGCCGCAGCCGCACTACCTGGGGCAGCCCGCGCATTCCCAGCAATATGCCTCCAATGGCTGGCAGCGGCCGTCCCGGCACGGCCTGCATCTGATCGGACGCGCGGTGGCCGACACGCTGCCGCCGCGCGTCGGCGGTCCCTCGACCGGCGGCTGGGCGATCCAGGTCGGCGCCTTCGGCAATCCGGGCCAGGCGCGCGCCGCCGCCGCCGCCGCCCGCGGCCATGCCGGCGTGATGCTGGCCAGCGCGCACGAGCTGGTGGGCACGGTGCATCAGGGCCACGCCCTGCTGTATCGCGCCCGCCTCACCGGCCTGTCGCGCGAAAGCGCGGTCGGCGCCTGCGAGCGGCTGTCGCGCAAGGGCTGCATCGTGCTGTCGCCCGACGCGCAATCGTAGAGGGAGAGGGCTTACTGCTCCCTCTCCCTCGGGAGAGGGCCGGGGTGAGGGGTCGCCGCCGACATCACCCCACCAGGATCACGTCCAGCCGGCGCGGCCCATGCACCCCCGCCACCCGGCTAGCTCGATGTCGGCGGTGGCGCTCGGGCCGGAAACGAAGGTGATCGGCCGCCCCGCGCGCGCCGCGTCGCCCAACCGCGCCACCGCTTCCGGCACCAGCCCCACGACCTGCCCCACGCGGACCACGCACAGGCAATAATCGGGCACCAGGGTCAGTGCCCGCCGCCCCTGTGCCGCGCCCGCGTCCAGCACGATCGTGCCGGTCTCGGCGATCGCCAGCGCGCACCCGGTCATGGCGCCGGCGATGCGGTCCAGCGCGTGCGGACCCTGCCCGGAATCCTCGGTGATCGGCACCGACGCCGGCCGCCACGCGGCAGGCAGATCGGGCGGCACGACCAGGTCCGCGACGGCTTGCTCGGCCAGCCGCGTCGCGGCGATGCCGGCAACGTCCGCCTCCGACCCGGCACGCAGCACGGTCACGCCATAGCTGTGCAGCCGCTCGATCAGGCGCGGCAGGATCGCCTCGGGCGCGGCATCCCACGCCCGTCGATACGTGGCGACAGGCGCGGCGGATGGAGCGGGCACGCAGGCGGCGCGGATGCGGCTGAGAATCACCTCGCGCGCGGTCACGTCCCGGCTCACGTCCCTGCCCCGTCAGCCTGCCGCGCGGCCCACCACTGGCGAAAACTCTGTGGCGGGCGGCGCGGGAAAATCGCGCGTCGCGGTCCAGCCGCCGAGTGCTCCCGGCAGCCAGGAGATTTTGCCGTCGCGCGCCAGCAGCCGCGAACCCCACCGTGCCGCGTTCTGTCCGGCCGCCAGGCGGCCCTGCCCCTCGAACATCCACAGCGCCGCCTGCATCGCCACGTTCTCCGGCACGCAGCGCGCCGAGCAACCCGGACCGTTCATGCTCGACCACGGCGGCGCGCAGGTGGACCAGGATTTGCGGGATGTCGATGCGCACCGGACACGCCTCGTAACAGGCGCCGCACAGCGTCGACGCATAGGGCAGCGACCCGGCACGGCTAAGGCCTTGCAGTTGCGGCGTCACGATGGCGCCGATCGGACCCTGATACATCGACGAATAGGCGTGGCCGCCGGTCTGCTCGTAGACCGGGCAGACGTTGAGGCAGCGCGAGCAGCGGATGCAGTGCAGCGTCTCGCGCGCCACCGCGTCGGCGAGGATGCCGGTCCGCCCGCCATCCAGCAGCACGAGATGGAACGCCTGCGGCCCGTCGCCCGGCCGCACGCCGGAAAACAACGAGGTGTACGGGTTCATCCGCTCGCCGGTCGACGCCCGCGGCAGCAATTGCAGGAACACCTCCAGATCCTGCCAGCGCCGGCAACACCTTCTCGATGCCCATGAGCGTGATGAGCGTGTTTGCCAGCGTCAGGCACATGCGCCCGTTGCCCTCGCTTTCCACGACGCAGATCGTGCCGGTCTCGGCGATGGCGAAATTGGCGCCGCTGATCGCCACGTCCGCATCGAGAAACTTTGCCCGCAGATGCGCCCGCGCCGCCGCCGCCAAATCCTCCGGCTTGTCGCCCAGATCGGGACGGTCGAATTGCGCCGCGAACAGGTCGCGGATCTCGGCGCGGTTCTTGTGGATCGCCGGCACCAGGATGTGACTCGGCGTGTCATGCGACAACTGCACGATCATGTCGGCCAGGTCGGTCTCGACCGGATCCATCCCGGCCGCCTGCAACGCGGGATTGAGCCCGATCTCGTCGGTGGTCATCGACTTGACCTTGACCACGCTGCCGCCGCCGGCGTCGCGCGCCAGGCCCACGATGATGCGCCGCGCCTCCTCGGCGTCGCGCGCCCAATGCACTTCCCCGCCGGCGCGGATAACCTGCTCCTCCAGACGCAGCAGGCTGGCCTCCAGGTCGGCCATCGCGCGCGCCTTGATCGCCGACCCGGCCGCGCGCAGATCCTGCCAGTCCGGCAGTTCCGCCGTGACCGCCGCGGTCTTGGCGCGGATGGTTCCGGTCGCCGCACGGATATTGCGGCGAAGCTGGCTGTTTTGCAGTTCGCGATGCGCGGCTTCGGGGAATGTCGTCATGCGCGCGCATCCTCGCCGGTCTCGGCCAGTATCTCGGCGATGTGCATGGTGCGCACGCCCGACTGCAACCGCGACAGCGTGCCGCCGATGTGCATCAGGCAGGAATTGTCGCCGGCGCAGACGATCTCCGCCCTGGTGTCCAGCACGGCCCGCGCCTTGTTTGTCGCAATCGCCGCGCTGGTCTCGGCGTTCTTGATCGCGAACGTGCCGCCGAAGCCGCAGCACTGCTCGATGTCCGGCAGCCGCACGTAGTCGAGGCCGCGCACGGCGCGCAGAAGCCGCTCCGGCTCGTCATGCAGGCCGAGACCGCGCAGCGAGTTGCACGAGGCGTGATAGGTGACGCGGCGCGGGAAATAGGCCCCCACATCCGTCACCCCCAGCTTCCGCGTCAGGAACTCGGTGAACTCGAACACCCGCGGCGCGAGCCACTCCACCTCGGCCAGCAGCGCCGCGTCGTCGGCCTGGCGTGCGATGTAGGCGTATTGCTGGCGCACCGTCATCGTGCAGGAGGTCGAAGGCACCACCACCGTCTCGGCATTGCGATACGCCGCGACGAAACGGCGGACCAGCGACAGCGCCTCGCCCCGGTATCCCGAGTTGTTGTGCATCTGCCCGCAACAGGTCTGCGCGGGATCGAACTCGACCTGGTGCCCAAGCCGCTCCAGCACGCGCACCACGGCCTGGCCCGAACGCGGGAACAGCGTGTCGTTGAAGCAGGTGATGAACAGACTGACGCGCATCGACGCCACACCCTCCACGCCGGGATCAGGTCAACCTGCCATGCTGCCACGGGTTGCGGGCGCGTGCGGATCGTTTCCCTGACGCGCTTGTCAGCAAGCCCGCGCGTCAATTCCGCCATCCTGAACTTCTGTTAACCCGGCGTCCAGATCACAATCACCCGCGACGCCGGCAGCCATGCGCGCGCGGCGGTTGCCGCATCCGCCCGGACAGGCGAGCCTGCCCGAATGGGAGAGAACCGGGCAGGCGAGCTAGGACAGATCGGCACGTTGAGCGCCGCGGCAGGGCGGGTCGAAGCGGTGCCGCGGCCGCACGTTCACGGCCGGCTCGACACCTTCGCGGTGCTGCTGCTGGTGCTGCTGTGCGCGATCTGGGGATTGCAGCAAGTCACCGTGAAGCTGGCCGCCGCCGGCGGACTGCCGCCGATCCAGCAGGCGTTCGCGCGCTCGGTGATCGCCACGCTCTGCCTGTGCGCCTGGACCCTGCTGACCCAGGGCGGGACCGGGGTGCGCCGCCTGCTGCCGCGCGGGGCACTACTGGGACCCGCGGTGCTGACCGGGATCGTGTTCGCGGGCGAGTTCGTGACCCTCTATCCCGGCCTGCACCTGACCACCGCCTCGCGCGGGGTGCTGTTCCTGTACACCTCGCCATTCCTGACGGCGCTGGGTGCGCACCTGTTCATCCCCGGCGAGCGGCTGCGGCGGCGGGCGTTCGTGGGCCTGGCGATCGCCTTCGGCGGCGTCGCCGCGGCGTTCGCGGGCGGTCTGGCGGGGGGCGGCGGCCGCGTGCTGGGCGATGCGCTGTGCTTCGTGGGGGCCGTGCTGTGGTCGACCAACACGCTGCTGGTGAAGGCGCTGCCCGCGCTGCGCCGCGCGAGCGCGGGCTGCGTGCTGGTATTCCAGCTCGCCTTCTCGGCGCCCTTCCTGCTGCTGGCCAGCCTTGCGGCCGGCGAGCCGGCGGTCTGGCCGCACGCCTCGGCGCTGGCCTGGGGGTGCCTGCTGTATCAGTCCGTGGCGGTGGCGTTCGCCAGCTATCTCGCGTGGTTCTGGCTGGTGCTGCGCTACCCGGCCGGCAAGGTCTCGGGCTTTACCTTCTGCACGCCGGTGTTCGGCATCGCCGCCGGGGCGGCCGTGCTCGGCGAGCCGATCGGCGTTTCACTGCTGGCGGGCGTGGCGGCGATCGCGGTCGGGCTGCGCTTGCTGAACGAGTGACGCGGGCGCGCTATTTCGACAGGTTTGGCACCGGGCTGCCCTGTCCGGTGCCCTGAGTGTCGCGCCGCAGGATCACCGACTGGTCGGACGGCAACGCCGCCGAGGGGCCGGCGCTGAACGGCGTGGCGCCCGGCGGTCCGGCGGCCGCGGCGCCGGGCTGCGTCACCTGCCCCGGCAGAACCCCCGGTCCGGTATTGCCCGGGACGCCCGGCGCCACATTCGGCAGCGGCGCCGTGGTGGTCGCCCCCATCCCGGTGCCGGCCGCCCGCGCCCCCGGCGGCGGAGCCTGCGCCAGCGCCGCTCCCGCGCCCAGGACTGCCGAGAGCAGCAGGGCGACCCACAAGCCGGCGTGGTGCATGACAACCCAACCCCCGATGGCCTGCACGCGCAAACTCGCGCCAGGCCCCCCGGTTCAATGGATCTCGGGTTCAGTGGATCTCGGGCTCCGGGGTCGGCGCGGCGCGCGCCAGCACCCGCCAGTCGCAGCCCTCATGCGCCTGCGTCACCTGCTCGGCGTTCAGCTTTCCGTAGCCGCGGGCGTAATGCGGCGGCGGCGGCGTCCAGGCGGCGCGGCGGCGGGCCAGCTCGGCCTCGGACACCTCCAGCGTCAGGCGGCGCGCCGGCACGTCCAGCACGATGCGGTCGCCGGTGCGCGCCAGCGCCAGCGGGCCGCCCACGGCGCTTTCCGGCGAGACATGCAGCACGCAGGTGCCGTAGCTGGTGCCGGACATGCGCGCGTCGCTGATGCGCACCATATCGCGCACGCCGGCCCGCAGCAGCTTCTGCGGGATCGGCAGCATCCCCCATTCCGGCATCCCCGGGCCGCCGATCGGCCCGGCGCCGCGCAGCACCAGCACGCTGTCGGCCGTCACCTCCAGTGCCGGGTCGTCGATGCGCGCGGCCATGTCGGCATAGCTGTCGAACACGATGGCCGGCCCGGCATGGGTCAGCAGGCGCGGCTCGGCGGCGCTGTGCTTTATCACCGCGCCCTCGGGTGCCAGATTGCCGCGCAGCACCGCGATGCCGCCGTCCCGCTGCACCGGGTTGTCCAGCGTGCGGATCACCGCGTCGTCGAACACCTTGGCCCCCGCGATGTTCTCGCCCAGCGTCGCGCCGGAGACGGTGGGCGCATCGAGGTGCAACTGGTCTCCCATGCGCGCCATCAGCGCCCGCAGGCCGCCGGCGTAGTAGAAATCCTCCATCAGGAAGCGGCCGGCCGGCCGGATATCGGCGAGCAGCCTGGTCTCACGCGACAGGGCATCGAAGCGGTCGATCGAGAACGACAGGCCGGCGCGTCGCGCCATCGCCACCAGATGGATCACCGCGTTGGTCGAGCCGCCCAGCGCGAGGGCCACCCGCGCCGCGTTCTCGAACCCCGCGTCGCTCAGCAGCACCGACGGCCGCGCACCCTCCCACACCAGATCGACGATGCGCCGGCCGCAGGCGGTGGCCATGCGGGCGTGATTGCTGTCCGGCGCGGGGATCGACGAGCTGCCGGGCAAAGCCAGGCCCAGCGCCTCGGCGACGCCGGTCATGGTGCTGGCGGTGCCCATCGTCATGCAGGTGCCCCAGGAGCGGGCGATGCCGTCCTCGACATCCTGCCAGTCGGCCTCGGTGATGGTGCCGGCGCGCAGCTCCGCCCAGTATTTCCAGGTGTCCGAGCCGCTGCCGAGCACTTTGCCGCCGGCATGGCCGCGCAGCATCGGGCCGGCGGGGAAAAAGATCGACGGCAGATCGACCGAGATGGCGCCCATGATGGTGGCCGGCGTGGTCTTGTCGCAGCCGCCCATCAGCACCAGCCCGTCCAGCGGCAGGCTGCGCGCGATCTCCTCGATCTCCATCGCCAGCAGGTTGCGGTACAGCATGGTGGTCGGCTTCATGAAGTTTTCCGGCAGCGCCAGCGCCGGGATCTCCAGCGGAAAGCCGCCCGCCTGCCACACCCCGCGCTTCACTTCCTCGGCGCGGATGCGGAAATGCTGGTGGCAGGGGTTGATGTCCGACCAGGTGTTGAGAATGCCGATCACCGGCTTGCCCGCCCAGTCCTCGGCGGCGTAGCCCATCTGCTTGGTGCGGCTGCGATGGCCGAAGCTGCGCAGGTCGGCGGGGCCGTACCAGCGCGCGCTGCGCAGGTCGGCGGGGGATTTTCTAGTCACCATCGACACCCGAAAATTGAACTGTGACGAAAGTAACCTCGTCTCCCGCCGCGATCGCTAAGCGGTCGTCACTGCCGAGCCAAACAACTCCCGCGACCGGCCTCGACGTCCGAAAGGTCGCGAGCCGCGAGGCAGAACCCGTTGTTGTGTTCCATACTCGGACAGAATTATCCCCGCCTGCGATTGCCAGCAAGCGGCCGTTCGGGCTCCAGGCCAACTGTCGAACGGGCGCCAGGCTTTCCGGCAGCGTGGAGCGAAGTCGGCCCGTGGCCACATCCCACAAGCCAACAAAATAGCGGAGAGGCGGCTCATTCCTGGGGTGCGCTGCTGGGCCCGGGATTGCCGGTTGGTCGGCACCGACCGCAAGCAATGATGCCGCAGGATTGAACCTTACGGCTAGCACGTTGGGTGGAAGCGGGTCCGGGAATGGTTCGAGCACTCGAACGTTGGCATCACTTGACGTGCTCAGGATCGCCAATTTTGAAAACGCCGTTCCGACGGCAACGAAGCGACCATCGGGTGATATGTCCACGCAATCGAATGTATCCGAGGGCAACGAAATCTGACCGGAACTAGAAATCTTGGTTTGCTTTCCGTCCGCCAAGTCGACGAGAACAAGCGCGCTATTTTGAAAACTTCCCGTTATCACGGCGATGCGTCCGCTGTCAGCCGTCAGTGCGAAAGCCTGAGCGCGATTTCTCGACCACCTTCCATTCGGAAAGGGTCCGGTGAT
Source organism: uncultured Pseudomonadota bacterium (assembly GCA_963758455.1). Taxonomy (GTDB): domain Bacteria; phylum Pseudomonadota; class Alphaproteobacteria; order Acetobacterales; family Acetobacteraceae; genus CAVRQM01. Next base: position 507,229 of record CAVWVK010000001.1, on the reverse strand, counting down.
ATGCTTGATAAAGACTCCGGTGTCCGCATCCCAAAAGGACAACATGGCATCGGTGACGTCCGAGCCGAGTTCCGTAGATGGCGCGACCACAACATGCTGGTTGCCAAGGAATGAGAGAGAGTTGCTGAGATTCGCGTACTCACTTCGGATCTCAGAGATAACATCTCCCTTGTCATCAACGGTCCGAATCGAGCGGCCCCAGTCATAAGCAACGGCAAGCCGGTGCAGCGTGTCGGACCAGGCGATCGCCGTGATGGGCGCCGGAAGTCGTAACGTTGAGTCCGACCTGAACCCGTCGGCCGCGAAAGCGAACGATGCCACCAGCAACGCGGCCGCGATGATCGCCCGCTTCATGCTCGTCGCGTGCCGAACAGCACGCCCTCCTGCTGCAATGCGGCGATCTCGTCCGCCGCGTAGCCGTGCTCGGCGAGGATCTCGTGCGCGTGCTCGCCGAACCGCGGCGGCGGCGCGCGCACCGCGCCGGGCGTGCGGGACAACTTGATCGGCGTGCCGATGCCGCGATAGCCGTCGCGCTCGACGACCATTTCGCGCGCGATGGTATGCGGCGCGGCCAATGCCGCGTCGATCGGCAGCACCGGGCCGGCCGGCAGCCCTTGCCGCAGCAGCCGCTCGGCCAGCGCCACGCCGTCCTGCGTCGCCAAAGCCGCCTCCATCGCCTCGGTCAGCGCCGCGCGATGCGTCACGCGATCGCCGTTGGTCGCGAACCGTGCGTCCGATGCCAGCGCCGGGCAGCCGATCGCCTCGCACAATTTGCGGAACTGGCCGTCATTGCCGATGCACAGGAAGATGTCGCCGGTCGCGGTGGCGAATTTCGAGTACGGGGAGATGTTCGGATGCGGGTTGCCCAGCGGCAGCGGGCGCTTGCCGTTCAGCAGGTAATTCGCGCCCTGCGGATGCAGCAGCGCCAGGCCGCAATCGTGCAGCGTCATGTCGAGAAACTGGCCCCGCCCGGACCGCTGCCGCTCGTGCAGCGCCATCAGGATGGCGATCACCGAATACAGCCCGGTCGCCAGGTCCACCACCGGCGTGCCGATGCGCAGCGGCCCGCGATCGGCCTCGCCGTTGACGCTCATCAGGCCGCACATCGCCTGGATGATCGCGTCATAGCCGGGCAGCCCGCCCAGCGGGCCGTCGGCGCCGAAACCGGACACGCGGCAATGCACCAGCGCCGGAAACCTTTCCGCGAGAGTGTCAGCGTAGCCGAGATCCCATTTCTCCAGGCTGCCCGGCTTGAAGTTTTCCACCAGCACGTCGGCATCGTCGAGCAGCCGCAGCAGCACGCGGCGGCCCGCCGGCTTGCCGATATCCAGCGCCAGCGCGCGCTTGTTGCGGTTCACTCCCAGGAAATAGCTGGCGTCGCGCGTGCCGTCGTCACGCCCCTGGAACGGCGGTCCCCAGTCGCGCACCTCGTCGCCCTGCGGCGGCTCGACCTTGATGACGTCCGCGCCGTGGTCGGCCAGGATCATGGTGCAATACGGCCCGCCCAGCACGCGCGTCAGGTCGACCACCTTCAGCCCGGCCAGGGCGCCGGCGGGGCGTTCGTCGGTTTTCATGGGGGCATCTGGCCATAGATGGGAGGCGGGGCAAAGGGGGCGGCGGTGGGTGGGGATCTTCGCTTTTGGCCCCTGCGCGGCCGTTGCGGATTGGGGCTTCCCGACTCTGAACTGGCCGAAGGCGAGCAGGCCGTTTGCGGCCTAAACGCCAAAAAACCCGTCGTTTGCGGCCGGCCTCCGCAGTGGGCCACGCCTCCACGCGTTTGCCTATCTGAACCGAAACGCGATGAGATGCGATGCTCGCTCGGGCACCGCCCCCGATACTTGGGGTCATAACGTGCAAAAACCCGGTATTCGGTGCAACCGCCACAAGCACCACCCGGCACGCGCTCCCAAGGTTTTGGGCCGGATGTGTGCCGTGAATGCTTTTACACCGGCTACGGCCATCGACGGACGTTTCGGGGTCCGGGTATGGTGGTCGGAATGGCGATCCCGGAAATGCCGTTCAAAAAACTCCGATCCACGTTCTGGGCACGGACCCTGTGGGCTTGGGCGCGACGCGGTGGTTTCTGGATCAGCGCGCTTGGTCTTAAGCCGCTCTTGGGTATGGGGCGGCACGCCGCAGACGTTTGGCATCGTATTCAAGACCTGGAGTCGGTGCGGGACATCTGGAATTTATTTGGTGGCGACGTGACGCAGTTGCTGTCTTGGAGCACAAATCCCTTTGCCGGAATCGCTCTTATAATAGCCGGTTTCGTTTTTATCCCGGCGGCAAAAGATGAGGCGAGGGGAAAGAGTGTTGCCCCCTTGTGGTCGGTAATCGGGTGGGGGGTATTTATATTCTGTGCATCCGTCACGCTTGCGGCAGTTTTTGTTGGGAAATCTGTAGTTGTAAGTTCCGCCATTGACCTCTACACCCAAAGTAAGGCGGTTCCTGCACCGATGCGACCCAGGGTCGTTGCGTTTCCGTCTACAACTTCGGAAACGGCCCACAAGGGTAGAGATAAGCTTAAGGTAACGGACAAGTCTCTGTCATTTTTTGCGGGTGTTATTGCAGGCAAAAACACGTCGTTGCAATCTGCAAAGATCCTTTCACCGTACAGTAGACTCCATTTTGCCGTTTTCTGGGAAGCTAGAGCTTATCAATGACGTGATCTTTGCTTCCGGCATGAAGAACGCTGACATCATCGTTGTGATTCAGACCGACAAAGTTCTATGGTTGACTTGTCAGTACAGGGGGACGTTTCGTGACTACTTAAGTACGATCAACTCTGGAGATCTTATTAGCGGCACGGGAATCATAACGCGTTCAATAAACGGGGCTTTCTTGGGCTTGAATGACTGCATGCCGGCAGCAGCTACAAACCGTTAGCGTCCGCGCTCGTGGTGGAAATTCCAGTGGAATGAGGTGGCCATCGGATCGGCTGGCTAAGGTGGAGTTGCGACGCTTCACCCTGACGCCGAGAGGACCCGATGACCGAGGAGAGACTACCGCTGGCCGAGCTGCTGGCCAAAGCCGGAGACGGCGACTTCCTGCGCAGCGTGGCCGAAGCCGTGGTGCAGCTGCTGATGGAGACAGACGTGGAAGGGCTGATCGGCGCTGGACGTCACGAGCGGTCCGGTGATCGCACGACCTATCGGAACGGCTATCGGGACCGGACGCTCGACACGCGGCTCGGCAGCCTGCAGCTGCGCATCCCGAAGCTGCGGCAGGGCAGCTACTTCCCTCCTTTCCTCGAGCCCAGGAAAACGTCGGAGAAAGCGCTGGTCGCGGTGATCCAGGAGGCATGGGTCGGCGGCGTCTCAACCCGGCGCGTCGACGAGCTGGTCCAGGCGATGGGGTTGGCCGGCATCAGCAAGAGCACGGTCAGCAAGCTGTGCAAGGACATCGACGACCGCGTCAACGCGTTCCTCGACCGCCCGCTTGCCGGCGAGTGGCCGTATCTCTGGCTGGATGCGACCTACCTCAAGCAGCGCGAGGGCGGGCGGATCGTCTCGGTCGCGGCGATAATCGCCGTGGCCGCCAACACCGAGGGCAAGCGCGAGATCGTCGGGCTGCATATCGGCCCGTCGGAAGCAGAGATGTTCTGGGCCACTTTCCTCAAGAGCATGCTTCGCCGCGGCCTGCGCGGGGTGAAGCTGGTGATCTCGGATGCGCACGAGGGGCTGAAGGCCGCGATCCGCCGCGTGGTCGGCGCCTCGTGGCAGCGCTGCCGAGTGCATTGGATGCGCAACGCGCTGTCCTACGTCCCCAAGGCGCAGCAGAGCATGGTGTCGGCCGCCTTGCGCCAGGCGTTCATCCAACCCGACCGCCCGAACGCCAGCCAGACGCTGCGACACGTCGCCGACCAGCTGCGGGCGAAGTGGCCGAAGCTGGGCGCATTCATCGACGAGAGCGAGGCCGACGTGCTGGCGCACATGGACTTCCCGGTCCAGCACCGGACCAAGATCCATTCGACGAACCCGCTGGAGCGGTTGAACAAGGAGGTGAAGCGACGCGCCGATGTCGTCGGCATCTTCCCCAACGAGGGCGCCATCGTCCGCCTGATCGGCGCCGTGCTCCTCGAAGCCAACGACGAGTGGCAGCTCCAACACCGTTACATGCAGACCGAAGCCATGGCCGAACTCACACCGCCGCTGATGGAGGCGATTGCCACTCAGATTGCCACCGTAGCCGCATGATCCGCGACCACCTCAACTCACCCGAATTTCCACCACGTTGACGGACGTGATCCTACAAACCTTCCAGCCGCACACCCTCCATCTCCAGCACCGCTAGGGTCGCTGGAAGGAAGGTAATCGCAGACGTTAGTTCAGCAAGGCAGCATGTTAAAGCAGTAGAGGAGGCCAGGTTGGGACGTGTCAGGGTCGCGGGGTTTTCGGTGTCCCTAGACGGGTTCGGAGCGGGCCCGGATCAGAGTCTTCAGGACCCTCTGGGAAAGCGCGGGAGGGAGCTCCACAGGTGGTTCTTCGGAACGAAGACGTTCAAGGCCATGATCGGCGAGGGCGGTGGCTCGGCGGGCGTGGACGAGACCTTCGCCCACCGCTCGATGGACGGCTTCGGTGCCTTCATCCTTGGCCGGAACATGTTCGGTCCTGTGCGCGGGGAATGGCTGGACGACGGCTGGAAGGGCTGGTGGGGAGACAATCCGCCCTATCACGCTCCGACGTTCGTCCTGACGCGCCATGCCCGCGAGCCGATCGTAATGGAGGGCGGCACCACGTTCCACTTCGTCACGGAGGGGATTTACGCCGCGCTCGAGCGCGCAAGCGACGCCGCGGGAGCACGTGACGTCAAGATCGGAGGTGGTGTCTCGACCATTCGCCAATACCTGCAGGCCGGCCTCATCGATGAACTGCACTTTGCTCTTTCGCCCGTCCTGCTCGGACGGGGCGAGGCAATGTTCGAGGGCTTGGATTCTCCCTGCCCTCGGCTACCGCGTGATGGAGTCCACTGCCACAGACCTCGCGACGCACGTCGTGCTCGGCCGCTAGAAGAACGAATCAACGTCCGCTTCTGCGGGTTCGTCGCCGGATAGCTATGGGGGTCCACTGGGGTCCACTCAGGGCAATCGCATTTGGTCGGGGATTGTGGATCGTCATGGCCGGTCGGCCATCGCCACCGGGCTTGACCCGGTGGTTGACCCGGCCACCCACGCGGTCCAGCGGCACGGGCCTGGATACCCGTCATGGCCGGGCTTGACCCGGCCACCCACGCGGTAGGGCTGCCGCTAAAGTGGCCGACAGATCGCCCAGCGCCGCCCCGGCTGAATTGACACGTGGATTCATCGTCGACCCGGCGAGAGCTTCGTTCCATATGCAATCGCCCTGCGGTCCACTCATGTCGCCTTGACAAAAGCGATGCGACGTGTTCTTGGTTTGTTCGTGTCCGCACCTCCCGCCCCACCGGATTTTTCCCCACCGGATCTCTCGCAGCGGCTGGCGCTCATCATTGAGGCGTTGCGCCGGATCATCGCCGCCCGCGCCGGCCGGGACCGGGCTGCGGTGCCGATCGTCCTGCTGGTGTGGCCCTATCTGCACCGTCTGGCGGCGCGGTTTGAGGCGCTGGCCCGGCGGGTCCGGGCCGGCGGCAGGGTCGTCGCGACCCCGAGAACCCGGCCCGCTTCACTGGCCCCGCCCTCACCGGCCCCACATTCATTGGCCCCGCGCTGCCGGCCGCCGCGTCCGCCGCGAGGCTTGGCCTGGTTGATCCGGCTGGCGCCGGACGCCGCCCAGCTCGGCGGGCAGCTCCGGCATCTGCTGGCGGATCCGGAACTGGCCTCCCTGCTGGCGGCGGCCCCACAGGCCGGGCGCATCCTGCGCCCACTCTGCCGGATGCTGGGCATCCTCCCCGGGCCGGACCTGCCGGCGGCGCTGTTCAGGCCGCGCGGCCCACGGCGATCGCCCGCGCCGCCTTTGCCCTCAGCGGCATCGCCCGTCCCGAAACCAAGCACCGCGCCCTCGCCCGCGCCGCAATGGCCGATCCCGCCAGGGCTAGCGCCCAGGCGTCGCGCGCGCCCCCGCCTGCCCCTGTCCAGCGCGGCGCCGGCGTGAGGCGAGCGCGCCCCCGTGTGCCCATATCGTTACGATATCGATACGTATTCCCGCAACGTGCTGCCGTGAATCTCGGGACACTGAGCGGCTCAAGCCCCGGCGCAGCCTGCTAAGGCTTGGCATCTGCCTCGGGATGGAACAAACGCTGGCCGGCCATCGTGTAGCCGGCGATCGCCGCTTGGCCTTCCGGGGAACTCAGCCAGGCCGCGAAAAGATGCGCTGGAACCTGCTTGGCCTGTGGATGGGTTTGCGGGTTCAGCAGGATGACGTCATAGCGGTTCAGCAGGCGCCGGTCGCCCTGCACCTCGATCCGCAATCCGGCCTTGTGGCCAAAGCTCAGCCAGGTGCCGCGATCGGACAGCGTATAGGCGTCCATCGCGGCGGCGGCGTTCAGCGCCGCTCCCATGCCGCCGCCGATGTCGCGATACCAGCCCCCGCCGAACGTGGCGGGGTCCATTCCGGCGACTTTCCAGAGCCGCTTTTCCAGTGCGTCCGTCCCGCTCTGGTCGCCGCGCGACACGAAGGCCGCCTTCGCCGCGGCGATCGCCCGCAGCGCGGCCACCGCGTCGTGCATCCCCGCGATGTGCGCCGGATCGGAGGCCGGCCCGACGATGATGAAATCGTTCCAGGCGATTTCAGTGCGGGTCAGTCCATGACCGGCCGCGATGAACTTCGCTTCCGCCGCGGGATCGTGGACCAGCACCAGGTCGGCGTCGCCATGCGCGGCGGTCGCCAGCGCCTGTCCGGTGCCCTGCGCCACCACATGCACGGTGACGCCGGTCTCCTTCTCGAATTGCGGCAGGATGTGCGCCAGCAGGCCGCTGTTCTCGACCGACGTGGTCGAGGCCAGCACGATGCTTTGCTGCTCGGCCGCGTATCCCGCGACCGAGAGGGCCGCGGCCAGCGACGCGGTGCCCAGCAATGCGGCGCGGGAGATGCGGAACGACTTCATGCGGCCTCCTGACGAACGACCCGGCGCGAGCGGGCCTCGATGCCGAACGCACAGGCGCTGACGGCGACGCTGATCGCAATCAGCACGCAACCGAGCGCCAGCGCAAATCCCAGATGGCCCTCGCCGGTCTCCAGCGTGATCGCCGTGGTCATGGTGCGCGTATAGCCGGCGATGTTGCCGCCGACGATCAGGATCGCCCCCACCTCGGAGATCGAGCGGCCGAACCCGGCAAGCGCGGCCGTCAATGCCGCGAGCCGCCCGATCGCCAGCAGATGCGGAATCGCTTGGGCGCGGCTCGCGCCGGAGACCAGCAACTCGTCGCCGTAGTCATGCCACACGACGTCCATCGCCCGGTGGCTGAGCGCCACGACGATCGGCAACGCCAACAGGAATTGCGCGATGCACATGGCAAGCGGCGTGAACAGGATGCCGAGTCGGCCAAGTGGTCCCGACCGCGACAGCAGCATGTAGAGCGCCAGGCCGACCACCACCGGCGGCAGCCCGAGCAGCGCGTTGGCCAACAGGATGACGAGGCGGCGGCCGCGAAAGCGGAACACGCTCAACGCGGCGCCCAGTGGCAGGCCGATGACGGCGGCCGCACCCGCAGCCGAAAAACTCACGGCGAGAGACAGGGCGACCACCCGCAGCAGGGTCGTGTCGCGCGACAGCAGAAGCGCGAGGGCCTGGCGGGTGGCGTCGGCGATGTCTGACACGGTGCCCGGCGGTTATGCCGCCGCGATCACCCGATCGGCAATAGCTCCGCGCCCGCCAGCGCCGCGACATGCGCCTCCAGCGCCGCCGCGCGGTGGGCCGCCGTGTGCGCCGAAAGCACGCGGCGGCGCGCCGCGCGACCGAGCGCCTGGCGTGAGGCATCGTCGCGATCCAGCGCGGCCAGCACCGCCGCGGCATCGTCGGCGAGCCAGACCTCGCGCCCAGGCCGCAGCACGTCGTCGATCCCGTTCCACGAGTCCGAGACGATCGGGCAGGCGCACGCCGCCGCCTCGAACAGCCGCACGCTGGGGCTCCAGCCGGCTTGCCGCATGTCCGCGCGCGTCACGTTCAGCGTGCAGCCGAGGCTGGAGTAGAACGCGGCATGGTCGGCGGGCGGCAAATGCTCGATGCGCTCCACGTTGCGCGGCCACGCGATGCCATCCGGATATTGCGGGCCGGCGACCACGAAGCGCAGGTCGGGGCGGCGGCGCGCGGGCTCGATCAGCAGCCGCTCCAGCGCCGGCTGGCGGTCGGCGCTGTAGGTGCCGAGATAGCCCAGATCCCAGCGCCGCGCGGCAGCGACCCGGCGGTACAGCAGCGGGTCGACCGCGCAGTAGAACGCGCGCGCCCGCCGTGCGCCCCACTCGCATTCCAGCCGGCGCAGCGTGGGGCCGCCGGTGAACGAGAGATACAGGTCGAAGGCCGGAATGCTCGCGGGATCGAGATACTCGTAGTCGCCGGCCGCGAGCTTGGCCAGCGTCACCGGCGTGTCGATGTCGTAGAACGCGACCGCTCCGCGCGCCGTCGACCGCAGCCAGCGCGCGACCGCGACGCCTTCGCTCACATATGACCCGAGCACGACCAGATCGGCGGCGGCGACGGCGCCGCGCCATGTCGCGAGGTCGCGCATGTCGTCGTACAAGGCCCAGGCGCAGAACGGCGGGTCGAGCAGGTCGCGCTGCGCCGCGTACCATGGCTGGTCGCGCTCCAGGAACAGGATGTCGTGGCCGCGTGCCGCGAGCGCCGTCAGCAGCGCGCGATAGGTGGTGGCGTGCCCATTGCCCCAGGACGAGCTGAGCGACAGGCCAAGGAACACGATCTTCATGCCGCCGCCGCCCGCCGCGCCGCCGTCTCGCGCAGCAGCGCGTCCAGTTGCTGCCCGCGCCGGTCATAGGTGTGCTCGCGCAGTACGCGGTCGCGCGCCGCCAGGCCGATGTCGCGCGCCACCTGCGGCGACAGCGCCTCCAGTAAGGCCGCGACATCCGCGCCGTCGCGCGCGACCAGCACCTCCTCGCCCGGCTCCAGGAACAGCTCGATGCCGTCCCAGGCGTCGGTAATCAGGCAGGCCCCTGCTCCGGCCGCCTCGAACACGCGCGTGGCCGGCGAAAAGCCGATCGCGGCCATGCTGTCGCGCGCCACGTTCAGCACGGCGCGCGCGGAGCAGTTCAGCGCGTTGTGCGCGGCGGTCGGCACATGGCCGATGGCCCGCACGTTGGCCGGCATCGCCTTGTCCTCCCACCCGGAGCCTCCGAGCAGGAAGCGCGCCCGCGGCAGCATCGCGGCAGGGCGCAGGAAGAACTCCTCGACGCGCGCCTCGCGATCCGGCAGCCGATTGGCCAGCAGGGACAGGCGCGCGGCAAAGCGCGGATCGGGCGGCTCCGGGTGGTGGGTCGTCGGATCGAGCGCGTTGTAGATCGGCACGCAACTGCGCGCGCCGAATCCGAGATAGGCGCGCACCACCGGCGAGCCGCCGCCATAGGTCAGGACATGATCCAGATCCGGCAGCGCCGCGCGCAGGCAGGCCGCGCCGCCGTCGCGCAGCTCGGCGAGGGTGGCCGGCGCGTCGACGTCCATATAGATGCGCAGCGCGTCGGGCCGGGCGGCCGCCATCGCCTGTCGCAGCAGCGCGTCGTCGAACACGCCGACGCCGCTGGCCTTGATGACCACATCGGCCCGCGCCGCGCGCGCGGTCACGTCGCGCACGCCGTCCTCGGTCGCGGCGAACACCTCGACGGCGGCCCAGTCGGGCGGCTCGATGTCGCGATGCGCCTGCCGGTCGTAGGCGTCCGGCTCGTAGAACACGATGCGATGGCCATGCGACGCCAGCGCCCGCAGCAGACCGCGGTAGTATGTGGCCGCCCCGTTCCAGTACGACGACAGCAGGCTCGATCCATAGAAGGCCACATCCATCACGCGACCTCGACGGCCGCGCGCGTGCCCAGGCGGCGGACCACGCCAAGCAGCTCGACAGCGCGGTGGGCGCAGGTGTGGCGCGCGCGAATCGTCTCCAGCCCATGCGCGGCCAGACTGTCGCGCAGCGCCGGCTCATGCGCGACCGCCCGCATGTGCCGCGCCATCGCCGCACCATCGGCGGCGGCCAGAAAGTCCGCGCCAGGGCGGAACAACCCTTCCGCGTCATCCCACGGCGCGCACAGCAGCGGGATGCCGCAGGCCAGCGCCTCGAACACGCGGATGGTGGGAATGCCGGGCAGCGCCCGCACGTAGAACCGGCGCGGCACGTGCACCGTCGCCAGATGCGTCGCGAACATTTCCGGCACGCGCGAATTGGCCAGCCAGCCGTGATACCGGGCACGGTACGCCTCCAGCATCGCGCGCGCCGCCGGCGGGTAGCGGACGCCGTGGACGTCGAGCGGCAAATCCGCCTCGCGCGCCGGCGCCAGCAAGAACTCCACCAGGTCCGCGCCGCGCTCGCCATCGCCAAAATTGCCGATCCAGACCAGGCCGGTGCGTTCCTGCTCCTGCGGCGGCGGCCGGAACAGCATCGTGTCCGCCGCCTCGTGCCAGACGAACGTCCGCTCGCCCCAGCCCCAGCCGCGATACACCTCCGCCAGCGCCGCGCCGAACGCCAGCACGCCGTCGTAGCCGGACAGGTCGAAGGCGCGGATCGCCCCGGGATCGCTCACCGCGCGATGATGCGTGTCATGGAACAGCAGCGTGAAACGGCCCCCGAGGCGCCGCGCCCGGCCGATGCGCGCGACCAGCGCCGGATCGTTCCATTCGTGGACCAGCACCAGATCCGCGCCGTCCAGCAGCGCCTCGATATCCGCGTCCGCCGCATAGGGCCGCGCCGCGAGGTCGGGGAAGTCCCGGCCGAACGCCTCCACCGCGGCCTGCCCGTGATCGGCCACGAGATTCGCCAGGCTCCAGCCGCCTTGCGCTTCATGCACGCGCACATCATGCCCGTCGGCGATCAGCGCGCGCGCCACGCCGCGCAGGAAGTGGGCGTTGCCGTGGTTCCAGCATGACACCAGCGAATGCGCGAAGATCACCACGCGCATCTCACGCCGCTCCCAGGTTCACCGCGCCATGCCGCGGGCCGAGCGCCTGATGCACGGCGATCGTGGCCTCGGCCATCGCGGCCGCGGTGTAGCGGGACGCGCGGGCGCGGGCGCGGGCCGCAAAGGCGTCGGGCGCCGCCAGCAAGCGGCGCAACGCGTCGCGCGCGGCGGCGTCGTCCTCCGGGTGGAAGAACAGCGCGGCACCGTCCCACAGCTCGCGATGGCTGGCGATGTCCGACAGCGCCAGCGCCATGCCCGACTGCGCCGCCTCCAGCACTGCCAGGCCGAACGGCTCGTAGCGCGAGGTCGACGCGAACACCGAGAATCCCGCCATCTGCTCGGCCAGCGCCGCTTGCGTCAGCGTGCCCAGACAGCGCAGCGCGGCGACGTGCGCGGTCTCGCCGCCCGGCCCGGTCAGCGGACCGGCGGCAGCCAGCGGGGCGTCCAGAGTCGCCGCGAGGCGGTCCAGCAGGGCGACATTCTTGCCCGCGTCCCACAGTCGGCCGGCCGCCAGGACCCCGGACACCCGCTCTCGCGCCGGCGCGGGCGGCGGAGACAGGCCGTTATGCACCACGCTGATGGCCCGCTCCGGACGGTACAGGCGATCCAGCGCGGCGGCGAAGGCGTGCGTCGGGGCAATCACCGCATCCGCCTCCGCCAGACCGAGCCCCGTCGCCTCGACCCGCCAGGCCAAATCGTTGGGCAGCCGGCCGCCATGCACCGCCTGCCACCAGGTGCCGACATCGGAATGGGCCACCGCTACCACCGGCACCGCCCACGGCACCTCCGCGGCCAGCGCCGGCGCGTGCAGATGCACGCGCTCGACGCGCAGGCGCCCGGCGAGGCCCGCCAGTTCGGCCCCGGCGGCGCGCAACGCCTCGGGGTTCGCCGCCGTCCAGTCCAGCGGCAGGCCGGTCGGGATCAGCTCCAGATGCGGAATGCGCGCCTCGACAAGCTGCGCGGTCGACGGCGGGGGGCCCAGCACCGCCAGGGCCACCGCGATCCCGCGCGCCAGCAACCCGCGCGCCAGATCGAGGTTGTAGCGCCAGACCCCGCCCACGGCATCGCCGGTCAGCAGGACACTCCTCAACCGGCTGCCTCCAATTCCCGCAGCGGGAGCGGCCGTTCGTCCTGGATGTCGCTGAAGGCGGCAAAACGACTCAGATAATGCGCGTGCGCCCGCTCCCACGCGTCATCGTCGGGGACGCCCCACAGCTTGCGGTAGTCGGGGGCGCCAGGGTACGGATACAGCGGCACCGGATCGTTGGCCCACACGCCGGCCGCGCGCAGCCGCTCGCGCCACGCCGCGACCAGGGCGGGGTCATCGGTGCCCGCGGCGATCAGGTTGGCCTGCACGAACGCCACGTGCCGGCGCGCCAGGATCAGCCGCTCGGCGAGCTCGTCCGTGCTCATCCGGCACGCCTTGTCCAGCGCCGCGCGCCCGTCCTCGGTCAGGCTTTCCACCCCGGCCTCGATCGACACGCAGCCGGCGCGGCCGAGACGCTCCAGCATTGCCGGCTTCCACAGGTCGATGCGCGTCTGCACGCCGAACTGCACGCGCCGCGCGGTGAGCGCGTCGAGCAGTTCGGGCCACGGCAGAAATATTTCGTCGATGAAATACACATAGCGCGCACCCTGCCCGATCAGCCGGTCGATCTCGGCGAGCAGAGTCGGCAGATGCCGCCGGCGGTAGCGGTCGCGAAAATCCAGCTTCGCGCAAAAGCTGCACGCATACGGGCACCCGCGCGACGCCTCGACCTCAGCGCCGGGACCGCGCGGCTCCGTGTCGAACCTGTGATGGTGATGCGCATGACGCCTGATCCACGCATCGGGCCAGGCCAGCGCCGGCAGGCTGGCGAAATCCGTGGCCGCCTGCGCCCCGTGCAGGACGGCCTCGCCGTCGCGCAGCACGGCAGTGCCGGCGATCTCGGCGTCAGGGTGGCGGGCGAGGTCGGCGACGACCTCCTCGCACTCGCCGCGCACCACCACGTCGCAGCCCAGCTTGCGCAGCGCCGCACCCGGGGTCGTCGAGCCGTGCGGGCCGACCGCCACGGTGCGGCCGCCGCGCCGGCCGAGGCGCCGCAGAATGCCGCGCGGCACCACCAGCTCGGGCGGCGCGCAGCGCCAGAACAGATAGGTGGGCGCCGTCGTGACCACCGTCATGTCTGGCCGGAACGCCGCCACCGCGTCGGCCTGGGTCGCTTCGTCCATGCCGTCCAGCGCGGCATCGAACATGCGCGCGTCGTGCCCGGCCGCCTCCAGCAATGCTGCCGAACAGCCGAGTTCCAGCGGCAGGTGCGCCTCGCGGCAGCCGAAATAGATGCTGCCGCCAAACCGCCACGCCGGATTGACCAGCGCCACTCTCATGCCGCGCTCTCCAGCGCCGGCGCGCGCGCCCAGTCGGCCAGCCGCGCCAGCCCGTCCTGCCAGCCCAGCGGCGCGGCCAGCCCCAGTGCCGCGCGCGCGGCGGACGCGTCGGCGACGAACCACCGCTGATCGCCGGCCCGCCACTCCGCCCAGTCGACATCCGGCGTCCGGCCGCACATCTGCTCCAGCCGGGAGAGCAGGTCGCGCAGGCTGATCGCATTGGCCGGACCGCCGCCGAGGTTGAACGCGCGCCCCGCGACCGCGCCGATGCGCCGCCACGCCGCGAGATAGGCGGATACCGCATCATCCACGAACAGCACGTCGCGCACCTGGCGCCCGTCGCCGTAGATCGTCACCCTCTCGCCGGCCAGCGCCCGCAGCAGAAAGTGCGCGACCCAGCCCTGGTCCTCGGTGCCGCATTGCCGCGTGCCGTAGATGCAGCTCATGCGCAGCACCGCGGTGGGCACGCCGAAGCTGCGCGCCCAGTCGAGCACGTACTGGTCCGCCGCACCCTTGGAACAGCCATACGGCGTATGGAAGGCGAGCGGCCGAGTCTCGTCCACCCCGCGCCCGCGCAGCGTCGCATCCGATGGCTGCCAGCGCCCATCCAGCAGCTCCAACTTGATGTCAGCCAGATCACCGTAGACCTTGTTGGTGCTGGCAAAGATCAGCGGCGCGGGATCGGCTCGTTGGCGCAGCGCATCGAGCAAATGCAGCGTGCCCTGCACGTTGACGGCAAAGTCGGCCAGCGGATCGACCAGGCTGGTGGTCACGGCGACCTGCGCCGCCAGATGGAACACCGCCTCGGCATCGGCCGCCGCCCCGGCAACCGCGGCGGCGTCGCGGATGTCGGCGATCGCCGTCGAGACGCGGCGCGGATGGCGGCGGCGCAGCCAGTCCAGGTTTTCCGCGACGCCCGGGCGCGCCAGGCTGTCGAACACCAGCACGTCGTGGCCTTCTGCGGCCAGCCGGTCGGCCAGGTTGCAGCCGATGAACCCGGCACCCCCGGTGACGAGGATCGGCCGGCGCGGCGCCGTCACGCCAGCCCCGCCACTCCTAGCCCCGTCACGCGACCAGCCCCCGCTGCTCCAGCTCGCGCCGGGCCTGGGCCACCAGGTCCACCGCGCGCTGGCGCTCGACCCAGGAGGCGAGTTCGCCCAGGCTGTCCTCGAAGCCGCGCCGGGGCGCGTAGCCAAGCACCTGCCGCGCGCGCGAGACGTCGGCGAAGCAGTGGCGGATGTCGCCGGCCCGCGCCTGCCCGGCGATCTCCGGCTGCAACCGCTCGCGGCCCATCGCGCGCGCGATCGCCTGCGCCACCTCGTTCACGGACACATCGAGGCCGCTGCCGATGTTGAACACGCCGCCGGCCGCCGCCGGATGGTCCAGCGCCAGCAGGAAGGCGCGGGCCACGTCGTCCACATGCACGAAATCGCGCCGCTGCTCGCCGTCCTCGAACACCAGCGGACGTTGGTTATTGAGCAGACGCGACGCGAAGATCGCCAGCACGCCGGTGTACGGGTTCGACAGCGCCTGCCCCGGCCCGTAGACGTTGAACAGCCGCAGCGCCACGCCCTGCATCCCGTAGCGCGGCGCCACGGTCAGGGTCAGCCGCTCCTGGACGTATTTGGTTATGGCATATACGCTCGCCAGGTTCGGCCGCTTGCCCTCGCTGGTCGGCACCGGCAGCAGGCGCGCCCCATCGGGGCCGACCGGATCCCAGCCGGTCGTCTCGGAGCGCATGGCCGGGCGCTGCGGCGTCCTCGACCAGCGCGCCGTCATGGGTGCGATACAGGCCCTCGCCATAGACGCTCATCGACGAGGCGACGACCAGGCGGGCCACCGGCCGCTCGGTCAGCGCCTGCAACAGCACGGCCGTGCCGTGGTCGTTGACGCCCACATAGCGGTCGATCGCATACATGCTCTGGCCGACGCCGACCTCGGCCGCGAGATGCACCACCTTGTCGGTCCCGGCGAGCGCGGCGAGCAGCGCCGCCTCGTCGCGGATGTCGGCCTCAAAGAACTCGACCTCACGCAGCAGCGGATTGCGCACGCCGCCGACGGGGTGAACCTGCTCGATGAGGCTGTCGAGCACCCGCACCCGGTCGCCGCGACGCAGCAGCGCGCGGGCGAGATGCGTGCCGATGAAGCCCGCGCCGCCGGTAATGAGGATCGTCTCGCCCATGCCGCTCCCGCTCTGTTCTGCCCAGTTCTGGCGGGTAAACACGCGGCCCGGAGGAATGTTCCCCAGTTCGTGACGCAGGTGTGGCGGGCGGCCAAGGCTCCGGCACGATGTGCCGCCCTGCTTCCGGCCACCCGGCACGCTGTGCCGGGGCGCGGCGGCGCATGGCGGCAAGACGGGCGCGGAACGCTGGCATGGCGCTTGCGCGGCGATGCCCCGTCGCATCCCTTCGTCAGGAGCTTTCCATGATCTTCGCCGCCGGCGTGGCCGCCCAGGCCGCCACCGCCCTCGCCCAAGCCTTGCAGAGCAAGAACAAGCCTGGATCGACCAGCGGCTCGACCGGCACGGATTTCAGCAATCTTACCGCCGACATCGACGCCTTGTTGCCGGGCGGCACGCCACCCGGCGGCAACGGCGCGGGGTCCGGCACGGGCTCGATCGGCGGCGACCTGTCCTCGCTGGGCAGCGATCTGCTCGGGTACTCTCGGATTCGGGGCCGCGGACGCGCCCACGTCGGCCGCCAGCGCGGCACAGGCCTACGCGGCGACGAACACGCTGGCCACGTGAATGGCTCTACTGGTCACTGATGCCCGGACGAGCACCCTGCTCGATGGCCTGGTGCTCGCACGTGAAGACCCCTTCCTTCGTGGCGCCGAATCCGCTGTTCCCCGGGAAATGATAAACCCCGGTCTCGGTGTTGAGCCAGACGAGCCGATCGCCGTGGCACTCGATCCCGTCCGGAACGACGCGGTACGGGGACTGCGCGCGAGCAGCCGCGGGAAGCAGAAGCAGCAGCAGCACCAAGATTGGACGCATCGCTTTGAGCCTTTCATCGGACCACAGCGCGGCGGACGCGACAAAAAAGCGGCGCCGAGTTGCCCCGGCGCCGCCTCCAGGTCCGGGGGGCCGCCGCATCGTGGCCGCCCCGATCCTTGAACGCTCGTTGTGAGCCTACTGCTGAGCCGGAGCGTTCTGTGGCGAGCCATACTGCGGCTGCACATACTGCGGCTGCACGGTTCGGTGCTGGGCGAGGCCGTTGTCCGGGTTCGCGGGACCCTGTGGCGGGCTGGCCGGCTGCACGAAACCCTCGGCCGCGGCCTGGTCGGGTGTTTCAAGCGCATGGGCCGAGGTCGCAAGCGTGAGACCAAGTCCCGATACGCCCAGAACGGCTGCGGTAAGTAGAATATTACGCATTTAGGCATTTCCCTCGTCGTTAGCAGCAACGGCGGTGATCGTAACGAAGTCCGCGGGCAGCATCCTGCGTCGCGCGGGTCGCCAAGCCTTGCCGCCGTGGCCGCAACCCAACTCCGTCACTTGGCACGTGGGGTGCGTAACCGCCGAGAAACAAGGAACACTGGCTCGAAATATTGGAATGAGCGTCATGCGTGAAAGTTTTGGCGCCCGCGGCAGCGATGGCCGCACCGGCGCGCGATTACGCCGGTGCGGCCCCATTCAGCAGCGCCTTGGCCACCAGCGTCTCGCTCTCGCGCCACAACCGCGCCGCCGCTTGCAGGTCGCGCGCCGCCGGGGCGGGCGTCACGACACGGCTCCGGGCGAAATACTGGCCGCTCACCCCCGCCAGATCCGGCGCCGTCGCGACATGCAGCGAGGTCGCGGCACCCTGTTCGGCCGTCAGCAGAAACGGCCGCCCCAGTCGCCAGGCCAGCCCAAACAGGCCGCCGACAGCGCCGAAGCCGCTGGCGACCACGCCCGGATGCACGCAGTTGGCGGTAATCCCGGCATCGGCCAGCCGTCGCGCCAATTCGGTCGTGAACAGGATGTTGGCCAGCTTGGATTGTGCATAGACGGCCATCGGGCCGTAGCCGCGGGTGGCCATCAGGTCGTCCCAGGCCATGCGCCCGCGCTGATGGGCGGCCGAGGCGACGGTCACGACACGCGCCTCCCCGGCCGAGCGCGCCGCCGAGCGCAAGCCGGGCAGCAGCGAGCGGGTAAGCAGGAACGGTGCCAGATGATTGACCGCGAAGGTCAGCTCGTAGCCGTCGGCCGAGAGCCTGCGGTGCATGTTTATCTGCCCGGCGTTGTTCACCAGGAGGTCGAGCCGGTCGAGCCGCATGGCCAGCCGCTCGGCCAGCGCGCGCACCTGCCGCAATGAGGCGAAATCCGCCCGCTCGGTGCGCGGGCGCGCCCGGCGGCTTTCGCGCGCGATCCATGACGCGGCAGTGTCGAGCCGCTCCGTCGAGCGCCCGACGATCACCAGATCAGCACCCTCGCGGGCCAGGCCCAGCGCGGTCCACAGGCCGATTCCCCCCGTCGCCCCCGTCACCACGGCGATCTTGCCGCTGAGTTCCGGGGTGGCTCGGGTCATGGCACGAATGGACGTCGGCCACCGCCCGACGGGCGCGGCGCCGGCGCCGGCCGGGCCGCCGGGGCGGAAAACTGGCGCGCGGGAGCCTCGTAGCGCGGCGCCTGGTAACGCGGCGCCTGATAGTGCTGCTGCGGCGCCTGGTAACGCGGCGCCTGGTAGTGCTGCTGCGGGGCTTGATAGCGCGGCGCCTGGTAGTGCTGCTGCGGCGCCTGGTAGCGCGGCGCCTGGTAGTGCTGCTGCGGGGCCTGGTAGCGCGGCGCCTGGTAGTGCTGCTGCGGGGCTTGGTAACGCGGCGCCTGGTAGTTCGGGCGCGCCGCCGGTTCCCGGCCGACCGACGCGGATCCGGGGCGCTGCATGCCCGCCCCGCCGCGGCCGGCGGTGCCCTGGCGCTGGTCGAAGCGCGCGGCCGGGAATTGGCCCGCGCCGCCCCGCGGCCCGGCCTCGGGGAGACGTGATGGACCCGCCGCCGCCGAATGCGGGCGTAGCGCGGGCAGACCACGGGCGGCTCCGGAGAGGCCGGGAGCGCCGCCGTGCGGTGCGATGGCCGGCCCGGGTGCGCCATGCGCCGCCTCGTTGTGGGCCGCCTCGTTGCTGGCCGAGGTGAAGCGGCCCGGCTCGGCGCCGCCCCCCGCCCTGGCGCGCGGCGTGAACGCGGGCCCTGGCGCGCCGCCGGCGGCGCGCGGCACCGCGCCCGCCGTGCGCAACGGCGGCAGTCCGTCATGCGTGGCCGGCGCGCGGCCGCCCCCGACCTCATGCGAGGCAGGCGCCTCACGCGAGGCAGGCGCCCCACGCGAACCCGACGCGGACGCGCCCGCCTGGTTCGGCCGCGGCGCCGCGGCCGTGCCGCCCGTGCGCGCGCGGTCCGTCGCGGCCGCTTCCTGCCGATTTGCCGCACCGGCGCGGCTGGCGGACGCCTCGGGTGCGCGCAGCGACACCGCGCCGCGCCGCTCGGCCGCCGGGTCGACCTTGGGGCCGGGTGCCGCGTGGCCGGCGCCGGCGGCCGCCGCGTCCGGCAGCCCCAGGCGCTGCGCCACGCGCGGCGTCACCCCGTCGGTGCGGGCGGTCGGGCGTGGCGCCGTGCCGACCGGATGCGCCTCGGAGAAGTTCTGCCGCGAGAACGGCTGCGCCACGTCGGCCGCGCGCCGCGAGTTCAGCATCGCCGCGGTCGGAACCACCGTCGCGCCGCGCGCCGCGTTCGCATAGTTGTTGATGGTGACGTTGTGCACGCTGTTGTTGTTGTAAGTGAAGTTGTGGATGTTGACCACGTTGTAGCGGTTGACCCGATCGAAATAGCCGCCGCCGGCGCGGAACCACGGCCGGTACGGCTCGCCCCAGCCCAGCGGGCACCAGCCGATATGGCCCCAGCCGAAACCGCCGAAGCCCAGGCCGAAGCCGAACCCCACGCCGCCGCCGATCGCCAGCCCCGCCGCCAGGCCGGCGCCGAAGCCGAAGAAGCCGACCAGCGCCGGCGCATAGACCGGCTGGTAGAACGCCGGCACCACGTAGCCCGGCGCATAATACACCGGCGCCCAGGCCCAGCGATTGTCCACCTGCACCCAGCGGCCGTAGTGGAACGGCGCGTAGCCCCAGGGCTCGTCGTCGATCCAGGTCCAGCCCCAGGGCGCGACCCACGCCCAATGCCCGTCGCGATACGGCACCCAGCCCTGCTGCACCTGCGGATACCAGACCTGCCCATATTGCGGGCTTTGCTGCCACGAGCCGTACGACGACAGGTCCTCGCCGCCCGGCATCTGCCGCACCGCCGCCGGAGCGGCGGCGGTCACGCTGGCGCTGGCCGAGGCCTGGGCGGTGACGTCGGCCTGCGCGGTCGCGGTGTTCGGCGCGGACAGCTCGGAGTTCAGGAAATCGTCGCGCTGCTCCTGGCCGACGCTGCCCTGGAAGGCGTCGCCCGACGCGCCCGTGCCGGTGATGGTGGCGGTCTGGCCGGCCTGCACCGACAGCGAGAGATTGTCGCCGCTGATCTGGGCCGCGCCGGCGACCACGGTGATCGTGGTCGGCGTCTGCGTATCGCCCGAGGCGACCTCATACTGGCCGTCCGTCGTGATGGTCACGCTGCCGCGCGGCGTGCGCAGCGTGTAGATCTCGTTGGTGGCCATGTCGCGCAGATCGAGGAACGTCTCGCCCTGCGCCTGCGTCGCCGTCAGCGTGTGGTCGTCGAGCTGGTCGACGTCGAACTCCGTGGTGCTGGCCATGTCAATGCGGCTGGCGGCGATCTCGATGGAGGCGGTGGCCTGCGGCTCGGTCCAGAAGGCGTCGCCGGTGGTGACGGGATAGTTCAGCGTGGCCGCGTCCCAGTGATCCTCGTCGGCGGTGTGGAACGACACCGTGCCGGACAGCTTGGCCAGGCGCCCGACCCGGCTGGGAAGGTCGGCGCCCTGATTGCCGCCGCCCTGGTTGCCACCCTGATTGTTGTCGCCGTTGGGCGTGGCCGAGGCCGCCGCGGCGGCGGTGGCGGCATCGGTCTGCGCTCGCGCCTGCACCACCGGCCCCAGGATCAGCCCGCCAGCGGCGAGGGCTGCGGCGACGTTCGACAGGCGGCGGGGGGTACGCATTGCAGTCGGTCCTTTGCTCGGCCCCGACCCGGGGCCCATCACGCAAAAGATGAGGCTTTCCGCGCGCCGCTCAATCCGGTTTCTGGTTACTGAGTGCAACGATGGGTTGCGATGGGGCGGCGCGCCAATGCCCCTCCAGCCGGTACGCCAGCAGCCCCAGCCATTCGTGCAGTGCGGCGTCCAGCAGGCCGAGGCGCTGGCCTGGTGTTTCCTCCCACCGCAAGCCGCGGCCGCGCGTCTTGTAGGCGACCGGCCAGGGCAGCACCTCCCAGCCTGCGGCGCGGAACGCCCCCAGCGCGCGGGGCATGTGCATCGCGGACGTGACCAGCAGCCAGGTCTGCCCGGGCTGAGGGCCGATCAGCCGGCGGGTGAACACCGCGTTGTCCCAGGTGGTGCGCGAGGTGCTTTCGTAGGTCATGCGCGCCGGCGGCACGCCCAGCGCGGTGAACAGCGCGCGGGCATCGTCGGCCTCGGTGGCGTCGTCGGCCAGCAGGTGGCCGGAGCCGCCGGTGAACACCAGCCGGGCTTGCGGATAGCGGCGGGCCAGCGCCGCCAGCTCGGTCATCCGCTCGGCGGCGCCGTTCAACGACGGGATGCCGCGATCGGCGTAGATGTCCTGCTCCAGCGCACCCCCCAGCACCAGCACGCCGTCGACATGCGCGGGCCGCGGTGGGCGCGGGTGGCGATCCTCCAGCGGCCGCGCCGCCCACTGGTCCAGCGGCAGCAGCACGATGGCCAGCAATCCCGCGACGCCGATCCAAGCCAGGCTCGGCCGGCGCAGCGCCAGGCCGAGCAGCGCGCACAGCACCAGCACCACGCTTGGCCGCAGCAGCAGCCCCGCCAGCTTGGGGATGACGAAAGACATGCGGCGCGGCGTACCAGGGTGGGCGGTGCTTGCGAAGACGCACTTGCCAGGGCAGGTCCACGCAAGGTAGCTTGTCCGGGAGATTACCGGACAATGCGAGGGCGGTGTGGGACAGGTGGCACGAACGGCACGAATTGAGGCGCGCATCACGCCGGAGAACCTCACGGTCATCCGGCGCGCGGCCGAAATCCAGGGCCGAAGCCTGAGCGAGTTTCTGGTCGTGGCAGCCCAGGATGCGGCGCAGAAGGCGATCACGGAGACTCAAATGATACGCCTTGCCGTGGAAGACCATCGCCGTATCATGGCCGCCATCCAGAATCCGCCGCCTTTGACGCCGACGATGAAGCGGGCGATCGCGCGCTACAAGTCCAGGATCACCTCGGCTCCTTGAGGGCTGCATACGCCGTTGCGCGGCTGGCCGCAGACCACGACAGATCGGGGTTCGATTGCGGCGATCCAGACCTGAACCGCTATTTCCGCGAGCAAGCGGGCCAGGATGTTCGGCGCCGCATGTCGAGTTGCTTCGTGGCGACCGGGGCCGAGGGCCGAGTTGCCGGCTTTTACACTTTCGCCGCTGCAAGCATTCCAGCGGCCGAGCTGCCCCAAGACGACACCCGAAAGCTTCCCCGGTATCCGATGTTTCCGGCGGCCCTGATCGGACGCCTCGCCGTGGATAGGCTGGCACAGGGCGAGGGTCTTGGCGGAGACCTCCTCGTGGACGCGATCCACCGCGCTACCCGGGCGGACCAGGCAATCTTCACGCTGCTGGTCGAGGCGAAGAATGAAACCGCGGCAGGCTTCTACCGCAAGCACGGCTTCCTGCCGCTGGCGACGCGGCAACTGAGCCTGTTTCTCACCTTGGCAAGGGCAGCCGCCCTGCTCCGCGCCTGAGGGCACGCCACGTGCAGGCACCGCCGAAACCGTGCGTTGCCAAATCGGCTCGCGGGCGGCACAGTGATCGGACAATACACGCCCGGCACGGGCGGATCATGGGGAGCAACCGATGTCGGACACCTCTGCCAACCGCAGGGATTTTCTGCTCACCGCCGGCCTTGGCGCCGCATTGCTGGGGGGCTTCGCCATCAGCCCGGCGATCGCCGCCGAGATGGCCAAGGATACCGGCCGCAGCAGCAAGCCGCTGAAGGCCGCGTTCTCGAACGCCGGATTGCAGGCGACCTGGTGCGCGCAGGGCAAGCAGGCGGCCGAGGCCTGGGGCAAGCTGTTCAACGTCGACGTGACCTGGTTCGACGGCGAGCTGAACGCCACCAAGCAGCGCAGCGCCATCGACGACATGGCCAGCCAGAAATGGGATTTCGTCGCCATCCAGGCGTTCGGCATCGGCACGCTGACCGCGCCGGTGAAAAAGATGATCGACGCCGGCACGCCGGTGATCGACATGGACACGCTGATCGCCCCGCTCGACAGCATCGACCTGCACACCTTCATCGCCCCGAACAACGAGTTCATGGGGTCTTCGGTGACGCAGGCGCTGGTCGACGCGATCGGCGGCGAGGGCATCATGACGATGACGCAGGGCGCGCTGGGCCACACCGGCGCGCAGGGCCGCGCACGCGGGTTCGAGAGCATCGTCAAGAAATATCCGAAGATTCAGGTGGTCGACAAGCAGCCGGCCGACTGGGACGTGAGCAAGGTCGCGCGCATCTGGGAGACGCTGCTGACCAAGTATCCCAAGATCGACGCGGCGTATTTCCACAACGACGACATGGCGCTGGCAGCCTACAACGTGATGAAGCAGGCGGGGCGCACCAGCATCAAGATCGGCGGCTGCGACGCCATGCCACCGGCGCTGGCGGCGGTGGACGAGGGACGGATGCTGGCCACCGTGCGCAACCCGTCGTGCCGCATCCACGGCGGCGCCATCGTGGCCGGCGTGGCCGCGGTGGTCGGCGGCGAGAAGACCGGCGCGGGCATTCCGAAGAACATCGTGGCCGACGGCCCGGTGGTGACGAAGGACAACGCGCCGGGGATGGCCTGGATGGAGAGCCACTATCTGATTTGACGGTGGGGCACGAACCCCCGCTGCTCGAACTGCGCGGCATCAGCAAATCGTTCGGTGGCGTCGCGGCGCTGACCGACGTGGATTTCGACCTCGCATCGGGCGAGATCCACGGCCTGGTCGGCGAGAACGGCGCCGGCAAGAGCACGCTGATGAAGATCATCGCCGGTGTCCACGCCGGCTACGACGGCAGCATGGCGCTCGGCGGCCGAGTGGTGCATTTCCGCTCGGCCGGCGACGCGCTGGCCGCCGGCATCGGCATGGTGCACCAGGAGCTGTCGATCGTGCCGGAATTGTCGGTGGCCGAGAACGTCGCCCTCGGCGTGCAGCCGACCAACCGGCTCGGGCTGATCGACTACCGCCGGATGCGGCGCGAGGCGGCGGAGAAGCTGGCGCGGCTGGGCTTGGACGTCGACCCGCGCACCACCATCGGGCAGTTGCCGATCGGCTTGCAGCAACTGGTCGAGATCGCGCGCGTGCTGTCGCTGGGCGCGCGCATCGTCATCCTCGACGAGCCGACCTCGGCGCTGTCGCCGCCCGAGGTGGAGCGTCTGTTCACGATGCTGCGCCGCGTGCGCGAGGGCGGCACGTCGTTTGTATTCATCAGCCATTTCCTTGACGACGTGCTGCGCGTCAGCGACCGCATCACGGTGTTCCGCAATGGCCGCAAGGTCGAGAGCGCGGCGGTGGCTGCCATCGACAAGGGCTGGATCATCGAGCGCATGATCGGCAGCGGGCACGAACAGCTCGAGGAGAGCTACACCGGAGACATCGCACTGGACAGCAAGCCGGACGCGCCGGTGGTGATGACCACCGAGGGGCTGAGCCATGCCGGATCGTTCGAGGATGTCTCGCTGCAAGTGCGCGCCGGCGAGGTGCTGGGCATTTACGGGTTTCTCGGCTCCGGCCAGTTGGAACTGGCCCGCGCGCTGTTCGGCAAGCTGCGGCTGGAACGCGGCACGGTGCGGGTGGGCGGCGTGGTGGCGCGCCTGTCCAACACCGCGCGGGCCAAGCGCGCGGGGATCGCGTTCGTGCCGGAAAGCCGGCGGGCGATGCTGTTCGCGCTGGAGCCGGTGTACAAGAATGTCTCCATCGCCATCCTGGAGCGGATTTCCCGTCTGTGGCTGAAGCCCGCCGCCGAGCGCGCGATCGCCGGCCGCCATGTCCAGGCCTTGCAGATCCGCCCGCCTTTGGTGGATCGCCCGCTCGGCACGCTGTCCGGCGGCAACCAGCAGAAGGTGGCGCTGGCGAAGTGGCTGACGCATCCCCCGAAAGTGCTGGTCCTGAGCGAGCCGACGCGGGGGATGGATGTCGGCGCAAAGGACGACGTGCTGCGCATCATCCGCGACCTGCGCGCGCAAGGCATCGGCATCGTGGTGGTCTCGGCCGAGCCGGAAACGGTGCTGTCGCTGGCCGACCGCATCCTGGTGATGAAGCGTGGCCGCGTCGCGCGCGAATTCGCCTCCGAGACGGTCAGCAAGGACCGGCTGCTCGCGGCGGCATGAGGCAATGTCGTGCCACGTCGCTTCGCTTCCCGCAATGACGGAAAGACGGCCGCACACATGAACGCCACTTCGCTCTGGCTGCGCAACCAGTTGCGCAACATCGCGCCGTTCGCGACCTTGCTGGTGCTGGTGGCGCTGTTCTGGGTGGCGAGCCCCTCGTTCGCGACCTGGGGCAACCTCGCCAACATCATGCAGCAGATCTCCGTCACCGGCATCATCGCGACGGGGCTGACCTTCGTGATCCTGTGCGCCGAGATCGACCTGTCGGTGGCCAGCGTCGCCAACGCGTCCGGCATCGTGGTGGCGTTCTTCACCTTGCAGGACGCGAGTGTGAACATCGCCAACCTGCCGCTGGCGGGCGCCGCGGCGATCGTGCTCGCGCTGTTCGCGGCGCTGGTGCTGGGCGCGATCACCGCGTTCGGCGTCACCATCATCGGCATTCCCAGCTTCATCATGACCCTGGCGATGCTGCAGATCGCCGCCGGCGTATGCGCGATGCTGGTGCGCGGCCAGATCGCCTACAACGTGCCCGGGCTCGTCGGCACGCTTGGCAACGGCTCGCTCGGGCCGGTGCCGTGGATCGTCATCGTCGCGGCCATCGTGCTGCTGGCGGGCCATGTGGTGCTGACCTACACGCGGTTCGGCCGCTACGTGTACATGACCGGCGGCAACCGCGAGGCCGCCGAGTTCTCCGGCATCAACACGCGCCGCATCATCGCCGCGGTGATGGTGATCTCGGCGGTGTGCTCCGGCCTGGCCGGAATGCTCGGCGTGGCGCATTTCGGCAGCGCGCAGCAGGACGAGTTCGACAACTACCTGCTGGACAGCATCTCCGCCGTGGTGGTCGGGGGCACCAGCCTGTTCGGCGGCCAGGGCGGCATCGGCAACACCATCGTCGGATTGTTTGTCCTTGGCGTGCTGAATAACGGCCTGGACCACGTACGCATCGACAGCTTCTTGAAAATCCTGATCCGCGGAGTCATTCTCCTGCTGGCGCTGATCGTCAACGTGTACGCGCAACGGTTGCGCACCAGCAGTGCCACCACCGCGCAGGCCTGACGCGCCGCCGCCCGACTTGCCGCCACGTGCCGGCCCTTGTTCCCACCCGGAGATCGTCCATGCTGACCGTGCCGCGCGGCTTGCGCGGAGTATTCGACGCCTTGATGTTCATGACGCCGCGCGACATTGCCTTGTTCCTGCGCAGTGCCCGCACCGACTCCGCGCTGTCCCGCCTGCGGCCGCTGCTCGGCGGCCGTGGCGCGTTCGAGCAGGTGTATGAAGCGGGCGCCGATCCCTGGGCTTCCAACGACGCGCGCTACCGCTACCAGCGGCGTAAATACGAGGTGCTGGTCTCCTTGCTGCCACCGGGACGGCACTACGGGCGCGCGCTCGATCTCGGCTGCGGGCTGGGCGCGATGGCGCGGCTGCTGGCCGCGCGCACCGACTCCGTGCTGGGCCTGGACGTGGCGCAGGCGGCGGTCGAGCAGGCGCGCACGCGCAACCACGACATGCCGCACGTGGCCTTCGAGCAGGCCGACATGCTCGATCTGCCGCGCGGCCTGGACGGAAGTTTCGACCTGATCGTGCTGTCGGACGTGCTGTACTATCTGTCGCCGCTCGGCGACGCGGTGCTGAAGGCGCTGGCGCTGCGCATGGCGGACCTGCTGGCGCCGGGCGGCATATGCCTGCTGGCCAACCACTTCTTCTTTTCGGCCGACGCCGATTCGCGGCTGTCGCGGCGCATCCACCGGGCGTTCGCGTGGTCGCCGCGACTGCGTGTGATGTCCGAACACCGGCGGCCGTTCTATCTGGCCACGCTGCTGACCCCCGCGTAGCCCCGCAGGAACGACCGCCAGCGTTCCAGCACGGTGGCGCGGGAAAACTCGGTCTCGAACCGCCGCCGGCCGGCCGCCGTCAGCGACGCGCGCAGTGCGGCGTCGTCCAGCACGCGGCCAATCGCCGCGGCCAGCGCGGGTGGATCGTCGCGCGGCACGACCAGCCCGTCCCGGCCGTCGCGCACCAGCTCGCGCGGGCCGTCGGCGTCGCAGGCGACCACCGCGCGCCCGGCGCTCCAGGCCTCGATCACCATGTTGCCGAGCGGCTCGACGCGCGACGAGCACACGAACACGTCGCACCCGGCCAGCAGGCTGCCCACGTCATCGCGCCAGCCCAGAAAACGCGCGCGATCGCCGACCCCGAGACGGGCCGCCCGACGGCGCAGCGCATCCTGTCTGGGGCCGGAGCCGGCGATGGCCAGGCGCGCGTCCGGCAGCAATGCCAGCGCGTCGAGCAGGGTATCGAATCCCTTGTCGTCGTGCAGCCGCCCCAACCCCAGCAGGGTGGCGCCGCCGTGGCCGGACAGTGCGGCCGGCGCCGCGCCGGCCAGATCGTCGACGAAGTTCGGCAGGTAGTGGGTGCGCTCGGCCGCCCAGCCGCGCGCGCGCAGCCACGCGACGATGCCCCGCGTGTTGCCGACCAGTTGATCGCAACGCCGGTAGTGGCGCAGGTCGTAATAGCCGCCCAGCCGGCCGACATGCACCCAGCTTCCGCGCGGCGTGTGCGCGGTCGCGCGGCTCATCCAGCTCACCACGACATCCGGCGCGAACGCCCGCAGCACCCGGCGCAGACGCGGTGTGGTCAGCAGGTCCACGGGGCCGCCGAACCCCAGCTCGACCGGCCGCAGGCCGCTGGCGCGCAGCCGGGCCGCACGCGCCGGATCGTGGCGGATCACCGGCAGCACCGTCTCGCCGGCCGCGTGCAGGGCCGCGCATAGTCGCTCGAAGAACAGTTCGGCACCGCCATGCGCGGCGCCAGCCATGACCTGCGCGACCCGCACTATGCGGTCGGCGCCAGCAGCGGCTGCGCGGCCTGCAACACCGCCTGCACCGACAGATCCTCCATCTGCAACGTCGGCGAAACAGCCATCCCGGAGCGCCGGCCGGTCGGGTAGAATTGCGGGATGTTGCCTTTGGTCGGCCCGAACAGCCCGAGCGTCGGCGCCCGCGCCGCCGCGGACAGGTGCATCAGTCCCGAGTCGTTTCCGACATACAGCGTCGCGCGCTGTATGCACGCCGTGACCTCGGCCAGGCTCAGGCGCCCCACCAGGTCCACCGCGTCCGGCATCGCGGCCAAGGTGGGGGCGGCCATGCTGCGCTCCGCCGCGCCGGGGCCGCCCAGCACCGCCACGCGCGCGCCCGGCAGCGGTCCCGCGGCCAGCGCCGTGAACAACTCCGCGAACCGCTCGGCCGGCCACAGCTTTCCGCTCCAGTTGGCGGTCGGTCCCAGCAGCACCCAGGGACCGCCCGGGAGCAGCGTTTCGGCCACGGCGCGGTCTTCGGGGCCGGTCCAGGCCACCGGATCCGGCGCCGGGTCCAGGCCCAGAACCAAGCCGAGTTGCGCGACCTTGTGCCGGTCGCGCGGCGTGCGGCTCCAATGCGCCACCGCGCGGCGCCGAGCCGGCACCAGCCAGGCAAGCAGCGAGCCGCGGATGTCCACCACCAGACTCCATCCCGTGCCGACCGTTGCCGCCCAAAGCGACAGCCAATGCCGGCTGTGGGGACGCTTCTCGAATACGATGGTGCGCTCCCGCCGTGGCATCCGGGCAAACAGCCCTGCCGCGGCCGGCCCGCAAGCCACGGTGAAGCGCGCCTGCGGGTAGGTGCGCAGCAGGTGGTCGAGCAGGCCTGTCGCCAGGACGGCGTCGCCGACGCGGTTGGAGGTGACGAACAGGATGCGCATGGGATGCACCTACCACGCCCCTCGCGAATGCGTGTAGAGCCTCGCCCATGTGCGGCATCGCGGGCATCCAGACCACCGACGGCTCGGCCCCTGACCCGACCACGCTGGAGACTCTGCGCACGGCGCTGGCACATCGCGGGCCGGACGGCAGTGCCGTGCTGGCGCGCGGCGACACCGGGCTGGTGCATCTGCGCCTGGCCATCGTCGACCTCGTGACCGGCGACCAGCCGCTGACCACACCGGGCGGGGTGGCGCTGGTCGGCAACGGCGAGATCTACAACGACCCGGCGCTGCGGTCGGCGATGCGCGGCACGCCGTTCCGCACGCTGTCCGATTGCGAGCCGCCGGCGTTCTTGTACGAGCGCCACGGCGTGGCATTCGCCGACGGCTTGCGCGGGATGTATGCGATCGCTCTGCACGACCCGGCGCGCGGCCGGCTGGTGCTGGCGCGCGATCCGTTCGGCATCAAGCCGCTGTACTATGTCGCGACCGAACGGCTATTCGCGTTCGCCTCGGAACCGCAGGCGCTGCTGGCGGCCGGCCTTGGCACGCGCGCCGTCGACGCGGTGCGGCGGAACGAGTTGCTGCAACTGAAGTTCACCACCGGCGCGGAGACGATCTTTCCGGGGATCTGCCGCGTGCTGCCGGGCGAGACGCTGGTGGTCGAGCGTGGGCGCGTACTGTCGCGGCAGACGCGCCCTGCCCTGCCCGCCGGCGGCCCGCTGCCGATCGCGCACGCCGACGCGATCGCGCGGCTCGAGGCCGTGCTGCTGGACAGCGTGACGGCGCATCTGCGCGCCGACGTGCCGTATGGCCTGTTCCTGTCCGGCGGCATCGATTCCGCCGCCCTGCTGGCGTTGATGCGCCGCGCCACCGGCAGCCGCATCCACTGCCTGACCGTCGGCTGGGAGGGGGCGGGCGTCGCCGACGAAAGCGCCGAGGCGCTGCGGCTGGCGCGGATCGCCGGCGCCGACTGCGAGCGGCTGGTGATGACGCAGGCGGATTTCTGGGCGCTGGCGCCGCGCATCGCGGCGGCGATGGACGACCCGACGGCGGATGCGGCGGTGCTGCCGAGCTACATGCTGGGCCAGGCCGCGCGCGCGGCGGGGCTGAAGGTGGCGCTGTGCGGCGAGGGGTCCGACGAGCTGTTCGGCGGCTATGCGCGCCATCGCAAGCGGCGCGCGCCGTGGCGCTGGATCGCGCGCGCGCCGCGCGCCGGGGGCGTGTTCGCGCGGGACTTGCCGGGCTGGCGCGACGGCATCGCGCAGGCCGAAGCCACGGCTCGCGGCGGCGGCTCGCCGATGCAGGCCGCCCAGGCGATCGACGTCGCGGAATGGCTGCCCAACGACCTGCTGGGCAAGCTGGATCGGATGCTGATGGCGCACGGGGTGGAGGGACGCACGCCGTTCCTCGATCCCGTGGTGGCGGAGTTCGCCTTCCGATTGCCGGATGCGCGCAAGGCTGGGCTGCGGTTCGGCAAAGTGCTGCTGCGCGACTGGCTGGCCGGGGCGTTTCCGGAGGCCGGCGCGTACGCGCGCAAGAAGGGGTTCAAGCCGCCGGTCGGCGCCTGGATCGCGGCCGGCGGGCCGAGGCTGGCGCGGCTGGTGGCGCGGCAGCCGGGGGTGGCGGAGGTGATGCCCGAGGCGGAGGTGCTGGGCGTGTTCGCAGCGGCGGAGGCTTCGCCGCAGCGGGCGTGGAGCTTGCTGTTCTACGCGCTATGGCATCAGCATCATATCATGGGACGAAGCGCGGACGCGGGCATGGACCAGGTGTTGGCCAAGTCGTAGCCAATTCTGCCTCCGCCAGCCCCCACCCCAGCATCACGAAAAAGAACCCCGCGATCTCGATCGCGTAGAAGCTGCTCGCCGAGGCCAGCGGCCATTCCTGCACCAGGGCCGCCACGAACAATCCCACCCGCAACGGGTCCGGGTCGCGCCCGATGCCGCGCAGCAGGCCGCGACACCACGCCAGCATCAGCGCACAGAACAGCACCAGCCCCGGCACGCCGGAATCCGTCACCGCCTCCAGGTAGTGATTGTGCGGATGGATGTTGCACATCGCCGCCCCGCCACCATGCGCGCGATGCTTGGCCTCGATATGCCAGGGGTCGATGAATGTGCGCGGATCCGGGCACTCGTTGCGGAACCCGGCAAAGCCGTCGCCGACGATCGGACTCTGCTCGGCGATCACCACCGCGCGCGCGAAGATCAGGCCGTAGTCGCTGTCGGCGAAGTCGCTCATCTGCGCGGAGAACTTCGTCACCAGCCGATAGCGCACCGGCGGCGATATCGCGGCCGATGCCGCCAGCAGCAGCGCGCCGGCCACCAGTGCGGCGGCCACCGTGGCGCGCAGCCGGCGCAGCATCAGGCCGGAGACCACCAGTCCGAATGCGGTCAGCAAGGCCGGCATCCGCTGGCCGATCAGCACGATCGTGCCGACCGAGGCCACGGTCAGCAGCACCGCGCCGAGCCGCCGCGCGACCGAGCCGCCGAGCCAGCGATGCACCGGCGGCAGCAGCACCGGGAACAGCAGCCGCGACAGCGGCGCGCCGGCGCGCGGGTGCTGGAACGGGCCGGTCAACTCGCCCTCCGGCCCGCGCCGCCAGCCCACCAGATCGCGCCCGGTGGCGAACTGCAGCAGCGCCGACAGGCCGATATACAGCGCGCACGCGGTCAGCACCCGCCCGAGCCACAGCCGCGCCGCCGGAGGGCGCAGCACCCGCTGCTCCAACGCGGCCACCAGCACCAGGAACCGCAGCGCCGCCAGTGCGTGCCCGAACGACAGCCAGCCGCCGATGCCGATGCCGGGCACGGAGCAGAACACCAGCCAGGCCCACCACAGCAGCCCGATCGGCATCCAGCCGCGCCGCAGCCAGCCCCAGTCGCGGCGGATCGCGCAACCTGTCAGGAACGCCAGTCCGATCAGGCAGGTCAGGATGTCGGCAACGGCGCGGCCGTGCATCAGGAACACCGGCATCACCAGCAAGGCGGCCAGCGAGAGGCGGTCGAGGAACTTCGTCATGACAGGAGCGGCGGCCTGCGTGCGCTCCATCGCGTGGCCTGGTCGTAGGCGAGGCCGAGTTGCAGCAGCGCAAACTCGGATTGGGTCGGCCCGACGATCTGCAAGCCCATCGGCAGCCCGCGCGCATCGAACCCGGCCGGGACCGCCAGCACCGGGCAACCGCCCATCGTCGCGGGTGCCATCACCTGCATCCAGCGGTGGTAGCTGTCCATCGCGTGGCCGGCGATTTCGCTCGGCCAGTGGATGTCCGCGGCGAACGGGAACACCTGCGAAGCGGGCAGCACGCAAAAATCATATCGCTCGAACAGCCGACGCATCGCGTGATGCCAGGCAGTGCGGCCGGCCGACGCGGCGGCGACATCGAGCGCGCTCAAGGCGATGCCGCGCTCGATCTCCCAGACCAGTTCCGGCTTGAGCTGCGCGCGCCGCGCCGGATCCGGCGTAGTGCTCGACGCGCTCGGCCGCGACCTGCCAGGCGCGTATGGTCACGAAATCCTGCCAGAGCTGCTCAGGCGGATGGTCGGGGAACGCCGGCTCGACGGTGCAGCCGATCTGCTCGAACGCCTTCAGAGCCTCGCCGCACAAGCCGAGAACGCCGGGCTCGAACGGCAACGCGCCGTCGAAATCGCCGAGCCACGCGATGCGCGTGCCGGCAAAATCACGCCCCAGCGGTGCGGCGAAGTGTGCCGGATCTTCGCGGATCGACAATGGCATTCGCGCGTCGTATCCGGCCTGCACCGACAGCAGCATGGCGAGATCCGGCACCGTGCGCGCCATCGGCCCCAGCACGCCCATCGACGGCAGGAACACGTCGCGCGCCTGCGTGGGCACCCGGCCGTAGGCGGTGCGCAACCCGAACACGTTGTTCCAGGCGGCCGGATTGCGCAGCGAGCCGCCGTAGTCGCTGCCGTCGGCCACCGGCAGCATCCGCAGCGCGAGGGCCACCGCCGCCCCGCCGCTGCTGCCGCCGGCGGTGCGGGTCTGGTCATAGGCGTTGAGCGTGGTGCCGTACACCGGGTTGTAGGTCTGCGAGCCGAGACCGAACTCCGGCACGTTGGTCTTGCCGACGACGATGGCACCGGCCGCGCGCAGGCGCGACACCATGATCGAGTCCGAATCGGGCACGAAGTCCGCGAAGATCGGCGAGCCGCTTGTCGTGCGGATCCCGGCGACCGCTTCCAGATCCTTGATCGCCAGCGGAAAGCCGTGCAGCCAGCCGCGATGCTCGCCGCGCGCAAGGTCGGCGTCGCGCGCGAGCGCCTGCCGCCGCAGGTCGGCGCGGTCCTGGCGCGCGACGATCGCGTTCACCTGCGGGTTGAGGCGGTCGATGTGGTCGAGATAGGCGGCCATCACCTCGACGCACGAGACTTTTCGCGCGCGGATCGCGTCCGCGAGCGCGGCGGCGTCCAGGGTCACGATGTCGCTTGCGATGTTCGGGGCGGCGTTGGGCGCGCTCACCGCGCCGAACCTTCATCACCATCCCCGGACGCATCCGCCAGCAGCCGCACGCCCAGCGCGCGGTCGATGTTGCCGCCGCACAGGATCACCGCGACGCGCCGCCCGCGCATCGCCGTGCGCTCCTGCAGCAACGCGGCGAGCGGCGCCGCGCCCGCGCCCTCCGCCAGATTGTGCGTATCGGTCCAGTAGGCACGGATGGCCGCCGCCACTTCCGCGTCGCTCACCTGCACGATGCGCGCGGCCCCGGCGCGGATGGCCGCGAACGCCTCCGGATCGGGCACGCGGCAGGCCATGCCGTCGGCCAGCGTGTTGGCGGTTGCCGTGGTCACGACGTGGCCTGCCGCCAGCGACAGCGCCATCGCCGGCGCCTCGGTGGAGACCACGCCCACGATCTCGGTGCGCAGCCCCAGCAGGTCGCGCGTGCGGATCAGGCCGCAGATGCCGCTGCCCATGCCGATCGGCACGTACGCCGTGTCGATGTCGGCGACCGCCGCGAACAATTCGCGCGCATAGGTGGCCACCCCGCACACCAGATCCGGGTGGAACGACGGCACCATCTCCAGCCCGCGCTGCTCGGCGATGCGCGCCGCCTCGCCGCGGGCCTCGTCGAAGTCGCGGCCGTGCTCGACCAGCTCGGCGCCGAACGCGCGCATCGCCGCGTTCTTCTCGACGCTGTTGCCGCGCGGCACGACGATCACCACCGCCACGCCGGCGCGCTGCCCCGCATAGGCCAGGCTCTGCCCGTGATTGCCGCGCGTGGCGCTGACCAGGCCCGCGACATGCGGCCGCTCGCGCGCCAGCCGGTCGCAATACACCAGGCCGCCGCGCACCTTGAAGGCGCCGGTCGGCGTGTGGTTCTCGTGCTTGACCCACACTTGCGCGCCGGTGCGCGCCGCCAGCAGCGGCCAGGCGTATTGCGGCGTCGGCGGCATCGCCGCGTGGACCACGCGCGAGGCCGCGTCCAGGGCCGGCAGGTCGAACATCACGCACTCCCTTCAACGGCGTCGAGCGCACCGCGGAGCGCGTCGAACAGCCAGGTCAGATCCTCGCCGTGGGGGAACCACGCCGCGCGCGCCGCCGCAAGGTCGGATGGTCCGCGCGAAAACTCCAGCGCCGGCTCCAAACCCGCCGCCGGCAGGTGGACCGGGCGGCAGAACGGATAGTCGCGCACCCGCCACGCCGGATCGTGCGTCGGGAAGAAGGCAAGGCAGGGCACCGAATAGGCGTCGGCCAGATGCACCGGCGCGGTATCCGTGCTGACCACCAGCGCCGCCGCCGCGACCTGGCCGCACAGCGCCGCCAGCGAGTCCGCGTGTTGCTGGATCATGATCGGGCGGCTGGCATCGGCGCGCAGCCACGTCCCGATCGCCGCCTCGATCGTCGGCGGCATGTCGCGCAGCGGCATCGACGCGCGCGGGCAGACCAGCACGTAGCCGGGGCGGACATCGCGCGGTGGGCAAGGGCGCACGGCGGCGGCGAGCCAGGCGTTGCGCTTGGCGGCGGCCGGCACCTGGCTTGGCGTCATGCCGAGCCGCGCGAGGAAATAGTCGATCATGGCGACGCCGCGAAACGCCGGATCGAAGGCGAAGTCGCGCAGGTCGATGCAGCGCGAGAACCCCGCCGCCGCCGCGAGCGGCCGCTCGGGGGTGGCAGCGTCCCACGGCAGCGTGCGCACGCTCGCAAAGCGGGCCGCGCCGTACAGCGATTGCAGCAGCGGGGACAGGCCGGGCAGGCGGAACAGCACCGGGTCGGGCGGGATCGTGCCGGCCGCCAGCGCCAACGCCAGCGCCTGCAACCCGACCACGCCATCGCCGAGGCTGCGGCCGAAGCCGTTCAGAATCGCGACCCGGTTCAGCCCTCGATCGCCTCGACCACGGCGACGTTGAGCAGCCGCTCCAGCACCTCGGGCTCCTGCGCGCCGGCGATCGCGTGACGGCCGCCGACCACGAAACAGGGCACGCCGTTGATCCCGAGCCGGTGCGCCCGCAGGTTTTCGGCATGAACCGTCTCGCACTCGGCGTCGCCCAGCAGAAACTTCATCGCAGCACTGCCGTCCAGGCCGCTGGCGGTGGCCACGGCCGCCAGCACCGAGGGATCGCCGATGTCGCGGCCGTCGGTGAAGTGCGCCGAAAACAGCGCCTCGACCAGATCGGCGCCGCGCCCGTACGGGGTCGCCCAGCGCACCAGGCGATGCGCGTTGACCGAGGATGGCGTGCGGCGGATGCGCTCGAAGCGGAACAGCAGCCCCTCGGTGCGGCCGATTTCGGTGATCGAGCCGTACAGGCGCCGCGCCCGGTCCTCGCCGCCGAACTTGCGCGCCACGTAGTCGGCACGCGGCATCCCGGCGCGCGGCATGTCGGGATTGAGCAGGAACGGCCGCCAGATCAGGTCGAACAGCAGATCGGGGCGGCGGCGCATCGTGCGCAGCAGGCGGCGCAATCCCAGGTAGCACCAGGGGCAGACCAGATCATGCACCACCTCGATGCTCAGCCGCGCACGCGGCGGTGCGACGACGTTCATGCGGGCCGGCCGGGTGCGGCGTGTGCCATGCGGCCACTATCCCCGATCCGCCCCGTCATGGGCAACAGGGGCGTCGGTCAACAGGGGTATCGGCCAGCCGCGGCGTCGACGACCTGACAGCAAGTTCACCCGCTGGCCAGCGCCGGGCCAGCCACCAGACCTTCAACTCGCGTCGGCGACAACGGCCTAGGAAGCGATAATGCACGAGTTCCGTCCCCTCTGCTTCGAGAGCCTGCTGCGCGACCCGCTGATCCGCGCGGTGATGCGCAGCGACCAGGTGAGCGAGCGCGACATGCTGGCCGTGCTCGGCGCCGCCCAGGTCGCCATCGCGGCGCGCGAGCGGGCCATCATCAGACGGACCCTGGCACGGACCGCCGCCACGAACGCGCCGCCGCAAACCCCAGCAACCCGCGCGCACTGACCTACGGCGGCACCGCCTCGAGCCGAGCCGGCGGGCCTGGGCGGCACAGCGGGGTAGCGGCGAGACGTCGGCCGCCCTAACACCCCCGCATGACGCTGCGCATCGAGACATTTGCCGGACCGGCCATCGCCGCCCACACGCCCGCCCTCGCCCGGCTGCGGATGCGGGTGTTCCGCGACTGGCCGTATCTGTACGAGGGCGACGAGGCGGAGGAGCGCGCGCACCTGGCCGCCTTCGCGGACAGTCCGGACGCCGCCCTGGTGGTGGCGTTCGACGGCGCGAAACCCGTCGGGTGCAGCACCTGCCTGCCGCTGCGCCACGAAAAGCCCAACGTGCGCGCGCCGTTCGAGGCGCGCGGCTGGGATCTGCGCCGCTTCTGCTATTTCGGCGAAAGCGTGCTGCTGCGCGAGCAGCGGGGCCAGGGCGCGGGCGTGGCGTTCTTTGCCGCGCGGGAGGCGCACGCGCGCACGCTGCCTGGCTGCGACTTCACGACGTTCTGCGCCGTGCGCCGCGCCGAGGACGATCCGCGGCGCCCGGAGGCAGCCGCGCGGCTGGATGCGTTCTGGCAGCGCCGGGGCTACGCGCGCCTGCCGGGCATCGCCTGCGCGATGACCTGGCCGGAAGTCGGAGGGCACAGGAACGTGCCGCATACGCTTGATTTTTGGGCAAAATCTCTCGACGGAGGCGATCTGCCATGAAGCTCCGGCTGGGATTGCTGCAATGGCGCGTGTCGCCGGACAGCGGGCTTGACGCCTGGGCCGCGCGGCTCGATCGCGAAGCCGCGTACGCCGTCGCGCACGGGGCGGAGATGGCGGTGATGCCGGAATACGCGCCGCTGGAAATGGCCGCCGGCGCGGCTCCCGACGCCGCCGGGGAACTCGCGCGCGCCGTTTCGCTGGCCCCGGCGGCGCTGGCGGCGGCGTGCGCCGTGGCGCGCCGGCATGGGCTGTGGCTGCTGCCCGGCACGCTGCCGTTCGCGGACGACGGCCGCGTGGTCAACCGCGCGCCGCTGATCTCGCCCGAAGGCCAGGTGGCGTTCCAGGACAAGCACCGCACGACCCGCTTCGAGGCCGAGCGATGGGGCGTCGCCCCCGGCGGCCCGCCTGTGGTGTTCGAGACGCCGTGGGGCCGCATCGGCATCGCCATCTGCTTTGACGCCGAGTTCCCGACGCTGGTGCGCGCGCAGGTTGAGGCCGGCGCCTGGCTGATCCTGGTGCCGAGCTGCACCAACTCGCCGCACGGCTTCAACCGCGTGCGCATCGCCGCCGCCGCGCGGGCGATGGAGAACCAGTGCTTCGCGGCCATCGCCCCCACGGTCGGCCAAGCGCCGTGGTCGGCGGCGTTGGACGCCAATCACGGCTATGCCGCCGTGTTCGGTCCGGTGGATCACGGCTTTCCCGAGGACGGCGTGCTGGCGCGCGGCGCGCTGGATCAGGGCGAGTGGGTGTTCTGCGACCTCGATCCCGCTCGGCTGGACGCGGTGCGCGCGGAGGGCGCGGTGCGCAACCACGCAAGCTGGCCGCCTGCCCCGCCGCCCTGCCCGGTCGCCGCGTGGCGCTGATCTATCTGGTCGCCGGCGAGCATAGCGGCGACGTGTTGGGGGCGCGGCTGATGATCGCCCTGCGCCGGCTGCGGCCCGACTTGGCGTTCGCCGGGATCGGCGGCCCGCGCATGGTGGCCGAGGGGCTGTCGCCGCTGTTTCCGATGCAGGAACTGGCGGTGATGGGACTGGTCGAGGTGCTGCCGCGCATCGTCCGCCTGCGCGGCCTGCTGCGGTCGGCGACAGCCGACGTGCTGGCGCTCCGCCCGGACGTGGTGGTGACGATCGACAGCCCCGGTTTCGCGCTGCGGCTGCTGAAGACCCTCTCCGGGCACGGCATCCCGCGCGTTCACTACGTGGCGCCGCAGGTCTGGGCGTGGCGCGAGCATCGGGTGCGCAGGTTCCCCGGGCTGTGGGAAAAGCTGCTGTGCCTGCTGCCGTTCGAGCAGGCGTTTTTCGCCCGCCACGGCCTGCCGGCGCGCTTCGTGGGGCACCCGGTGCTGGAGAGCGGCGCGGATCGCGGCGACGCGGCGCGCTTCCGCGCCCGGCACGGGCTGACGGCCGAGCGCCCGGTGCTGGTGCTGATGCCGGGCAGCCGGCGCAGCGAGGCGCCGGTGCTGCTGCCGGTGTTCGGGCGGATGCTGGCGCTGCTGGCGCGCGACCTGCCCGGCCTGGTGCCGGTGGTGCCGACCGCCGCCGCCGTCGCCGAGACGGTGCGACGCGCCGCCGCCGGCTGGGCGCTGGCGCCGATCGTCGTGACCGACACCGACGAGAAGCACGACGCCTATGCCGCCGCGTCGGCGGCGCTGACCAAGTCCGGCACGTCGACCCTGGAGCTGGCGCTGGCCGGCGTGCCGATGGCGGTCACGTATCGCGTGAACCCGATCACCGCGGCGATCGCCCGCCGGCTGATCCGGGTGCCGCATGTGGCGATGGTCAACCTGCTGGCCGGCCGCGCCGTGGTGCCGGAACTGCTGCAACAGGATTGCACGCCCGGGAAACTGGCCGAGGTGGTGCGCGAGCTGCTGGGCAACCCCCACGCGGCGACGGCGCAGCGCGCGGCGTTCCGCGCGATCGCCGCCAGCCTCGCGGCCCCGTGCGGATTGCCGTCCGACGCCGCCGCGGCCGAGGTGCTGCTGCTGCTGGACGCCATTGCAGAGCAATCGCCACGGTGACGCGGCCTCAGGCCCTCCTGGTCGGCCGGCCGCGATTGCGCGGGCCGGCCGCATTCGTCACGGGACGCCGCGTTCAGGCGGCCTGACGCTGCTCCGACTGCGCGCCGGCGGCGACCGGCCGGCTCCAGCCGGGGGTCGAGAGCGGCGCGGTCCGTTCGGCGCGATGGCCGGCCAGGTCGGCCTTGGCCTGCAACAGCGCCTCGGCGCGCGCCACCATGAAGTCGAGCGCGCGATCCACCTCCTCCACCGAACCGGCCGCCGCGACGGCGTTCTCCAGCGCCGCCGCGAGCGTCTCGCGTCCCACGGCGGTCAGCTTGGTCGCCGCCTCCAGCATGAACGGCGATCCGGGCAGGTCCGCGTGGTCCGACGCCCGGCGCACGCTGATGGTATGGCGCAGATACGGCGACAGACCCTCGGGCAGCTTGAAGTGGAAGCCGCAATGCAGGTTGAGGCCGTCCTTGAGGCGGGCCGGGCGGGCGTGATTGGCGACCAGCCGGCCGATCACCGCGCCGTCGATCACCAGTTCAAGCAGCACCGGCGCCGTGGTCGCGGCGTTGCTGGCGACGCCGCGCACGGCGCCCGCGTCCAGGTGCTCGATCCAGCCTCGCAGGGCCCCCGGCTCGGCATCGGATGCCGGCGGCAAGCCGGCGCGCGCGTCGATCCGCCGGCGGATGGCCTCGACCTCGAAGCCGCAATCCAGGCGCGGCGCGCAGTACCGGCTTGGGCTGGTTCGGTGCCTCGTGCGGATACAGCTCGGCATAGCCCGCCGCGTTGTCGTACACCGCCCGGTCGCCGCGGCAGCAGCCGGTCTCGGCGGGCGCGCCGTCGGCGAAGATCACCTCGTGATCCTCGAACTCGAAGTTGATGTATTCGACGACGCCCTCGACCGGCTCGCGCAGGATGGAGGCGTCGTTCACCAGATGGCCGGACTCCACCAGGATGCCGTCCAGGAACATCGCGTGGCACGGCGACAGATGCAGGTCGCGGCTCGGCAGTTCGTCGCCCAGCGCGCCGCGCCGGATGGTCACGGGCGCCACATGCGGATCGCTGGCCACCACCGCGGCGGAATAGGAACGCCGGCCGATCCACTTCACCGGCTTGGCTTCGCCCGAGAGCGTCACCAGCCGGTCGCCGATCGCGACCTGCGAGGCCGGCACCTCGCCACGGTCGGTCAGCATCATCGTGCCGGGCAGGAAGCAGGCCACGCTGATGTCAAACGAGCCGTTACCGAGGTTGGTCACGGTGAAGCCCTGGGAAAACCCGGTGCCGGTGAGCGCCAGCGTGGTGACGACGGTGTTGCCGTCCTTGACCACCAGGGTGTCGTTGCTGGAATCATAGGTGGCGCTGGTGATCGTCTGGTTCAGCTCGATCCCGTCGCCCGCCTGAAACCCGGTGATGCCGTCGAGCAGGTTCAGGTTCACCCCGGCGCTCTGGTCAAGCACCAGCGTGCCGGTATTGCCGGTGAAGTTCACCGGCGCCAGCACGGTCAGCTTGTTGCCCTCGACCACCGTGCCGCCGCCGCCGATCGTGATCGTGCCCGCCGCGTCCGCCCCGAGGCCATCGACGTTGAACACCGCGCCCTGGTCCACCGTGATGTCGCTGAGCACCCCGTTCACCAGCACGTCGGTCGTGACCACGGTGCCACTGCCCGAGATCGTCAGATCGCCGGCAATATCGGTGATGAGGCTGTAATGGCTCGCCGTCTGGTCGTCGATCGTCACCGGGAAACCGGGCAGTACGGTCAGCACGGGCAGGACGGGCAGCGGGCTGGAAATTGCCATCGGTTCTTTCCTCAGTGGGATTCGGACTGAGGAGGACCTTAATTCGGGCTTCAGCATTAACGCAAGAGGATTTCGTATCGCAACGAATACTTACTTGTTACGATCATGTGCCCGTGCGCAATGGATGCCGACAGGAACAATACGATAGCGCCCTCACCCCGGCCCTCTCCCCGCGGGAGAGGGAGAAGGCGCATGGCGGCACTGTGACTTCTCCCTCTCCCGCTTTGGGAGAGGGCTGGGGTGAGGGGCTTTTAAAGACGCACAGACTTTCGCCGCACCCATGTGACCACGGGGTAAACGAGGGTCGGAAACCGCCGCTATCACGCAATCCCGCGCACCACCGAAATGTCCAGATCGCGAATCTTCTTGCGCAGCGTGTTGCGGTTCAGTCCGAGCATCGCCGCCGCCTTGATCTGGTTGCCGCGCGTGGCCGCCAGCGTCAACTGGATCAGCGGCCGCTCCACTTCCGCCAGCACCTGCCCATAGATGTCGGCCGGCCCGGCGCCGTCGCGCCAGGCCAGCAGCGATTGCCGCACGAATGTCTCGACCGCCTGCGCCAGTCCCACGCCGGGCGCGGCGGCGGTGGCGGCCGATGCCGACGGGTCGACCGACGGGCCGCCCTGCGCGCCGGAGTCCGACAGGCCGGCGCGGATGCCGGCGCCGGTAATCACCTCGTCCGGATCCAGGACGGCCAACCGGCGCATCAGGTTCTCCAGCTCGCGCACGTTGCCCGGCCAGCGATGCGCCCGCAGCGCCTCGATCGCCGAGGCGTCGAGCTGCTTGGCCGGCAGTCCGTCGGCGGCGGCGCGCTCCAGGAAATGCCGCGCCAGGTCGTCGATGTCCTCCGCCCGCTCGCGCAGCGGCGGCAGGCGGATCGGCACCACGGCCAGGCGGTAGAACAGATCCTCGCGAAACTGCCCCCTGGCGGATGGCCAGGCGCAGGTCGCGATGCGTGGCCGCGATGATGCGCACGTTGGCGCGGATCGCCTGGCGGCCGCCGACGGTGGTGAACTCGCCTTCCTGCAGCACCCGCAGCAGGCGCGTCTGCGCGTCGGGTGGCATGTCGCCGATCTCGTCGAGGAACAGCGTGCCGCCGGCGGCCTGCTCGAAGCGGCCCTGGCTGCGATTGGTCGCCCCGGTGAAGGCGCCGCGCTCGTGGCCGAACAGCTCGCTCTCGATCAGCTCGCGCGGGATCGCCGCCATGTTGATCGCCACGAACGCGCCCGCGCGCCGCCGGCCGTAGTCGTGCAAGGCGCGCGCGACCAGTTCCTTGCCGGTGCCGCTCTCGCCGTGGATCATCACCGTCAGATCCGTGGTCGTCAGCCGCGCGATGCTGCGATAGATCTCCTGCATCGCGGCACTGCGGCCGATCAGCGGCAGCTTCTCGTCGGCGTCGCGCGGCGGCGCCGGCGCGGCGGCCGGCACCGGCGCCGGAACCGCCAGCGCGCGCGCGACCACCGCCAGCAGCTCCTTCAGGTCGAACGGCTTCGGCAGATACTCGAACGCGCCGCGCTGGGTCGCCTTCACCGCTGTCATCAGGGTCGATTGCGCGCTCATCACCACCACGCGCAGCTCGGGGCGCACGCGGCGGATGCGCGGGATCAGATCCAGCCCGTTCGCGTCCGGCATCACCACGTCGGTGATGACCAGGTCGCCCTCGCCGTCCTCGACCCAGCGCCACAGGGTCGCGGCGTTCGAGGTGCTGCGCACCTGGTAGCCGGAGCGGCCGAGCGCCTGCGTCAGCACGGTGCGGATCGAACGGTCGTCATCGGCGATGAGGACCGTCGGCATGGTGGTCATGGTGATCGCTGCCCCGCGCGGTCCCGGTCTCAGTCCTGATCTTCGCTCAGCATCGGCAAGTGCAGGCGGAACTCGGTGCGTCCGGGGCGGCTGTCCACCTCGACCATGCCGCCATGCTCGTTGACGATCTTGGCCACCAGGGCAAGACCGAGGCCGCTGCCGGTCGGCTTGCTGGTCACGAACGGGTCGAACAGGTTGGCGCGGATGTCCTCGGCGATGCCCGGACCGTTGTCGCGCACGCTCACCACCAGCGGCAGGTGCAGCCGACGCTCGCTGCCGGGCACGGCCAGGCGGATGCCGTGCTGGAAGCCGGTGCCGAGCGTGATCTCCGGCGCCGGATGCTCGTCCTGGGTCACTGCCTCGGCGGCGTTCTTGACCAGGTTCAGCAGCACCTGCACCAACTGGTCGCGATTGCCCAGCACGGCCGGCAGCGACGGGTCATAGGCCTCGACAAAGCGGACATGCGGCGCGAAGCCGGTCTGCGCGAGGCGGCGCACATGCTCCAGCACGCGATGGATGTTGACCGCGCCGCGCTCGATCGGCTTTTCGCCGAACACCTCCATGCGATCGACCAGCGCGCGAATGCGGTCGGCCTCGTCGCGGATCAGCACCGTCAGCTCGCGGTCGGCCTCGGCGACGCTGCCCTCCAGCAACTGCGCGGCGCCGCGAATCCCGGACAGCGGATTCTTGACCTCGTGCGCCAGGATCGCCGCCATGCCGGTGACGCTGCGCGCGGCGTTGCGGAACGTCAGTTGCCGATCCATCGCGCGCGCGGCGGAGGCGTCCTGCAGCACCAGCAGCACCGCGCCC
This sequence comes from uncultured Pseudomonadota bacterium, assembly GCA_963758455.1. Lineage (GTDB taxonomy): Bacteria > Pseudomonadota > Alphaproteobacteria > Acetobacterales > Acetobacteraceae > CAVRQM01. Next base: position 464,103 of record CAVWVK010000001.1, on the reverse strand, counting down.
GGCTGTTCGGCGACCGGCGTGCCCTGCACCGTGGCGTCCACCCGGCGCAGCCGCGGCCCCTCCAGAATCAGGTCGTGGTCGCTCACCGTGGCATCGTGCGCCCGCACCTGCTCGACCAGCAGGAACAACGGACTGTCCGACGCCACGATGTCGGACAGGCGCATCAGGCCGAGCTGGCCGACCGAGGCGCCGAGGAATTGCTCGGCCGCCGGGTTGGCGAAGCGCACGCGATCGTCGGCGTCCAGCAGCACGGCGGCGACCGGCAGGGCCGCCAGCAGCACCGCCGGATCGGCTCGCGCGCCGGGCGCCGCGCCATCGTCCAGCACAGCCAGGGCGCCGTGCGCGGAAAACCGGGTCACGCCGCCTCGGCGAGCAGCTCGCGCGGAGTGCTCCGCGTCGCACCGGACCCGATCAGCGGGTCATAGAAGCCGTCGATCAGGCGCTCGACCGCCGGCGCGTCGCCCAGCCGGTTCACGGCCGCGCGAAACTCGGCCGAGCCGGGCAGGCCGCGCGAGTACCAGGCGACATGCTTGCGCGCCAGCCGCACCCCGGCATCCAGCCCGGCGTGCTCCAGCATGGCGCGGTAGTGGCGCAGCAGGATGGCCTTCTGCTCGGCAAGCGGGGGATCGGGCAGGCGCGTGCCGGTGCGCAGGAAGTGGGCGACCTGGCGCGGGAACCAGGGCCGGCCGTAGCAGCCGCGGCCGATCATCACCCCGTCCGCGCCGGAGCGGGCCTGCGCGTCCGCCGCGTCGTCCTCGGTCAGGATGTCGCCGTTGACGATCACCGGAATGTCCACCGCCTGCTTGACCTGCGCCACGAAATCCCAGTCGGCGGTGCCGGTATAGAGCTGCTGGCGGGTGCGGCCATGCACCGTGACCATGCGGATGCCGCAGTCCTGCGCCAGCCGCGCCAGGCCGGGCGCGTTCAGCGAGCCGTGGTCCCAGCCCATGCGCATCTTGAGCGTGACCGGCACGGCCACCGCGCGCACCACGGCCTCCAGGATGCGCGCGGCCGCCGCCTCGTCGCGCATCAGCGCGCTGCCGGCCATCTGCCCGACCGCGACCTTTTTCACCGGGCAGCCGAAATTGATGTCGATGATGTGCGCGCCGCGGTCCACCCCCATGCGCGCCGCCTCGGCCATCGCCTCGGGGTCGCAGCCGGCGAGCTGCAACGAGGCGGGCGAGCCGTCCAAGGTGGCCATGCGCTGCGTGGTGCGGTTTTCGCGCACCATCGCCCAGGAGGCGATCATCTCGGAGACCACCAGGCCGGCGCCGAGGCCGCGTGCCAGCCGGCGGAACGGCAGGTCGGTGACGCCGGACATCGGCGCCAGGATCACCGGGGTTTCAATGACCACCCCGCCGCCCAGGTCGAGCGGTGGCAGGCGGCCGGTAGCAGGAGAATTGCCCATGATTTGGGCAAACTAGAGCCTGCCCGATTGACGCGCAATGCGCCGGCGGCGAGGCTTGCGCCATGTCCCTCTCCCCCCTGCCCGCTTCGGCGGTGCTGTTCCCGCGCATCGGCACCGGCTTCGATGTGCATGTCCTGGCTCCCGGCCGCCGGCTGATGCTGTGCGGGGTCGAGGTGGCGCACGAGCACGGGCTGGCCGGGCATTCCGATGCGGACGTGGGCATCCATGCGCTGTGCGACGCGATCTATGGCGCGCTGGCCGAGGGCGACATCGGCCGCCACTTCCCGCCGAGCGAGGCAAGCTGGAAGGACGCGGATTCGGCGCGCTTCCTGGCCCATGCCGCCGGGCGGATCGCCGCGCGCGGCCTGGTGCTGGGCAACGCCGACATCACGCTGATCTGCGAGCGCCCGAAGATCACGCCGCACGCGCCGCGCATGATCGCCCGGCTGGCGGCGCTGCTGGGCGTGGCCGAGGGGCAGGTGTCGGTCAAGGCAACCACCACCGAGCGGCTGGGCTTCACCGGCCGGATGGAGGGGATCGCGGCGCAGGCGGCGGTGCTGTTGCTGCCGGCGTCGTGAGCGACCTCCGCGACGGCGGCTATTGGTCCCGCTTTGGCGGCATGGTTAGGATGGCGCGTCGGACAAGGAGTTCCCCATGCGCGCATCTCCGTTCCTGCTTGCCGCCTCGCTGGCGCTGGCCGGCTGCTACGTGGCGCCTGGCGGTGTTGCCTACAACCCGTATCCGCAGCCGCCGCCGGTGCGCGTCGAGACCATTCCGCCGCCGCCGGTGGCCGACCAGGCGCTGATCTGGCAGCCGGGACACTGGAACTGGGATGGGCAGACCTATGCCTGGAGCGAGGGCCGGTGGGTGCAGCGCGCCGGGCACGGCACGCAATGGCAGGACGGCTATTGGTCCGACGCCAGCGGCGCCTGGGCCTGGGTGCCGGCGCACTGGGTGTAGGCGGCCGCGACTGGGCACCGCCTAGCGAGACGACGCGGGGCGGTGCGCCATCAGCACCAGGTTGCTCGGCCAGCCGCACAGCCGGGTCGGCGCGAAGCGATGCTCCCACCCCGGATGCGCCGCCATGATCCGGCGCAGTTCGGCCGTCGTCATCAGGTTGAGATTGCCCTCCTCGGCGAAGAAGCGATAGCGCGTCGCACCCGCCAGCCGCCGAAACCACGGCTTCGGCAGCCAGTGGACCAGCGGCAGTTGCGTGTGGAACTCGATCGGGAACCAGCGGTTCGGCGTCGTCACGCACACCCCGCGCCGGGCCACGCGCAGGCACTCGGCGACCATGCGCGCCTGGTTGGCGAACGAGCCGACATGCTCCAGCACCGCCGAGGCATGGACGATGTCGAACGAGGCATCCGCGAACGGCAGCTCCAGCGCGTTCGCGAACACGAACGTCATCGCCGGGATGCAGCGTCTCCAGAAACCTGCGCGTCGTCGATCCCGGCCGCGGTGATGCGCCGCTTGCACAGGGATACAGCGCCTCCAGGTAGTTCGACGAATTGTAGCTCTGGTCCGAGGTGACGCCGACATCCAGGATTGTCTCGGCTTCGGTCGGCGCGAATTCACGCATGAATGCGTCGAACATCCGGAAGCGAACCCGGTCGGCCAGCCGGATCGCCAGCGAGTTGGGGCGCGCCAGGTTGTATTGGGCGTTCGGCCCGGTCATCCCCGCGGCATCAGCTCGGCCGCCGCCAGTGCCGGCTCGACAAGCTCGCTCGGCGGGTCGGGCACGGCGGAGGCGCGGATGTCGAGGATGCTGATGAAGAACGACGCATAGATGATGTGGAACGCCAGCAGGACCAGCGTGACCGACGGGATGACGAGACGCATGGTGTCGGACACCTGCAAGGGCCCGAAGCCGACATCGGTCCAGACGCCGAGAGCGACCAGCGCCAAGCGCCAGGCCGGAGACCATGAGCGCCGCGCCGACGATGAGCCCCCGCTCGACGGTGGCGATCTTGACCGCCTGCTGGAACCACGGATCGACCGGCACGATCCGCGCGTGGACGCCGTACAGCTTGGCGAACACCCAGAACGTCGCCGACTGGAACCCGATCACGATCATGATCGCGGCGTACAGCAAGGTATGCACGTCGAACGTGACGCCCCAGCTACCACGCGCGGCTGCGGCAGCAGCCAGAGCGTCGCCAGCAGGCCCGCCACGAACATCGCGGCACCCGGAAACAGGAACAGCCAGCGCGGACTGAACAGCAGCAGGAAGCGCAGATGCCGCCAGCCGTCGCGCCAGCTTTTCAGGTGCGGCGGCCTGGTGCGGCCGTCCGGCGAGAGGATGGTCGGCACCTCGGCGATGCGCAGGCAGGCGTTGGTGGCCTTGACCACCATCTCGCTGGCGAACTCCATGCCGGTGCATTGCAGATCCAGCCGCAAGGCCGCGTCGCGCGCCATGCCGCGCAGGCCGCAATGGAAGTCGCCGCATGGGCTGCGGAAGAACACCCGGCCGATCGTGGTCAGCACCGGGTTGCCGAGGTAGCGGTGCAGCCTCGGCATCGCGCCGGGCATGATGCCGCCCTCGAAGCGGTTGCCCATCACCAGCTCGAAGCCCTCGCGCAGCTTGTCGACGAACGGATCGAGGCTGCCGAAGTCATAGCTGTCGTCGCTGTCGCCCATGATGACGTAGCGGCCGCGCGCGGCGCGGATGCCGCCCTGCAACGCCGCGCCATAGCCGCGCGCCGCGATGTCGGCCACACGCGCGCCGTGCGCGCGGGCGATGCGCTGCGAGCCGTCGGTGCTGCCGTTGTCGGCGATGAGCACCTCACCCACGATGCCGCCGGCGCGCCAGGAAGGCGCGCGCCTTGTCGATGCAGGTCGCCAGTGTTTCCGCTTCGTTCAGGCACGGCATCAGGATCGTCAGCTCGATCGGTCCGGCCGGATCCGATGCGGTCGCGTCCATTGCTGCTATCCCTCCTCGACCCGCTCCACCCCGGGGACCATCTTGATCGCTTGCGCCAGCCGTGGCGAGACGCTCCATGTGCCCGGCAGCGAGATTTCCACATCCCGGGCCGCCTCGATGCGCGGCAGCAGCACCACGCGGCCGCGGCCGCGGCCCTCGCGCTGGAGCAAGGTGCGGATATGCGGCACCGCCTCGGTGGCCGCCAGCCAGATGCGCATTCCCACGCCGGTCTGCGCCGCCGCGTCGTCCAGGCGCTGCAAATCCTGCGCGGTCAGCCGCAGCGCCTCGCCCTCCAGTTGCAGCTCGGCCGTGACCAGCACCGCCGTCCCGGCCGCCAGCAGGTCGCGGCAGCGCGCCAGCACCTCGCTGAACAGCGTGACCTCGAAGCTGCCCTGCGCGTCGGACAGCCGCACCCAGGCCATGCGGCTGCCGCTGCGGGTGTTGCGCTCCTTGCTCGCGACCACCAGGCCGGCCAGCTTGGCGCGCCCCAGACCGGCCTGCGCGCGCGCCAGCAAGGTCGTGCTGGCCACGGCGCCCAGCCTGCCCAGCGCCACCGCATAGGCGTCGAGCGGATGCGCGGTGAGGTGGAAGCCGATCGCCTCGGCCTCGGCGGCGAGGCGCTCCATTTGCGGCCAATCCGGCACGGTCGGCAGGCGCAACGGCTCGCTGGCGCGGGTGGCGCCGAACAGCGCGTCCTGCGCGCTGCCGCGCTGCTCGGCGCAGGACTGCGCGCGGCGCACCACCGCCTCGGCGGCGGCGAAGGCGCGGGCGCGGTTCGGCTCCAGCGGGTCCAGGGCGCCGGCGCGCGCCAGGCTCTCCAGCGGCAGCTTTCCCAGGTGGCGGGGGTCGACGCGGGCGGCGAGATCGGCCAGCGACGCGAACGGTTTTCCGGCGCGCGCGTCCACCAGCGCCTCCATCGCCGCGCGGCCAACGCGCTTGATCGCCGCCAGCGCGTAGCGGATGCACAGCCGCCCCTGCTCGTCGCGCTCCAGCGAGAAGTCGGCGCGGCTGCGGTTGATGTCCGGCGGCAACAAGGCAATGCCCGCGCGGGAGCAATCCTGGCGCAGCGAGGCGAGGCGGTCGGTGTTGCCGATCGCCAGGCTCATGCACGCCGCCATGAACGCGACCGGGTGGTTGGCCTTCATCCACGCGGTCTGATAGGCGACCAGCGCATAGCCGGCGGCGTGCGACTTGTTGAAGCCGTAATCGGCAAAGCGCGCCATCAGGTCGAACACTTCCGCGGCCTTGTCCGGCGCGATGCCGCGCGACGTGGCGCCGGCGAGAAAGGTCTCGCGCTGCGCATCCATCTCGGAGCGGATCTTCTTGCCCATCGCGCGGCGCAGCAGGTCGGCGGCGCCGAGGCTGTAGCCGGCCATGCGCTGCGCGATCTGCATGACCTGTTCCTGATAGACCATGATGCCGTAGGTCTCGGCCAGGATGTCGTGCAGTTCCGGGTGCGGCGCTTGCCAGGCCTCGCCATGCTTGCGGCGGCAGTAGTCGGGGATGTTGGCCATCGGGCCAGGACGGTACAGGGCCACGCCGGCGATCAGATCCTCGAAGCGGTCGGGGCGCATCTGCCGCAGCACGTCGCGCATACCCGTACTTTCGAACTGGAACACCCCACCGGCATCGCCGCGCGCCAGCATCTCGTAGGTCGCCGCGTCATCCAGCCGCAGGCGATCCAGATCTACCTCCGTCCCCTGCTCACGCAGGTAGTCGACGGCGCGCCTGAGGATGGTGAGCGTCGTCAGGCCCAGGAAGTCGAACTTCACCAGCCCGGCCTGCTCGACGTATTTCATCGAGTATTGCGTGACCAGCGAATCGGTTTTCTGGTCGCGGTACACTGGCACCAGGTCGACCAGCCGGCGATCGCCGATCACCACGCCGGCCGCGTGCGTGCTGGCGTGGCGATACAGGCCCTCCAGTTGCAACGCGACCTCCAGCAGCCGGCGCACGCCCTCGTCGTCGTCGCGCAGCATCCGCAGTCGCGGCTCGCCGTCGATGGCTTCCTGCAAGGTGGTGGGCTTGGCCGGATTGTTCGGGATCAGCTCGGCCACGCGGTTGACCTGGCCGAACGGCAGGCCCAGCACGCGGCCCACGTCGCGCACCGCCGCGCGCGCCTGCAACTTGCCGAAGGTGATGATCTGCGCCACGCGATCGGCGCCGTATTCGCGCTTCACGTAGTCGATCACCTCGTCGCGCCGGTCCTGGCAGAAGTCGATGTCGAAATCCGGCATCGACACGCGCTCGGGATTGAGGAACCGCTCGAACAGCAAGCCCCACGGCAGCGGATCGATGTCGGTGATGGTCAGCGCCCAGGCCGCGACCGATCCCGCGCCGGAGCCGCGGCCCGGACCCACCGGAATGCCCTGTCCCTTCGCCCACTGGATGAAGTCGGCGACGATCAGGAAATAGCCGGGAAACTCCATGCGCTCGATGACGCCGAGCTCGTAGTCCAGCCGCTCGGCATATCTTTCCCGCGTGGCGTCGTCCGCCTCGCGCGCGTCCATGCGCGCGGCCAGACCCTCCCGCGCCATCGCCCGCAAGGTTTCCGCCTCGCTGCTGCCGGGCCGCACTTTCGGGCACACCGGCAGCAGCGGCTTGCGCGGTTCGGCCATCACCGCGCAGCGGCGGGCCAGCGCCAGCGTGTTGTCGCAGGCCTCTGGCAGATCGGCGAATAGCGCGCGCATCGCCGCGGCCGGCTTGAACCAGTGTTCGGGGGTCACACGGCGGCGATCCGGCTCGGCCAGGGTGCGGCCCTCGGCGATGCACAGCAGCGCATCGTGCGCGGCGTGCATCGCCTCGGTGGCGAACATGCAGTCGTTGGTGGCGACCAGCGGGATCGCGGCGGCGTCGGCGAGTGCGATCAATCCCGGCTCGATGGCGCGTTCCAAATCCAGCCCGTGCCGGTGCAACTCCATCGCCACGTTGCCCGCAAACGCCTCGGCCAGACGCGCGAGCAACCGCTCGGCCTCGGCTTTCTGCCCCTCCGCGAGCAGCCGCCCGATCGGGCCGAGGGTGCCGCCGGTCAGCAGCAGCAGCCCGCTCGCGTGCGCGGCCAGCGTGTCCAGCGCCAGTTGCGGCTTCTGTCCCGGCTCGGTTTCGAGAAAGCCGATCGAGGACAGGCGCTGCAAGTTCGCGAACCCGTCGGCGTCGCGCGCCAGCAGCACCAGCGGATCGGGCGGCAACGCGCGCCCGGACTCGCGGCTCAGAAACACCTGGCAGCCGATGATCGGCTGCACGCCCTTCTTGGCGCAGGCTTGCGAGAACTCCAGCGCGCCGAACAGGTTGGCGGTGTCGGTAATGGCCACCGCCGGCATCGCATTGTCGCGCGCCAGCGCGGCCAGCTTGTCGGCCTTGATCGCGCCCTCGGACAGCGAATAGCTGCTGTGGCAGCGCAGATGCACGAAATCGGCGTGCGCCATCAGCGCCGCGCCTCGGTGGCCAGGCGCAGGCCGAAGCCCACCAGCACCAGCCCGGTGAGCCGATCCAGCGCCCGCACCACGGCGGGGCGGCGCAGCAGCTTGCCGATCGGGCGGGTGGCCAGGATCAGCAGCGCCAGCCATACGGCGCCCTCGGTGATGTGCAGTGCCGCCAGCATGGCGATCCAGGGCGCCACCGCGACACCATGCGGGACGAATTGCGGCAGGAACGTCACGTAGAACACGCCGACCTTCGGGTTCAGCACGTTGGTCAGCAGGCCACGCAGGAACCAGCGCCGATCATGCCCGCTGGCGGCCGGCGCATCGTCCGCGGTCCAGACCGTGCGCGGCCGCAGCAGCAGGCCGACGCCGAGCCAGATCAGATACGCAACCCCCGCCCAGCGCAGGATGTCGTAGGCCAGCCGCGATGCCGCCAGCAGCGCGCCCAGGCCCAGGATCACGATCGCCGCCCAGCACAGCAGCCCCGCGCAGATGCCGGCCGCCGCGAACGCCGCACGCCGCGCGCCCTCGACCGCCGCGGTGCGCAGCACCAGCGCCGTGTCCAATCCCGGCGCTATCGTCAGCAGCGTGGCGGCGAGCGCGAAGGCCAGCAGCGATGCGGTCATCGTCATGGCCGCATCCTATCGCGGGACCACTTTTCCGTCGCGCAAGGTCACGATGCGGTCCATGCGCGCGGCGATCTCCGGGTTATGCGTGGCGATCAGGGCGGCCACGCCATGCCCGCGCACGGTCGCCAGCAGCTCGTCGAACACCGTCGCCGCCGTGCCGGCATCGAGGTTGCCGGTCGGCTCGTCGGCCAGCAGCACGCGCGGCGCGTTAGCCAGCGCGCGGGCGATGGCCACCCGTTGCTGCTCGCCGCCCGACAGCTTTCCCGGCAGATGGCTCAACCGCTTGGCCAAGCCCAGCGCGCCCAGCAGGTCGCGGGCGCGCGCCTCGGCGCGGGCGCGCGGCGCGCGGGCGATCATTTGCGGCAGCACGACGTTTTCCAGCGCGGTGAACTCCGCCAGCAGGTGATGGAACTGATAGACGAAGCCGATCGAGTTCGCGGCGGATCGCGGTGCGCTCGGCATCCGACAGCGCGCCGGCGTCGCGTCCGTCCACGAACACCTGGCCGCCGTCCGGCTTCTCCAGCAGCCCCGCCAGGTGCAGCAGGGTCGACTTGCCGGCGCCGGAGGGTGCCACCAACGCCACGATCTCGCCGGCCGCAAGGGACAGATCGGCGCTGGTCAGCACGGTCAGCGCGCCGCCGCCGCCGCGATAGGTGCGGCGTACTCCGCGCAGCGCCAGTGCCTCACTCATTGCGCAGCGCCTCCACCGGGTCGGTGCGCGCCGCGCGCCAACTCGGGTACAGGGTCGCCAGCAGGCTCAGACCGAGCGCCATCACCACCACTTGCAGCACTTCGGGCCAGCGCAGATCAGCGGGGAGCTGCGACAGGAAATAGACTTCCGGGTTGAACAGGTTGGTGCCGGTGAGCGATTGCAGCGCGTCGCGGATGCGCTCGATATTGAGGCAGAAAACGATGCCCAGCAGCGCGCCGGCCGCCGTGCCGGCCACGCCCACGAAGGCGCCGCACATCAGGAAGATGCGCAGCACCGCGCCCGATCCGGCGCCGATGGTGCGCAGCACGGCGATGTCGCGGGTCTTGTCCTTGACCATCATAATCAGGCTGCTGACGACGTTGAACGCGGCCACCACGATAATCAGCGTCAGAATCAGGAACATCACGTTGCGCTCGACCTGGACCGCGGCAAACAGGCTGTTGTTGCTCTGCGTCCAGTCGACGATGCGCGCGCGCTGCTTCATGTCGCGCAGCGCCACGCGGATCTCCTGGCCCACCTGCCCGACGCGGTCGGGATCCTTCACCATCACCTCGATCTGCGTCACCGCGTCCGGCGTGCGGAAATAGACCTGGGCCGCCGATAGCGGGATATAGACGAAGCTGGTGTCCGCCTCGTTGAAGCCCACCGCGAAGATCGCCACCACCTTGTAGGCGCGGATGCGCGGCACGGTGCCGAACGCGGTGGCCTGCCCCTGCGGCGAGACCAGGGTGATGTCGCTGCCGATGCCGAGATTGAGCCGCTGCGCCAGGCCCACGCCGATTGCCGCCGCGTCCTCGCCCTGGAACTGATCCAGCGAGCCGGCGCGAATGTGGTCGGAGACGACGTGCAAGGATTTCAGGTCGTCCTGCCGCATCCCGCGCACCAGGCCGCCAAGTGCCCCGCCCTGCTGCGTGGTCAGCAGTACCTGCCCCTCCACCACCGGCATCGCCGAGACCACGCCGGGCAGCGGACGGATTTTCGCCAGGATGTCGTCGTAGTTCTGCAACGGCGGCCCGGCGGCGTAGATGCCGAGATGGCCATTGAGGCCGAGGATGCGGCCCAGCAGCTCGGAGCGAAAGCCGTTCATCACCGACATCACGATAATCAGCGTCGCCACGCCCAGCGCGATGCCGACCAGCGAGAATACGGCGATGATGGAGACGAATCGCTCGCCGCGGCGGGCGCGCAGGTAGCGGCCGGCAACGGCGCGCTCGAAGGGTCCGAACATGGCGGGCTTGGTCGCCGGGATGCGGCGGGGCGTCAAGGGCTGGCGACGAGCAGGACGCCTAGACGCGCATTCGCACTGTAATGGCCTGGCGGCGGTCGGGGTCGATCGACACCCCGCCCGGCAGCGCCAGCAGCGCCACCAGGCGCAGGCCGAGCCGCCAGGCGCTCTCGGCCGAGCCGCAATCGGCGGGAAAGCCGGCTCCCTCGTCGGCGACGGCGATCACCACGGCATCATCCTCGCGCCGCACCTCGACCTCGACCTGGCCCTGCCCGTGCCGCAGCGCGTTGGTCAGCAGCTCCGTCAGCACCAGGCCCACGGCGGGCAGCCGCGCGGCATCGAGGGACAGATCGTCGGCCAGGTTCAGCACCACGCCCCGGCCGTCCGCGTCGTCGACCACCGCATCCTGCAGATTGCCGACCAAGGCCAGCAGGTACTCGCGCGCGTCTGTCGCGAACACGTCGCTGCTCTGGAACAATTGCTGATGCACCGCCTCGATCATGGCGACGCGGTCCGCCGATTCATACAGCGCGCGCCGGGCCGCGTCGTCCACGTGGCGCATCGCCTGCGCTTGCAGCACGCAGGCGACCAGTTGCAGGCCGCCGCGCAGCCGGTGTTCGATCGCTTGCAGCAGCACGCCGCGTTCGCCGGCCAATCGTTCGGCGCGCGCCGCCTGCATCCGCAGCTCCAGCTCGTGCGAGACGATGCCGGCCAACGCCGCCAGGCGTCCGCAATCGGCCTCGGAGAACTCCGAGCGAGGCTCGGGCGACATGACGCAGACGGTGCCTAGCCGCTCGCCGGTGGCGACCCGCAGCGGCGCGCCCGCGTAGAACCGCAGCCGGGGATCTTCCAGGACCAGGGGGCTGTCGCTAAACCTCGGATCGAGCGCGAGATCGAGGACGACCATGACATCGTCCTGGCGGATCACGTGGTTGCAGAATACCAGCTCGCGCGGTTCCTCGGTGGCGAGGAATCCGCTGCGCGCCTTGAACCACAGCCGCGTCTCGTCCATGAACGCGACGGCGGCGATGGGCGTCCCGAACAGCGTGCGGGCGAGTTCGACCACGCGGTCGTAGGCGTCCTCCGGGCCGGTATCCAGGATGCGGTAGGCGCGCAGCGCGGCCATCCGCCGTTCCTCGAGGCTCGGTTCGACCGAGGCGAGCGGCATCAGCCGATTCAACAGGTCGGCCCGCTCCGCCATCGCCGTCATGTCGCGCTTCCCATCGCTGCTGCCGTTGCCATCGAAACGTCATAGCACGCAGAGGTTCACAAAAGCGTGACATGCACGATAATGCACCGAGCGGGGTCGAACCCGCCCGGTGGCCGCCGCGAGAGGAATCAGTTGGGAGCGAAAGGGTGCTTCGCGGTGTCGCGCTTGGCGACGACCTCGGCCGAGTTCGGCTCGCCCTTGATGGCGCGGGCGATGGATTCCTTCACCGCCTGATAGTTGTAGTCCTGGATCTTCTTGTCGTCCTCGGCGTCCCAGTGGATGAACACGCCGACGCAGATGAAGATATCGTCGGCCTCGTCGGCCGGGATGGTGCCGTCCGCCACGCTGTCGGCGACCGCCTTGGCCACCGCGTGCTGCGCCGGGCCGAACATCTGCACGGCCTGCTTGGCGCCCTTGATCGTGACCTTGTTGAACAGGATGGTATTGGGCCTGCACAGCAGGTTCGGCGCCACCACCGCCAGCAGGCTGGTGAAGCCGTCCTTGTTGTTGGTCAGCGCATGGCAGAACGCGCTTTCGGCGGCGCTGCCGCGCGGGCCCATGATGAGGTCGATGTGGGCGACCTCGTTGCCCTCGCCGACCAGGCTTTCGCCCACCATGACCTTGTTGATCTTCGCCATCAGCCGTCTCCCCCTTTGATGATCCGTCACACCCGTGGCCAGCGTAGCCGCCGATCGGTCGCGTGCCCGGTTTTCAACCATTATCGGCCGGCAAGGGCAAGGTGTTCCGCAGGTGGTGGAGGAAGCAAGTGGCCACCGTCAGGTCGGCGCTGGTGCCGGGATTGATGTGCCGGCGCTTCAATTCGCCATCCCAGAGCAGCAGATCGGCCAGCATCGCCTCGGGTGATTGTTCCACTCGGGCCGCCGCCGCCGCGCGGACCGCCTCGGCCGTCGCGGTCCCGTGCTTGCGCGCCACATGGCTGTCCGGCCAGGCGGAAAGGCAATGCAGATAGGTGGCCAGCGCCGCCGCGACGCGGCTGCCATGCCGACCCAGGGCCGCTTCGTAGGCATCCGACAGCGGACCGAACACGTCCGAGAAATTGGTCGCGTATTGCCGGGCGATGCGGTCGCGCGGCGCCGCCTCGGCCATCGCCTCGCGCAGCGCGACGCTGGCCGGCCCATGCACGTCGTGCCGCGCCGCCGCGCCCAGCCCGCCGGGCGAGGCCAGCACGATGGCCCGGAACACCGCATCCGTGTCATCCGCTCCGGCCGCGTCCAGCACGCCGGCCAGCCGCTCGCGCAAATCACCGGCTGCCGTCTCGGCGGCCATCGCCAGCGGCGCGCACAGCAGCACGATGCCCAGATTGGTGTTCTGCCCGACCGCCGCCCGCGTCGCCGCCACGGCGCCCAGCACGCGCGTGCCCAGCGATGCCGCGGGCTGGCAGAGCGGACCGGCCGCCGCCTCGGCGCTGCGGCGGAAATCCGCGATCGTCATGCCGTGGCCGGCGGCGTGGACATGCACGTTGCCCGGCTTGGCCGCCTCCAACTCGTCGGCGCAGGCGGCGCGGAACGCGGTTGCGACCTGCTCGGGAGTCATCGCAGGCGCGTCAGCACGGAGGCGGCCAGGGCGTGCGCGATGTCGGTCTCGGCCACGCTCTGCAAGCCCTTCCAGCCCGGCATCGAGTTGACCTCCAGCACCATCGCCCGGCCATCCGCGTCATGCAGCAGGTCCACCCCGGCATAGACCGCGCCGACGCTGGCGGCCGCGCGGATCGCCAGGCGGCACAGCGCGGGGTCGGGCCGCAGCGCCTCGGGCGCGCCGCCGCGGCGAACGTTGGTGATCCAGTGCGGCGCGCGCCGGGTCATGGCCGCCGCCACCGCGCCGCCGATCACGAACAGGCGGTGATCGCAAAACGAATCGAGGCCGGTCGGGACATAGCGTTGCAGGTGATAGATGTCGCCGACCGCCTCCGCCGGCGGCAGGTCGTCCGCGCCGGCCACCAGCCGCAGCCCGACCCCCTGCGCCCCGAACAGCGGCTTGCACACTAGCCGCGCGCCGCGCGCGGTCTCGCGCGCCACCAGGGCGCGGGCGGCATCGAGGCCCTCTACCGTCCAGGTCTCGGGCGTGGGGATGCCGGCGCGGGCGAGCAGGAAACTGGTGGTCGACTTGTCCACGCAGCGTTCGATGGCGCGGGCGTCGTTGCACACCGCCACGCCCAGCCCGGCCAGCGCGTGCAGCAGGCCGAGCCGGCGCGTCACCGCCTCGAACCCGCCGCCGCCGAAGCCGCGCACCAGCACGGCGTCGGGCAGCGCGTCGCCAAATCCGGGGATGGCCAGGCCATGCGGCCGCGTGCTGTCGAACGCGCATTCGGCCAGCCGCACCAGAACCGCTGGCACCGCCAACGCCGCGAACGCCGCCAGCAGAACGCGGGCGTGCCAATCGGTGTCGTCCACCACCAGCGCCACGCGCATCGGCCGATCAGCCGAACGAGGCGTCGAGTAGGCTCGCGTCGATCCGGCCGGCGCGAAACGTCTCGCCGCTGTCGATCGCCGTCACTATCGCCTCGGCCGGGCTGAACAGCATCCTGTCGATGGCGTAGAAATCGCCCTTGAACGCCCGGAAAACCTCCGCGAACGGCTTTCCGTAGTCGCGCGAGCCGGCCGCCGGCAGACCCTCCGCCAACGCGCGCGCCGCCTCGGCCGGGCCGGTGACGTACAGATGCGCGCGGCCGGCGAAAATGATGGCGTCGTTGGTGCGGCCCATCGCCGTGATGAAGTCGGGATGCGGCGGCGGCAGCGGTGCGGCGCCCATGCCGTCGACGATGCGGGCCAGCGGAAAGCCCAGCTCGTGCGCCTTGTGCAACGCCACCTCCAGCACGCGGGCGACCACCTGCACGCCGCCGGCCAGGCTTTGCGTGGGCGCGAACACGATGCCGAGCCGGCCGGGTGTCACGCCGCATTCGCGCGCCACCCGTTCGACGATCGCCGGCGGCGGCGGCGTCGCGCTCTCCAGCACCAGCACGGCCGTATCCGCGCGGTCGGCGTAATCGAGGTCGGCGAAGATCGCCTCGCCGCGCGCCAGCGCCCGGGCCGGGCCGGAACCGAGCGCGAAGAACTCGCCTTCGGCCAGGCTCCAACCGGCATACTGGCTGGCCATGCAGGCAATGACCGGGTTCGAGGAAGCGACCGAGACGCTCCACGGCCAGCGCGGCAGCGCCGCGTCGCTGGCCACGCGCACCCGCGCCAGGCCGCCGGTGCAGATTTCCGCGATGCGCACCCCGGCCGCGATGCCGCCGGCATGTGCCGCGCCGGCGTCGACCAGGCGCTCGCCGAGCGAGCCTTGCGTGACACCGAGCCGCAGTTCGACCGCGTCCGCGCACAACGCCTCGAACAGCGCCCAGCCGCGCGCGTTGACGCTGAGCGTGCTCACGGTCCGGACACCAGCGCCAGGATGCTCCGGGCGCGCTCGACCGCCACGACGCGCGCGCCATCGGCGTCGGGCGCTTCGGCGCGCACGGTGCACAGCGGCGCGTGGTGCGCCACCGGCCCGCAGGGCTGCCGGTCGGCGGTCCAGTCCGGCCACGCGAAGCCTTCGCGCACACTCAGCGGTCGCGGCGCATAGACGATGGCGGCGGCCGACGCGCCCTCGGCCGGCGGCGCGCTGGCGGGCAGCTTCCCGCGACAGGCCCGCACATGCTGGCTGAACAACTCTCCGCCGGCATCGGGGTGGACGTCGAGCGTGGCGCCCGGACGCGGGTTGATCTCGATCAGGTCGAACCCGTCGTCGCGTAGCAGAAAATCCGCGCTGTTCAGCCCACGCAGCCCGAGTGCGGGGATCATCCGCGCGATCGCCTCCGTCATTGCCTCGGCACGGGCGCGCGACACTGCGGCCGGCCGCACCGCGCCGCCGTAGCGATACGGCCGGCGTGGCAGCGGGTCGCACCATTGCGCGCTGAAGCCCAGCACCACGCCGGCGCTGCCGTCGCCCAGGAACAGGGCGGAGACTGGCCGGCCCGCGACCCACCGCTGCGCGTACCGGCCGCGCCGCGGCGTCCGGCCGGCGCGCGCGTGGGTGATATGCGTGCCGCCGGCGCCGCCGATGCGCTTGACCAGCCACGCCTCCCGACCCCACGCTTCCAGACGCGAGACGCGTTGCGGTTTCGGGATGCGGCACGTCATGCGCCGCGGCACAGCGCGGCAAAGCCCAGCGGATCCTTGGTGCGCGCCACGGTGGCCGCGTCGTTGCCCAGCAGCGGTGTGCCGCTCGCCGATCGCGTCGAGCAGCGCGGGGCGGTCCTCGAAACCGCTGCCGTACACCAGGCCGATCGGCGCGCGTCCCGCCGCCAGCGCGTCCAGCGCGTCCAGCAGCCGCTTGCGGCGAAAGCCGTGCGCCAGCGACCCCGCGCGGGCGTACGAATGCGCCGCCGCGCGCGTGTCGAGATCGCCGAACAGGTCGGCCACCAGCGGCAGATACCCCGCCCGCCGCGCGGAGCCGGCCAGCGCGCGGGCGGATAGCGCCGCGATCAACGCATAGTCTCCACTCACGCCGGCGAGTTCGCGGGCCAGCACGAAGGCGTCGCGAAAATCATAGGCGACCGGCTGCTCGCTCTCGATCATCTTGCGGAACAGCCCGAACTCGGTCCGGTATTTCGTGCCGCCGATGGCCAGCGCGCCGATGCCCAGGGTCTTGCCGCCGCCGATCGGCGTGCCGTCGTCGTGCAGATCCACGCCCTCGACGCCCAGCGGCGGCACCGCGTTCACGTCGGCCACCACCAGCAGATCCGGCGCCGCGCGCAGTTGCTCGGCCGAGAGCAGGCGGCGCCCGGCGGGACCGGCGCAGAACACCGCCTGCGCGGCGGCCAGGATTGCCGCCTTGCGCTCCTCGCTGCTGGCGTCGGCCGGATGCACCGTGGCGCCGAACCGGCGCGCGATGTCCTCGGCCGCCCGCTGCACGCGCGCCGCTCCGTCATAGCCGGCCAGCGTCACCTCGGCGCCTTGCAGCGCGGCGATCACCCCGGCCGCGAAACCGACCACGCCGGTCGCCCCGAACACCGCGACGCGCAGCTTGTCCAGGCGTGCGCCCTGCGCGCGCAGCGTGCGCTCCATCCGCGCGACCATCGCGGCGGCGGTGGTGAACGAGCCGGCCGGATCGGCGAACAGCGAGATCGACGAACGGCGGCACCATCGCCTGCCTGGCCGCCTCCAGCATGTCCAGCGCGGCGCCCGCGTCCTTGCCGCCGATGAACACGCCGGTGCGGGCACCCATGTGCGGCGGCCGCGAGAAGATCGCGTCCTGCACCAGCCCGGTCACGTCCTTGGGCAAGACGTCGACATACGGCACCACCGCGTCATAGCCGGCGTCGAGCGCCATGTTCACGTCGAACGGACTGACATGGCTTCAGCGGGCTGAGCATGTGCAGGATCTGCTTGTCGGCCAATTCCGCTCCCTCGCGTTTCTCGTTCATGGGGGTTTCTCGTCTGTGCGCAACGGTCAGGCAGGCGATGACGGCGGCGCCACGATTGAGCGCGCGGCAGGTCATGATGTCCAGCCCCTCGGCCGCCGGCAGCGCCCGCAGCGCCGGTCAGATGCGCGCGGCCTCGGCCTCGCAGGCCGCGAAGGCGAAGCCGGTCGGCCCCCACGAGCTCTGCCCCAGCCCGTGCGCGCCCAGGATCGGCCAGGGCGGCGATCGCGGCGGCGACGCGCCGGCTTGTGAAGCGGCCGCCCTGCGCGGGCGCGAAATGGTCGCCGACGATCTGCTGCACGCGGGTGATCGCGCCACCGAAGGCCGGCAGATCCGCCTCGGCCAGTGCCGGCGAGCGCCCGCAGCAGCACCTCGCCGGCAGATTTCGCCGGATATGGCCGGCGGCATCGGCGCCAGGGTGGCGAAGGCGGCGGTCTCGTGCGCGCCCGACAAGCCTTCCTCGGCACGATCCAGCAGCAGCAGGATGCGCCAGGCTGCCGGCACCCCCAGGCGGGCCAGCAACGGCGGCGGCGCGTCCAGGCCGCCGCGCCCGCCATCGACCACCAGCCCGCCGCGCGTGAACAGCCCGATGCCGATGCCCGAGCGGCCGCCGCGGTCCAGCGTGTGCGCGTCGGCGCGCGGGTCGGGCGCCAGCCCGTGCAGACCCGCGCAACGCCGCCGCCACGGCCAGCGCGAGCTGCGTGCCGGACCCCAGGCCGGAATGCGCGGGAATCGCGGCCTCCACCGCCAGCTCGTGCCCATCCGCCAGGCCGAGCGCCCGCGTCATCGAGGCCACCGCGCGCGCCGCCCGCCCGGCCTCGCAGCCCTCGATCGCGCGTCGTCCTGGCGCGCGCGACTCGTGATCCGCGTGAGCGGCGCGTCGAGCGACAGGCCGATGCTGCCGAACCGCCGGCCCAGGCCGCCGCCAGGTCGAAGAAGCCCATATGCAGGCGCGCGCCGAGGCGACCACCTGGATGCGCTGCGTCATCTTTCCGGGAGCGGCAGTTGCATCGGCGTGCCGCTCATGTTCCACGCTGCGGCGGCAGGCGCAACCGCGAACGCCGCGCGGGAGGACACCGATCATGGCCCAACGCGCGCCCGAGCGGGTCTACGCGGCCGACGAGATCGCCGAGCGGCTGGCGCGCGATCTGCCGCACTGGAAGTTCGAGGATGGCTGGATGCGGCGCACCTACCGCACGACACTCGTGGAAAGGCACGCTGATGGTCATCAACACGGTGGGCCACCTGGCCGAGGCCGCCTGGCACCACCCGGACATCACCGCCTCGTACGCCTGGGTCGAGGTGCGGCTGATGACGCACACCGCCAAGGGCATCACCGACAAGGATTTCGCGCTCGCGTCCAAGATCGAGGAAGTCGTGACCTGGCGCCCCGAACCCGGCGGCGCGCTGGAGGGCACGCCGCACGGCGACCAGCGGTTCGCGTATATCAAGCACGATGGCTGATCGGCAGCCGCAGGCCTGGCATCGGCGGCCAGCCCGCGCCGCTCGCCGATGCGGTGGCGCGCGCCGCCGCCATCCTCGGCGCCAGCCGTTGCGCCGTGGTGGCTGGGCTTGCCACCGACATCGCCGGCATCGAGGCCGCGGTGGCCCTGGCGCGGCGGATCGGCGGCGTGATGGATCACATGCACGCGGACGCGGCGTTGCGCGACCTGGAGGTGATGCGCCAGCACGGCTGGATCGTCACGACCCCGTTGCAGGCGCGGGCGCGGGCGGATCTGCTGGTGCTGGTGGGGCCGGGCATCGCGGCGGCGTGGCCGAACTTCGCCGAGCGGCTGGCGATGCGTACGCCGCCGGCGCTGCATCCGGAGCGCCGCGTCGGGTCATCCTGCTCGGCGTCGATCCGGACACGCGGGCCGCCGCCGGCGCGGACGAGTCGGTCGATGCATCTGTCGCAGACCTTCCAGCGATGCTGGGGCTGTTGCGCGCGCGCGCGGCGGGTCGCCCGGTCCGGTCCGGCTTTGCGCGCGACGATGCGCTGCAAGGCTGCGCCAGCCTGCTGACCGAGGCGCGTTACGCGGTGGTGCTGTGGTCCTCCGCCGGATTGGGCGCGCTGGCGATCGAGACGCTGGTGGGCCTGATCGACGACCTCAATCGCACCAGCCGCTGCGCCGGCCTGCCGCTGGGGGCCGGGGCCGGCAACGCCGAGGGCGCGGTGCAGACGACGGCCTGGCTCACCGGCTTCCCGCCGCGCACCGGCTTCGCGCGCGGCTATTCCGAGCACGACCCCTGGCGCTTCTCGGCGCGGCGCGATGGTCGAGAGCGGCGAGGCGGACGCCGCGCTGTGGCTCGCCTCGGCGCCACCGCCGGCTGGGCGCGCGCCGCGCCGACTGTGGCGCTGGTGCCCGCCGGGCGTCACGTTCGCGACGCCGCCCGAGGTGATGATCGCGGTAGGCGAGCCGGGCGTCGATTACGACGGCGTGCTGCACGACCCCGATCTGGGCACGCTCGCGGTCCGGCGCGCGGCGCGGCCCAGCGCCGCGCCCTCGGCGGCGGAGGCGCTGCGGCGGATCACGGCCGCGCTGCCATGCTGACCCTGCTGGCGGGCGGCCACGTCATCGACCCCACGCACGGCATCGACGCGCCGGGCGATGTGTGGATCGAGGACGGGCATATCGTCGCGACGCCGGACCGACAGCCGGATGAGCGCCACGACGTTGCCGGCTGCGTCGTGATGGCGGGCGGCATCGACATCCATTCGCATATCGCCGGCGTCAACGTGAACACCGCGCGCCTGCTGCTGCCGGAATTGCGCCAGGATGGCGCGCTGGCCTGCGCGCCGGTGGCCGAGGTGATCGGCAGCCTGTACGCCGCGATGGGCTTCACCACCGTCGTCGAGCCGGCGATCTCGCCGCATCAGGCGTTGCAGGCGCATCTTGAGCTGGCGGCGATCCCGTTCATCGACCGCGCCATCCTCGGCGTGATGGGCAACGACGACGCGGTGCTGGAACTGCTGCACGACAACGCGAGCGCGACCGCCATTGCCGATACGGTGGCGCGCACGCTGACCGGCGCGCGGGCGCTGGGGCTGAAGGTTATCAACCCCGGCGCGGCCGCCGCCTTCAAGAGCAATGTCCGCACCTTCGGACTGGATGATGCGGTGCCCGGGCTACGACGTGTCCTCGCGCGCCATCATCCTGGCGATGCAGGACGCGGCCATCGCGCTGGGCCTGCCGCATCCCGTCCATCTGCATTGCAGCAACCTTGGCGTGCCGGGCAATGTCGAGACCGCGCTGGCCACCATCGAGGCCGCCGGCGACCGCCCGCTGCATCTCGCACATCTGCAATTCTACGCCTATGGCACCGAGGGCGCGCGCGGCTTTTCCTCGGCCGCCCCGCGCCTGGTCCGAGGCGATGGCGGCGCATCCGCATCTGACCGTCGATGTGGGCCAGGTGATGTTCGGGCAGACCGTCACCGTCTCGTCGGACGTGCTGCGCCAGTTCGGCGCGCGCGGCACGGCGCATCCGAGGAAGTCGGCGATCATGGACGGCGACGGCAACGGCGGCGGCATCGTGCCGTACCGCTATCGCCGCACCAATTTCCACAACGCGGTGCAATGGGCGGCCGGCCTGGAGCTGTTCCTGCTGAACCACGATCCGTGGCGGCTGTTCTTCACCACCGACCATCCGAACGGCGCGCCGTTCACCGCGTATCCCGATCTGCTGGCGCTGCTGATGAGCCGCGATCTGCGCGCGCAATGGATCGCGACCTTGCCGGCCGAGGCGATGGCGGTGACGACGCTGCCCTCGATCAAGCGCGAATACACGCTTTGCCGAGATCGCGACGATGACCCGCGCGGCGCCCGCGCGCCTGCTGGGCCTGGCCGATCGCGGCCATCTGGCGCCGGGCGCGCGCGCCGATATCGCGGTGTATCGCCCGCATGCCGGATCGCGCCGCGATGTTCCGCGATGCGGCGCTGGTGTTCAAGGACGGCAAGCTGATTGTGCGCGACGGCCGCGCGGATGGCGAGCGTCTTCGGCCGCACGCTGACGGCCTCGCCCGGCTACGACCGCGCCATCGAGCGGCGCCTGACCGCGCGCAGCGAGCGCCTGTTCGGCATCGCGCACGACGCGTTCGACGTGCCCGAAACCCTGTTCGGCGCGCGCGCGGACTCGTTCGAGACGGTGCCCTGCGCATGACCGGGCTGGTGCGCAACGGCGTGCGGATCGACGACACGTTCGCCGAGGCGTTCGACATGGTGGCGACCGCGCTGGTCATCACCGGCCCGAACCGCCGCTGGGCCAACCAGGCGGCGATCAGCGCCACCGGGTTCGCCACCTCCATCATCGCCTGCGGCGCCGAGGCGGCGATCGACCGCGAGTTGTCGGCCGACGAGACCCCGGACGGACGGCCCGGCGTGCGCATCCTGCTGTTCGCGGGGCCGGTTGAGGAATTGCAGAAGCAAGTCACCAACCGCGTCGGCCAATGCGTGCTGACCTGCGTGGGCTCGGCCTGCTACGCCGGGCTGGCGGAGACCGAGGGGCGGATCAAGGTCGGCGACGCGCTGCGCTATTTCGCGGATGGCTGGCAAATCTCCAAGCGCCTCGGCGGCCGGCATTTCTGGCGGCTGCCCGTGATGGATGGCGAGTTCGTCTGCGAGGGCACCACCGGCCTCACCAAATCCGCCGTCGGCGGCGGCAATTTCCTGCTGCTGGGCCGCACCTACGAGGCAACGTTGCGCGCGGCGGAAGCGGCCGCCGATGCGGTGGCAGCAGTACGCCGGACGCCATCGCGCCGTTCCCCGGCGGCATCGTGCGCTCAGGCTCGAAGGTCGGGTCGAAATACCAGGCGCTGTTTGCGTCGACCAATCATTTCTACTGCCCGACCTTGCGCGGCGCCACGGACTCGGCACTGGACGACGACACGCAGGCGGTGCTGGAAATCGTGATCGACGGGCTGACTCCGGAGCGGTCGCGGCGGCGATGCGTGCGGGGATCGCGGCGGCGGTGGCGCTGGGACCGGAGGCCGGCGCGTCGCGCATCGGCGCCGGCAATTACGGCGGCAAGCTGGGGCGACACCATTTCCACTTGCGGGATCTGCTGCCATGACCGCGCTGCGGTTTTCGCCGCGCGCGGCACCGGAGCAGCGGCTGGACCTGTCGCCGCTGGTGCCGGCGCGTCTGGCCGGGCTGAGTGCGGCGGAGATCGAGCGCCTGCCGATGCACACCACGCGCGCGCCGCTGTGCGTCGGCGATGTGTTCCGCGTGGCGATGGGCGAGGCCGAGGACATCGTGATCGAGGGCGGCTCGGCGCGCTTCGATCGCGTGGGCGAGGCGATGGCGTCGGGCTCGCTGGTGGTCGAGGGCGATGCCGGGCTGCGCGCCGGACGGGCGATGACCGGGGGCGCACTGACGATCCGCGGCAACGCGGGCCATTGGGCGGCCTCGGGGTTGCGCGGCGGGGCGATGACGATTTGCGGCGACGCGGGGGATTTTCTCGGCGGTCCGCTGGCCGGCGAGCGCGCCGGCATGGCGGGCGGCAGCGTGATCGTGCGCGGGCGCGCGGGCGAGCGGGCCGGCGACCGGCTGCGGCGCGGCCTCATCGTGATCGAGGGCGATGCCGGCGAGGCGGCCGGCAGCCGCATGATCGCCGGCACGCTGGTGGTGTGCGGCACGCCGGGGCCGCTGGCGGGATTCCTGATGCGGCGGGGGACGCTGCTGCTGGGCACCGAGCCGGCGCGCGGGCTGTTGCCGAGCTTCGTGCCGCGTGGGTGGGGATTTGGGGGTATTCGGGCGCCTGCTGGCCGCGGCGCTGCGTCCGCTCAGCGTGCCCGCCGCCGAGTTGGCGGCCCGCGCGACGGCGCGGTTCGCCGGCGACATGGCCACGCTCGGGCGTGGCGAAGTGCTGCTCGCCTGACGCGGAAAGGCCCGGGGCGCGGGGACGAGTGGCGAGGCCGCGGCTACTTCCGCAGCGCCTGCGATAGCTGCTCCCGGTTCATCTTCGACCGGCCGGCAATCCCGCGCCGCTTGGCCTCGGCATACAGCGCCGCGCGCGAGCCTTCCGCCTCGTCGCGGTAGGTCTCCCCGCGCCGCTCCTTGCCCTTGGTCCGCTTCAGGTTGCGGGCGTTGGTCGCGCGATCCTCGTATTTCGAGGCGCCCGCCTCATGCAGCGCAATCGCCACCGCCTGTTTCGGGTTGGTGACTTTGCGGCCGCCCGCCGATTTCAGTTCGCCGTGCTTGGCTTCGTGCATCACCCGGGCAACCGTATCCTTCTGCGCCTTCGATTCCGGCATCGCACCTGCTCCTGATTCATCCCAGAGGGGTTCATCCCAAAGGGGGGCCATCCAGCAGGCTGCAATGCGCGAGGCGGCGAAACGTTGCGCCGCTTGACCGCGCTCCGGTCAGGCGGCGCGCACGCTGGCCAGGAAGCCGCCGACCTCGCCGGACAACTGCTCCGCCTGCCGCGACAGCACCGAGGCGACCGACAGCACCTTGCCGGCGGCGCCCCCGGTGGCGCTGGCCGCGCCGTTCAGCTCGGTCAGCGTGCGGCTCACCTGGTCGGTGCTGGCGGCGGTCCGATGCACGTTGCGCGCGATCTCGGCGGTCGCCGCCCCCTGCTGCTCCACCGCCGCGGCGATCGTCGTGGCAATCGCGCTCACCTGCTCGATGGTCCGCGAAATGCCCTGGATCGCCGCCACGGCATCGCGGGTCGCCGCCTGGATCTGGCTCACCTGGCCGCCGATCTCCTCGGTCGCCCGCCCGGTCTGCTGCGCCAGGTTCTTCACCTCCGAGGCGACCACCGCGAAGCCCTTGCCGGCGTCGCCGGCGCGCGCGGCCTCGATCGTGGCGTTCAGCGCCAGCAGGTTGGTCTGCCCGGCGATGGTGGTAATCAGCCCCACCACGTCGCCGATGCGGCTGGCGCCGTCCTCCAGCGTATGCACGATGCGGTCGGTGCGCCGCACGTCCTCCACCGCCTCGTGCGTGATGCGCGCCGATTGCGTCACCTGCCGGCTGATCTCGCCGATGCTGGCGGTCAGCTCCTCGGCGGCGGCGGCCACGGTCTGCACGCCGGCGCTGGCCTCGGCCACCGCCGAGGCCGCGCGGCCGGCCTGCTGATCGGTGCCCTGCGCGGTCGCCGACAGCGATTGCGCGGTGCCCTCCAGTTCGACCGATGATGCCGTCAGCTTTGCGGCCAGGCCGCCCACGCCGCCCTGGAAGGCCGCCATCAGCGTCTCGATCCGCTCCGCGCGGACCTGCTTGGCAACGCGCTCGGCCGCCTGCTCGGCGTCGACGCGCTCGGCCTTGATGCGGCTGTCCTTGAACACCTGCACCGAGGCGGCCATCGCGCCGATGGCATCGCCGCGCCCGGTGCCCGGCACCTCCGGCAGGCTCTCCCCCCTGGCGAGCCGCGTCATGGCATCGGCCATCCGCACCAGCAGCCCCATGATGGTTCGCGTCAGCACGGTCGCCGCGCCGAACAGCAGCGCCAGTCCCACGACCAGGGCCGCGACCACCGCCGACCAGGCGCTCGCCTGCACTCCGGCGCCGGCCGCCCGGGCCGCCGCGACCGCCATCTGCAACTGGTCGCGGGTGGCGTCCATCGCGGTCTGGATGTCGCCGAACTGGCCGTCGAAGCCGTCGTACAGCTTCGCCCCGGCGGCGGGATTGGCGAAACTCAGTGTCACCGCGTCGCCTGCCTGCCGCACGAAGCCCGGCAGCAGCGCCGCGATCTTCTGGTAGCCGGCGGCCACGCCGTCCGGCAGCACCGCGCGCCGGTTCGCCTCCAGATCGGCCGTCATGATGGCGATGGCGTCGCGCACGTCCGCACGGATTTCGTCCGGCTTCTCATGGCTGGTGCCCGACGCCGTGGCCACGGCACGCAGCACGCCGGTGCGCAGGCCGTCCATCTTGGCATCCGCCTCGCGATGCACCCGCAGCGCCTCCTGCAGCACCGCCGTGCGGCCCAGCGCGGCGGACATCTGCCGCACCGACAGCAGGCCGGCGGTGCCGATGCAGGCCGAGACCAGCGTGCCGATCAGGGCGAAGCCGAGCAGCAAGGAACGAAGTGTCAGGCGGTGCATGGGTCATCCTCGGACGGGGAACACGGGTCGGATCAAGCCGGCCGCGCATCTTCCCCGCCAATCCCTGAATGCCGCGTGAAGCCGCGTCCTCCGGGTGAACCCGTCAGCCGAACCGGCGCGGGTCCAGGCGAGGCAGGATGTCCGCCGCCGCGCCCATCCAGGCCGCGGGATCGCGACCGGCGATCAGGTCGGCCACCAGCCGCCCGGCCGCCGGCGAGGTCTGGATGCCGTAGCCGCCCTGGCCCACGCACCAGAGGAAGCCCTCCGCGTCGCCGGCCCAGCCGAACGCCAGGTTGCCGTCCGGGGTGAAGGTGCGCAGCCCGGCCCATGCGCGCTCGACCCGGCGCACCGCGATGTCCAGCGCCTGCTGCATCCGGTCGATCGCCAGCGCGATGTCCAGCTCGTCCGGCTGCACGTCGTGCGGGTGCATCGGCGTCTCGTCCGCCGGCGTCACCATCAGCCGGGTGCGCGCCTCGGGCCGCACATACCAAGTCTGCGCCAGGTCGCCGGTCATCGGCCAGTCGCGCACCTCCCACGGCGCCGGGTCGATGATGACGCCGGTGCGCCGCTTCGGAATCAGGCCGAGCGGCTTCACACCCGCCTGCCCCGCCACCTCGTCGCCCCAGGCCCCGGCGGCGTCGACCAGCACCGGGCCTGCGAAACGGGCGCCGCCGGTGACTTCGACGTGCCAGGCCCCGGCGCGGCGCTCGATCGACCCGGTGCGGCTGCGCAGCGCCAGCGCGCCGCCACGGCCGCGCACCTGGCGCAGAAACCCCTGGTGCAGGGCCGCCACGTCCATGTCGAACGCATCGTCCTCGACCGCGGCCGCCCGCGCATAGCCGGGCCGCAGCGCCGGCACCATCGCGCGCGCCGCCTCCAGCGACACCGGGCGCAACCCGCCGCCGGCGGCGACCTGCGCGGCCAGCCTCGCCGCCTGGTCGTCGTCGTCGGCCAGGGTCAGCACCGAACGCGCGCTCATCAGCGGCACGTCGGCGAAGCCGGGCGGCGGCGACTCGAAGAAATCGCGGGACAGCCGCGTCAGCAGCCGCACGTCGGACGGCCCGTAAAACGCCGTCCACAGCGCGGCCGAGCGGCCCGTGGTGTGATAGCCGGCCGCGTCCTCGGCCTCGATCAGCGCCACGCGGCGCTCGGCGCCGACCTGGGCCGCGACGGTGGCGCCGGCGATTCCGGCCCCGATCACCAGAACATCAAAATGCTGCACATCCATGCGTTTCACCATCGTATGTCGGGGGTTTCTTCGCAACTGCGAAAAGCGCCCGTGACAGCGGCCGGCCACCGCACTATCTCGGCCGCTCGACCACCGGAGCGGATGGATGATGCGGTCGCCGCGTGCCTCTTTGAGTCTCTGCGTGCCTGCCTGGCTGCCGCGCGCCCTGCTGGTCGGCGGCTTGGCCACGGGCCTGGCCGGCTGCGGCCCGAAATATTCCCCGAACGTCTATTCGACCAGCGCCGTGCAGCAGGCCAACAAGGTCGAGCGCGGCGTAGTGGTCGGCGTGCGCCGCATCGACGTGACCGCCGCGGGCCTGGCGGGGGGCGCCACGGGGGCCGCCGCCGGCGGCATCGCCGGGTCGCAGACGCCGGGCGGCAGCGTCGGCTCGGCGTTCGGGGCGCTCGGCGGCGCGCTGCTAGGCGGCCTGGTCGGCGCGGGCGTCGAGCATGCCGCCGGCGACACCTCGGCCTACGAGTACATCGTCCAGGAACCGAGCGAGAAGCCGGGCGGCCAGACGCCGTTGGTCTCGGTGACGCAAAAGGATCGCACCCCGCTCGAGGTCGGCGCCAAGGTGCTGGTGATCTACGGCAGCCAGGCGCGCGTCGTGCCCGACTACACCGAGACCACGGCCGCCGCCGCGACACCCCCGTCCGCGCAGCCGATGCCCGCCGAGACCGCGCCGCCGCCGCCGGCCGTCTCGGCCACGCCGCTGGCGCCACTGCCGCCGCTGCCGGCGTTCACTCCGGCGCCCTGAAAGCGAGAAGCCGACAGCGAGAAGCCTTCAGTCGCAGTCGCAGCCCGGCGTCGGCCCGCGCTCGGCGCGGATCAGGTGATGGTCGATCCACTCGGCGACCAGCCGCCGCGCCTCGTCGATCGAGGCTTCCGGGTGGTGGATGCGGTACAGCGTGGTGCAGGCGCCGAACGCCGCGAAATCGCCGGTGCCGCGCGCGCGCAACTCGCCATAGGCGGTGACGACCGCGCGTTCGCAGCGGCGGGCGATGTGGCTGAACTCGCGTCCCATGCGGTCAACCTAGGGGCGTCGCGCCCGCGCCGCAATGCACGCGGCGCATCGCTCTCCCGCCCACGCCGCCCGCGTCACTCCACCGGAAAGCGGCGGCGGATCTCCGCGGCGACCCGCCCCGCCTCGTCCAGCGGCGCGCGCGGCCAGGGCGAGACGTCGGCGCGGAACGGGCGCACCTGCCCGGCCTCCGCCAGCCGGGCGACGAAGCGGCGGTGCCGCGCGCCAGCGAGTTCCGGCAGGGCCACATAGACCGGCACCGATGTCGAGCAGGCCTCGCTCAGCATCGAGAGCGAATCGGCGGTGACGATCACCGCGTCGGCCGCCGCCAGAAAGCCCAGATACGGATTCTCGCCCGGCTCGCCCCAGCGGTACAGCAGGTGCATCACCGATCCGAGCCCGGCGGCCAGCGCGTCGGACGCCTCGCGCCCGGTCCGCCGGCTGGTGCTGGCCAGCACCGAGCCGCCCAGCGCGCCGGCGACGCGGGCCACCGAGCGGGCCAGCCCGTGCGCCCGCGCCGGCTCCATGTCCGACCCATGCACCGGGCCGCCGACCAGCAGGGCCACGCGCGGGCGCGGCAGGTGGTCCAGCCGCTCGCCCCATTGCGCCGCCGCCTGAGCTCAATGTCCGCGGGCCGATGCGATGCGGCGCGCCCAGCACCGGCAGCACGTTCGGTGCCGGCGGGGGATGGTCGTGCTCGGGGATCACCAGCAGATCGTAGTCCGCCCGCCGCAGCAGGCTGGACCACCCCCAGTTCGGCTCCCATGCCGGCCGGGGCCTCATGCAATGCACCAGCCGGCAACCCAGCCGCGCCTTCAGCCACAGCGCCACAGCGGCCGCGCGGCTGCCCGAGGACAGCACCAGCAGCGGCCGCGCCACGCCCGGCGGCAACAGCATCCGCTGCCGCGCCGCCGCACCTTTCAGGCCGAGCAGCGAGCCGGCGCGGGACAGGGCCGCCAGATGCGCCATCCAGTTCCAGCTCAGCGGCACCCGTTGGTACGGCGACCCCGAGGCGCTCGGCGATGCCCAGCGCCTGCGCCGAGGCGCCGGCGCGCGGATCGTCCAGCACCCACACCCGCGCCTGCGACGGACCGGGAGGCAGCAGCCGCGGCGCGCGCTGGGTTTCCCGCTCCGCCATGCCCTCGCGCTCATCCACGGCGCGCGCCGCGCGACGGCCGAGGGCGGGCATGGATCCGCGGCCGCGCCGAGGCTAGACCGGGTGCCACCACGGGAGCCGGCGCCATGCCAAGCCGCACATGACCGCCAAGCTGCACATGACCGATTGGGACCGCGATGCGGCGCTGACCGCCGCGCGCATTCTGCTGGAGATCAAGGCCGTCAATTTCCGCCCCGAGGAACCTTACACCTTCACGTCGGGCTGGAAGTCGCCCGTCTATATCGACTGCCGCCGCATCATCTTCTTCCCGCGCGCCCGCGCCAAGATCTGCGAACTCGCCGTGGAGAAGATAGGTCGCCACGTCGGCTATGAAAGCATCGAAGCGGTGGCCGGCGGCGAGACCGCGGGCATCCCCTTCGCCGCCTGGATCGCCGACCGGATGCTCGCGCCGATGGCGTACGTGCGCAAGCAGCCGAAAGGCTTCGGCCGCAACGCGCTGATCGAGGGCGACGTGCCGGAGGGACTGCGCACGCTGCTGGTGGAGGATCTGACCACCGACGGGCAGAGCAAGATCCGTTTCGCGACCGCGCTGCGCGACGCCGGCGCCATCGTGCATCACGCCTTCGTGGTGTTCTTCTACGGCGTGTTCCCCGGCAGCTTCGAGACGCTGGCCAAGATGGACATCACGCTGCACCACCTGTGCACCTGGTGGGACGTGCTGGAGGCGTGCCGCGACCGGCCGTATTTCGCCGAGCCGGCGCTGGCCGAGGTGCGCCGCTTCCTGGAAAACCCGGTCGCCTGGTCGGCCGCGCATGGCGGGGTTGCAAGCGCCGAGGAGGCAAACGCCCGACGCGCGGCGGAGCGGGCGCCGGCGTGACGGCAGCCGTTGTCGGCAAGCCTTGCCGCCCGGGAGCATTGCGGTGGCGGAGTAGCCAATTCCGGCCCGGCCGGCCTATGCTGGACGGCACATTGCTTGGGATGCCGCCGATGACCCCGCCGCCCGCCGCCACAGCCTTGCGCCCCAACTCGCCCGCCGCGCGCGACGTGGCGCATATGCTGCACCCCTACACCGACCTGCGCGCGCATCAGGAGCAAGGGCCCATCGTCATCACCCGCGGCGAAGGCGTGCGGGTGTGGGACGATGCCGGCAAGAGCTACATCGACACGGTGGCCGGGCTGTGGTGCGCCTCGCTCGGCTTTTCCAACGAGCGGCTGGTCGAGGCGGCGGCCGCGCAGATGCGCAAGCTGCCGTTCTATCACACGTTCACCGCCAAGTCGCACGAGCCGACCATCGACCTTGCGGAAATGCTGATCGCCCGCGCGCCGGTGCCGATGAGCAAGGTGTTCTTCGCCAATTCCGGCTCCGAGGCCAACGACACCGCCATCAAGATGGTGTGGTTCCTCAACAACGCGCTGGGCCGCCCCGCCAAGAAGAAGCTCATCGGCCGCATCAAGGGCTATCACGGCATCACGCTGGCCGCCTCCAGCCTGACCGGGCTGGTCAACAACCATCGCAGCTTCGACGTGCCGCTGGCCGGCTTCCTGCACACCACGACGCCGCATTTCTACCACGGCGGGCTGGAGGGCGAGAGCGAGGAGCAGTTCGCCTCGCGCTGTGCGGAGGATCTGGAAAAGCTGATCCTGGCCGAAGGGCCGGACACCGTGGCCGCGATGTGGGCCGAGCCGGTGATGGGCGCGGGCGGGGTGATCGTGCCGCCACGCACCTATTTCGAGAAGATCCAGAAGGTGCTGGCGAAATACGACGTGCTGCTGGTCGCCGACGAGGTGATCTGCGGCTTCTGGCGCACCGGCGAATACTGGGGCAGCCAGACCTTTGGCGTCCAGCCGGACATCCTGGTGTGCGCCAAGGCGCTGTCGTCGGCGTACCTGCCGATCAGCGCGGTGATGGTCAACGAGCGCGTGTTCGAGGCGCTGGCCGACGAAAGCCACGCGATCGGCACGTTCGGCCACGGCTTTACCTATTCCGGCCATCCGGTGCCGGCGGCCGTCGCCGTCGAGACCCTGAAAATCTACGACGAAATGGACATCGGCAGCCATGTCCGCGAGGTGGGCGCGCACATGCAGGCCGGCTTGCGCGAGCGGTTCGCACAGCATCCCCTGGTCGGCGAGGTGCGCGGCGTGGGTCTGATCGGCGCCATCGAGCTGGTCGAGGACCGCGCCGCGCGGCGCAACTTCGACCCCGCGCGCAAGCTGGCGATCCGCGCGCAGAAGCTGGCCGAGGCGCACGGCATCATCGGCCGCGCCGCGCCCGGCGACACGCTGTGCTTCAGCCCGCCGCTGATTATCACCAAGCGCGAGATCGACGAGGTGCTGGACGGGTTCGTCCTGGCGCTGGACGAACTGGCGGTGGAGTTGCGGCGTGAGGGGCTGGCGGTGGTGGGATAGCGGCAGGCTTACTGCGTTCCGCGCCCCCTCACCCCAGCCCTCTCCCAGAGGGAGAGGGAGTTCTGCTCCTGCTCCTGCTCCCTCTCCCTTTGGGAGAGGGCCGGGGTGAGGGTCTTCATCACGCCGCATCGCGGGCTCCCGCGGGTCTGGCGGAAGGTCACGCGCACGTCGCTGCCGTATTCGCGGCGCGAGTTTGGGGCGCGAACTTAACGTACCCTGCTGACCGTGTAATCCGCCACCGCGAGCAGTCCGCGCCGCAGGGCGCCGTCGGGAAAGCGCGCCAGGCTGGCCTTGGCGTCCGCCGCGAAGCCGGCGGCCGCGTCCAGGGTGGCGCCGATCGCCGCGTGCGCCGCGATCAGCCGCAGCGCCCGCTCCAGATCGGCCTCGGTCTGCTCGCTGGCCTCGATGGTGCGTTGCCAGAAGGCGCGCTCGTCGGCTGATCCGGCGGCATAGGCGACCAGCACCGGCAGCGTGATCTTGCCCTCGCGGAAATCGTCGCCGACCGTCTTGCCCAAGGTCGCCTCGTCGGCCGCGTAGTCCAGCGCGTCGTCGACGAGCTGGAACGCCATGCCCAGATTCCGCGCCGAAGCCGCGCAGCGCCGCGCGGTCGGCGGCCGGGCGGTCGGCCAGCACGGCGCCCACCTCGCAGGCGGCGGCGAACAGGGCGGCGGTCTTGCCGCGGATCACGTCGAGATATTGCGCGCGCGTGGTCGACAGGTCGTTCTGCGTCGCCAGTTGCAGCACCTCGCCCTCGGCGATGGTCGCGGCCGCGCCGGACAATATGCCCAGCACCGGCAGCGAGCCATCCGCCACCATCAACTGAAACGCCCGGGCGAACAGAAAATCGCCGACCAGCACCGAGGCCTGGTTGCCGAACACCGCGTTGGCGCTGGCCAGCCCGCGCCGCAGATGGCTTTCGTCCACCACGTCGTCGTGCAGCAGGGTCGCGGTGTGGATGAACTCGACGCAGGCCGCCAGACGCACATGCCGCTCGCCGCCCGCCGCGCCCGGGTAGCCGCACAGCCGCGCCGAGGCGAGCGTCAGCAGCGGGCGCAGCCGCTTGCCGCCGGCCGCGACGATGTGCGCCGCGAGTTGCGGGATCAGCGCCACCGGGCTGTGCATCTGCGCCACGATCACGCGGTCGCACAGCGCCATGTCGCCCGCGACCAGCGCCAGCAGGCCGGAAAGCGCGTCCTCGCCGGGTTCGCCTTTCCGAGCAGGCGCGATTTCGGGCGGATCGGTCACGATGCCCAACGGGTTCTCCCGGAATGTGGATGGGGGCGCCACCGGGCACGGGGCTGGCCCGGCGACCATATCGGCCGGCCGGAAGCGCGGTCAAGGCAAGCGGATCAAGGCTTTGCGCAAACAAGCCGGGGCTTTGCGCAGCCAAGCCGGGGCTTTGCCCGGCGCGGCGAAACGGTGAAGATGGCGGATGCACATCGTCGAGACCTCCAACGACCCTGTCCGCATCAGTTTCCTCATGGCCCTGCTGCGCGACGCCGGCATCGAGACGCTGCTGCTGGACGCGCAGATGAGCGCGCTCGAGGGCAGCATCGGCGCCATCCCCCGCCGCCTCGTCGTCTCCCTCGACGACGCCGGCCGCGCCCGGCGCGTGCTGCGCGAGGCCGGGTTCGCCTGAGCCGCGCCGGCGTCACCCAAGGCCACCTGCTCGGCGGCCGGGTCCGCTACGATCAGCCCGCCGCCGGGCACCGCAGCGGCATCGAGCCGGTGTTCCTGGCCGCCGGCGTCCCGGCGCGGCCGGGAGAGCGGGTGCTGGAGGCCGGCACCGGGGCCGGCGCCGCGCTGCTGTGCCTGGCGCATCGGGTGCCGGGCGTCGTGGGCGTGGGGCTGGAACGCGACCCGTCACTGGCGGCGCTGGCCCGCGCGAACTTCGCCGCCAATGGATTTGCTGGCCTGCGCGCCGAGACCGGGGCGCTGGAGGACTACGCGGCCGACGCGCCGTTCGATCACGCGATGGCCAATCCGCCCTGGCACGACGCGGCGGGAACGCCCTCCCCCGACACCGGGCGCGAGGCCGCCCGGCGCGCCGATCCCGGACTGCTGGCGCGCTGGGTCGCGCGGCTCGCGGCGTCGCTGCGCCATCGCGGCACGCTGACCCTGATCGCCGCGGCTGGCGGCTTGCCCGAATGGCTGTCCGCCCTTCCCGCCGCGGGTTGCGGCAGCGCGACGATCTGGCCGCTCTGGCCTCGCGCGGGACAGCCGGCCAAGCTGCTGCTGCTGCGCGCGGCGCGTGGCGGCCGCGCGCCCACCCGCCTGCTCCCCGGCCTCGTGCTCCACGCTTGCGGCGGCGCGTTCACGCCGGAAGCGCAGGCGATCCTGCGCGATGCCGCCGCCCTCGCCTGGCCGGACGGGCGATCGCCTCGCGCGACAAGCGAGCCTATGACGTCTCTTTCAACCACTTCCCCATGACCACGCGCGGCGCGACCTCGAATCCCAAAGCCTCGTAGAACGGAACGACGTCGGTGTTCGTCTCCCGCACCATGAGCTGCACTTTGACCGCCCCGCGTCCGCGAAGCCAATCTTCGGCCGCCTGGACCATCTGGCGGCCGAACCCGCGACCGCGCGAGGCCGGGTCGGACGCGACGTAATAAAGCCAGCCGCGGTGGCCGTCATGCCCAACCATGACGGCGCCCACGATGCGCCCCGTTTCCTCCTCCCCGACCAGCACCTCCGAACTGACGCCGGCCCGGGCAAGCCGGAAGTCGGCCGCGGGATCGTTATGACTCATCACCAGACCGCATGCGCGCCACAACGTCAGGACAGCCGCCTCGTCGTCCGGCCGCGCGCCTCTGATCGCTAGTGGCAAGAGATGATTCCCTTCAATTCAGAAACCAATCTCGCCGCTGTGCCGCCGGTCCGCAACGGTCGGACAGGACGGGCCGGCGTCACGCCATCACGCGCAACACCACCTTGCCGCGCACGTGATCGTGCTCCAGCCGCTGCTGCGCCAGCGCCGCCTCGGCCAGCGACAGCACCGCCGTCACCTCGGGGCGCACCTTCCCGGCGTCGATCAGCGCGCCGATCTCGCGCAACTGGCCGCCGTTCGGCTGCGCCGTGTAGCGCACGCCGCGCGCCTGGTGCTGGCGCGCCAGATCCTGCTTCGGCTCGCTCAGCGTCGAGACCAGGATCGCGTTCGGCTTCAGCACCGCCCAGGAACGGTCCTGCGTCTCGCCGCCGACCAGGTCGAACACCATGTCCATCTCGCGCGCGCGATCCTCGAACCGTTCGGATTGGTAGTCGATCGCCACGTCGGCGCCCAGCTCGCGCACGAAATCCAGGTCGGCGGCGCTCGCGGTCGCATACACCGTGGCGCCGCGCTGCTTGGCGAACTGCACGGCGAAGTGGCCGACGCCGCCAGCGGCCCCCTGGATCAGCACGCGCTGGCCGGCGCGCAGCTCGCCGTGGTCGAACAGTCCTTGCCACGCGGTGAGCCCGGCCAGCGGCACCGCGGCGGCCCGCACATGGTCGAGCCGGGCCGGCTTGGGCGCCAGCTCGTACGACTTCGCCAGCACGTATTCGGCATAGCCGCCGTGCTCGGCGGACAGCATGGCATGGACCGCGTCGCCGATGGCGAACCCGCCCGCCTGGCCTTCCTGGCGCACGATGGTCCCGGACGCGTCGCGGCCCAGCGTGACCGGCAGCTTGTCCTGGCCGACCGGCGGATAGCGGCCTTCGCGGGTCTTGTAGTCCACCGGGTTCACGCTCGCGGCATGGACTTGCAGCAACACCTCGCCATTGTGCGGCTGCGGCATCGGCACATCCTCGATGCTCAGGACGTCCGGACCGCCGAAGCGATGGATGCGGACGGCTTTCATGGCGCGCGACCTCCGTGGACGGTGGCACGACAACCAACTGTCCCGGCCGCCGACGGTTGCCGTGCCGATGCGCCTCGCCTCAGTAGCGGCCGCCGGAATGGGCGCTTCCCGCCACCGCCTGCGCCGTGCCCCCGGCGGCATCGTCCGATGCCGGCGCCGCGCACGCCGCCAGCGCCAGCGCGCACCCCAGCATCAGCCACGCACCCATACCTCGCTTACCCATGTCGGTCCCCCGCTCTTCGTGGTTGCAGGCACAGGACCGTGGCGAGGCCGCGAATATTCCGCGTCGCTACGACGCGGCGGCGGTCCACAGCCGCACGAACCGGGCCAGCGTGGACGGGTCGACGTCGGAGACCGCGCTGCATCGCATTCCGTGGTCCGACCAGTAGGCGAGATGATAGCCCTGCCTGGTCTCGGGCGCCTCGGTCGGCGGCGCGCGCTCGGGCCAGACATAGACGTCGATCACGTGGCGCGCGTGGCCATAGACCAGCACCGCCACGGGCCGGCCGCCGACATAGTCCAGCCGGCCGCCGAGCAGCGGAAAGCCCTGTTGCGCGAAATCGCGCACCGGCGGCGAGAAATCGACGCGGCCGTTGAACCAGGGCTTGACGGTGTGCTGGTCCGTCGAAACCACGTCCGTCAAATGCCCGGGCTGCAACGCGCGGATGTGGCTGGCCACCATTTGCGCCTCGATCGCGTCGTCGCGCGTCGGCGTCAGCAGCAGCACCGCCACGCTGGCCGCGATCGCCGCGCCGGCGGCAAAGGACAGCACAGGTCGCAGCCGGCGAAAGCCGCCCGGCGCGGGCGGCGCCGGGGCGCGGGCCAGCAGGCTGGCCTCGAGCCGACGCCGCAGCGCAGCGGGCGCGGCATGGCGCGGCGCCTCGCCGCGCAGCGCCGTCGAGAGCCGCGCGAGCGCGCTCTGGTCATCCTGGCAGCCCGGACAATCGGCGACATGCGCGGCCAGCACCGCCGTCGCGGCGGCGTCAAGTTCGCCGTCCAGGTCGGCCTGGATCAGCAGGCGCATTTCCTCGCAGGCGCGCCCATCGCCGCCGGCGCGAGCGTCGGTCATCGCGTGGCCTCCTTCGTCGCGGGCGTCGCGCGGTCGGGCGCCGCGAGGTCGGGCATCGTCGCGCGGCCGGGCCGCACAGCCTCGCCGTGCCGCAGCAGTGCCTGGCGCGCGCGCCACAGCCGCGACATCACCGTGCCGGCCGGCACGCCGGTGACGCGGGCGATGTCGCGGTACGACATCTCCTCCAGTTCGCGCAGCACCAGACATTCGCGCAGCTCGGGCGGCAGCGCGGCCAGCGCGTCGGCCAGGGTCGCCGCGTCCTCGCGCTGCGTCAGCGCGGCCTCGGGACCGGCGCCCGGATCGGGCAGCGCCGGCTCGTCCTCGCCGGGCAGCGGCACCTCGGCGGCGCCCCGCTGCCGGGCGGCGCGGCTGTAGGCGGTGGTGCGCACGATCTGCAACAGCCACGCGCGCGCGTTGTCGCCGCGAAAGCTCGCGAAATAGGTCAGCGCGCGCACCATCGCGTCCTGCACCACGTCCTGCGCCGCGTCGGCGTCGCGCACCAGCCAGCGGGCCAGGTTGTAGGCGGCGTCCAGATGCGGCAACGCCAGGCGCGCGAACGCGGCGCGCGTCTCCTGCGACGCCCCGCGCATCGCTGCGTCGGCATCAGACACCAGCGTGGGACCGCGTCATCGGACCACCACCGCACCCTGCATGTGCGGATGTATCGCACAGAAATAGCGGTAGGTGCCCGGCGTGTCGAACACGCGGGAAAAATGCTCGCCGGTGTCCAGCGCCTCGGAGCCGAACAGCCTCGGCGTCGCGGCGCTGGTGACGGTGTGCGGGATGTCGTCGCGATTGGTCCAGGTGACGCGGGTGCCGGGTGCCACGACAAGCCGCGCCGGCGCGAAGGCGAAACCGCTGATGGTCACGGCGGAGTCCGGCGCGCCGGCGAGGGATGTGGCGGCAAATCCCGTCAGCAGCGAAACCGCCAGCGCGCCGGCGGCCAGCAGCGCGTGCCGGCGCAAGGAGGGATCGAACATGCTCAAGGTCTCCTCAGGCGCCCAGCGGCGCGTCGATGATGGCCAGTCGCGCGCGGCCCGGCAGATAGGCGACGTCCGTGACCCCCAGCACCGAGCGCAGCCTGCCGGCCGGAACCTGCATCGGACCCGGGTTCGGCGCGGTGCCTGGAGCCGGCTGCGGAAAGGCGGTGGAGCGCGCGGTGTGGAATGCCACGTGACCCTCGACCTTCTGGATCACCTGGTGGATGTGCCCGTTCAGCACCGTGACCGAGCCGAACCGCCGCAGCAGCGCCAGCGCCCGCGCGCCGTCGTCGGTGCCCCAGCCCCATGCGGCATAGACGGTCCACAGCGGTATGTGCGCCAGCACCACGATGGGCTGGCTCGCGGAACGCCCCCGCAGGTCGTCGGCGAGCCAGGCGAGCTGCGTGGGTCCGAGCCGGCCGAGCCCGCCCGCGTTCAGGTCCGTGACGTTGTTGAGCGCCACGAAATGCACGCCCGCCTGATCGAAGCTGTAGAACGCCCCGTTCGGCGCGCCCTGCTTCACGCCTTTCTGGAATCGCTCGACGAAGCCGCCGCCGTCGCCGGTCAGCACGTCGTGCTCGCCGGGAACGTAGTGGCAGTCGAGGCCGCTGCTCGCGACGATCTTCTGCGCGGTGTCGAATTGCGCCGGCTTGGACAGGTGGCTGACGTCGCCGGTATGCACCAGGAACGCGGCGCGCTCGCGCATGGCCCGCACCTGGTCCACCGCCGCCTGCAAGGTGGCGGGCGTGTCGGTGTTCGGAGGGTGCGCGAAGCCGATATGGCTGTCGCTGATCTGCGCGAAGCTCAGCCCCCCGGCCGCCGTCGCCGCCTCGGCCGCGCCGCCGAGCAGGGCCGATCGCGGCACCCCGCCGGCCACCGTCCACAGCAGCCCGGTGCCGGCCCAGACCATACACTTCAGCGCGCCGCGCCGGCCGGGCACGGCCGGCTCGTCAGATTGGTCCATGTCCCGCTCCCATCGTCCCTGTCGCAGGCATGACCCGGAGCGGGCGCGGTTTATTCCCGATGTGGGTTGACCCAAGCGGACGCGGTCCATAGCGTCACGCCCAACCAACCGGGGAAGAGATGCAGGACGCGGCACCGGCCAGCGTGCTTGACATGCGCGGCGTGGCCAAGCGGTTCGGCGGCGTCGAGGCGTTGCGCGGCGTCGATTTCTCGGCCCGGTCCGGCGAGGTCCATGCGCTGCTGGGCGAGAACGGCGCCGGCAAGTCGACGCTGATGAACATCCTCTCCGGCGTGTTCGCGCCCGATCGCGGCGAAATCCGGCTGGACGGCGCGCCGGTGCATTTCGCCAGCCCGCGCGCCGCGCAGGCGGCGGGCGTCGCCACCGTGTTCCAGGAACTCGACCTGGTCCCCGAACTGGACGTCGCCGCCAATCTGTTCCTCGGCCGCGAGCGGATGCGCTTCGGCGTGCGCATCGACGACGCCGCGATGCGGGCGCGAGACGCGCACGCGGCTGCACGCGGTGGGCCTGGACATCGACCCGCGCACCCGCATCCGCGCGCTGGGCATCGGCCAGCGGCAGATGGTCGCGATCGCCAAGGCGCTGGGCCAGCAGGCGCGCGTGCTGGTGCTGGACGAGCCGACCGCGGCGCTGAGTGCCGCCGAGGCGCAACTGCTGTTCACGCTGGTCCGCTCGTTGCGCGGGCGCGGCGTGGCGATCGTCTACATCTCGCACCGGCTCGAGGAGGTCCCGCTCATCGCCGACCGCGTCACGGTGCTGCGCGACGGCGCGGTGGTCGGCGAGACGCGGCCGGACGCGCCGCAGGGCGAGCTGATGCGCCTGCTGCTCGGCCGCAAGCTGGACGAGCTGTTTCCACCGCGCGCCGCCGCCGCCGGATCGGTGCTGCTGCGCCTGCGTGACGCGGGCTATCTGCCGGAGCAGCCGCGCCCCGGCTGGCAGGCGCCCGAATCGGTGAGCCTGGAGGTATGCGCGGGCGAGATCGTGGGACTTGCCGGCATCATGGGCGCGGGCCGCACCGAGTTGCTGTCGGCGCTGTATGGCGCGGCGCCGCCGGGTCGCTGGCGCGGCGCGGTCGAGGTCGCCGGCCGCCCGGCGCGCCTCGGCTCGATCGCCGCCGCGCGGCGCGCCGGCTTCGCGATGGTCACGGACGACCGGCGCGGCGCCGGGCTGATGCTGCGCCAGAGCGTGCGGCGCAACGTGGTGCTGTCGGTGCTGGCGCGCATCTCGCCCTGGGGCCTGATGTCGCGCGCGCGCCGAGAGCGAGGCGCTGGGGCACTCGATCCGCCAGTTCGACATCCGCCCGCCGCGCGGCGATATCCCGGCCGGCAACCTGTCGGGCGGCAACCAGCAGAAAGTGGTGTTCGCGAAGGAATTGCTGCGCGCGCCAAGACTGCTGCTGCTGGACGAGCCGACGCGCGGCGTCGATGTCGGCGCCAAGGGCGAGATCTACGCGCGGCTGCGGGCACTCGCGGCGTCCGGCCTCGGCGTGCTGGTGGCGTCGAGCGAGCTGCCCGAGCTGGTGGGGCTGTGCGACCGCATCGTGGTGCTGCGGCACGGACGCAGCGTGGCGACGTTCGCGGCCGGCGCGGACGAAGCGGCGGTCGCTGGCGGCGGCGACGGCCACCGAGGCGCAAGCCGCATGAGTTCCGATGCCGCGCGCGCGCCGCCGCGATCTGCTGGCGATCGTGGTGCGCTTCCAGAGCGTCATCGGCCTGGTGCTGGTGCTGGCCGGCGGCATCATCGCCTCGCCGGTGCGCCACGGCCACGTGCTGTTCCTCGCACCCGACAACGTCGCCAACATCGTGCGCGCCATTTCCGAGACCGGCATCATCGCGCTCGGCATGACCTTCGTCATCATCACCGCCGGCATCGACCTGTCGGTGGGCGCGATGCTGGGCCTGTCGAGCGTGCTGACCGCGACGCTCCTGACCACGCCGGGCTGGGGCATCCTCGCGACGCTGATCGCCGTGCTGGCGGCGGCCTCGGCGTTCGGCGCCGTGCAAGGCCTCGATCAGCACGCGGTTCCGGCTGGAGCCGTTCATCGTCACGCTGGCCGGCCTGCAAGTGGCGCGCGGGCTCGCGCTGGTGGTCTCGCACAACAAATACATCAACATCAGCTACGGCACTGGCCCGGACCTGGCGCCGCCGGCGTTTTCGGTGCTGGGCGACCGGCTGTTCGGCAACACCGTGCCGGTGGCGACGCTGGTGTTCCTCGCACTCGCGGTGGTGGCGACCCT
This sequence comes from uncultured Pseudomonadota bacterium, assembly GCA_963758455.1. Lineage (GTDB taxonomy): Bacteria > Pseudomonadota > Alphaproteobacteria > Acetobacterales > Acetobacteraceae > CAVRQM01. Next base: position 424,241 of record CAVWVK010000001.1, on the reverse strand, counting down.
GGCGCTGAACCTCACGCGCTTCGGCCGCTACGTCTATGCGGTCGGCGGCAACGAGCGCGCGGCGCGGCTGTCCGGCGTGCCGGTGTCGCGCGTGAAGATCGCGGTGTATGCGATCACCGGGCTGTGCTCGGGCGCCGCGGGGATCGTCCATGCCGGGCAGTTCAGCTTCGGCAGCCCGAACGACGGCAGCGGCTACGAGCTGACCGCCATTGCCGCGGTGGTGATCGGCGGCACCAGCCTGTTCGGCGGCTCCGGCAGCATGATCGGCACCATCGCCGGCAGCGTCATGCTGGGGGCGCTGGCCAACATCTTGCAGCTCAACAACGTCAACGCGGCGCTGCAATTGCTGGCCACGGGTGCCATCATCGTGCTGGCCGCGGTGCTGCAATCGCTGGTCAGCCGGCGTGACGGCGCGGGCCGGTGACATCGCGATCCGTGCTCGCCGCCCTCACCCCGGCCCTCTCCCAAAGGGAGAGGGAGTTCTGCCCCCTCTCCCTTTGGGAGAGGGCCGGGGTGAGGGTCCTGCCACATCACAACATCAAAGGGAGAAACACCACCATGCAAACCAAGATGCTGCTGCTGAGCGCCGCGGCGCTGCCGCTGTGCTTCGGCGCGGCGCAGGCTGCGAGCCCGCTGAGCAAGACCTGCGGGCCGAAAGGCCATTACGTGATCGGCTTCAGCCAGGCCAACTACGCCGAGCCGTACCGCCAGCACGTCAACAACGACCTGCTGGCGCGCGTGAAGGCGATCCCGCAATTCGAGTTGCAGATCGCCGACGGCGCCGGCAACGACAACACGCAGACCTCGCAGGTCGACAACTTCATCACCCAGCAGGTCGACCTGCTGATGATCTCGCCGTTCGAGGCGGCGCCGCTCACGCCCGCCGTGACGCGCGCGATGAAGGCCGGCATTCCGGTCATCGAGCTGGACCGCGCGACCGTGGGCAAGCCGGGGCAGGACTACACGGCCTTCGTCGGCGGCGACAACTACAAGATCGCCTATCAGGCCGGCACCTACACGGCCAAGACGCTGCTGCCGGACGGCGGCGAGGTGGCGGTGATCGAGGGGCTGCCCAGCTCGACGCCGGCGATCGAGCGGCTGAACGGCTTCAAGGACGGCATCAAGCAGAACCCGAAGATCAAGCTGGTCGCCGAGCAGGCCGGCGACTGGCTGCCGGAGAAGGCCACGACCGAGTTCTCGGCGATGCTGCAGGCGCATCCTGACATCCGCGTGCTGTACGCCAGCAACGATTTGCAGGCCGCCGGCGGCTATGTCGCGGCCAAGGGCGCGGGCAAGGAAAAGCAGGTCGCCATCATCGGCACCGACGGCCTGCCCGGCCCCTCGGGCGGCATCGCGGCGGTGGCGAACGGCGCAATGGGCGGCGACGTTCACCTATCCCACGGGCGCCGAGCAGGCGCTGGATCTGGCGAAGAAGATCCTGCTGGACTGCGCGACCTCGGTGCCGGCGACGGTCACGGTGCCGACGCAGGCGATCACCAAGGCGAACGCGAAGGAGCTGAACGCGACGGAGAAGTTCTGAGGTCCGCGGCAGCCCCTCACCCCGGCCCTCTCCCGCAGGGAGAGGGAGAGGAAAGCCCTCTCCCTCTGGGAGAGGGTTGGGTGAGGGGCGGGCGGCGCGACCCAACCCGCCGCCGCAATCAGATCGCCTTGCCCTCGCTATCCGCCCAACGCCGCATCATCGCGTTGCTCGGCCGCGTCTTGTCGGCGACCTTGCGCGCCGTCTCGACGCCCGCGACCGGCAGCGCCCCCGGGTCCAGCTTGCCGATTTGCACCAGCACCGAGGCCTGGTCCCAGTAGATGTGCTCGTGCGCCAGCTTGTCGCCCTCGAAGCGCACGATCGCCACCAGCGGGATCTCCACCCGCCGCCCGGTCGGTGCCACGCCCGGAAGCAGCCAGTCGATCTCGGTGGTGTGCGTGAAACTGAGCAGCATCTCGTCGACCACCTGATCGGCGCCGACCGTGCGGCTGATCGGCAGCAATGCCATGTCGGGCGGATTGCCGTCGACGAAATGGTATTTGTAGAACCGCTTGAGCTGATCGTGCCCGACGCCGCCGGTCATGGTCGGCACATGGTTGACATACGGCTCGGCCACCATCGTCGCCATCGTGGCATCGACGTCGCGCGTCGCGAATTCGTAGCGCGTATGCGCCTCCCACAGCGCCACCAGATCAAGATCGGCCATGCTGTCCTCCCCCTTGGTTACGCGGCCGCCCCGACGCGGCGCGGCTGCAACGGATACTCGACCTCGGCGGTGTAGGCCGACGCCTCCTTGCCCAGGCGCGAGCTGAACAGCGTGAAGTGCTCGACCTCGAACGGCCCGGCGCGGAACAGATTGTGCGCCTGCACGAATCCCGCCAGCTTGTGCTCGGCCACGCTCTCGCCCAGCCGCGCCAATGTCACGTGCGGGGTGAACCGCCGCCGCTCCGCGTCCAGGCCGCAGCGTTGCAGGGCCGTCTCGATCTTGTTCTGCAAGTGGTCCAGCGCCGCGTTGCGCTCCACCCCCGCCCACAGCGACACCTCGCGCCCACCCTTGGCGAACGTGCCGACGCCGGTGAAGCTGAGCGGGAAGGCGCTCGCGGCCACGCCCGACAGCGCATGGTCCACCTCCTCGGCCAGATGCGCCGGCACCTCGCCCACGAAGCGCAAGGTCAGGTGAAAGTTCTCCGACGGCACCCAGCGCGCGCCGGGGACGCCGCCGCCCAGCAGCGCCAGCCGCTCGCGCAGCAGCCGGGGCAGTTCCAGGCCGACGAACAGGCGCATCAGCGTTTCACCTCGTCCAGCAGCTTGGCCACCAGCGGCTCGATGCGCGCCACTTCCCGCCGCACGCCAAGGGCGTTGGGGTGCAAGCCGTCCGCCTGGGTCAGCGCCGGCTGTGCGGCCACGCCTTGCAGGAAAAACGGATCGTAGATGACGCCGGGCCGCTTGCCGAGCCGGTCGAACACCGCATGGAACGCCCGGCCGTACGCAGGCGCCGAGATTGGGCGGCGCCTCCATGCCGCTCAGCAGCACCGGAATCTTGCGTGCGGCCAATGCATCGAGAATGGCGGCCAGGTTAGCCTGCATCTGCCCGGGGTCCAGCCCGCGCAGCCCGTCATTGGCGCCGAGTTCCACCAGCGCCGCGTCCACCCCGTCGCCGATCGCCCAATCCAGCCGCGCCCGCCCGCCCGCGCTGGTGTCGCCGGACACCGCGCCGTCGACCAGGGTCACGTCGCGCCCGTGCGCGCGCAGGGCGGCGGCGAGTTGCGCCTGGAAGCTTTCCGAGGCCGGCAGGCCGTAGCCGGCGGTCAGCGAGTCGCCCAGGATCAGCAGCCGCGCCGGGACCGCCGCGATCGCGCCCTGGGTGAAAACCACGCAACCTGCCAGGGCGGCACCGAATAGAGCATTCCGCATCGCAACACGAAGGCCATATCGAGCGGTCCGGCATGGAGCAATCATGGACGCCATCGCATCGCCTCCGGTCACGGCCCCTCGAACGCTCGCCGAACTCGTCCCCAGCCTGGTCAGGGTCCGCGACCTGCATCTGACGGTGCCCGCTGCCTCCGGGCCGGTCAACATCCTGCGCGGCATCGACCTGGACATCGAGGCCGGCGAGGTGGTCGGCCTGATCGGCCCGTCCGGCTCCGGCAAGACCAGCCTCCTGATGGTGCTGGCGGGGCTGGAGCGGGCCTCGTCGGGCAGCGTGGTGCTGGACGGGCACGCGCTGGGCGGCATGGGCGAGGACGCGCTGGCCCGGCTGCGCCGGCGCACCGTCGGCATCGTGTTCCAGGCATTCCACCTGATCCCCACCATGACGGCGGCCGAGAACGTCGCCGTACCGCTGGAGCTGGCCGGCGACCCGGACGCGGACGCCCGCGCCGCCGACGCCCTGCGCGCGGTGGGATTGGGGCACCGCCTGACGCATCTGCCCGGCCAGCTTTCCGGCGGCGAGCAGCAGCGGGTGGCGCTCGCCCGCGCCTTCGCCCCGCGCCCGCGCCTGCTGCTGGCCGACGAGCCGACCGGCAACCTCGACCGCGCGACCGGGGCGGCGGTGATGGACCTGCTGTTCGGGCTGCGCGAGCAGGCCGGCACCACGCTGCTGCTGATTACCCACGACCCGGTGCTGGCCGACCGCTGCGGCCGCATCGTGCATATCGACGACGGGCGGATCGCGTGAGGCTGGCCTTCCGCCTCGCCCGGCGCGAGCTGCGCGGCGGCGTGCGCGGGCTGCGGCTGGTGCTGGCCTGCCTGGCGCTGGGGGTCGCCGCCATCGCCGCGGTCGGCACCCTGCGCACCGGCATCGAGCGCAGCCTGGCGCGCGACGGCCAGCGCATCCTGGGCGGCGACATCGAGATCGAGGGCGGCGCCCAGCCGCTGCCCGCCGCGCTGCACGCCTGGCTGCGCCAGCGCGGCGCCCGCGTGTCCGACGTGGTGACGATGCGCTCGATGCTGGTCGCGGCATCCGGCCAGCGGTTGCTGGTGGAGTTGAAGGCGGTCGATGCCGCCTGGCCGATGCTGGGCCAGCCGACCGTCGAACCGGCGCAGCCGCTCGCGGCGGCGCTGGCCGGCGGCGCGCTGGTCGATCCGCTGGTGCTGTCGCGGCTGCACGCGGCGGTGGGCGAGGCCGCGCGGCTGGGCAATGCGACCCTGGTGCTGCGCGGCACCATCACCGCCGAGCCGGACCGGGTGGCCAGCCCCTCGATCTTCGGCCCGCGCGTGCTGATCGGCCTGGCGACGCTGCCGGCGACCGGGCTGCTGCAACCCGGCTCGATCGTCGAGCACCATTTGCGCGCGCTGCTGGCGAAGGGGGCGGACGTGCCCGCGACCATCGCGGCGCTGCGCGCGGCGTTCCCCGACACCGGCTGGCGCATCCGCGACGCGCGCGACGCGGCGCCGGGCGTGGCGCGGTTCATCGACCAGACCAGCCTGTTCATGACGCTGGTCGGCCTGACCTCGCTGCTGGTCGGCGGCATCGGCGTGTCCGGCGGCGTGCGCGCCTGGCTGCTGGCGCGCGCGCGGACCATCGCCACCTTGCGCTGCCTGGGCGCCGGGCCGGCGCTGGTGTTCTGGGTGTGCTTCATCCAGGTCATGGCGCTGGCCTCGGCCGGCGTGCTGCTCGGCCTGCTCGCGGGCGTGGCGCTGCCGGCGCTGGCGGTGCGGCTGGCCGGCGGGCTGCTGCCGATCACGCCCGAAATCGGCGTGTTCTGGCAGCCGCTGGGTCTGGCCGCCGGCTACGGGCTGCTGGTCGCCACGGTGTTCGCCCTGCCGCCGCTCGGCCGGGCCATGCGCATCCCCGGAGCCGCGCTGTTCCGCGACGCGCTGCTGCCGTCCGCCGAGCGGCCGGGCCGGGTGCTGCTGGCGGTTTCGGCGGCGCTCGCGGCGGGGCTGGTGGCGCTGGTGGTCGCGACCTCGGCCGACCGAGGGTTTGCCGCCGGGTTCTGCGCGGCCGCCGTCGGCACGCTGGCGCTGTTTCGCGGCGGCGGGTGGCTGCTGGTGCGCCTCGCGGCGCGCGCCCCGGCGCCGCGCGGGTTCGCGGCGCGGCTCGGCCTGGGCAACCTGCACCGGCCGGGGGCGGCGACCGCCGGGCTGCTGGTCTCGGTCGGGCTGGGGCTGTCCACCCTGGCGGCGGTGGCGCTGATCGAGGGCAACATCCGCCGGCCAGGTCGCCGACCAGATGCCGAAGGACGCGCCCAGCTTCTTCTTCGTCGACATCCAGCCCGACCAGGTCGACCGCTTCCGCGCCATCCTGGCCGCCATTCCCGGCGTGGGCGAGGTGCGCGACGTGCCCAGCCTGCGCGCCCGCCTGGTCAGTGTCGCAGGAGTGCCGGCCGAGCAGGTCCACGCCACGCCGGACACCAGATGGGCGCTGCGCGGCGACCGCGGCCTGACCTACGCCGGCGCCATGCCGGCCGGCACCCGGCTGGTGGCCGGGCATTGGTGGCCCGCCGGCTATGCCGGGCCGCCGCTGGTCTCGTTCGATGCCGGGCTGGCGCGCGGCTGGGGCGTGCATGTCGGCGACACGCTGCGGGTCAGCGTGCTGGGGCGCGACATCGACCTGCGCATCGCCAGCCTGCGCGACATCGCCTGGCACAGCCTCGGGCTGAACTTCGCGATGATCGCCAGCCCCGGCCTGCTGGCGCACGCGCCGCATTCGGACATCGCCACGGTGCGCGCCGCCCTGGCCAGCCAGCCCGCCGTGCTGGCCCGCGTCACCGACGCGCTGCCGAACGTCTCCGGCATCCGGGTGGCCGACGTGCTGGACGCCATCGCGGCGCTGCTCGGCCAACTGGCCGGCGCGCTGGCGGCCACCGGCAGCCTGACGCTGGCGGCCGGCGCGCTGGTGCTGGCCGGGGCGGTGGCCGGCGGCCAGCAGCGGCGCATCCGCGAGGCGGTGATCCTGAAGACCCTCGGCGCCACGCGCGGCGAGATCCGCGCCGCGTGGCTGGTGGAGTTCGCCATCCTGGGGGCGGTGGCGGGCGTGCTGGCGGCCCTGGTGGGCACGGCCGCGAGCTTCGGGGTGATGCGGTTCGTGATGCACGCGCCCTGGTCGTTCCTGCCGGGGCGGCTGGCGGCGACCGTGGCGGGGTGCATGGCGCTGATGCTGGCGCTGGGCTACGCTGGCACCGAGGCGGCGCTGCGGGCCAGGGCGGCGCCGCTGCTGCGCAACGAATAAGACCAGCACCAACGGGCAGTAACCCACGAGGTTACGGCGAATTAGCTTGATCCGCCCAGAACCGTCGACAAGATGACACGCCGAGAGGCACCTCGCCTCGCAGGGAAAGAGAGAAGACCAATGGCTTACAGTCCCGAATTCCGCGGCCCCGGCTATAATCCGGCCGCCCGCGTAGGCCAGCCCGCCGCGGTATTGGATGCCGGCCTGCGCGCCTACATGCTCCGCGTCTACAACTGGATGGCCTCGGGGCTGCTGCTGACCGGCTTCGTAGCCTATGCGATCGCCAACACCAGCCTGATCGACGCCTTCTATCCCCTGACCCAGACGCAGTACGGGATGCACCATGTCGCCGGGCCGCTGGCCTGGATCGCCATGTTCTCGCCGCTGGCGTTCGTGATGGTGCTGAGCATCGGCGTGAACCGGCTGTCGACGCGCACCGTGCAGGCGCTGTACTGGGCGTTCTGCGTGGCGATGGGCGCCAGCCTGACCAACATCTTCCTGATCTACACCGGCTCCAGCATCGTGCGGGTGTTCTTCATCACGGCGGCGACGTTCGGCGCCATGAGCCTGTACGGCTACACCACGAAGGCCGACCTGTCGCGCTTCGGCAGCTTCCTCATCATGGGACTGTTCGGCGTCATCATCGCCAGCGTGGCCAACATCTTCATCCACAGCACCGGCTTGCAGTTCGCCATCAGCATCATCGGCGTGCTGGTGTTCGTGGGCCTCACCGCCTACGACACGCAGCGGATCAAGGCCGACTACGTGCAGTACAGCTACGCCGAGGGCTCCGACATCGCCGCCCGGCGCAGCGTGTTCGACGCGCTGCAACTGCTGCTGAACTTCATCAACCTGTTCATGCTGCTCCTGCAGCTCACCGGCAACCGCAGCAGCAGCAACTGACGCGGCGGCTCCGGCGCACGGCAAAGGGCCCGGCAGGCGATGCCGGGCCCTTTTCGCATCTGGGCCCTTTTCGCATCTGGCGCGCGCCGCCCCGCCTCAGTTGCTGCGGGCCTTGTCCACCAGCTTGTTCTTGGCGATCCACGGCATCATAGCGCGCAGCTTCTCGCCCACCTGCTCGATCGGGTGTTCCGCGCTACGCCGGCGCATCGCCTTGAAGCCGGCCTGGTTGACGCGGTTCTCGAGCATCCAGTCGCGCGCGAAGCGGCCCGACTGGATGTCGGCCAGCACCCGCTTCATCTCGGCTTTGGTCGCGTCGTTGATGATGCGCGGCCCGCTGACGTATTCGCCGTATTCCGCCGTGTTGCTGACCGAGTAGTTCATGTTGGCGATGCCGCCCTCGTAGATCAGATCGACGATCAGCTTCACTTCGTGCAGGCACTCGAAATACGCCATTTCCGGCGCGTAGCCGGCCTCGACCAGCGTTTCGTAGCCGGACTTGATGAGTTCCACCAGGCCGCCGCACAGCACCACCTGCTCGCCGAACAGGTCGGTCTCGCACTCCTCGCGGAAGGTGGTCTCGATGATCCCCGCGCGGCCGCCGCCGATGGCGCTGGCGTAGGACAGCGCGATCTCCAGCGCGTTGCCGGACGGGTTCTGCGCCACGGCCACCAGGCAGGGCACGCCGCCGCCGCGTTGGTATTCCGACCGCACGGTGTGGCCGGGACCCTTCGGCGCGATCATGAACACGTCCAGATCCGGGCGCGGGTCGAGCAGCGCGAAATGCACGTTCAGCCCGTGCGCGAAGGCCAGCGCCGCGCCCTGCTTCATGTTGGGGCCGAGCTTTTCGCGGTACAGGTCGCCCTGGATCTCGTCCGGGGTGAGCACCATGACGACATCGGCCCATTTGGCGGCGTCGGCCGGGTCCATCACGCGCAAACCGGCGGCCTCGGCCTTGGCCTGGCCGGCGCTGCCGGGGCGCAGGCCGATCACCAGCTCGGTCTGGCCGGAGTCCTTCAGGTTTGCGGCATGGGCGTGGCCCTGGCTGCCATAGCCGATGATCGCGACCTTCTTGCCGCGGATCAGGTTCACGTCGGCATCGCGGTCGTAATAAACGCGCATTTCAGCTCCCGTTGCGGCGGCAGATTGGGTGGCCGCGGATTGGCGATGGTCTTGGCTTGTCGGACTGCCGATAAGCCGAGCCGCCCTGTTGCGCAAGCCGAGCGGGCGAGACACCGCCGCATTGCGGCCATGCCGGGCATATGTTTCGATATTGGAACGAATTGGGCGCGCGTCGACCGGCGCGTTTAGGCCGGCGCCGTCAGCCCGGCGCCGTCGTTCGGAGCAACACGGGCATTCGGACGCCGCGCCAGCGACGCCAGACCAGAGCGGCCGGCTCGGGGCCGGGCGGGTCGGTTCGGGCCGGTTCAGGGCCGGGCGGGGCGGCGGTTCGCGCCCGCTTTGGCGGCGGCCGCAGCATCGGGGCATCGGGCCGCACCGCCATCATCCGGCAGAGCGGCCGCAGGATACGTCCGGCCTGCGGCACCGCTTCGAGCAGGGCGGCCATTTCCGGGTCGGACAGCAAGGCGTGCACCTGGCCGCCATAGCCGGCCGTCTCCGGCACCAGCCGGATCAGCCAGGCAAAACTTTCGGGCAGCGGGCGTTGCCGGTTGTTGCGGGGCGGGCCTGGTCTAGCCGCGCGACGGCGCGGGGGCGGCAGCGGCCCCGCCTGGGCGCGGGCGGCGAGAGCGGCGAACCGGGCGGCCAGGCGGCGCAGCCGGCCGACGATCAGGATCAGCAGCGGCCCGGCCGAGCGGTCCGTGGCGATCCGCGCCGCCGTCACCCGGCACAGCCCGTCGATGACGAGGCTGAAGCGGTGGGCGAGACCGGAGAAGGTGGGTGGGGTTGGCACGAACAGAACAAGAACATAACGGGCAGGAAGCGTCAAGGGATTTATTTCCTGGCCGTCGGGCAACGCCTGTCCGCCTTCTCGAGCCGGCACCTGATCGGCGGCACTCGGCTGCGGAACCGAAGCGGCGGAAGGCGCTGCGCTTTTCCGCCCTACGATTCTCCGCACGGGGGCAGCGTAGGGCGGAAAAGCGTAGCGCATTCCGCCAACCTTCTGGCCTGCCTGCCACGGCGATGGGCCGCGTGTCTTCGCTCGCAACCACCCAGCGACTTATCGGCGGCACTCGGCTGCGGAACCGAAACGGCGGAAGGCGCTGCGCTTTTCCGCCCTACGATTCTCCGCACGGGGGGCAGCGTAGGGCGGAAAAGCGTAGCGCATTCCGCCAACCTTCTGCCACGGCGATGGGCCGCGTGTCTTCGCTCGCAGCGACTTATCGGCGGCACTCGGCTGCGGAACCGAAGCGGCGGAAGGCGCTGCGCTTTTCCGCCCTACGATTCTCCGCACGGGGGGCAGCGTAGGGCGGAAAAGCGTAGCACATTCCGCCAACCTTCTGCCACGGCGATGGGCCGCGTGTCTTCGCTCGCAGCGACTGATCGGCGGCACTCGGCCGCGGAACCGAGGCGGCGGAAGGCGCTGCGCTTTTCCGCCCTACGATTCTCCGCACGGGAGGCAGCCGAGAATCATGCACTCTCAGATCACCCGCGTCCCGCGCGCGATCGCCGCCACGCCGGTGCGCGACACCTCCGCCAGCCCCAGCGGCCGCAGCAGGTCCATGAACGCGTCGAGCTTGTCTGTCGCTCCGGTCAGCTCCAGCACGAAGCTCTCGATCGTCGCATCCACCACGCGCGCGCGAAACGCCTCGGCCAGGCGCAGCGTCTCGGCGCGCTTCTCGCCCTCGCGCGACACCACCTTCATGAGCGCCATCTCGCGCGCGACGTGCGGACCCTCCAGCGACAGGTCGGCGACGCGATGCACCGGCACCAGGCGGTCGAGCTGGGCCTTGATCTGCTCGATAATCATGTCGGTGCCGCTGGTGACGATGTTGATGCGGCTGCGGCCGCGGCCGTCGTCGACCGGGGCCACCGTCAGGCTGTCGATGTTGTAGCCGCGGCCGGAGAACAGGCCGATCACGCGGGCCAGCACGCCGGCCTCGTTTTCCACGAGCACGGAGATGGTGGCGGAACGCTGGGCGGTGTTTTGCGACATGCGTTCAGGCCGGCTTCGATGCGTGAAGACCCTCACGCATCGGCATCAAACCAGCACCAGCCCCTCGTCCGTGACCCCCCTGCCGTGCGCCTCGCCCTCCGGCCCCAGCAGCATGTCGTTGTGCGCGGCGCCCGACGGGATCATCGGATAGACGTTCTCGCGCTCGTCCACCGCGATGTCGGCGATCACCGGATGCGGGCTGGCGATCATCTTGCGGATCACGCCGTCCAACTGCTCGACGCTCGTGGCGCGCATCCCCTCGCCGTGGAACGCGTCGGCCAGCTTGACGAAATCCGGCAGCGCCTCGGAGTAGCTTTCGGAATAGCGGCCGCCGTGCAGCAATTCCTGCCACTGGCGCACCATGCCCATGTAGCGGTTGTTCAGGATGAACACCTTCACCGGCAGCCGGTACTGCGCGACCGTGCTCATCTCCTGGATGTTCATCAGGATGCTCGCCTCGCCGGCGATGTCGATCACCAGCGCGTCGGGGTGCGCCACCTGCACGCCCATCGCCGCCGGCAAGCCGTAGCCCATCGTGCCCAGCCCGCCGCTGGTCATCCAGCGGTTCGGCAGGTCGAAGCGGAAATGCTGCGCGGCCCACATCTGATGCTGGCCGACCTCGGTGGTGATGAACACCTCCCGCCCGGTCTCGCGGCAGATCTCGTACAGCCGCCGCACCGCGTGCTGCGGCTTGATGACCGAGCCGGGCGTCATGTCCTGCGTGAACCGCAGGCAGTCCTTGGCCCGCCAGCCCTCGATCCGCTGCCACCATTCGGCCAGCGCCGCGCCGCGCGGCCGCGTCTCGTCGGCGTCCCACGCCAGCAGCAGCGCCTCCAGCGCGGCGCCCGCGTCGGCGACGACAGGCAGATCCACGGCGACATTCTTGTTGATGCTCGACGGGTCGATGTCGATATGGATTTTCGTGCTGCCGGGGCTGAACGCATTGAGCCTTCCGGTCACGCGATCGTCGAACCGCGCGCCCACGTTCAGCATGACGTCGCAGCCATGCATGACCATGTTCGCCTCGTACGTCCCGTGCATCCCCAGCATCCCGAGGAACAGCGGATCGTTCGACGGATACGCGCCCAGGCCCATCAGGGTGCTGGTGCAGGGAAACCCGGTCTTGCGCACCAGGCGGACCAGCGCCTCGGACGCGGCGACGCCGGAGTTGATGACGCCGCCGCCGGTGTAGATCACCGGCCGCTTCGCCGATTTCAGCAACCGCACCGCGCGCGCGATCGCGCCCGCATCGGGTCGGGTCTGCGGCCGATAGCTGCGATGCGGGCCGGGGGTCGGCGCGGCGTAGGGCGCGCGGGCGATCAGGATGTCTTTCGGCAGGTCGATCACCACCGGCCCCGGCCGCCCGCTGCGCGCCACGTAGAACGCCTCGTGGACGACCCGCGCGAGATCCTCGCCGCGCTTGACCAGGTAGTTGTGCTTGGTGGCCGGGCGCGTGATGCCCGTGGTGTCGGCCTCCTGGAAGGCGTCGTTGCCGATCAGGTGGGTCGGCACCTGGCCGGTCAGGCAGACCACCGGGATGCTGTCCATCAGCGCATCGACCAGCCCGGTCACGGCGTTCGTCGCACCCGGGCCGCTGGTGACCAGCACCACGCCGACGCGCCCGGTGCTGCGCGCGTAGCCCTCGGCGGCGTGGACCGCCGCCTGCTCGTGGCGCACCAGCACATGCCGGATCGCGTTCTGCTGAAAGATCGCGTCGTAGATCGGCAGCACGGCGCCGCCCGGATAGCCGAAGATGACCTCGACGCCCTGATCCTTCAGCGCGCGGAGCAGGACTTCGGCGCCGGCCATCATTTCGGGGTGCAACTGGGTCGGTGGGGCGCTGGTGTCCATGCGCGCGTGTCTAGTCCCTCGCGCAACCGTGCGTCAACCGGCGGCGCGAATGAAGCTCTCCAAATCACTCAAGTTTCTTTGCGAAAGTTGCGCGTCACCCGCGATCCGCGCATGGATCGTATGCGTGCGCGTCGGTTCGGCCAGCGCGCGATGGCGGAACCAGGTCGCCTGCCGGCGCGTGTAGCGGCCGGTCGCCAGGCCCGCGCGCAGCGCCGCCTCGGCCAGCGTGATCTCGCCGCGCAGGTGCGCGGACAGCTCGGGCACGCCATGCGCCCGCATCGCCGGCAGCGCGGGATCCAGGCCGGCGGCGAGCAGCGCCCGCACCTCCTCCAGCGCGCCCGCCTCCAGCATCGCCGCGAACCGCAGCCCGATCGCCGCGCGCAATTCGGCGCGCGGCGGGTCGAGCAGGATCGCCGAAAACCGCCACGGCGCGGGCGGCAGCCGCCGGGCCTGCCAATGGGCGATGCCATGCCCGGTGGCGGAAAACACTTCCCAGGCGCGGGCGAGGCGCTGGCTGTCGGTAGGGCGCAGCCGGCGGGCCGTGTCGGGATCGGCGGCCAGCAGGCGCGCGTGCAGGGCGGCCGGCCCCTGCCCGGCCAGCAGCGCCCGCGCTTCGGCCCGCGCCGTCTCGCCGGGGTCGGGAATGTCGGACAGGCCCTCGGTCAGCGCGGCAAGATACATCCCGGTGCCGCCGCACAGGATCGGCAGCCGCCCCGCTGCCCGCGCGTCATCCATCGCCGCCAGCGCCGCACCGCGCCACCAGGCGGCATTGCCCGGCTCGGCGGCCGGGCGCACGCCATACAGGCGATGCGGCGCCTGCGCCTCCTCGGCCGGCGTGGGGCGCGCGGTCAGCACGCGCAGCTCGGCATAGACCTGCATCGAATCGGCGTTGATGACCGTGCCGCCCAGCGCGCGCGCCAGCGCCAGCGCCAGCGCGGACTTGCCGCTGGCGGTCGGCCCGGCGACGATCAGCGCCATGAGCCGCGCCGGCGGCGGCGGCACTTGCGAGCCGTCCCGGCTATGGTCATACGCCCCCATGCACATCCTGACGCTTGTTGCCGACCGCGACGCCGCCACGCTCGACGCCGCCGCCATCGCCCGCGTGCGCGACGCGATCGGCGGCGGCGCGGTCGCAATCCTGTCGCCCGGCGAGGCCGTGGACATCGCCCACGCGACGCTGCCCGACCCCGAACGCATCGCCGCCGCGCTGGCCGGCGCGCCGATCGACGCCATCGCCACGGTGGCCCGCGGCCGGCGCAAGCGGCTGCTGGTCTGCGACATGGACAGCACCATCGTCACTTCCGAGACGCTTGACGAGCTGGCCGCCCATGCCGGGCTCGGCGAGCAGGTCGCGGCGATCACCCGGCGCAGCATGAACGGGCAGGTGGATTTCGCGTCCGCCCTGCGCGAGCGCGTCGCGCTGCTGCGCGGGTTGCCGCTGGACGCGCTGGAGGCGACCTGGCGCGCCACCCGCCTGACGCCGGGTGCGGCCGAGCTGGTCGCCACCATGCGCGCGCATGGCGCGACGACCGTGCTGGTGTCGGGCGGCTTCACCTGGTTCACCGGGCGCGTCGCGGCCGTCTGCGGCTTCGACCTGCACCGCGCCAACATGCTGCTTGACGACGGCGCGCGGCTCACCGGCGCGGTCGCCGAGCCGATCCTGGATCGCGCCGCGAAGCTGGCCACGCTGCGCGAGATCGCCGCCGCGCGCGGCATCGACCTGGCCGAGACGCTGGCGGTGGGCGACGGCGCGAACGACCTGGCGATGATCGAGGCGGCCGGGCTGGGCATAGCCTTCCACGCCAGGCCGATCGTCGCCGCCGCCGCGCGGGCGCGGGTGGACCATTGCGGCCTGCGCGCGCTGCTGTTTGCGCAGGGCTTTCATGCCGCCGAGATCGTGCGGCCGCCCCCGGGTTAACACGTTTGCATCCCGTTTGCGTCCCGTTTGCGCCCCTGGTGCATCGCTGGCCAGGCTATCGCGCCAGGCTATCGCACGGGTGGCCGTCCGGACACGGCGGATTAATGACTTGAACGATTGATCGGCGCCCCCGTTCGGCCCATCACTGTTCGCCATCGGCAAGCGTTCGGGCCTTGGCATGGCGGGATTGCAGCGCGACATCACGGCGGCGTCCGACCGGGCCAGGACTGGACGCGGCGGCCCCACAGGCGGCGGCCCCACAGGCGGCGGCTCCCGCCTGGGCGACCGGCGGCGCCGCCTGGGCGCCTGGGTGCTGCATGTGCCGCAGGCGCTGCGCGCGCTGGTGCGCGCCGACGAGATCTGGCTGGTGGGGCTGGCCGCCGCCGTGGGCGTCGGCGCCGGGCTGTGCGTCACCGGCATGAACCTGGTCACGCAATACGGGCACCATCTGCTGTTCGACCTGCCCGCCGCGCAGCGGCTCAGCAGCGCCTTGTCGCTGAACGCCCTGCGCAGCGTGCTGGTGCCGAGCCTGGGCGGCCTGGGCGTCGGCGCGCTCGGCTGGGCCATCAGCCGCTGGAACGGGCGGCGCGCCGTCGACCCGATCGAGGCCAACGCGCTGTACGGCGGTGCGATGTCGCTCAAGGACAGCCTGCTGGTGGTGGCGCAGACGATGGCCAGCAACGGCGTCGGCGCCTCGGTCGGGCTGGAGGCCGGCTACACGCAGATCGGCTCGGCGCTGGCCTCGCGGCTGGGCCGCGCGTTCCGGGTGCGGCGCAACGACCTGCGGCTGCTGGTCGGCTGCGGTGCGGCGGGGGCGATCGCGGCGGCGTTCAACGCGCCGCTGACCGGCGCCTTCTATGCGTTCGAGCTGGTGATCGGCACCTATTCGCTCGGCACGCTGGCCCCGGTGGTCGGCGCGGCACTGACCGCGGTGGCCGTGGTGCGGCTGCTGGAGCCCGACCTGTACAGCTTCGACGTGCAGGTGCCGACGGTGATCCCGGCGATGGACTACCTGCCGCTGCTGGCGCTGGGGATGATTACGGCGCTGGTCGGCATCGCCATCATGCGCGGCGTGACCTTGACCGAGGATCTGTTCCGCCGCAGCCGCACGCCGGCCTGGCTGCGCCCGGCGATCGGCGGCTGCGCCGTGGGCGTGCTGGCGCTGGTCTCGCCGCAGGTGCTGTCGTCCGGCCACGGCGCGCTGCGGATCGGGCTGGACGCGCCCTATGCGCTCTCGCACGTCGCCCTGCTGCTGGTGCTGAAATCGGCGGCGTCGGCGATCTCGCTCGGCTCGGGGTTTCGCGGCGGGCTGTTCTTCGCCAGCCTGTTCCTCGGCGCCCTGCTCGGCAAGCTGTTCGCCGGGCTGCTGGCGCTGGCGTCCACCACGCAGGCGATCCCGCCGGTGGTCTGCGCGCTGGTGGCGATGAGCGCGCTGGCCACCGCCATCGTCGGCGGCCCGCTGACGATGGCGTTCCTGGCGCTGGAGACCACCGGCTCGCTGCCGCTGACCGCGGCCGTGGTGGCGGCCAGCACCATCTCGGCGATCACCGTGCGGCGCACCTTCGGCTACTCGTTCGCCACCTGGCGGTTCCACCTGCGCGGCGAGGCCATCCGCAGCGCCGTGGACATCGGCTGGGTGCGCAGCCTGACGGTGGGGCGGATGATGCGCCGCGAGGTCCGCACGGTGCGCGACGACACCACGCTGGCCAGCTTCCGCCGCGAGTTCCCGCTGGGCGCCTCGACGCGGGTGGTCGTGGTGGACGGCTCGGACCGCTACGCCGGGATCGTGCAGGTGGCCGAGGCGCACGCCAGCGAGGTGGAGGAGGACGCCAAGCTGGTCGACCTGCTGCGCTACGGCGGCGACGTGCTGCTGCCGCAGATGACGGTGAAGGAGGCGGTCGGCATGTTCGAGCGGGCCGAGAGCGACGCGCTGGCCGTAGTCGACGGCCGCGACAGCCGCCGGGTGATCGGCCTGCTGACCGAGCAGCACGCGCTGCGCCGCTACAGCGAGGAACTCGACCGGCGGCGGCGCGAGCTGTCGGGGGAGTAGCGCCGCGCGCTCAGATCGACGCCACCGAGCCGCCATCGACGCGCAGGTCGGCCCCGGTGATGAAGCTGGCCTGCGCCGAGCACAGGAACACGATGGCGGCGGCGACTTCGTGCGCCTCGCCGCGCCGCTTCAGCTCCAGCGTGGGACGCTGCTCGCGCAGGAACGACGTCACCGCGTGCTCGCGGCTGGCGCCGGTCTGGCGGGCACGCTTGTCCATCATCGCATCGGTCATCGGCGTGGCGATGAACGCCGGGCTGACGGTGTTGACCAGGATGCCCTCGGAGGCATAGGTCTTGGACAGACCTTTCGCCAGGTTCAGGATCGCGGCCTTGGCGGCGTTGTATGGCAGTTCGTCGGTGTAGGGCTGACGCGCGTTCTCGCTGGCGATCAGCACGACGCGGCCCCAGCCCTGGCCGCGCATGTCGGGAATGAACGCCTGCAACAGCCGCACGGCGCCCATCAGGTCGGTGTCCAGCGTGCTGATCCAGCCGGCCTCGTCGACGTCGTGGAACTTCCCGGCGGCCCCGGTGATGCCGGCGGCGTTGACGATGATGCTGGGCGGCCCGAGCCTGTCCACCACCGCGTCGCGCAGCGCCCGCGCCTGCTCGGTGCTGGTGAGGTCGGCGGCGAAGGCGGCCACGTCGCCCACCTCGCGCAGGCTGGCGGCGGTGGCCTCCAGGCTG
The DNA here is from genome assembly GCA_963758455.1 of uncultured Pseudomonadota bacterium. Classification (GTDB taxonomy): domain Bacteria; phylum Pseudomonadota; class Alphaproteobacteria; order Acetobacterales; family Acetobacteraceae; genus CAVRQM01. The sequence goes on along the minus strand of CAVWVK010000001.1, from coordinate 407,053 downwards.
GCCGGATACTGGTCGGACATGGCGACGCGCACGCCCTCGGCCGCCAGCAGCTTCGCCGTCGCCAGGCCGATGCCGCTGTCCGCGCCGGTGACGATCGCGACGCGGCCGCGAATGCCGTAATCCATGCTTTGCTCCTGCTCGTTGGCACGCGTGCAACCCGGCATGAGCGGCGGCGGCCGCGGCTGCCATCCCGGTGGCCATGCCTTGTAGAGTAGCTCCGTCACGCATCAGCCTAGGAGACGCAACCCCTCATGTCACCTGACAGTGAACAGCAACTGCGGCGGTATGCGGCCGGACAACTATCCTGGTCCCTGCTGAGGGCTCGGACACCGGAGCTCGACAATTACCGGGACGTTCTCGCGGGCCTCGGCGCCCTTGGGCTCCGCCCGCCGGTGGCGTCCGACGATGGTCCAAACTGGGAGACGCGCAAAGCCGGCCGAATGCTGCTGCGCGAGGCGCTGAGCGGGCGGACGTGAGCAGACTTGGCCTGATCGTTACCGACGCCTCTCCTCTCATCACGCTGGCGGCGGCGGAGGCGCTCGAGTGCCTTACGATGCCCGGCCTGCCGGTGCAGATTCCCGACATGGTGTATTTCGAGGTCACGCAGGATCTCGCCAGGCGACCTGCTGCACGAGCTTGAGGCCGCAGGCCGCATACAGTCCTCGGACCAGATCCTTGACCGCGCCGCCGCCAAGGAACGCAAGGTCGCGGCACAGCGAAGACCGACTCCGGATTCGGCCGCGCGGGACACGCTGCGCCGCCAGCTTTCCCGCAAGCGCGACGAGTCCGGTTGAGGAGCGTCCTTTGCTTTCATTGGTGCTTTCATTGGCGCACCCGCACCGTGGCGTGCGCCGCCTGGCCGTCCGCGTCCAGCACGGTCAGGCGGAAAAAGCCGGCGGCGGACGGCTCCCAGTTCACCTCCCGACGGGCGGGCGTGCCGGGCAACGGCGTGCCGTCCACCATGAAGGTCAATGGTCGCCGGCCACCCATCGCGCGCAAGGTGATCGGACCGTCGCCTGACAGCACGGCGCCGGGCGGCGGGAACAGCAGGCGCACCGCATCGGCGGGCTGGGCCGGCGCCGTCACGCGGTCCGCCAGCACCGGCAGCGGCGGCGGCAGAGGGGCGGGCGGCAGCAGCGCCATCACCCGCGACAGCAGCGGCAGCGCCAGGCCGGCCCCGGTGGCGCCGGGCAGCGGCGTGCCGTCCGGCCGGCCGATCCACACCACCACGACATTGCGCGCGTCAAAACCAGCCGCCCAGGCGTCGCGGCTGCCCCAGCTCGTGCCGGTCTTCCACGCGACACCGTCCGGCCCGCCGGCCGGGAACGGGCGGGTCAGCACCTCTGCCACCTCGCGCGTGGCGCGCGGCGACAGCAGCGGCACGGCGGCCGTGACCGGCCCACCCGCCCGCACGGCCAGCCGGGCCACGCCGCCGTCGGTGGCCAGCGCCGCGTACAGCGAGGCCAGCGCGCGCGGCGAGATCCCGGCGCCGCCCAGCGCCAGCGGCAGCGACGGCGCGGCCCCCGGCGGCAGGCGCAGCCGGATGCCCGCCGCCGCCAGGCTGGCCTGGAAGCGCAGCGGCCCGATCCGGTCCAGCAGCGCCACCGCCGGCAGGTTCAGCGAGCGGCGCAGCGCCTCGGAGGCGGTGACGCTGCCGGCGAAATCGCGGTCGAAATCCTCCGGCGCATAGCCGCCGAACCTTCGCGGCAGGTCATCCAGCGTGGTGCCCGGATCGGCGATGCCGTCCTGGAACGCCATGCCGTAGACCGCCGGCTTCAGCGCCGAGCCCGGCGAGCGCACCGCGCGCGTCAGGTCGAGGCTGCCCACACGGCCGTCGCCGGACACCAGCGCGCGGAACTGCCGGCTCGGCGCGTCGGCCACCAGGATGGCCAGCGAGGCGCGCGCCGGCAGGCCGGCCAGGGTGTCGGCCGCGAGCCGCTCCAGCGCGGCTTGCAGCGGCAGGTCCAGCGTGGTCGCCACGCGCTCGCCGCCGCCCAGTGCCGCCAGGACCGGCCCGGCGTGGCGCGGCATGGCCAGGCGGCGCAGCGGCAGCGGGCCGGGCACGCCGCCGGTCGCGGCCAGGATGCGGTCGCGCAGCGCCCGCGCCTGCGCCGGGTGGCGGTCCGGGCGCAGCGCCTCGGGCCGGCGCGGGATCGCCACCAGCAGCGCCGACTGCGCCGCGTCCAGTGCGGCGGGCGGCACGCCGAACCAGGCGTACGAGGCGGCGGTCACGCCCTCGAGGTTGCCCCCGAACGGCGCCAGCGTCAGCCAGATGCCGAGAATGTCGCGCTTGGAGAAATGCGCCTCGAGTTGCAGGGCGCGCAGCATCTCGATCGCCTTGGCGCCCCAGCCGCGCCGGCGCGGATGCAGCAGCCTGGCCGCCTGCATGGTCAGCGTGGAGCCGCCGGAGACGATGCGGCCGGCGGCGACATCCAGCGCGGCGGCGCGCAGCAGCGCCAGCGGGTCGATGCCGGGATGGGTCCAGAAGTGCCGGTCCTCGGTGGCCAGCAGGGTCTTCAGGAACACCGGCGACACGTCCGCCGCCCGCGTGCGCAGCCGCCACACGCCGCCGGGCGCGGACAGCAGCGCCAGCACGCGGCCGTGGCGGTCGAGCACCTGCGTGCCGACCTGCGCCATGCGGCCGAGTTCGGGGGGGTACAGCCGGTCCAGCGCCACCGCCGCGACCGCCAGGCATCCGAGCGCCGCGACGGCGACGGTCGCGAGCGGCTTCAGCGCGGCGGCCCCCCTCACCCCGGCCCTCTCCCAAGGGGAGAGGGAGCAGAACACCCTCTCCCCTTGGGAGAGGGCCGGGGTGAGGGGGGTTGCTTCATTCGCGTGGCAGCACCTTGATGCGGTTCGAGCCCTGGCGCGCGAACACCGTCGGGCGGTACATGTCCGACAGCGCGGCACCCGGCAGTTCGTAGTCGCCCGGCGTCACCGCGCGCAGCCGCACCGCGACCCGGAACGCCGGCTTGTCGACGGTCAGGTCGATCACGGCGGCGAAACGGTCATCGGCGCCCGGTTCGGCCTCCGTCTCGCTCAGCGCGCCCAGGAACGGCATGGTGTCCGGCGTGCCCGACGCGATCCGCCCGGCGATCTCCCAGCCGGCCGGCAGGCCTTGCAGCAGCATGGCGCGGTGGTCCTGCCCATCCTCGGCGCGGCCGGTCAGCAGCAGCACGAACTCGGTGTTCTGCGTCAGGTGATCGAGGTCGAGCGTGCCGCCATCCGTGGTGAAGAACTGGCGACTGACCCGCATCGCGGATCGCTGCGCCGGGGGTGCGGCCAGCGGCACGCCGCGCACCGAGACGCTCTGCCAGACGGCCGACGTGCCGAGATTGCGCACCGTGGCCGGCCCGGCCAGCGCCACCGTCACCACGCCGGCGCGCACCGGAGGCTGCCGCCCATCCACCGCGATGCGCGGCGCCGGCTGGTCGCGCCCCAGCACTTCGGCGGCGGTCACCGCCCAGGCCAGTTCCTGCGTGGACAGGCTGTTCGGATCGAGATCGGCGCCCGGCAATGCCGCGACCAGACCCGGCAGCCGGCCGGGCAGCAACCCGCTCTCGCGCAGCAGCACCACGATGGCGGCCTGGTCGCGCAGGGCGGTGCCGTAGTCGCCGGACCAGTAGGTGCGGTCAGGTGCCGCGAGCGCGGCGGCGAACGCCGCCTCGGCGCGCGGCGTGTCGTGCGCCAGCGCCAGGGCGGCGCCAATCTGCGCGCGGGCCAAGGGGGTCGGCAGGTGGCCGATGCGCTCGGCCAGCACGCGCGCGGCCCCCGGCTGGCCCTGCCCGGCCAACGCCAGCACGTACAGGCGATACGCCTGGGCCGCCAGGAAATCCACCGAATCGTCCTCGCCGGAAGCGGCGTCGGCCAGGTATTTCAGCGCGTCCGCCAGCGCCGCCGCCGGCACCGTCGCCCCGGCGTTGCGGGCGCGCAGCAGGAACTCCGTGGCGTAGGCCGACAGCCACGGCTCGGCGTCGCCCGAGGCGCTCCACAGCGCGAAGCCGCCGTCGTAGCGCTGCCGATCCAGCACCGAGCCGACCGCCGCCGCCAGCGGCGCGGCCGAGGCTTCGGGGCGCAAGGTCAGCGGCAGGCCCTGGCTGGTGGTCTGCTCCAGGCAGGACAGCGGATACTCGCCGAGGGCGCGGAGCAGCGCGTCGGTGTCGTAGCGCACCGGGGCGCCGAACGTGGCGCTGGCGCTGGCGGTGCCGGGCACGAAGCCGGCCAGCGGCAGGGGTGGGGTGAGCGGCGCATCGACACCGGGCGCCAGCTCGCCGCCGGCCACCGCCCCCGAGAAGCCGCGCGCCGGACGGATCAGGATGGCCGCCTCGTGCTGGACGTGGAAACCGGCCGGGCCGGTCACGTCCAGGTGCAGCACGCCCCGCCCCGCGCCGGTGGCGCGCAGGTCGGTGAAGGCGAGCGCCTGCGCGCCGACCGCGAGATGCTGGGTCAGCACCGCCGACCCCGCGACTTGCAGCGGGCCGTCGGCCGACACACGCACGATCGCGTCGCCTTCCGGCAGATCGAGGCTGTGCAGCAGCACCGCCAGCCGCGTGGTGTCGCCGGGGGCGAGAAAGCGCGGCAGCAGCGGTTCGACGACCAGCGGGTCGCGCACGATCACGTCGCGGTTGGCCGCACCGATGCGCAGGCCGTCCCAGCCCACCGCCATCAGCCGCACCTGCCCGTTGAAGTCGGGCATGTCGAGCGGGATATCCGCCACCCCGTCCGCGCCGGCCTGCACCGGCCCTGCGAACAAGGTCACGGTATGCTGCGGCACTTCCGGCAGCACCACGCTGCCCTCGTCGCCGCCCTGGCGCAGCAAGGTCGGCGTGCCCTCGGCGGGCTGGATCAGGCGGCCCCAATCGTCGCGGATGTCCAGCCCCAGCCCGAGCCGGCCGAGATAGTGCGCGGCCGGATCCGGCGAGACGAATTGCGTCAGGCGGAGGATGCCCTCGTCGACGGCGGCCAATGTCACCCAGGCGCCCGCCGCCGCATGAACCGGCACGTTTTCCCGGGCGCGCGGGGGCAGGCGGTCGGGGGTGTCGATCGACATGGCCAGCGTGCGCGCGGCCGGATCGACGCCGACCCAGGTCAGGCCGATCGCCCGATCGGGGCGCGTGCCGTCGCCGGCCTCGCCACGAAAGACATGGACCGCGACATAGGCGCCCGGTCCCCAGGACGCCTCGACCGGCACCGCCACGTCCACGCCGGCGGCCGGCACGGCGAGCGTGCGCAGCGCCAGCACCCGGTCGCTCAGCACCAGCAAGGTGGCGTGGCCCGCGAACGGCGATGCGATGTGGATCGTCGCGCTCTGGCCCACCGGCACGGAGCGGGTGGCGGCACTGACATCGACGCGGTCCGGCACGTCCGGGCTGGACTGGTCCGCCCAGCCCGAGCGGAACACCACGGAACTCGCCGCCAGCCCGTCGGCCTGCGTCACCTCCAGCCGGTAGCGGCCGAAATCGAGCTTCTTGGCGAAATGCAGCCCGGCGCCGCCCGCCGGGATGGCGATGTCCTGCGTCTGCAACGGCTCGTCGCGGTACACCGTCTCGTAGCGCGCGAACCGGCCCTGCATCACGATCCGCCAATCCGGCCGTTCGCGCACCAGGCGCAGCTTCGCGGACAACGCCTGGCGCGCGCCGGAGGGATCGACGGCGGCGATGTCGAACGCCGCCTCGGCGCCGGCATCGACCGCGCCATCGGGGAAATCCGGCTTGATGCCGATGACCGGCCCGGCCGGGCGCAGCGGGATCGAGGCCGTCGCGCGCGAGGCGTGGCCGGAGGGGTCGTTTACGTCCACCGTCACGTCGGCCTTCAGCGGATGCGTGGTGTCCGGCGCGTGCGCGATGGTCAGCGCGTAGTGGGTGGCGCCCTGCGCATCGGTGGGCGGCAGATCGGCTTCCTGCTTGAGCGGCGCGTACGCCTCGTCCTGGAGGCCGATGCGGTAGCCGGCCAGGGCAGCAAACGGATTCGGGTCGGGCGTCAGCGCCACCCGCGCGTGGCCGGACAGACCGGCGGCCGGCGCGCCGTACAGGAACCGCGCCGCCACCGGCAGGTCGGCTTGCTGGCCGGCCACCAGCGTCGGCGGCAGCTTGCCGAACGCCACCGCCATGCGGTCGGGCACGAACGCATCCACGCGGAACGAGGCGGTGCCGATGGCAGGCCCGTTCGGATCGGCCTGCACCTCGACCGTCCAGGTGCCGACGGCCGCCCCCGGCGACAGCGCTACCGGCCAGTGGATCGCCGCCCCCGGCCCGCGCGGCAGATTGGCGCGCAGGAACACCTGGCCGTTTGGGCGCTTGACGGTCAGGCGCACCGGCAGATCGGCGGGGTTGCCGGCATCGTCGCGCACCAGCGCCATCACCTGCACCGTCTCGCCCGGCCGAAAGATGCCGCGGTCGAAATACACGTAGGCGTCGAGCGGCCCAGGATGCGGCGGTCCCGCCACACCGCGATCGGACAGGTCGAACGAGGCGGCGTTCAGGTCGAGCACGCACAGATCGCCGTCGGGGCCGAAGGCATCCAGCACCGCCGGCGCCAGCGGCCCGTCGCCATGCAGCAGTGAGGCGGCGAAGCGCGCGACGCCCTGCGCATCCGTGGTCGCCTCGGCCAGCAGGTCGTTGTTGCGCGCCAGCAGCCGCAGCTTCACGCCCGGCCGGACGGTCGCGTCGGAATAGCCGCGCACCTGCACGGTCAGCCCGTCCGCGCCGCGCCAGACGGTCGGCGCCAGATCGGTGCGCACGATCATCTGCACCGAGGCTGCCTGCTCGCTGTCGCGGGTGCCGTCGCCGGGCGTGGCCAGCAGGGCGTACAGGCCCGGCCCCGCGGTCAGCAGCGGCGGCGGCAGCGGCAGCTTGGTGCGCGCCGGCTGGTTCGGCTGCCAGGCGGGGATGTCGGCCTTGCCCTGCCACACGATCCGGCCGCTGTCCGAGCCGATGTTGCGGGCGGTGTACTGGTCGACCGGGCTGCCCAGCGTGTTGTCGCGCACGAACGGCTCCGCGCCGCGCTCGGACAGGCGCAGCAATTGCAGCGACACCGACGACAGGTTGGTGGTGGTCAGCGTCACCGACGGAGCCTGCCCGCGCGGCAGCACGAACAGCCGCGTGTCGAACAGCACGCGCGGCTGGCGGTTCGGCATCGCCAGCGCCAGGGTCACGTCATGGGCCAGCGACAGCGCGGCGCCCTGGTCCTGCTGTTGCGCCGGCAGCCCGGCGCGCAACGTGGCGCGCGTCACGGCGCCGGACGGCAGGCCGGAAATGCAGAGCTGCCCGCCCTCGCGCGTCACCGCGGCACCCGCCACCGGGGGCGTCAGCTTCACCCAGTCCTGCGGCTGGAAATCGGCGCTGCGCGTGGGCGGCACGGTGAAGCGGATGCAGGCGCGCGGCGGATCGGCCTCGCCCTCGATGGAGACGTTTTGCACCGCCATGCCGGCGGCGCGCTGCGCGTCGGCCAGCAGGCGCTTGTAGCCGGCATCGTCCGGCGCGCGCGCGACCACCTGCTCCAGCGCCTGCACCGCCTGGGCGTCGCGGTTCTGCGCCCGCAGCGCCTCGGCCAGCAGCAGCAGCGGCGGGATTTCCGCCTGTGCGTCCGAGGCGGCGCTGAAGGCCTGCCACGCGGCGAGGGCGGCGTGGCGCGGGTCGGGCGGGGTGCGGCGCAGGTCGGCGGTGGCGAGGTCCAGCCATTGCCGGCCGGTGACGCCGCCCATGCCGGCCCGCTGCTCCAGGGCCGCGGCGGCGGCGGGGTAGTCGTGCCGCGCCAGGGCGGCCGCGGCGCGCTGCTCGGCGGCGGCGCGGGCGGCGGACGTGCCGCCTGCCGGGTAGGGCTTTTGCAGCGTGGTCAGGTAGGTCTGCGCGTCGTTGGCGAGGCCGGGAAGCTGGAAGTCCTGCGCCCATGCCGATCCGGCGAGCATGGATGCGAGCAGGCAGGCCAGAAGCAGAATGCGCCGCACGAAAAAGCCTCCCGGAGCCGTCGCTTGCGCAACGTCTAGCAGAAGGTGAGGCGCCGCGCGCCCATTGGTTTTATGTCAGCGGAGTTCCACGCCAGCCTTGGTGGCGGCGACACGCAGCCCCTGGTCGAGCGAGGCCAGCGACAAACGACGGCGCACCGCCAGTTCGAGATAAGCCGCATCGTACAACGTCAGGCCGTATCGGTCGGCGAACCGCAGGGTGGACGACCAGGCCCGTTGATCGGTTTCGTCATCAATGGCCACGTCCAGCGCGCGTAGATCGGCAAGAGCTTCGTCCCGGGTCTCAACCGTGATCCGCTTGCGTCGGAGCGCGGTCTGCAAAGCGTTGCCGACCTCCAGGCGCCACAGGGAGGGGGCTACCGCACCGTGCCTGACGACATCGCGCAGCACGGAGGCGGTCGCTCCAGTGCCTTCATCCTTGAGGCACCAGGCCACCGCCATCGAACTGTCCACGACCAGGCTCAACGACGGCCCTCCTCAATCAGCTCCTTGATGGACAGACCACCAAGGTCGATCCCCTTCCGCCGTTCCAGAAGCCGAGCCGCCGCCTCTTGCGCCTTCTGGCGATCACGTCCTGCGGCTGCGGGAACCAGCCTCGCTACAGCCTTGCCGCGCCGCGTGATGACGACGTCCTCGCCGTGCTCAACCTTGTCCAGCAGTTCGCTGAACCGATTCTTTGCGTCAAACGTGCCGACTTCCATGATACCTTCTCTGCTATGGCTAGCTTAAAGGCTAGCAGTAACGCTGCGGCTGAGCAAGCGCCGTCTGGCCTTCCACCCTGCCCGCCCCCATCTTCCCCGCCATGTCGCAAGTCCTGACCCGCCCGTCCGCCCCGGTGCTGTTCATCCCCGAAAAGCAGCCCGCCAAGCCGGTGACGAAGCCGTTCCGCGTCGCCTCGGAATACGAACCCGCCGGCGACCAGCCGACCGCCATTCGCGAGCTGGTCGCGCGGCATCCAGCAGCGGCGAGCGCGACCAGGTGCTGCTCGGCGTCACCGGGTCGGGCAAGACGTTCACGATGGCCAAGGTGATCGAGGCGGTGCAGCGCCCGACGCTGATCCTGGCGCCGAACAAGACGCTGGCGGCCCAGCTGTACGGCGAGATGAAGTCGTTCTTCCCGGACAACGCGGTGGAATACTTCGTCAGCTACTATGACTACTACCAGCCGGAGGCCTACGTCCCGCGCACCGACACCTACATCGAGAAAGACTCACAGATCAACGAGCAGATCGACCGGATGCGCCACGCGGCCACGCAATCGGTGCTGGAGCGCGGCGACGTGGTGATCGTGGCGTCCGTCTCCTGCATCTACGGCATCGGCTCGGTCGAGACCTATGCCAAGATGGTGGTCAAGCTGGAACTCGGCGGCCGCATCGACCGCGACGCGCTGGCGCGCGCGCTGGTGGAGCTGCAATACCGCCGCAACGACGCCGCCTTCCAGCGCGGCAATTTCCGGCTGCGCGGCGAGGTGGTGGACATCTATCCCAGCCACTACGAGGACCGCGCCTGGAGGATCAGCCTGTTCGGCGACGAGATCGACGCCATCAGCGAGTTCGATCCGCTGACCGGCGAAGTCACCGGCAAGCTGGAGAGCGTGACGGTGTACGCCAACAGCCACTACGTCACGCCGCGCCCGACGCTGACGCAGGCCATCGCCGACATCAAGGTCGAGTTGCGCGACCGCCTCGCCCAGTTCGTCGCCGAGGGCAAGCTGCTGGAGGCCGAGCGCCTGCAACAGCGCAGCACCTTCGACATCGAAATGATGGAGACGACCGGCTCCTGCAAGTCGATCGAGAACTATTCGCGCTACCTCTCGGGACGCAACGCCGGCGAGCCGCCGCCGACGCTGTTCGAGTACCTGCCGGAAAACGCCATGCTGATCGTCGACGAAAGCCATGTGACGGTGCCGCAGGTCGGCGGCATGGAGCGCGGCGACTTCGCGCGCAAGTCGATCCTGTCGGAGTTCGGCTTCCGCCTGCCGTCCTGCATGGACAACCGGCCGCTGAAATTCGCCGAGTGGGAGCACTACCGGCCGCAGACGCTGTTCGTCTCGGCCACGCCCGGTCCGTGGGAGATGGAGCGCACCGCCGGCGTGTTCGCCGAGCAGGTGATCCGCCCGACCGGCCTGATCGACCCGCAGACCGAGGTGCGCCCGGTCGAACACCAGGTCGACGACGTGCTGGCCGAGATTCCGCGCCACCGCCGCGAAGGGCGGGCGCACGCTCGTCACCGTGCTGACCAAGCGCATGGCCGAGGATCTGACCGACTACCTGACCGAGCACGGCGTGAAGGTGCGCTACCTGCACTCCGACGTGGACACGCTGGAGCGCATCGAGATCATCCGCGACCTGCGCCTCGGCGTGTTCGACGTGCTGGTGGGCATCAACCTGCTGCGCGAGGGCCTTGATATTCCGGAATGTATGCTGGTGGCCATCCTGGACGCCGACAAGGAGGGGTTCCTGCGCAGCCAGACCAGCCTGGTGCAGACCATCGGCCGCGCCGCGCGCAACATCGACGGGCGGGTGATCCTGTACGCCGACACCATGACCCGCAGCCTGCGCTTCGCCATCGAGGAGACGGCGCGGCGGCGGGAGAAGCAGCACGCCTGGAACCTCGCGCACGACATCACGCCCGTCTCGGTCAGGACGCAGATCGGCCGCGTGCTGGAAAGCGTGTTCGAGCAGGATTACGTCACCGTGGCGCCGGTGCGCGACAGCGCGGCCAGCGAGTTCGTCGGCAAGGATCTGAAGGCCTCGATCGCCGAGATCGAGAAGCGGATGCGCGCCGCCGCCGCCGACCTGGAGTTCGAGGAGGCCGCCCGCCTGCGCGACGAGCTGCGCCGGCTGGAGGCGCTGGACATGGGCCTGGAACCGCCGCCCGCCGCGTCCGCCACGCTGCGGCCCTCCCGGCGCGACCGCACGCCGGAGCCGCTGGGGCCGGGCGGCGGCGGCTACGACCCGGCCAAGATGCGGCGCGGCAAGCGGCTGACGCGGCCGGGCCGGTGAGCTTCGCGACCCCGCTGAGCCTCGCGATCCCGGCCAGCATCCCGCGCGTGGCGCTGGTCACGGGCGGCGGCCGGCGCGTCGGGCAGGCGATCGTCATGGCGCTGGCCGACGCCGGCTTCGCGGTCGCCATCCACTGCCGCGACAGCCGCGACGACGCCGAGGCCACGGCGGTCGCCGCGCGCGCGCGCGGCGTGCAGAGCGTGGTCGTCGCCTGCGACCTGGCCGACGAGCCGGCGGTCCGCCTCCTGCTGCCGATGGCGGCCGCGGCGCTGGGGCCGGTCGGCGTGCTGGTCAACAACGCCAGCGCGTTTCAGCGCGACGAGGTGGCCGACGTCACCCGCGCGTCATGGGACGCGCACATGGAGCCGAACCTGCGCGCGCCGTTCGTGCTGATGCAGCGGTTCGCCGCGGCGCTGCCGGCGAGCGCGGAAGGCGTGGTGGTCAACATGCTCGACGAGCGGGTATGGTCGCCGACGCCGCACTTCGTCTCCTATACCGTCAGCAAGGCCGCGCTGTGGGCGCTGACGCAGAGCATGGCGCTGGCGTTGGCGCCGCGCATCCGGGTGTGCGGCATCGGCCCCGGCCCGGCGCTGCCGAGCGCGCGCCAGACGCCGGCGCAGTTCGAGCGGCAGGCCGCGTCGGTGCCGCTGGGGCACGGCACCAGCGGCGCCGAGATCGCCCGCGCCGTGCTGGCGATCCTGGCGTTGCCGGCGCTGACCGGGCAGATGCTGGCGCTGGATGGTGGCCAGCACCTGCAATGGCATCCCCGGGCCGGCGCCGCGCACCAGGAATAGAAGCCGGGCCGCGGCGGGAATGGGAAGCCTTCCGCGACACGGCAGCCGGGACTTGTCCACGCAGGCGGTGGTTCGCCTTGAGTTACAGTAAGATGGCAGGCACGCTTCAGTGATCGTATTAGTTCCGCAACGAGTTTGACCAGCAATTACAGTGGCTTGGTCGCTGTGCCGAAAAAGTGAGCAGGCCGATGCCCGACCGGGATCATGCAAGCTGCAAGGCCGCATCAGGGGTTGTTCCCACAGCTTTATCCACAGCGTGCGCGGGCGGTTCTGCGCAGCCGATGGGCAGCGCCACGGACCGCTTTGCCGCATGAGCGAACTGGACGAGGCGGCCGCGCCAAAGGGCGTGGCGATCATCGAGCGGGCGCTGGCGACCATGCCGTTGCAGCCCGGAGTATACCGGATGCTCGACGGCCGTGGCGAGGCCTTGTACGTCGGCAAGGCGCGCAGCCTCAAGAAGCGTGTCGCCGCATACACGCAACCCGCCCGTCTGCCGGAACGGCTACGCCGCATGGTCAGCGAAACCGCGGCGATGGAGATCCTCACCACCCATACCGAGGCCGAGGCGCTGCTGCTGGAGGCCAACCTCATCAAGCGGCTGAAGCCGCGCTTCAACATCGTGCTGCGCGACGACAAATCGTATCCGTGGCTGATGCTGACCGAGGATCATCCGTTTCCGCAGATCGCCAAGCATCGCGGCGCGCGGGTGCGCAAAGGCAGCTATTACGGCCCCTTCGCCTCGGCCTGGGCGGTCAACCAGACGGTGACGGCGATGCAGCGCGTGTTCCTGCTGCGCTCGTGCGCCGACACGGTGTTCGCCAACCGCAGCCGGCCCTGCCTGCTGCACCAGATCCGCCGCTGCTCGGCGCCCTGCGTCGGGCGCATCAGCGCCGAGGACTACGCCGGGCTGGTGGGCCAGGCGCGCGCCTTCATGACCGGGCGCGGGGCGAGCGTGCAGCGCGAGCTGGCCGCCGAGATGGAGCAGGCCGCCGCGGCGATGGAATACGAGCGCGCCGCCGCGGTGCGCGACCGCATCCGCGGCCTGACCCACGTGCAGGGCGGCGGTGTCGTCAACCCCGAGAGCATCGGCGACGCCGACGTGATCGCGGCATGGCAGGCGGCGGGGCAGACCTGCGTGCAGGTGTTCTTCATCCGCGGCGGCCGCAACAACGGCAACCGCGCGTTCTTCCCGGCGCACACCAAGGCCGAGGAAGCCGGCGAGGTGCTGGCCGCCTTCGTGGCGCAGTTCTACGACGACAAGCCGCCGCCGCCGCTGGTGCTGCTGAGCCATGACATCGCCGAGCCGGATCCGGTGGCCGAGGCGCTGGGCTTGCGCGCCGCCTCGTTCGGCACCGGCAAGCGGGTCGAGATCGCGGTGCCGAGGCGCGGCGAGAAGCACGCGGTCGTGACAGCACGCGCTGACCAACGCGCGCGAGGCGCTGGAGCGGCGCCTGGCCGAGACCGCCGGGCAGGCCAAGCTGCTGGACGCCACCGCCGAGCTGTTCGGGCTGGAGCGGCCGCCCGAGCGGATCGAGGTCTACGACAACAGCCACATCATGGGCGCCAACGCGTACGGCGTGATGATCGTCGCCGGCCCTGAGGGGTTCGCGAAGCAGGCGTACCGCAAGTTCTCGATCCGCGGCCCGATCACGCCGGGCGACGATTTCGCCATGATGCGCGAGGTGTTCGAGCGCCGCTTCGGCCGCGCGCTGCGCGAAAATCCCGACCCGTCCGCGGTGCCGCCCGGCTGGCCGGACCTGGTGCTGATCGACGGCGGCGCCGGGCAGTTTTCCGCGGCGCGCGCGGTGCTGGCCGATCTGGGCGTGAACGACCTGCCGCTGGTGGCCATCGCCAAGGGCCCCGATCGCGACGCCGGGCGCGAATGGTTCCACCTGGAGGGCCGTGCCGCGTTCCAACTGCCGCCGCGCGACCCGGTGCTGTATTTCCTGCAACGCCTGCGCGACGAGGCGCACCGCTTCGCCATCACCACGCACCGCGCCGGCCGCTCCAAGACGCTGACCACCAGCGAGCTGGACGAGGTGCCCGGCATCGGACCCGGCCGCAAGCGGGCGCTGCTGAACCATTTCGGCTCGGCGCGCGGCGTGAAGCAGGCGGGGCTGGCCGACCTGGAGGCCGCGCCCGGCATCAGCCGCGATCTCGCGCGCAAGGTGTACGCGCATTTCCACGCGGGAACGCGGGCGCAGACCGGCTGAGCCGGGCGGCCGCGCCGCTTTGGCCGTAGGGCGGAAAAGCGCAGCGCATTCCGCCGGTTCGGCAGGCACCTGATGCCGTGCCATCGAGCGACCGGCAAAAGCGCAAAAGTGGCGGAATGCGCTGCGCTTTTCCGCCCTACGTGGCTCCCCGCAGGCAGGCCAGGACCGCCGGGCCGTAGCGCAGCAGCTTTGAGGCGCCGACGCCCTTCACCTGGCCCAGCTCGTCCAGGCTGGCCGGACGGATCGCCGCCACCTCGCGCAGCACGGTGTCGTGGAAGATCACGTACGGCGGCACGCGCTGCGTCTTCGCCTCCGCCGCGCGCCAGGTGCGCAGCGCCTCGAACACCGGGCCGCCCTCGCCGACCGGCACCGGGGCGCTCGCGGCGGCGCGGCCGCGCGTTGCCGGCGCCGATGCAAAGGACGGGGCGGCGTCCTCGCGCAGCATCAGCGTCTGCTCGCCGCGCAGGATGGCGCGCGCGCGGTCGGCCACCACCGACAGCGTGGCGTACCGCCCGTCCTCCACCGCCAGCGCGCCCTGCGCCACCAGTTGCCGCGCCACGCCGCGCCAGAAGCCGCGCGTGCGGTCGCGGCCCACGCCGAAGGTGGGCAGCTTGTCGTGGCCCCATTGCCTGATCGTGTCGGTGGCCTCGCCCAGCAGCACCGAGATGACATGCAGCGCGCCGAACCGCTGCCCGGTGCGCACCACCGCCGACAGCAGCTTCTGCGCCTCGATCGTGCCGTCGAACACCCGACCCGGCCGCGCGCAGGTGTCGCAATGGCCGCACGGCTCCGGCAATTCCTCGCCGAAGCAGGCCAGCAGCGCGCGGGTGCGGCAGGATGCCGCCTCGGTCAGCGCGATCATCGCCTCCAGCCGCTGCCGCATCACCTGCTTCTGCGTCTCCGGCGCGACCGACTGGCCCAGGAAATAGCGGGCGCGGGCGATGTCCTCGCCGCTGTACAGCAGCAGCGTGTCGGCGGGCTCGCCGTCGCGCCCGGCGCGGCCGATCTGCTGGTAGTACGCCTCCGGGCTGTCCGGCATGTCCAGATGCACCACGAAGCGCACGTCCGGCCGGTCGATGCCCATGCCGAAGGCGATCGTGGCCACCACCACCACCGGCTCGCCGGAGCGGAACTTGTCGGCCGCCGCCCGCTTGGTCTCCGGGGCCAGCCGGGCGTGGAACGCCACCGCCGGCACCCCCGCCTTGGCCAGGCGCTCGGCCACGCGCTCGGTCTTGTCGCGGCTGCCGCAATAGACGATGCCGGCCGCACCCGGATGACGGCGGATCATGGCCCCGAGCTGCGCCGTCTCGCCTTCCTTCGGAGCCGCCGCGATATGCAGGTTCGGGCCGATGGAAACTCGCGGCGAACACCGCCGCGTCGTCCATCCGCAGCGAGGCCAGGATGTCCGCCCGGGTGCGCGCATCCGCCGTCGCGGTCAGCGCCATGCGCGGCACGCCCGGGAAATCCTCGGCCAGTCCGGCCAGCATCCGGTAGTCGGGGCGGAACTCGTGGCCCCACTGGCTGACGCAATGCGCCTCGTCGATGGCCACCAGCGCGATCCGCTGCCGCTGCAATCGCGCCAGGGTGCCGCCGCTGAGCAGCCGCTCCGGCGAGACGTAGATCAGGTCGAGCCTGCCGGCATCCAGCATCCGGCCGATCTCGCGCTGTTCGTCCGGCGGCTGGTCGGAGTGCATGGCCGCCGCCGCGATGCCGAGCTGGCGCAGGGCGGCCACCTGGTCGTCCATCAGCGCGATCAGCGGCGAGACGACGATGGCGGTGCCGGCGCGGCACAAGGCGGGCAACTGGTAGCAGACGCTCTTGCCGCCGCCGGTCGGCATCAGCACCAGCGCGTCGCCGCCGCCCAGGACGTGATCGACGACCGCCTCCTGCAAGCCCGCGGAACGCCGGGAAGCCGAACACGCGGGCCAGCACGTCGCGCGGCCGCTCGTCTCCCGCGGCGGGTCGGATCGCGGCGCTCACCCGATCAGGACGCTCCCACGGCGATGCTGACCCGCCGCGCCTCCAACGGGTCGAGCTGATAGCCGGTCGCGCCCTGCGCGTTCAGGCGGATGCGGGCGGCGTCCACGCCGTCGTGGCGAAGCTGGTCGATGACCTGCTGCGCGCGGGTGCGCGACAGCATCTCGTTGGCTTCGTTGCTGCCGGTGTCGTTGGCGGCATAGCCGCGCACCAGGATCGGCACGCCCGGATGCTGGCGGGCGCTATCGGCCGCCTGCTGGATGGCCCGGCGGCCCGCGTCGTCCAGGCCGGCCGACCATTCCTGAAAGAACACGGCGTAGGTTTGCCCGGCCGCGGCCGGCGTGCCGGGGACGGTGTGGGCGCAGCCGCCGAGCAGCAGCAGCGGCAGCGCGACGGCGGCTATACGGCGCATGTCTTCGAGTCCCACGACAGGTTTCGCCGCCTACCTGCCCGCTCGCGCGCGGCCGCGTCAATCGTTGCGAGGCGGCAGGGCGGCTTGACCGGACGCGCGCGACGCGCCGACAGTCGGCCGCTCCCTGACGCGGCCGCCATGCAGCACCCATTCGCCGACGACTTTCGCACGCAGCCATACTGGTGGGACGTGGCCGCACCCGCCGCCGAACCGGACGCGGCACTGCCGGGAGAGGCGGATGTGGTAATCGTCGGCGGCGGCTATGCCGGGCTGTCGGCGGCGCTGACATTGCAGCGGCTGGGCCGGCGGGCGCTGGTGCTGGATGCCGAGCGGATCGGCTGGGGCGCCTCCTCGCGCAACGGCGGCATGGTGTCGGGCGGCCTGAAGCTGGCCGGCGGCGCGCTGGAACGGCGGTTCGGGCAGGCGCGAGGCCGCGCCATCGCGGATGCGGCCGCCGCCTCGCTTGGGTTCATCGAGGATGTCCTCGCGCGGGAAAGCATCGACTGCGACTATGTCCGCTGCGGGCGCTTCGTGCCGGCCTGGACGCGGCACCACTACGCGGCGCTGGCCGCCAAGGCGCCGTACGTCGCCGAGGTGACGGGGCTGCCGACGCGCATGGTGCCGCGCGCGCGGCAGCGGGAGGAACTGGGCTCGGATCATTACCACGGCGGCATGGTGGCCGAGGCGACCGGCTCGCTGCACCCCGGCAAATACGCGCGCGGCCTGGCCGAAGCGGCGCGGCGCGCGGGCGCAATGCTGGCCGATGGCGCGCGGGTGCGCGGCGTGGCGCGCGACGGCGCCGGGTTCGCGGTGCGCACCGAGCGCGGCGTGACGCGGGCGGCGCGCGTGCTGGTGGCGACCAACGGCTATTCCTGGCACCCGGACGGCGCCGCGATGCCCTGGCTGGCGCGCCGGGTGGTGCCGGTGGCCAGCTACATCATCGCCACCGAGCCGCTCGGGCCGGCGCGCGTGCGCGCCCTGTTCCCGACCGGGCGGATGATCGCCGACACCCGCCGGGTGCTGAACTATTTCCGCGCCAGCCCGGACGGCGCGCGCGTGCTGTGGGGCGGGCGCGCCAGCTTCGCCGCGTCGGCCGCGTCACCCGAAGCGGCAGCGCCGGTGCTGTGGCGGACGATGACGGAGGTGTTCCCCCGGCTGCGCGACGCGCGGATCAGCCACGCCTGGACCGGCAACGTCGCCTTCACCTTCGACGGCCTGCCGCATATCGGCGCGCGCGACGGCGTGAACTATGCCGCCGGCTGCCAGGGGTCGGGCGTGGCGATGGCGACCTGGCTGGGCCACCAGGCGGCGCTGTCGATCGCCGGCGCCGCCAACGCCCCGTTCGCGCTGGATGCGCTGCGGTTCCCGACCCTGCCGGGGTATTCCGGACGGCCGTGGTTCCTGCCGCTGGTCGGCAACTGGATGCGATTGCGCGACCGGATCGACCGCTGCTACCCGGGCTGACGCTTGCTGTCCGGCTTCAGCGACAGCGGCACCCAGCGCAGTCCGTCCTGGTTCTGCACCAGCACCAGCACGTTCGCCTTGCCGTCGCGGCGCGCCCGCTCGACGCGGCTCTGCACATCGTGCGGGGTGCCGACATCCTCCTGGCTGACCTCCACGATCACGTCGCCGGCCTTGAGGCCGTTGTCCGAGGCGGTGGTGCCGTCGTCGACGCTCGTGACCAGCACGCCCTTCTGATCCGGGCCCAGCGAGTATTTGTCGCGCGCGTCCGGAGTGATCGGCGACAGCGACAGCCCCAGGCCGGACAGCCGCAGCGGCTTCGCCTCGGCCGGCTTCGGCGGGTTCTCGGCGCTGGCCTGCTGCGCCTCCGGCAACTCGCCCACGGTCACGCTGACGGTCTGGCGGCGGCCGTCGCGCCACAGATCGACGGACACCTGCTTGTTGATGTCGGTCTCGGCCACGATGCGCGGCAGCACCTTCATCTCCTTGATGTCCTGGCCGTCGAACTTCAGGATCACGTCGCCGTTCTGGATATGCGCCTTCTGCGCCGGCCCGTTGTCCTCGACGCCGGCCACCAGCGCGCCCTCGTCCTGCTTCAGCCCCAGGCTCTCGGCGATCTCCGGCGTCACCTGCTGGATCTTCACCCCCAGCCAGCCGCGCCGCGCGTGGCCATACTTGCGCAACTGCGCGACCACCGTCCTGACCAGGTTGGACGGGATGGAAAAGCCGATGCCGATCGAGCCGCCGGACGGCGAATAGATCGCCGTGTTCATGCCGATCACCTCGCCGTCCATGTTGAACAGCGGACCGCCGGAGTTGCCGCGGTTGATCGGCGCGTCGGTCTGGATGAAGTTGTCGTACGGCCCCTGGTTGATGTCGCGCCCGCGCGCCGAGACGATGCCGGCGGTAACGGTGCCGCCCAGGCCGAACGGGTTGCCGATTGCCAGCACCCAGTCGCCGACCCGGCTTTTGTCGCTGTCGCCGAATGCCACCGCCGGCAGCGGCTTGGCCGGATGCACTTGCAGCACCGCGATGTCGGTGCGCGTGTCGGTGCCGAGCAGCTTGGCCTTCATCTCGGTGCCGTCCTGCAGCCGCACGGTGATCTCGTCGGCGCCCTCGATCACGTGGTTGTTGGTCACGATGATGCCGGACGGGTCGATGATGTAGCCGGAGCCGAGGCTTTGCATCTTGCGCGCCGGCTGGTCGGGATTGTCGCCGTGGTGGCGGTTCATGAAGTCGCGGAACAGCTTCTCGAACGGCGAGCCGGGCGGGAACTGCGGCATCTCCGGCCCGGCTCCCGGCCCATTACCACCGGGGCCATTGCCGCCGGGGCCATTGTCGTCCGGAGCGCCGTTGCTGGCGGTGATGGTCTGGCTGGAGGAGATGTTGACCACGCCCGGCAGCAGGCGCGCGGCCAGGTCGGCAAAGCTGTCCGGCGCGGGCGCCGCCTGCGCCGTGGCGATCGGCAGCAGCGCCACCGGGGCCACCAGCGCCGTGGACAGCGCCAGCGCGGCGGCGCGCACGAACATCGGCCGGAAAGACACCGGCCGGAAGACCATCGGCTTGTCATGACTGCGCATGGAAGATCCCTCTCGGCTTGACGGCGTCATGGATTGGCGGCGGCGGCGGCCGGCGGCGATGCGGCCTCGGTCTGCGGCGCCTGGCTCAACATCTTGAGGAAGTCCGAGCCGGGTGTCACCACCAGGCGCGCGCCGCCCGAGGCGAACGCCGCGCGATAGGCTTGCAGCGTGCGCCACACGCTGAAGAAATGGGCGTCGCGCCCATAGGCGTCGGCATAGGTGGCGATCGCCTGCGCCTCGCCCTGGCCGCGCAGGCGGTCGGCCTCGGCCTTGGCGTTGGCCAGGATCACCGTGCGCTCGCGCTCGGCGTCGGCGCGGATCTTGGCCGAGGCCTCGGCGCCCTCGGCGCGCGCCCGCGCCGCGACGCGCTGGCGCTCGGTCTTCATGCGCGCGAGAATCGCCTGCGTGTTCTCGGGCGGCAGATCGGCGCGGCGGATGCGCACGTCGTCGATGCTGACGCCGAACCCCTTCATATCCTGGCCGACCTGCTCGCGGATCTTCTCCATGATGCGGCCGCGCTGCGAGGACAGCACATCGAGCAACTGCTCGCCGCCCAGCACGCCGCGCAGCGCCGATTCCGCAACCGAGGTCAGCCGTGCCTGGATGCCGGCCTCGCTCGGGCCGACCGCCTGATAGTAGCGCAGCGGGTCGGTGATCCGGAAACGCGCGAAGCTGTCGACCACCAGGCGCCGCTGGTCGGCCAGGATCACCTCCTCGGGCGGCAGGTCGTAGTCGAGCAGGCGCCGGTCGAAGGTGATGGCGGTCTGCACGAACGGGATCTTGACCTGCAAGCCCGGCGTGCTGATGACGCGCACCGGCCGGCCGAACTGGGTTATCAGCACCTGCTCGGTCTGGTTGACGGTGAACAGCGACGAGGCCAGCACCACCAGCACCACGAAGGCGGCCGCGATCGCGGCGATCACCGGGGCCCTCATTGCGCGGCCCCCAACGTGGCGCCCGGGGCCGTGGCGCCGGGCGCCGTGGCCGGCCTGGGTGGCGCGCCGCCGCCGAGGCCGCCGAGCGGCAGATACGGCACGACGCCCTTGAGCTTGTCGTCGATCACCGTGGTCGGGCTGTGCGTCAGCACGTCCTGCATGGTCTCGATATACAGACGTTGCAGCGTGACCTGCTTGGCCGCGTCATAGGCTTTCAGCACCGACAGGAACCGCTTCGCCTCGCCGCCGGCCTGCGCCACCGCGGCCTGCCGCTGCGCGTCGGCGCCGGCGATGATCGCCGCCGCGTCGCCGCGCGCGCGCGGCACGATGTCGTTGCGATAGGCGTCGGCCTGGTTGCGCGCGCTGTCGGCATCGGTGTTGGCCCGCTGCACGTCGCGAAAGCTCTCGATCACGTCGGCCGGCGGATCGACCTTCTGCAACTGCACCTGGGTGATCTCGATGCCAGAGCCGTACTGGTCCAGCACCGCCTGCTCGCCGGTCTTGACCGCCTCCTCGATCTGCGCGCGGGCACTGGTCAGCGCCGGCTGGATCGGCGTGCGGCCGATCACCTCGCGCATCACGCTCTCGGCCACCTGCTTGACCGCGTGGTCCGGGTTGCGGGTGTTGAACAGATACTTCTCGGCGTTGCTGACGCGCCAGAACACGGCGAAGTTGATGTCGATGATGTTCTCGTCGCCGGTCAGCATCAGGCTTTCCTGTGACACGTCGGTGGCGCTTGCCTCCTGCGACTGATCCTGATCGGACGGCTCGCCGGCGCCGCGATAGCCGATCTCGACGCGGTTGATGCGCGTCACCGCCGGCGTCTGCACGCTCTCGATCGGCCAGGGCAGATGGTAGTTCAGGCCCGGTAGGGTGGAGCGGACATAGGCGCCGAAGCGCAGCACCACGCCCTGCTGGTCCGGCTCGACGCGATAGAAGCCGGTGGCGGCCCAGATCGCCACCACGGCGGCCAGCAGCAGCACCATGCCGCGCCGGCCGGAGAAGCGGCTGCCGCCACGCCGGCCGCCGCCGCCGCCGCCGATGCCGGGCGGCAGCAGCCCGCGCATCCAGCCCTGCGCGCGGGCGATCATCTCGTCGAGATCCGGCGGCCCGCCGCCGCCGCCCCACGGGCCGCGCGGTCCGCCGGGGCGGCCGGACGGGCGATCCGACGCGTTGCCGCGGCCGTTGTCGCCGGGCGGGTTGCCCCAGGGATTCGGTGCCCCGTTCGGCTGCTCGGGGCCACCGTTGTTCCACGGCATGTTTCGGGAGGTCTCCTTGTCGGGGGCGGTCGATCAGGGGTGTGCGTCGCGCAGGCGGGTGTGTAGCGCAGCCCGCGCGGCCCCGCCATTGGCGGCAGCCACCTGCGCGCCTAGCTTGCCGCATATCGCCCGCCACCGGAGGTTTTCAACGGGATGACCGATCCGCCCCCCCTATCCGCCGAGGCCCTGCGCGAGGCGCTGCGCGACGTCGCCGACCCGGCCACTGGCCGCGACATCGTCGCCGCGGGCCTGGTCGAGGCGGTGCAGGTGCAGGGCGGGCTGGTGCATGTCGCCCTGCTGACCGAGCGGGCGCGCGCGGCGGCGATGGAGCCGGTGGCGCGCGCGGTGGAGGCGCGGCTGGCGCGTGAGCCGGGGGTGCGCAACGTCGCCGCCGTGCTGACCGCGCATACCGCGACCCCGGCGCCCCCGGCCGCGCCGCCCCACCGGCCGCAGCCGGCCGCCCCGGCCGCGCGGAAGATGCTGCTGGAGGGCGTGGGCGCGGTGGTGGCCGTCGCGTCGGGCAAGGGCGGCGTCGGCAAGAGCACGGTCGCGGTCAACCTGGCCGTGGCGCTGGCCGCACTGGGCGCGCGCGTGGGCCTGCTGGATGCCGACGTCTACGGCCCCAGCCTGCCGCGCATGCTGGGGCTGTCGCGCAAGCCGGAGCTGCGGGGCGAGCGCATGGTGCCGCTGGACGCCTGGGGCTTGCAGGCGATGTCGATCGGCTTCCTGGTCGACGAGGACACCGCGATGATCTGGCGCGGGCCGATGGTGATGAGCGCGCTGGAGCAGATGATGGGACAGGTCGCCTGGGGAACGGACACGGGCGCGCTCGACGTGATGATCGTCGACATGCCGCCCGGCACCGGCGACGTGGCGCTGACGATGGCCCAGCGCGTGGCGCTGTCCGGCGCGGTGATCGTCTCGACGCCGCAGGACATCGCGCTGCTGGACGCGCGGCGCGGCGTGCGCATGTTCGAGAAGACGCGCGTGCCGATCCTGGGGCTGATCGAGAACATGAGCTTCTTCGCCTGCCCGCATTGCGGCGAGCGCACCGACATCTTCGGCCACGGCGGCGCGCGCGACGAGGCGGCGCGGCTGGGCGTGGAGTTTCTCGGCGAGGTGCCGCTGCTGCAGGACATCCGCACCGCCGCGGACGCCGGCACGCCGATCGTGGCCAGCGCCCCCGACGGCGCGGCGGCGCAGGCCTACGCGGCGATCGCGCGGCGGCTGCTGGACAAGCTGCGCGCGAACCCGGCGGCGGCGGGGCCGCGGATCGTGGTCGAGTAGCGGCGGACCGCCGACAGTAATGCTACAAACCCCGCATACATTAACGTTACAAAGATAGTATACATTCCTAGTCGTTTTGAGTCGTGAATCAATTCGATATCTGCTAGGTATCCCTTGCGCAACAACAAGGGGAGAGCAAAATGCTGAGACTATTTCTCGGCCTTGCCGGAGCCGCGCTGCTTGCAGCGACGCCGGCCCTGGCTGACGGCGCGACCTGGAGCAGTTGCGGCATCGCGCCGTCGACCGTCGCCGCCGTGCAGTCGCAGTTGAATACCGTCATCGCGGAGAAGAACGGCGGCTTGTTCACGCCCAACCGGATGTGGTCGGCGGTGGTGGACCGCAAGGGCGTGCTGTGCTCGGTCATCAGCATCGGCGACGCCTGGCCGGGCAGCCGCGCCATCGCCATCGCCAAGGCGGGGTCGGCCAACGACTTCAGCAACAGCGCGCTGTCCATCTCGACGGCGAACCTGTACGCGCCGACGCAGCCGGGCGGCTCGCTGTACGGGCTCAACGATTCCAACCCGTTCAATCCGTTCCTGCTGCCGCAGAACACCGGCGTGGGCTTCGTGCCCGGCGGCATCATCACCTTCGGCGGCGGCATGGCGCTGTACGTCAATGGCCAGGTGATCGGCGGGCTCGGCGTCAGCGGCGACACTTCCTGCGCCGACCACGTGATCGCCTACCGGATGCGCCGCGCGGCCGGCCTGGACCACATTCCGGGCGGCCCCAATTCCAGCGGCAACGACAACATCGAATATCCGGCCACGCCCGGCACCCCGGTGACGGGATTCCAGCAGCCGCATTGCCTGCCGAGCGACATTCCGCCCAACCAAATCTGACGCCACGAACGGGGAGGCCGGCCGCCGCGCCGGCTTCCCGTCTTCGCGCCGACGCATGGAGTCATTCGTCTTCCTCCTCCTCGTCCATCGGCGGCGCCACCGCGAAGGCCGCGTCGATCTCGTGGCGCCGCGGCAGGCTGTCCTGGCTGCCGGGGCGCGCGCACGCCAGCGCGGCGGCCACGTTGGCGCGGCGGATCGCCGTGTCGATCGGCGTGCCGCGATCCAGGGCCGCCGCCAGCACGCCGCAGAAGCAATCCCCCGCCGCCGTCGTGTCGACCACGGCGACCGCGTGGGCGCGCAGATCCATCGGTCCCAGCGGCGTCGCCGCGCGCAGCCCGTTGGCGCCGCGCGTCAGCACCACGCCGATGCCGCCCAACGCCGCGCTCAGGCTGGCCGCCCCGCTGCCGGTGCCCAGATGGGTGCCGAGCCAGGCGCCTTCCTCCTCGTTGACCACCAGCACGTCGACCGCGCGCAGCGCGGCGCCGGACAGCGGCGCCGCCGGCGCCAGGTTCAGCACGATCCGCGCGCCGCGCGCCCGCGCCCGCAGGATCAGGGCCGCGGTCTCGGCGAGGTCGGTCTCGCCTTGCAGCAGCAGCGTGGTGTCCGGCGCCAGCACCGCGTCCTCGACCGCGGCGGCCGCCGCGAGCAGGTTGGCGCCCGATGCGACCGCGATCTGGTTGTGCCCAGCCGCATCGACGCAGATCGCCGCCGCCCCGGTCGCGACATCGAGCGCCCGCACGCGCGCCAGATCCACGCCGGCCGCGCGCAGGCTGGCCAGCGCCTGCTCGGCCAGCGCGTCGCTCCCGACCGCGCCCGCGAACAGCACGCGCGCCCCGTCACGGGCGGCGGCGACCGCCTGGTTGGCGCCCTTGCCGCCCGGCTCGACCCGCATCGCGCGACCCAGCACGGTCTCGCCCGGCCCGGGCAGGTGCGGGACCGGGAAGATCAGGTCGAGGTTGATGGAGCCGAAGCAGACGATCATGACCCCATTCCCCAGCTCATCGGCCGCTGACGACCCTTTCCACGCGTCGATCGGGAATCAGCCACATCACCGCGACCAGCGCGTATATCACATCCGACATCCAGGTCTGGACGAACGCCAACAGGATGCCGCAGCCATACAGCGCCGGGGAGAGCTTGCCCTTGACGTCGAAGCCAATGGCGTGCGCGAGCGCGGAATCCTCTCCTTGCGCCCGGATGATCGTCGATTGCAGCACATACCAGGCGGCCGCCGGCATCAGCAGCGCCACCCCGTAGATGGCCGTCGGAACCGATGCAAAATGGTTCTCTCCCATCCAGCCGGTAGCGAAAGGAACCAGCGAGAGCCAGAACAGCAGGTGGATATTGGCCCAGAGTATGGCCCCGCTCACGCGTGGCACGAGTTGGAAAAAGTGGTGATGGTTGTTCCAATAGATGGCCACATACACGAAGCTCAGAACGTAGCTGAAAAATGCCGGCGCCAGATCCTTCAGCGCACCGAGATCGGCGTGGTGAGGTATCCGCAGATCCAGCACCATGATGGTGATAATCACCGCGATCACGCCATCGCTGAATGCGGCAAGCCGATCCTTCTCCACTGCGCGCTCCTGCCGCCGAAGCGGGTTGTTGCTGATTGCGGGGCGGGCGGCGCGATGCCGTCCGGGCGGTCATGGCTCCGCGTTTGCCTGGGCCAGCGAGTTTTGCAGCTCCGCCCATTCCCGCTTCGACAGCCCGCTGTCCGCCTGCTCCACCGTCTCGCCCGCCAGCATCCGCCGCAGCGCCGCCAGCGCCGGGGCGGACAGCGTGACCGCGCCCAGCCGATAGTCGCGGAATGCCGCGAAGGTCAGCGGCACCCAAGCCTGCACGGTCCGCAGCATCGCCTCGGCATAGGCGCGGATCTCGAACTGCGCGTGCGCGTCGGCCCGCAACGCGAGGAACCCCAGCAGGTTGTGCAGGTCGGATTTCCAATACCACTGGGTGTACGTGTTCAGCGTCAGGTTCATCCGCGCCAGCTCGCGCGCGAGCCCCTGCCGCCCGTCATCGGCGCCCTCGGCCAGCATGTGCGCGTAGTGGTCGTGCGTGCGCTCCGCGTCCTCGCGCAGCATCGCCAGCACCTCGGCCGCCTCGGCACCTTCCAGCATCGCGCCGCGGCCCTGCCGGTTGCTCTCGCTCTGGGCCGCCAGGTGCGCGGGGGCGGGAATGTAGAACTCGCGGTCCAGGATCGAGTAGCGGCCTGAAATCTCGTTCACGTTCGCCGTGCGATGCCGGATCCACTGCCGCGCCACGAAGATCGGCAGCTTTACGTGGTACTTGATCTCCGCCATCTCGAACGGCGTGCTGTGCCGGTGGCGCATCAGGTAGCGGATCAGCGCCGCGTCCTCGCTGACGCGGCGGGTGCCGCGCCCGTACGACACCCGCGCCGCCTGCACCACCGCCGCATCGTCGCCCATGTAGTCGATCACCCGCACGAAGCCGTGGTCCAGCACCGGGATCGGCTCGAACAGCATCGCCTCCAGGGCTGCCACGGTGGCGCGGCGCGTGGGCGTGGCCTCGGCGCGGGCGGCGGCAACCTCGGCGGATTGTTCGGCGGTGAGCGGCATAAACTCCCCTTCTCAATGGCGGCGGGGCAGCCTATATCGAGTGGGTCGGCTTGCCGACTATGGCGATAAACGGTGCGTGGAATAAACGTTGTGGACCCGGGGGCAGTACCCGGCGCCTCCACCAGACCCTCGCGAATGGTTCGAGGGGGCGACACAGGCTCGACACGCGTAGTAAAGACTCATCTTTTGCCCGGCATGGTTCCGCCGTTATCGGGCCATATCACAAGTGCCAATGACAATCATGAGGCGCTCGCCATCGCTGCGTAAGCAGTGATGGCGCGGTTCGGGGGGCACCGGGCAACAGAAGCCCCCCACTTTCTCACCGTCCCCGCCCCTTCCCGACGATCCCCGGCGGCGTTAAGGGGTGCGTGCGACAGGCAAGGCAGGGGCGCCAAGGCAGCGAATGGACGACGACCGGGACAGCGACGACGAGGCACCGGAGGCGGAGCGGCCCGACAGCCTGCTGCCGTACGACGAGTGGACCGAGACCGCGCTGCGGCAGGTGATGATCCGCGCCATCGAATACGCCGCCGAGCACGGCCTGCCCGGCGACCACCATTTCTACCTGACCTTCCGCACCGACCACCCCGGCACCGTGGTGCCCGGCCGGCTGCGCGCCCAGTATCCGCGCGAGATGACCATCGTTCTGCAGCACCAGTTCTGGAACCTCGGCATCGACCACGACACCGGCACCATCGGCGTCGGCCTGTCGTTCGGCGGCGTGCCGGCGACCCTGGTGATCCCACTGGCCGCCGTCACCGCGTTCGCCGACCCGCTTGTGCAGTACGGCTTGCGCTTCCGCCCCGAGCAGCCGGAGCCGGAGCCGGAAACGCCCCCGGAGCCATCGCCCGAGGCCCCCGCCGCCGAGGCCGAAGGCCCGGCCCCGGACCCGACGCCGCAGGTGGTGAGCCTGGACGCCTTCCGCCGCCGCCCGCCCGCGCGGGAGTGAGCCTGCCGTGAACGCGCCGCCCGCGCCGCAATTCCGGTTCGCGCCGATGTTCCAGCTCGGCCCGGACGCGACGCCGTATCGCCGGCTCGACCTGGCCGGCCTGCGGACCGCCTCGTGCGACGGGCAGACGGTGCTGCGGATCGCGCCGGAGACGCTGACCGCGACTGGCATTCGCGGCGTTCCGCGACGCCTCGCATCTGCTGCGCCCCGGCCACCTGGCACAGCTCCGCGCCATCCTGGACGACCCCGAGGCGAGTGCGAACGACCGCTTCGTGGCGCTGGATTTGCTGCGCAACGCCGCGATCTCGGCGGCGATGGTGCTGCCGATGTGCCAGGACACCGGCACCGCCATCGTGTTCGGCAAAAAAGGCCAGCGCGTCTGGGTCGATGGCGACGAGGAGGAAGCCCTCAGCCGCGGCGTGCAGCGCACCTATACCGAGACCCACCTGCGCTATTCGCAGATGGCGCCGTTGACCATGTTCGACGAGGTCAATACCGGCACCAACCTGCCGGTGCAGTTCGACATCGCGGCCAGCCCGGGCGGCCATGACGACGACGCGTTCTCGCTGCTGTTCGTGGCCAAGGGGGGCGGCTCGGCCAACAAATCCTTTCTGTTCCAGGAGACGCGGGCGATCCTGGAGCCGGCCAAGCTGCTGGCGTGGCTGGAGACGAAGATCCGCACGCTCGGCACCTCGGCCTGCCCGCCGTATCACCTGGCCATCGTGATCGGCGGCACCAGCGCCGAGGCGACGCTCAAGACGGTCAAGCTCGCCTCGACCCGCTGGCTGGACACGTTGCCGACCACCGGCAGCCGCCTCGGCTCGGCGTTCCGCGACCTCGACATGGAGCGGGAGGTGCTGGGGCTGACCCGCCGCCTCGGCATCGGCGCGCAGTTCGGCGGCAAGTATTTCTGCCATGACGTGCGGGTGATCCGCCTGCCCCGCCACGGCGCCAGCCTGCCGGTCGGCATCGGCGTCTCGTGCGGCGCCGACCGGCAGATCCGCGCCAAGATCACGCCGGACGGGGTGTTCCTGGAGCGGCTCGAAACCGATCCCGGCCGCTTCCTGCCCGAGATCACCGACGCGTCGCTGGGCGGCGAGGCGGTCCGCGTGGACCTGACCCGGCCGATGATCGAGATCCGCCGCGCGCTGTCCGCCCACCCGGTAGGCACACGGCTGGCGCTGAGCGGCCCGATGGTGGTGGCCCGCGACATCGCCCACGCCAGGCTGCAAGCAAGGCTGGATGCGGGCGAGGCGCTGCCGAACTGGCTGCGGGACCATCCGGTGTACTACGCCGGCCCCGCGAAAACCCCGGACGGCATGGCGACGGGGAGTTTCGGCCCGACCACCGCCGGGCGCATGGACAGCTACGTGGAGGCGTTCCAGGCGGCGGGCGGCTCGCTGGTGATGCTGGCCAAGGGCAACCGCTCGCGCGCGGTGCGCGATGCCTGCCGCGCGCATGGCGGCTTCTACCTCGGCAGCGTCGGCGGCCCGGCGGCGCGGCTGGCACGGGACTGCATCCGCCGTGTCGAGGTGCTGGAATATCCCGAGCTTGGGATGGAAGCGGTGTGGCGCATCGAGGTGGAGGACTTTCCGGCCTTCATCGTCATCGACGACAAGGGGCACGATTTCTACGACGGGCTGGTGGGCTGATGCGCTTCGCGGTCGACCGGCTGGATCATCTGGTGCTGACGGTGCGCGACGTGGCCGCCACCTGCGGGTGGTATCAGCGCGTGCTCGGCATGACGCACGAGGAATACGGCCAGCACCACCGCAGCGCGCTCAGTTTCGGCGGCCAGAAGATCAACGTGCGCCCGGCCGACGCGGACCCGAAATCCTGGTTCACTTCGGCTTCCATCGCGCCCGGCACCGCGGATCTGTGCTTCATCACGGCGGTCGGCTCGCAGGACGTCGTGGCGCATCTGCGCGGCTGCGGCGTGGCCGTGGAACTGGGGCCGGTGGCGCGGCTGGGGGCGCTGGGGCCGATGACCTCGGTGTATTGCCGCGACCCGGACGGCAACCTGATCGAGGTCGCGACCTATCTCGGCGACTGACATGCGACGCCCGCCCTCACCCTGGCCCTCTCCCGGAGGGAGAGGGAGTGCCGCACGGGACTGACGACCATTGGCCCTGATCGCGTCGGATTTCGACTTCCACTTGCCGCCCGAGCGGATCGCCCAGCATCCGGCGCGTCCGCGCGACGCCGCGCGGCTGCTGCATGTGGCGCGCGACGGGCTGGCCGACCGGATGGTGCGCGACCTGCCGGACCTGCTGCGCCCGGGCGACCTGGTGGTGGCCAACGACACGCGGGTGATCCCGGCGCAACTGTCCGCGCGTCGTGGGGATGCCCGCATCGGCATCACCCTGGACCGCCCGCTGGCCGACGGCACCTGGCACGCCCTGGCGCGCAACGCGCGGCGGCTGCATGTCGGCGACACGCTGGCCTTCGACGGTTTCTCTGCCGAGGTGCGCGCGCGCGATCGCGACGGCGGCGTGGCGCTGGCCTTCAGCCTCGCCGGCGAGGCGTTCGCAGAGGCATTGCGCCAGGCCGGGGCGCTCGCCCTGCCGCCCTATATCGCGCGCCCGCACGGCCCGCTCCCGGAGGATGCGCGCGACTACCAGACGGTGTTCGCCAAGCGCGAGGGCGCGGTCGCCGCGCCCACCGCCGGGCTGCATTTCACGCCGGCGCTGCTGGCGGCGCTGGACGCACGCGGGGTGCGGCGCGCGACGCTGACCTTGCATGTCGGCGCCGGCACGTTCCTGCCGCTGCGCGACGCGGATGTGTCGGCGCACAAGCTGCACGCCGAGCGCGGATACGTTTCCGCGGACGTAGCCACGGCGATCAATGCGGCGGCGCGGGTGGTCGCGGTCGGCACGACGACGTTGCGGCTGCTGGAGGCGGCGGCGGACGCGCACGGTCAGGTGCGGCCGTTCGATGGCGAGACCGATATTTTCCTGCGTCCCGGGCACGTCTTTCGCACGGCGGATCTGCTGCTGACCAATTTCCACCTGCCGCGCTCGACCCTGTTCATGCTGGTCTGCGCGTTCGCCGGCACCGAGCGGATGCGCGCCGCCTATGCGCACGCTGTCGCGGCCGAGTACAGGTTCTACTCCTATGGCGATGCGTGTCTGCTGGAGCGTGCGTGATCGCGAGTAGCCAAAACCGTAGGGCGGAAAAGCGCAGCGCATTCCGCCATCTTTTGCCGATCCCCCGACGGTGCCGTGTCGCGCACCCAAGCGGCGGAATGCGCTGCGCTTTTCCGCCCTACGAGATTCTTGTCGCCCGCAGCGCCTACCGCCGGGCGATCGACGCAGCGATCTTCCGGTCGGTGTTGTACTGGCTCAGCGCATAGACCGACCAGATCGCCGCCGGGATCCAGCCGATCAGGGTGATCTGGAGCAGCAGGCAGATGATGCCGGCGAACGGGCGTCCGATGGTGAAGAATTGCAGCCAGGGCAGCAAGAGGGCGAGCAGCAGGCGCATCTGAGACCTCGACCACAGGGTGCAGCGGCTGGGATGAGTTGCATGATCGACGCTGCCAGTCCAGCAATCCGGCGCCCGCTCGGCGCGGCGACTTTCAAATTGGTCAACGAACGCCTATCGTTCCGACTCATGGGCATTCCTCAATATTTCCCGGCGACCTATGCGGCAGGACGCCGGGCGTTTCTCGAGGCCGCCCGCGCCGCCGACTTCACCCTGAAGGCCTATCGAGGCCTGACCAGCTCTTGACCTACCTCTACCTTCTCATCGCCATCGCCTGCGAGGTCGTGGCCACCTCGGCGCTGAAAGCCTCCAACGGCATCACCGTGCTGGTGCCCTCGCTCGTCACCCTGGCGGGCTACTGCGTCGCCTTCTATTTCCTCTCGCTGACGCTGCGGACCATTCCCGTCGGCATCGTTTATGCGATCTGGAGCGGGCTCGGCATCGTGCTGATCGCGGCGGTCGGCGCGGTGTGGTTCCGCCAGCGCCTCGACGCGCCGGCGCTGCTCGGGCTGGCGCTGATCCTGGCCGGAGTGGTGGTCATCAACGTGTTCTCGAAAAGCGTCAGCCACTGACCCTGCGCTGGACCTGTACCGCCACCGACGGCGCCGCCCGGCTCGGCAGGCTGCGCACCGCGCATGGCGAGGTGGCGACCCCCGTGTTCATGCCGGTCGGCACCGCCGGGACCGTCAAGGCGATGACCGCCGACGCCGTGCGGGCTACCGGCGCACGGATCGTTCTGGGCAATACCTATCACCTGATGCTGCGCCCCGGCGCCGAGGCGGTCGCGCGCATGGGCGGGCTGCATCGCATGATGGACTGGCCCGGCCCGATCCTGACCGACAGCGGCGGGTTTCAGATCATGTCGCTGGCCAAGCTGCGCCGCATGGATGCCGACGGAGTGACCTTCCGCAGCCATATCGACGGCTCCGAACACCGGCTGACGCCGGCGCGCAGCATGGCCATCCAGCACAGCCTCGACGCCACGATCAGCATGGCGCTGGACGAATGCACCCCTTTCCCGGCCACGCCGGAGGCGGCCGCCGTCTCGCTGGCGCTGTCGATGCGCTGGGCGGCGCACAGCCGCGAGGCGTTTTCTCCGCGCGACGGATATGGGCTGTTCGGCATCGTCCAGGGCGGCGTCTATCCCGACCAGCGGCGGCAATCCGTCATGGCGCTGACCGGCATCGGCTTCGACGGCTACGCCATCGGCGGCCTCGCGGTCGGTGAGGGACAGGCTACGATGTTCGAGGTGCTGGACTACACGGCCCCGCTGCTGCCGGCCGAACAGCCGCGCTACCTGATGGGCGTCGGCACGCCGGACGACCTGCTGGGGTCGGTGGCGCGCGGCATCGACATGTTCGATTGCGTGATGCCCACCCGCGCCGGGCGCACCGCGCGCGCCTACACATCGCAGGGCGTGCTGAACCTGCGCAACGCCCGCTTCGCCGAGGACGACACGCCGCTCGACCCGGCGTGCCGCTGCCCGCTATGCACGCGGCATGTGCGTGCCTATCTGCATCACCTGTTCCGCTGCGAGGAGATGCTGGGGCCGATGCTGCTGACCTGGCACAATGTCCAGTACTACCAGGATCTGATGGCCGGGATGCGCGCCGCCATCGCCGCCGGCAAGCTTGCCGCCTACAGCGCCGAGGCGAGGGCCGGATGGACGGCCTGACCGAGACGCAGGGCCTGACGCAACTCGGCCATCCCACCCGCCTGCCGGCAAGCCCGGACCAGGCGGTGCTGGAGCGCGTGCCGAATCCGCAGGCCGGCGCCGCTTACGTGGTGCGGTTCACGGCGCCGGAGTTCACCTCGCTGTGCCCGATGACCGGGCAGCCGGATTTCGGCCACCTGGTAATCGACTACATCGCGCGCGATTGGATCGTCGAGAGCAAGTCGCTGAAGCTGTTCCTGGGCAGCTTCCGCAATCACGGCAGCTTCCACGAGGCCTGCACGATGCTGGTGGCATCTCGGCTGGTCGCGCTGCTCGACCCGGTGTGGCTGCGCATCGGCGCCTACTGGTATCCGCGCGGCGGCATCCCGATCGACGTGTTCTGGCAGACCGGGACGCCGCCCGAGGGCGCGTGGATACCGGATCAAGGGGTCGCGCCGTATCGGGGGCGGGGTTGATTCGATCCTGGAGCTGACAGCCACAGGGTTTCGTAGGGCGGAAAAGCGCAGCGCCTTCCGCCACTTGCGCGCGCCGCACAACGTTATTGACCGGCCGACAAAGGATGGCGGAAGGCGCTGCGCTTTTCCGCCCTACGACTATTTCGGGACATACGGCACACTTATGGCGGGGCCGCTGCCGTGAACCCAAAAGCCGACATCCGCGCCCGCGCGCTGGCACTCGGCTTCGACGCCGTGGGCTTCGCGCCCGCGTCGCTCGGCCCGGAGGCCCGCGAGCGCCTGAGCGCCTTCCTCGCCGCCGGGCAGCACGGCGACATGGGCTGGCTCGCCGAACGTGCGGAGCAGCGCAGCCACCCGCAATCGCTCTGGCCGCAAGCGCGCAGCGTGATCTGCCTCGGCGTGTCGTATGCGCCGGAGGGCGACCCGCTGGCCACGCTCGCGCGATCCGATCGCGGCAGCATCTCGGTGTATGCCCGGGCGCGCGACTACCACGATGTCGTGAAGGGAATGCTGAAACATCTCGCCCAGCACGTCGCCGCGCGACACGGGGCGGAGGTGAAGGTGTTCACCGACACCGCGCCGGTAATGGAGAAGCCGCTGGCGCAGGCCGCCGGCATCGGCTGGCAGGGCAAGCACACCAACCTGGTGTCGCGCGCGCACGGCTCCTGGCTGTTCCTGGGCGAGGTGTACACCACGCTCGACCTGCCGCCCGATCCGCCGCACGCCGACCGCTGCGGCTCGTGCGCGCGCTGCCTCGCCGCCTGTCCGACCGACGCCTTTCCGGCGCCGTACCGGCTGGATGCGACGCGCTGCATCGCGTACCTGACCATCGAGCACGCCGGCCCGATCCCGCACGCGCTGCGCCCGGCGATGGGCAACCGCATCTATGGCTGCGACGACTGCCTGGCCGTCTGCCCGTGGAATCGTTTCGCGCAGGATAGCGCGCACGCAAAATTGCGCGCCCGTCCCGAACTGGACGCGCCGGAGCTGGCGCGCCTGGCCGCGCTCGACGACCCCGCGTTCCGAACGTTATTCTCCGGCTCGCCGATCAAGCGCATCGGCCGCGACCGCTTCGTGCGCAACGTGCTGATCGCCATCGGAAACTCCGGCGACCGCGGCCTCGCCGCCGCGGCCGCGCCGCTCGCGGCCGACGCCAGCCCGGTCGTGGCCGAGGCCGCCGCCTGGGCACTGGCGCGGCTCGCCGCCGCCTGATGCTGCAAAAGCGCAGCTTCACGCTGGCCGGCCACCGCACCAGCGTCGCCCTGGAGCCCGAGTTCTGGGCCGCGCTGTCCGCCGTCGCGGCGGCGCAGGGCGTGGCGCTGGGGCGGCTGGTGGCCGCGGTCGATGCGCGGCGTGAACCAGACGAGAAGCTTGCGTCGGCCTTGCGCGTTATGGCGCTGCAAGCACCAAAAAGTTAACCACCGCGCAACCGGGGCGGGCGATCATTCAACCGGACGGCGAAACCAGTCGTCCGCGTCACGAGTAATCCGCTCGTAAAGCCTCCCAGGAGAGCAACATGCAGTCCCTGAGACCGACCTATCCCGCCCGCCCGCCGAAACCGCCGATGCGCAGCCCGCCGATGCCTCGCCCACCGATGCCCAGCCCGATGGTGCTGTCCGACCGCCTCATCACGCTGGCGCAGGACGCCGACCGCGCCGGCTACGCCATCACCGCCGAGCATCTGGTGCATCTGGCGCACACCGTGTTCGAGGAGCCGCCCAAGCTGGCCTGACCGCATCACGGCTGTTGTTGCGCGGCGTGCCAACGGGCCAGGCCGGCCAGTTGGGCAATGCGCTCCATCGCGCCCCGCTGTCCCAGCAGGCGCAGGCCGATCACCGGCGGCGCGATGGGCGGAACGGCGGCCGGCGAGGCGACCGACGGCTGGAACGTCAACGCCAGATCCGCCACGTCCTGCGACAGGTCATAGCTGCCGCTGAGCGTGATGGCACCGGCCGGCAGCGTGATGCGCCCTTCGGTGACGGTGGCGATGCCGTGGTCCAGCCGGGCCGCGAGATCGGCCCGGTCGAATGAAGTGACGCCCCCCTGCAACGCGGCCGTTACCGCGTCCGCCGGAAAATCCGGCGGCAGGGCGCCCAGTGCCACCCCTTGCAACGACCCGGCATCGACGCGCGCGCTGACCTCGCCATGCAGCGCGGAGCGCATCGCCGCCATCGAATGACCCTCCGCCGCCAGCGTGGCTTTGCCGTCGGCGCGGCCCGAGGCGATATCCACCGGCAGGCCGAACAGCGCGCCACCGATCGCGGCATCGGTCAGCGAACCCCGCACCTCCAGGCGCGGCGGCTCGGCGGCCAGGTCGAGCGTCGCGCTGGCCTGCGCCGTCCCTCCCGCCACCCCGGCCCGCGCCGCATCGAGGCGAAAGCGGCCGCGGGCCAGGGTCACGTCCGCCGCGAACGGCGCGAACAGCGCCGCGCCGCCGACCAGCATTTGCCGTGCTTGCACCTGCACGTCCGCCTGCCCGCGCGGCGCGCCGCCCAGCAGCCACGCATCGGCGAACCCTGGCACGAACCCTGGCGCGAACCCTGGCAGCGGCAGCACATCCGCGTCGATCCGCCCCGACAGGCTCGGCGCCGCGCCCCAGCCGAAGCGCAGGGCGCCGGTGGTGCGCAGGCTGCCGGCGGTCACGTCGAGATTGGCCAGGGCGAGCGCGTCGGCGCCGCCGGTGCAGTCGGCCGACAGCGACAGGCTGCCCTCGCCGAGCCACGCGGCATCGCCGGACACGCCCGCCAGCGTCAGCATCCGGCTCGCCTCCAGCAGCCGCCGCGCGCTGGGATCGCGCAGCCGGATCGACCCGCTCCAGTCGCCGGTCGCGAGGTCGAGCGTGGGTTGCGCTTCGGCGCGCAGGTCTCCCAGGGTCGCTTGCAGCCGCGTGGACAAGGCGCGGCGGACTCCCGAGGCGTCGATTGACAGATGCAGCGCCGCTTGCAGCAGCGGCGAGTCCGGCGGCAGCGGCAGCGGCGGCAGGCCCGGGAACGCTTGCAGCGACACCAAATGCGGCGCGTCCAGGGTCAGCCGGCCGCCATCCAGCCGGCCGTCCGCCGACAGCTTTCCGGCGGCGGCGACGCGCACGCCGCCGGCCGTCGCCTGCAACCGCCGCACATCCAGCGCCCCACCATGCCGCCCCAGATCGAGGCGGAACGTCGCCAGGGTCACGCCGCGCGCCAGCGCCTGCGTGGCCTCGATCCGCAGATCCAGATCCGGGCCGGACAATCCCGCCGCCAGCCACGGATCGAGATCCAGCCGTTGCAGCACCAGCCGCGCCGTCACCTGGTCGGCGGCACCGTCGCCGCCGCGCCGCCAGGCGAGCGCGCCGTCGGCCCGTCCACCGTCCAGCGTGCCGGCGATGCGGCTCAGCGCGATGCCGGCGGGATCGGCCACGACATGCGCCGACAGGTCAAGCGCACCCGGTGCCGCGCGCGGCAGCCGGTCCAGTTGCGGCAGCAGCGAGGCCAGCCAATCGCGCGTGGCGGGCCAGGACGGCGCGGCCAGCGTCGCGTCGCCCTCGAACCGCCGCGCCGGCTGGCCGGTGACGGTGCCGCTCAGACGCAGCGCCGCCTCGCCCGGCAGCACGGCGCGCAGTTCGCGCACGCTCAGCCGTCCGGCGGCGACGTCGAAGGCGGCGCGCAGGCCGCGCAGCGTGCCGCCCTCCAGGATTCCCGCCTCGGCGGACAGATCGACGCCGACCGGAATGCTCGCCCACGCCGCCGCCACCGGCTTGTCCTGGCGCGCTAGCGCCAGCCACGGATCGAGGTCGAGCCGGCTGGCCGCCAGCGCCAGATCCAGCCGCAGCACCGGCGCCAGCCGCAGCGCCACCGCGCCGCGCGACGGCGCACCCGCGAGGTCGACGGCAAGATCGTCCGCCTCGGCCAGCCCGTCGGCCAGGCTGACCCGCCCCTCGGCGCTGAACGGCAGCGGCGGCGTCGGCAGCAGCAGCGACAGATCGGGGCCATGCGCGGCGCCGTGGCCCTGCAACCCGCCATCGGCGGCGAGCTGGCCGGACAGGGTCAGCGCCGTGTCACGCAGCCGGCCGCGCCCGGTCAGCGACACGTCGACCCCCGCCGCGCCGTCGCCGCCGGGCTTGGTCAGGCGCACGGCAAACGCCCAGTCGTTGCCCGACGCCGACGCCGTGCCGGAAGCCGCCAGGTCGCCGCTCAGCGGATCGGCCGCGAGGCTCGCGTCGATGGCGCGGAACACGACGCCGCCCGCCTCGATACGGCCGTCCTCGATGCGCGCCGCCGCGCCGCCGAGCCAGGATGGGCGCCGCGCCAGCAAGGTACGCGGATCCAAGCGGCCCGGCAGGC
The DNA here is from genome assembly GCA_963758455.1 of uncultured Pseudomonadota bacterium. Lineage (GTDB taxonomy): Bacteria > Pseudomonadota > Alphaproteobacteria > Acetobacterales > Acetobacteraceae > CAVRQM01. The sequence goes on along the minus strand of CAVWVK010000001.1, from coordinate 369,869 downwards.
GCAGATCAGGACGGCGCAGCACCAGCGCGCGGGCCTCGATGCGCCCGGCCAGCAGCGGCGCCAGGGCGAGCTGCAACCGGACCCCGCCGGCGCTCAGCGACGGCGCGCCGGCGGTCGCGGCCGCGATGTCCAGACGGCCCGCGACCAGCATCGGCTGCGGCAGCAGGCGCAGCGAGATCGGGCCGTCGATGCGCACCGGCGCGCCCAGCGTCCGGCTGGCCAGGTCGCTGCAACGGCGTGCGGAACCGCTCGGCATCAAGGCGCGGCGGCAGCAGCCAGGCGACGGCGATCGCCGCCGCCACCAGCAGCGCCAAGGCCCCGGCCAACCATCGCGTCACGCGCATCGCAAATCGGCTTTCGTTACGCGCCGACCATGCGGTTTGACTGCCGGGGCGGCAACGCCTTCGACGCAGGTTCTTTTGCCGCCGTCAATGCCCGCATGGTAGAGCGGCGAACCATGAGCATGTGGGGCAAGATCATCGGCGGCGTCGCCGGGCTGGCGCTGGGCGGCCCGTTCGGGGCGGTGCTGGGGGCCGCGTTGGGCCACGCCGCCGAAAGCGGCGGCTTCGGATTCCTGCCGCTGCCCGCCGGCCTGGGGGGCGCCGCCGCCGACGGACTGGCCGGCTTCGTGCCGGCGCGGGTCGCGGCCATGTTCGGCCGGCGCGACGAGGTGTTCGCGCTGTGCGTCGTGGTGCTGTCCGCCAAGCTCGCCAAATGCGACGGCACCGTGAACCGGGCCGAGATCGCCGCCTTCAAGCAGCATTTCCGCATCCCGCCCGAGGCGGCGCGCGACATCGGCCGGCTGTTCGACCAGGCCCGCGACAGCGCCGAGGGGTTCGAGCCGTACGCTGCCCAGCTCGGCGAGACCTTCGCCGATTCTCCCGGCGTGCTGGAGGACGTGCTGGTCGCGCTGTTCGCCATCGCCCGCGCCGACCGGCCGGTGACGCCGCCGGAAGCGCGCTTCCTGCAAACCGTGTGTCACCGGCTCGGCCTGGGTCAGCCGGCATGGGAACGCGCGGCCAATCCCGGCGGCCGCGCGGCGCCGCCCAACGCCGCCGCGATCGACGACGCCTATGTCGTGCTCGGCCTGCCGCGCTCGTCGAGCGACGCGGAACTGCACATGCGCTGGAAGCACCTGATGCGGGAGAACCATCCGGACAGCCTGGCCAGCCGCGGCGTGCCGGCCGATTTCATCGCCCGCGCCGGCGACACCGTGGCGCGCATCAACGCCGCCTGGGACAGCATCAAGCGCGAGCGGGGGCTGTGAGTTCGGACACCGCGCTGACCATCCGCGCCGCCCCCAGCCCGAACCAGGACGATCGCCCGCCCGGCGTGCCGATCGACACGCTGGTGCTGCACTACACCGGCATGGCCTCGGCGCAGGCCGCGATCGACCGGCTGCGCGATCCCGCCGCGCGCGTGTCGTCGCATTACGTGGTCGAGGAGGACGGGCTGGTGTGGTCGCTGGTCGACGAGCGCCGCCGCGCCTTCCACGCCGGCGTCTCGCACTGGCGCGGACACAGCGGCCTGAACGACCGCTCGATCGGCATCGAAGTCGTCAACCCCGGCCACGAGCACGGCTACCGCGACTTCCCGGCGCTGCAAATGGCCGCCGTGTGCGACCTGTGCCTCTCGGTGCTGTCGCGCCACCCGATTCCGCCGCGCAACGTGGTCGGGCACAGCGACATCGCCCCCGAGCGCAAGGACGATCCCGGCGAACGCTTCGACTGGGAAGGCTTCGCGCGCAACGGCGTGGGGATGTGGCCGTCGGGCGTGCCCGATCTTGGCACCGGCGGCGCGGTGCGCGATGCCGCCAGCCTGCGCGACGTGCGCGCGGCGCTGGCGGACATCGGCTATCGCGTGGCGCCGGAGGGGCCGCTGGACCCGGCGCTGGCCGCGGTGCTGCGCGCCTTCCAGCGGCATTGGCGGCCGGAGGCGGTGACGGGCCAGGCGGATGCCGGCACGCTGGCCCGCCTGCTCGCGGTGGCGAGGATGATCGCCGCCGGCTGACGCGGCGGCAACCGCCGTAAACTCCGCCCGGCTCCGCGCTAGAACCCGGTGGGGCCAACCGATCCGATCCATCGGCTGACCTTCGAGGGATCGGCTTCGTCCATGTAGAAGAAGTGCGTCATCGTGGGCTTGACGGTCGCCATGCCGGGATCGTCGAACTTCATCGTGACCTTGCCGTGGAAAACCTTGAGCAAGGGGCTGTCCAAATACTCGACGACGTCGTGATGCGCGGTCAGGCCCTTGTCGATGAAGTCGCGCAGATTCCGACGAATCGCCTCGCGTCCGCGCCAATCGGCAACACCGAGGTTGCACACTGCGTTCTCGGCGAAGCAATCGAACCCTTTGCCGAAGGTCTTGTCGTCGATTTCCTTCCACATCGCCATCAGCCATTCCGGCGGCGCGGTTTTCGTGAACGTGATCGTAGCCATGCCATTCTCCTGGGATTGAGCGGCGGCGGCGGGTTGCGGCGAGCATCCTCGGTCCGGCGTCACCGAGACCCGATTTGGGCGACCAGGCTCCAGCGAGCGCGCCAATTCCCCCTCGCTTCCCGCCAAGTCTCCTTGGCCGCGGCACGGCTGGTCACGCCGGACTGATCCGGGCCGACGAAAACCCCTCCGACCTCGCCGCCGTTCTCGACCGGCACAGCAAGATGCAGGAGGCGACGGATGGATACGCGCATCGCCCTGGCCGGCGCAGCGATCGGCTTGGCCCTGTCGGCGTTATCGGCATCGGCATTCGCCGGACCTTGCACGAGCCAGATCGCGCAACTCGACAAGGCGCTCAGCCAAAGCCCCGCCTTGGGACCGGCCACCACCGGCGCGCTCGTGGGCGCCGGGCCGGGCACGGTAAAGACCAACCCGGAGACGAACACGCAGGCCTCGGCCACCGGCACCTCGGCCACCGGCAAGCTGGGCGGCACCGGAGGGACCAAGGAGATGAGCGCCGCCTCGAACCAGGTGGCGACCTCCGCCGAGGACGTGCGCCGCCAGCAGCAGGGCCAGCCGACGATGGCCGCCGCCTCCAGCGCCCCGGCCAGCAGCTCGGTCGAAACCAAGCCGGGAGCCGCGAACGCCGGCGCCGCGACAGCATCGAGCGATCGGATGTCGGAGGCGAAGATGGACGTGGCGCAGGCGCGGGCGCTCGACGCCAAGGGCGATCAGGCGTGCATGGATCCCGTCAAGCGGGCGCGTCAGCTCATGGGGGGAGGCTGAGGGGAAGCGGGCCGCTTCGCCGGAGGCTCCGCTGAATGATCGGTATTCCGTTTTCGTCAAATTTCCGGATAGGTAGTGCGACAGTAATTTTCATAACGTTCCCTTTCTCTGTTGGCTTTGGTTGCATCGGCTGATGCAACCGTGGCCTTCGCCGAGAACGGGGGTGTGCAAACAGAAAGCAAAACCGGCGAAGTTTTCTGATCTTCCTAGCAGGCTGCTGAAAATCTGGTAGCGGTTCGCGCTTCATCGTGATTCCCTGCCGTGGGTCATAGGGCGGCTGGTGAGATGCGTGGCAGCGACACAATCGCGGATCTTCTCAGCTACGTCGATCTGGAGAAGCGCATCCGTCCGGGCCATCCGCTGCGGGTGATCCGTGAGATCGTCAACGCGGCACTGGGACGCTGTCGCCGGAGTCAACACGCTCTACGCGCCGGCTGGCCGGTCTCGATCCCGCCTGAGCGGCTATGCGCGCATGCTGTGCAGGCCTTCTTCTCGATCCGCTCGGAGCGGCAACTGGTTGAACGGATCGAGTCGATCTGCTGTTCCGCTGGTTCGTGGCCTGGCGTCGATGACCCGGTATGGAGCCACGACCTTCACCAAAAACCGCGATCGCCTGCTCGCGGCGATGTCGCGGTGAAGTTCCTGGCCACAGGCTGGCGCATCCTCGCGTCCAGACGCTGCTCTCCACCGAGCATTCTCGTCGATGGCACGCTGCTGGAGGCGTCGGCGAGCACCAAGAGCTTCCGGCCGAACGACGGTTCGGCCGCCGCCGGATGGCGGACGCAACGGCGAGCAGGACTTCCACGGCCAGAAGCGCAGCAACGCGACGCAGCCTCCGTCACCGACCCGGACGCGCGGCTTTACCGCAAGGGCGCGGCAAGGAGGCCAAGCTCTGCTTCAGGGCAGCGCTGATGGAGAACCGCAACGGCTGATCGTGGCGCGCTCGCCACCCGCGCCTCGGCCATTCCGAGCGCTGGCGGCGCTGCACCTGATCGCGCCCCGCGCGGACCGCCCGCGCGCGTCACGCTGCCGGCGACAAGGCTTCGACGAAGGACTTCGTCGCCGAACTGCGCGAGATCAATCCCGCAGTGCCCAGAACAGCAGCGGCCGCCGCTCGGCCATGACCGCCGGACCACGCGCCACCCGGCTACGGGTCAGCCTGCGCATCCGCAAACGGATCGAGGAGGCGTTCAGCTGGCCAAGACCGTCGCCGGCTGCGCAAGACGCGCCATCGCGGCTGCCCAAGATCAGCTGGCAGTTCACCTTCGCCATGGCCGCCTACAACCTCGTCCGCTGCCCAAGCTGCTCGGCGGCAGCGGACACCCGAGATGCGTCCAATATGGCCATGATGACCGATTTCCGCGAGCGAGCACCCGTCTTACCCGACCAAATCGCCAAGCAGACCCTATGATCAACGAGCTGTCGCTTTTCAGCAGCCTCTAGCACGACGAAAGCCGGAAAATCTTCGATCTGTTTTGCTTGCAGTGCGCCGAGGGGAAGTCACCCCTAAGCAGGGGCCGCGTCGGCGGCCCGCAGGATGATGCGTGAGGGGGCGTTACCCGCATGGGCGGAGACAGGCCCGTAGCTTTTGGGCGAAGGGCCAGGCTCCGGGCGCTCGCGCCTAGTATCCGGCCCGGCAGGGACACGCCCGTCGCGCTTACCTAAAGCTCGCATACTTGACGTGACATCGCTTTGGTGTGCTACCGCCGCGTTATGTCGAAGGTGCAGATTTGGGGCTACCGGTGCGAGCGCTGCGGCCACGAATGGGTGCCGCGCGAGAAGGATCACGAGCCGAAGGTTTGCCCGGCCTGCAAGAGCGCCTACTGGGACCGCCCCCGGCAGCAGCGGCCCAAGCCAACCGACAAGAAGGCGGCATCGCGATGACCCACAAACCTCGCCGCCGCGCGCCCAAATTCGTCCCGCCACGGCGCAGCCTGCTCGATAGCCTGGCGGCGCCCGCCGATGAAACCTGTTCTGCCGGTGCGCCGATCTCAGCAATGAAGCGTCGGTCGAAAGCTTTTTCGCCGACCGGCTGCTGAAAGACCTTGGCTATCGCGACAATCAGATTCAGCCGAAGAAATCCATCGGCGAGCTGACGGTATCGCTCGGCGGCTCGCGCTCCGTCCGCTACAAGCCGGATTACGTCATCACGCATCGGCGCAAGCCCCGATGGGTGATGGACGCAAAATCGACCTCTGAGAACCCGCAGGACTGGACCCCGCAGTGCAGCGGCTACTGTCTCGCGCTAAATCAGAGCTTCGCCGATGCAAATCCTGTGACCCACTTTATCCTGACGAACGGGATATCGACCGGCGTTTATGAGTGGGATCGGAAGGCCCCCATCCTCGAACTTTCGTTCGCCGACTTTCAGGCGGGCAACCCAAAATACGAGCAATTGCGCAGCCTTCTCGGGGCGGATCACCTTGCACAGCCCGCGCCGGTATCCGACGCCAACACGTTTGTTTTCGAGCGCCCCGATGCACAGGTGACGAAGACGCTGTTCACCTCATGTCATCGTGCGGTGTGGAAAACGGAAGGAAGCAGTCCGACTGCCGCCTTCCTCGAATTCACCAAGCTCATGTTCGTCAAGCTGCACTGCGACCGCCAGCTGCGCGAAACCCCCGAGATCAAGGCGCTTCTCGATCAGGGCGGCAAAGTGCGCCTGCCGAAAGATGCCGTGGCGTTCTCGATCCACTGGATCGACAGCCAAAAGCTGGCGACCAATCCGGTCAACGATATCCTGTTCGGCAACCTGCGCCGGAACATCGAGCGCGACATCGCGGCGCGGAAAAAGAAACGCATCTTCGGTCGCGAAGAACAAATCGACTTGCGGCCGGACACGATACGAGCCGTGGTCGAGAAGCTCCAGCACTACAACATGTTCGGTATCGACGAGGACTTGAACGGCCGCCTCTTTGAGACTTTTCTCAACGCCACCATGCGCGGCAAGGAGCTTGGGCAGTATTTTACGCCGCGCAGCATCGTCAAGCTCGTCACGCGGCTGGCCGATTTGAACGTGACCCGCACCGATGTGGAACGCACGCTTGATGCCTGCTGCGGGACAGGCGGCTTTCTTATCGAAATTCTGACCGAGATGCGCAACACGGTGCGCAACAACAAAAACCTGAGCATTGCCGAGAAAAGTCGCCTCATCGACCGCATTTCCAATGAGTGATCTACGGAGTGGACTTCGGCAAAAGCCCGCCCATCGCGCAGATTGCCCGCATCAATATGTATCTGCACGGCGACGGCGGCAGCCGAATCTACTCGGCGGACGCGCTCGACAAGGAGCTTGAATCCATCGAGGGGCAGGATGTTGAGCTGACGCGGGACCAGACCGAGTTGCGGGATGCCATCAAGGGCGGCATGAAATTTCAGTGCGCCCTGACCAACCCGCCCTTTTCGATGACGAAGGAGCTGCGCAACGACAATGAAGGGCGCGTGCTGCGCCAATACGAGCTGGCCAAAATCGAGAATACATCGCAAATCCGGAGCTCGCTCCGGTCCAACGCGATGTTCATCGAACGGTATCACGACCTGCTTGAAGATGGCGGCAGGCTGCTGACGGTGATCGACGACAGCCTGCTCGCGGGTAAGGACTTTGGGTTCGTCAGGGATTTTATTCGGCGCAAGTTTGTCATCCGGGCGGTGATCTCGCTGCCGGGTGACGCTTTCCAACGATCCGGCGCGCGGGCGAAGACAAGCATTCTCTACGCGACGAAGCGGGGGCCTGGTAATGACGGCCAGCCGGATATCTTCGCTTACGAGTGCCGCTATGTAGGATTGGATGATGTGGTGCTGCGGACGCCGCAGAGCGTCGCCGAAAAGGCGCGCCGCATTGCCGCGCGAGAGATGGACGAGGTTACGGCGGCGTTTCGCGACTACATGAACGGGAAAAAGGGGCCTTGGCTTGTACCTGCCGACCGGCTCGGCGGGCGTCTCGATGCGAAATATCTCCGCCCTTGGCAGGCGTCGGAACTGGAGTCGGTCTGGTTGAATGTCGGCGCAAGCTCCGACCAGTTATCGAACCTCGTCGATCCAGTCTGGGAAAGTGTCCCGTTTGAGCCGGACAAGGAATATTCCTTTTTCCGTATCACCTACACCGGCCGCCCCGAACGCGGCGAGGCGCGCCTCGGCAAAGAAGTGGGCTATGGCGATGTAAGCAGCGCCAAGGCTGGCGACATCGTAGTCAGTCATATCAACGCCGTAAATCGGGCGATTTGCGTCGTTCCCGCGTGGGCGGAGGGTCTGTTGATCTCCAAGGAATTCACCATCCTGCGGCCCAAGCCGAAATCGAAGGTGGACACGGCGTATCTGTGGGCGGTGCTGCGCTCCGCTGCCGTGGTGGCCGAGTGGCTTTCAGGCGCAACCGGTGTCGGCCGTCACCGCGTTGATTGGGATCGCTTGCAGAGCCAGCTCATCCCGTTGCTGACGCCGGCTGCGCAGAAAAAAATCGGCGACGCTTATCGAAAGGCCGAGAGTCTCGAAGCGCAGATTGCTGAGTTGCGCGCGAACGCACTTAGCGATTTGTCGCCGCTCGAACTGGAAGGCGATATTGCGGTTGACCGGCTCGCACGCGCCAAGCCCCCAAAATGAAGCAGCATGGAAGATCCGTGCGGCAGGTAGGCTTTATACCAAGGGCTTGTTGACTAGACGGTAACATCGTCATGGCCGGGCGTGACCCGGCCATCCAGTTCCACCGACACGGATTTTCGGACCTTGGACCGCTCGGCCATCATTGGCTGGGAATGCTCTCGATCAGCACCTCAGGATAGCCCAGCGACGACCAGAGCGCGCAGTGGTGCCGCGCGGCAAAACCGCTTTCGGCGCCGATCGGCGTCGCGAGGGATTCGACCAGGCCCGGCGCTTCGTTCACGCTGCGCCACGACGGCCGATCCTCGTCGCCCAGCGTCGGCCCGAGATACGGCGCGAAATCGTCATCGGCGAGGTTTGGGTTGCCGAACGCGGCAAGCGACGTCCAGTAGCCGATGATCGCCGTCGAGAGTCGTTCGTCGGCGCCGCCGAGGCGTGTGCCGGCGCCGTCATGGCCGAACACGTAGGCAAGCTCCGTCGTGTGGCTGTCGCCCATCACCAGACCGGGCGCCGACGGCCGCGGAAAGTTCTGCACCGGGTTCGCCTGGTTGAACTCATAGCCCCAGACCGGCGCATGGGGCGCGATCAGCCCGCGCACATTGTCGGTCGGACACGCGAAGAAGCTGTCGGTCTCGATCGCGGCCAGCGCCTGCGCCGGGGTGGGGTAGTTCGCGAACGGGTAGGCCGCAAGTATCTGGGCGGCGGCGGCCGGAAAATCGACGGTGACGGTGCGCGTGACCTCGGCGGCGGTCAGGGCGGAGCCGGGATGCGCGCTGTTCGTCGCCACGGCGATGAAATACGTCCCCTCATTGCCGTTGGTCCCGGCGATGACCGGGACATGGTTGAACGCTCCCGCCTTGAACAGCGCGGTGGGCAGGCCCGGCACGGTCTGGCCATCCAGGATGGGACCGGCGTTCACGCCGAGCGCCTCGAGGTTCAGAATCGTCGAGACGGGCAGCGCGCGCAGGCAGGCGACGGTGTTGTTCGCCGGGTCGCAGCCGAGCGCCGTGATGACCGGGGCGTAGATCGCCTCGGCGGCGCCGAGCGGCACCGAGGCCGCGTCGTCGCTGCTCTCGATGATGGCGCGCTGGAACAGGCCGGCGCTGCCCGGCGAGACCAGGTGGTAGAGCACCGAGATGCCGCCCGCGCTCTCGCCGAAGATCGTGACGTTGCCCGGGTTGCCGCCGAACGCCGCGATGTTTTGCCGGACCCAGCGCAGCGCCTGCTGCTGGTCCTGAATACCGTAATTGCCGGAGGGCCGCCCGTTGTCCTGGTCGAGCCCCGCGTTGGCGAGAAAGCCGAGGATGCTCAGGCGGTAGTTCATCGTGACGACGACCGCGCCGGATTTGCGCGCGATGTCGCCGCCGTCATAGCTGGGGCCGCCCGCGGTGACGCCGCCGTTTCCCGAATTGAAGCTGCCGCCGTGGATGAACACCAGGACGGGGCGGCCGGGCAGCCCGAAAGCGGGCGCGTAGACGTTGAGGAACAGGCAGTCCTCATCGACGCTCGGCGAGCCCAGCCGCGCCGTCTGCGGGCAGGGACTGCCGTAGTGCGTGGCCCGCAACGGCGCGGCCCAAGGCGCATGAGGCCGCGGCGGCGCCAGACGCAGATCGCCGACCGGCGGCGCGGCATAGGGGATGCCGAGGTACTTGGCGATGAGGCCGTCGCGCAGGCCTATGACGTCGCCCTGCGCGGTATGCGCGCGTGGCGTGAGGCGCGTCCCCTGCGCTTCCGCGCGCCAGGTCACGCCCAGCGGGGCGAGCATCATGATCGCAATCGCGGTGCGGCGAAGCAGGCTGGCGGGCACGCCGGAACGCCTGCGCCAGCAAACGGATCTCGCGGCATCCATCGCCGTTGTTCCTCCCGGTTTCGCCGCTTCCACGGGAAACGGCGCCGCGCGGTTTGCCATGCGGCCGGAACAGTATGGGTGATCGCGCGCGCGCCGGGTAGCGATCACCGCTGGCGGCCGGTCAGCATGTCGTGTGAACGCCGCTGGGCGCCGCGCCATTGACCCCGCGCGCGCCCTGCCGCATGTGACGCCGGCCAGACGGCTGGACGGCCGCTGCCGGGGTGACGCCGCCCCGGTGGAGGAAAGTCCGGGCTCCACGGGAATGCGGTGCCGGCCAACAGCCGGCGGGGGCGACCCCAGGGAAAGTGCCACAGAAAACAAACCGCCGACGCCGCCCGCGAGGGCGCCGCCGGCAAGGGTGAAACGGCGCGGCAAGAGCGCACCGCGCCCCTGGCAACAGGGGCGGCAGGGCAAACCCCACCGGGAGCAAGACCGAATAGGGGCGGCCGGCGGCGCATCCGCAAGGATGCGTGACGCAGGGGCATTCCCGCCCCGCCGCCCGGGTTGGTCGCGCGAGGCGCGCAGCAATGCGCGTCCCAGAGGAATGGCCGTCCATTCCACCCAGGGATCGCAAGGTCATGGGTGGAGGGACAGAACCCGGCTTACAGGCCGTCTGGCAGCCTTTCTTCCGAGCAGGCCCCCACCTTTCTGCGCAACGGACCTCAGCTTTCTTCGGAACATACCCGGAACGCACGCCGGCAATCGCCATTCGTAAACCTCTGGTGAAGGCCGCGATTTTCCACCCCGGCGCCAACGATCGGCCCGCATTATCTTTGACGCCCCATGTTCACCCATGTTATCCCATGTCATCCCAGGACGTGGGGTGGCTGCGGTGTGCGGCGCGGGCGGAAAGGGGACGGGTCGGCCGAATGTCCCACTTCATGGGTCATCACCTGAACAGGCTGGACGCCAAGGGCCGGGTCTCCATTCCCGCCGCCTTCCGCGCCGCCCTGCGGCCGCCCGGAACCGACGGGCTGGCGGCCGCCACCGTGACCATGGTACTGCGCCCCTCGCACACCCAGCCCTGCGTCGATGCCTGGCCCAGCCATGCCTTCGAGCGGCTGGCGACACCGCTGGAGCATCTGGATCTGCTGAGCGAGGCGCACGAGGATCTGGCGACCGCCATCTATGCCGACGCGTTCCCGCTGGAGGCCGACCGCGAGGGCCGCATCATCCTGCCGCCGGCGCTGGCCGCCCATGCCGGGCTGGCCGACAGCGCGGCCTTCATGGGCATGGGACGCTGGTTCCAGATCTGGGAGCCGCAGGCCGCCGAGCGCCGCCGCGCCGAGGCGCGCGAGCGCTACCCGCGCGCGCAACGGTGCGATTTCGTCCACGCAACAGTCGCTTGGGACTCCGGGCGCATGATCCACACTCCGGTCATGCTGCCTGAAGTCCTCGACCAGCTTGCTCCGCGCGACGGCGCGGCCTACCTCGACGGCACGTTCGGCGGCGGCGGCTACGCGGCCGCCATCCTGGAGCGCGCGGCCTGCACGCTATGGGCGATCGACCGCGATCCCGAGGCGATGGCGCGCGGGGCGGCGCTGGCGCAACGCCATCCCGGCCGGCTGCACCTGCTGCACGGCCGCTTCGGCGACATGCTGGATCTGCTGGGCGCGCGCGGCGTCGCGTCGCTCGACGGCGTGGTGCTCGACCTCGGCGTGTCGTCGTTCCAGATCGACGATCCCGCACGCGGCTTCAGCTTCCGCGCCGACGGGCCGCTGGACATGCGCATGGGCAGCGAGGGTCCGACCGCCGCCGAGCTGGTGGCCACGCTGGACGAGCGGGCGCTGGCCGACACGCTGTTCGAGCTGGGCGAGGAACGCCACTCGCGGCGCATCGCCCGCGCCATCGTGGCGGCACGGGCGATCGCGCCGATCACCACCACCGCGCGGCTGGCCTCGATCATTCGCGGCGTGCTGCCGCCGGACCGCTCCGGCCTGGACCCGGCCACCCGCAGTTTCCAGGCGCTGCGCATCCGCGTGAACGACGAGCTCGGCGAGATTTCCCGGGCGCTCGAGTCCGCCGCCTCGCTGCTGGCGCCGGGCGGGCGGCTGGTCGTGGTGTCGTTTCATTCCCTGGAGGATCGCCTGGTCAAAAGGTTCATGGCGGACGCATCGGGCCGCGCCGGCGCGCCGTCGCGACACGATCCGGCCGGGCTGCTGGCGCGGGAACGGCCCGCCTATCGCCTGCTGACCGCGCGCGCGCTGCGTCCCGGCCAGGCCGAATGCCGCGCCAACCCGCGCGCGCGCAGCGCCCGGCTGCGCGCGATGGCCCGCGTCGCGATGGCGGCCGGCGCGGCGGAGGCGGTGGCGTGATCCGCCCCGTGACCTGCCTGGCGATGCTGATGGCCGCCGGGTCCGGCCTGTATCTGTACCAGGCGAAGCATCAGGGCTACGTGCTCGACCACCAGATCGAGCAGATCTCGCAGAGCACCGCGAAGCTGCGCGCGCATATCGCGGTGCTGCGCGCCGAATACGCGCTGCTGAACGATCCGTCGCGGCTGCAGCAGCTTGCCGCGGCGCACCTGCCGGAACTGGCGCCGCTGGCGCCCGGCCAGTTCACCACGCTGGCGCAGGTCGACGACCGGCTGCCGCCGGTGCAAGCCCCGCCCGCGCCGCCGGCGCCGCTCGACGTATCCGCGCCCGGCGCGGACGGGGCGGCCGGGGCGGCACCCGCGGTGATCGGCGTCAGTGCCGGCGGCATTCCGTACGACTACCCGCCAGCGCCGGCGCGCCCGCCTGTGGCGCGTCCGGAGACGACTCGTCCGGACATGGCGCGTGCGCTGGTCGCCAGCGCCCTGGCGCCGACGCCCCATGTCGCGCCGCCGCGCCGGGCGCGGACACCCAGCTATGCCCCGCCCGCCTACGCGAACGCCGCGCGCGCGCTGCCGCATCGCTTCGCCGCCGCATCGCGTCCCGACCCGCTGGCCATCCAGGCCGCCGCGCCGCCGATCGCCAGCGCGCCGTCGCAGGTGGCCTCGGCGCTCGGCATGGCGCGCGGCCTGTCGGCGCCACCGGCCGTCGGCGCCTTCCAGCGGTATCGGCCCGGCGCGGCGGAGACGCTGGCGCGATGACCGACGAGCCGGACCCGAACGCGCCCTCGCCCGCGACGCCAGCCCGCCGCTTCGGCGCGCCGCGCGATGCCGGGGTGCCGCGCATGGAAACGGTGCGCGTCACCGCCCCCGACCTCAAGCGGCGTGCCGCGCTGGAGCGGACGCGCGGCCGGCTGGTGCTGGCGGCGGCGGGCTTTGCCGTGCTGTTCGGCGCGGTCGGCCTGAAGCTCGCCGACGCCACCATCATCCAGCCGGTGCTGCCGCGCCACCCGACGCAGGCCGCGGCGGCGCCGGACAATCCGCTCGACCCGAACCGGCCCCGGGTGATCCAGACCGCCGCGATCGGCGCGGACGACCTTTCGCCGAACACGGACCCCGACGCGGCCACCGACCCGGCGATGCCGCACGCGCAACGGGCGATGATTACCGATCGCAACGGCGAGATCCTGGCCATCTCGCTGCCGACCGCCGGGCTGTACGCCGACCCGCGCGAAATGGCCGACCCCGCCGATGTCGCGCACAAGCTGAAATCGGTGCTGCCGACGCTGGACGAGGCGGACGTCGCCCGGCGGCTGTCCGATCCCACCAAGCAGTTCGTGTATCTCGCCCGCCAGCTCACGCCGGAGCAGGAACTCGCGATCAACGATCTCGGCATTCCCGGCATCGCCTTCCAGCCGACCGAGCGGCGCCACTACCCGCAGGGCCGGGTCGCGGCACAACTGCTTGGCGGCGTCGATGTCGACGAGCATGGCGTGGCCGGCGCCGAGCGGTATTTCGACCAGCGGCTGCGCACCAGCGGCCAGCCGCTGCGCCTGTCGCTGGACGTGCGGGTGCAGGCGGTGGTGCGCGACGAGCTCTCGAAGTCGATGGACGAGTTCAAGGCGATCGGCGCCTGCGGCATCGTCATGGACGTGCGCACCGGCGAGGTTCTGGCGATGGTCAGCCTGCCGGACTACGACACCAACGATTTCGGCAACGCGCCCGCCGACGACCGCTTCAACCGCGCCGTCACCGGCATGTACGAGCCGGGCAGCACGTTCAAGCTGCAAACCGTGTCGATGGCGCTCGACGACGATGTGGTCCACATCTGGAACGGCTTCGACGCCACCAACCCGATCCACATCGGCCGCTTCACCATCAACGATTTCGAGGGCAAGCACCGCTTCCTGTACATCCCCGAGATCATCGCCTATTCGTCCAACATCGGCGCCGCCAAGATGGCGCTGGCGGTCGGCGCCGAGCGGCAGCGCGCGTGGCTGCAAAAGCTGGGGCTGATGTCGCGCCTGAAGGTCCAACTGCCGGAGGCCGGGCGGCCGCTGTTCCCCGCGGTTGCCAACTGGAAGGAAGCGGCGACGCTCACCATCGGCTTCGGCCACGGCGTCGCGGTCTCGCCGCTGCATATCGTGACGGCGACCGCCGCGGTGGCCAATGGCGGCATCCTGCACCAGCCGACCATCCTGGCGCAGGACGACGCGGCGCCGCCGGAGGGCACGCGCATCATGCAGGAGGCCACGTCGGACATCACCCGCAAGCTGATGCGCCTGGTGGTCACGTCCGGCTATGGCAAGCCGGCCGAGGTGCCCGGCTATTTCGTCGGCGGCAAGACCGGCACGGCGGAGAAGGTGCTGCATCACAGCTACGAGCGCCACGCCAACGTCTCGGCCTTCGTCTCGGTGTTTCCGATGAACGCGCCGCGCTACGCGGTGTATTTCATGCTGGACGACCCGCAGGGCAACAAATCCACCGGCGGCTTTTCCACCGCCGGCGCGGTCAGCGCGCCGGGCGCCGGGCGGGTGATCGCGCGCATCGCGCCGATGCTGGGCCTGCTGCCCGTCACCGGCGCGGCGGCGGTGGCCACGCAGGCCTCGCTCGACATTCCGCTGGAGCCGGCGCGGCCGAGCGGCGCGAAGGGCCCGCTGACGCCGCCGCCGGCGATGTCGGCAGACCTGCCGGTGGCGCGCGGGCCGGGACGCCGCTCGTTCGGCACCCGCCCGACCCCGGTGCGCCAGACTCCCTCCGTGCTGGCGCCCCCCGTGGTGATGCCGCCGCGCGACCTGCGCCATGAGGCGCTGTGGCGGACGCCAGCCGTTGCGAGCGAGTGAGCTGGTGACGCGACTGGCCAATCAGGGGCCGCTCCCCGCCCCGGCGGCGGCAAGCTGGCAGGCCGCCGGCGGCGTGGAGGTGCGCGGCGTGACCGCCGACAGCCGGCAGGCATGGCCTGGTTCGTTGTTCGTGGCGGTGCCCGGCGCGCGGGACGACGGCAGCCGGTTCATCGGCGATGCGGTGGCGCGCGGCGCGGTGGCGGTGCTGGCGCGCCCCGGCACCGCCTGGCCGCCCGGCGTGCCGCCAAGGCCGCTGATCGAGGACGCCGAGCCGCGCCGCCGCCTGGCGCAGATCGCGGCCCAGCTCGCCGGACCGCCGCCCGCCACACTGGTCGCCGTCACCGGCACCAACGGCAAGACCAGCACGGTCGACTTCCTGCGCCAGCTCTGGACGCTGCATGGCAGGCGGGGCGCCAGCCTCGGCACGCTGGGCGTGGTCGCCCCCGGCACCGACCTGTCGCGCGACGGCTCTATGACCACGCCGGATCCGGTGGCGCTGTCCGAGACGCTGGCGGCGATGGCGCGCGCCGGCATCCGGTTTGCGGCCCTGGAGGCGTCCTCGCACGGGCTGGACCAGTTCCGGCTCGACGGGCTGCATCTGGCCGCCGCCGGCTTCACCAACCTCACGCGCGACCACCTGGATTACCACGGCACTTTCGACCGCTATCGCGCGGCAAAACTGCGGCTGTTCGAGGCGCTGCTGCGGCCGCACGCGCCGGCGGTGGCCAGCACCGCGCTGGATGCGACGACGTTGCGGGCGCTCGGCGACATCGCGCGGCGGCGGCACCTGGATCTGCGCAGCGTCGGCGAGGGGGCCGCCACGGTGCGGCTGGTGCGCGCGGCGCCTCGCCCCGAAGGACAGGTTCTGGACATCGAGGTCGACGGCGCGCGGCACCAAATAGCCGTGCCGCTGCCGGGCCGGTTCCAGGCAGACAACGCGCTGATGGCCGCGGCATTGGCCGAGGCGACCGGCCTGCAACATCCCTGGCCGCTGCTGGCGCGGCTGCACGGCGTACGCGGGCGCATGGAACTGGCGGTACGGCTGGACCACGGCGCGGCGGCGTATGTCGATTACGCGCACACGCCCGATGCGCTGGAACGCCTGCTGACGGCGCTGCGGCCGCACACGGCGGGGCGGCTGGTCGTGGTGTTCGGCGCCGGCGGCGACCGCGATGCGGGCAAGCGTCCGCTGATGGGCGCGGCGTGCGCCGGCCACGCCGACATCTGCATCGTCACCGACGACAACCCGCGCGGCGAGGATCCGGCGGCGATCCGTGCGGCGGTGCTGGCCGGCTGCCCCGGCGGCATCGAGGTCGGCGACCGCGCCGCCGCCATCGCCGCCGGGCTGGACATGCTGCGCGCCGGCGACGTGCTGGCGGTGGCCGGCAAAGGCCACGAACAGGGGCAGACGGTCGGCGGCACGGTGCTGCCGTTCGACGACGTGGGCACGGTGCGGCGGCTGGCGGGCGTCGCGTGACCGCCCTCTGGCCGCCGTCCGATTTGCTGGCCGCCACCGGCGGCCTGCTGCGGACCCCGTTCGCGGCCAGCGGCGTGTCGATCGACAGCCGCACCGTGCAGCCGGGCGCGCTGTTCATCGCACTCGCGACGGACAGCGGCGACGGGCACGATTTCGTCGCGGACGCGCTGGCGCGCGGCGCCGCCGGCGCGATGGTGCATCGGCTGCCCGATGGCGTGGGCGACGACGCCCCGCTGCTGCAAGTGCGCGACACGCTGGAGGGCTTGCGCGCGCTGGGCGCCTTCGCGCGCGCGCGGTTCGGCGGGCGCGTGGTGGCGATCACCGGCAGCGTCGGCAAGACCACCACCAAGGAGATGCTGCGCGCCGTGCTGGCCGCGTTCGGCCGCACCTGGGCGGCCGAGGCGTCGCACAATAACCATTGGGGCGTGCCGCTGACCCTGGCCCGCGCTGCCGCCCGGCCATGCCTTCTGCGTGGTCGAGATCGGCATGAACCATCCCGGCGAGATCGCGCCGCTGTCGCGCCTGGCGCGCCCGCATGTGGCCGCCGTGACCGCGATCACGGCGGCGCATATCGGCAATCTGGGCAGCATCGAGGCGATCGCGCGCGAGAAGCTGTCGGTCGCGGAAGGTATGGTTGCCGATCGCGCTCATCCCTGCTCCCCCGGCCATGACGGCCATCATTGCGTCGTGCTGCCGTCGGACGGTCCGGCGCTGGCGCTGTGGGGCAAGCCCGCCATCACTTTCGGCGCACGCGCAATCCGACACCGCCCGCCTGCTGGACACGCATAGCGACGCCGCCAGCAACCGCGTCGCCGTGCGCGTGGCCGGCGTCGATGCGGCGTTCACCATGCAGGCGCCCGGTGCGCACATGGCGATGAACGCGACCTGCGCCCTCGCGGTCGCGGCGGCACTCGGCCTGGACATCGCGCGCGCGGCGGCCGCACTGGAGGGTTTCGCGCCGGTCGGCGGCCGTGGCGCCCGCCGCGCCGTGGCGGTGCGCGGCGGTGCCGCGATCCTGCTCGACGAAAGCTACAACGCCTCCGCCGTGTCGGTACGCGCGGCATTGTCGGTGCTGGCCTTGCAAGCGGCGACGCGCCGCATCGCCGTGCTGGGCGACATGCTGGAACTCGGCGAGCACGCGGCGGTCGAGCACACCGCGCTGGCGCCCGATGTGCGGCGCGGCGCGGATCTGCTGTTCACCTGCGGCGCGTCGATGCGCCTGCTGCACGACGCGGTGCCGCCGGCGATGCGCGGCGCGCACGCGCCGGATTCCGCGAGCCTCGCGCCGGTCGTGGCGGCGGCGCTGCGCCCCGGCGACGCGGTGCTGGTCAAGGGCAGCCTCGGCAGCCGCATGAAGCTGGTCGTCCAGGCGATCGAGGCGGCCGCCGTCGAGGCGGGCGCTGTCGGGGCGGGCGGCTGATGCTGTACAACCTCGCCCGGCTGTACGATCACCAGGTCAGCCTGTTCCGGCTGTTCACCTACCTGACGTTCCGCTCGGGGGCCGCGTGCCTGACCGCGCTGCTGGTCAGCTTCATCGTGGGGCCGCCGTTCATCCGCTGGCTCAAGCGCGTCCAGCGCCACGGCCAGCCGATCCGCCCCGACGGGCCGGAGCGGCACCTGCTCGAGAAGAAGGGCACGCCGACGATGGGCGGCGGGCTGATCCTGACCGCACTCGTCGCCTCGACATTGCTGTGGACCGATCTGCGCAACGGCTATGTGTGGGGCGTGCTGCTGGTGACGGTCGGCTACGGCGCGCTGGGCTTCGTCGACGACTACATCAAGCTGTCGCGCGCGTCGTTCCGCGGCCTGTCCGGGCGCGGCAAGCTGGTCGTCCAGGCGGTGATCGGCGTGCTCGCCGCCGCATGGTTCGCCTATCTGACGCGCGATCCGATCGGCAGCGCGGTGGCGGTGCCGATCTTCAAGGACGTGCTGATCCCGCTGGGCATGGCGTTCCCGCTGTTCGGCGGCTTCGTGATGGTCGGCGCCAGCAACGCGGTGAACCTCACCGACGGGCTGGACGGGCTGGCGATCGGCCCCACCATCATCTGTGCCGCGGTGTTCGCGCTGATCGCCTACCTGGTCGGTAACCGGGTGTTCGCCGACTACCTGCAACTCAACGGCGTGCCCGGCTCCGGCGAGCTGGCGGTGTTCTGCTCGGCGCTGATCGGCTCGGGCATCGGCTTCCTGTGGTTCAACGCGCCGCCGGCGGCGGTGTTCATGGGCGACACCGGCAGCCTGGCGCTGGGCGGCGCGCTGGGCGCGGTCGCGGTCGCGGTGAAGCACGAGATCGTGCTGATGATCGTCGGCGGCCTGTTCGTGGTCGAGACGGTGAGCGTGGTGGTGCAGGTGCTTTGGTACAAGCGCACCCACCGCCGCGTGTTCCTGATGGCGCCGCTGCACCACCATTTCGAGAAGAAGGGCTGGGCCGAGCCGACCATCGTGATCCGGTTCTGGATCATCTCGATGATCCTGGCCCTCGTCGGCCTGGCGACGCTGAAGATCCGATGAGCGCATTCCCCTCCGACATCTTCGCGGGCCGGCGATTCGCGGTGCTGGGACTCGGCCGCAACGGACTGCCGGCCGCGCGCGCATTGCTGGCGATGGGCGCGGACGTGACCGCCTGGGACGATTCCGCCGCCGCCGCGGGCGCAGGCGGAGGGCGTCGATGTGGCCGAGCCGACGATGGCGGGGCTGGACGCGCTGGTGCTGTCGCCCGGCATCCCGCATCGCCTGCCCGCGCCACACCCGTTCGCCGCCGCCGCGATCGCGGCCGGCGTGCCGATTCTGTCGGACGCCGAGCTGCTGTACCGCGCGGTGCGCGCCAGCGGCTCGCGCGCCCAATTCGCGGGCATCACCGGCACCAACGGCAAAAGCACCACGACGGCGCTGCTGGCGCACATCCTGCGCGAGGCGGGCGTGCCGGTGGCGGCCGGCGGGAACCTCGGCGACGCGGCACTGTCGCTGCCGCTGCTGCCCCATGATGGAGTGTACGTGCTGGAGATGAGCTCCTACATGTTGGAGCGACTCGCGACGATACGATTCGATGTCGCGGCGATGCTGAACCTGTCCCCCGATCATCTCGACCGTCATGGCAACATGACCGGCTATGTCGCTGCGAAGAAGCAAATCTTCGCGCGGCAGACGGCGGACGACGTGGCGGTGGTGGGAATCGACGATGCGGCTTCGCGCGACGTCGCCGCGTAGTTGCGCACGCGGCCCCGCCCGCTTGCGCACCATCAGATCGCGACGACGCCCTGCCGGAGCGGCCACATAGCCTGCCGGGCTCAGCACAACGCGCAGAATGCCGCCGCGGCCCTGGCGATGGCCGAGGCGCTCGGCGTTCGCCGCGAGGCGGCCGAGCGCGCGCTGCGGATCATTTCCTGGACTGCCGCACCGGATGGAGCGCGTCGGCACGGTCGCCGGCATCGACTTCATCAACGACAGCAAGGCCACCAACGCCGACTCCGTCGCGGTCGCGCTCGCGTGCTATCCGCGACTCGTCTGGATCGCCGGCGGCATCGCCAAGGCCGGCGGGCATCGAAGTCGCTGCACGCCCTGTTTCACGCGCATCGTCCACGCGGTGCTGATCGGGCGCGACGGCGACGTCGTTCGCGCGGACGCTGGCCGACGTCCCGCACGAAATCGCCGGCACCCTGGACGCCGCCGTGCCCGCCGCCTTCGACCACGCGCGCCGCGAAGGCGTGCCCGTGGTCCTGCTCTCCCCCGCCTGCGCCAGCTTCGACCAGTTCGCCAATTTCGAGGCGCGCGGCGACCGCTTCCGCGCGCTCGTGGCCGATCTCGCGAGGGCCGCCTGATGCCGACGCTCTCGCGCGCCGACAATTCCGTGCTGGGCCGCTGGTGGTGGACCGTCGACCGCTGGACCCTGCTCGCCATCGCGACCCTCATCGGCTTCGGCTACGTGCTGGTGATGGCGGCCAGCCCCGCCGTCGCCGAGCGCATCCATGTGCCGCGCGACGTGTTCATCCTGAAACAGGTGGTGTTCCTCGCCGCCGCCGGGCTGATCGTGGTCGCCGTATCGCTGCTCAGCCCGCGCGGCGTGCGCCGCGTCGCCATCGCCGGCTTCATCATCGCGCTGGCGCTGACCGCGCTCACGTTGGTGGCCGGCATCGAGATCAAGGGCGCGCGCCGCTGGATCGCGCTGCCCGGACTGTCGGTGCAGCCGAGCGAGTTCCTCAAGCCGTGCTTCGCGGTAGTCGCCGCGTGGCTGCTGGCCGAGGGCCGCAAGCCGGGCCGCTTCCCCGGCACGTTGCTGGCGTTCGCCGCGTTCGCCGTGGTGCTGGTGCTATTGCAGGCGCAGCCCGATATCGGGATGCTCGCGGTCATCACCGGCACGTTCTTCATCCAGTTGTTCGTGGGCGGCCTGAACCTGGCTTTCGTCGGCGTGCTGCTGGCGGCGATTGGCGGCGGCGGCGCTGCCGCCTATGTCGCGTTCGAGCATGTGCGCAGCCGCGTCGCGCGCTTCCTGCATCCCAACGTGGGCGACAACTACCAGGTGCATCGCGCGCTGGAGGCATTCGGCAATGGCGGCCTGCTCGGGCGCGGCCCCGGCGAGGGCCACATCAAGGACGTGCTGCCCGACGCCCATGCCGACTTCATCTTCGCGGTCTGCGGCGAGGAGTTCGGGCTGATCGTCTGCCTCGTGCTGCTCGGCGTGTTCGCCTACATCGTGCTGCGCGGACTGGTCAAGCTGCTGCGCGAGGGCGAGATGTTCGTCATCCTCGCCGCCACCGGCCTGATCGCGAGTTTCGGATTGCAGGCCTTCGTCAACATGGGCATGCACGCTGCACTTGATCCCGACCAAGGGCATGACCTTGCCGTTCGTCTCGTATGGCGGATCGTCGGCGATGGCGATCGCGTTCCGATGGGCCTGCTGCTGGCGCTGACCCGCCGCCGCCACGCGGGCGACCCGCCATGAGGGGGGCGTCGTGAGAGGACCGGCCGCGCAGCCCGTCGTGATCGCCGCCGGCGGCACCGGCGGACATTTCTTTCCGGCCGAGGCGCTGGCATCAACCTTGGTCGCGCGCGGGCACAGAATCGTGCTGATGACCGACGCGCGCTCCGCCGGCCAGCGTTCCGCGGTGTTCGAGGGCCGGGAAAGGTTCGTCATCGCCGGCGCGGGCCTCGCCGGACGCGGCGCGCGGGCGGTCGGCGCCGCGGCCGGCCTGCTGCGCGGCGCGGTCCAGGCCCGAACAATTCTGCGCCGGCTGGACGCGGCGGCGGTGATAGGCTTCGGCGGCTACCCCAGCGTGGCGCCGTTCGTCGCCGCGCGCACGCTGCGCCGCCGGCCCGCGCTGCTGCTGCACGAGCAGAACGCCGTGCTGGGCCGCGCCAACCGGGCGCTGGCGCGTGGCGCGGACCTGCTGGCGCTGAGCTTCGCCGACACCGCGCTGCTGCCCGCGCGGGTGGCCACCCGCGTCGTCGGCAACCCGGTGCGGCCAGCCATCGCCGCACGCGACTACACGCCGCCGTCGGCTGGCATCCGCTTGCTGGTGCTGGGCGGCTCGCTCGGCGCGCGGGTGTTCTCCGACGTGGTGCCGACGGCGCTTGCGGCATTGCCGGACGCGCTGCGCGCGCGCCTGCACGTCACGCAGCAATGCCGCGAGGAGGACCTCCCACGAGTCCGCGACGCCTACGCCGGCAGCGGCATCACCGCCGACCTGGCGCGCTTCTTCGATGACGTGGCCGATCGCCTCGCCGACGCGCACCTGGTCATCGCGCGCGCCGGCGCGTCCACCGTGGCCGAGCTGTCGGTGATCGGCCGGCCCGCCATCCTGGTGCCGCTGCCGCACGCCATCGACGACCATCAAGCCGCCAACGCGCGCGCTCTGGGAGATGGCGCATGGGTGGTGGCGCAGCCGCAATTCTCCGCGGAACACCTGGCCGAAATGCTGACCCGACTGCTCGACGATCCCGCCGCCCTCGCCCATGCCGCCGATGCCGCGCGCGCGCGCGCACACGACGACGCGGCCGGCGCGCTCGCCGACGCGGTGGAACAGCTTGTCGCGGAGCGCGTGCGATGAGGGCGATGCCGCTGAACATCGGCACCATCCATTTCGTCGGCATCGGCGGCATCGGCATGTCCGGCATCGCCGAGGTGCTGCATGTGCTGGGCTATACCGTGCAGGGCAGCGACATCGCCGAGAACGCCAATGTGCAGCGGCTGCGCGAGGCCGGCATCCATGTCG
Organism: uncultured Pseudomonadota bacterium; assembly: GCA_963758455.1. GTDB lineage: Bacteria > Pseudomonadota > Alphaproteobacteria > Acetobacterales > Acetobacteraceae > CAVRQM01. The sequence goes on along the minus strand of CAVWVK010000001.1, from coordinate 347,369 downwards.
CCATCGGCCACGACGCCCGCCACGTCGCCAACGCCCGCGTGGTGGTCACGTCCACCGCCGTCCGCCCGGACAACCCCGAAGTGCAGGCCGCGCGCGCGCGCCTGGTGCCGGTGGTGCGGCGGGCGGAGATGCTGGCCGAGCTGATGCGGCTGCGCTGGGCCATCGCGGTCGGCGGCACGCACGGCAAGACCACCACCACCAGCCTGGTCGCCTGCGTGCTGGAGGCCGCGCGCCTTGATCCCACGGTCATCAACGGCGGCATCGTCAACGCCTACGGCACCAACACGCGCATGGGCGAAGGCGAGTGGATGGTGGTCGAGGCCGACGAGAGCGACGGCAGTTTCCTGCGCCTGCCCGCCACCATCGCGGTCGTCACCAACATGGATCCCGAACACCTCGACCACTGGGGCTCGGCGGAGGCGATGTTCGCCGGCTACCACCAGTTCGTCGAGAACATCCCGTTCTACGGCTTTGCCGTCCTGTGCGCCGACCATCCGGCGGTGCAGCAGATGATCCCGCGCCTGTCGGACCGCCGCGTCATCACCTACGGGTTCTCGCCGCAGGCCGACGTGCGCGCGGAAAAGCTGGTGGCCGACAAGCTGGGCTGCACGTTCGAGGTGATGGTCGCCGACCGCGCGAAGAACCGCGCGCGCAAGATGGGGCCGTTCCGCCTGCCCATGCTGGGCCAGCACAATGTGCAGAACGCGCTGGCGGCGGTGGCCATCGCCACCGAAATGGAGATCGACGACACCACGCTGCGCAGCGCCTTCGCCGGCTTCCGCGGCGTCAAGCGGCGGTTCAGCAAGACCGGCGAGTCGGGCGGCATCACGGTCATCGACGATTACGGCCACCATCCGGTCGAGATCGCCGCCGTGCTGAAGGCCGCGCGGCAGGCGGGCGCCCGCGACGTGGTCGCCGTGGTGCAGCCGCACCGCTATTCGCGCCTCGCGTCGCTGTTCGAGGAGTTCTGCACCTGCATGAACGACGCCGGCACGGTGATCGTGGCCGACGTCTATGCCGCCGGCGAACAGCGCATCGAAGGTGTCGACCGCGACGCGCTGATCGAGGGACTGCGCGCGCGCGGCCATCGCAGCGTGGTGCCGCTGTCGGGCCCGGAGCACCTGGCCGAGATGGTCAACGCCATCGCGCGTGCCGGCGACTACGTGGTCTGCCTCGGCGCCGGCAACATCACGCAATGGGCCGCCGCCCTGCCGGCGCAGCTTGCCGCGTTGCAGGCGACCATGCCGAAGCGCGCGATGGGTGGGCGATGAGGAGCAATCTCCCGCGCGGGCGTGGCTGCCCGGATCAAGTCCGGGCATGACGGTACTAGCGGCAATGCACCCTCCCGCCAGTCTCGCCGATGCGCTCCCACCGCTGCGCGGCCGCGTGCAGGCGGGCGCGGCGCTCGGCCCCGCGACGTGGTTTCGCGTCGGCGGTCCCGCCGAGCTGCTGGTGCGCCCCGCCGATGCCGACGATCTGTGCGCGCTGCTCGCCGCACTGCCGCTGGAGATCCCGGTCATCGCGATCGGCGCCGCGTCGAACCTGATCGTGCGCGACGGCGGCGTGCATGGCGTGGTGCTGCGGCTCGCGCGCGGCTTTTCCGACATCGCGGTGGAAGCGGACGGCATGGTGGTCGGCGCCGCCGCGCTGGACATGACGGTTGCCGAACAGGCCGCCGCCGCCGGCCTCGCGGGATTGGAGTTCCTGTCCGGCATCCCCGGCAGCATCGGCGGCGCGGTGGCGATGAACGCCGGCGCCTATGGCGGCGACATCGCGGGCTGCCTCGACTGGGCGGACATCGTGACGCGCGACGGCCAGCTCGTGCGGCTGGCTGCGTCGCGGCTGGCGCTTGCCTACCGCCACGCGGCGCTGCCTGCCGGCGGGATCGTGGCGCGCGCCAGGCTGCGCGCCACGCCCGGCGACGCCGGGCTGATCGCCGCGCGCATGGCCGCGATCCGCGCCAATCGCGAAGCGACCCAGCCCACGCGCGCGCGCACCGGCGGCTCGACGTTCCGCAACCCTCCCAGTTCCGCGGCAGGCGGAATGAAGGCGTGGGAACTGATCGACGCCGCCGGCGGCCGCGGTCTCACGCAGGGGGGTGCCGCGGTCAGCGAAAAGCACTGCAATTTCCTGCTCAACACCGGCCACGCCACGGCCGCCGACATCGAGGGTCTGGGCGAGACCCTGCGCGCCCGCGTGCTGGCCAGCAGCGGCGTGTCGCTGGAATGGGAAATCCGCCGCATCGGGGTGCCCGCATGAGGCGCGTCGCGGTGCTGTACGGCGGCATCTCCGCCGAGCGCGAGGTCAGCCTGTCGTCGGGCGCGCAGGTGGTCCCGGCGCTGCGCGACGCCGGCTTCGAGGTCACGGCGATCGACGTCGGCCCCGATCTGCGCGCGACGTTGGCAGCACTCGATCCGGCGCCCGACGTGGTGTTCAACGCGCTGCACGGCCGCTTCGGCGAGGACGGCACCATCCAGGGCGTGCTCGACTGGCTCGGCATTCCCTACACCCATTCCGGCGTGCGCGCCTCGGCGCTGGCCATCGACAAGGTTGCCGCCAAAGCGGTGTTCTCCGCGCACGGCCTGCCGGTGCCGCAAGGCCGCGTGGTGGACATCGAAACCCTGCGCGACGCCGATCCGTGGCCGTCGCCGTACGTGGTCAAGCCGGTCAACGAAGGTTCCTCGGTGGGTGTGACCATCGTGCGCGCCGGCGACAACCGCCGCGCGGAAATCGTGGCGCAGTGGCGTTTCGGCCCGCACGCGCTGGTCGAGGAATACGTCGCCGGCCGCGAGCTTACGGTCGGCGTCATGGGCGACCGCGCGCTGGCGGTGACGGAGATCCTCGCCGGCCACAGCTTCTACGACTACGAGTCGAAATACGCCGACGGCGGCTCGCGCCACGTCATTCCGGCCGCCGTGCATCCCGATGTGGCGCGGCGGGCGCTCGACGTGGCGCTGGCCGCGCACAACGCGCTCGGCTGCCGCGGCGCCAGCCGCGCCGATTTCCGCTACGACGACACCGCGGGCGAGCCTGGCCGGCTGGTGCTGCTGGAGGTCAACACGCAGCCCGGCCTGACGCGCACCTCGCTGCTGCCGGAACAGGCGGCGCATCGCGGCATCGCGTTTGCGCAGCTCTGCGCCTGGATGGTGGAGCAGGCGACATGCCGCGGGTGAACCGCGCCACCCCGGCGCGCAAGCGGCCGCCGCTGGATCGGCCGGCGCGCTGGCGCGTGCTGCTGCGCCGCCAGCGCCGGCTGGTGCGTCCGGCGCTGGCGCTGTGCGCGCTCGGCGCCGTCGGCGCGGGCGGCATGGTTCTCGTGCTGACCCTGGGCCACGGCGAGAGTTTTCACGAGCGCCTCGGCCACGCCACCGCGCGGCTCGGCCTGCGCGTCGAGAAAGTGCTGGTCGAGGGACGGCAAAAGACGCCGGAGCCGCTGCTGCGCGCGGCGATCGGTGCGGCACCCGGCGATCCGCTGCTGACCTACTCGCTGGACGACGCGCGGGCGCGCATCGAAAGCATCCAATGGGTCAAGACGGCGACCGTGCAGCGCCGCCTGCCGACACGCTGATCGTGCAGCCTGGACGAGCGCCGGCCGTTCGCGGTGTGGCAGCACGACGGGAAATTCGTGCTGATCGATCGCGCCGGCAACACCGTCACCGATTCCGATGTCGCGGCCTTCGCCAATCAGGTGCCGCTGGTGGTGGGCCCCGGCGCGCCGCAGGCCGCGGCCACGCTGATCGACGCGCTGGCCGCACACCCGGATCTGCAATCGCGCGTCGCCGCCGCCGTGCGCGTCGGCGACCGGCGCTGGAACCTGCATCTGACCAACGGCATCGACGTGAAGCTGCCGGAGGGCGCGGTGGTGCAGGCGTTGGCCAAGCTGGCGCAGCTCGAACGCGACCACAAGCTGCTCGACCGCCCGTTGCAGATGGTCGACCTGCGCCTGCCGGACCGCCTGACGATCCGCCCGCTGCCCACGCCCGATGCGGCGAAAGACGCGCCGAAGGATGCCGCCGCAGAAACCCGAGCGACGCGAGAAACCCCGCATGAACGACATGCCGCGCGGAAAAATGCTGCCGCCGTCGCCGCAGGAGCCGGAGCCGCCGCGCCATCGCGCGCGCCAGTCCGGGCCGTTCGGCGTGCTCGACATCGGCACCACGAAGATCGTCTGCATCATCGGCCGCACCGAAAGCGACGGCACGCAACCGCGTGCTGGGCTTCGGCTGGCAGAAGGGCCAGGGCGTGCGCGGCGGCGGCATCACCGATATCGAGGCCGCCGAGCGCGCGATCCGCGCGGCCGTCGGCCAGGCCGAGAACGAGGCCGACACGCGGCTGCGCAGCATCACCGTCAACCTGTCCTGCGGCCAGCCGGAAAGCCGGCTGTTCAACGTGCAGTGGCCGGTCGGCGGCCGCGCCGTGACCGAGGCCGACATCCGCCGCGTGCTGCTGGAGGGCCGCGCGCGCGCGGCCAGCGACGGACGCGACATCATCCATGCGCTGCCGCTGACCTTCTCCGCCGACGACGCGCAGGGCGTCGTCCGACCCGCGCGGCCTGCATTGCGAGGCGCTGTCCGCGCGGCTGCATGTGGTCGATGCGGTCGCGCACCGTCGCTGTCCACGCTCGGCGCCTGCATGGCGCGCTGCGACCTGGACATCGCCGAGCTGGTCTCCGCGCCGATGGCGGCCGGCATGGCGACCTTGGTCGAGGACGAGCGCCTGCTGGGCGCGACCGTGCTCGACATGGGCGGCGGCACCACCGGCATGGCGGTGTTCGCCGAAGGCCAGTTGCTGCACACGGCGCAGCTTCCGGTCGGCGGCCAGCACGTGACCAACGACATCGCCCGCCTGCTGTCCACGCCGGTCAACCACGCCGAGCGGCTGAAGACGCTGTACGGCAGCGCGCAGTCCAGCCCCGACGACGAGCGCGAGATGCTGCCGGTGCCGCTGGTCGGCGAGGACGACCACACCGATCGCGAAGGTGCCGCGCAGCATGGTGGTCGGCATCATCAAGCCGCGACTCGAGGAAACCTTCGAGATGGTCAAGGAACGCATCGAGGGCTCCGGCCTCGGCCGCGCCGCCGGCACGCGCGTGGTGCTGACCGGCGGCGCCAGCCAGCTGAACGGCGCGCGCGAGATGGCGGCGCGCATCCTCGGCCGCACCGTGCGCCACGGCCGCCCGCAGCCGCTGCGCGGCCTGCCCGACAGCGCCGGCGGGCCGGCCTTCGCGACCGCGGTCGGCCTGCTCGCCTGGGCGGCCGGCGCGGGACGCGGGCCGCACGACATCGACTTCGAGGCGGAACGGCCCGGCGGACTGCTCCGCCGCATCGCCGCTTTTCTGCGCGAGCGCGTCTGATGCGCTCGCGAATTCGCCGACATCGCACTAGCAACCGAATTCCCGGGGGAGTGGACCCATGACCCTGAACCTGACCATCCCGCAGCAGACGCACACCGACTTCACGCCGCGCATCACCGTGATCGGCGTCGGCGGCGGCGGCACCAATGCCGTCGACAACATGATCGCGTCCAACCTGCAGGGCGTGGAGTTCGTCGTCGCCAACACCGACGCGCAGCAGCTGGTGCATAGCCGCGCCGACCGCCGCATCCAGCTTGGCCCGCACATCACGCAGGGCCTGGGCGCCGGCGCCAAGCCGGAAATCGGCCGCGCCGCGGCCGAGGAAGCCGTCCGAGGAGCTGTACCGCCATCTCGACGGCGCGCACATGGTGTTCATCACCGCCGGCATGGGCGGCGGCACCGGCACCGGGGCTGCGCCGGTGATCGCGCGCATGGCCCGCGAGCGCAACATCCTGACCGTGGGCGTGGTGACCAAGCCGTTCACCTTCGAGGGCGCCCGCCGCGCGCGCTCGGCCGAGGCGGGCATCGAGGAGCTGCAGCAGTTCGTCGACACGCTGATCGTCATCCCGAACCAGAACCTGTTCCGCCTGGCCAATGAGCGCACCGGCTGGAAGGAGGCGTTCAAGATGGCCGACAACGTCCTGTACATGGGCGTGCGCGGCGTCACCGACCTGATGGTCGCCCCCGGCCTGGTGAATCTCGACTTCGCCGACATCCGCACGGTCATGGCCGAGATGGGCAAGGCGATGATGGGCACCGGCGAGGCCGACGGCGAGAACCGCGCCATCCGCGCCGCCGAGGTGGCGATCAGCAACCCGCTGCTGGAGGACACCAGCATGGCCGGCGCGCGCGGCCTGCTGATCAACATCACCGGCGGCGAGGACATGACGCTGTTCGAGGTCGATCAGGCCGCCAACCGCATCCGCGAGGAAGTGGACGAGGAGGCCAACATCATCTTCGGCTCGGCGATCGACGAGTCGCTGGGCGGCAAGATCCGCGTGTCGGTGGTGGCGACCGGCATCGAAAGCCCGGCGCAGAAAGCCGCCGCCGCCGAGCGGCCGCGGCTGGTGGCGGTGGGCGGCGGCGCGCCGATGCCGGTGGCGTCCGGCGCCCCATCGCACGCTGGCCGCAGCGCACAATGGCCCCGCGCACATGGGCCACGCGCAGCCGCACATACAGCCGACGGCCGGCGGCTACGCCATGCAGCCAGCGGGGCGATGCCGCCGGGCGGCGCGGCCCAGCCGAGCGCCGCCGCGCAGCCGACGCCGTTGCGCCCCGCCCCGCTGCCGCGCCCGCCGCTGCCGCTGGCGCGCCTGCAGGCGGCGGCCGCCCAGCACGCGGCGCAGCAGGCGCGCGCAGCGCCCGGCCGCGCACTTGCGCCGCACGCCGCCCGGCCGAGTCGACCCGAAACGCGCGGCGGACGACCACGCCGACAGCTACGAGCAGCAGCCGGCCGGCGCACGGGCGCAGCCGGCGCGCCGCCCTCAGCCGCTTCGCCGGCGGCCAGGCGGCGGGCGCGCGCGGCGGCCTGTTCGCGGAACCGAGACAGCAGAACGAGCCGGCGCCGCCCGCGCCGCCGCGCCCAAGCCTGTTCAGGATGGTGACGGGCGCGATCCGCGACACCTACGCGCCGCCGCCGCAGCGCGGCCGAGCACCAGGGCGAGTCGGCCAGTAGTCGGCCGCGCGCGCCGAGCCGTCGCTGCACCGCCAGGAGCCGCGCGGCGCCGGCAGCCAGGCCGGCAACGGACAAGCCGCGAGCCCGGCCAGCGTGCGCCAGACCAGCGGCGACGAGATGGGGTTCGACATCCCGGCGTTCCTGCGGCGCCAGTCGTCCTAAATCGGTCGTCCTGAATCGGCGCGTCAGGACGCGGATCCGGGCCGCCCGTGCGACACGTTTCACCGCCGGTTAAGCCCGGACGGTGATGCTGCGGCTTTCCGCATGGGCGCCGCATGGCCGCATCCCTCGCTCCGCCGCATCGGGCATCGTCGCTTGAAGCACCCCTTGGCGGGCCTCCCGGAGGGACGGCGCCGGAGACGCGGGACCGCTTTCTCGCCTTCGCCTTCGCCGCCGCCGACCTGCTGATCGAGGCGACGCCGGACGGCATCATCACCTTCGCCGCCGGCGCATTCCGCCCGCGCTTCGGCTTCGAGGCCGCCCGCTTCCTCACCCGCCACGCCAGCACCCTGATCGCGCCGCTCGATCAGACGGCGTTCGCGATGGCCCTAGCCTCGGCCGCCTTGCGCGGACGCATCGCGCCGCTGCTGCTGCGCCTGTCCGATCCGCGGCAGACGCAGGCCTGCCTCTCGGCCATCATGATGCCGGGCACGCCGCCGCGGCTGTGCCTCACGCTCGGCCCGGCGCCGGCGGCGGCACCGGAGATGTCGCCGGGCGAGCCGGTCATGGCCTCGGACTCGCGGGCGCTGTCGCGGGCGGCGTCGCTGCGGGTGCGCGGTGGGGCGGCCGACGCGCCATCGGGCGAGCTCGGGCTGGTCGAGCTGAAGGGCTGGCGCGACGTCAAGGAGGCGATGTCCTCGGCCGACCAGCAGGCGTTGCGCAGCGACATCGCCGAGGTGTTCTCGGCCGCCGGCCCCGGCGCGCTGGCCAGCGAGATGGCCGAGGGCCGCTTCGGCGTGCTGGCCGCCAGCACGCTGGATCTGCGCGTGGTAGTCGAGCGGCTGCAATCGCTGATCCGCGACAGCCCGGCCTGCCGGCACGCCCATATCGAGAGCACCGGCGTCAGCCTCGACCCCGCCGGCCTGGCGCCGGCGCAGGCGGCGCGCGCGCTGCGCTTCGCGCTGTCGCGCTTCGCCGAGGGCGGGATGGAGGCGGCCACCGCCGCCGGCGGCGCCGAGGGCCTGGTCGGCATCATCGCCCGCGCCGAGCTGCGCGCCCGCGCGGTGCGCCAGGCCATCGCCGGACGGCGGTTCCGGTTGCTGTTCCAGCCGATCGTGGCGCTGGCCGACCGCGCGGTGCACCATTACGAGGCACTGCTGCGGCCGATCGCCACGCCGGGCAGCCCGGTGCAGACGCCGCAGGAGTTCGTCACCTTCGCCGAGGCGGTGGGCCTGGCCGAGGCGCTGGACATCGCCGTGCTGGAACAGGCGTGCCGCGTGCTGGCGCGCGGCGACGGCCCGCAGGTTGCGGTGAACGTCTCCGGCCTGTCGATGCAGAGCCGGTCATTTCGCGAGCATGTGATGGAGGTGCTGGCCAATCCCGCCTTCGCGGCGCGGCTGATGTTCGAGCTGACCGAGACCGCCGAGATCGAGGACGTGCCCGCCGCCGCGCTCAGCATGGCGCGGTTCCGCGAGGCCGGCGTGGCGCTGTGCCTGGACGATTTCGGCGCCGGCGCGTCGGCGTTCCGCTACCTGCGCGATTTCGGGGTGGATTTCGTCAAGATCGACGGCGGCTATGTCCATGCCGCGCCGCGCAGCCCGCGCGAGCGCGGCTTCGTCGTCTCGATGATCGACCTCGCCCGCTCGGTCGGCGCACGCACCGTCGCCGAGATGATCGAGACCGAGCAGCAGGCGCAGCAGATGCGGGCGCTGGGCGTGGAATTGGGCCAGGGCTGGCTGTTCGGCCGCCCCGGCGCGCTGCCCGGCGCGGTGGCTCGCAGCGACACGCTGGCGTGATCGGTGTTGCGGAATGAATCAGCGGCGCGGCGAGGCTCGCCACCCTGCCGCCTGTTGGGCATACTGCGGCCGTGGCAGATGACGACGCAGCAATTCGGCAGCCGAAAGCGGACGACGCGGCGGTGCAGGCCCCGGCTTTGCTGCTGTTTGCGCTGCGTCGCGCGACATCCGTCGTAGCCGCTGATTTTGAAGCGAAAATAGGCCCGGACGGGATCCGCCCGGCGGCCTTCGCGGTGCTGACCTTGCTGAAGCAGACGCCGGGATTGCGGCAGAGCCAGCTCAGTCCGCTGGTCGGGATGCGCCGCACCAATCTGGTGCCGCTGCTGGCCGAGCTGGAGCGGCGCGGCCTGTCGGAGCGCCGGCCGGTGCCGGGCGACCGGCGTGCCGCCGCGTTGTTCCTGACCGAGCAGGGCAGCGCCGTGCTGGCTCGCTGCGAGAGCAGTTGCGCCAAGCACGAGGCGCTGCTGGCCGCGCGGCTCGGCATGTCGGGCCGCGCGCACTTGATGGCGCTGCTGCATCGGCTGGCCGACAACGCCTTCGACGCGCCACCCTCGAGTCCGTGCCGTCGGGACTGCGCAGCGGGCTGACGCGCTACGGCGATTCCGGGTTCTCGCTGTTCCTGCGCCGCGCCTTCATCAAGGCGGCGGGCTACTCGGACGACGCGCTGGACCGGCCGATCGTCGGCATCGCCAACACCGCCAGCGACTTCAATCCGTGCCACGGCACCGTGCCCGACCTGATCGAGGCGGTGCGCCGGGGCGTGCTGCTGGCCGGCGGCCTGCCGATGGCCTTCCCCACCATTTCGCTGCACGAGAGCTTCGCGCATCCCACCAGCATGTTCCTGCGCAACCTGATGGCGCTGGACACCGAGGAGATGATCCGCGCGCAGCCGATGGACAGCGTCGTGCTGATCGGCGGCTGCGACAAGACGCTGCCGGCGCAACTGATGGGCGCGGCCAGCGCCGGCCGGCCGGCGATCGTGCTGCCCACCGGGCCGATGCTGGCCGGCGCGTGGCGCGGCGAGACCCTGGGCGCCTGCACCGACTGTCGCCGGCTATGGGCGGCGCATCGCGCCGGTTCGCTGGATGCCGCCGAGATCGACGATGTGAGCGGCCGGCTGGCGCCGACGCGCGGCACCTGCATGGTCATGGGCACCGCCAGCACCATCGCCTGCATGATCGAGGCGATGGGCCTGTGCCTGCCGGGGGCGGCCAGCGCGCCGGCGGTCCATGCCGAGCGGCTGCGACTGGCCGAGGCGTCCGGGCGGGTGGCGACGCGGCTCGCGCGCGACGGCGGCCCGACGCCGGATGCGCTGCTGACGCCGGCGGCCCTGCGCCATGCGCTGATCGTGCTGCAAGCCATCGGCGGCTCGACCAATGCGCGTGATCCACCTGGCCGCCATCGCGGGCCGGCTGGGCTTGCCGCTCGACCTGGACGCCTTCGACGCGCTGGGGCGCGAGGTGCCGGTGCTGGTCGACCTGAAACCGTCCGGCGCGCATTTCATGCAGCACTTCCACGAATCCGGCGGCGTGCCGCGCCTGCTGCGGGAGTTGCGGCCCTGGCTGGACACCACCGCGCCCACCATCGACGGGCGGCTTCTGGCCGAGATCATCGACGGCGCGGAGGTGGTGCCGGGACAGAGCGTCATTCGCGGCCTGGACGCGCCGATCGCCAGTGGCGGCGGCCTCGCCGTGCTGCGCGGCAACCTGGCGCCGCGCGGCGCCTTGCTGAAACGCTCGGCGGCCACGCCGGCCCTGCTGCGCCATGAAGGCCGCGCGGTGGTGTTCGAGGGCCTGGAAGACCTGGCCGAGCGATTGGACGCGGACGACCTGTACGTGACCCCGGACGACGTGCTGGTGCTGCGCCACGCCGGGCCGAAGGGCGCGCCGGGGATGCCCGAGGCCGGCGCGTTCCCGATCCCGCGCAAGCTGGCGCGGCAAGGGGTGCGCGACATGCTGCGCATCTCCGACGCGCGCATGAGCGGCACCGCGTTCGGCACCATCGTGCTGCACATCGCCCCGGAATCGGCGGTCGGCGGCCCGCTGGCGCTGGTGGCCAACGGCGACCGCATCCGCCTGGACACCGAGGCGCGGCGGCTCGATGTGCTGGTGGACGATCCCGAGCTGGCGCGCCGCCGCGCGGCGTGGCGGGCGGCCCCGGAACCGCCGGGCGCCGAGCGGGGCTACTTGCGGCTGTTCCTCGACCAGGTCATGCAGGCCGACGACGGCTGCGACTTCGCGTTTTGCCGCGCGGCGGCCAGCAGGACGGCCGGAGAAGCGGCGGCCGACGACGCGGCGGCCAAGAAAAGCGGCGGAATGAATTCCGCCCTACGGGGCGCGGGCGCCCTGGGCGGCGATCTGGGCGATGCCCGCGAGGTCCGCGTGAAAGGCCAGGCCGCGCGCGGTGCGCCGGGCCAGCACGCGGCGGCGGTCGGTCGGGTCTTCCTCGCGCGACATCAGATCGAACCCCACCAGCCGGTCCATCACCCGCGTGACGCCGGGGCGCGAGATGTTCAGCACCTCGGCCAGGCTGCTCACCGTCTGCACCTCGTCGCTGCCATAGACGATCAGGAACGCGCTGAGCTGCCGTGCCGTGAGGTCGCGGCCGTCGCGCCGCACCAGCGCCAGCAAGATGTCGCGCAGCAGATCGACCCGCGCATCGGCGGGCACGGACACCGGCGTGCGGTCGGCGAAGCCCGCCTGCGACAACAGGGCGGCGCTTGCCGCGCGGCCGGCGATTTCCGGGGCGTATTCGGTGACGGAGGCCTTGTCTGACATGGCACCTGACAACTTCATGTTCGGGAGTTCATTGTGTGCATCCAGGCAATACACTGACAACCCCAATCTTAACAAATGTTGACAGATTGATGGTCGTTAATTCTTTTGTCACGGAAGCCACCGTGAGCGGCCCGCCATTCCGCCGCCGCGACCTGCCGCGCGACACCGTGGCGCTGGCGCGCTTCCTGCTCGGGCAGCGTCTGGTCCGCATGTTGCCCGATGGAATCGCGGGCGGGCGCATCGTCGAGACCGAGGCATATCCGCCCGGCGATCCGGCGGCGCACCATTACCGGCGGATGACCGAGCGGAACCGTTCGCTGTTCCTCGATTGCGGCCACGCCTATGTCTATCGCGCCTATGGCGCGTGCTGGATGCTCAACGTGGCCAGCGAGACGGCCGGCCTCGGCGCCGGCGTGCTGATCCGCGCCATCTCGCCCGAACAGGGCGTCGCGCTGATGGCGGCGCGGCGAGGCATGGCCGCGCCACGCGACATCGCGCGCGGGCCGGGCCGGCTGGCGGCCGCCCTGGATGTGGACCGCGCCCTGGATGGGCTGGATCTGTGCGCGCCGGGGACACTGTTCCTGGCCCCCGACCCGCGCGACCCCGGCGAGATCGGCGTCAGCGCGCGCATCGGCATCACCCACGCCGCCGAGCGTCCCTGGCGGTTTCTTCGTGCGCGGCAGCCCGTTCCTGAGCGGCCCCGCATGGCTGAACCGCTGAGCGGCAAAATTGGGAAGTGTCAACCTTTGACATTCCACGCGCCCGAACCACTATTGTTTCCATGCCGTCCAGAGCTTCGCTGAACGTCTGCCTCACGCCGAAGCTCCCCCCCGAAGTCGCGGCACTCGTCGCCTCCGGGCGGCGTCGCCTCGTGTGGCTTGCGTGACCGCCCTCATCGAGGGCGGCCGTGTGCGGGCGACGCCCGCGTTCCTGGCCGACGGCGGCGAAATGGGTGCGCGGATGCGCGCGCACGACTGGTCGGCAACCCCGCTCGGACCGCCCGAGGGGTGGCCGGCGCCGCTGCGCACCGCGGTTCGGCTGCTGCTGAACACGCGCCACCCGATGTTCGTGTTCTGGGGCCCGGAGCTCATTTGCCTGTACAACGACGGCTACACCGCCAGCATCGGCCCGGAGCGGCACCCTAGCGCGCTCGGACAGCCGGGCCTCGCCGTTTGGGCCGAAATCTGGGACGTCATCGGCCCGCAGATCGACCAGGTGATGTCGGGCGGCGGCGCGACCTGGCACGAGAACCACCTGGTCCCGATCACCCGCCACGGCAGGCGCGAGGACGTGTACTGGACCTACAGCTTTTCGCCGATCGACGACGAAGCGGCGCCGACCGGCGTGGGCGGCGTGCTGGTGGTCTGCGCCGAGACGACCGCGCAGGTGCTGGCCGAACAGCGACAGGCCGAGGCGCGGGCGCGGGCCGAGGATGCGCTGCGTCAGGCGCAGAAGATGGAGGCGGTGGGACAGCTCGCCGGCGGCATCGCGCACGACTTCAACAACATGCTGCAAGGCATCGCCGGCGGGATCGAGCTTGCCGGCCGCCGCATCGCGTCGGGCCGGCCGCAGGAGGCCCCGGAGTTCCTGGGCGCCGCGCGCGAGGCGATGGACCGCGCCGCCGCGCTGACGCAAAGGCTGCTGGCGTTCGGACGCCGGCAGACGCTGGATCCCAGGCCAGTGCTGCTGGACAGCCTGGCGCGCGGCATGGCGTCCCTGATCGGCCAGACAGTCGGGCCGGCCATCAGGGTCGCGCTCGACCTGCACGACGGCTGGCCGGTGCGCTGCGACGCCAACCAGCTTGAGAACGCGCTGCTCAACCTCGCCATCAACGCGCGCGACGCGATGCTGCCGGCCGGCGGCTCGCTGCTGATCGAGACCCGCCACGCCACCCTGGGCGCGGCCGACATCGCCGGCTGGGAGGGCGCGCGGCCGGGCGAGCACGTGCGGGTGACAGTGCGCGACACCGGCGCGGGCATGACGCCCGACGTGCTGGCGCGCGCCTTCGAGCCATTCTTCACGACCAAGCCCGACGGGTACGGCACCGGCCTCGGGCTGAGCCAGGTCTATGGCTTCGTGCGCCAATCCGGCGGCGTGGTACGGCTGGAGAGCGAGGTCGGGCGCGGCACCGCGGTGCACCTGTACCTTGCCCGCTGCCGCGACGCGCCGGCCGACGCGGCGAGCGGCGCGGCATCCGCGGTAGAACAGCACCCCGCCCTGCGGTTGAGCGAAGCGACGGTGCTGCTGGTGGAGGATGAGCCGGCGATCCGCGAGTTCGCGGCCGAGGCGCTGCGCGAGCGCGGCTGCCGGGTGTTGGAGGCGGCGGACGGACACCAGGCGCTGGCGGCGCTGCATCGCGCGCTGGACGGCATCGGTGGTAGCGGGGTGGATTTGCTGGTGACGGATGTGGGCCTGCCCGGCGGCCTGAATGGGCGCGAGCTTGCCGAGGCGGCGCGTGCGCTGGTAGCTGGCCTGCCGATTCTGCTGATGACCGGGTATGCGGGCGAGGCCATCGAGGGCGGCGACCGGCCCGGCCCCGGCATGGAAGTGCTCGGCAAGCCGTTCGACCTGGAGGTCCTGGCCGGACGGGTGCAAGCCATGCTGGCGCGCGCGAGGCACACGTGATGGGCGAGCGATGAAAGACCCCTACGAGATACTAGGCGTGCGCCGCGGCGACAGCGACGAGACGATTCGCAAGGCCTACCGCTCGCTGGCGAAGAAGCTTCATCCCGATCTCAACCCGGGCAAGCCCGAAATCGCCGAGCGGTTCAAGGAGATCAATGCCGCCAACGACTTCCTGGCCGACCCGGAGCGGCGCGCGCGCTTCGACCGCGGCGAGATCGACGCCGAGGGGCACGAGGCGCCGCCGCGCGGGTATTGGCAGGACCAGGGCGGCCGGTATCAAGGCGGACGGTATCAAGGCGGCCCACCGCCGCACGGTGGCGCCGGCGGCTTCACGGCCGAGGATTCTGGAATCGCTGTTTGGCCAGGCTTTCCGGGGCGGCGGCTTCAACGAGGCCGGGTCCGCCGCGAACCGCCGGGGCGGCGACGTGCAGTATTCGCTGACGGTGGATTTCCTTGACGCCGCGCGCGGGGCGGTGCGCCGGCTGACCTTGCCGGACGGGCGCACCCTGGACGTGACCATTCCCGCCGGCCTGCGCGACGGCCATGTGCTGCGGCTGAAAGGCCAAGGCCGCCCGGGGCGCGGCACCGGCGCCGCCGGCGACGCGCTGGTGGAGATCAGCGTCGCCCCGCACCCGTATTTCCGCCGCGAGGGCGACGACATCGTGCTGCGCCTGCCCGTGACCCTGCGTGAGGCGGTGCTGGGCGCCGTGGTGGATGTGCCCACGCTGGGCGGGCGGGTGCGCCTGACCATTCCGCCGGGCTCGGGCCGTGGCACGCGGCTGCGGCTGCGGGGGCGCGGGATCGCCGGCGGGCACCAGCATGTCGAGCTGGATGTGATGCTGCCGGTGCAGCCGGATCCCGGCTTCGCGGATCTGCTGCGCGACTGGACGCCGGCGCACCCGTTCGATCCCAGGGCCGCGCTCAATGCCGAGATGCAGGCCGAGAAGGAGGCCGGATGATGCGCGTCGAGGCGGTCTGCCTGCTGGTGCCGGGCGTGGCGCCGGACGAGCTGGCCGACTGGATCGCCCGCGGCTGGGTGCAGCCGCAGGGCGAGCCGCCGGACTGGGTGTTCGCCGAGATCGACGTGGCACGGGTGCGCCTGGTCCGCGACCTGCGCACCGACGCCGGCATCGCGCCGGACAGCCTGGCGCTGGTGCTGTCGTTGCTGGACCAGGTCTATGCCATGCGCCACGCGCTGCGCACGGTCGCCGCGGCGCTGGACGCGCAACCCGAGTTGGTGCGCCGCGCGGTGCTGGCGCGGCTGCAGCACAACGAATTGTAGGGCGGAAAAGCGCAGCGCATCCCGCCACCTTTTGCCGATCCCCCCGGCGCCGGCGTGTCGGGCACCGAAGCGGCGGAATGCGCTGCGCTTTTCCGCCCTACGGGAGGCTTATGGCGGCTTACCCTAACGTTGGCATCACGAACTCCGCGCCCTCGCGGATGCCGGCGGGCCAGCGCGATGTCACCGTCTTGAGCTTGGTGAAAAAGCGCACGCCCTCGCGGCCGTGCATGTGGTGGTCGCCGAACAGGCTGCGTTTCCAGCCGCCGAAGCTGTGATAGGCCATCGGCACGGGGATCGGCACGTTGATGCCGACCATGCCGGCCTGCACCCCGTGCATGAAGGCGCGCGCGCTGTCGCCGTCGCGGGTGAAGATCGCCGTGCCGTTGCCGTATTCGTGCTCGTTGACCAGCTTCAACGCGTCATCGAACTTTTCCACCCGCATCACCGACAGCACCGGGCCGAAGATTTCCTCCTTGTAGATGGTCATGTCCGGCTTCACGTCGTCGAACAGCGTGCCGCCGATGAAGAATCCGTCCTCGTAGCCCTGTAGTTTCAGCCCGCGCCCATCAACCACCAGCTTGGCGCCCTCGCGCTCGCCCTGGTCGATGTAGCCGCGCACGCGGTCCAGCAGCGCGCGCGTGACCAGCGGCCCCATCTCGGCGTCGGCGTCGGTGCCCGGGTTGATCTTCAGCCCACGCACGCGCGGCGCCAGCATGTCGATCAGCTTGTCGCCGACCCCGCCCACCGCGACCGCCACCGAAATCGCCATGCAGCGTTCTCCGGCCGAGCCGTACGCGGCGCCCATCAGCGCGTCCGTGGTCTTGGCCAGGTCGGCGTCCGGCATGATGACGGCGTGGTTCTTCGCACCGCCCAAGGCCTGCACCCGCTTGCCGTGCCCGGTGCCGGTGCGCCAGATGTATTCGGCGATCGCCGTCGAGCCGACGAAGCTCACCGCCTGGATGCCGGGATGCTCCAGGATCGCGTCGACCGCTTCCTTGTCGCCCTGCACCACGCCGAACACGCCATCGGGCAACCCGGATTGCTGCAACAGGTCTGCCAGCAGCAGCGAGGCCGACGGGTCGCGCTCGCTGGGTTTCAGGATGAAGCAGTTGCCGCAGGCCAGAGCCATCGGCAGCATCCACAGCGGCACCATCGCGGGGAAGTTGAACGGCGTGATCCCGGCGCAGACGCCGAGCGGCTGACGCAGCGAGAACGCGTCGATGTTGCGCCCAGCCTGATCGGTGAAATCGCCCTTCAGCAGTTCGGGCGCGGCGGTGGCGTACTCGATGACCTCCATGCCGCGCGTGACTTCGCCGATCGCGTCGGACAGCACCTTGCCGTGCTCGGCGGTGATGATCGCCGCCATCTCCTTTGTGTGGCGCTCCAGCAGGTCGCGAAACCGGAACATCACGCGCGCGCGGGCCAGCGGCGTGGTCGCCGCCCATGCGGGGAACGCCGCCTGCGCCGAACGCACGGCAGCATCCACGTCGACGCGGCTGGCGAGTGCCACCTGGCGCGCGACCTGGCCCGTGGCCGGGTTGAACACGTCGGCGCGGCGCTTGCCCTCGCCGCTGGTCCGATGGCCGCCGATATAGTGCTGAACGAGATTTTCCATGAGCGACACTCCGATCACCAGGTAAGGAACGCGTGCTCGGGCGACATGGTGAAGCGCCATTGCTTCACCGGCCCGGCCATCACGTTGAGGTAGTACAGGTCGAAGCCATGCGGCGCCCCGACCGGATGGTAGCCGCGCGGCACCAGCACCACGTCGCGGTCGCGCACCGCCATCGTCTCGTCCAGCGTGCCGTCGTCGGTGTAGACGCGCTGCATCGCGAAGCCCGTGCCGCGCGCGAGCCGGTGGTAGTAGGTCTCCTCCAGGTAGGTCTCGCGCGGAGGATCGTCGGTGTCGTGCTTGTGCGGCGGATAGCTCGACCAGTGCCCGCCCGGCGTGATGACCTCGACCACCAGCAGGTTCTCCGAAATCTCCGACGTGTCGGGCAGGATGTTGCGCACGTGGCGGGTGTTGGTGCCGCTGCCGCGCGTCTCCTGCGTCACCGCCTCCGGCGCGATCACCCGCGCGGCACGCGGCGCCCGCGCCGGGGCCGAGCAGACGGCGAGCTCGCACGCGCCCTCCGCCGTCGCCCGCCAGCGCGCGCCGGCCGGCACGTAGACCGACCAGGGATTGCCCTCGAACGGATCTTCCCGCGCGCCCAGCGTGCCGAGATCGGCGCCGTCGACGCCGATCGCGGCGCGGCCGGCGACCAGCACCAGGCAGGCCTCGCGCTCTGCGCCGCCGCCTTCGGCATCCTGCCCGGACGCCAACTGATACGCGTCGAAGCCGACATGCGACCAGCCGGCGCTCTGCGGCGTCACATGCTGAAAGCGGCCGCCGGGTTGCGGCGCCGGGTGGATCAGCAGTTCGGCCACTCAGTCCCCCACATGCTGCAACGCGGTCTTTTCCACATAGCGCGCGTGCGCCGCCTCCACCTGCGGACGCACCGAGACTTCCGGCACCGCGACATCCCACCAATAGCCGCCGGCGTCGGTGATCGCCATCGGATCGGTGTCCACCACGATCACCTGCACGCCGCCCGCCTGCCGCGCCTCGGCCAGCGCCGTTTCCAGCTCGGCGATGCCGGCGACTTTTCGCGCCCGCGCGCCCAGGCTGCTCGCGTGCGCCGCGAAGTCGATCTCGGGCAGCGTCGTGTGCCGCGTATCGGCCAGCAGGTTGTTGAACCCCGCGCCCCCCGTCGCCTGCTGCAAGCGGTTGATGCAGGCGAACCCGCGATTGTCCAGCAGCACCACGGTCAGCCGCAGGCCAAGCATCACCGCGCTGGCCAGCTCGGAGTTAAGCATCAGGTACGACCCGTCGCCGGCCATCACGATCACCTGGCGGTCGGGCAGCGCCAGCGCCGCGCCGATGCCGCCGGCGATTTCGTAGCCCATGCACGAGAAGCCGTACTCGGCGTGGAAGCCGCCCGGCTGCTCGGCCAGCCACAGCTTGTGCAGTTCGCCCGGCAGGCCGCCCGCCGCGCACAGGATCACGTCGCCCGGCCGCGATTGCCGCTGCACCGCGCCGATCACCTGCGCGTCGGTGGCCGGCGTCGCGTTGCCGGCGGCGGTGTAGCGCGCGGCGGTCGCGGTCCAGGCGCGCTTTTCCTGCGCCGCGCGCGCGGTCCACTCCGCCGGCGCGCGCCAGCCGACCAGCGCCTCCTCCAGCGCGGCCAGCCCCTCGCCCGCGTCGGCCACCAGCGGCAGCCCGCGATGCTTGGCCGCGTCGAACACCTGCACGTTCAGCCCGATGATGCGCCGCCCCGCCGCCTGGAACAGCGCGCGGCTGCCGGTGGTGAAATCCTGCAGCCGGGTGCCGACGGCCAGGATCACGTCGGCCTCGGCCGCCAGCGCGTTGGCCGCCTGCGTCCCGGTGACGCCTAGGCCGCCCATGTTGCAGTCGTGCGCGGCCGGCAGCGAGGATTTGCCGCCCATCGTCTCGGCCAGCGGCAGCCCGTGCGCCGTGCAGAACGCCGCCAGCGCCGCCTCCGCCTCGGCATACAGCACGCCGCCGCCGGCCACCACGAACGGGCGCCGCGCGTCGCGCAGCACGCGCACCGCGTCGGCCAGTTCGCGCCGGTCCGGGCGCAGGCGGCGCGGGCGCCACACCCGCTCCTCGAACATCGCCGCCGGATAGTCGTAGGCCTGCGTCTGCACGTCCTGGCAGAACGCCAGGGTCACGGGGCCGCACTCGGCGGGATCGGTCAGCACCTGCATCGCGCGCTCGAACGCGGCGATCACCTGCTCGGGCCGGGTCAGCCGATCGAAATAGCGCGACACCGGCCGGAAGCAGTCATTGGCCGAGATCGTGCCGTCGCCGAAATCCTCGACCTGCTGCAGCACCGGATCGGGCCTGCGGCCGGCGAACACGTCGCCGGGCAGCAGCAGCAGCGGCAGCCGGTTGACATGCGCCACCGCCGCGGCCGTGACCATGTTCATCGCACCCGGCCCGATCGAGCTGGTGGCCGCCATCATCCGCCGCCGCCGCGACGCCTTCGCATAAGCCACGGCGGCCAGCGCCATGCCCTGCTCGTTATGGCCACGGAACGTCGGCAGCCGGTCGCGCGCGCCGTGCAGCGCCTCGCCGAGGCCGGCCACGTTGCCGTGCCCGAAGATCGCCCAGACGCCGCCGAACAGCGGCAGCGTCTCGCCGCCCAGCTCGGTCGTGCTGCGCCGCCATCGCGCGCACCAGCGCCTGTGCCGCGGTCAGTCTGATATGGGTCATCCGCATCGCCTCCCCTGGTTCGTTCAGGCCGGTGTGTGTTCAGGCCGCCTCGGCGCCGCGGGCGTCGTCCCACGCGCGCACCAGGGCCGCGAAATTGCCCGCCATCATAGCGATCGCGGCCTCGTCGTCGATGCTGCCCGCCAGCCATGCCTGCGCCGCGTCGACGAAGATGCTGCGCCCGACCGCGAAGCCGCGCACGCAGGGCGCCTGCGCCGCAACCCGGAACGCGCGCGCCAGAACCTCGATCGGTCGCCTCCAGCCCGAGCATCACCACGCCGCGGCAATGCGGATCGTGGCGCTCGATCGCCGCGCCGATATGCTTCCAGGCCGCGGCGGTCGCCTGCGGCTCCAGCTTCCACCAGTCCGGCCGCGCCCCCAGCGCGTAGAAGCGGTCAAGCACCCGCGCCACGGTATGCTCGTCCAGCTTGCCGTGCTTGCCGGCGATGATCTCCAGCAGCCATTCGCGCCCCAAGGTGCGGCAGGCATCGGCCAGGCGCAGCACCGCCGCTTCCTGACGCGCCCGCAGATCCGGCGGATCGTCCGGGTGGTAGAAGCACAGGCACTTGACCACCTGCCCGACCGGCCATTCCGTCAGGTGCGCGCCCGAGATCCTCCATGCCCTCGAAGGCCAGCGGACGCGAGCCCGGCGCCTCCACCGGACGGGCCACCCAGAAATCGTGGTCGGCGGCGCGGAACAGGGCCTCGCGCCCGTAGGTGCCGTCCAGCAGCATGCCGAAGCCGGGCCGCCCGTCCGCCACCCGGGCGGCGGCGCGCACCGCCAGCACCTTGAACGCGGCGATGCGGCTGCGGTCCGCGCCCGCGGCGTCGGCCAGCGCCTCCATCTGGCTGCGGTGGTCGATCGCCAGCGCCAGCACGCGGCGCGGCGCGGGGCGGCGCGTCGTCGCCCGATGCAGATGGTTCAGCACCGGATCGCGGCGCAGCGCCCGATGCGCGCTGCCGTGCCTGAGGAAGTGCTGCAACTCCTCCCAGGTCGGGCTTTCCGGCGAGCACAGCAGCCGCGAGACCGCGAACGCGCCGCACGCATTGGCATAGGCGCAGCAGGTCTCCAGCGGCTCGCGCAGCAGCCAGCCGCGCAGGAAGCCGGACATGAAGGCGTCGCCGGCGCCCAGCACGTTGTAGACCTCGACCGGAAAGCCGCGGCCGCGGATGCCGTCGTCCAAGGCGTCCGGGATGGCGTCGGGAAACACCACGCAGCCCATCGAGCCGCGCTTGCAGACGATGGTGGCGGCCGAGACGGCGCGGATGGCGCGGATCGCCGCCAGCGTGTCCTCGGCGCCGCCGGCGATGTGCAGCTCCTCCTCGGTGCCGACGATCAGGTCGCACAGCGGCAGCACCCCGGCGAGCAGCGCCGTCACCGCTTCGGAGCGCACGTAGCGTTCCTCGCCGGCGCCGTGCCCGGCCAGGCCCCACAGGTTCGGGCGATAGTCGATGTCGAACACCACGCGCCGGCCATGCGCGCGCGCCACGCCGATCGCGCGGTGCTGCGCCGCGCGGCTTGCGGCGCGCGCGAAATGCGTGCCGGTGACGAGCACCGCGCCCGCCGAGGCCACCAACGCCTCGTCGATATCGCTTTCGTCGAGCGCCGCGTCGGCGCAGTTGTCGCGATAGAAGATCAGCGGGAAAGTCGTCTCGTCGCGCACGCCCAGCAGCACCAGCGCGGTCAGGCGGTCGGGATCGGTATGCACGCCGTCGGTGGCGACACCCTCGCGCGCGAGCTGCTCGCGGATGAAGCGGCCCATATGCTCGTCGCCGACGCGGGTGATGACCGCGGACTTCAGGCCGAGCCGCGCGGTGCCGATGGCGATGTTGGTGGGACAGCCGCCGACCGCCTTGACGAAGGTCGCCATATCTTCCAGCCGGCCGCCGATCTGCTGGCCGTACAGGTCCACCGAGGCGCGGCCGATGGTCACGACATCCAAAGCGGGTTCCGCCATCGCCTGGTCCTGTCCGTTCTGAAGTCCGGTCACGGTGAAACGTCTGTTCCATTCTGCTCGCGCCGCTTCGCCGTGGCCACGGCCAGCGTGGTCGCCAGCGCCAAGGTAGCCGAGAGCGACCGGAACGCCATATGGTCGGCCTCGGCGACTTCCAGCCAGACGGTCGCGGCCTGGATCAGCGGCGAGAACGGCGAGTTGGTGATCGCCACTACCCGCACGCCGCGACGAAACGCGGCGGCCGCCAGTTCGACGCTGGCCGCCGCGTACGGCGTGAAGCTGACCACCAGCACCGCGTCGCGCGCCCGCGCCAGGGCCAGTTGCTCGGACGCGAATCCGGCCATCTGGTCGACCAGCTCGCAGCGCAGCCCCAGCCGGCGCAGCGCATAGGCGAGGTAGGCGGCGACCGCGAAGGAACGCCGCGACGCCAGCAGGCAGATGGTGTCGGCCGCCGCCAGCACGTCGACCGCCCGCTCCAGCGCCGCCGGATCGACGGAAGTCTCCAGCCGCTGCAACGAAAGTTCCGAGGAGTGGCGGAAGCCGGCCAGCAATCCGGCGGCGGATGCGTCCTCGCCGGCGGCCCCGGCGCGCAGCGCCTGCAACCGCTCGCCATACTCCGGCCAGCGCGCCCGCGCGTGCGCGCGAAACACCGCCTGCATGTCGGAAAACCCGGCATAGCCCAGCGCCTGCGCGAACCGCACCAGGCTGGAGGGCTGCACCCCCGCCGCGGCCGCGATGTCGGTCACGGTGCGCAGCGCGATCTCCTGCGGCTGGCGCAGCGCGAAATCGGCGGCCTGCGCCAGCCGCTTCGGCAGGGTCGCCCGGCGTGCCGCGATCAGGTCGCGCAACGCCCCGAACTCGCCCGGGGGGAGATCGCCTTGCGGGGCCGCGAGCGGCCGGATCGCGTGATCTGCCATGCGGAACACTCTTGACCAATCCGCGCCAAAATGGAATAGGTGTTCCAAGACCGAGGCCAACAAACGACCAGCGGCCGGTCGGCCACGGAAACAGCACCGCTCACGGTGCGCTCATGCGAGGGGGAAATAGATGCCTGACGTCAGAAAGACTGCCTTGCTGGCCGTCGCCGGCGCCGCCGTTGCCGGCGCCGTCTGGTTCAGCCCGGCCAGCGGCTCGGCGGCCGAGGGCCCGCACTACACCTTCGCAATGATAACCCACGGCCAGCCGGGCGACACCTTCTGGGACATCATCCGCAAGGGCGCCAACGCCGCCGCGGTGAAGGACAACGTGAAGCTGATCTACCTCGCCAACCCGAACGCGTCGGGCGAGGCTCAGCTTGTCACCAACGTGATGCAGCAGCACGTCGACGGCATCGCCCTGACGCTGGCCTTCCCCGACTCGCTGACGCCGATGGTCAAGAAGGCGCAGGACGCCGGCATCCCGGTCATCGGCTTCAACGCCGGCGGCGACAACTGGAAGCAGGCCGGCCTGATGTCCTATGTCGGCCAGGACGAGACGGTGGCCGGCCAGGCGGTGGGCGAGAAGCTCAACGCCGAGGGCGTCAAGAGCGCCGTCTGCGTCGACCAGCAGCAGGGCGCGGTGCAGCTTGAGGAACGCTGCGACGGCATCAAGAAAAGCTTCCACGGCAATCTGTTCGTGCTGTACGTTCCGGGATACGACATGGCCAGCGCGCAGTCCCGGATGGTCGCGAAGCTGCAGCAGGATCCCACCATCGGCTACGTCGTGACGCTGGGCGCGCCATTCGCCCCGACCGCGCTGACCGCCGTGCAGATGGCGGGCAGCAAGGCGAAGGTCGGCACGTTCGATCTCACGCCGCGCGCGGTGTCGCTGATCCAGCAGGGACAGCTCCAGTGGGCGGTCGACCAGCAGCCCTTCGTGGAGGGCTACGAGGCGATCGACCTGCTGTGGCTGTACAAGACCAACGGCGACGTCGTGGGCGGCGGTGGGCCGGTGCTCACGGGACCGGCCTTCGTCGACAAGAGCAACGTCGACGACGTGGCGAAATTCGCCAAGCAAGGAACGCGTTGAGCCGTTTCGGAGGGTAACGTCTCGGAGGGCAATGGGCGATGGCGACCGGCGCGGGCCTGGTGAGGCAGCCATGACGGCGGCGATCGAGAGCGCCGAACCCCATCTCGCGCGCCGCCAGGTCCCGCGCCAGGCGCTGTGGAAGAAGGTGGTCAAGCGGCCGGAGGTCGGCGCGCTGGGTGGGGTGATCCTGGTCTTCGTGTTCTTCTGGATCATCGCCCCGCCGTTCCGGCAGGTGGCCGCCTTCACCACCATCCTCTACGAATCCGCGACCCTGGGGATCCCCGCGGTGGCGGTCGCCCTCCTGATGATCGGCGGCGAGTTCGACCTGAGCGCCGGGGTGGCCGTCACCACCTCGTCGCTCGCCGCCGCCATCTTCGCCACCGAGGTCGTCGGCAATGTCTGGATCGGGATTGCCGTGGCCTTGCTGGTGTCGCTCGGCATCGGATGGCTCAACGGCTATCTGCTGGTCAGGACCAGGCTGCACAGCTTCCTGGTCACTCTGTCGACCTTCCTGATGCTGCAAGGGCTGAACATCGCCGTCACCAAGCTGGTGACGGGCAACGTCGCCACCGCCGACATCAGCACCATGCCGGGTTTCGCATCGGCGCATGTGATCTTCGCCTCCAGCATTCCCATCGGCGGCATCACGCTGAGCATAGCGGTGGTCTACTGGATCGCCTTCGCCCTGCTCGGAACCTGGGTGCTGCTGCGCACCAAGGTGGGGAACTGGATCTTTGCCGTGGGCGGCCAGGGCGACAGCGCGCGTGCCGTCGGCATCCCGGTGCGCCGCGTCAAGATCGGCCTGTTCATGCTGGTCGGCTTCTCGGTGTGGTTCACCGGGATGCACATGCTGCTCGCCTACGACACCGTGCAGTCGGGGGCCGGCATCGGCAACGAGCTGCTGTACATCGCGTCGGCCGTGGTGGGCGGCTGCCTGCTGACCGGCGGCTACGGCTCGGCGGCCGGCTCGGCGCTGGGCGCGTTCATCTTCGGCATGACGACGGAGGGGGTGATCTACGCCGACTGGGATCCGGACTGGTTCCAGTATTTCGTCGGCGCGATGCTGCTGCTGGCGACAGTGTTCAACGGCTGGCTGCGCATCCGCGCGAGCCGGAGGTAGCGCATGGCGGAGCAATCACCGTCGACGCCGATCATCGAGTTGCGCGGCGTCGGCAAGAGCTACGGCAACATCACCGCACTCAAGGGCGTGAGCCTGGCGGTGCGGCAGGGCGAAGTCACCTGCATCCTCGGCGACAACGGCGCCGGGAAATCGACCCTCATCAGCATCATCGCGGGACTGATCGGCCACGACGAAGGCACCTATGCCGTGGATGGCGGCTGCCGTGCATTTCGCCTCGCCGCGCGACGCGCTCGATCGCGGCATCTCGGCTGTCTATCAGACGCTGGCGATGGTGCCGCTGCTGTCGGTGTGGCGGAACTTCTTTCTCGGCTCGGAGATCACCTGCGGGATCGGGCCGTTCCGGCGCCTGGACGTGGCCGCGATGTGGACCACGACCGACGCGGAGCTGCGCCGCATGGGCATCAACGTGGCCGACCTGGAACAGCCGGTGGGCACGCTGTCGGGCGGCCAGCGTCAGGTCGTGGCGATCGCGCGGGCGATCCATTTCGGCGCCCGCGTGCTGATCCTGGACGAGCCGACGGCCGCCCTCGGCGTGACGCAGTCCGGCATCGTCCTGCGCTACATCGCCGCCGCGGCGCGCGAGCAGGGGATCGGCGTCATCTTCATCACCCACAACCCGCACCACGCCTACATGGTCGGCGATCATTTCATGGTGCTGGCGCGCGGCGAGGTCGAGCTCGACACGCCGCGCGCGCGCCTCAGCCTGGACGATCTGATGTTCCACATGGCCGGCGGCGCCGGGCTGAACGCCTTGCAGCACGAGCTGCATCGTGGCGAGCGCGGGTGCTCCGGCCAGTTCAGGCGGCCCCACGTAGGCGCCCGGCGGCGTCGCCGCGTTCGTCAGCCGCGGGCGGATTTACGCGGTCGGCCGAATGGATCTCCCTTGCGGCAGCTTGGTTGCGGTGTCGTCACCGCGAGCCGCTCTTGGGTGGCGTGGCGATGACGAAGGTGGCTCAGCATGCCAGCACGCGGTCGCGCCGCTTCACCCGGCTCGCCCTTCATCGTTATGACACGCAGAACACCGCCCGATCCAGGAGCCTCCCCATCGCCAAGCCCGTCACCCGCTTCGTCTGCCAATCCTGCGGCGCCGTGACGCCGAAATGGTCCGGCCGCTGCGAGAGCTGCGGCGAGTGGAACACCATCGTCGAGGAAACGGCGGCCGCCGCCGGTCCCGGCCTCGCCGCCTCCGCCAAGCCGGCCGGGCGCGGCGCGAAAATCGCCTTCGAGGGCCTCGCCGGCTCCGCCGCGCCGCCGCCGCGCGCGCCGACCGGCATCGCCGAACTGGACCGCGTGCTGGGCGGCGGGCTGGTGGCAGGCTCCGCGGTGCTGCTGGGCGGCGATCCGGGGATCGGCAAATCCACCCTGCTGCTGCAAGCCGCCGCCGCGATGGCGGCCGCCGGCCGGCGGGTGCTGTACATCTCGGGCGAGGAGGCGATCGAACAGATCCGGCTGCGCGCCCGCCGCCTCGGCCTGTCCTCAGCACCGCTGGCGCTGGCCGCCTCGATCAACCTGCGCGAGATCGCCGCCAGCCTGGAAACCGAGGCCGAAGCCGCGATGGTGGTCATCGACTCGATCCAGACGATGTGGCTGGACAGCCTGGATTCCGCGCCGGGCACGGTGAGCCAGGTGCGCGGCTGCGCCTTCGAGCTGATCCGGCTGGCCAAGACGCGCGGCTTTTCGGTGGTCCTCGTCGGCCACGTCACCAAGGACGGCGCCATCGCCGGGCCGCGCGTGCTGGAGCACATGGTCGACGCGGTGCTGCACTTCGAGGGCGACCGCGGCCACCAGTTCCGCATCCTGCGCGGCGTGAAGAATCGCTTCGGCGCCACCGACGAGATCGGGGTGTTCGAGATGACCGACCGGGGACTGGCCGAGGTCGCCAACCCGTCCGCGCTGTTCCTCGCCGAACGCCGCGGCAACATCGCCGGCAGCGCCGTGTTCGCCGGCATGGAGGGCACGCGTCCGGTGCTGGTCGAGGTGCAGGCGCTGCTGTCGCCCAACCCCGGCGGCAGCCCGCGCCGCTCGGCGGTGGGCTGGGACGGCGGCCGGCTGTCGATGCTGCTGGCGGTGCTGGACAGCCGCTGCGGCCTGAAGCTGGGGGCGACGGACGTGTGGCTGAACGTGGCCGGCGGCCTGCGCATCGCCGAGCCGGCCGCCGATCTGGCCGTCGCCGCGGCGCTGGCGAGCGCCGCCTCGGATCAGCCGACCGATCCCGGCGGCGTGTTCTTCGGCGAGGTCGGCCTGTCCGGCGAGGTGCGCCAGGTGGCGCACGCCGAGGCGCGGCTGAAGGAGGCGGCAAAGCTGGGGTTCGTCTCGGCCTCCCTGCCCCGCCGGGTGGCGCGCGGCAACCGGCCGCTGGCCGCGCCCGAGGGCATCGGATTGCAGGAGCTTGGCCATCTGTCGGATTCTGGTGGCGCGGTTCGGGACGGCGAAGCGGTAGCGGTCCTGCTGTTTCGCCGCAAGGTTCGACTTCGCTGGGGCCCCTCACCCCGGCCCTCTCCCGAGGGGAGAGGGAGAAGTCGCTGCTCCCTCTCCCCTCGGGAGAGGGCCGGGGTGAGGGCGCGCGACCGCGCCGCTGCCACCCCACGAGCATAGCCAGCGCGCACGCACCTGCATTAGAACCTCGCCCGTGAACTGGGTCGACGCCGCCATCATCGCCGTCATCGTGGTGTCCGCCCTGCTGGCGTTCATGCGCGGGTTCGTGCGCGAGGTGCTGGGCATCGGCGCCTGGATCGGCGCCGCCGCGGCCGCATTATGGGGCGGCCCGCTGGTGCTGCCGAAGTTCCAGCAATGGATCACCGACCCGAACATCGCCTATCCCGCCGCCTACGCTGTGGTGTTCATCGCGGCCCTGATAGTGCTGTCGGTGATCGCCGGCATGATCGGCGGGCTGGTGCGCGGCTCCCTGCTGGGCGGGCTGGACCGCACGCTCGGGGTGGTTTTCGGCCTCGCGCGGGGTGCGGTGCTGATCGCCGCCGCCTATATCGGGCTTGGCCTGGTCGCCGAGCCGACGAGCTGGCCGCCGCCGGTGCAGCACGCGCGCAGCCTGCCGTTCGCGTATGAGGGCGCGGCCTGGCTGGTCGGGCTGCTGCCGGACGGCTACCGGCCGAAATTGCCGCCGCCGCCGGCCCAGCCGGAGACCCGGGCGGAAGACTTCTTGCAGCCGCAGCCGCAGGGCCGGGCGCTCGCCCAGCATTGAGACGCGGCAGGAGCCGATGCCGATGATCCCCGATTGCCATCCGCTCGACGACGACAAGCCGCACGAGGAATGCGCGGTCGTCGGCATCTGGAACGCTCCGGATGCCGCGGCCGTCGCCGCGCTCGCGCTGCACGCCTTGCAGCATCGCGGCCAGACCGCCACCGGGATCGGCGCGTTCGAGGGCCATGTGTTCCGCAGCCACAAGGGCATCGGCCTGGTCGGCGACAATTTCTCCGACGCGCGCATCATCGCGGGCCTGCCGGGCGCCTCGGCGATCGGCCACAACCGCTATGCCACCACCGGCGACACCGTGCTGCGCAACGTGCAGCCGCTGTTCGCCGATTTCGAGTTCGGCGGGCTGGCCATCGCGCATAACGGCAACCTGACCAATGCGATGGCGCTGCGCCGCGCGCTGATCCGCCGCGGCTGCCTGTTCCAGTCCACCACCGACAGCGAGGTGTTCATCCACCTCGTCGCCATCAGCCTGTATTCGACCGTGACCGACCGGCTGATCGACGCGCTGAAGCAGGTGGTCGGCGCCTACTCGCTGGTGGCGCTGACCGACGAGGCGCTGATCGGGGTGCGCGATCCGCTCGGCGTGCGGCCGCTGATTCTAGGCCGCATCGAGAGCAGCGGGGGGTGGATTCTGGCGTCGGAGACCTGCGCGCTGGACATCACCGGCGCGAGCTTCGTGCGCGACGTCGAGCCGGGCGAGATCGTGGTGATCGACGCCGCGGGCATCCGCAGCATCCGTCCCTTCGCGCGGGAAAAATCGCGCTTCTGCCTGTTCGAGTATGTCTATTTCTCCCGGCCCGACAGCGTGGTGGAAGGCCTGCCGGTCTACGCGGCGCGCAAGCGGATCGGCGCCGAGCTGGCGCGGGAAAGCCATGTTGCGGCCGACGTGATCGTGCCGGTGCCCGACAGCGGCGTGCCCTCGGCGATGGGCTATGCGGCCGAGAGCGGCGTGCCGTTCGAGCTCGGCATCATCCGCAACCACTATGTCGGGCGCACCTTCATCGAGCCGACCGACAACATCCGCAATCTCGGCGTCAAGCTGAAGCACTCGGCCAACCGCGCGGTGCTGGAGGGCAAGCGGGTGATCCTGGTCGACGACAGCATCGTGCGCGGCACCACCAGCAAGAAGATCGTCGAGATGGTGCGCGCCGCCGGCGCCGCCGAGGTCCACATGCGCATCTCCTCGCCGCCGACCACGCATTCCTGCTTCTACGGCATCGACACGCCCGAGCGCGGCAAGCTGCTGGCAGCGACCCATGACGTGGCCGAGATGGCGGCGCTGATCGGTGCCGACAGCCTGGCCTTCGTGTCGATCGACGGGCTGTACCGCGCGGTCGGCGAAGGCGCGCGCGATGCCGCCTCGCCGCAGTTCTGCGACGCCTGCTTCACCGGCGACTACCCGATCGCGCTGCCCGACGCGGAGCGCGGCGAGGCGCACATGCCGGTGCTGCTGGCCGAGACCCGCTAGCGTGGCTTCGACCCCGCAATCCCGGATCGCCCTGGTGACGGGCGCCAGCCGCGGCATCGGTCAGGCCGTCGCCGTCGCGCTGGCGCGGCGCGGGGTGCATGTGGTGGCGACCGCCCGCACCCAGGGCGGCCTGGAGGAGACCGACGACGCGATCCGCGCCGTGGGCGGGACGGCGACCCTGCTGCCGCTGGACCTCACCGACGGCGAGCAGCTCGACCGGCTCGGCCCCAGCCTGTTCGAGCGGTTCCGCCGGCTCGACGTGCTGGTGGGCAATGCCGGCGAGTTGGGACGGCTGACGCCGGTGGCGCATATCCAGCCGCACGATTTCGCCGCGGCCGTCGGCGTCAACCTGGAAGCCGGCTGGCGGCTGATCCGCACCACGGCACCCCTGCTGCTCGCGGCACCGGCTGGCCGCGCGGTGTTCGTGACCAGCCGCATCGTCGGCAACCCGGCCGCCTATTGGGGCCTGTATGGCGCCAGCAAGGCCGCGTTGGAGCATCTGGTGCTGACCTGGGCGGCGGAGACGCGCACCACGCGGCTGCGGGTCAATCTGTTCGATCCCGGCGTGGTCGCCACAAGGCTGCGGGCGCAGGCGATGCCCGGCGAGGACGCGGCGACGCTGGCCACCCCGGATAGCGTGGCCCCGGCGATCGCCGATCTGTGCGAGGCGGCCGAGACGCGGCACGGCGAGGTGATGCGCCGCGCCCGCGCGGCCTGACGCGCATGGCCCCGCCGCTGCTGCTGCTGCAAGACGTGGCCCTTGCGCTGGGCAACGCCCCGGTGCTGACCGGCGCGGAGCTGTCGGTGGCAGCGGGAGAGCGCCTGTGCCTGGTCGGGCGCAACGGCTCCGGCAAGTCGACGCTGCTCAGGATCGCGGCCGGGCTGCTCACCCCCGACAGCGGCACGGTGTTCCTGCAGCCCGGCACCACCGTTCGCTACCTGCCGCAAGAACCTGACTTTGCGGGTTTCTCGACCACGCTCGACTACGCCGCCGCCGGCCTGGACGCCGATGCGGGCCCGCACCGGGCCGCCGCCTTGCTGACCCAGCTCGGCCTGAGCGGCGAGGAGGATCCGGCGCGCCTGTCCGGCGGCGAGGCGCGGCGCGCGGCGCTGGCCCGCGTGCTGGCGCCGCGGCCGGACATCCTGCTGCTGGACGAGCCGACCAACCATCTCGACCTGCCGGCGATCGCCTGGCTGGAGGCGGAGCTGGCGGCGATGAACGCGGCGCTGGTGCTGATTAGCCATGATCGGCGGATGCTGGAGTCGCTGGGCCGCGCGGTGGTGTGGCTGGATCGCGGCACGGCGCGGCGCATGGATCGCGGGTTCGCGCAGTTCGACGCATGGCGCGACGAGGTGCTGGAGCAGGAGGCGCGCGAGCGGCACAAGCTGGCGCGGAAAATAGGCATGGAGGAGGACTGGCTGCGCTACGGCGTCACCGCCCGGCGCAAGCGCAACCAGAAACGGCTCGGCAACCTGCACGCCTTGCGCGAGCAGCACCGGCAAGCGATGGGACCATCCGGCGGGATACGTCTGGCACAGACTGAAGCCGGCGTTTCAGGCAAGCTGGTGGCCGATGCGGAACGCATATCCAAGACCTTCCCGGGAGCCGCCGAGCCGCTGGTTCGCGACCTGACGTTGCGCGTCCAGCGCGGCGACCGGCTGGGGGTGATTGGACCGAACGGCGCGGGCAAGACGACGCTGCTGGCGATGCTGACCGGCCGCGTGGCGCCGGATGCCGGCCGGGTGCGGCTCGGGGCATCGCTGAAGATGGAGTCGCTGGACCAGCGGCGGGAAAACCTCGATCCGGCGCGCACCCTGGCGGAGACGCTGACCGGCGGCGCCACTGGCCACGGGGGCGGCCAGGGGGGCGACCAGGTGATCGTGGGCGGCCAGGCGCGGCACGTCATCGGCTACATGAAGGACTTCCTGTTCACGCCGGAACAGGCGCGCACCCCGGTCGGCGTGCTGTCGGGCGGCGAGCGCGGGCGGCTGGCGCTGGCGGTGGCGCTGGCGCGGCCGAGCAACCTGCTGGTGCTGGACGAGCCGACCAACGACCTCGACCTGGAGACGTTGGAGCTGTTGCAGGAATTGCTGGCCGACTATGCCGGCACCGTGCTGCTGGTCAGCCACGATCGCGACTTCCTCGACCGGGTGGCGACCAGCGTGCTGGCGGCCGAGGGCGGCGGGCGCTGGGTCGAGTATGCCGGCGGCTACAGCGACATGCTGGCGCAGCGCCGCGCCGCCACGCTTCCGGCGGCGCCAGCCGCGACCCGTCGCAGGCCGGACGCGCCAGCCGCCCCGCCGCCGCGACGGAAACTGTCGTTCAAGGACAAGCACGCGCTGGGCGCGCTGCCGGCATTGATCGAACAGGCGCAGGCCGAGATCGGCAGGCAATCGGCGGTGCTGGACAACGCCGATCTGTATGTCCGCGATCCGGCGCGCTACGCCCGCGCCTCGGAGGCGCGGGCGCGGGCCGAGACGGCGCTGGCCGAGGCCGAAACGCGGTGGCTCGAACTGGAGCTGCTGCGCGAGGAAGTGGAGGGACGCTGATGACGCTGATCCGCCTGATGGCATTGTCCGCCGTGCTGGCGCTGTCCGGCTGCGGCCTGTTCGCCGCCCCCTGCCGGGTGGCCTCGGCGGGGATCAAGATCGTTCCCGTGGTGGGGCATGTCGCGGCCGCGCCCACCGACGCCTGCGGCAATGCCATCGACCCGTAGCCGATGACAACCTCGACGCCCATGCCAATCTTGCGCGCATGGAGGATCGCATGGACACGCAAATCGCGACTTTGGGCGGCGGCTGCTTCTGGTGTACCGAGGCGGTGTTCCTCGATCTGCGCGGCGTGACGCGCGTGGTCTCCGGCTATGCCGGCGGGCATGTCGACAACCCAACCTATCGGCAGGTCTGTGGCGGGGACACCGGCCACGCCGAGGTGGTGCAGGTCACGTTCGACCCGGCGGAGCTGTCGTACGAGGATCTGCTGCGGGTGTTCTTCACCATCCACGATCCGACCACGCTGAACCGGCAGGGCAACGATGTCGGCACGCAATACCGCAGCGTGATCTTCGTCCACGACGAGGCGCAGCGCGCGGCGGCGCGGCGGGTGATCGACGAGGTCGAGGCCGAGAGCATCTGGCCCGCGCCCTTGGTGACGACGATCGAGCCGGCCGGGCGTTTCTATCCCGCCGAGGCGGAACACGAGGATTATTTCGCCCGCAATCCGTGGAGCGGCTACTGCCGCGCGGTGATCGCGCCCAAGGTGCAGAAGTTCCGCAAGAGTTTCGCCGATCGGGTGAGGCGTCCGGCGGCGTGACGGACTTCGCGAAGGGGCGCGCGTGCTATCGCAGCGCCCGCTCCATCCCGGCGGAGGTCACGGACAGCAGGATGCCGCCGTCGGTGAGCTGGATCACGTCCTCCACCGATGCGGTGTCGCACAAATGGCGCAAGGCCGCCGCCTGATGGCCGGGGTCCAGCCGCAGCCCGGCGCGCTGCAAGGCGACTCCGAGTTCAGCCTGCTGGCGCTTGCTGATCCGCGCCATCGCCGCCACCGCCCGCAGCACCGCCGCGGGCAGGCTGGGCGCCATTTGGCCCGCTTCGCCAACCGGCGCCGATGCCATCGCGTGCTCGGCCAGGCCGACGTTTTGCACGAGATCGTCGGGCGGCATGGACCTCTCCCCACGGAAATATGAACGACGATTAATTTCCCACTGCCTCTTTGCACGCTGCGGTAGAAATGTCCAACATTTTCGTGAGGCGATTTACGCTTTCGCGTGACGTCCGCGCTATATCTCGGTGGCCTCAACCCGGAAGGCGTCGGCGACGCGCCGCGCATGACCGGCGGCATTCACCAGCATTACGTCGAAGCGGACATCGCCGCCCGACCATCCGGGATTGGCGGCCAGCAGGATTTCGGCGGCCAGCAGCAGGCGGCGGCGCTGGCGTGGCGACAGGGCGTAGGCGGCATCGGACAGGCTGGGACGGGCCTTCACCTCGACGATGGCGACCAGGGCGCCGCGCCGCGCCACGATGTCGACCTCGCCGGCCGGCGTGCGCAGCCGCTGGCCCAGGATGGTCCAGCCGTCCGCCTCCAGCGCCCGGCAGGCGATCCGCTCGGCATCCACCCCGCGAAGCTGCGCCCGCGCGCCGCGCGCCCGGCGCGCCGGCGCATCCGTGGCGTCGGTCACTCGGCCATGATGCGACGGCGCGGCAGCACCGGCTGGGCGGTTCCAGGCTGGGCGGTTCCAGGCTGGGCGGTTCCAGGCTGGGCTGTCCCCGGCTGCGCAATGACAGGTTCGGCGGGCATGATCGGCCCGGTCCGCGCCCATTCCTGCACCAGCGTGAAGCCGACGCTGAGCAGCACCGGGCCGACGAAGATTCCCAGCAGCCCGAACGCCAGCGCGCCCCCCAGCACCCCCAGCAGGGTCAGCAGGAACGGCAGCCGCGTGCCGCGCACGATGAAATACGGCCGGATCACGTTGTCCGAGCCGCTGATGAACACCACGCCATAGATCGCCAGCAGCGTCCCGGCCCAGCCGTGCCCGGCGGTCATCAGCCACAGCGCGGCGGGAACCCAGACGAGCGGCGCGCCGACCGGCAGTACCGACAGGCCGCCCGCCAGCACGCCCAGCAGCAGCGCGCGCGGCACGCCGGCCGCCCACAGGCCGAGCGAGGTCAGCACGCCCTGCACGATCGCGGTGCCGAGAATGCCATAGACGACGCCGCGCACGGTGGCGCCGGTGACGGCGATCAGCCGTTCGGCCTGGGCGCCGGCGATGCGCCGCAGCAGCGCGGTCAGCACCGCGGCGAGACGGTCGCCGGAGACGTAGAAGAAGAACGCGATCACCAGGGCCAGCACGAAGTCGAGCACGCCGTTGGCCAGACCGAGCAGCAGCGACACGCCGTAGCCCAGGGCGATGCCCAGATACGGCTTGAAGAAGGCGCCCATCACCGACAGGTCGGCCGACCAGCTTGCCCAGACGCCGCCCAGGGTCGGACCCACGATCGGCACGCCCCACAGCCAGCGCGGCGCCGATGGCAGGCCGTCCTGCAACGCGTTCTGCACCAGCGCGCGCAGGTGGTTCACGTCGTCGGCGCCGCCCGGCACGGCCAGCGCCAGCGGCAGCACCACCAGCACCGCCACCAGCGCCACCATCACGCCAGCCGGCGCCGCGCGCCCCAGCCGCAGCCGCGCCTGCAACCAGCCGAACAGCGGCCAGGTGCTGAACACCAGGATGGCCGCCCACAGGATCGCCGACAGGAACGGGTGCAGCACCAGCACGCAGCCCACGGCCACGCCGCCCAGCAGCAGGGTCATCAGCAGGCGTTCGGCGGTCATGGCGGGCGGCGTTCGATGATGCACATGCTCCGCGCATATCGGCCGGACACCGCGCCGGCGCAATCGGTGCCCCTTGCACACTGGCCAAGCGGCCGGGCCGCCGGTAGCGTCCGCGCGCGTTGAGGGAGGAGAGACCGATGCCGCGTCTGGCCGCGAACCTGTCGATGATGTTCAACGAGCTGGCGTTCCTCGACCGCTTCGCCGCGGCGGCGAAGGCCGGGTTCGCGGGCGTCGAGTTCCTGTTCCCGTACGAGCATCCGGCGCCGGAGCTGCGGCGCCGGCTGGAGCAGTCCGGGCTGACGCTGGCCCTGTTCAACATGCCGCCGGGCGATTGGGCGGCGGGCGACCGGGGCCTGGCCAGCCTGCCGGGCCGGCAGGGCGAGTTCCGCGACGGCGTCGCGCGGGCGCTCGACTACGCGACAGCACTCGGCTGCAAGCAGGTGCATTGCATGGCCGGCATCCCGCCCGCCGGCACGCATCCGCTCACGGCCGCCTCGTTGTATGCCGCGAACCTGGCATGGGCGTGCGAGCAGGCCCATGCGGCGGGGGTGCTGGTGGTGATCGAGCCGATCAACCAGCGCGACATGCCCGGCTTCCATCTGGCCACCACCGGGCAGGCCGCAGCGGTGATCGAGGCGATCGGGCGCGACCGGCTGGGCTTGCAGTTCGACATCTACCACTGCCAGGTCAGCGAGGGCGACATCACCAGGCGCATCGAGGCGCTGCTGCCGCTGATCGCGCACATGCAGATCGCCGACGTGCCGGGACGGCACGAGCCCGGCACCGGCGAGATCGGCTGGCCGTATGTGTTCGAGCGGATCGAAGCTTCGGGCTATGGCGGCTGGATCGGCTGCGAGTATCGCCCGGCCGCAGACACGGTGGCCGGATTGGCGTGGCGGCAGCGATTTGGTCTTTGACGCGGCGCCGGGTTGTTCTGCGGACATCCTGAGATTTGCAGGCCGGGGGCAATCAAGCCCAGCCGGAAATCAGTCCGAACTCTCTCGCCGCACATTGAGGTTCTTGTCGAAAAACTTCAACGCGACGTTCCCAATGTATGCGTGCAGCTTGGCGCGATCAACGCCAGAAGCATCATTGCAAGCTTCGGGATAGTTATCCCGCCCTATTTGGTCGCACTCATTGTCGAAGATCTCGTGGTTGACTGGACCGGGCAGCACGTCGAGCTGCGCATGTGGGATATATTTCGCCGCAAACTCGGCGTTTTCATTGGGTGGCGTTGTGGTGTCGCCGGCTCCGACGATGAGATAGGTCGGGATCGCCATCTGCCGAAGTCCGACCTCGTCCATGCCGAACCCCTGAATATCGCCAGGAGCCATCGCAAAGGCTGCCCGAACCCGATCGTCGCGCAGGTTGCGGGCGGGTTCGGCATCAAGCTTCATCTGCCCACGGATGTACGCCGGCACCATCTGGTTGTTCTTCCACCCGCGCTGGTATTCCAGAAACAGGTCGGGATTCACCTTGGCGCCCCCGATCCATAGGGACGTGAATCCCCCCTGTGAATGCCCCGCCACGCCAATCTGGCTGGGGTCGATGTGCGGTCCCCAGGCCTTGTCTTGAAGAAGGCTGGTAATGTCCAGGCTGATATCGCGCGGGCGCTGCCAGATCCTGTTGCGTACGTAGAGTGCGCTCGAATCGTAGGTGTTGGCCCGGAAGTGATAGACCATTGCCACGATATAGCCGTGAGAGGCGAGATACTCGCCGAACCAGGCATAGACCGAGCCGTTGCCGCCTGCCCCGTGCGAGAACATGACGAGTGGACGCTTCAGACCGTCGGACACGACCGGCGCGTCCTTATACAGGTGCAGGTTGGTGGCCAGGAAAACCTTGAAAGGAACGGCCGCCGCCGCCGGAGCGGCCGGATAGATCAGCATCAAATCCAAAGGCCGATCGCCCTCGGAAGGGTCGATATATTCGAGCTGTGTCATCCCAACGGGATACGGAGCAGCCCGCAGGACGTCTTGGGCCAGGGCCCGCGCAGGCCAGGCCATTGAACCGGAATAGATCCCGAAACAAAGGATGACGCCCGCGAGAAGACGAGTGAAGCCGTTTCGGCCCAAGCGGATAGCTCTCATTCGTTGGTCCCCCGATCGACGGTTCATTATTACTTCGACCGGATTAGGCCCCGCTGGGCCAAGCGCACAACGAGGTTCATGGCCGGGGCGGTCCCATCCGGCGCATCCGCGAGGAGAAGTCTCGGGCAGCCGGCTTGAGTTTCATAGAAGCTCCGACCGATGCTGACGAGCCTACGCCGAAAGCGTTCATAGGGCCGCCTGGCCGCCCCCGCCTCAGTGAGACGGCAGGCTTCCTTGCAAAAGTCTTGAAATCGAGACTTCGGTCGTCGTATTGTTCCCGATGGACGAGGACTGAGACGCCGCGCCGCCTCGCGCACGCCATTTGAAGGGCCGGGACGGAAATGCGATTTACCGAGATCGGCCAGCAACTGCGCGCGTTCCGGCTGGAATCCGGCCTGCGCGCCGAGGAGATCGCCGCCCAACTCGGGGTCTCCCGCGCCGCCCTGTACCGCTACGAAAAGGGCGACGTCATCAAGCTGGACACCATCCAGCGCCTCGCCGAGCTGCTGAAAATCTCGCCGCTGTCGCTGCTGGGCATCGGCACCGAGTATTACAGCCGGCCGATCGCCTATTTCGAACGCATCCGCCAGATCGAGGAGAGCGCCGACCAGTTGCTGATGCTCGACGGCCCGGTGTGCTACCTGACCACATCGGACGCCTATGACGCGACCCTGGCCACGGCGCTGGCCGAAGCCGATCCCGACGGCCGCGAAGGCCACGCCATCGAGCAGGTCGCTGGCGTGCTGGCGGCGCGCAAGCGGCTGTACGCGCAGCGTCGGCCCGGCATCATCTGCATGGTGTCCTCGGCGCGGGTGCGGCGGTTTCTGGAGCAGGGGATCGCCCCCGCCGCCGCGGTCGGCGAGCGCACGCGGCTGCTGTGCCGCCGCGCCGCCGCCGACGAGGTGCGCGCGGTCGCCACCCTGATCGAGACCGAGCCGATGGGCTTGCAGTTCGGCATCCTGGCGTCCGGCGAGATCACCGGCGGTTTCGTCGTGCTGCGCGCCCGCGACCGCGCCACCCTGGCGGTCAATCCATTCCGCCCCGATTTGCCGTCCGCCGCGCCGGCCGGCGTGGCCATGATTACCGCCGCCGACGAGGCGATCGCGGCGCACCAGCGGGTCGCCGAGTCGCTATGGCGCGAGGCGCTGAAAGGTGCCGCCGGAGCCGCCCATCTGCGCGCGCTGCTGGCGGACCATGCTGCGCAATGACGCCGCGCCCGCGCCGGCGGCCGGCTCGCCGGGGCTGACTGTTCCGGCGCTGCCGGTGCCCGAGCTGACGGTGCCCGAGCTGACAATAGTTGTCCCCTGCTACAACGAGCGGCCCAATGTCGCGCCGATGGCGGTCCGGCTCGACGCGGCCCTGGCCGGCATTCGCTGGGAAGTCGTGTTCGTCGACGACGACAGCCCCGACGGCACCGCCGAGGCGGCGCGCGCCCTGGCCCGCGTCGATCCCAGGGTGCGCTGCATCCGGCGCGTCGGGCGGCGCGGGCTGTCGTCGGCGGTGATCGAGGGCGCGCTGTCCTCGTCGGCCGATTTCGTCGCCTGCATCGACGGCGACCTGCAACATGACGAGACCCGCATCCCGGAAATGCTGCGCATCCTGCGCGGCGGCGACTGCGACCTGGTGGTCGGCAGCCGCCATGTCGCGGGCGGCGA
Source organism: uncultured Pseudomonadota bacterium (assembly GCA_963758455.1). Lineage (GTDB taxonomy): Bacteria > Pseudomonadota > Alphaproteobacteria > Acetobacterales > Acetobacteraceae > CAVRQM01. Next base: position 308,564 of record CAVWVK010000001.1, on the reverse strand, counting down.
CGCGGCCGGCCTGTCCTCGGCGTGGCGGCATCGGCTGTCGAACGCGGGCATCCGGCTGGCGCAGGCGATGCTGCCGGCCAGGCTGTCGGACCCGATGAGCGGTTTCTTCGCGCTGCCGCGGCCGCTGTTTGAAAGCCTCGCGCCGCGGCTGACCGGGCAGGGCTTCAAGATCCTGCTCGACCTGGTGCTGGCCTCGCCCACGCCGTTGCGGGTGCGCGAGGTGGCATTCGTGTTCCGCGACCGGGTGGCCGGCGCCAGCAAGCTCGACGCGCTGGTGCTGACGCAGTTCGCCGGGCTGCTGATCGACAAGTCGCTGGGCGGGCGCGTGCCGCCGCGCTTCATCTCGTTCGCCTGCGTCGGCCTGTTCGGCGTGCTGGTGGATCTGGCGGTGCTGGCGGCGGCGCACCGGCTGGGGATCGCCTTCACGCCCGCGCAGGCGCTGGCGACGCTGGTGGCGATGGTGGCCAACTTCCAGCTCAACAACTCCATCACCTACCGCGACCACCGGCTGCGCGGGGCGCGGCTGTGGTGGGGGCTGCTGCTGTTCATGCTGGTCTGCGGCCTGGGTGCGGCGGCCAATCTCGGCATCGCCGCGGCGCTGTACCGGCAACGCTACGTCGGCGGCCTGCTGGCCGGGACGGCGGGTGCCGTGGTCAGCGGCGTATGGAACTACGCGGTATCGGCAACCCTGGTCTGGCAGCACCGGCCGCGATGACGGTGCGCGTGTGGAACATCGCGTTCGCGAGAGGAGGACCAGCATGACGCACGCACTGATCGACGCGACCGCGCTGCGCCGCCGGCTGGGCGATGTGAGCCTGCGCGTGCTCGATGCGACGATCTGGCTGCCCGGCGAGGGACGCGAGGCGCGGGCCGAATACGCGGCCGGCCACATCCCCGGCGCGCGGTTCTTCGACATCGAGACGTTCTCCGACCCCGACACCACGCTGCCGCACATGGCGCCGACCGCCGGGCGGTTCGCCAAGCTGGCCGGGGCGCTCGGCCTGTCCGGGGACGAGGAGGTGGTCGTCTACGATCAACGCGGCCTGTTCTCGGCGCCGCGCGCATGGTGGCTGCTGCGGCTGTTCGGCCATCCGCGCGTCGCGGTGCTGGATGGCGGGCTGCCGGCGTGGCGCGCGGCGGGGCATCCGGTCGAAAGCGGCGCACCCGAGCCCTGGCCGGCCGCGACCTTCCGCCCCGATCTGCGCGCGGCGAGGGTGCGCGGCATCGGCGACGTGCTGGACAATCTGGCCAGCGGCCACGAGCTGGTGCTGGATGCCCGGGCGGCGGCGCGCTTCACCGGCAGCGCCCCGGAGCCGCGGCCCGGGATGCGCTCGGGCCACATACCGGGGTCGCGCAACCTGCCGTTCACCGACCTTCTCGTCGCCGGCAAGACCATGCTGCCGCCGGACGCGCTGCGCGCCCGCCTGGCCGCCAGCGGTGCGGACGGCAGCCGGCCGGTGGTCACAAGCTGTGGTTCCGGCATCACCGCGACCGTGTTAACCCTGGCCATGCTGGTCGCCGGCCTGCCCGAGGGCGCCGTGTACGACGGCTCGTGGTCCGAATGGGGCGGCCGCCCCGATACGCCGGTGGAGAACTAGACATGCCCGACACGATCGTCCCGCCGCCGCACGCCGCCGCGCGGCCGAGCCTGGCCACACGCCTGTCGCACGCCGGCCGCGCCGGGACGCACACGCTGGGCTTCGTCAACCCGCCGGTGCATCGCGGCTCGACGGTGCTGTATCCGACAATGGACGATCGCCGCGCCGCGTCGCGCAAGCGGCTGGACCAAGCCTGGGTCTATGGCACGCACGGCAGCCCGACGCATCACGCGCTGGAGGACGTGGTGGCCGAGATCGAGGGCGGCAGCCGCTGCCAGCTCACCAGCTCCGGCCTGTCGGCGATCACCACGCCGCTGCTGGCCTATCTGGGCGCCGGCGACCACCTGCTGATGCCGGACAGTTGCTACGGCCCGACCCGTACTTTCTGCGATTCGATGCTGGCGCGGATGGGAGTGGCGACGACCTACTACGATCCCTGCATCGACGCCGCCGGCCTGACGGCGCTGCTGCGCCCCGCGACCAAGGTGGTGTTCGTGGAAAGCCCCGGCAGCCACAGTTTCGAGGTGCAGGACGTGCCCGCCCTGGCCGAAGCGGCGCACGCGCACGGCGCGAAGGTGCTGATGGACAACACCTGGGGCATCCACTTCTTCCAGCCGTTCCGCCACGGCGTCGACGTGTCGATCCAGGCTTTGACCAAATACGTGGCCGGGCATTCCGACGTGCTGCTGGGCGGTGTCACCACCAACAGCGACGACGACTGGGAACGCGTGCGCCGGGCGGCGATCGAGCTGGGGCAATACGCCAGCCCGGACGATTGCTGGCTGGCACTGCGCGGCGCGCGCACCCTGGCGGTGCGCCTGCGGCGGCAGATGCAGTCGGCGCTGGAGGTGGCGCGCTGGCTGCAACAGCGCCCCGAAGTGTCGCGCGTGCTGCATCCTGCCCTGCCCTCATGCCCTGGACATCGCTTGTGGCAGCGGGATTTCTCCGGCGCCTCCAGCCTGTTCGGCTTCGTGCTGCAAGCCGGCGTGCCGGCCGAGGCGGTGGATGCGATGGTCAATTCGCTGGAGCTGTTCGGCATCGGCGCCTCCTGGGGCGGCTACGAGAGCCTGATCCTGCCGAGCCTGGGCTCCATCGCGCGAAGCTGCGGCACCGGCGAGTTCGGCGGCCCGATGCTGCGCATCCATATCGGGCTGGAGGATGTCGCCGACCTGGTCGCCGATCTCGCGCGCGGCTTTGCGGTGCTGGCGGAGCATGGCGGGTGAACCCGGCCGCACTGCTGGACGCGGTGGCGTTCGATGCCGACGGGCTAGTGCCGGCCATCACCCAGCAGCATGACACCGGCGAGGTGCTGATGCTGGCCTGGATGGACCGCGCGGCGCTGGCCGAGACGCTGCAAACCGGGCGGGTCTGCTACTTCAGCCGCAGCCGCGGCGGCCTGTGGCGCAAGGGCGAGACGTCCGGACAGGTGCAGCGCCTGGTCGAGCTGCGGCTGGATTGCGACGGCGACGCGCTGCTGCTGCTGGTCGAGCAGACCGGGGTTGCCTGCCACACCGGGCGCCGAAGCTGTTTTTTTCGCGCCGCGCGGGATGCGGCGGTGGTCGAGATCGCGGCGCCGGCGATCAGCGCGGCGGCGTTGTATCCGGCCGGCTGAGGAGACGCCCGCAGCACCCGGGAGTCAGTGCCCGTACAGTCCGGTCAGGGTCGCCTTGGCGATGGTGTGAAAGTGCAGGTTGAAGCCGACGACGGCGGGCGAGACGCTGGCGTCGATCGGCAGTTTTGCCTGGTCCACGGCAAACAGCGTGAAGATGTAGTGGTGCGGCTTGTCGCCAGGCGGCGGGCACGGGCCGCCATAGCCGCGGATCCCGTAATCATCGCGCACCGTGACGGCGCCCTTTGGCATCAGGTGCCTGGCGGGATTGCCGGCGTCGGCAGGCAAGCCGGTCGCGCCGGCCGGTATGTTGAAGACCACCCAATGCCAGAAGCCGCTGCCGGTCGGCGCGTCCGGATCGTAGAGGGTCAGCGCCAGGCTGCGGGCGCCGGCCGGCACGCCGCTCCAGGCGAGCGCCGGCGAGATGTTGCGCCCGGTGCAGCCGCCGCCCTTGAACACTTGCGCGAGCTTGATCGTGCCGCCCTCGGTCACGTCCGGACTGGTCAGCGTCACGCTCTGCGCGCGCGCCGCCGGCCCGGCGATCGCACCCACGATCGCCACTGCCGCAAGCCATCCCCGCTTTCGCATGTCCGGCACTCCGTTGCGGTTCCCACCGCGCCGAACGTTACGCCCGAGCGTCTGCGCGGCGCAACCAGGCAGGCGATGAGACGCCGCCCTATCCCGCGCCTGGGGCGATGCGGCTGCGTGCGCGCCGATCAAACTCCGACGAGACCTCGTGGCCGAGCGCGACCAATCGCCAAACGCCCGTTGCCATTCCCAATGGCCCGAAACGGCCGTGGACCAAGCACACGGTCAAATGGGTTTTGGCACGGACGTAGCCTGATGCCGCTGCGCGCTCCAGCAACTCGCGCGCGACCCGGCGGTGGGCTCGCCTGCGGGACAGCTTCATGTAGGCGCGAGCCAGGTGATACATTGCTGGAGGATGTTCCGCGGACACCGCGTTCCGGAGAACCCTCTCCGCCTCGGCCAGATTCCCCTGTTTGATGGCGAGCCAGCCAAGGCACGTACCCGCAAAGTATGAGCCGCCGGCGGCGGCTTTCTCTAAATAAAGTTTTGCTTCCGGCACGTCCCGCGTGGTGCCGATTGCGTTGTAAAGACACCAGCCTGCGCGCTCCATGCCCCAGATCGACCCGGCCTCGGCCAATTCCCGGTATAAACTGAATGCTTGCGCGGGATCGCTTTCAACGAGGGCCGCGGCACGCCGGCCCCGACCTCGCTCCTCGTCGGTCTGCCACTCCCAAATCATCGCGCTGTTCGGCGAGGAGTACGGCTCGCCCCGGCACGCCCATTTTCTCATCGCCTCGGTGGAACCGGGAGAATCGCCGTCAAGCCATCGCTCAAGCTTGGTAAAAAGTGAGCGGAGCATTTTGCGACCTGATGTGTAATGGCCGCCGAAGCGTCAGCGGGCGTCGGGGTCGTCGTACGGGTTGGTGGTGCCGCGGAATTGCAGGCGGATCGGGGTTCCGGGCATGTCGAACGACTCGCGCAGGCCGTTGACCAGATAGCGGCGATAATCCTCCGGCGTCTGCTCCGAGCGGGTGCCGAAGATGATGAAGGTGGGCGGGCGCGCCTTGGCCTGCGTGATGTAGCGCAATTTCAGCCGCCGCCCCTCGACCAGCGGCGCCTGGTGGCGTTCCAGCGCGCCCTCGAACCAGCGGTTCAGCGCGCCCGTCGGCACCCGCATGTTCCACACCCGGGCGGCCTCGCGCACCGCCGGAAACAGCTTCTCGACCCCCTGCCCGCTCAGCGCCGACAGCGGCACCACGGCGATGCCCTTCATCTGCGCCAGCGAGGTCTGCAAGCGGTCCGACACCGCGCGCCGGGCGGCGTTGCGGTCGGCCACCAGATCCCATTTGTTCAGCGCGATGACGCAGGCCCGCCCCTCGCGCTCGACCAGGCGGGCGATCTGCAAATCCTGCTCGTGCAGGCCCTCGGTGGCATCGACCGTCAGCACCACCAACTCGGCCATCTTCAGCGCCTCGATGCTGGCGCTGACCGACATCTTCTCCAGCGGCAAGTCGACGCGGGCGCGTTTGCGCATCCCGGCGGTATCGACCAGCTCGATCTCGCCGCCGGCATCGGCGATGCGCGCCGCGACGGCATCGCGGGTCAGGCCAGGCTCGGGGCCGGTAATCATCCGCTCCTCGCCCAGCAGGCGATTCAGCAGGGTCGACTTTCCGGCGTTCGGACGGCCGATGATGGCCAGCTTCAATGGCCGCGCAACCTCGTCCTCCGGCGCGCCCTCGGGCGGCAGGCGGTCGGCGATCTCGGTCATCAGCGAGGCCAGCCCCTCGCCATGCTCAGCCGATACGGCCACCGGATCGCCGAGGCCGAGCGCATACGCCTCCAGCGCCGCGTTGCCGCCGGCGCGGCCCTCGGCCTTGTTGGCCACCACCAGCACCGGGCAGCCGACGCGGCGCAGCCAGGCCGCGAAATGCTCGTCGGCCGGAGAAATGCCGGTGCGCACGTCGATCACGAACAGCACCAGTGCGGCGCGCGCCACCGCCGCCTCCGACGAGGCGCGCATCCGCCCGGCCAGCGTCTCCGGCGCGCTCTCCTCGAGGCCGGCGGTATCGACCAGCAGCACCTCGCGCCCGCGCAGGGTGGCGCGCGCCTCCTTGCGGTCGCGGGTGACGCCGGGCGTGTCGGACACCAGCGCCGAGCGGTGGCCGGCCAGCTTGTTGAACAGCGTCGACTTGCCGACGTTGGGGCGCCCGGCGATGACGACGACCGGCGGCATCGTCAGCGCAGCGCGGTGAGGTTGCCGTCGTCGGTGACGATGTACAGCGTGCCATCGGCCACCACCGGCTCGACCGAGGCGGCGCCTGAGAGCTGCTGCAGGCCGAGCACCTTGCCGGTGTAGGGGCTGAGCGCCACCGCGCGCTTGACGCTGCCAGAAAACACCAGGCGGTCGGAGATCAGCGTCGGCCCGATCCAGCGGATCGGCCCGGTCTGCTCCTTGGCGTTCTTGTAGCGCGGCAACTGCGTCACCCAGGCGACCGTGCCGTCGGCGCGGTTGATGGCGGCCGCCTGCATGTCCGTGGACAGCACGAACAGCCAGTCGCCCGCCAGCCACGGGGTTTCGGTCGAGCCGACATCGCGTTCCCACACCCGCCGGCCGGAGCGCAGGTCAAGGCTCACCATCAGCCCGCCCAGGCCGATCGCGAACACCTGCCCGTTGTCGATCACCGGCATGGCGCGCACCGAGGACAGGTCGATCAGACTGTTGCGCCCGGCCCCGGAGGCCAGCGTGTCGCCCCAGACCACGGCGCCGCTGGCGGCGCGCAGGCCCGCGAGGTCGCCGGAGCCGAAACCGGCTACCAGGATGCCGTCGGCATAGGCGGGCGACGGCAGGCCCAGCACGTCGGTGTCGGCCGAGCCGCCCGGATACGACCATTGCCGGGCGCCGTCCGCGGTGGCCAGTGCCACCACCTCGCCGTCGATCAGGGGGATGAACAGGCGCCCCTCGGCGATGGTCGGCGCCGCGCGCGCGGCGTTGCCCAGCGATTGCCGCCACTTGATCCGGCCGGTCGCGGGGTCGATGGCCAGCGCGTCGCCGCGCCCGGTGGTGGCGTACAGCACGCCGCCGTCCAGGCCCAGGCCGCCGCCGACGTTGCCGCTGCGGTCGTGCTTGGCGCGGGTCCGCATCCGCCACAGCCGGCCGCCGGCATGCGCGTCGAAGGCGCTGACAACCGCCTCGCTGTCCATCGCGAACACCCGCCCGTCGGCCACCACGGGCCGCGCGGTGATCTTGCGCCGGTAGCCGCCGCCCTCGCCGATGCTGGCCTGCCACGCCTGCGCCAGCACGTCGCGCGCGGCCAGGTGGCCCATCGAGTGCGCCGCGTTGCCGCCGGCCTGCGGCCAGGCGGGATTAAGCATCGGCGGCGGCAACGCCACCCGCCTGCCCTGCGGATTGTCGACCTCCAGGGCGCGGCCGGCCTGCATCACCGGGATGCGCGTGCCGGGCAGCGGCGGCTTGTTCACGCCGAACCAGTCGCTGAACAGGCCGCATCCGGTGGTGGCCAGCGGCAGCAGGAGCGCCGCGCGGCGGCCCAGGCGAAAGGCTCCTCCCGGCGGGGCGGCGGGGCCGCCGCTCACGAACCGCCGCCCTTGGCCACGGCGGCCGAGGCGGGCGATTTGGAGGCGGGCGGCGCTGGCGCCGGTCCGAGTTGGGCCAGCAGGCTGCCGGCCCGCTGACGCACGCCATTGGGTGCCATGTCGTCGTGCGAAAGCTGGGTCAGCGTGTCGCGCGCCGCGGCGGTGCGGCCCTGCCGCAACGCCAGCAGCGCCTGCGCCTCCTGCGCGAGGCCGTGGAACGGCTGCCCGTTCTCGGCCAGCGGTTGCAGGCGGGCGGCCAGTTGCGCGGGATCGGCGGAGCCCAGGTGATGCTCGGCCCATTGCAGGCCCGCGACGTCGCGCAGCAGCCGGTCGGCGCCGGAGTCGCGCTGCACCTGGTCCCACAGCGCGCTGGCGCCGGAAAGGTCTCCGGCCTCGGCCAGCAAGGCCGCCTCGCGCAGCCGGGCCAAGGTGCGGTAGCCCTCGCTGCCGCTGGTGCGGGCAATGGCGGCGAACAGCGGCACCGCCGCCTGGCGCCCCGGCCCGGGATGGCCGTCGGCGATCTTCATGGCCGCCACGAAGCGGTCAGCGACGCGGGCGTTCCGGCGGCCGTCATACCATTTCCACGCCTCCCAGCCGCCGACGCAGGCCACCAGCAGGATCGCGGCCGCGATCATCAGGCCGCCGTAGCGCGTGAGCAGCTTGCGCATCTGCTCGGCGCGGAGGTCTTCCTCGACCTCGTCGAAAATATCGGGCACTGCGATCCTCATGGTCGATGCGGCCGCGTCCGCGCGGACGCGGGGGCACGCGGCGACCATAGCGACCGCGCGTTTGCGGGGCAAACCGGGGGCAGCCCGCAGGCGCGAAGTTGCACCTGGCGGGGCGCCGGTGAGCGCAACCCCGCGTTCACCTTAGCCTGCCAGGCTGCGCCATGCATGGCCGGCCGGTAGCCCCATTCCTTCTGCTATGCGGCGCCTGGCTCGGCCTGCTGTCCGGCTGCGCGCCGTTCAACGCCGCCGCCGGCGCGTTCGCGGGAGTCGACGCGGTGGTCGCGATCCCGGTGTTCGGACGCGGCCTCGGCGACCTCGCCTATTCCGCCGTGACCGGGCGCGACTGCTCGATCGTGCGGCTGGAGCAGGGCCGCAGCTATTGCGTGCCGCGCGAAGGGCCGCCGCCGCCGGACGTGTTCTGCACCCGCAGCCTCGGCGTGGTGGATTGCTGGGCCGATCCGACGTTGCTGCCGGGACGCCCCGCGCCGGTCGCCGACCGTCCCGCGCTGACGCCAGAGCAGCAGGCGAACCGCACAGCGCGGTGGCCGGACCTGTAGCGGCGCGGACCGTTCCGGAGCGTCGCACATCCGTGATGCGCAATGCGCATGGCGTGGCGGCCGGCGCAGCGCATATAACGTTTACGCCGCAGCCGGCGGCTCCCGACAGAGTGCTCTCGATGCAAAAGCAGGTCTCCGCTCCGTTTGAGACAGGACTGGCGCGGCCGGACGCGCAGCGCGCGGCGGAGCAGGCGACCCTGGCGATCCTGCTGGCGCTGAGCGTCTCGCACCTGATGAACGACACGATGCAGTCGGTCATCCAGGCGCTGTATCCGATGTTCCAGAAGTTGTACCGGCTCAGCTACGGCCAGATCGGACTGATAACGCTGGCATTCCAGCTCACCGCGTCGATCCTGCAGCCGCTGGTGGGCAGCTACACCGACCGCCGGCCGCTGCCGTATTCGCTGGCCGCCGGCATGGGCTCGACGCTGATCGGCCTGCTGCTGCTGTCGCGCGCCGATTCGTTCCTGGCGATCCTGGGATCCGCGGCGCTGGTGGGGGTCGGCAGTTCGATCTTTCATCCGGAAAGCTCGCGCGTGGCGCGCATGGCCTCGGGCGGCCGCTACGGCTTCGCGCAGGCGGTGTTCCAGGTAGGCGGCAACACCGGCTCGTCGCTCGGCCCGCTGCTGGCAGCGTTCGTGGTGGTCCCGCTGGGGCAGCACAGCGTCGCCTACATCTCGCTGATGGCGCTGATCGGCATGGTGGTGCTGTTCAATGTCGGCCGTTGGTACGCCGGCCACCTGCATCTGCTGCGGCCCAAGGCGGCACGGGCCGCAGCAGGCATGGCCGTGCTGTCGCGCCGCCGCGTGCTGAGCGCGCTGGCGATCCTGATGGCGCTGATGTTCTCGAAGTTCGTCTACCTCGCCAGCCTGGGCACCTATTTCACCTTCTATCTGATCCACAAGTTCGGCGTGACGGTGCAGAACGCGCAGATCGACCTGTTCATCTTCCTCGCCGCCGGCGCGGTGGGCACGTTCGTGGGCGGCCCGATCGGCGACCGGATCGGCCGCAAATACCTGATCTGGGGGTCGATCCTGGGGGTTCTGCCGTTCACCCTGGCGCTGCCGTACGTGGGCTACGCGTGGACGCTGATCCTGGTGGTGCCGATCGGGCTGATCCTGTCCTCGGCGTTCTCGGCGATCATCGTGTTCGCGCAGGAGTTGGTGCCCGGAAAGATCGGTTTGATCTCGGGAATGTTCTTTGGCCTGGCGTTTGGCCTCGGCGGGCTGGGGGCGGCCGGGCTGGGCGAACTGGCGGACGCGCGCGGGATCGAGTTCGTCTATCACGTCTGCTCATTCCTGCCGGCGATCGGGCTGCTGACGGCGTTCCTGCCGAACATGCACCGGCGACGGACCGCCGCCTGAAGCCGGCGGTCGCGCTGGCCCGGCGTAAGAGGCGCCGGGTCAGCCTGCGGCAACCACCGGCACCGCCATGCCGCGCTGCACCGCCGGCCGCGCGCCCACCGCGGCGAACCAGCGCGCCAGGTTCGGCGTGTCCGCGAGATCGAACCCCAGCCGCTTGCGCGCCGAGGCGATCCACGGCCAGGTCATGATGTCGGCGATGCCGTACGCCTCGCCGCCGAGATGCGCGCTGCCGGCCAGCCGCGTGTCCAGCACGCGCAGCACGCGGGCGCACTCCTTCTCGAACCGCTCGATCGCCGCGGGCACGCGCTCGGCCGCGAACAGCTTGAAGTAGCCAAGCTGGCCCAGCATCGGCCCGACATGGGCGGCCTGGAAGAACATCCACTCCCACGTCTGATCGCTCGCGGTCGGCAGCAGCTTGCCGCTGCGCGCGGCCAGGTGCAGCAGGATCGCCCCGCTTTCGACCAGCAGGCCGCCGGTGTCGGGATCCTCGATCATCGGGATCTTGCCGTTCGGATTCTTCGCCAGATACTCCGGCGTCTGCGTGCCGCCCTTGGTGATGTCGACCGCGACCACCTCGTACGGCAGCCCGACTTCCTCCAGCATGATGCTGGCCTTCTGGCCGTTCGGCGTGCCCCAGGTGTACAGGCGGATCGGCGATGCGGTTTGCGGCGACATCAGGGGCGGACTCCGGGTGTGAGGGCCATCAGGCTCAGAATCTCGAACAGCATCTGCGCGCCGACCTGCGCGGTCACGGTGGTCGCGTCGTATTGCGGCGCCACCTCCACCACGTCGCCGCCGATGATCGGCAGGCCGGCCAGGCCGCGCACGATGCGCTGCGCCTCGCGCGGCGTCAGGCCGCCAACTTCCGGCGTGCCGGTGCCCGGGGTGAACGCGGGGTCGATGCCGTCCACGTCGAACGACAGGTAGAACGGCTGATCGCCCACCACGGCGCGGGCGCGCGCGACCACCGCCTCGACACCCATCGCGTCGACCTCCTCGGCATGGATCACCGTCATGCCGCTGTCGAAACTGAACTCCCACAGATACTCGCCGCCGCCGCGGATGCCGATCTGGATCACCCGCTCGGGGTCCAGCACGCCGTCCAGCACCGCCTGGCGGAACGGGCCGCCGTGGTGGAACCTGCTGCCCTCATAGACGCCGGACGTGTCGCAATGCGCGTCGATATGCACCATGCCGACCGGCCGCCCGGCGCCCATCGCCTTGAGGATCGGCGCGGTCATCGAATGGTCGCCGCCGGCCGACAGCGGACGCACCCCGGCGTCGCGCACCCGCCCATAGAACTGCTCGATGTCGGCGTGGCTCTGCTCCAGCGAAAAGCGGGTCCGGAACGGCACGTCGCCCACGTCGGCCACCGGCAACTCGGCCAGCGGCGTCACCCGCAGCGCGTGGTTGTAGGGGCCGATCCGCTCGACGTTGCGCATCGCCCGCGGCCCCAGCCTGGCGCCGGCACGGTTGGTGACGCCCAGATCCAGCGGCACGCCGATGAGCGCCACCTGCAAGCCGCCGAAATCCGCGGCCTCCGGCGCGGCCGGCTCGTACGGTGCCCCCAGCAGCGTGGCCACGCCGGAATACGGCAGCTTGCGCAGGCCGCCGCCGCGGAATGCCAGGGAAGCGGCCTTCTGGAAATCCGGGTCGAAGGTCCGGTGCGGCTGGTCGTTGCTATAGCGCGCACGCAAGGCCGCCAGCTTGTCCGCATCCGTCATCGTCGATCTCCGCTCCGGTGTCCCGCCGCGTCGTGTTATCTCCGTGCCGGACACGCGGCACAAGGCAGGCCAGCGGCACAAGGGAAGGCGGTGGGGCATGGCGGGCCGGTTCGAGGGCAAGGTGGCGCTGGTGACAGGCGGAGGCCGCGGGATTGGCCGGGCGACGGCGCTGCGGCTGGCGGCCGGGGGCTGCGCCGTGGTGCTGCTGGAGCGCGACGCGGAGGCGGCGGTTCGCGTCGCCGCCGAGGTGGGCGAGTCCGCCGTGGCCTTCCCCGGCGACGCCACGCGCGAGCGTGATGTGGCCGCCGCGATCGAGGCGGCCGGGCGGCTCGGCGGGCTCAACATCCTGGTCAACAACGCCGGCGCCACGCTGGCCGCCCGCTTCGAGGACTGCTCCCCGGACGTCTGGGACCGCGAGTTCGAGATCACGCTGCGCAGCGCCTATCTGTGCTGCCGCGCGGCGTTGCCGGTGTTGCGTGCGCCGGGCGCGGCAGTGGTCAACGTCGGCTCGGTGAACGGGCTGATGTATTTCGGCAACCCGGCGTACAGCGCGGCCAAGGCCGGTATGCTGAGCCTGACCCGCTCGCTGGCGGTGGAGTACGGGCCAGCCGGCATCCGGGTGAACATGGTCAGCCCCGGCAGCGTGCGCACCGAGGCCGCGACCTGGCGCGAACGCGCGCAACGCGACCCGGCGATCTTTGAGCGGCTCGCGCGTTGGTATCCGCTCGGCCGGGTCGGCGAGCCGGACGACATCGCGGCGGCCATCGCCTTTCTGGCCAGCGACGAGGCGGCGTTCGTCAACGGCGCCAACCTGGTCGTCGATGGCGGCCTCACCGCCGGCATGGGCGTGATGGCGCGGGAACTCGCGGCGGAAGGGTGACGCACGGCAAGGGGGCAAGGCGATGGCGGATGCAACAGCGATGCGGCCATTCGCGCGCAGCTTTCGCGAGGCGCCGCGCGACCCGCGCGTGGCCGACGTGGATGACGGCGCCACCGTGCGCCTGACCGTCGTGCTGCGTCCCGCGACGCCGATCGACCCCGCGCGCTGCGTCGGCGCCGCGATGAGCCGCACCGCGTTCGGCGAGCGGCACGCCACCAGCCAGGCGGTGCTGGACCGCGTCGCCGCGTACGCGCGGGCGCACGGAATGCGCGTCGAGGCGGCCGACCCGGCACGCCACTGCGTCAAGCTGAGCGGCACCTATGCGCAGGCGCGCGCGGCCTTCCAACCCGACGAGATGGGGGTGTACGAAAGCCACGGCCGGCGCTACGTCTCGCGCGCCGGCCACCTGCATGTGCCCGCCGACCTCGCCGACGAGATCGTAGCGGTGCAGGGCTTCGACCAGCGCCCGGTGGCCAGTCCGCGGATGCGCGTGCTGCCGCGCGCCGCGGCAACCGTCAGCTACGACCCGGCGCAGGTCGCCGCGCGCTACCAATTCCCGACGGGTGCCGACGGCGGCGGGCAGACCGTGGCGATGATCGAGCTGGGCGGCGGCTTCGATCCCGACGCGACCGCGCGGGCCTTCGCGGCGAAGGGCGTCAAGCGCACCGGGCAACTGGTCAGCGTGTCGGTGGACGGCGCGGTCAACACGCCGGGCGACCCCTCGGGCGCGGACGGCGAGGTGCAGCTCGACATCGAGATCGCCGGCAGCGTGGCGCCGGGCGCCACGGTCGCGGTGTATTTCACCACCAACAGCAGCGGCGGCTTCCTCGATGCGATCCAGTCCGCGCTGCACGATCCGGCGCGCGACCCCTCGGCGCTGTCGATCAGTTGGGGCGGCCCGGAATCCGGCTGGGCCGGGCAGGACATCGACGCGATGGACCAGGCGTTCCAGTCCGCCGCCGCGCTCGGCGTCACGGTCTGCGCGGCCTCGGGCGACAGCGGCGCGACCGACGGCGCGCCGGACGGGCGCAAGACCACGGATTTTCCGGCCTCCAGCCCCAACGTGCTGGGCTGCGGCGGCACCAGCCTGCCGCGAACGGGCGCCGAGACGGCATGGAACGACGGCGAGGGCGGCGCCTCGGGCGGTGGGTTTTCCGCGCATTTCCCGCAGCCGGCCTACCAGAAGGGGATTTCCGGCAGCGGCCGCGGCGTGCCCGATGTCGCGGGAGACGCCGACCCGCGCACCGGCTACAACGTGAGCGTCGACGGCCAGGACACCGTGGTCGGCGGCACCAGCGCCGTGGCACCGCTCTGGGCCGGGCTGGTGGCGCTGCTCAACCAGGCGCTCGGCAGGCGGGCGGGGTTCATCAACCCGGTGCTGTATGCCAACCCATCGGCCCTGCACGACATCGTGGCCGGCAACAACGGCGGCTTCGCGGCGGGGCCGGGCTGGGATCCAGTGACCGGCCTTGGATCGCCTGACGGCACGGCCATCCTGGCGGCGGCACGCGGCGCGGTTTCGCCGGCGGGGTCGTAAGCCCGCCGCCCTGGCTGAACGGTCCGCCGGGCGCCTCTTATCACATTGCGGGATCACATTGCGGCCCAACGCCCGGCACCGCCGCGCCGCTACGGCGTTGCGCCCCAATCTGATGTGGCGCGGCCAGGCGGCCGCCCGGGAGGCCATGCCCGATGCCCGAGCCGGCCAGCGACAAGGCGTGGCGCCCGCGCGCCAATCCCTGGCTGATCGCGGTGGTCGTGACGCTGGCCGCCTTCATGGAGATCCTGGACACCACCATCGTCAACGTCAGCCTGCCGCACATCGCCGGCAGCCTCGCCTCCAGCTATGACGAAGCCACCTGGACGCTGACCTCGTATCTGGTGGCCAACGGCATCGTGCTGCCGATCTCCGGCTCGCTCGGCCGGCTGCTGGGCCGCAAACGCTATTTCCTGATCTGCATCGGCATGTTCACCGCGTGCAGCTTTCTGTGCGGCATCGCCACCACGCTGCCGGAACTGGTGATCTTCCGCGTCCTGCAAGGGTTCTTCGGCGGCGGGCTGCAACCGAACCAGCAATCCATCATCCTGGACACCTTCGAGCCGGCGCAGCGCGGCCGCGCCTTCTCGGTGGTGGCGGTGGCGGTGATCTTCGCGCCGATCATCGGCCCGACCCTGGGCGGCTGGATCACCGACACCTACACATGGCGCTGGATCTTCCTCATCAACGTGCCGATCGGCGTCGTGACCGTGTTCCTGGTGGCCACGCTGGTCGAGGATCCGCCCTGGGTGAAGCGCCAGCGCGAGCGCTGGGCCGACCTCGACTACATCGGCATCGGCCTGATCGCACTCGGCCTCGGCTGCTTGCAGGTGATGCTGGACCGCGGCGAGGACGACGACTGGTTCGGCTCGACCTTCATCCGGGTCATGGCGGTGCTGGCGACGGTCGGCATCGTCACCGCGATCGCCTGGCTGCTGACCACCAAGCGGCCGGTGGTGAACCTGCGGGTGTTCACCGACCGCAATTTCGCCGTGGGTTCGATGGTGGTGATCGCGATGTTCTCGGTGCTGTATTCCAGCGCCGTGCTGCTGCCGCAACTGGCGCAGACGCAGTACGGCTACACCGCGATGTGGGCCGGGCTGATCCTGTCGCCCGGCGGCTTCGTGATCCTGGCGCTGATCCCGCTGGTCTCGCGGGTGCTGCTGCCCAACATCCAGACGCGGTTCCTGATCGCCTTCGGGTTCTTCGTGCTCGGCTGCGCGCTGTGGTACTCGACGGACATCACGCCGACCTTGTCGTTCTGGAATCTGGCGATGATGCGGCTGGCGCAGACCACCGGGCTGGCGTTCCTGTTCGTACCGAACACCACGGTCACGTACTCCACCATGCCGCGCCGCCTGAACACCGACGCCAGCTCGATGTACGTGATGCTGCGCAACGTGGCCGGCTCGGTCGGCATCTCGCTGGCCACCGCGACCGTCGTCAACCAGACGCAGGTGCATCGCGCCTACCTGTCGCGCTGGCTGACGCCGCTGCATCAACCGTACAACGTTCTGGTCGGCCGCTACGAGCAGACCCTGCACGGGCTGGGCTTCGCGCCGGGCACCGTGCAGGCGACCGCGACCGGCCTCATCAACCGCCAGCTCACGATGCAGGCGACGATGCTGGCCTATATCGACGTGTTCACCATCACCGCGGCGATGGCCTTCTGCATGGTGCCGCTGGCGCTGCTGTTCCGCCCCAGCAAGGCGGGCGGCAAGCAGGCGGGCAAGCCAGGGGCCAAGCCGGGCGCCAAGCCGGGCGGCGGCAAGAGCGGGCCGCGCGAGGCGGTGCCCGCGCACTGACCCGGAGGCGCCAGCGGGGCCGGTTGCGCCACCCGGGCATCAGGCTTGCATGGGGCGCATAGTCGTGGTGTGGTCACGGCTGCGTGACGCTCGCCGCAACGCCTATGCAACCCCCTGCTTGTGCAACCCTCTGTGGAGATGCCCGGATGCTGACACGTCGTTCGAACCTGCTGGCTGCCGTGGCCCTGGCGGGGCTGACCGCGATCGGCGCCGCGCCCGGCGCGTCCGCGGCCGACAAGGTCATCAAGATCGGCTGGGACGGCTCGCTCACCGGCGGCGACGCCGAGGGCGCGATCCTGCAGCAATTCGGCACCATGATGGCGGCGGCCGACGCCAATACCAAGCAGCTAGTCAAGGGCGTCCGCTTCGAGGTGGTCCCGCTCGACGACGGCACCGCCACCGCCGGCCAGTACGACCCGGCCCAGGCCGCCACCAATGCCCGCAAGTTCGCCTCGGACAAGCTGGTGGTCGGCATCATCGGCCCGCAGATGTCCGGCGCGGCCAAAGCGATGGTGCCGATCCTGAGCCAGGCGGACCTGGCCATGATTACCCCGTCGGCGACCAACCCGGATTTCACCGACCCGAAGTTCAAGGACCAGTTCGACCCGTCCGGCAAGACCGTGTTCTTCCGCACGGTGGCGACCGATGCCTATCAGGGGCCGAACATGGCCAACTACTTCGCCGACGTGCTGCACGTGAAGACGGTGTTCGTGCTCGACGACACCGGCGCCTACGGCGAGGGCCTGGCCAACGCCTTCCAGAAGCAGGCCGAGGCCAAGGGCATCAAGGTGCTGGGCCGCGACAAGCTGGATCCGAAGGCCGCCGACTACTCGGCCGTGCTGACCAAGATCAAGTCGCTCCATCCCGACGCGCTGTACTACGGCGGCGTGATGCAGGCCGGCGTGAAGCTGGTCAAGCAGAGCTATGACATCATCCCCAAGATGATTAAGGGCGGCGGCGACGGCATCCAGGATCCGGAGATGTTCACCGGCGCCGGCTTCCCCGCGGCGACGGGATGGTACGCCACGGTCGCCAGCCCGCACGTCAACGAGGAGCCGCGGATGGCGGCGTGGGTGAAGCAGTACCAAGTCGATGTACAAGAAGGCGCCGGACGACTACGCGGTGTGCGCCTATGACGCGACGATGGCGCTGATCGCCGCGATCGGCAAGGTGCAGGCGGCGCACAAGCCGATCAACCGCGACACCGTCCGCACGGCGCTGGCGACCGTGTCGATTCCGACGTTGCAGGGCCAGGTCTCGTTCGATCCCAACGGCGACCTGCACACCAAGGTCATCAGCGTGTTCCAGGCCAAGCACAACCCGGCCTATCCGCTCGACGACCTGGCACATCAGTACACCTATATCGGCGTGGCGCCGCAGGCCTGACGCGCGCTCCGGGCACCGGCGGGCCGCGGCGATGACGAGCTTCGACCTGCTGGTGCAGCAGTTGATAAACGGCTTGAGCCTGGGGGCGATGTACGCGCTGCTCGCCCTCGGGTTCACGCTGGTCTATGGCATCCTCGAGCTGATTAACTTTTCGCACTTCAACGTTTTCATGATCGGCAGCTTCATCGGGCTGCTGACGTTGCAGGCGTTCGGGCTGGCCGGTCAGACCACCATCCTGAGCGGCCTGCCGCTGGTCGGCGTGCTGCTGGCGGCGCTGGCCACCAGCATGGTCGGCTCCGGGCTGCTGGGCGTGGCGATCGAGCGCGTGGCGTTGCGGCCCTTGCGCAACGTGCGCGGGCCGGCGGCGATGATAACCACCATCGGCGTGTCGTACATCCTGTTCAACGTCGTGCTGCTGTGGACCAACGGCGCCAGCGCCAACTACCCGAACCCGCTGCCCGAAATGCACATGGCGATCGGCGGCGCGGTGCTGCGGCTGCGCGAGGTGCTGATCTGGGTCATCTCGCTGCTGCTGATGGGCGGGCTGACCTGGCTGGTGCAGTACACCAAGATCGGCAAGGCGATGCGCGCGACCGCGCAGGACCCGGAAGCGGCGCGCATGATGGGCGTCGAGGTCGACCGCGTCATCATCATGGCGTTCTTCCTCGGCTCCGCGCTGGCCGGCGCCGGCGGGCTGATCTTCGGCCTGTACTACAACTTCACCAGCTACGTGATCGGCTTCCAGACCGGGCTGCGCGCCTTCACCGCCGCGGTGCTGGGCGGCATCGGCAACGTGCCGGGCGCCATGCTGGGCGGCGTCATCATCGGGCTGATCGAGGCCACCGGCGGCCAGGTGGTGTCGACGTCGTGGACCGACGTCATCATCTTTTCCATCCTGGTGCTGGTGCTGGTGTTCCGGCCGGCCGGACTGCTGGGGCGGATGGCGCCCTCCAAATCATGAAGACGGGCCAGTCATGAAGACGGGCCAGTCATGAAGACGGGCGAAATCGCGACGGAGGCGCGGATGCAGCCCTTGTTCATCGCCCGCCTGCGCCACGCGCTCGCCAGTCGCGCCGGGCAGGTCGGCGCGATGGCGGTGCTGGCCGTGGTGCTGGTTTCGCTGCCGATGCTGCTGGACAACGACGCCGACGTGGACAGCATGGCCAACGCGGCGGCGTACGCCATCCTGGCGCTGGGCCTGAACATCGTCGTGGGCTTCGCCGGCCTGCTGGATCTCGGCTACGCGGCGTTCTTCGCCATCGGCGCATATTTCTACGGCGTGCTCACCAGCTTCCAGATCACCCCGCTGTGGTCGCCGTTCTGGGATCCGCTGGCGTTCCTCGGGCTGGTCCACAAGATCAACCAGGGCGGCCCCGACCTGGTGCATTTCACGCTGTCCTTCTGGCTCGCCCTGCCGCTGGCCGGCCTGGTCGCCGCGTTTTTCGGCGTGCTGTTCGGCGCGCCCACGTTGCGGCTGCGCGGCGACTACCTGGCGATCGTCACCCTCGGTTTCGGCGAGATCGTGCCGATCGTGGCGCGCAACACGCCCACCGTGACCAACGGGGCGGCCGGCCTGAACGGCGTGCAGCCGCCCAGCCTTTTCGGCCAGAGCTTCGGCATAGACGCGCTGCCGTACGACTATACCGGCCTGGCGCTGCTGGCGCTGCTGATCTTCATCAGCATCCGATTGCGCGACAGCCGCATCGGACGGGCCTGGATGGCGATCCGCGAGGACGAGATCGCGGCCGCGGCAATGGGCATCGACCGCGTGCGCACCAAGCTGCTGGCGTTCGCTATGGGCGCCGCGTTCGCCGGCATGACCGGCGTTTTCTACATCGCGAAGTTGCAGACCGCGACGCCGGAGATGTTCGGGTTCCCGGTCTCGGTGATGATCCTGGTGATGGTCGTCCTCGGCGGCATCGGCAGCGTCTGGGGCGTGGTGCTGGGCGCGGTGATCCTGCAGTTGCTGCAATCATGGTTCCTGCCCGACGCGACGCAATGGCTGCACGCGCTGGGAGCGGCGATCGGCAACGACTGGCTGCAGCAGATCGAGCTGGCGCGCTCGATCGAGCTGATCTTCGGCATCATCCTGGTGTGCATGATGCTGTTCCGCCGCGAGGGCCTGATCCCCGCCACCCGCCATGCCGCCGCCTTGACGTTCGAGCAGCAGAACGTGTCCGGCGTGCAGCGCGGCGGGTTCGCCAACGTCGCCGTGCTGGGCCAGCAGGACACGCAGGGCGGCGTGGCGCTGGAGGTGCGCGGCGTCACCGTGCGCTTCGGCGGCCTGGTGGCGCTGAACAAGGTCGCGCTGAGCGTGCCGGCCGGAGGCGTGGTGGCGGTGATTGGGCCGAACGGATCGGGCAAGTCGACGCTGTTCAACGTCATCACCGGGCTGACGCCGGCCAGCGAGGGCAGCATCACCTTCCACGGCGCCGAGTTGCTTGGCCTGCAGCCGCACGAGATCCTGCGAACCGGCGTCGCGCGCACCTTCCAGAACATCCGCCTGTTCCCGACGCTCACGGTGCTGGAGAACGTGCTGATCGGCAACCATGCGCGGCTGCGCACCGGGCCGGTCGGCGCGGTGCTGCGCCTGCCGCGCACGCGGCGCGAGGAACGCGGCGCGCGCGAATGGGCGATGAACATCATCGCCCTGTTCGGCAACCGGCTGACGCCGCGCGCCGGCCAGTCGGTGAGCGGCCTGTCCTACGCCAACCGCCGCCGCGTCGAGATCGCGCGGGCGCTCGCCAGCCGCCCGAAGATCCTGCTGCTGGATGAGCCGACGGCGGGGATGAACCCGGCCGAGACGCTGGAACTGGCCGAGCAGATCAAGAGCCTGCACGCGCTGGGCCTCACCATCCTGCTGATCGAGCACAAGCTGGATGTGGTGACGCAACTTGCCGATACGGTCGTGGTGCTGGACCACGGCGAAAAAATCACCGAAGGAACGCCCGCCGCCGTCCGCCGCAACGAGGAGGTGCTGCGTGCCTATCTTGGACGAGCCGCCACCACGGCCGCCGCGGCAGACGCCGCGGCATCCGGAGGAGAGACCGTCCATGCCGCGTGACCTGGCGGGGCGGGGCGACGCGCTGCTCGAGTTCAAGGGCGTGGACACCTATTACGGCGACCTGCATGTGCTGAAGTCAGTCGACTATGTGATCGGCCGCGGCGAGATCGTCTCGCTGCTCGGCGGCAATGCCTCCGGCAAGTCGACCACCATGAAGACCATCATGGGCATCGTCCGCCCGGTGCGCGGCACGGTGCTGTTCGACGGCGCGCCGATCGAAAAGCTGTCGACCAGCGAGCGCGTCAAGCGCGGCATCGCGCCGGTGCTGGAGGCGCGGCGGCTGTTCCCGCGCATGACCATCTTCGAGAACCTCGAAATGGGCGCCTACACCCAGAAGCGCGGCGCGCAGTTCAACGAGGATCTGGAGCGTGTCTACGCGCTGTTCCCACGCGTGAAGGAGCGGCGGAGCCAGTTGGCCGGCACGCTGTCGGGCGGCGAGCAGCAGATGGTGGCGATCGGCCGCGCGCTGATGGCGCGGCCGCGCCTGATCTGCATGGACGAGCCCTCGATGGGCCTGTCGCCGCTGTACGTGGAACAGGTGTTCGACATCATCCAGACCATCAACAAGCAGGGCACGACCATCTTCATGGTCGAGCAGAACGCGGCCATGGCGCTGTCCATCGCCCACCGCGCCTATGTGCTGCAGACCGGGCAAGTGGTGCTCTGCGGGCCGGCCGCCGAGCTGCGCGAGAACGAGCTGATCCGGCAAGCCTATCTGGGCGAGATGCAGGTGCCGGCGGCGGCGTGACCGCGCGCCGTCATTCGTGCGTGCGGTTGCGCGCGGTCTCCAGCGCCGCCTGCGCCGCCGCCAGGCGGGCGACGGGCACGCGGTACGGGCTGCAACTGACGTAATCCAGGCCCACCTGCTCGCAGAACGCGATGCTGGCCGGATCGCCGCCGTGCTCGCCGCATATGCCGAGCTTCAGATCCGGCTTGGTGCTCCGCCCACGCTCGGCGCCGAGACGGACCATCGCCCCGACGCCCTCGATGTCGAGGGACACGAACGGATCGCGCGGCAGGATGCCCAGCTCGACATAGCGCCCGAGGAACTTTCCGGCGTCGTCGCGCGACAGGCCGAACACCGTCTGCGTCAGGTCGTTGGTGCCGAAGCTGAAGAAATCCGCGGCCTCGGCAATGCGATCGGCGGTGATCGCCGCGCGCGGCAGTTCGATCATGGTGCCCACGCTGTATTCCAATGTGCGGCCGGCGGCGGCGAACACCTCGGCGGCCACGCGATCCACCTCGCCGCGGGTCATCTCCAATTCGCGCAAAATGCCGACCAGCGGGATCATGATTTCCGGCACCGGCGGCTGGCCGGTCTCCTGTGCGGCCTCCAGCGCGCCCTCGAAGATGGCGCGCGCCTGCATGGCGTAGATTTCCGGGTATGTGATGCCAAGCCGGCAGCCGCGATGGCCCAGCATCGGGTTGGCCTCGGCCAGTTCGGCCAGCCGCTCGCGCATCGCCGACACGTCGGCGCCGAGCGCCTCGGCGACCTCCGCCAGTTCGGCCTCGGCGTGCGGCAGGAACTCGTGCAGCGGCGGATCGAGCAGGCGTATCGTCACCGGCAGCCCGGCCATGATGCGGAACAGGTCGCGGAAGTCGGCGCGCTGGAACGGCAGCAGGCGGTCGAGCGCCGCGCGCCGGCCGCGCTCGTCGTCGGCCATAATCATCTGCCGCACCGCGCCGATGCGCTCGGGGTCGAAGAACATATGCTCGGTGCGGCACAGGCCGATGCCCTCCGCGCCGAAATTGCGCGCGGTCTCGGCGTCCAGCGGCGTGTCCGCGTTGGCGCGCACGCCCATGCGGCGCACCGCGTCGGCCCAGGCGATCAGGGTGGCGAAATCCTCGCCCATCTTCGGCTCGATCATCGGCACGAAACCGGCAAACACCTCGCCGGTGCTGCCGTCCAGGGTGATCGCCTCGCCAGCGCGCACCGTGCGCCCGCCCGCCGAGAGCGTCTGCGCGCCGTAATCGACCGCGATGCCGCCGCAGCCGGCGACGCACGGCCGGCCCATGCCGCGCGCCACCACCGCCGCGTGGCTGGTCATGCCGCCGCGCGTGGTCAGGATCCCGCGCGCGGCGTGCATCCCGTGGATGTCCTCCGGGCTGGTCTCGATGCGCACCAGGATCACCGCCTCGCCTTTCGCGGCGCGCGCCTCGGCTTCGTCGGCGTTGAACACCACGGATCCCGATGCCGCGCCGGGGCTGGCCGGCAGGCCGCGGCCGAGTGGGGCGCGGGCGTATTTCGGATCCAGCGTCGGGTGCAGCAATTGGTCGAGCGCCGCCGGGTTGACGCGGCGGATCGCCTCGTCGCGGTCGATCAGCCCGGACTGCGCCATGTCGACGGCGATGCGCAGGGATGCCGCGGTGGTGCGCTTGCCGCTGCGGGTCTGCAGCATGTACAGCTTGTTCTGCTGCACCGTGAACTCGATGTCCTGCATGTCGCGGTAGTGCTGTTCCAGCGTGCCGCGCACCGCGACCAGATCGGCGTACGCGGCGGGCAACGCTTGCTCCATCGACACCTCGCCCTCCCTCGCCCGCGCGCGCGACAGCGGCTGCGGCGTGCGGATGCCGGCGACCACGTCCTCGCCTTGCGCGTTGACCAGGAACTCGCCGTAGAACACGTCCTCGCCGGTGGAGGGATCGCGGGTGAAGCAGACGCCGGTGGCGCAGTCCTCGCCCATGTTGCCGAACACCATCGCCTGCACGTTGACCGCCGTGCCCCATTCGGCGGGAATGTCGTGCAGGCGCCGATAGGTCTGCGCGCGCGGATTCATCCAGCTTCCGAACACCGCGCCGATGGCGCCCCAAAGCTGATCCTGCGGATCCTGCGGGAACGGCGCGCCGGTTTCGGAGTTGACGAGTTCCTTGTAGGCATCGACGATGCGGTGCCAGTCCTGCGCCGACAGATGCGTGTCCTCGATCACCCCGGCGCTCATCTTGACGTGCTCGATGATCTCCTCGAAGCGGTGGTGATCGACGCCGAGCACCACCGAGCCGTACATCTGCACGAAGCGGCGATACGAATCCCAGGCGAAGCGCGCGTCGCCGGAGCTTTGTCCCAAGCCCTCCACGGTCGCGTCGTTGAGGCCGAGGTTGAGCACGGTGTCCATCATGCCGGGCATCGAGACGCGCGCGCCGGAGCGGACCGAGACCAGCAGCGGGTGATGCTGGTCGCCGAAGCGCAGGCCGACGGCTTTTTCCACGCGCGCCAGGGCCTCGGCGACCTGCTCCCGCAGGCCGTCCGGGTAATGGCGGTCGCGGGCGTAGAACGCGGTGCAGACTTCCGTGGTGATGGTGAAGCCGGGTGGCACGGGCAGGCCGATGGATGACATCTCCGCCAAGCCGACGCCCTTGCCGCCGAGCAGATCGCGCATGTCGGCGGTGCCGTCGTTGGCACCGGCGCCGAAGCTGTACACCCATTTGGTCATGGCGTTTTCCTCAGCCCTCTATTTTGGAGAAGTCGGCGACTTCGTGCATAAGCGAGACGACGGAGGCGAGGAGGCTCAAGCGATTTCGACGCCTCATGTTTTCAGAGCTGTTCACTGTCACTCTCTCGAAAAAGTCGTTTTGGGAATAGCGGATAACCGATAGTGAGCGAGCCGCGTTGACAAAATCCCCCTGGGAAATCTGAGGTATGATTGCGTGTTTCTGATTGACAATAGTCCGAAACAAATTCCTTTCTTCGTCAGCAACGAACAGTGCTGGATCTGGTGGTGGGATGTGCGGCCCGTCGTTCGCATTTTCGATACGAAGAATGTTTGCTGCACGTCGATAACCAACCAACAAGTCTTCTCCTTCTTTACGATCCAGCAGCCACTGAAGAGCTCTGGCCCGACCCAGTAAGCGGAGAATATCGTCATCGTTGCAGGCCAATGCCGCTTCAACAATGTCGTGACGGCCGCCTTCGGCACGCAATTGCACACGCAGTCTGTCAATAAGAAATCCCATGATCGCGCGAGAGAAATTTTCGTCAAAGTCTCCAGGAGGCAGTCCTTTGTCTTTGTTCTCCAACTCAATCTCTCCAGCCGCGTTTACGCCGAATCCAAACTGACCCTCAATGTCATCGGGGTAGTACGGAAGTATGGAGCGAAATCACGGTAGTAATATTCAGGTGCAGTTCATTCCGCCGAATGATCCTAATCAGTCCCTGTGCCGCACGCCGAATTCCGTACGGGTCGCTTGATCCGGTGGGGCGCTCATCGATACCGAAGAAACCGACGATCAGGTCAATCTTCTCGGCCATCGCAAGCGCGACGGACACGCCCCCAGTAGGGACGTCGTCGGTTGGTCCACGGGGCCTGTATTGATCTCTTATGGCCTCTGCAACGGCGGCATCTTCGTGAGTTCTTGCGTAGTAATAGCCCATCACCCCCTGAAGTTCCGGAAACTCAGTCACCATCCCGGTTGTAAGGTCAGCCTTCGAGAGTCGCGGCAGCATCCATGGAATGGGTTACGTTCGCACCAATCATTGAGGCGATCTCACCTGCGATACTGACCAGCCGTGCCACTCGTGCACCCTGGCTCCCCAGCTTGGCATGAAACGTGATCGCATCCAGCGCCGGCACACGGTCGATCAGCTTCGTCTTGCGATCCAGATCCCAGAAATGCCGCGCATCGGAAAACCGCGCCCGCAGCACGCGCTCGTTGCCCGCGATGATGGCAGCACCCCCATCCGACGCGACGACGTTGGCGGCAAAGGCGAACCGCGCGGCCGTCGCCCCGGCCGCGTCGCGCAATGCAAAATACCGCTGGTTGACCCGCATCGACACCTGCATCACCTCGGGCGGCAGGTCCATGAACGCCGCGTCGATCCGCCCCAGCAGCGGCACCGGCCATTCCACCAGCCCCGTCACTTCATCGAGCAGCCCGGCATCGTCCACCACGGACAGATCGCGCGCCGCCGCCGCCGCGGCGATGCCGCTCGCGACTGCTGCGCGCCGCTCCGCCGCGTCCGCGATCACGAAGCGCGCCCGCAACTCGGACTGCCATTGCGCGGCCGACGTCACCGCGAACGCGCCGGGCGCCATGAAGCGATGCCCCTCGGTCAGATTGCCCGAGGCCAGGCCGTGCCCGTCATCCTCGCCCAGGCGCAGATCGAAGCGCACCACGTCGCCATCGAGGATGCACAGGATGCGGCGCAGCGGCCGTACCCAGGTGAACGTGCTGGTGCCGCCCCAGCGCATCGATTTCGGCCAGGGAAATCGCCGCAGCAATCCCGGCATCTCGCGCGCGATCAACGTCGCCGCATCCGTTCCCGGCACCACGCGGTCCAGCACCCAGAACGCGCCTTCCTGCCGCAAGTCGCCGCGCGCCGCGCCGTGCTTGCGCAGGAATCCGGCCAGCGCCTGCTCGGGTGCGCCGACGCGCGGGCCGCGTTCGCTCTGCCGGCTCTCGGAAACGCCGGGCGCGACTTCCGCCGCGATCGCGATGCGCCGCGGGCCGGAGAAGCGGCGCACGTCGCGCAGCGCCAGCGGGGCCAGTGCCTCGCCGACCAGCCGCGCCAGATCCTCGGCCCCGCGCACCTGCATCCGCGCCGGGATCTCCTCGGAGAACAGCTCGAACAGCAGTTCCGGCATCTCAGTCCTTCAGCGCCGGCTCGATGTCGGTCTGGGAGAAATCATTGCCCTTGAACAGCAGCGGCTCGCCCCGTTCCTTGGCAAGTGCACATCAAACCGCTTGCCGCCTTCCTGGCTTGCCTGGCACTCCGCAACCATCGTCGCTCGAACCAGTTCGCCGCGGACATATGACGACGATGAGCGCCCGCGAGGGCGGCGGAGAACACCTGCGCGTCCGGCTCGCCGAAGGCGATGGCAAGCAAAGCGGATGTATCCACGATCATGCCGGCAAGCCGTTTTCATCATAAAGCCAACTATGATCGGAGGAAGGATACGGCGGTCGCAGGGTTTCCCCAAAAGGAAGCGGCCGCCGCCATGATGCGCTCGACCTTCGCTCGCACCTCGCGCTCCAGGCGAACGCGCAGTGCTTCCGCGACCGCGTCCGGCACGCTCATCTTCAGCAGCGCCGCCAATTCCTCGGCGGCCCGCACCACGTCGCCGTCGTCGATCCGCAGCTCAGCGCCCATCTTCGCTCTCCCCCGCCAGCCACGCCTCGCAGCTTCCCTTTGCCAGCGCGCGCACCCGGCCGATATACGCCGCCCGTTCGGTCACGCTGATAACGCCGCGCGCGTCGAGCAGGTTGAACAGGTGGCTGGCCTTGATGCACTGGTCATAGGCCGGCTGCGCCAGCCGCTCCGCCAGCAGCGCCGCGCACTCCTGCTCGGCGTCGCGAAAATGCCGCTCCAGCATTGCCACGTCGGCGCGCTCGAAGTTGTATTGGCTGTACTCCCGCTCGGCGCGCAGAAACACGTCGCCGTAGCTGACGCCGGCGCCGTTGAAATCCAGGTCGTACACCCGCTCCACGTCCTGCACGTACATCGCCAGCCGCTCCAGGCCGTAGGTCATCTCGAAGCTCGGCAGCGCCACCGCGATGCCGCCGACCTGCTGGAAGTAGGTGAACTGCCCCACCTCCATGCCGTCGCACCAGACCTCCCAGCCCAGGCCCCAGGCGCCCAGGGTCGGGCTTTCCCAGTCGTCCTCCACGAAGCGGAAATCGTGCAGCAGGGGGTCCAGGCCGATCACCCGATAGCTGTCCAGCAGCAGCGCCTGCGCGTCGGCCGGGCTGGGTTTGATGATGACCTGGTACTGGTAATAGTGCTGCAGCCGGTTCGGGTTCTCGCCGTAGCGGCCATCGCCGGGCCGGCGGCTCGGCTGCACGTAGGCCGCACGCCACGGCTTCGGCCCCAGTGCGCGCAGCGTGGTCGCGGGATGGAACGTGCCCGCACCCATCTCGATGTCATACGGTTGCAGGATCACGCAACCCTGCGCCGCCCAGAACCTGTGCAGGCGCAGGATCAGCTCCTGAAAGCTCGGCTTGGAGCTCGGGGGGGAGACGGCGTTCATCGCGGTCGAAAGGCCTGTTTTTGCGCGCCGCACCATAGACGCTGCCCCGAAACGTCACAACCGGCCGCCGCTGGCGTGGTTCAATCGGCGCGCTTGAAGCGGCAAGGGTCGCGGGCCACTTGCCGCACGTCCGCATCCAACGAGGATCGCCATGACCAACGAGGAACGCGACCTGATTACCCGCTTCATCGAGCGGGTCAGCGGGGCGCCGGCATCGGGCGCCACCGCCGGTTCGGTGCCCAGCACGCCGGCCGCCGGGCTGGCGCCGGTCGACCCGGAGGCCGACGCGCTGATCGGCCAGTTGATGGCCCAGCATCCCGAGGCGCGCTACCGCATCACGCAACTCGCTTTCGTGCAGGAGCACGCGCTGGAGGCGGCGCAGCAGCGGATCGCGGCCATGCAGGCGCAAATGCAGCAGATGCAGGCGGCCGGCGGCGGCGCGCAGCCGGGCGCCTCGCCGTGGGGCGCCGGGGCGCAGGGCGGCCAGCAGCAGCATGGCTTCCTGAGCAGCCTGTTCGGCGGCCACTCGTCGGCCCCGCCGCAGCCCGGCTACCAGGCGCCGCCGCAGCAGCAGCCGCAATACGCCCAGCCGCAATACGCGCCGCAATACGGCGGCGCGCCGGCGGGTATGTTCCAGCCGCAAGGGTCCGGCTTCCTCGGCGGCGCGCTGCGGACGGCGGCCGGCGTGGCGGGCGGGCTGGTTGCCGGCCAGGCACTGATGAGCCTGTTCGAGGGCAATCGCGGCGGCGGCTTCGGCGGCTTCGGCACCGGCGCGGCGATGCCGGGCGGCGGCTTCGAATCCGGCGCGGGCCTGGGCACGCCCGGCGGTTGGACGGATGCCGGCCAGGGCGTCGATCAGGGCGGCGGCTTCACGCCCGACCCGTACGACCAGGGCGGCGCGCTGAAGACCGACCCGGCCAGCGACCCGTTCGCGTCCGGACAAGGCGGTGGCGATGCCGGCGGCTGGACCCCGGCCGCCGATCCGTCGGGCGCCGATGCGTCGGGCGCCGATCCGTCGGGCGGCGGCGATGCGGGCTGGCAGGACGCGGCACCTGATGCTGGCGGCTGGGATAGCGGCAGCAACAGCGACGACGGCGGCTGGACGGATTCCAGCAGCGACGCCTGATTTGCCCAACCCGGCGACGCTGGCCGCTTGTGGTCAGCGTCGCAGTAGGGCGGCCGGCTGTTCGGCGAACAGGCTGGGGTGTGCGACCGGCGGCGGCAGCGTCTCGGGCCAGGTCCACTCGTCCTCGGCAAACAGCGCCCGCATGGCGTCCAGACCGCAATCAAACGGCGGCCCACCGGCGCGCCCGGTCTGCATGAACAGCACCGCCAGCACCCCGCCCGGCCGCAGCCAGGCGTGCAGCCTCGCGGCATAGCCGGGCCAGACGGCGGGCGGCAGGGCGCACAGGCAGGTCTGGTCATACACCGCGTCGAACGGCTCGGCCGACTTCCAGGCCAGTAGGTCGGACCGCTCCACCACGGCCCCGAGGCCGCGCAGTTGCTCGCGCTGGAATGCCACGGCGCTCTCGGCCGCGTCGACGATCGTGACCTGAAAACCCGCGCGCGCCAGCGCCAGCGGCTCAGGGCTGCGCCCCGCCCCGGGCACCAGGATGCGGCCCGGCTTCAGGACGCCGTTCTCACGCCAAGCCCTCAGGGCGGGATGCAGTTCGCCGCGCTGCCACGGCGTCGTGCCGGCCTGGAATCTTGCCTCCCAGTCCAGCGCGAGATTCTCGCTCACGCGGCCGGCTCCGGCAGTCGCAGCCAAGCCGGCAGGCGCGGGGTCAGCCGCGCCTGGCCGCACTCCAGCGGCTGCGCCAGCGCGTCGATCCGCACCGCCGCCAGGCCAAGATCGTCACGGCTGGAGCGCATGGTGCCCACCTCGGCGCCGCGCGAGACGATGGCCGTGCCAGGGTCCGGCGCGCGTCCGGTGATCGCCACCGGCACCAGCCGGCGCTTGACCAGGCCGCGATACTTCGTCCGCGCGGTCAGCTCCTGGCCCATGTAGCAGCCCTTCGACCACGACACGCCGCCCAGTTCGTCGAACCCCGCCTCCAGCAGCACCGTCTTCTCCGCCTCCATGTCGCGCGAGCCGTCCGGCAGGCCGAGGCGGAGCCGGTGGCGGTCCCAGTCCTCCGGCCCGGCGGTCTCGGCCAGCGGCGTGTCCGACAGCACCCGCCACCCCGCCTGTGGCAGCCGCGGATCGGGCGCGGCGATCGCCCCGTCCGGCGGCACGGGCTTGCCGTCCCAGACCGCATGGACGGCCAGGCTGGTGGAATGGTCGGCCAGCGTCACGGCCGAGCGCAGCCGGTAGCGCCCGAGGCGGGCCACCAGCCAGCCGGCCTGGGCGCGCTCGCAATCCAGCAGCAGGCGGTCCGCGTCCGCCAGAATGAAGAAATCGGCCAGCCACTTGCCCTGCGGCGTCAGCAGCGCGGCCCACACCGCGCGGCCGGCTGCGGCCGTCGCCACGTCGTTGGATACCAGGCCTTGCAGGAAGCCGACGCGATCCGCGCCCGCCACCTCAACCACCCCGCGATCGGCCAGCTTTGCGATTTGCGCCACCGAGGGCAGATGGTCGCCGGCGGCGGTGGCCGCAAGACAGGCCACGGCGGCGGTGCTATCCACCCCGGCAATGCAGCCGACCCTGCCCCTCTGATGTGCGGCATCGCCGGCATCCTCGCCGCGTCCGGAGCGCCCCCGCCGGACGCGATTGCCCTGGCCGCGATGCAGCGGGCGCTGGCGCATCGCGGCCCCGACGGCTCCGGCCAGAGCGTGGTCGGGCGGGTAGGCCTGGCGCATAACCGCCTGGCCATCATCGACCTCGCCACCGGCGACCAGCCGCTGTTCGCCGGCTCGGCGGCGCTGGTCGGCAACGGCGAGATCTACAACTACCGCGAGCTGCGCGACGCCATGCCGGGCACCCGGTTCGCCACCCACAGCGACAACGAGCCGCCGCTGCATCTGTGGCTGCGCGACGGCCCCGGCTACGCGCGGCAGTTGCGCGGCATGTATGCGCTGGCCATCCACGAACGCACCGCGCGCAGCATCACCCTGTCGCGCGACCCGTTCGGCATCAAGCCACTGTATGTGGCGCAAACCCCTGACTGCCTGGCCTTCGCCTCCGAGCCGCAGGCGCTGCTGACGGCCGGCATCGTGCCGCGCGGCCTGCGCACCGCGGCGCGCGACGAGCTGCTGCAACTGCAATTCACCACCGGAGCGGAGACGATCTTCCCGGGCATCCGCCGCGTGCTGCCGGGCGAGACGCTGACCTGTGCCGACGGAAAGATCCTGGCGCACGACCGCGCGCCCGCATTGCCGGAAGGCGACACCGAGGACATCGGTGAGGAGGCGGCGCTGGCGCGGCTTGATCGGGCGCTGGCGGAGAGCGTCGATCTGCACCAGCGCAGCGACGTGCCGTACGGCATGTTCCTCTCCGGCGGCATCGACAGCGCCGCCGTGCTGACCATGATGGC
The DNA here is from genome assembly GCA_963758455.1 of uncultured Pseudomonadota bacterium. Lineage (GTDB taxonomy): Bacteria > Pseudomonadota > Alphaproteobacteria > Acetobacterales > Acetobacteraceae > CAVRQM01. The sequence goes on along the minus strand of CAVWVK010000001.1, from coordinate 277,761 downwards.
GCGGCTGAACGATCGTCCCGTCCTGGCCTACACCGCCGCGTTCGACGTGCCGGGCGCCGCCGACGAATCCGCGGCCGCCGCCGAGGTGGCGCGCGGCCTGGGCGCCCGGCATGAGGTGCTGCGTGTGGATGAGGCGATGGTCTGGGCGCATCTGCCGCGCATCGTGGCGGCCCTGGACGACCCGGCGGCGGATTTCGCGATCATCCCGACCTGGTTCCTCGCCCGGCGCGCGCGGCAGGATGTCAAGGTGGTGCTGTCGGGCGAGGGCGGCGACGAGATGTTCGGCGGCTATGGCCGCTATCGCAGCGCGATGCGCCCGTGGTGGCTGGGCGGGCGGGTGATGCGCGCGCGCGGCGCGTTCGACCGGGTTGACGTGCTGCGTGCTCGCCCGATCACCTGGCGCGACGGATTCGCCGCGGCCGAGGCGCAGGCCACCGCCGCCGGGCGCTCGCGCCTGGCTGCGGCACAGGCCACCGACATGGCCGACTGGCTGCCGAACGACCTGCTGATAAAACTCGACCGCTGCCTGATGGCGCACGCGGTCGAGGGGCGCACGCCGTTCCTGGATCGCGGCGTCGCCGAGGCGGCGTTCCGGCTGCCGGATGGACTGAAGGTGCGGCAGGGCATGGGCAAGTGGCTGCTGCGGCTGTGGCTGTCCAAGCACTGTCCGGCGGCGCGGCCATTCGCCAGGAAACAGGGGTTCACCGTGCCGGTCGGCGCCTGGATCGCCGGCCAGGGCGCGCGGCTGGGGCCGCTGGTGGCGGCACAACCCGGCGTGGCCGAGATCGCCGACAAGCGGCGCGTGATCGCGCTGTTCCGCGCCGCCGAGGGCCGTCACGAGGGCGCCGCCGCGTGGTCGCTGCTGTTCTACGCCTTGTGGCACCGCGCGCATGTGCAGGGCCTGCCGGCCGGCGACGGCGACGTGTTCGACACGCTGGCGGCGTGCTGAGATGGCGGTGGTCGCTTGCCTGCACACGGCTTTCAGCAACGTCGAGGACTTCGACATTTGGTGCGGCCGTAGGGCGGGCATCGCCCGCCAGCGTTCCGGTTCTGCGGGCCGATGCCGCGTTGGCCGAACCCGCGATGCGCGGTGCGACGTGAGCGAGCACTTCGACCTGCTGGTGCGTGGCGGCAACTGCGCGCTGCCTTGGGGCGAGGCGGCGGCCGATGTCGGCGTGCGCCGGGGCCGCATCGCCGCGATCGGCGCGCTGGCGGACGCGTCGGCGGCGACGGTGGTCGAGGCGCGGCATCTGCATGTGCTGCCCGGGATCATCGACCCGCATGTACACCTGCGCGATCCCGGCGGCGGCGGTGGCAATCCCGACATCGAGACGCTGGAGAGCGGCACCCGCGGCGCGGTGCTTGGCGGCGTCACCGCCGTGTTCGACATGCCGAACACCACGCCGGCGCTGATCGACGCGGCGGCGCTGGCGGTCAAGCAGGCGCACGCCGAGCGCGTCACCTGGTGCGATGTCGGCCTGTATGTCGGCGCCACGCGCGGCAATGTCCCCGAACTCGCCGCCCTGGAAACCGGCCGCGGCGTGTGCGGCATAAAGGTGTTCGCGGGCAGCTCGACCGGCGACCTGCTGGTGGCCGACGACGAGTTGCTGGAGCGCGTGATGCGCGCCGGCCGCCGCCGGATCGCCTATCACAGCGAGGACGAGCCTCGGCTGCAATCCCGCCGTGCCCTGTTCGCTCGCGGCGACCCGTACGCGCGGCACATGGATTGGCGCGACGAGGAATGCGCGTTCCTCGGCACGCGACGCATCCTGGCGCTGGCCACCCGCACCGGCCGGCCGGCGCACATCCTGCACGTCTCAACCGCCGAGGAACTGGACTACCTCGCCGACTTCCGCGACACGGCGACCGTCGAGGTGCTGGTCAACCATCTGACGCAAGTGGCCCCCGACGCCTACGACCGGCTCGGCGCCTACGCGGTGATGAACCCGCCGATCCGCGGCCAGCGGCATCGCGCGGCGGCGTGGGCGGCGGTGCGCGACGGGCGGGTCGATTCGATCGGCTCGGACCACGCGCCGCATCCGCGCGCGGCCAAGGAGCGGCCCTGGCCGGACTGCGCCGCCGGGCTGACCGGCGTGCAGACCTTGCTGCCGATCATGCTGGACCATGTGGCGGCCGGGCGCCTGTCGCTGGCGCGGCTGGTCGACCTGATGAGCGCGGGACCGGCGCGGGTGTACGGCGCGGTCGGCAAGGGACGGCTGTGCGTCGGCTACGATGCGGACCTGACGCTGGTGGATCTGCGGGCGCGGCGGGTGATCGAGGAATTGTCGATTGCCTCGCCCTGCGGCTGGACGCCGTTCGCGGGCCAGGCCGTGACCGGCTGGCCGGCGGCGACCGTGGTGCGCGGGAATGTGGTAATGCGGGACGGCGCGGTGACGGGCGAGCCGTCGGGGCGGCTGGTGCGGTTCGCCGCATAGGAGGTGCGATGAAAGCCATCTACTGGCTGGCGGTGATCCCGTTCGTCTGCCTGCCGCTGGGGCCGATCGTCCACAACGAGCTGCACCCGTTCATCCTCGGAATGCCGTTCCCGCTCGGCTGGATCGCTGTCTGGATCGTGCTGACCTCGGTGTTCATGGCGATCCTCTACGCGCTCGATCCCGCGAACCGTCGGCACGAGCCATGATCGTGCCGCTGCTGATACTGGCGCTGACCGCCCTCGTCGCACTCGGGCTGGGGGTGCGCGCGCGCTCGGGTCACACGATGGGGCTCGAGCAATGGACCGTCGGCGGCCGCGGCTTCGGCGCCATCCTGGTGTTCCTGCTGCTGGCCGGCGAGATCTACACCACCTTCACGTTCCTAGGCGCCTCGGGCAGCTCGTACGGGCTTGGCGCGCCGGCGTACTACATCGTGGCGTACGCGACGCTGGCCTATATCATCGCCTATTTCATGCTGCCGCCGGTGTGGGCCTACGCCAAGCAGCACGCGCTGGTATCGCAGCCGGATTTCTTCGCACGCAAATACGACAGCCGGGCGCTCGGCGTGCTCGTCACGGTCGTCGACATCGTCGCACTCATTCCCTATCTGGTTTTGCAGTTGACCGGCCTGGGCATCATCGTCTCCGCCGCCGGCTATGGCGCCATCTCCTCGGACCTGGCGGTGTGGATCGGCGCCGCCGTCGTCACGATCTATGTCGTCGTCTCGGGCGTGCGCGGCTCGGCCTGGACCTCGGTCATCAAGGACGCGATGATCTTCGGCGTCGTGGTGTTCCTCGGCATCTATCTGCCGATCCACCTGTATGGCGGGATCGGCGCCATGTTCGACGACATTGCGCGGGCCAAGCCGGGTTTCCTGACCTTCCCCGCGACCGGCAAGAGCGTCTGGTGGTTCGTCTCCACCGTGGTGCTGACGGCGCTGGGGTTCTTCATGTGGCCGCATTCGTTCGCCGCCTGCTACACGGCGCGCGAGGCGCGGGTATTCCGCAGGAACGCGATCGTCCTGCCGCTGTATCAGCTCATCCTGCTGTTCGTGTATTTCGTGGGCTTCGCGGCGGTGCTGAAAGTGCCGGGACTCAAGGGCGCCGAAACCAACCTCGCGCTGTTCAAGCTGGTGGCGCAGGTTCTGCCGCCCTGGGCGGTCGGCATCGTCGGCGCGGCCGGCGTGCTGACGGCGCTGGTACCGGGCTCGCTGATCTCGATGACCACCGCGACGCTGTTCGCCCGCAACCTGTACGGCATCGCCAACCCGCGCGCCAGCGACGACCAGGTCGTGCTGCTGGCGAAGTGGCTGGTCGTGGCGGTGATGCTGGTGGCGGTCTATTTCACGCTGGCGGGCAGCTCGACGATCGTGACCTTGCTGCTGGTGGGCTACAGCTTCGTGACGCAGATGTTCCCGGCACTCATCGCGAGCCTGTTCCCACGCAGCGGGGCGACCAAGGAGGGCGCCTTCGCGGGCATCCTGGCGGGCGTCGTGGTCGCCGCCTGGCTGACCTTCAGCCATGCCAGCATCGGCACGCTGGCGCCGTTCCTGCCGCAAGGGATCAAGGATCTGAATGTGGGCATCGTGGCCCTCATTCTGAATATCGTCGTGCTGGTCCTGGTCAGTGCCGCGACGCGGGCGCGGGTGGCTGTCGCGGTGCGCTGATTTCGTGACGCAAGACGCCGGGCGGGGTGCGGGGCGCGCAAACCTTATGCCGCCTGCGTCTGCTCCGGCGGCCGCTCGGCCAGCGGGCGCCAGTCGCGGAAGAACGCGGTGCCGATCTCGGCGGCCAGCAGCACCAGGTCGGCCTGCACACCGTCGAGGAACTCGTGCAGCCCGGCCTCGATGATCCGCGCCACCGTCCGGCCCAGCACCGCCGCGCGCAGCTCCTCCACCCGCTCCAGCGCCGCCACGGTGCCGCGCAGGCGGTAGCGGCTGCGCAGGCGCGACAGCAGCCATTCGATTTGCTCGATGCACAGCCCGACGCTGCGCGGAAAGCTGGTGTCGGCCAGCAGGAACGCGACCACGTCGGCCGGCGTGAAGCCGGGGGACGCCACGCGGCGGAACGCATGATGGCCGGCGGCGGCGCGCAGCACGCCGCCCCATTGCGTCATCTCGGCGACGCGCCGGGCCTCGCCCGCCGCCGGCACCAGCAGGTGATAGCGGATGTCCAGCAGCCGCGTGGTCTGGTCGGCGCGCTCGATCAGCCGCCCGAGTTCGTAAAAGCACCAGCCCTGGTCGCGAAACAGCGTGCCCTCGGTGATGCCGGTATGGGTCTGGACGCCCTCCTTGATGCGCGCGCACAGCCGGCTGAGCCGGTCGCCGGCCAGCTCGGCCGGGTCGATGGCCGCCATGTCGCGGTGAAACACGTTGAGATGGCGCCACATCTCGGTCGAGATCAGCGGCCGCAGCAGCCGCGCGTTGAGCCGCGCCGCGTCCAGGCTGGCCGGAATGCCGGTCGGATTGGCCGGATCGCACAGATAGAACCGCTTCACCGACTCCGCGGAGACGACGTGGCCGCGCCCGAAAAACGCGTCCGAGTCGGCGTTGATGCGCACCAGCGCCAGCCAGCTCTCGGCCTCCTGGCCGGGGCTTTCCACGGTTTGCGTGACGTCGACCAGGCGCGCGAGGTTCTCCACGCGCTCCAGGTAGCGCGCCATCCAGAACAGGTTCTCCGCATACCGCGCCAGCAGCGGCGTCTCGCGCATCATGCCGGCTCGCCGCCGCCGACCGGATCGTCGTCGGCCAGCACCCAGGTATCCTTGCTGCCGCCGCCCTGCGAGGAGTTGACCACCAGGCTGCCTTCCTTCAGCGCCACCCGCGACAGCCCCCCGGGCAGCACCCAGGTCTCCCGCCCCGTCACCGCGAACGGCCGCAGATCCAGGTGGCGCGGACGGATGCCCTGCCCGGTCAGCGTCGGGCAGACCGACAGCGAGACCACCGGCTGGCTGATCCAGTTGGCCGGATCGGCGATCAGCAGCGCCCGGGCCGCCTCCAGCTCGACGCTGCTGGCACGCGGGCCGATGGTGATGCCGTAGCCGCCCGACTCGCCCACCGGCTTGACCACCAGTTCCGCCAGCCTGTCCAGCGTGTAGGCGAGGCCGGCCGGCTCGCGGCAGATATGGGTCTCGACATTCGACAGGATCGGATCCTGATCGAGATAGTAGCGGATGATGCGCGGCATGTAGGCGTAGATCGCCTTGTCGTCGGCGACGCCGGTGCCGACCGCATTGGCCAGGGTCACGTTGCCGGCGCGCCAGGCGCCGATCAGCCCCGGCACGCCGATCACGCTCTCGCGCCGGAACACCGTGGGATCGAGGTAGTCGTCGCCAATGCGGCGATAGATGGTGTGGACCGGCCGCCGGCCGCCGGTGACGCGCATCCACACGCGATCGTCGTCGACCACCAGATCGCCGCCCTCGACCAGCGGCACGCCCATTTCGCGGGCCAGGAACACGTGCTCGAAATAGGCGGAATTGTAAATGCCGGGACTGAGCAGCACGACCTGCGGGTCGTCCACGCCGTCGGGCGCGATCTCCGACATCGCGCCGTGCAGCCGGCGGCCGTAATCGTCGACCGGGCGCAGCCGCATCCCGGCCATCAGGTCGGGGAAGGCGCGCGCCATCAGATGCCGGTTCTCGACCACATAGGAGACGCCGGAGGGCGTGCGGGCATTGTCCTCCAGCACCAGGAACGCGCCGGTCTGGTCGCGCACGATGTCGATGCCGCAGATGTGGACATAGGTGCCGAAGCGCACCGGAAAGCCCTGCATCTCCGGCCGGTAGTTGGCATTGCCGAGCACCAGGTCGGCCGGCACCACCCCGTCGCGGATGATGTGGCGGGCATGATAGATGTCGTGCAGGAAGGCGTTCAGCGCCGCCACGCGCTGCTTCACCCCGGCCTCCAGCACGCGCCATTCCGCGGCCGTCAGGATGCGCGGGATGCAGTCGAACGGCAGGATGCGGTCGATCGCCGCCGCCTCGGAATAGACCGTGAAGGTGATGCCGAGATTGATGAGGTCGGTCTCGGCGGCGGCCGCGCGGGCGCGCAGCGCGTCCAGGCCGATGGCCCCGATGCGCGCCCGCACGATCCTGCCGGCGCCGCCGTCGCCGTCGCGCTGGGCTGTCAGCTCGCAGAAATACGGCCCGCTGGCGTAGTCGCCGAACGGATCGGCCGCGAGCGCGAGGGCGGGGATCATGCCTGTGATGGTCTCTACCTGCGGAACGGCTTGGGCTGCGGAACGGCTTGGCCTTCGGAATCGGATGGGGCAGCATCGCGGCGTTTTCGTCAATGCAATCACCGGACCGCGAGCGGTTCATACGGGGCGGCATCGGCGATTGCCGGCGCGACCGCTTTGCGGGTAAAGCTGGGGTGTCCGAGTTGCTTCGATAACGACCCGGAACGCCCTCGTGGAGGCGGCCGTTACGTTGGCGGATTCCGGTTGCTATTCCGGGCGCTAGGCGGTTTACCTCACGCGCGGGATGATCGGAGCCTGCGCCGCTCGCCCGCCGCCGCCGATGCGACACCTGACACCTGGCCCGGAGATTAACATGCGTCCCCTGCTTTCCTGCATCGCCGCCGGGGTTATCCTGACCGCCACCGCCGCCCAGGCGGTGCAGTGCGCCCGACCCATCGAGAAGTCCGCCTTCGATGTCGAGGGCCTGAAAAGCGAGCTGATGGTCACGGCCATCTCCTGCCAGGCGCAGGACAGGTACAACGCCTTCATCAGCCGCTACCGGCCCAGCCTGGTAAGTCAGGAGCGCTCGATCGACGTGTATTTCCGCCGCGCCTATGGCCGTTCGGCGCAGAAGCAGCATGACGACTACATCACCTTGCTGGCCAACGCGGAGTCCGATCAGGGCATCAAGCTGGGTACGCTGTTCTGCGCCAAGAGCGTCGGACTGTTCGATCAGGTGATGGCATTGAAGGACACGCGCGACCTGCCGACCTTCGCCAGCGCCAAGGCGATCCCGCAGCCGATCGTGCTGATCGACTGCCCGCTGCCGAAGACCAAGGTGCGGGTGACGCGGACCGCGAAGAAGTAGACGCGGCTGCCCTCACCCAACCCTCTCCCGCAGGGAGAGGGAGCAAGAAGCCATCTTCCTGCGGGAGAGGGTTGGGTGAGGCGAGGCACGCGCGCATCGACGACAGCAAAATGGCCCGGATGCTGAATGCACCCGGGCCATTTGCGGAGAAGGCGGCCGCCCCGGACCATTCCCGGGGCGGTTGTGCTTCGAGACCTTACTTCAGGATGATCTCGACGCGGCGGTTCTGCGGCTCGCGCACGCCTTGCGCGGTCGGCACCAGCGGGTGCGTCTCGCCGAAGCCCTGCGTGGTGATCTCCGAACGCGAGATGCCGTCGCGCACCAGTTCGGCGGCGACCGACTCGGCACGGCGCACGCTGAGCTTCTGGTTGTACGCCGGCGTGCCCGACAGGTCGGTGTAGCCGTTGACCTCGATGCGCGTGACCTGCACGTGCGTCGCGTTGGCGGCCGCCTCGCCGATGATCTGCCGCGCGCGGGCGGTCAGGTCGGCGCGATCCCAGTCGAAGAACACCAGGTAGGTGCGCGCCGGCTGCGCGGCCGGGGGTGCTGCCTGCACCGGCGCCGGCGGCGGCGGCGGGGCCGGCACGTTGAAGGCGTAGCGCAGGCCGACCAGGAACGAGTGGTTGTACTGATCGTTGGCGCGGATCGACGCCGGCACCGGCGCGGCCAGATCGGGGCCGTTGATCGAGCCGTTGAACCTCTCCTTCGCGAACACGCCCGTGAAGCGGTATTCCGCCGTAACGGACAGGCCCGGCAGACCCGGGAACGGGAATGCCGCACCCACCATGCCCTGCGCCGAGAAGCCGCCCTTGGAGCTGTTGTCGCCCGTGAAGCTGTCGGGGATGCCCGGGAAATAGGCGGTGGCGCCATGCAGTTCGGTCCAGCGATAGCCGGCGCCGACGCCGACATACGGGAAGAAGAACGGCGAACCGATGTCGAAGTCATACAGGGCATTCAGGTAGCCGCCGTAGCTCTGCGTATCGGCGTCGCCGCCCTCAAGCCCGTTGCTCGAGTTCTTCAGCTTCTGATGGTCCTGGCGGTAGTCGCCCTGCACTTCCAGTCGGAAGCCGTTGCCCAGGCCGTAGCCGATGCTGGCGGACCCGACGAAGCCGCCGTTGCCCACGAGCTTGCCCGAGCCGAGGTCGGCCCCGTCGACCGTGCCGTGTACCTTCAGGCTCTGCAAATAGTTGTAGCCGGCGCCGGCGCCCACGTACAGGCCATCGACCGGCTGGGCCATCGCGACCGCCGGGGTCGCGAGCAGTGTTGCTGTGAGAAGCGCGCTGCGGAGCTTCATAAGTCCTATCTCCTCGTTGTCGTGGCCGCACCCCGCGGGCACCGCCTGGGCCAGGACGGCGCTGGCCGCCGTGATCCTGTCACCTGCGAAAGTAACCATCGTCTCGGGGCTAAGCCAGGACGAAGTCACCGCCAGACGCCCCAACTGCGGCTTTTGGAGTACGACCGTTGCGCGAATGCCACAGATGCTGTGGCGCTCACGGAACAGTGAGCCATGACGCCGCCGACACATGCACGCGGAGTCGCCTGAATCGATTGCCAAGATAGCCCGGGCGGTCATTTCAGGATGATCTCGACGCGGCGGTTCTGCGGCTCGCGCACGCCTTGCGCGGTCGGCACCAGCGGGTGCGTCTCGCCGAAGCCCTGCGTGGTGATCTCCGAGCGCGAGATGCCGTCGCGCACCAGTTCGGCGGCGACCGAACTCGGCACGGCGCACGCTGAGCTTCTGGTTGTACGCCGGCGTGCCCGACAGGTCGGTGTAGCCGTTGACCTCGATGCGCGTGACCTGCACGTGCGTCGCGTTGGCGGCCGCCTCGCCGATGATCTGCCGCGCGCGGGCGGTCAGGTCGGCGCGATCCCAGTCGAAGAACACCAGGTAGGTGCGCGCCGGCTGAGCGGCCGGGGGTGCTGCCTGCACCGGCGCCGGCGGCGGCGGCGGGGCCGGCACGTTGAAGGCGTAGCGCAGGCCGACCAGGCCGGCATGGTTGTATTGCGAACTCGATCTTGTTCCTGGCCGCGAAGGAACCGTACCGATCCGTGAAGCTGCCGTCGAAGGTTTCCGAAGTCGGCCACGTACATGAAGCGGTACTCGGCAGTGACCGAAAGGCCGGGGATCGCGGACAGCGGAAACGCCATGCCGACGATCCCCTGGGCGGCGATCGAGCCCTGGCTGTCGTTGCTGTAGTCGAACTCGTTGAGGTAGCCGGTGAAGCTGTTGTGGCGGTAGAGCGTGAAGTTGCGGCCGAACGTCTCCTCATAGCCCACGCCCACGCCGAGATACGGAAACACCGGCAGGCCAAAATTGAAGTCGTACAAGGCGTTGACGAACCCGCCATAGGTCTGGAGGTCGGCGCCGCCGAAGTAGTCGCCGCCGACGCCGTGGTCATATTTGTCGTGCTGCGCGCGCCAATCAGCCTGGATTTCCACCCGGAACCCGTTGCCGAAACCGTAGCCCAGGCTCGCCGAGGCGATCGGCCCGCCCGAGCCGGTCAGATGGCTGCCCTGATTGGGGACCAGCGTGACGGCGTCGTTGCTGTAGTCGGGCGTCACAAGCTGGTTTTGCAGGTAGTTGTAGCCGGCGCCGGCGCCCACGTACAGGCCGGCGACCGGCTGCGCCGAGGCCAGCACGGGAACGGCAAGCATGGTGGCGGTCAGCAGCAGCGTGCGGGTTTTCATGATGCGGTCCTTGGCGCCCTGTGCGGAGCCGCAACGGTAGCCGCCGCCCGCGCATCCCGCCAGGGTGATGCGGCCGCGCAACGTGCTATGCGGCCGTCTGTGCCGGGAGCGCAACACTCCCGACGGCCCGCCTCACGCCACGATGCGCGCCTCGAACGGCGGCAGCAAATCCGGGCTGTCGAACTCCAGCACCCACAGATCCGGGTCGACCCGGACCTGGCGCTCGACATAGGCATCGGCCGCCTCGGGCTCCACCACGCCCGGTCCGGTCGCACGCAGCCAGGCCTGCGTGCCGTCGGACGCGCGCATCTGGCTCAGCACGCTGATCCCCTCGCGCCCGCGCAGCACCACCAGCACGCCGCCGGAATCGGCGTCGCCACGCCGCAGCACCGCGCCGTAGCGCCCGGACGCGTTGCCCAGACGCAGCGCCACCTGCACCCACAAACCGGCCTTCAGCCGCGCCTCGGACACCACGCCTCCTTGTCACCGCGCGCCGAGACTGCCACGTTCGCGGCGCTGCGGAGAGGGTGCGATGGGCAGACAGATGGAGCGTGCGCCGAAAGCGGCCCCTACAAAAACGGCGCCGGCGAAAACGGCGGCCGCGAAGACGACCGCGCCGGCGAAGCCCGCCGCGATGACCGAGGGCCAGCGCGACTACGAGGCGCGCCGCGCCGCCAAGGCGGGCATGAGCCTGGATCGCTGGCTGGAGCAGAAGCGGCGCGCCGAGGCGGCCGAGGCCGCCGCCCTGGCCCGTGCCGCCAAGCCGGCCGCGCCGAAGAAGCCGGGCCTGATCGCCCGCCTGATCGAGCGCGCGCACAAGCCGCTGTCTTGACCCCGGGACGCCCTTGACCCCGCAAGACATGGGCGAGGCGGCGGCGGCGCAGGCCGAGGCGGCGGCCGGCCTGGTCGTGCCGGTGATCCTGTCGGGCGGCTCGGGCACGCGACTGTGGCCGGTGTCGCGGGAAAGTTTCCCCAAGCAGTTCTGGCCGCTGGCCGGCGACCGCTCGCTGATCGAGGACACCGCGCGGCGCGGCATCGGCCCGGGGTTCGCGCCGCCGATCGTGGTATGCAACCAGGCGCACCGTTTCCTGGTCGCCGAGCAGATGCGCCAGGCCGGCACCGCCGCCACCAGCATCGTGCTGGAGCCGGTCGGCCGCAACAGCGCGCCGGCGATCGCCGCGGCGGCGTTGCTGGCCGCCGAGCATGATCCCGCGGCGGTGCTGTGGATCATGGCCGCGGACGCCGCGATCAGCGACACGCCGGCGCTGCATCGCCTGCTGGACCTGGCCGTGGCGGGCGCGCGCGACGGGCGCATCGTGCTGTTCGGGATGCGGCCGACGGCGCCGGAGACCGGCTACGGCTACATCGAATCCGGCGCGCCGCTGCCCGGCCTGCCCGGCGTCCACGCGCTGACCCGGTTCGTCGAAAAACCGGACGCGGCGAAAGCGGCGGCACTGGTCGCCGACGGGCGGCATCTGTGGAACTCCGGCATGTTCGTGGCCAGCGCCGCGACGTTGGTCGACGAACTGGGCCGCCACGCGCCCGCCGTGCTCGACGCGGTGCGCGCGGCGGTGGCCGGGCGCGCGCAGGATCTGGACTTCATCCGGCTCGGCGACGCGTTCGCGCACGCGCCCTCGATCAGCCTCGACTACGCGGTGATCGAGCGCACGCACCGCGCCGCCGTGGTGCCGGCCGAACTCGGCTGGTCGGATGTCGGAAGCTGGTGGGCGCTGTGGGATCTGGGCGCCAAGGACGCGGCGGGCAACGTCGCGGTGGGCGACGTGCTGCTGCAATCGGCCCGCGACTGCTACGTGCGCAGCGACGGCATCCTGACCGCCGTGGTGGGCTTGGCCGACGCCGTGGTGGTGGTGACGGGCGACGCGGTGCTGGCGATGCACCGCGACCACGCGCAGGACGTGAAGCAGGTGGTCGACCGGCTACGCGCGCAGAACCGCGCCGAGGCGGTACGGCATAACCGCGACTACCGCCCCTGGGGCTTTCACGAGACGCTGATCCAGGGCGACCGCTTCGCCGTCAAGCGCATCGTGGTGGAGCCGGGCGGGCATCTGTCGCTGCAAAAGCACTTCAACCGCGCTGAGCACTGGGTGGTGGTCCACGGCACCGCGATGGTGGTGCGCGACGACGAGCAGATGCTGGTGCGCGAGAACGAGAGCATCTACCTGCCGCTGGGAAGCTGGCACCGGCTGGAGAACCCCGGCCGCATTCCGCTGACGCTGATCGAGGTGCAGTCCGGCAGCTATCTCGGCGAGGACGACGTGGAGCGGGTGGCCGAAGATTCGCAGGAAACCGCGCGGCCGCCCGGCTAGAGGCGCCGTCGCATGTTGATCCGCGAAATCGCCTGGCGCGACCCGGCCGACGCATTCGCCGTTTTCGCGGACGATCGCCACGTCGCCTGGCTGGACAGCGCCGGACCCGCCTCGGAGCGCAGCCGCACCAGCTATCTCGCGGTGGACCCGTTCCGGGTGGTGCAAGCCGATGCCGATCGTGTGACGCTGGATGGGCGCACGGTCGCGCTCGATCCATTCGCGGCGCTCGCCGCCGAACTCGCCCGCTTTCCGCTGACAGTCGGCGGCGCCCCCTTGCCATTCATCGGCGGCGCGGTCGGCTTTCTCGGCTACGAACTGGCCTGCCATCTGGAGGACGTGCCGCGCAAGACCGCGGGCGCGCTCGCTATTCCGGACATGGTCTTCGGTTTTTACGATGTGATGCTGGCGTTCGATCACTGGCAGCGCCGCGCCTGGCTGCTGTCCTCGGGATTGCCCGAAACTCGACAGGACGCGCGCCGGCGGCGCGGCGCAAAGCGGGCGGAGTGGCTGCTGCAACGCCTCGAGGCCGCGCCGGCCCGCGCCGCCGGCACCGTGCCGATGCTTGCCTGGCGGCGCGAGACGACGCGGGCCGACTACCAACAGGCGGTGGCGCGCGTGCTGGACTATATCGGCGCCGGCGACATCTACCAGGCCAACTACACCACCCGCTTCCTCGCCGCGCGCCCTCCCGACCTGCATTCGGCCGACCTCTATGCCGTCATCCGCCGCACCAACCCGGCGCCGTTCGCCGCCTACCTGGATTGCGGCGAGCGCCTCGCCATCGCCAGCGCCTCGCCCGAACGGTTCATCCAGCTCGCCGCGAGCGGACGCATCGAAAGCCGCCCGATCAAGGGCACGCGCGCGCGGGGGGTGTCGCCGGAAGCAAACTCGGCGCTCAGTGCCGAGTTGCAGGGCAGCGCGAAGGACCGCGCGGAAAACCTAATGATCGTCGACCTGCTCCGCAACGACATCGGCCGCGTCGCCGCGATCGGCAGCGTGCGCGTGCCCAAGCTCGCGGCCATCGAAAGCTTCGCGTCGGTGCATCACCTGGTCTCGGCGATCGAGGGTCAGTTGCGTCCCGGCCTCGGCCCGGTGGATCTGCTGCGCGCCACGTTTCCCGGCGGTTCGATCACCGGGGCGCCGAAAATCCGCGCCATGCAGATCATCGCCGAACTGGAATCGTCCGCGCGCGGGCCGTACTGCGGAGCGATCGCCTGGATCGGCTTCGATGGCGCGATGGACAGCAGCATCGTCATCCGCACCGTGACCGTCACGCCGGAGACCATCGCGGTCCAGGCCGGCGGCGGCATCGTCTGGGATTCCGATCCGGCCGAGGAGTTTGCCGAAATGATGGTCAAGGTCGGCCCGCTGCTGCGCGCACTCGGGCCGGAGCCCGCGTGATGCCGTGGCTGAACGGCGTGCTGTGCGCGCCCGACGTGGCGCGGATAGACCCGTCGGATCGCGGCTTCCTGCTCGGCGACGGCGTGTTCGAGACGATCCGCGCGCTGGACGGCACGCCCGCGCATTTGCACCGCCATCTGGCGCGGCTGCGCGCGGGGGCGGCAGTGCTGGACATCCCGGTGCGCTGGACCGACGCGGCGATCGCCGAGGCGATCGCCGCGGTGCTGGCGGCGGACGCGCTGGACGCGGCGGCGGTGCGCGTCACCCTCTCGCGCGGTCCGGCTCCGCGCGGCGTGTTGCCGGCGAGCGATCCGACGCCGACCTTGCTGATCTCGGCGGCCCCCCTGCCGCCGCCGGCCGGACCGGCGCGGCTGGTCATCGCGCGGACGACGCGGCGCAACGAAGCGTCGCCGCTGTCGCGCATAAAATCGCTGAACTACCTGGACAGCATCATCGCCCGCCGCGAGGCCGCGGCGCGCGGCTTCGACGACGCAATCCTGCTGGACAGCCGCGGCCGCATCGCCGAGTCGACCGCCGCCAACCTGTTCGTGCTGCTGCGGGACGGCGCGATCGCCACGCCGCCCGTCGAGGACGGCGCGTTGCCGGGGATTTTTCGCGCGCGGCTGGTCGAGCGTGGAATTGCCGAGGAGCGGACGCTGTTGCCGGCGGATCTGCTGGATGCCGACGCGGCGCTGCTGGGCAACAGTTTGGGCACGCGGCTGGCGGCGGCGGTCGGCGAGCGAGCGTTCGACGCCACCGGGGTCGCCGCGCGAACGCTGCTGGCTCGCGTGGCCGACTGCTAAAAGCCTACTCCATCACCGCCGCGTGCCCGTCGCCTGCCGGCGCGACCTTGGGGGCGCGGATCAGAAACACCAGCGGCGTCGCGATGATGGCAATGACCATCATCAGCTTGAAATCGTCGATATAGGCGATCGTCGCCGCCTGCCGCGTCACCACCGCGTCCAGCGCCGCCGCACCCTGCGCGTGCAGCGGGTTCCACAGCCGACCCGGCGCGCCGCTTTGCAGCAGCCGGTTGAACGGCGTCACCGCCGCGGCGATCGCGGCGTGGTTGGCCTGCGTGTTGCGGATCAGCAGCGCGCCGGTGACGGAGATGCCGATCGAGCTGCCCAGGTTGCGCATCAGGCTGAAGATGCTGGTGCCCTGCGTGCGCAACTCGGCCGACAGCGTGGCGAACGTCACCGTCGACAGGGCCACGAACACGAAGCCGACGCTGAACCCTTGCAGGAAGCCGGTGATGATGATCTCGCTCTCGGAGACGTCCGGGGTGAAGCCCATCATCTCGTATAGCGCGTAGATGGTCACGCCGAAGCCGAACAGCACCAGCGTGCGCACGCTCACGCGACCCATGATGCGGCCGCAGATGAACATCGCGACCATCGTTCCCGCGCCGCGCGGCGCCAGCGCCACGCCGGCCGTCAGCACCGGGTAGCCCATCATGTTCTGCAAATACGGCGTCAGCAGCGCCAGGGTCGCGTACAGGATCAGGCCGACCAGAAAGATGAAGACCGTGCCCACGACGAAGTTCACGTCCTTGAGCAGGCGCGGCGAGATGAACGGCTTTTCCGCCATCAGGAAGTGGACGATGAAGCAGTAGATGCCCACGCCCGCCAGGCAGGCCTCCAGGATGATCTCGCGCGAGCCGAACCAGTCGAGCTGCTCACCGCGGTCGAGCATGGTCTGGAATGCGCCGATGCCGAGGCCGAGCATGGCGAACCCGGTCCAGTCGAACCGGGTCTTTACCCGCGCAGTCTCCGGCAGGAAGGTGAGCAGGCCGAACGTCGCCGCGATGCCGAACGGCACGTTGATGTAGAACACCCAGCGCCAGTTGTAGTCCTCGGTCAGCCAGCCGCCCAGCGTCGGGCCCAGGATCGGCCCCACCATCACGCCGACGCCCCACAGCGCCATCGCCGAGCCGCGCTGTTCGGGCGGGTAGATGTCGAACATCACCGCCTGCGACAATGGCACCAGCGACGCGCCGAACATGCCCTGCAACAGCCGGAACAGCACGATTTGGCCGATCGACTGCGACAGCCCGCACAGCACCGAGGCGATCGTGAACCCCACCACCGCCACCGCGAACAGCCGCGTGCGGCCGAACCGCGCGGCAAGCCACCCGGTCGGCGCGGTCATGATCGCGGCGGCCACGATGTAGCTGGTCAGCACCCAGTTGATCTGGTCCTGGCTGGCCGCGAGCGAGCCCTGCATGTACGGCAGCGCCACGTTGGCGATGGTGCTGTCCAGCGACTGCATCAAGGTCGCCAGCATCGCGCACAAGGTCAGCACGCCGCGGTTCGGCGTGCGCGCGGCCACGCCGGGGGCGGTCACGGCAGCAGGTCGGACAAATGGCGGGCGTGCCCGGTGTCGATGTCCAGCAGCACGCTCATGCCGGAGCGCAGATCCGGGGCGCCCGGCTGGCGATCGAGGCGCACGCGCAGCGGGATGCGCTGCACCACCTTCACCCAGTTGCCGGACGTGTTCTGCGCCGGCAGCACGGAAAACTCCGAGCCGCTGGCAGGCGAGATGCTTTCCACGACACCGCTCCACGCACGGCCCGGATAGGTGTCGACGCTGACCGACACGGGATCGCCCGGCTTGACCCAAGTCAATTCCGTCTCCTTGGGAATGCCTTCGGCCCACACATGGTCGGTCGAGACCAGCGCGAAAGCCGGCGTCGCGGCGGCCAGGTACATGCCCGGCTGCACGGTATCCACCTGAGTCACGATGCCGTCGAACGGGGCGCGGACAACGGTGTGGTCCAGCTCCCGCCGCGCCTCGTCCACTCGCGCCTGCGCCTGCTGGTATGAGGGAGTCCTGGTCGGGTCGATGTTGGCGTCGCCGGACAGTTTCGCGAGCTGCACCTGGCCCTGCACGCGCAGCCCCTCGACGTTCTGCTGGTCGGCGGCGAGCTTGAAGCGGACATCGTCGGTCTGCGCCCGTGTCGCGGCGCCGCGGCCGACCAGCCCCGCGAACCGATTATAGTTCTCCTGGTCGGCCTGCACCTGCGCCTCGGCCGCCTGGACCTCGTGCTGCAGCCGCTGATAGTCGCGCTTCATCGCCTCGACGGTGAGCACCGTTTGCGCGCGGTCGGCGCGCGCGCCGTCCAGCGCTATCTGGAAAGGCCGGCCGTCCAGGCGGAACAGCACGTCGCCGCGATGCACGGCCTGTCCTTCATGCACCGCCACGTTGGCCACGATGCCGGAGACGTCGGTGGCCACCGCGAGCTTTGCCGCGCGCACATAGGCGTCGTCGATCGACACCACCCGCCCGCCGTCGAGCCACCAGGCAAGTCCCGCCACCACCACCGCCACGGCGCCGCCCAGCATCAGCAGCGGGCGCAGCACGCGGCTGCGCGACCGGGCGCGCGTCGGCCCCCCGGGCAGCACGCCGACACGGGCGTCGGCATCCATCGCCTGCGACATCTAGGCCATCTCCTGCAAGTCGTTCGTGGCTGCGGGGCGGCGGCAGACGCCGATATTCGCCTTCATCCGCAGCAGCGTTTCGGTCAACTGGCCGAGCGCCGCGTCGCTGACGCCCTCGCTCACCAGCTTGCGGATGGCCTCGCGCTGCACGTCCAGCGCGGCCAGCACCGGGGCCGCATCTGGCGTCAGATGCAACCGCCAGATGCGCCGGTCGTCGGGGTCGGGCCGGCGCTCGACCAGCCCCCGCCCCTCCAGCCGGTCCACCAGCCGCCCGACGGTGATCGGCTCGACTTCCAGGATTTCCGCCAGCTCGCGCTGCGACAGGCCGGGAACCCGCTCCAGGCGGCCAAGGATCATCCATTGCGCGCGCGTCATGCCATGCGTGCGGGCGCGCTTGTCGGCCTCGGTGCGGATCAGCCGGGCGAGGTCGTTAAGAAGGACGAGGATGTCGGAAGGCGGCTTACTCACAGGAGGCATATAATAAGCAGTGCTACCTTCTGTCAAGCCGCCGCGCAGGGCGGGACAGCGCGCGGGTGATCGGCCGCGTCAGCTTCGGATCAGCCCCGAAGCCTCCGCCAGCCTGCGCGACGCGGCCATGCTCTCGCCCACCGCCAGCGCCGCCGCCAGCGCGCGCCGGCCGGCCGCGGCATCGACCACCACCGGCGCGCCATCCAGCACGGCGGCCACGAACGCCGCGTGCTCGGCCTCCAGCGCGTCGTGCTCGCGCCAGGTGATTTCCTCCAGCCGCCCCCCACCCGTCCCCGGCAACGGCAGCCCGCGCTCGCGGCCGATCATCATCAGCTTGCGCGCGGCAAAATCGACCGACATGTAGCCCTCCTGGCTGAACAGCCGCATCTTGCGCTCGGTCTTCAGCGAGATGCGGCTGGCGGTGATGGTCGCGACACAGCCGCTCTCGAAGCGCACCCGCGCGTTGGCGATGTCCTCATGCGCGCTCGCCACGGGTGCGCCCACCGCGTCGACGCTGGCGATCGGACTGTCCACCAGCGCCAGCACCAGGTCGAGGTCGTGGATCATCAGGTCCAGGATGACCGATACATCGGTGCCGCGCGGCTTGAACGGGGCGATGCGCACGCAGTCCAGGTACAGCGGGCGGCGCATCCGCTCGCTGATGGCGCGATGCTCGGCCGAGTAGCGCAACAGGTGGCCCACTTGCAGCACCCGTCCATGCTCCATCGCCAGAGCCGCCAGCGAGTCCGCCTCGTCCAGCGTGGCGGCGATCGGCTTTTCCACCAGTACATGCCGGCCGGCCCGCAAGGCTGCCGCCGCCAGCGGGAAATGCGCCTCGGCGGGAGCGGCGATCACCACCGCGTCGGCCGCCGCCAGCAGCGCCTCCCAGCCCAGCGCCGGGCTGCGCGTCTCGCGCGCCAGGGCCGCCGCCCGCTCCCGGTCGGGATCATGCACGCCGGCCAATGAGGCCCGCGGGGCGGCGGTCAGCTTCAGCGCATGGAACCGCCCGAAATGCCCGCACCCGGCGACACCCACGCGCAAATGCGTCATGGCCATGAAACCCTCTCCAGGAAGTGCCCGTCGCGCGGTATGGGCCGAAGCCGCCTGTTGCGCATAGGGGGGCTTGCCGCCATTCTCCGCCGCCGCCGGGCCGGCCCGCAGAGGCGGCCGCCGCCCGTGCCGATGGAGCAGGCTTTTCGTCATGATGTATTTCAGCCGCCTGAAAACCTGGCTCGTGCTGGGGGTCTGCGTGCTAGGCGTGCTGTTCGCCCTGCCCAACGTGATGCCGGCCCCCTTCCCCGGCCTGCCCTGGCGCGCGCTGCATCTCGGGCTGGATTTGCGCGGCGGCAGCTACCTGCTGATGCAGGTCGACATGAACGCGGTGGTCAAGGAGCGGCTCGACGGGCTGGTCGACGCCGCGCGGCAGGCACTGGACCGCGCCGGGCTGCGGCCGTTCACCGTCACCGCGCAACCGGCGCAGAACCGGCTGCTGGTCAAGGTGGGCGACCCCGCCAAGCAAGACGCGGCCGCCACCGCGCTGCGCGGTCTGGCGACCAGCGAGGGCAACGGCATGTCGGCCCGCCCCGACCTGGACGTGGCGCGGACGCCGGACGGGCTGACCGTGACGCTGTCGCAGGCGGGGCTGAATGCCCGCGGCACCGCGGCGGTCGCGCAGTCCATCGAGATCGTGCGCCGGCGCATCGACGCCACCGGCGTGGCCGACCCGATCATCACGGCCCAGGGCAGCAATCGCATCGTGGTGCAGTTGCCGGGCATCAGCGACCCCAACCGGATCAAGGAACTGCTCGGCAAGACCGCCCGCATGACCTTCCGGCTGACCGACGAGGCGGTGAACCCCAACCTGCCCGGCGCCGAGCCGCCGCCCGGCGTGGACTTCCTGCCGCTCGATGGCCACCCGGGAGAAAAGATCGCGGTGCGCCGGCGGGTCGAGGTGGACGGCGCCGACCTCACCGACGCACGCCCCAGCCTGAACCCGCAGACCAATCAGTGGGTCGTCGATTTCACCTTCAACTCCATCGGCACCCGCCGCTTCGCCGAAGTCTCGACCGCCAATGTCGGCCATCCGTTCGCCGTGGTGCTGGACAACGCGGTCATCAGCGCGCCGGTCATCAACGAGCCGATCACCGCCGGCCGCGGCCAGATCAGCGGTAGTTTCGACGCCGCCAGCGCCACCAACCTGGCCGTGCTGCTGCGCGCCGGCGCGCTGCCGGCGCCGCTGACCGTGGTGGAGGAGCGCAGCGTCGGCCCGGAACTGGGCGCGGATGCGATCCGCGCCGGCGCCTATTCGCTGGCTGCCGGGTTCCTGCTGGTGATCGGCTTCATGGGCACGTTCTACGGGTTCTTCGGCTGGCTGGCCAACATCGCCCTGGTGGTGAACCTGATCCTGATGGTGGGCATCCTGTCGTTGCTGCAAGCGACGCTGACCTTGCCCGGCATGGCCGGCATCCTGCTGACACTCGGGATGGCGGTGGACAGCAACATCCTGATTAACGAGCGCATCCGCGAGGAGACCCGCAACGGCCGGACGCCGCTGAACGCGATGGAGGTCGGGTTCCGCCGCGCCTACACCACCATCATCGACAGCAACGCCACCGCCTTCCTGGCGCACGTGATGCTGTTCATCTTCGGCACCGGGCCGGTGCGCGGCTTCGCCGTCACCATCACCGTGGGCATCGTCACCACGCTGTTCACGGCCACCATGCTGGTGCGGCTGATGATGGTGAAGTGGTATGCGTCCACCCGCCCGGCCCTGCTGCCGGTCTGATCGGAGCGTCAGCGATGTTCATGCGACCGATGTTCCGCCTGGCCCCCGACGGCACGCGCATCAAGTTCATGCGCGGGCGGTTCCTTGGGCTGCTGACCTCGGCGGTGCTGTCGACCGCCTCGATCGTGCTGTTCTTCTATCCCGGCCTCAATCTCGGCATCGACTTTCGCGGCGGCATCGTCATGGAGGCGCGCACCCCGCAGGCCGCCGAGTTTCCCAAGCTGCGCGCGGGCCTCGCGGCGCAGGGCGTGCCCACGCCGGAGATGCAGCGTTTCGGCACACCGAACGACGTGCTGATCCGCCTGGAGGTGCAAAAGACCGACGCCGCGAACCAGCAGATGGTCACGAAGGTGCGCGCCGGGCTGGAGCACGCGGCGCCGGGGACCAAGGTGCTGAGCACCGAACAGGTGGGCGCCTCGGTCTCGGCCGAGCTGTTCCGCAACGGGATGCTGGCGCTCGGCATCTCGCTGCTGATGATCCTGGTCTATATCTGGTTCCGCTTCGAGTGGCAGTTCGCGGTAGGCGCGGTGGTGACGCTGATCCTGGACGTCACCAAGACCGTGGGCTTCCTGGCGGTCACGCGGTTCCAGTTCGACCTGGTGATGATCGGGGCGATCCTGACGGTGATCGGCTATTCGACCAACGACAAGGTCGTCGTCTATGACCGGATGCGCGAGAACCTGCGCAAGTACAAGACCATGCCGCTGCGCGAGCTGATCGACCTGTCGATCAACGAGACGCTGAACCGCACGCTCGGCACGTCGATGACGGTGTTCCTGGCCGCCCTGCCGCTGGCCTTGTTCGGCGGCCCGACGCTGTCGGGGTTCGCCTGGGTGATGCTGTTCGGCATCATCGTCGGCACCTCGTCGTCGATCTTCATCGCCGCCCCCATCCTGCTGCTGCTGGGCGAGCACCGGCTGCGACGCGACACGCAGGCGGTGCCGACACCGCGCGGGAAGGTGGCGGCCCGATGAGGTGATCCGGCGCGCGACGCCGGATCACCTCGGTTCAGGCGGCGATCAAGGCGTGACGCCGACCACCATGCCGTGCGTGTTGCCGGCCGCATCGGTGTAGAACCCGACGAGTTGGTCCTTGTTGTTCAGTCCGTTGACCACCGTGCCGTTCGCGCCATTCGGATCGTCGACCCGCTGCCAGCGGCCATTGGTCGGGTTGTAGTACAGGCCGTGCGTGACCTGCTGGGCATCCACATAGAAGCCGACGGTCTGGCCCTTGTTGTTGATGCCGAGCAACTGCGTCACGCCCGCGTCCGGCACGCGGAACGCGATGGCCGCGCCGCCCGTCTCCGGCTTGACGAAGCCCAGGGTGACGCCGTGCGGATTGACGAAGAAGCCGCAGATCAGGTTGCTGTCGTTGATCCCGGTCGCGGCCGAGGCGGTGGCGTTGCGCACGGTGATCGGCGCGAAGGTGTTGTTGACCAGCAGGTAGGCGAAACCGTGCGACACGCCGTTGGCGTCGTTGTAGAAGCCCACCGCGTTGTTGCCGTTGTTGATGCCCAGCACCTGGTTGACCAGCGGCGCGCCGCCGACCAGCGGATCGTTGACGCTGACATACTCGTACGAGCCGTTCTTGCGCGGCAGACGGATGAACCCGAAATTATTGTCGCCGGTCCCGAGATTGGTGTCCGACCAGAAGCCGGTGGTGATGTTGTGCGCGTTGATCCCGGTCGCCTGCGTCTGCACGGAGCCCGGCAGGTTATCGGGGGCGAACGTGGTGTAGGGGGGCGCGATCGTATAGCCCTGGTTCGGGTGCCCGGTCGCGCCGCTGCCGAAATAGCCGGCGATGACGCCTGCATCGTTGATGCCCAGCAGTTGGTTGAAGGTCGGATCGGCAGGGTTGTCGAGCGTGGTGAAGCTGAAGGTCTGCGCCTGCGCGGCGGCCGGCCCGGCCAGGCAGGCTGCCGCCACGGCGGCGGCGATGATGATGCGGTTCATGGTCTGCTCCTCGTTGTGCGGTGCGGATGGCGCCGCGGCTGCGGGCGCCAGCCGTCGTTTCGCACGCGAGGAGGTTACGCGGTTGTGACCTAGGGCACGGCAGCGACGGCCTTCGTGCCGGCCGCGCCGATCGAGGTAGCCTAGCCGCCGAGCGCCAGCACCAGCCAGGCGCAGAGCAGCACCGCGATCGCGGCCAGCACCGGCGCTTCCTGCTCCAGGATGCGGCGGCGCGGCGTCTTCGCCGATTGGGGCGACGACGGGCGCGATACGGTCTGAAACTCCTGCGGCATGGCAAGTCTCCCGGCTATCCACGCAGGATACGCGGGCCAGGCTTAACGGTTGGTGATGCGGGTCACATGCCTGGGCGGATCCGCGCGCAAGGCTGCCCACGCCACGGCACCCGGCGTCACAGCACCGGGCGTCACGGCACTGGCGCGTCCTCGCGCAGCAGGCCCTCATGCTTCAGCTCGGCCCAGAGCGCGGCCGGGGTCGGGTGCTGGAAGCTGGCGACGTTGCGTTGCACCTGGGTCGGGCCGATGGCGCCGGGGATCACCGCGGCCACCGCCGGATGGCCCAGCGGGAATTGCAGCGCGGCGGCGGCCAGCGGCACGGCGTGGCGGCCGCAGACCGCCTCGATGCGCTCGACCCGCGCGGCGATTTCGGGCGAGGCGTCGGCATACATGTACTTGGCCCCCGGCACCGCGCCGGTCGCCAGGATGCCGGAGGCGAACACCGCGCCGATCACGAAGCCGATGCCGCGCGCGACGCAGGCCGGGAACTCGGCATCCAGCACGCCCTGGTCCAGCAGCGTGTAGGGGAGCGCCACCAGGAAGAAGTCGAGGTCGACCAGGTCCAGGAAGCGCGGGATCATGCCCAACTCGTTGACGCCGGCACCGAGACCGCGCACCAGCCCCGCCGCGCGCAACTCGGCGAGCGCCCGCCAGCCGCCGGTGGCCAGCTGGCCCAGCATCGCGGCCACCAGCGCGGGGGTGCGGTGGTGCCACAGATCGAGGTCGTGGATCACCAGCAGGTCGATGCGCGGGATGCCGAGCCGCTGCTGGCTGTCCTCGTAGGCGCGCATGATGCCATCGTACGAGTAGTCGAAGTGGTGCGGGAAGGCGAGGCCGCCGGTCCAGAAGCCGCGATCGAACCGCGCCGCGTCGGGGCTGGCGCGCAGCACCCGGCCCACCTTGGTCGACAGCACGAAGTGCTCGCGCGGCCGGTCGTACAGGGCGCGGCCGACCCGATGCTCGCTCTGGCCGCGGCCGTACCAGGGCGCGGTGTCGAAATAGCGGATGCCGCTGTCCCAGGCGGCGTCCAGCGTGGCGCGCGCCTCCGGTTCGGGCACTTTCACGAACAGGTCGCCGAGCGGTGCCGCGCCAAAGCCCAGTTGCGTCAGTGCAACCCCGGTGCGGCCCAAAATCCGTGTGGCGAACGGGTTCATGGCGGATCCTTCAGTCTCGGCGCGGTCCGGAGTTCGAGTTGGCGGTGTTTCAGGCCGGCGAGGGAGCGGGGCCGTGCGGCGCCCGGACGCGCCGCAAACCGCAGCAAACCTTTTGGCAAGTGGCGCACCCGGAAGGACTCGAACCTCCAGCCCCCAAATTCGTAGTCTGGTGCTCTATCCAATTGAGCTACGGGTGCGGCGGCGGGGGATGTAGACGAATTGCCGCGCAGCGGCAAGTCCGGGATCGCCCACCTATGGCACGCTGAGGAAGTTGGCGCTGGTCGAGGCTCGCGCGACCAGCGCCCGCATCGCCGGATCGTCCGCCGCGTGCTCATCCACCAGCGCGTCCATCGGCACGAAATACTCGTGCGGATGCGGAATGTGGCTAGAGACGAAGCCGTTATAGTGCCGCTGCTTCAGCGCGTACATCACCCGGATGTCGCGCACCGGCACCACCAGTTGCAGGGTCGGCTCACGCTTCAGCATGCCGACGGCCTTCCAGCGCGGCGTCGGGTCGTCGTCGGAGACCGGCCCCAGCAGCCAGGGCAGCGGGCAGACCGCCATCAGCGACTGGGTGCTGGGGGCGAAGCGGCTGCGCTTGTCCAGCAGGTTGGAGACCGAGCCGCACGCCTCGATGGCGAAGATGTCCACAAAGATTTCCACCGCCGTGCCGCCGAAGCACAGCCACAGCCCATCGGGCAGGGTGCGCAGCCGGTTGCTGCCAGGCAACTTGAGGAACGGCTGGTAAAACCCGGCAGCATCGGTCGGACGTCCGCGCATCCACGCCTGCGGCACCTTGCCGCCGACGCCGAGCCCGGGCGGCCGCTGCGGCCAACGCCGCAGCCTTGCTTGCACCAGGGCGTCGAGATTTCGATATTGCTGCATCTTGTGGTCCCTTCGGCGGGACAACCGATCAACCCGGTCGCCCACAAGAACGCTAGCGCAACGCGTTACGGCCACAAATAGCCGTGATGACAGCTTCTTGCCGTTACTCGTGAAATCCGCTCAATCCCGGCGGAATGGGACGAATTTCCTCGTTCGCTTCATATCAATGCGTCGTCAATATTCTCAGCATGACGTATAAAATCCGCATTTTACTTGGAGGACATTCCTGAGTCTAAAGAATCACTTGCCACCGGACCTTCATACTTCTTGCCAACACCATGTGGATGAAATTATCCACAGACCATACAGACGTGTGCATTTTTGTAAACGCTGACCGGGAGCCGCCGCGCAGGTTCCGGGTCCGCTCCCGGTCCGCCGGTCCCACGCGCGGGCGGCGCGGACCACCCGGCCCCAATGCCGCGCCGTCAGGTCCGGTCGGCGAGTTCGACGAAATCGCGGCGGGGCGGGCCGGTGTAGACCTGCCGCGGCCGGCCGATCCGCTGCGCCGGATCCTCCACCATCTCCTGCCACTGGCTGATCCAGCCCACGGTGCGCGCCACCGCGAACAGCACCGTGAACATGCTGGTAGGGAAGCCCATCGCCTTGAGGATGATGCCTGAGTAGAAATCGACGTTCGGATACAGCTTGCGGCTGACGAAATACTCGTCCGAGAGCGCAATCCGCTCCAGCTCCATCGCCAGATCCAGCAGCGGGTCGTCCTTGATCCCCAGTTCTCCCAGCACTTCCTTGCAGGTCTGCTCCATGATCTTGGCGCGGGGATCGAAGTTTTTGTAGACCCGGTGGCCGAAGCCCATCAGGCGGACATGGCTGTTCTTGTCCTTGACCTTCTCGATGAACTCGGGGATGGCTTCGACGTGGCCGATCTCGGCCAGCATCTTCAGCACCGCCTCGTTAGCCCCGCCATGCGCCGGACCCCACAGGCTCGCGATGCCGGCGGCGATGCAGGCGAACGGGTTGGCCCCGGTGCTGCCGGCCAGGCGCACCGTGCTGGTCGATGCGTTCTGCTCGTGATCGGCGTGCAGGATCAGGATGCGGTCCATCGCGCGGGCCAGCACCGGGTTGACGCGGGTACTCCTCGGCCGGCACGGCGTTCATCATGTACAGGAAGTTCTCCGCGTAGCCGAGATCGTTGCGCGGGTACATGAAAGGCTGGCCGATGGCGTATTTGTATGCCCAGGCGGCGATGGTCGGCAGCTTGGCGATCAGCCGGAAGGCGCTGATGCGGCGGTGCTCGGGATCGTCGATATGCAGGCTGTCATGGTAGAAGGCGCTCATCGCGCCGACCACGCCGCACATCACCGCCATCGGGTGCGCGTCCCGGCGGAAGCCGTTGTAGAAGCTGCGAAGCTGCTCATGCACCATCGTGTGATGCATGACGTCGTGCTCGAAGCCGCGGCGCTGCGCGGCATTGGGCAGCTCGCCGTTCAGCAGCAGGTAGGCCACTTCCAGGAACGTCGAATGCTCGGCCAGTTGCTCGATCGGGTAGCCGCGATGCAGCAGCACCCCGGCGTCGCCGTCGATATAGGTGATCTTGCTGTCGCAGGCGGCGGTGCCGCCATAGCCGGGATCGAAGGTGAAGATGCCCAACTCGGCGTACAGCTTGCGGATGTCGGCCACCGAAGGCCCGATCGTGCCGTCAAGCAGCGGCAGCGTCGCGGAACGGTTGCTGCCGTCCAGCGTGATCGTGACCGAGTTGCTGCCCCGCGTGGCGTCCATGCGCGATCTCCTGTGCCGAATGCGTCCAGAGAAAGCGGCGGGAGCGCCGCCGTCGGAGCGGTCGGGATGTGGCTGAATTAAGGCGGCCGGCCCGCCAGCGCAACCTTCGCACCCGCAGCATTTTCGCCGCAGATGCGGCCAAGCGCGATCGGACTGGCCCGCGATTGGGGGATGGTGGGCCCGGTGGGGCTCGAACCCACGACCCCAGGATTAAAAGTCCCGTGCTCTACCAACTGAGCTACAGGCCCCGCCCCCGCGCGGCTGCGCTTCAACGCCAAGCCTCGCTCGGCGTCAAGGCGGCGGCTATTTCACGTTGCCTATTTCACGTCGGCGGCGACGCGCATGTGGATGATCTTGTCCGGGTTGCTGACGCTGCCGCTGTCGCCGCTGCCCTTCTTGATCGCGTCGACGTACTGCATCCCGGAGACCACCTGGCCCCAGATGGTGTATTGCCCGTCCAGGTTCGGCGCCGGGGCGAACATGATGAAGAACTGGCTGTTGGCGCTGTTCGGGTCGGAGGTGCGCGCCGCCCCCACCGTGCCGCGCAGGAACCGCCGCGTGTTGGTGAACTCGGCCGGCAGGTCTGGCAAATCGCTGCCGCCGGTGCCGGTGCCGGTCGGGTCGCCGCCCTGCGCCATGAAGCCCGGGATCACCCGATGGAACGGCGTGCCGTCGTAGAAGCCGCGGCGGGCCAGCAGCTTCACCCGCTCGACCGCCTTGGGGGCGATCTGCGGCAGCAACTCGATCACCACGCGACCATCCTTGAGGTCCATGAACAGCGTGTTCTCGGGATCGAGCCCGGGCGGTACGGCGGCGGCGTTGGCGTCTTCGGTCATCGTGATCCTCAAAAGTGGGGCTGCGACAAGCAACGCGGTCAGCGTGCGGCGGTGCATCGGAAAATCCTCCTCAGTCTTGCGCGGGATCCGGCGCGGGCGCGGCCGGGGAACGCCCGACGCGGGCCAGCGTGCGCTGCAGGGTGAGCGGCGGCACGAAGCTCGTGATGTCGCCGCCCAGGCTTGCCACCTCCTTGACGAACCGGCTGGAGATGAACTGGTGGCGCTCGCTGGCCATCAGGAACACCGTCTCGACACTCGGATCCAGCCGGTAATTCATGCCGGCCATCTGGAACTCGTAGTCGAAATCCGAGACCGCGCGCAGGCCGCGCAGGATCACGCTGGCGCCGACCTCGCGGGCGAAGTCGACCAGCAGCCGGTCGAACGGACGCACCTCGATCGGCGTGCCGGTGCGCTCGCGCACCGCCTGCAACTCGTCGGCCACCAGCTCGACGCGCTCGTTGAGCGCAAACAGCGGGTTCTTGCCGACATTGGCGAACACGCCCACCACCAGCCGGCCGCAGATGCGCGCGGCCCGCCCGATCACGTCCAGATGGCCGTTGGTGATCGGGTCGAAGGTGCCGGCATACAGGCCCACGCCGAAGGCAGGCGCGCGGTCCGTCATGCGGCAGCCGGCCCCTCGTCGTCCGGTCCCCCGTCCGGTCCCTCGTCTGGATCGGGGGGCATGTCATCGAGCGGCGCGTCATCGTCCAGCGCCGCGGTCTCGACCACCGGAAAGACGCTGGTCACGCGCTCGTCCGCGTCCAGGCGGAACAGGGTGACGCCCATCGTGGTGCGCCCGCGCACCTTCAGCGAGTTGGACGGCAGGCGGATCAGCCGTCCGGCGTCCGTGACCAGCATCACGTCGTCGCCGGCCCGCACCACGAACGTCCCGGCGACCGAGGCGCCGGTGCGGGGGCTGAGGGTGATGTTGGCGAACCCTTGCCCGCCCCGGCCGGTGACGCGGTATTCGTAGGCCGAGCTGCGCTTGCCGAAACCGCCATCGGTCACGGTCAGCAGGAATTGCTCGGCCGCCTCCATCTCCTCGGACCGCTCGGGTGGCAGCGTCACGACGGCGGCACCCTCCTCGGCCTCGACCACCTCGGCCTCCGCCTCGTCCTCGCCGTTGCGCCGCCGCGCCGAGGCCGCGCGCAGATAGGCGGCTCGCTCGTCCGGACTCGCGTCGATGTGGCGCAGCACCGACAGGCTGATGACCGCGTCCTCGCGCCCCAGCCGGATGCCGCGCACGCCGGAACTGTCGCGGCCGGCGAACACGCGCAGCGTGTCCTCGTTGGCCTGGAAGCGGATGCAGCGACCGGCGCGCGTGGCCAGCAGCACATCGTCGCCCTCGCGGCAGGTCGCCACCCCGATCAGCCGGTCGCCCTCATCGAGCTTCATGGCGATCAGGCCGGACGCGCGCATGTTGCGGAAG
This sequence comes from uncultured Pseudomonadota bacterium, assembly GCA_963758455.1. GTDB lineage: Bacteria > Pseudomonadota > Alphaproteobacteria > Acetobacterales > Acetobacteraceae > CAVRQM01. The sequence continues at coordinate 248,891 of CAVWVK010000001.1, read as the reverse complement.
TCCGACAGCCGGTTGCGCCGCACGTTGCCGTGCGCCGTGGCGAAAACCAGATGCAGGTTCTCCCACAGCGTCTCGTCCTGCGGCAACGGCAGCACCGTGGTGACGCGGTCCGACCCCAGCTCCGGCAGCAAATTGACCAGCGCGCGACCCTTGGCGGTCGGGCTGGCCTCGGGCAGGCGCCAGACTTTCTCGCGATACGCCTTGCCGCCGCTGCTGAAGAACAGCACGAATTGATGGGTGTGCGCGTTGAAGCTGCGCGTCACGATGTCGTCGCCGCGCGTGCTGGCGGCCGAGCGCCCGCGACCGCCGCGATTTTGCGCGCGAAACGTCTCCAGCGAGGTGCGCTTGATGAACCCGTCGCGGGTCATGGTGACGACCATCTGGCCCGGCTCGATCAGGCTCTCGTCGTCCTGGTCGGCCACGCCGTCGACGATCTGCGTCAGCCGGGGCGCGGCCACGACGGCCCTCACCGCGACCAGCTCCTCGCGCATCACCTCCATGCGGCGGATATGGCTGCCGATGATGGCCAGCAGGTCGGCGATCGTGGTGGCGACGTCCGCCATCTCGGAGTCGATCTTGTCCCGCTCCAGCCCGGTCAGCCGTTGCAGGCGCAAATCCAGGATGCCGCGCGCCTGCTCGTCGGTCAGCCGCACTGTGCCGGATTCGGACAGCACGTTGCGGCTGTCCTCGATCAGCTCGAGCAGCGGGCGCACGTCGCCGGCCGGCCAGTCGCGCGCCATCAGCGCCTCGCGCGCCGCCGCCGCGTCCGGGCTGGCGCGGATCAGCCGGATCACCTCGTCGATGTTGGCCACCGCGACCGCGAGGCCGACCAGGAGATGCGCCCGCTCGCGCGCCTTGCGCAGATCGTGGCGCGCGCGACGAAGAATCACCTCCTCGCGGAAGCGGATGAAGATGGCAAGCGCCTCGCGCAAGCCCAGCAGCTTCGGCTGGCCGCCGTCCAGCGCCACCATGTTGACGCCGAAGCTGGTCTGCAACTGGGTGAAGCGGAACAACTGGTTCAGCACCACCTCGGCGGTGGCGTCGCGCTTCAGCTCGATGACGATGCGCATCCCGGAGCGGTCGCTCTCGTCGCGCATGTCGCCGATGCCTTCGACCTGCTTGGCGCGCACCAGTTCGGCGATGCGCTCCAGCAGGCTGTTCTTGTTCACCTGGTACGGGATTTCGGTGACGATGATCGCCTGCCGGCCGCCCCGCAGATCCTCGAACTCCGCGCGGGCACGCACGGCGAGGCTGCCGCGTCCGGTCTCGAACGCGCTGCGGATGCCGGCGCGGCCGAGAATCATGCCGCCGGTGGGAAAATCCGGGCCGGGCACGATGGCCATGAGGGCTTCGAGCGAGATGTCCGGGTCGGCGATCATCGCCAGCGCCGCGTCGATGATCTCGCCGGGGTTGTGGGTCGGGATGTTGGTCGCCATGCCGACCGCGATGCCGGCCGAGCCGTTGATGAGCAGGTTGGGGAACCGCGCCGGCAGCACGGTCGGTTCCTGCTCGGTCTCGTCGTAGGTCGGCTGGAAATCGACCGTCTCGCGGTCGATGTCGGTCATCAGCGCCATCGCCGCGCGCGACAGCCGCGCCTCGGTGTAGCGCATGGCCGCCGGGTCGTCGCCGTCGACCGAGCCGAAATTGCCCTGCCCGTCGACCAGCGGCACGCGGATGGAGAAGGTCTGCGCCATGCGCACCATCGCGTCGTAGATCGCGTTGTCGCCGTGCGGGTGGAAGCGGCCCATCGTGTCGCCCACGGTGCGGGCGGATTTGCGGTACGGCTTGTCCGGCGTGTTCCCGCCCTCGAACATGTCGTACAGGATGCGCCGATGCACCGGCTTCAGTCCGTCGCGGGCATCCGGCAGGGCGCGGCTGACGATGACCGACATGGCGTAGTCGAGGAAGGAGCGGCGCACCTCCTCCTCGATGGTTACGGGCTGGGTATCGTGGCCGCCGCCGGGCGGCGGGGCCGCGCCGGCGGGTTCGTCGGGAGTATCGCTCAATCAGGTCTCGGATCAGGGTTGTGGGGACGGATTCGGATATGGCGTTCCGAGTGCCCCGGATCTACCACACGCCTCGGATCGAGGCCAATCGCCGCCTCCGGATCGCGAGGTAAGCCGCCATGCAGCCCGCCGACCTTGCCAGGCTGATCGACCACACGCTGCTGCGCCCGGACGCCACCCAGACGCAGGTGCGCCAGACATGCGCCGAGGCGCTGGCGCACGGCTTTGCCTCGGTCTGCGTCAACCCGGTGCAGGTGGCGCTGGTCGCGGAGCGCCCTGGCCGGCAGCACGGTGCGGACCTGCTCGGTTGTGGGGTTTCCGTTCGGCGCGACGCCGTCGCGGGTCAAGGCGTTCGAGGCGGCGCAGGCGGTGGCGGACGGCGCGGCGGAGATCGACATGGTGATGGCCCTGGGCGCGCTGAAGGACGGCCGCCTCGCCGCGGTGCGCGACGACATCGCGGCGGTGCGGGCGGCGTGCGCGGGCAAGGTGCTGAAGGTCATCATCGAGGCGTGCCTGCTGGACGATGCCGAGAAGGCGGCGGCCTGCCGGCTGGCCGCCGAGGCGGGGGCGGATTTCGTCAAGACCTCGACCGGCTATTCGACGGGCGGCGCGACATTGGCCGACGTGGCGCTGATGCGGCGCGTGGTGGGCGACGCGTTGGGGGTGAAGGCGTCCGGCGGCGTGCGGGATTTCGCGACGGCGCGGGCAATGGTGGAGGCGGGGGCGAGCCGGATCGGGACCAGCTCGGGGGTGGGAATTGTCACGGCGGCAGCGGCGAGCGGAAGCTACTGAAGGCGACGGCAGGTCAGGACACCGACGAAAGAGCGTAGAATGTAGGGCGGATGCAATCCGCCGTCGTGAGATGGCGGATTGCATCCGCCCTACGGTCTGCCGAGGGGACACCTCTAGCTGGGCGTTCTTCGCGTCCGCGGCGTCTCTGGGTCAGCCAGTCATCCACCGTTGGCCGATGATCGTTGAAGTAGATCGCCGCGCGGCTCTCAGACGGTCAGAACGGGATCTCGTCGTCCAGATCGCTGCCGCCGCCCTTCGGCGCGTCCCACGATGGCGCCGCCCCGCCCGCAGTCCCTCCGCTCGACCGCGCCGGCTGGCGCTCGCGGGAGTAGCCACCGCCCTCCCCCGCCTCGCCGCCGCCGCCGTCGCGGCCGCCCAGCAGGGTCAGTTCGCCGCGGAACTTTCCGATCACCACCTCGGTCGAGTATTTCTCCACGCCGCTCTGGTCGGTCCACTTCCGGGTCTGCAACGACCCCTCGACATAGATCGACTTGCCCTTGCGGACATATTTTTCCACCACGTCGCCGATGCGCTCGTTGAACACCACGACGCGGTGCCACTCAGTCTTTTCCTTGCGCTCGCCGCTGGCGCGATCGTTCCAGGTCTCGCTGGTCGCCAGCGAAAAATTGACGATCTTCGTGCCGTCCTGGGTGGTCCGAATCTCCGGATCCTTGCCCACGTTGCCGACCAGAATCACCTTGTTCACGCTGCCGGCCATCGCCCGACTCCTGTCCTATCGCCCCACGCAACCCAGCATGGCGCACTTCCCAAACCGACGCCAATGCGCCATATAATAGGAACATCCAGAGAACACGAGTCGCAGGCGCTCCCGGCGCCGGGAGTTCCTCATGGCCGGCCCCTTCCCCGCGCCGATCACGGCCGCACCGCTGGCATCCGCGCCCAGCATCCGCGTGCGCGGCGCCCGCGAGCACAACCTCAAGAATGTCGACGTGGACATCCCGCGCGACAGCCTGACCGTCATCACCGGCCTGTCCGGGTCCGGCAAGTCCTCGCTGGCGTTCGATACCATCTATGCCGAGGGCCAGCGCCGCTACGTCGAGTCGCTGTCCGCCTATGCCCGCCAGTTCCTTGAACTGATGGGCAAGCCGGACGTGGACAGCATCGAGGGACTGTCGCCGGCCATCTCCATCGAGCAGAAGACCACCAGCCGCAACCCGCGCTCGACGGTCGGCACGGTCACGGAAATCCACGACTACATGCGCCTGCTCTGGGCGCGCGCCGGCGTGCCGTATTCGCCGGCCACCGGCCTGCCGATCGAGGCGCAGACGGTCAGCCAGATGGTCGATCGCGTCGCCGCCATGCCGGAGGGCACGCGACTGCTGCTGCTGGCGCCGGTGGTGCGCGACCGCAAGGGCGAATACCGCAAGGAGCTGGCGGAACTGCAACGAAGGGGATTTACGCGGGTAAAAATCGACGGCAAGCTGATGGAAATCGGCGACGTCCCGGCGCTGAACAAGAAGATCAAGCACGAGATCGAGGCGGTGGTCGACCGCGTCGTGGTGCGCGAGGGCATGGCCACCCGCCTCGCCGACAGCTTCGAGACCGCGCTCGCGATGTCCGACGGCGTCGCCTATGCCGAGAACGCGGACAGCGGCGAGCGCACCGTGTTCAGCAGCAAGTTCGCCTGTCCGGTCAGCGGCTTCTCCATCGAGGAGATCGAGCCGCGGCTGTTCAGCTTCAATTCCCCGCACGGCGCCTGCCCGAAATGCGACGGGCTGGGCGTCGAGAGCTTCTTCGACCCGTCGCTGGTGGTGCCCGACGACCGCCGCTGCATCGCCGAAGGCGCCATCGCCGCCTGGACCGGCGCGCAGTCGCGCTATTACGACCAGACGTTGCAGAGCCTGGCCAAGCATTTCCGCGTCAGCACGCGCACGCCGTGGGCCGACCTGCCGGAACGCGCCCGCGACGGCATCCTGTTCGGCACCGGCGCCGTTCCCGTGGCCCTCACCTACAAGGACGACGTGCGCGCCTACAGCGTGACCAAGCCGTTCGAGGGCGTCATCACCAACCTCGCGCGCCGCTTCCGCGAGACCGACAGCGCGTGGGTGCGCGAGGAGATGAGCCGCTATCAGGCGGAAAAGCCCTGCGCCGTCTGCCACGGCGCGCGGCTGAAGCCGGAGGCGCTGGCGGTGCGCGTGGCGGGCAGCAACATCGCGCAGGCGTCGGAGCTGTCGATCCGCGAGGCGCTCGACTGGTTCGCCGGCGTGGAGGCCACCTTGACGCCGCAGCGCGCCGAGATCGCGCGGCGCATCCTGCGCGAGATCCTCGACCGGCTGCGCTTCCTGGTCGATGTCGGGCTGGACTACCTGACCCTGGCGCGCGGCTCGGCCACGCTGTCCGGCGGCGAGAGCCAGCGCATCCGGCTCGCCAGCCAGATCGGCAGCGGCCTGACCGGCGTGCTGTACGTGCTGGACGAGCCGAGCATCGGCCTGCACCAGCGCGACAACGAACGCCTGCTCGGCACGCTGCGACGATTGAAGGCACTCGGCAACACCGTGCTGGTGGTCGAGCATGACGAGGAGGCGATCCGCGCCGCCGACTACCTGATCGACATGGGACCGGCGGCTGGCGTCAACGGCGGGCATGTGGTGGCGCACGGCACGCCGGCCGAGGTCGCGGCGAGCCCGGCCTCGATCACCGGCGCCTATCTGTCCGGCCGGCGCGCCATCCCGATCCCCCGGATGCGCCGGCCGTTCCAGAAAGGCCGCGCCGTCACGGTGGTCGGCGCCGGCGGCCACAATCTGCGGGACGTGACCGCATCGTTCCCGCTCGGCGTGCTGACTTGCGTGACCGGCGTCTCCGGCGGCGGCAAGAGCACGCTGGTGGTCGAGACGCTGTACAAGGCGGCGTCGCGCCGGCTGATGGGGTCGGGCGAGGTGCCGGCCAAGCATGTGCGCATCGACGGGCTGGAGCAGCTCGACAAGATCATCGACATCGACCAGTCGCCGATCGGCCGCACGCCGCGCAGCAACCCCGCGACCTACACCGACCTGTTCGCGCCGATCCGCGACTGGTTCGCCGAACTGCCGGAGAGCCGCGCGCGAGGATACAAAGCCGGCCGCTTCAGCTTCAACGTCAAGGGCGGCCGCTGCGAGGCCTGCCAGGGCGATGGCGTGCTGAAGATCGAGATGCACTTTCTGCCGGACGTGTTCGTGACCTGCGACACCTGCAAGGGACGCCGCTACAATCGCGAAACACTCGAAATCAAGTTCCGCGACAAAAGCATCGCCGACGTGCTGGACCTGACGGTGGACGAGGCCGTGCCGTATTTCTCCGCCGCCACCCGCATCCACGACCGGCTGCGCATCTTGCAGCAGGTGGGCCTGGGCTACGTGAAGCTGGGCCAGCAGGCGACCACGCTGTCGGGCGGAGAGGCGCAGCGGGTGAAGCTGTCCAAGGAACTGGCGCGGCGCGCCACCGGGCGGACGCTGTACATCCTGGACGAGCCGACCACCGGGCTGCATTCCGAGGACGTGCGCAAGCTGTTGGAGGTGTTGCAGGCGCTGGTCGAGGCCGGCAACACTGTGGTGGTGATCGAGCACAACCTTGAGGTCATCAAGACCGCCGACTGGGTGATCGACATGGGACCGGAGGGCGGCGACGGCGGCGGCCGCGTGGTGGCGGCCGGCACGCCGGAGGATATTGCCGCGACGCCGGGGAGCTACACCGGCCGGTTCCTGGCGCCGCTGCTGCCGGCGCAGACGGAGAAGCGGCGGAAGCGGGCGTGAGGCAATCCGCCGCGGCGCGGCCGCGTTGACCCGGCATCAACCGCGGAGTGCCGCCATGAACCCCACCGTCGCGATCGCCGGCCTCGGCTTTGCCGGACTGCTGCTCCTGGGCGGATGCGGCGTCTCCACTCCCGCCCCAGGCGCGGCACCGGGTGCCGCGTCCGCTTCGTTCCCCAGCGGCAACAGTCCCAACGACCATACCACAGCCGCGACCGGCTTTGGCCTGGGACCCGAGGACTTCAAGAGCAACGGCGGCGCGTTCGGCCCCGACGAGGCCGATCCCGCCCGATAGGCCGCGCCGAGCACCTAACCTGAATAGCGATACGGCTTCACGGCCGGGCTCGGGGACGGCCCGCAAGCTGCAACATCCATGCGGCTGGCATCATTTCACCGCGCCCAACGTCAGCCCCCCGCTCAGCAGCTTCTGGAACGCGGCGAACACCACCGCCACCGGCACCGTCGCCACCAAGGTCGCGGCCATCACCTGGTTCCACTCCACGCTGTAGCGACCCGCCACCAGGTTCACCACGCGCAGCGTGATCGTCAGCTTGTCGGGATCGCGCAACAACGTCAGCGCGACGGTGAACTCGTTCCAGCACGCCACGAAGGTCACGATGCCCGCCACCGCCAGCGCCGGGACCGCCACCGGCAGGAAGATCCGCCACACCGCGCCGAAGCGCGTGGCGCCGTCGATCCAGGCGGCTTCCTCCAGGTCGCGCGGAATGGTCGCGAAATACGACGCCATCATCCACACCGCGAAGGCGATGTTGAACGCGGCGTAGATCAGCACCACGCCGAGCCGCGTGTCGACCAGCGTGCCGCCGTCCCACGGAATGCTGGCCGCCATGCGGAACAGTCCCAGCACCAGCAGGATCGGCGACAGCATCTGCGTCACCAGCAGGAACTGCCGGTACGCGCCGCGCGCCGGCAACCGCAGCCGCGCCATCGCGTAGGCCGCGGGCAAGGCGACCGCCAGCGACAGCAGGGTGGCGGCGATGCTGATGCCCAGGCTGTTCAGCATGGCCGTGCCGAAATCCGCTGCCCGCCACATATCGGCGAAATTGTGCCAGGCCAGATGCGTCGGCAGCCAGCGCGGCGGATAGGCCAGCACCTCATCCAGCGGCTTCAGCGCGGTGGACAGCATCACCGCGAACGGAAACAGCACCAGCAGGATCAGCGGCGACAGCACCAGCCAGCTCAGCAGCGAGCGGCGGATCATGCCGCTTCCTCCTCGCGCTGCATCCGCACGTAGATCACCGTGAACACCAGCACGATCGCCAGCATGGCCAGCGACATCACCGCCGCCGGACCCGGCCGGCCAAGCCGGAACGCGGTTTCATACAGGTACGTCACCAGGATGTGCGTGCCGTTGTCGGGGCCGCCCTGCGTCATCACCCAGATGATCGGAAAGCTGTTGAACACGTAGATCACGTTCAGCACCACGGCGATGGTGATGAACGAACGCAGCAGCGGCAAGGTCATCCAGCGGAACGCCTGTGCGCGCGTGGCGCCGTCGATGCTGGCGGCCTCGTAGATATCGGTGGAGATCGACGCCAGGCCGCCGAGCAGGATCGTCACCGTGAACGGGATCGAGACCAGGATCCCGACCATGATCTCGACCGGAAACGCCGTGCCGGCGCGCGCCATCCACTGTATCGGCGTGTGCAGCAGGCCCAGCGAGACCAGCGTGGCGTTTATCATCCCGTGATCGCCGTCGAAGCTCCACAGCCACACGATCGCCGCCATCGACAGGCTGATCGACCACGGCAGCATGATGATGGTGCGCGCGACGCCCCGGCCGATGAAGTCGCGCCGCAGCACCAGCGCCACCGGCAGCGAGACCAGCACCGTCCCGCCGACCACGCACGCGGTCCACACCAGCGTGCGCAGCAGCACGGCAAGGAACGTCGGATCGGCGAACACCGAGGCGAAGTTGGCCAGTCCCACGAAGCCGCGCACCAGCCCGAAGCGCGACACGTCGGACACCGACAGGTGGATGATCTCCCACAGCGGGTAGCCCAGCACCGCCAACGCCAGCAGCAGACTTGGCGCCACCAGCGCGAAGGGCGCCAAGTTGCGCGCGTGCCCCCTCACCCCGGCCCTCTCCCGAAGGGAGAGGGAGAAGCCGCAAAGCCGTCCCCCTCTGGGAGAGGGTTGGATGAGGGTGCGACGCGCACCGCCACCAGCAGGCTGGGCGCCACCAGCGCGAAGGGCGCCAAGTTGCGCGCGTGCCCCCTCACCCCGGCCCTCTCCCAAAGGGAGAGGGAGAAGCCGCAAAGCCCTCTCCCTCCGGGAGAGGGTCGGGTGAGGGTGCCAGGCGCACCGCCACGACAGGGGAGATCCGCTTTATTTCCCCAACGCCGCGTCTGCCTGCGTGGCCGCCGTCTTCAGCGCGGCCGCGGGTTCGGCATGGCCGAGATAGACCGACTGCACCGCGTCCGACACCGCCTTGGCGGTGTCTTCCCAGCCGGTGATGGTGGGCGCGAAATGCGCGTCCGGCAGCAGCTTGACGAAGGTCTGCAGCCGCTCGTTCTTGGTGAAATACGGGTCTTTCGCCACGGCCTTGGTGGTCGGCAGGAAGCCCTCGTTCTTGTTGAACGCCAGGCGCGGCGCCTTGGTGAACAGGAAGTCGAGGAACTTGAACGCCGCCGGCTTGACCTTGCTGTTCTTGAAGATGACCACCGAATCCGTCACCGCGTAGGTGGCGCTGGTGGTCTGCTTGGGCACCGGGGCCACCCCGTAGTTCAGCTTCGGCGCCTCGGTGGCGATCTGGTTAATCAGGAACGGCGCGGTAATCATCATCGCCACACGTCCCTGCTTGAACAGGTTCTGCAAATCCTCCCGCGCGTAGTTGGTCACGCCGTCCTGCGTATAGCCCTTGTCGATCAACGATTTGTACATCGTCAGCGAGGCCACGCCGGCCGGCGAATCAAACGCGGCCTTGCCGTTCTTGACCACGTCGCCGCCATACGTCCACAGCGCGTAATACCAGTACACGTCGGTCTCGATCTGCTTGCCCTGGATGCCGAACGCCGGGATGCCGAGCGGCTTCAGCTTGGCGCCGTCGGCCGCCACATCATCCCACGTCGCCGGCGGCGCGGTGATGCCCGCCTTGGCCAGCAGATCCTTGTTGTAGTACAGCGCCCGCGCGGAGGCCGCGATCGGCAGGCCATAGGTCTTGCCGTTGATCTGGCCGGGCGTGAGGAAAGTGCCGATGAAGCGGTTCTTGAACTCGGCGCTCATCATCTTGTCGAGCGGCTCGGCCTGGTCGTCCTTGACGAAATCCAGCAGCCAGCGCGTGCCGATGATCGAGATGTCGGGATTGGTGCCGCCCGAAATGTCGGTCTGCAATTTCTGCAGCAGGTTGTCCCAGTTGACCACCTCGACCTTCACGGTGATGTCGGGATTGGCAGCGTGGAAGTCGGCCGCCATCTTCTCGAAATACGGCCCGGTGGCGGCGCTATAGTAGGCGGCGGTGAAGCGCACCGTCTCGGCCGCGCGCGCGGCGGTGGTCCCCGCCAGCCAGCCGCCAAGCCCCACGGCCAGGGCCGCCCCGCTCAGCAACGCTCTCCGCTTGGTCTTCATTGGCCGGCTCCCCCTTTTTCTTCGCCGCGCGCAGCAAACCACGCGCCAGCCGAGCCGCCAAGGGCACCCGCCGTCCGGCTGCTCTCACCAATCCTCCAGCAGCGCCCGTGTCTCCTCGACCGCCACCTGCCAGATCGCCAGCATCTCGTGGTCGTCGCGCCGCGAGCGGCCGCCGAAATTGCCGTCGTCCAGCAAGGTGCGCGCCTCGAACGGCGGCAAGGTGCGCAACCGCTCGATCTCCACCATCTCCTTGTCCTGGTCGGCCGGCGTGCCGGCCAGCCGGGTCCACGGGAAGTTCTCCATCCAGCTCGCGTGGCTGGCCACGGGGTCGGTGGCCTGCACCGCGGCCCAGGTGCGCGGCGCGCGCCACCAGTCATGCAGCCGCACCCGGCAATCGGGATTGTCCATCATCCACTCCGCCGCCAGCGCGCCGGCGGGCGCGTTGCCGCCGTGGCCGTTGACGATCAGCACACGGCGAAAGCCGCCGCGCTTGAGACTGTCCAGCACGTCGCGCAGCACCGCGGCGAAGGTCTCCAGCCGCAGGGTGATGGTGCCGGGAAACGCCGTGAACAGCGGCGTCAGGCCGAACGGCAGCGCGGGATAGACCGGCACCCCGCCCGGCTCGGCCGCCTCCAGCGCCACCCGCTCGGCCAGGATCGCGTCGGTGGCCAGCGACAGGCCGGCGTGCTGCTCGACGCTGCCGAGCGGCAGCACCACCCGGTCGTCCTGGCGCACCCAGTCCTCGACCATGCGCCAATCCATGTCGGCGATGCGCATTGCATGTCTCTTGACCCCGTGGAGCGGACACGCTGCCACAGCGGCGGCCGGCGTCAACCGAGGGCGGTCTCTACCAGCGCGCCAGTTGCGGCAGCACGCTCGGCTGCGCGGCCAGCACCGCGTCGCAATTGCGCCGGCCGGCCATCAGGCAGTCCTCGACGGCGCACGACGCGGTCAGCGTGCGGATCAGGAACAGCCCGACCACCACCAGCGCCAGCACCAGCGCCATTGCCGCCAGGCTCGCGGTCTGCCGATCCGCGTCCGCCTGATCGTCGTCCGGCCGAAAGGCGATGCGGAACAGCCGGGTCATGCGCGCGAACCTCCCGTGCATGACCATATGGCAATGCGAGGGGCCGCGTGCGAGATTTTCGCCTCATGTCCGCCGCCCGTCGCCATCTGGTTGCCATCGACCCCGCGATGGCCGGCCTATGCGCCCGCATCGGCGCCTGCCGCCTGGTGGTGCGCCGACAGATGGGGCTGTACAAGTCGCTGGTCCGCGCCATCGCCCACCAGCAACTGCACGGCCGCGCCGCCGAGATGATCCTGGGCCGCTTCCTGGCGCTGTACCCCGGCGAGGCGTTCCCGGCGCCGGCACTGGTGCTGGCCACCGAGGAGACGGTGCTGCGCGGCTGCGGCTTTTCCGGCGGCAAGATCGCGGCGATCCGCGACATCGCCCGCAACGCCGCGGCCGGCGTGGTGCCGACCCGCAACGCCGCCGCCCGGCTGTCCGACGACGCGCTGATCGAGCGCCTGACGCCGATTCGCGGCGTCGGCCGCTGGACTGTCGAGATGCTGCTGATCTTCACCCTCGGCCGCCCGGACGTGCTGCCGGTCGACGATTTCGGGGTGCGCGAGGGTTTCCGGCTGCTGCACGACCTGCCGGAACAGCCGAAGCCGCGCGCGCTAGCGGCGATCGGCGAGGCCTGGGCGCCGTACCGCAGCACCGCCGCCTGGTATCTCTGGCGCGCGGCGGATGCGGGCAAGAAGATCAAGCAGTCGGTATGATCGCCGGCTTCGTTCAGCCGGCGAAAGCCTCCACGGTGGCCACGAACCCGTCCGGATCCTCGGCGTGCAGCCAGTGCCCGGCGCGGATCAGCGAGGCGAATCGCACCTTCGGAAACAGCGCGCGGAACGTCGGCCGATGCTCCGGCTGGACGTAGTCCGAGCGGCCGCCGGCCAGCGCCAGCACCGGGCCGTCGTACCGCGTCGCACAGGCGGGAAACGCCTCGATGCCGGGCAGCGCGTCGGCGATCTCGCGCAGGCCGCAGGTCCAGCCCGGCTCGGCGCCGGCGCGGAAATTCTGCAACAGAAAGCCGCGCACGGCACGGTCGGGCACGGCCGGCGCGAGCGTCGCATCCGCCGCCGCCCGCGTCATGCCCGGCACCAAGGGCACGGCCAGCATGGCGGCGGCAAAGTCGCGATAGTGCGGCGGGTAGGCCACCGGCGCGATGTCGGCCACCAGCAGGCGCGCCACCGCATCGGCCTCGGTCAGCGCCACCTGCATCGCCACCTTGCCGCCCATCGAGTGCCCGACCAGCACGCAGGGCAGCGCACCCATCCCGCGCAAGGTCTCGACCACATCGCCCGCCATCGCGGGATAGTCCATCGCAGCATCGTGCGGGCTGGCGCCGTGGTTGCGCAGATCCAGCGCCAAAACCCGCCGCCGCTCCGCCAGCCGCGCCTGCACCGCGCCGAAATTGGCCGCGCGCCCGAACAGCCCGTGCAGCAGCACCAGCGGCGTGCCGCCGCCGTTGCCGCGCTCGATGGCGTGCAGGATCAATCGGCGACCCGCAGCATGATCTTGCCGATATGCGCGCCGCTCTCCATCAGCGCGTGCGCGCCCGCCGCCTCGGCCAGCGGAAACGTCGCATGGATCACCGGGGCGCATTCGCCCGCGTCCAGCTTCGGCCACACGCGCGCCCGCAACTCGGCGGCGATCGCCCCCTTCTGCGCGGTGGTGCGCGGCCGCATGGTCGAGCCGGTGACGCACAGCCGCCGCACCATGATCGGCGTGAGGTCGAACTGCTCCACCTTCGCGCCGTGCAGGAAGGCGATCTGAACCAGCCGCCCGTCCATCGCCAGGCAGGCCAGGTTGCGCGCGAAATACGGGCCGCCGACCATGTCCAGCACCAGATCGACGCCGCGCTTGTCGGTCAGCCGCCTGATCTCGGCGACGAAATCCTGCGCGTGGTAGTCGATCGCCGCCTCCGCTCCCAGCCGCAGGCAGGCCGCGACCTTCTCCGGCGAGCCGGCGGTCGCGTACGGCACCGCGCCGAACGCCCGCGCGAGCTGGATCGCCGCGACGCCGATGCCCGACGTGCCGCCATGCACCAGCAGGCGCTCGCCGGAGGCCAGCCGCCCGAGCATGAACACGTTGGCCCAGACGGTGAAATACGTCTCCGGCAACGCCGCCGCGCGGATCGCGTCGTAGCCGCGCGGCCAGGCCAGGCATTGCGGCGCGGGCGCCACCGCGTATTCGGCATAGCCGCCGCCGTTGGTGAGCGCGCAGACGTGATCGCCCACGGCGAACCCCGCCGCCTCCGGCCCAAGCTCCACGATCTCGCCCGCAACTTCGAGGCCCAGTACCCGGGCTGGCGCCGGCGGGCGGCGGGTAGATGCCCTGGCGCTGCGCCACGTCCGGCCGGTTCACGCCGGCGGCCTGGACGCGGATCAGCACCTCGTCGCGTTGCGGACGCGGCAGGTCAGCCTGTTCCAGGTGCAGCGCCTCCGGCCCGGGCGGCGTCTCCGCGCGCGGCGGCACAGCTATGCGGTTCATGCGGTGTGGCAGGGTCATGGGGTCTCCAGTGGGGGATGCCGCCAGGCCAGGTCAAGCTGGCGCCAACGAAGGGTCACATTGCGCAACGCAGCCGCCACGCGGTCGCCGTTTTCCCCGCGCATGGCTGCATCCGGCCGGGCCGTTTTCTCGTAGGAACGGAGTCCGCGACACAAACACGGGAGAGCGCCATGTTCCAAGACCTGATCCTCGGCGAATGGGACCTCTCCGACATCGAGATCACGCTGACGGCCCGGGCCTGGGACGACGAGCCGTTCCGCGCTCGCCTGCTCGCCGACCCGAAGGGGACGATCGAGCAGGAAACCGGCTGCCGCCTGCATCCCGGGCTGCGCCTGTCGGTGCATGAGGAAACCCCGCAGCACCGGCACCTGGTCATCCCCGCCCGTCCGTCACGCGACGACTGAGCGGCTCTAACCGGCGCGTCCGAACAGCCTTTCCGGCGGCGGCTGGTCGCGGGAGTATTCCATCGCGGTGTAGCTGCCGCCTTGATAATGCTCCTCGATCGGATCGCCGCTGGTCTTGCCGCTGAGCTGGCCGGCGAATGGATCGGCGGAATCCTGCGGCAGCCAGTCTAGCGTCGCGCGCGCGTCGCGCCGCCAGAAGCTGCGCGCGTTGTCCGAGGCGCCCCAGATCACGCAGCTTTTCACCGCCTCGGCCAAGGTCGCCCGCTCGCATAGGCGGCACAGATCGGCGTACGACAGCCAGGTCGAGAGCATCCGCGCGTTCACCGGCTCCGGAAAGCAACTGCCGATGCGCACGTTGACGTTCTCCACGCCGTGCTTGAACCAGTACATGCGCCCCATCGCCTCGGCATAGACCTTCGACAGCCCGTAATAGCCGTCCGGCAGGAATTGGCAGTCATCATCGAGCGCCTCGGCGCGCTCGTGGAAGCCGATGCTGTGGTTGGAGCTGGCGAACAGCACCCGGGCGCGCTCGCGCCGGGCGGCCTCGTAGATATGATACAGGCCGCGAATGTTGGGGCCGATCACCTCCTCGAACGGCCGCTCCACCGAGACGCCGCCGAAATGCAGAATGGTGCCGCAGCCCTCGGCCACCCGCAGCATGGCTACGCCGTCCTGCAAGTCGGCGGCCACGAAGCGGCTGCCGGCCGGCACCGTGTCGGGGAACGGCGCAATGTCGGTCAGCACCAGCGGCCAGCCGAGCTTGCCGCCGAGATAGGCGGCCACCTGCCGGCCCAGGGCGCCGGACGCGCCGGTCAGCAGCACCGGGCGGCCTGGCTTGTCGGTCATGACGGTCTCCTGATCCTGAATGCGGCAGACAGGGCCACCTCGGGCGATCGGCGTCAATCGTCAGAAGTGTCATAGCGGCCGCTTCCGAGCCATGCGCTGCGCCAGGCCTCATTGCCAGGCCCCATTGACGGAGACCCCAGCCAGAACGCATCGAACAAGCCTTCACCGGAACGGCGGCTCGTCGAAGCTGCGCAGCTTGCGCGAGTGCAGCCCGCCCATGTCGGCGCGCAGGATGTCCAGTGCGGCCAGCCCGATGGCGAGGTGCTCGCCGACCGCGCGCTGATAGAATGCGCTGGCCGCCCCCGGCAGCTTGATCTCGCCGTGCAGCGGCTTGTCGGACACGCACAGCAGCGTGCCGTACGGCACCCGCAGCCGATAGCCCTGGGCGGCGAGCGTGCCGCTCTCCATGTCCACCGCGATGGCGCGCGACAGGTTGATCCGCCGGCGCTCCTGCGACCAGCGCAGTTCCCAGTTGCGGTCGTCGTAGCTGACCACGGTGCCGGTGCGCAGCCGCTGCTTCAGCGCGTCGCCGGCATCGCCCGTCACCTCCGCGGTCGCCCGTTGCAGCGCCACCTGCACCTCGGCCAGCGCCGGGATCGGCACCTCGGCCGGGATCAGGTCGTCCAGGATGCGGTCGCGCCGCAGATAGCCGTGCGCCAGCACGTAGTCGCCGATCGACTGGCTCTGCCGCAGCCCGCCGCAATGGCCAACCATCAGCCAGCAATGCGGCCGCAGCACCGCGAGGTGGTCGGTGATGTTCTTGGCGTTGGACGGCCCCACGCCGATGTTGACGATGGTCACACCCTGCGCGCCGCCGCGGCGCAGCAGATGGTAGCTCGGCATCTGAAAACGATGCCAGGGCGCCGCCGCCGCCCGCGCGCGCGCCGCCTCGCCGTCCGTGCCGCGCTGCACGACATCGCCGCCCGGCAGCACCAGCCGGTCATGCGCGCCACCCGGCACGGCCAGCTCGCGCAGTCCCCACTCGACGAACTGGTCGACATACCGCTGGTAGTTGGTCAGCAGGATCCACGGCTGCACGCAGCGCCAATCGGTGCCGGTGTAGTGGGCAAGACGGCGCAGCGAGTAGTCCACGCGCGCCGCGTCGAACAGCGCCAGCGGGCGCGGCCGGTCGGCGCCCAGATCCCACAGCCCGTCGGCGATCTCGTCGCCCACCGTGGACAGCAGCGGCGTCGGGAAATAGCGGGCCAGTTCGGCCGCACTCTGGCTGCCCGGTGCGAATTCGTCGCCGGTTTCCAGCACGTACGGGTAGGGCATCTCCTGCCCGCTGCGCCCGACGCTGATGCGCGCGCCGTACTCGGCGACCAGCGGGCGCAACTGTTCCAGCAGGTAGCGGCGGAAATGCGCCGGCTGCGTGACCGTCGTGGCGTAGTGGCCCGGCTCCTGGAACTTCGCCCAGGCGCGGCGCGGCGTCGGCATCGGGCCGGTCGGCCACCAAGTCAGCCGCAGCTCCGGATAGCGGAAATGCGCCCGCTCGGCCTCGCCGGGCGGCGTGCCGGACGCGGCGAAGCGGGCCAGCGCCCCGCGCAGCGCATCCGCCGCCTGCTGGTGCAACTCGGTCAGCCGATCTACCGCCTGCTCGGGCGTCAGAAAAGGTGCAGCCGGTTCGTGCGGGCTGGTGGCCAAGGCAGCGGGTTCCGATGCGGGACTGGCTCCGCTCCTAGCAGCGGCGGCCGGCCGCGTCGATGCGCGCGGGCTTTGCCAACCCGGCGCGGGCTGGCTACCGTCGCCGCGGCTGTCGGGGAGGAAGGGCAATGATCGACGCGCAAGCGGTGCGGGCGTATCGCGAGCAGGGCTGGCTGCTGGTCGACGGCGTGCTGGACCAGGCCGAACTGGCGCGGGCACGCGCGGCCGTGGTGGATCTGGTCGAGGGCGCGCGCGGGCTTACGGCGCATTCCGCGCTGTACGACCTGGAACCGGATCACCGCCCGGATGCGCCGCGGGTGCGGCGGATCAAGACCCCGCACACGCTGCCCGGCATCTTCCAGGACATCGCGCGGGCGCCAAAGCTGGTCGCCATCCTGCAAGCTCTGCTGGGCACTGAGTCGGTGCGGCTGCACGGCTCGAAGATCAACCTCAAGGCGCCGTCGGGCGGCGCGCCGGTGGAATGGCACCAGGACTGGGCGTTCTACCCGCACACCAATGACGACATCCTGGCGGTCGGCGTGATGCTCGACGACTGCACGGTCGAGAACGGCGCGATGCTGATGCTGCCTCGACACCCATACGCGGCCCGGTGTTCGATCACCATGCCGACGGCTATTTCTGCGGCGCAATCGACCCTGCCGCGACGGCGCTGGATTTCGCGTCCGCCGTGCCGGTGACGGGGCGGGCGGGGGCGATGAGCTTTCACCATGTCCGCACCGTGCATGGCTCGGCGCAGAACCTATCGTCGCATCCGCGGACGCTGCTGCTGTACCGAGTATGCGGCGGCGGATGCGTTTCCGCTGTCCGGGGTCGCCGATCTGGCGGCGTTCGACGCGCGCCTGGTGTCCGGCCAGCCCACCATCGTGCCGCGCCTGACCGCCGTGCCGGTGCGGATGCCGCTGCCGCCGGCGCCGCACCAGGGGTCGATCTACGAGAACCAGGCCAGCGCCAAGAACCGCTACTTTGGTCGCAAGGACGCGGCCTGAGGCGGGAATGCCCTCAACCTGAGGCAAACAGCGCGGCCAGCGCCAGCAGCAGCGCCGGCGGCATCACCGCGACGCCGATCTTGAGGAAATCCCAGGCGCTGCAAGCCTGCCCCTCGCGCCGCAGCGCGGTCAGCCACAGGATCGTCGCCAGCGAGCCCGTGACGGACAGGTTCGGTCCCAGATCGACGCCCACCAGCACCGCGGCACCCACCACCGGCGCCACCTGTGCGGCCTGCACCGCGTGGCCGGCGATCAGCCCGGCCGGCAGGTTGTTCATCAGGTTGCTGGCCAGCGCCAGCACCACTCCGGTGCCCCACGCCGCGCCCGCCGCGCTGCCCCGCGCGGCGTGGCGCAGGACGTCCGACAAAGCCTGGATCGCGCCGGTATGAGCCATCGCCTGCACCAGCACGAACAGTCCCGCCACCAGCGGCAGCACCCCCCATGAGATGTCGCCCAGCACCGATTGTCCGCGGCGCCAAGGCGAGCCGCAGCGCAGCAGCACGGCCAGCGTGGTCGCCGCGCCGCATAGGAAGGTCGGCAGGCCGAGCGGGACGCCGAAGCCGGACGCCGCCATCAGCCCTGCCGCCGTGAGGCCGATGCCGGCGGCCGCCAGCCTGCCCTCGGCGGACAGGCGCGGCTGCGCGATCTCGCGGGCGATCGCCTGGCGCAGCGCCGTACGCTGGGTCAGGCGCAGCATCAGGTAGGTGGCGACGATGGCGGCCAGCGACGGCAGCGCGTAGCGCGGGAGCCATTGCAGCAGCGGCGGCATATGGCTGCCGTAGATCACCAGGTTGGCCGGGTTGGAGATCGGCAGCACGAAACTCGCCGCGTTGGCGATCAGCGCGCAGATCAGCAGGTACGGCAGCGGCTTTTCCGCCCGCGCCGCGCGCGCCGCGGCGGCCACCGCCGGGGTCAGCACCACCGCGGTCGCGTCGTTGGACAGGAACGCCGTGACCAGGATGCCGACGCCGTAGATCAGCGTGAACAGCCGCGCCGCCGACCCGCGCGCCCGCGCCGCCGCGTGTGCGGCCACCCAATCGAACAGGCCGAACTTTCGCGCGACCTCCGACAGCAGCATCATGCCGATCAGGAACAGATAGACGTCGCCGCCCTCCAGAACGCCGCGCCAGGCATCGCCGACCGGCAGCAGGCCGAGTGCCACGATCAGCGCGGCCCCCGTTACCGCCCAGATCGCCTCGGGCTGCTTCCAGGGTCGGATGATGACCCCGGCCGTCGCCGTCGCGGCGATGGCCCAGGTCCAGTCCTGTGCCGCGATCACGCTTCGGCCGGTCCGATGCCGGCGGTGTCGTCGGCCGGCCGCGTCTCCGGCATCAGCAGCAGGAAGAACGCCATGCCCGCCAGCGCGATCGCCGCCAGCGTCAGGAACCCCGCCGGGTAGCCCGCCGCCTGCACCACGAAGCCGGCCAGCAGGTTCGAGGCCGACGCGCCGAGGCCCACGCACAGTGCCACCAGCCCCTGCGCGAAATTGAACCGGCCGGTGCCGCGCATCAGGTCCGCGGCGATGACTACCGCGATCACGCCGAAGATGCCGGCCGCGACGCCGTCGAGCAGTTGCACGGCGACCACCGCCCCCGGCCCGTCGACCTGCGTGAACAGCAGCCCGCGCACCGGCAGCACGCACAGCGCGACCAAAAAGATCGGCTTGCGCCCGACGCCACGCGCCATCGCCTGGCCCACCATCCAGGCCACCACCACCATCACTGCCTGTGCGGCGATGATGCAGGCCGATTGCGCGATCACCGCACTGTCGGGATGGCGCTGCGCCAGCACCTGGCCGGCCATCGGCAGCATCGCCGCGTTGCCGAAATGGAACAGGATGACGCTGCCCAGGAACACCAGCAGGTCGCGCCGGCGCAGCAGCTCGCGCAGCGGCAGCGGGCCGGCGTCTCCCCGCTGATCCTTGGGACGGTCCTCGCCGCCGCGGGCGAGGTCGTGGTCGATCTCGCGCGGGTTGATGAGCCGCACCGCGATCGCGCTGGCGATGGCGAAGCCGCAGACCAGGTAGAACACCCAGTTGAAGCCGGCATATTGGCCCAGCGTGCCGGCCAGCACCGCCGCGGTGAAGTTGCCGGCGGAATTGAAGCTCTGGTTGCGGCTGATCCGCCCGTCCAGCCGGCGCCGGCCGACGATGCCGAGGCTGAGGGCGGCCAGCGCCGGCGGGATCACCGTGGAGGCGACGCCCAGCGCCACTTGTGCCGCAACCACCGCCGGCAGCGTGGGAAAGACGCCGATGACGATGCAGCCGGCGGCAATCAGCAGGCCGGAGATCGCCACCAGCGCCCGCTTGCGACGCGAGGCGTCGACCAGCATCCCGGCCGGGATTTGGCAGATCGCCGCGGCGATCGAGCTGGCCGCCATCGCTATACCGATGTCGCCGGCCTGCCAGTGCCGGTCGCCCTTCAGGAACACCGACAGGTACGGCCCCAGTCCGCCGGTGACATCGGCCATGAGGAAATTGACGCCGTCGAGCCCGCGCAGGCTGCGCCGCGAGGGCACCCGGTCCGAGGCGGAGATGGCGGTGTCGATGACGAGCGATGGCACGCGAGGCGTCTCCGGGACCGGCTGGATTTTACGCGGCGGTGCAACAATCCCGGGCGGCGCAAGTTCCGCCGCCGTGACCCGGGGTGCCGACTCCACCTCGGGCGTGGCAGCATGAGGCCATGCCGCGCCTTCCCGCCATGCTCGCCTTCGGCTTCGGCTCCGGCCTGCCGCTGCTGCTGTCCGGCTTCACCCTGCGCCAGTGGCTGACCGAGCAGGGCGTCTCGCTGGCGGTGATCGGCCTGATCGGCAGCATAGGTCTACCCTATACGCTGAAGTTTCTGTGGGCGCCGGTGCTGGACCAGGTGGCCCCCCCTGGCCCGCTGCGCCGGCTGGGGCGCAGGCGGGGCTGGATGATCGCGGCCCAGGCGCCGATGGCGCTGGCGATCGCCGCATTGGCGTGCAGCGATGTCGGCCTCTCGCCGCGCGGCGCCATCATCGCCGCCGCGTTCGTGGCGTTCTTCTCGGCGACGCAGGACATCGCCATCGACGCATGGCGCATCGAGAGCTTCCCGCTCGACCGCCAGGGCATCGCCAATGCGGTCTACGTCTGGGGCTATCGCATCGGGATGCTGGTGGCGCGCTCCGGGGTGCTGGCGGCGGCGGACTGGATCGGCTGGCGCGCGGCCCTGCTCGCCACCGCGGCGCTCACAGCGGCGGGGATGCTGGTCACGCTGGCCGCCCCCGAGCCGGCCGTGGCGCTGCCGGAGCAGCCGGCCGGGCGCGTGCTGGCGCGGGTGGGCGCGGCTGCCGTCGAGAGCCTGCGCGACCTGCTGGCGCGGCGGGGTGCGGTGCCGATCCTGGCCTATGTGGCGCTGTTCAATCTCGGTGAGGCGATGGCCGGGACCATGCTGCCGTCGCTGTATCACGCCCTTGGCTTCGACCGCGGCGTGGTGGCGGCACTTGGGCCGTTCATCCTGGCCGGCACGATGGCGGGGATCACCGCCGGCGGCTGGCTGGTGGCGCGGCTCGGCGTGGCGCGCGGGCTGATTGCCACCGGGTTTTTCCAGATGGCGGCGATGGCGATGTATGTGTGGCTGGCGCTGGCGCCGGCCGACCGCGCGCTGCTGTTCACCACCAGCACCGTGGAAGCCTTCGCGCAGGGCTGCGCCACGGCGGCGTTCCTGGCCTACCTGTCCGGCCTGTGCTCGTCGGCGCACACCGCGACGCAGTTCGCGGTGCTGACCTCGGTGGCGCCGCTGGCCGCCAACACGGTCGGCAGCTTCTCGGGGTTCCTGGCGGCGGCGGTCGGCTGGCCGGCGTTCTACACTCTGGCGATGCTGGCCGCAGTGCCGGGGATGCTGCTGATGCTGTTCATCCTCGGCCGCTATCCGCTGGACTGGGCGCGCGCGCCGTTGCTGCGCGCGCGGGCCTGACACGGACCGGATCATCGCGGGGACGATCGCGCGCGGCCGGCAATGCGTGTTTGACATGGCGATCACGTTGCGATAGCCGACCATATCGAGCTTGGGAGCCGCTGCAATGGCCAAGCTCACGGCGAAATTGGGTGCTTGGACCCGAACATATCCGGCGCCGGCCGCGACGCCCCGGCTGCGACGCCAGTTCTGGATTTGCCTGGCGGTGTTCGCGCTGGCCGCATTCTTGGCCAGGTTCGGCCTCGCCTACCGGCTGCAAAGCATCGCCCGCGCCGACGAGGTCTTTCAAAGTCTCGAGCCGGCGCACCGGATCTGGTCGGGTTGGGGCGTGGTGACTTGGGAGTGGCGGGACGGCATCCGCTCCTACCTGTTTCCGTGGTTCCTGGCCGCTCTGATGGCCCTGTCGAGCCATCTGGGGCTGCAAGGCACGGGCTATCTGCCGCTCATCTCGGCAACGCTTTCCCTCCTCTCGCTTGGCGTGGTGGTGATCGGAATGGTGCTGGGCTGGAGACATTCCGGCCTGGTTGGCGCCGTGCTGTGCGGCGTCCTGTGCGGCTTCTGGCCCGAGATCGTCTATTATTCACCCAAGACGCTGTACGAGGTGCAGGCGGGAAACCTGCTGGTGATT
The DNA here is from genome assembly GCA_963758455.1 of uncultured Pseudomonadota bacterium. Classification (GTDB taxonomy): domain Bacteria; phylum Pseudomonadota; class Alphaproteobacteria; order Acetobacterales; family Acetobacteraceae; genus CAVRQM01. The sequence continues at coordinate 226,724 of CAVWVK010000001.1, read as the reverse complement.
GCCGCGGGGCTGGCAAGCTTGGTGCCGGAAATGACGGAGCCAGCCGACGGGCCCCGCCGGGCGGCGCTGTGCTTCGCGACCGGGATGCTGCTCGGCGGCGTGTTCTGCCTGCGGTTCCAGTTGGCGCCGGCATTGCCGCTGATCGGCATATGGGCAGCCCGGAGGGATCTGCGGCGCGGCTGGCTGCCGCTGGTCGTCGGCTGCGCGATACCGCTGCTGGCGTTGGGTGTGTCCGATTGGCTGACCTGGGGTTCTCCGTTCCAGTCCGTCTGGAAAAACCTCGTGGTCAACCTGCTCGACAAGCGTGCCACGCTGTACGGCGTTTCGTCGCCGCAATGGTACATCGGCAAGTTCATCGTAATTTGGGGCGCCGCGCTGCTGCCGGTTGCGGTGTTCTTCTGCGCGGGCGCGCGGTATGCGCCGCTGATGGCTCTCACCGCCATCGTGACGGTGCTGGCCCATTCGGCCATCGGCCATAAGGAGATCAGCTTCATTTACGCCGCGATCCCGGCTGTGATGATCGTCGCGGGAATTGGCACCGCGCGGCTGGTTCTGGCGATTCCGCGATTGCTCCGGCCGCGACTGGCACCGCGATCGGTCCTGGCCGCCGCCGCCGGGTTGTGGCTGGCGGTCGAGGGTCTGACCGGCATCTCGGCGATGCGGCTGCAATGGCAAGGCGTCGACGATACCCTGCTGCCGTTATGGATCGCGGCGCGCAAGCAGCCGGATTTGTGCGGCCTGGGCCTGTATGTGCGGGATGCTCCCTGGTGGTGGTATTCTGGCGGCTACACGTATCTCAATCGGCCGGTGCCGATGTATCTGATGCACACTCCCGAGGCATTGGCCGAGGCGCGGCCGGGATACAATTACCTGGTGCTGGAACGTCCGCTTGCGGAAACGATGTACGGCGACGAGATCGTGACATGCACGCGGGACTATTGCCTGACGCGGCGCAAGCAGTCGTGCGCGGACGTTCCGAGATTCGAGATCAACGCTGTGCTCCGGAACGAAGGCGTGTAGCGGTCCGCGCGAGGCGTCCGGACTACTCCTCGAACAATCCCGCCAGCTCCGCCACGCTGGGCGTCACGCGCGCCACCTTGTTCTGGCCCCCGAGCTTTCCGCGGGCGGCCATCCAGCGCATGAAGGCGCCGGGCAACAGCAGGCGCACGTCGGGGTCGCGCAGGCCAAAGCCACCGGCGCGATGGGCGGCGTAATCCTCGTTCAGCCGCCGCAACGCCGCATCCAGCGCGGCGCCGAACGCTACGGGATCGGCGGCGCCGTCGAGCTCCACCGCGAACAGGTGGCCACCGCGCGCGTCCGCCATGTCCGGCGGCACCGGGGCGGCGGCGTAGTCGACTACCCTTCGGCCCAGGGACCGCGCCGCCTCGGTGATGGCCTCGTCCAATTCCGCGCCGATCAGATGCTCGCCGGCCACCGACAGCGACCAGGCGGTGCGTCCCGTAATCAGCACGCGCGGCGGATCGGTCTGCACCAGACGCACCGTGTCGCCCAGCACATACGACCACAGCCCGGCATTGCTGGACAGCACCAGCGCGTATTCGACGCCCGGCTCGGCATCGGCGATCCAGCGACGATCGGGGTTGGCGGAGCCGAGGTCGGCGAGGCGGACGAACTCGAAGAACAGGCCGCGGTCCAGCACCAGGCGCATCCCTTCGCCGTCGCCGCGGTCGGCGATGGCGCAGAATCCCTCGCTGGCGGCATAGACCTCGCGCGTGAGCGCGGCGCTGCCTTCGAGCCAGTGCGCGAATTGCTCGCGGTACGGCGCGAAGCCGACGCCACCATGCACCACCAGTTCCAGCGCGGGATAAAGCTGCGCCAGGCGCGCGCCGGGGCGCAGGGCCGCCAGCATGTCGAAGAACAGCAGCAGCCAGCTCGGGGTGCCGGAGATGCTGGCGATCCGCTGGCCCAGCGACAGCGGCGCGATGCGCGCCATCTTCTCTCGCCAGTCCGGCAGCAGCGCCAGCGACGCGGGGGGAAAGGCGCGGCCGCGCACCCAGACGGGCAAGGTGGTCGCGGCGATGGCGGAAAGATCGCCTGCGCGCACGCCGCCGCCCAGCACTTCCAGCGCCGTGCTGCCGCCGAGCAGGAAGTTTTTCGCGCCCAGCACGCGGCTGCCGGGCTTGGCGGCCAGATGGTACGCCAGCACGTCCATTGCCGCGCGCCTGTTGGCGCGCAGCAGCGCCGGGCTGACCGGAATGTGCTTGGCCGCAGCCCCGGTGGTGCCGGAGGATTTCGCGAGGTAGCGGATCGGCCCCGGCCATGTCGCGCCGTCGAGCACCGGAAAACCGCGGTCCCACCACTCGGCGGCAAACGCCTCGTAGGTGCGCAGCGGCACATGGCGCTGGTAGTCGGCGACATCGCCGATCGCGGCAAAATCGTGCGCGCGGCCGAATGCGGTCGCCTCGGCGCGGCGCAGCAGGCGTCGCAGGGTGCGGCGCTGCGCGGCCACCGGATCTTGGCGCGCCAGCTCGGCAAGCCGCCGCGCCACCCACAGGCGCAGCAGGGGCGTCGCGTCAAGCAGGACGCAGCACCGTCACATGCGGCCAGGCGCGGGCCGTCTCGGCGCGCAGCGGCAGGTCCACGTAGCGGCCGGCCCGCCACAGCGGCACCTGGTCGAGAAACGTGTCGCTGCCCAGCCAGCCGTCCTGGCCGCCAAGCAGCACCACGCGGCTGGAATCCGGGTCGGCCATGTCGGTCAGAAAGCGCGCCGACGCGCCGTAGGTCACGCCATGCGCCCCAGTCGCGGGCCCGTGCCCGGACTTGTTCAGCGTGTCGTTGCCGCCCGGGGACGCGTAGTCGCCGAAATCGAAGCGCGCCCGCAGGCCCGGCACCGCCGCCAGATAATGCCGCAGCCGCATCCGATGCACCCGGCCCCAATCGCGCTGCCGGCGCAGCAGCGCCAGCGCCTTGTCCATCGCGCGGCCCAGCATCGGCCGCAAGGTCGCGTCATCCAGCGCCAGGATCTGCGCCAGCAGCATCGCGCGGCCCTGCCAGATCGCCGCCACCGGCCGCAGCCGGGCCTGGTCGGGCAATGCCTGCTGCAACGCCGCCAGCATCGCCTCGAACAGCAGGGCGCCCTGCGAGGCGGTGTCGTAGCAGCCATCCCAGCGCGCCAGCATGTCGCCGGCCGGATGCGGCTCGGCGCGCGCCAGCAGCGCCCGCAACGCCTCCAGCGGCGCCTGCACGTCGGTCTGGGTGCGTGCCATCGCGGCGAGGTCGAGTGCCGCGTCCCCGTCCAGCAGCGCGTGCAGCCGCCGCGCGCGGGTCGGCATGGAGTAGAAGAACCCCGGCGGCACGCCACCGGGCGGCGGCGGGTCATTGGCCGAGGCGACCACCCCGGAGGGCGGATCGAGCACCGCCGGAAACGCCGAGCTCGGCACCAGCGCGTCCCAATCGGCAGCGGCGGCCGGCGGCAGCACGACATCGGGCGGATGGCCGGCCCGGCGCGGCGCGCGCAACGCCAGCATGTGCCCCACCGAACCCGAGGCGGTGGCGTGCAGCATGTTCTGGCCGGGGATGGCGAAACCCTCCAAAGCCCGCGCGAACGCGTCGCTGCCGTCGGCGCGCATCACCCCCAGCATCGCCCCCATCTCGTCGGACGGGGTATGGCCCACCCAGCGCAGCGCCAACGGCGTGCGATGGGCGAACAGCAGCCCGTCGCTGACCACCGGCCCGAGCGGGCTGTCGCGCAGTGTGATCTTCCGCGCCCCCATGCCGCGGACGCGCAGCGTCTCGCTGCGTTCTGTGAGCGGGAGCGCGGACACGTCGAACAGATCGGACGCGGCGGCGTGCAGGCTGGTGCCGCCCCAGGCGATATGCCGGTTGCGGCCGATTCCGATGACCGGAAATCCGGTCGGCATCAGCCCGACCGCGTTCAGCGTGGGACAGCTCATGCCAGCCGCCAGCCAGATGTTCGGCAGCGCCACCGACAGATGCGGGTCAGCCGCGAACAGCGCGCCACCGCTGGCGCTGCGCCAACCGGCCACGGCGGCCGCGTTGCTGCCGGCGCGCGCCAGCAGTCCGGCCGGCGCGGCCTCGGGGTCCGGCATCCCGCCGGCCAGCAGCAGCGGCCACAGCGTCCGCCACGCGTCCCCGTCGAGCTCGGCGCGGGCACGCAACAGGCGGCCATAGACGATCCAACTGACATCGGCGGCCGCCAGCCGCGCGCTGGTGAACAGGTCGGCCAGCGTCCAGGCCTCGCGCCCGATGCCCAGCAGCCGCATCTCCTCCGGCAGCTCGCAGGAGGCGAGGACGTGGTTCACGCCGCGCAGAAACCCGTCCGCCCAGGCGCGCACGTCGGGCTGCAGCCCGGCGATGATCGCGGGCACGGCGAGGTCGAGGCGCATCATGCGCAGGGCGCCGTCCAGCGCGATGCCGAGCGGCCCCACCATCTCCGCCATCCGCCCCTGCGCCACGCGCCGCATCATCTCCATCTGGCCTAGCCGCAAATGTGCGTGGACGATGCCGAGGCCCACGGCCAGGTCCGGCTCGCTGGCCGCCTCGATCCACGGGATCTGATGGGCGTTCCAGTGGATGCGCAGCGGCGCGGCGGTGGGTGCCGTGGCGGGCAGGGCGGCAAGGCGCTGGACCAGCGAGCGCGGCCGGCGCCGCCGCAGTTTTGCGCGCGCCACCACCACCGCGGCGATGGCCGCACCCGTCAGCGTGTCGACGTTCATGCGGCTCCGGCGTTCGATTTCGTGCGTGCCAGCCTGGTTCGCGCGGGCCAGCCTGGGCGGCGTGGGCGGGCGGCGTCAACGCCGGGGATGGTCGAGCGTCCGCACACGCCTTCGTGAGCTTCGGCGGGGCGCAGGCGACGGTTCGCCGGCGCCCGTGCTACGCAAGGCCGCGCCATGCGGGCGCGACGGGTGGGGGAAACATGCAGATCGGCGTCATCGGACTGGGCCGCATGGGCGGCAACATCGCGCGTCGGCTGATGCGCGCCGGGCACTCCTGCGTGGTCTACGACAACAGCGCCAAGGCCGCGGAGGCGGTAGCCGCCGACGGGGCCGCCGCCGCCGTGTCGCTGGCCGACTTGGTAGCGAAGCTGGAAAGCCCGAAAGCGGTGTGGTCGATGCTGCCGGCCGGAAAGATCACCGAGGACACGGTGCATGAGTTGGCCGAACTGATGAGCGCGGGCGACATCGTGATCGACGGCGGCAACAGCTATTTTCGCGATGACATCCGCCGCGCCGCCAAGCTGGCGGAGAAGGGTCTGCGATATATCGACGTCGGCACCTCGGGCGGCGTCTGGGGGCTGGAGCGCGGCTACTGCATGATGATCGGCGGCGACAAGGATGCGTTCGAGCATCTGGACCCGATCTTCGCGGCACTAGCCCCGGGGATCGGAGACATCCCCCGCACCCCGGGCCGCGATGCGTCGCTCGATAGGCGCGCCGAGCAGGGTTATCTGTACTGCGGCGGCCACGGCGCCGGGCACTTCGTCAAGATGGTGCATAACGGCATCGAGTACGGGATCATGCAGGCCTACGCGGAAGGCTTCGAGATTCTGCGCACGCGCGCGCGGGCCGACGTGCCGGAGGCGGAGCAATATGCGTTGCCGATACCCGACGTGGCGGAAGTCTGGCGACGCGGCAGCGTGATTTCCTCCTGGCTGCTCGATCTGTCCGCGATCGCCCTGGCCAGCGATTCAGAACTGCAAAAATACTCCGGCTTCGTGGAGGACAGCGGCGAGGGCCGCTGGACCATCGAAGCGGCGGTGGAGGAGGCGGTGCCGGCGGAGGTGCTGTCCGCCGCCCTGTTCACCCGCTTCCGCTCGCGCCAGCAGCATACGTTCGCCGAGAAGATGCTGTCGGCGATGCGCATGGGCTTCGGTGGCCACATCGAGAAGGGGCCGACCACCTGAGCGACGCGAGCGCAGCCAAGCGCGCGGTCGGGATCGCGGCCGCGGCACTGGTCGAGGATGGGATGCTGGTGGGCCTGGGCACCGGCAGCACGGTGCGGTTTCTGGTCGATCGGCTGGGCGAACGGGTGCGCGACGAAGGATTGCGCATCACCGGCGTGCCGACCTCCGAGGCGACGGCGGCACAGGCGGCGGCGCTCGGCATTCCGCTCGCCGAGGCGGAGGCGGCGCTCGACCTCGCGATCGACGGTGCCGACGAGGTCGAGCTGGGCACGTTGCGGCTGATAAAGGGGTTGGGCGGGGCCTTGCTGCGCGAGAAGATCGTGGCGCAACTGGCGCGGCGATTCGTGGTGGTGGCCGATGCCTCCAAGCTTGTGACGATGCTGGGCGAACGCGCGCCGCTGCCGGTGGAAGTGGCGCGGTTCGGCTTGGCGGCGACCACGCGGCGGCTGCTGGCGGCCGGCGGCGCCCCGGTATTGCGGCTGGCCGGCGATGGCGCGCCGTTCGTGACCGATGGCGGCAACGTCATTCTCGACTGCGGCGGTTTCGCCCCGATCCACGACCCGTTCACGTTGCAGCGCGACCTGCGGGCGATCGCCGGGGTTTTTGAGACCGGGCTGTTCCTGGAGATCGCCGATGAGGCGCTGATCGCCGACGCGGACGGGTCGGTGCGCAGCCTGCACGCGGGTTCTTGACGTGATCCGATGCGGCGTGGCGCGTGTTCACCCGGCGAAGCGCATCTCCGGGATGCCTCGGAACCCGAGATCGTGGATCGCGAACAGAGAGCCGCGCAATGCCGGGTCGGCGGGAAAGCGCGGCAGCGGCGGCTTGGCCATCGAGGTGACGTATAGGATATCCAGGTCCGGGCCGCCGAACATGACGCTCGTGACCTTCTTCACCGGCATCTCGATGACGCGATCAACGCCGCCGTCCGGAGTGTAGCGGACGAGCTTGCCCCCGTACACCAGCGCGCTCCAGACGCCGCCCTGCGAATCCACGGTGGCCCCGTCGAAGCCGGCGTCCGGGTGCTCCATTTTCGCGAAGCGGCGTTTGTTGCTGATGCCGCCGGTTTTCGGATCGTAGTCGTAGGCGGAGATTTGTCCGGACCAGGTGTCGGTGAAGTAGAATGTCCGGCCGTCGGGGCTCCAGCAGGGACCGTTGCTGACGACGATGCCGTCCTCGAGCATCGTGACCTTGAGGTCGGCGTCCAGGCGGTAGAGCGCGCCGTTCGCGCCCTCCTCCCGCGTGTCCATCGAGCCGGCGATGAAGCGGCCCGCCTTGTCCACTTTTCCGTCGTTCAAGCGATTGTTCGGCCTGTCCGGCTCCGGATCATGGATCGGCGACACCTCGCCGGTGTCGAAATCGAGGAAATGAAAACCGCGCTCGAGCGACAGCACCGCGCCACCCGACTTCCGCAGGCACATCGAGCCGATCTTCTGCGGCACGTCCCAGGCGCGCACTTCCCGCCCGTCCGCGGTGCAGCGGAACACGCGGCCGTCGAAACTGTCGATCCAGTACAGCCGCTGCTCGCCGACGTCCCACAGCGGGCCTTCGCCCAGCGTCGTCTTCACGTCGACCAGAACGTCGATACGCATGTCTTGGCTCTCCCGTGCCATCCCTTGAACCGCGGTTCCGTCAAGCCTCGTCTTCCAGGACCGTCTGCCGCAACGGCCCCGTACCAGCGTCATCCCGCGCATCCACGAGCAGTTCGATCCGCGGCATCCGCGCCCCGATCAGAACGCGACCTGGTCGCCCCCCTTGAGATCGAGCAGCGCGCGCGCCTCGGCCGGCGTTGCGATGTCCATGCCAAGCCCCTCGATAATTTCGCGCACCTTGCGCACCTCCTGCGCGTTGCTTTCCGCGAGCCGGCCCGGTCCGATCCACAGATTGTCCTCGAGCCCCACGCGAACATGGCCGCCCATGGCGGCGGCCATTGCGGCAATCGGCATCTGGCTGCGACCGGCGCCCAGCACCGACCAATGATAGGCGTCGCCGAGCAGCCGATCGGCCGTGCGCCTCATGCTCAGGACATCCTCCGGATGGGTTCCGATGCCGCCGAGAATCCCGAAAACGGTCTGCACGAACAGCGGCGGCTTCACCAGGCCGCGGTCGAGGAAGTGCGACAGGTTGTAGAGGTGCCCGGTGTCGTAGCACTCGAACTCGAATCGCGTGCCGTTCGCGCCGCAGGTCTGCAGCACGTATTCGATGTCCTTGAAGGTGTTGCGAAACACCAGGTCGCGGCTGCCCTCCAGCGCCTCCTGCTCCCATGCGTGCTGGAACGACTTGTAGCGCCGCAGCATCGGGAAAAGACCGAAGTTGATCGAACCCATGTTGAGCGATGCGAGTTCCGGCCTATGCACCGCGGCCGGCTGGACGCGCTCGCGCACCGTCATCCACGGCGCCCCCCCGGTGGTGATGTTCACGACGCAATCCGCGCGCTGCCGGATGACCGACAGAAAGCGCCCGAACGCCTCGGGTGATTGGTCAGGGCGGCCGGTTTGCGGATCGCGCGCGTGCAGATGCACGATTGCGGCACCCGCCTCCGCGGCGCCCACAGCGGCATCGGCGATCTGCTGTGGAGTCACCGGCAGGTACGGCGACATCGAGGGTGTGTGAATCGCGCCCGTCACGGCGCAACTAATGATGACCTTCCGACGTTCCGCCATTCTCTGCTTCCCCCCTCAGTCGCCGATGATTTGCTTCGCCTGACGCTTGTGCGCCGCCAACGCCATCAAGCGGCGGTCGCGCCAGCGCAGCCGCTCCCGCAGCGCCGCCTCGGGCAGACGCTCGCGGCGCTCCCGCTCGACCGTCTCGAGAACCGGCCCGGCCCAATCGACGCGGCGCCCCATGCTCGGGAACAGACGCTCGTAGATCCCCTGGTAGCGCCTGACATAGTCGGCGACGCCCCCCGGCGCGTTGAGGTCGATCGTTTCGAACGGGCCCATAAACGACCAGCGCAGGGCGAGGCCTTGCCGCAGGCCGATGTCGACGTCCTCGACCGTGCAGTAGCCGTCGGCCACGAGGCGAAAGGCTTCCTCCAGCAGCGCCCCTTGCAGCCGGTTCATGACAAAGCCGTCGAGCTCGCGTCGCATCACGATCGGCTCCTGTCCGATGCCGCGCATCACCGCCTCCGCCCGCCGCATCGTCTCGGCTGTCGTCCACGGCGCCGGCACCAGCTCGACCGCGGGAATCAGGTAGGGCGGGTTGAGCGGGTGGGCGACAAGACAACGCTCGCGCCCGGCAAGCGTCTCGGTGAAACGCGAGGGCACGATCGCGGAACTGGAACTGGCGAGGATCGCGTCGGGTGGGGCCAGGCGGTCGAGGTCCGCCCACAGGCTGCGCTTTATGTCGATTTCTTCCGGCGCGCTCTCCTGAACCCAGGCGGCGCCCGCGAGCGCGTCGGCCAGCTCCGTGGCCGGGTGCAGCCGGGTCGCGACCTCCGCCGGCGCCTCATCGTCCAGCAGGCCCTGGGCGGCCAGATCGTCGAGGAGGTCGGCGACATCGGATAGACAGCCCGCGGCGGCTCCCGTCTGCGGATCCCAGACCGCGACGTGCCAGCGCGCACGGGCGAAGCCGACCGCCCAGGCCCGGCCGATGAACCCGGCGCCGATGATCGCGATCCGTTGTGTCATCCCGCCTTCCCGCGTTTCCGCCATTGGCGTACTCCCTAGCTGTCGCGCTCGCGCAGCGCCAGCACCGCGCCGAGCACCACGAGACCGAAGATGATGTTGCGCACCGCGCTCGGCAGGGTCGTGCCGGCGAGCAGCGTCGAGAGCGCGGTCAGGATCAGCACACCGCCGAGCATTCCAAGATAATGGCCGCGGCCGCCGGTAATCAGCGCGCCGCCCACGACCACTGCGGCAATCGAGGGCAGCAGGTAGTCGTCGCCCATGCCGAGGCTGGCCTGGCCGGAGAAGCCCGAGAGCAGGATCCCCACCAGCGCCGAGCAGAAACCGGACAGCGCGTAGGCCCCGATCAGCGTGCCGCCGACGCCAATCCCGGACAGTTTCGCCACCAGCGGGTTGTTGCCCACGGCATAGACGCGCAGTCCGAACGGCGTCCGATTGAGCAGCAGCAGGGCCGCCGCGACGAAGGCAGCGAGGAACCAGATCACCGGCGTCACGCCGCCCAGGCGGCCGGTCATGAACCAGCGCTCGGCGGGCGACGCGAAACCGGCCGGCGTGCCGCCGCTGTAAACCAGCGCCGCCCCCTGCAGCAGCCCGTTCATGGCCAGCGTCATGACGATGGGCGGCAAGCCGAGGAAGACGATCCCAGTGCCGTTCAGGGCGCCCAGGAGAACCCCGAGCAGCAGTCCGAACGGCACCGCCCAGATCGTCGCCGTGTTCGATCCGCTGATTAATCCAGCGGTGACGATGCCGACCAGGCCCACCATCCACGGGAGAGACAGATCCAGCCCGCCGGTCAGGATGGCGGCGCCCTGGCCAAGCGCGAGGATGGCGAGGAACGACGCCAGGACCAGCAGCGAATCGTAGTAAGGCCAGCTCGTCAGCGCATTCCCGTAGATGAGCTGCGTGGCTGCCAGCACCACCACGAAGCCCGCGTAGGCGGGAACGATCTGGCGCAGCGTGCGACGGTGACGTTCCAGCCACCCGGCCCTGGCTTGGCCCGCACGCGGCCGCGGCTCCGGCAGCCCAGGCCGGATCGGCGCGCCCGGGTGCCCGGCGGCCAGGGTTCCTTGCCGTCGGGCACGCAACCTGAGCCACAGCAACTGAACCAGCTCGGCGGCCGGCGAGTGCCGGGTCAGCGAGCCGGCGAGCACGGCGAGGATCAGAATCGCGCCCTCGGCGACCGAGCTGTAGTACGCGGAGACGTTCAGCACGAGCAGGATGTTGACCACGATCATCAGGATGTAGGCGCCGACGACCGAACCGACCGCGCCGCCGCGGCCGCCGCCCAGCACCGTTCCGCCCAGCACGACGGCGGTGAACACTTGCAGCAGCATGGGCCGGCCGACCAGCGGATCGGCTGAGCTGGTCTGCGCCGAAATGAACGCGCCGGCGGCTCCGTAGAACACGCCGGCCAGCACGTAGCTCGAGAACTCGATCGCACGCGTCGGCAGCGCGGACGCATATGCCGCGTCGCGGTCGCTGCCCACCGCGTAGATGCCGACGCCGAACCGGGAGTTCCTTATCAGCAGCCAAACGGCGATCGCGACGACCAGCAGCGCGACGGGCGCCGGCAGGATGTTGGGGATGGCGTCGCCGGTCAGGAAAGCGGAGAAGCCCGGCGCGATCGCACCGCCGGGTTTGTCCTGGATCAGCAGCGTGACGCCCTGCACGATGAACATGGAGGAAAGCGTGACCACAATCGGCTGCAGGCGCACGAACGCGACGAAAAAGCCGTTGAACGCGCCGACCAGCCCGCCCAGGGCCAGGGCGGCGACGCCCATTCCGACCTGAGAGCCGATGTCGGTCCCCATCCAGGTGGCCAGCACGACGTTGACCAGCGACACCGTGGCGCCCGTGGACAGGTCGAATCCGCCGGTCAGCACGACGAACGTCTGTCCCATCGCAGCCAGCGCCAGGCTGGCGCCCGTGGCGCTGAGCGAGGTCAGCTCGAAGTAGCTGAACGCGCCCGGCGTGGTGGCGGCCACGACGAGGAACAGCAGCAGCAGCACCGCAACAGCCACCAGCAGCCCGCGACTGCGCGCCAGGTCCGGAATCCAGGGCGAGCGTCGGCGGCGATAGCCGAGCGCCGTCGCGTTCATGCGGCGATTGCCGGCGCGGCGCTCGTCTCGCCGAGAGCCGAGCGAATGATGGCCTCCTCGTCGAGCGCGTCGCCCCACAGCTCGTTGACCATGCGACCGCCGTACATCACCAGCACCCGGTCGCACAAATTGGCCAGCTCGGTGATTTCCGTGGAGTGGAAAAGGATCGCCCCTCCGGCATCCGCGAAGGCCCGCATGAGCTCATAGAGCTGATGCTTGGTCCCCACATCGACGCCGCGCGTCGGATCGAACATCAGCAGGATTCGGCTGCCGGCCAGCAGCCACTTGGCGATCGCAATCTTCTGCTGATTGCCGCCGGAGAACGCACCGGCTGGGGTGTACAGGGCGCGCCGCTCGACCTCGACCTGGTCGAGCACGCGCGAGACCGCCAGCGTCTCGGCCTTGCGGTCGATCAGGCCCATGTGGGCAAAGCGTCCGATCGCCGGGATTGCTATGTTGGTGCGCCCGTCAAGCTTGAGGAACAGACCCTCGGTCTTGCGGTCCTCGGGCACCAGGCTGATGCCGATATTGGCCCGGATCGCGTCGCGCGGCGTGGCGAGCGTCACCTTGCGCCCATCCACGCGAATTTCGCCGTGCCGAACCCGCGCCATTCCGAAGCACGCCAGGAAAAGCTGCTGCTGGCCCATCCCCTGCAGTGCGCCGATTCCCAGAATCTCGCCTGGCCGGAGCGCGAAGCTCGCGCTCCTCAGTTGTCCCGCGGTGGCCAGGTCGCGCACTTCCAGACATGGCGAAACCGCCGACGCGGCGGGCTTGACCGGGCGAGGCGGGAAGGTTGCCGCGATCGACCGGCCGATAATCATCCGCACCACCTCGTCGTCGCCGATCTCGCCGATATCGGCCGTGCCGACGTCGCGGCCGTTTCGCAGGACCGTAAGCCGGTCGCAGAAGCGCCGCACCTCGGGCAGGCGGTGCGAAATGAAGACGATGGTGACGCCCTCGCCCTTGAGGCGCGCGATGAGACCGCCGAGCCAATCAATGTCGCGGCCGGACAGCGTGGAGGTGGGTTCATCGAGCAGCAGGATGCGCGGCTTGCGGAAAATCGCGCGGGCTATCTCGATCTTCTGCCGCGACGACAGTTCGACGTCGCGGATCCGCGCGCGCGGGTCGATGCTCCCGAGGCCCAGCAAGGCGAGGTGCTCGACGACCAACCGTTCCCCCCGCCGACGGCGTAGCTGTCCGAGCAAACCTGTCGGCGCCCGTGGCAAGAGCATGTTCTCGGTCACGGTCAGATCGCGGACCAGCGTCATCTCCTGGAACGCTGTCTGTATCCCGTGCCGGTGCGCGTCGCGCGGGCGCGGCAGCCGCACGCGCTCGCCCGACAGCTCGATCGAACCCTCCTCGGGCTGCACGAGGCCGGAGAGCAGCTTGACGGCGGTGGATTTTCCGGCCCCGTTCTCGCCCAGCAGCGCGTGGACCTCACCGGCGCGCACGGCGAAGGAAACCCCCGCGAGGGCCACCGTGGCGCCGTAACTCTTGGTGACTGCATCGACGCGAAGCGCGTAGTCGGCAGCGGTCATGAGCTGGGCCCCTCGCTCGCCGCGGTCTGCGTTTCCGCCCGCGCAGTCGCCCGATGCCGGTTCAGTGCTCCGGCTTGCCGGATAGCGCGGCCTGCAAGCCAACCTCCGGCGTGCGCGGCGAATAGATCGAGGCGAACCAGCCCGGGTTATGCACGACGGCGGGCTGAAAGACATTGCAGCCTTCCGACATCTCCTGCCAGGTGCCTTGCTCGCAGAGCTTGACCGTCGCGTTCGTCACCAGCGGCAGCGGCAGCTTCGTAAGCTTCGGTATGTCCTTGCCTTCGAGCTTTTGCACCGCAAGCTTGAGCGCGAGCGCGCCGGAGTAAGGCGGCGAGGCATAGGAGATGCGCGGAGCGCCCATCGGAGCGTACGCGCCGTTGGCGCCGTCAACCTTGGTGTCGGCTGCAAGCGCCTGGAGGCGTCCGCCGTTGGAGCCCTCGCCAGCACAAGGCTTGAGCTGCTGCGGCTTGCGGCCGGCCTCGAGCTGCATCGCGTTGGCGGTGAAGCAGCCGACCTGCATCCAAAGGCCGTCAACCTCGTCCCAGTTGTGCGTGGCCAGGATTTTCGACAGCTCGGTTCGTGCGACGGCCTGGCTCCACATGCCCGGCGTCTCGGCGAGGATCCTGATGCCGGGATGCGCGGCGAAGACCGCCTTCGCGGCCTTGGTCCGCAACGTGTCGACCGACGTTCCCGGCACGCCGGTGATGACAACGATGCGGCCCTTGCCGTGCAGACTGTCGACCAGCCACTGCGCCGTGACCCGGCCGGCCTCCTCCTGGTCAATCGACACGTTGTACGCGCAAGGCTCGGTGATCTGCGCATCGTAGGCGATAATCATGACGCCCTTGCGGCAGGCCGCCCGGACCACCTGGTTCAGCGCGGTGGGAGAGATCGGGTAGACGACGATCGCCTGCGCCCCCGCCTGCACCATGGAGTTGATCTGCTGGATTTGTCGCTGGGCGTCCGGGCCGGCCACTTGAACCTGCAGCGCGACCTTGTCCTTCATGTCGGACGATGCCGCCATGGCCTTGACCATGTTGGCGGCCTCCGCCTGCCAGTCGTTTCCGATATAGCTCATGGACAGGAAAATCTTGTGCTTGCCGGCCGCCTCCGCCCGGCTCGGCGCGGCCACCATCGCGACGGCGCAGCCAACTAGGACGGCAAGCGGCAATTTGCGTGACAGCTTCATTCATCCCTCCTGATTTCGGCGCGTTGGGACGCACTTCGCTTGGACGTTTGCAGGGGCGACGTGATTTTCGATCACGGATCACGTCTCTTGACAACAGGAATCATGGGCCGACAGTTCGCTTCCGCGAGGTGCGTCCATGCCGCTGGCCCGAAGCGACAAAGTCCTGCCGTTCCGACCCGTGCCGCGCGATACCATGCAGGCCAGGGTTCATGACCGGCTCGTTTCGATGATTCTGGACGGCGAGATCGAGCCGGGGCAGACCGTGACCATCACCGCGCTGGCCGAGGCCTTCGGGGTCAGCGCCATGCCGGTGCGCGAGGCACTGCATCGGCTCTCCGCCGCGGGGGCGCTGGACAACATCGCCGGTCGTTCGGTCGGCATCCCGCCGCTCTCGGTCGAGCGGCTGCTCGACCTGAAGCGGGTGCGGATCGAGGTCGAGGGTCTGGCCGCCGAGTGGTCAGCCGGGAACGCCACCTCGGCGATGCTGGCTCGGCTGGACGCGCTGATCGCGCGGATGGCGCGCTTCGCCGCCGACGACGAGGCGAAGTCCTTCCTGCCGGCCAACCGCGAATTCCACTTCACGGTCTATGCCGCGTCAGGATCCGCCGCGCTGCTCTCGATGATCGAGAACCTGTGGCTGCGGATCGGACCCTATCTGAGCCTGCTGCGTGGCTCCGGCAATTGGCGGTTCGCCAACCGTCAGCACCAGGCGTTGCGCGCGGCCTTGGGGCGCGGGGACGGCCCGGCCGCGCGCGCCGCCGTGCGCGCCGACATCGAGGAAGCCGCGAACCTCCTGCTGAAGCTCCTGACTCCCTGAGGGCGGCCGTCGGGAGGGCGTGTGGCTGCGGGGTTTTGTCGCAAGATGGCCTGGGCGTGGGAGGCATGACGGGCGGCACGCGAGCCGTCCCCGCGCCGCCCGCGCCAGATCGGCGACGGTCGGATTTTCGACCACCGCATGCTTTGCAGAAACTATCATCTCAGCACGGCCGACATGATATGATTTGCAGGATTCAGTCACAGGGCGCTTGAGAGACTATCGCCGACGCGCCTACAATCCCACGCTCGGACGGCCGGGGTGCCGAGAGACTGGTCGGTACATGGTCAACACAAGGCGAGGCGCGGATGACGTCGGGTGCCAGGTATCAGGTTGCGCTCTTCGGGGCTGGACGGATCGGCAACGTGCATGCCCGCAGCATCGCCGAACATCCGGAAACCGAACTCAAATATGTCGTGGACCCGGCCGGCGAGGCCGCCCGGGCTCTGGCCGGAAAGCACGGCGCGCGTCACGTGGACGTCCAGACCGCGCTCGGCGACACGACGGTCGACGCCATCGTCATTGCCTCGGCGACCGACACCCATGCGGATCTTCTTGAACGAGGCTTGCAGGCCGGCAAGGCGGTGTTCTGCGAGAAGCCGATCGACCTGTCGATGTCGCGCGTGAATACGTCGCTCGAGGCGGTCAAGGATTGCCGGGCGCCGCTGTTCGTTGCTTTCAATCGACGTTTCGATCCGGCCATCGCGGAAATGCGTCGCCGTATCGTCGCCGGCGAGATCGGCGCGCTGGAGCTGGTGACGGTGATCTCCAAGGACCCAGGCGGTGGCCTGCCGATCGAATACCTGAAGGTTTCGGGCGGCATGTTCCGGGACATGACGATCCATGATTTCGACATGGCGCGATTCATCATGGGCGAGGAGTTCGTCACGGTGAGTGCGGCCGCCTCGGCGTTGACCGACCCCCGGATTGCCTCGCTCGGCGACATCGACACGGCCTGCGTGACAATGCAGACCGCAAGCGGGCGCATCGCGGTGATCACCAACAGTCGGCGCGCGAGCTTCGGCTACGACCAGAGGGTGGAGGCGCACGGTGCGCTCGGCACCCTGCGCACGGAGAACGTGCCGCAAAGCCTGCTGGTGCAGGAACGCGAGGACGGCGTGCGCCGCGAAAAGCCGCAATTCTTCTTTCTGGAGCGGTACGCCCAGTCGTATCGCAACGAGTGGGACCACTTCGTGCGGGTGCTGAAGGGCGAGGAGGCGCCGCGGCCTTCGGGCGAGGACGGCCGACAGGCGCTGCGACTGGCCGAGGCGGCGTACCTGTCGCTGTCCACGGGCCGCCGCGTCGATCTGACCGAGGCGTAAGGGGCAGCGATGAGCTGGGTGGAAGCTTGCCGGACCGACGATGTGGATCCGGAGGACGTGACGCGTTTCGATCATGGCAGCCGGACTTTCGCCATCTACCATGCGGAGGACGGCACCTGGTTTGCGACCGACGGGCTATGCACGCACGAGCAGGTGCATCTCGCGGACGGGCTGGTGATGGGCAACATCATCGAGTGCCCCAAGCATAACGGCCGCTTCGACTATCGCACCGGCGAGGCGAAGAGCGCGCCGGTTTGCGTGAACCTCAAGACCTACCCGGTTCGCGTGGAAGACGGCGCCGTGCTGGTCCGGCTGGACTGAGTCGTCGCCGAGATGGCAAGGGCGCGTGTCGCATCCTGCGCGCCGCGCCTCGGCGGTCGCAGGGGCGTTCCGGAGGGAGAGCTCTCATGGGGCACGCGTTGACGGGGAGGTACAAGCTCGGCGGCGGCACCGACAAGGTCGCTGACATGACCGACGACGGTTTCGAGTTCGAGGGTGGAGGAACAGTGGTTCTCGCCGGCGGTCGACCGCAAGAAGCTGAAGGCCCTCATGAAGCGTTCCGATGCCGAGTCCCTGCGGCACTTCGGTCTGTGGCTCGGCTTGATGGCCGTTTCTGGTGTCGCCGCATTCCTCACCTGGGGCACTTTCTGGTGCGTTCCGGCGTTCGCCGCCTATGGCATCCTCTATGCCGCCTCCGATCATCGCGCGCATGAACTTTCGCACGGCACGCCGTTCAGGACGCGATGGCTGAACGAGTTCTTCTATCATCTCTCCGCCTTCATGACGCTGCATGAGGGCGTGTATTGGCGTTGGAGTCATTCGCGGCATCACACGGACACGCTGCTGGTCGGCCGCGACCCGGAGATCGCGGTGCCCCGCCCTCCGGACGTCGCTGGAATGCTGCTGGACAGCTTCTTTGTCAAAAGCGGCGTCACCCAGACGAAGTACATCATCCGTCATGCCTTCGGATACCTAAGCGAGGACGGTCGGCATTTCGTGCCGGACGCCGAGCGCGCCAAGGTATTCCGGCTGTCGCGGCTCTACGTCGCCATCTTCGCGGCGGTGATCCTTGCCTGCGTTGCCGCGCGAAGCATCTTGCCCGCCATGTTCGTGGTGCTGCCGCGCTTCTACGGCGGCCCGTTGTCGCAGGTTTTCAACATCACGCAACATGCCGGGCTGGAGGAGGACATCCTCGACCATCGTCTGAACACCCGGACCTTCTACATGAACCCGGTGTTCCGCTTCCTCTACATGAACATGAACTATCATATCGAGCACCATATGTTTCCGATGGTGCCGTTCTACAATCTGCCGCGGCTGCACGAGATGACGAAGGATCAGTGCCCGCCCGCCTATCCGACCCTGTGGGCGGTGTACAGGGAAATCATCCCGACCGTCCTGCGCCAGCTCAAGGATCCGACTTACCATGTACGCCGCCCCTTGCCGACAGAGGCCATGCTCCGGGTGGCCGCATAGCGCGGCGTCACGACGCCGGCGCCGCCTGGCTTTGCAAGATCGCCAGCGCGCTGCCGCCGGAGAACGTGGCGCCCCCGAAATTGGTGCCCTGCACCGTGCGCAGCACCTGATCGCCGGAGGCGACGGTCTGGGCGTCCGTGGTGCGCGTCTGGCCGGCGGCGTTGGTGAAAGTGAGATCCGACGTGCCCTTGCCCGCCGCGCGCGAGTCGGTTCCGGCGACGGCCTGGGTCTGGCCGTTCTGATCGGTAAACGTGCCGGTCACGGCGGTCGAGCCGTCGGCCTGCTTGGTCCCGGTCTCCTGCAAGGTCGTGGTCTTGCCGTCCGCCAGCGTGGTGGTGATGTCGCGGGTCCAGCCGGTCGCGGTCTGCGTGAACGCGGCATCGCGCGTGACCGTCTTGCCGTCGGCCAGCGTGAAGGTGGTGTCGGCGGTGCGGGTACCGTTCTGGTTGGCGATGCTGCGGGTGAACGTCTCCGGGCCGCCGCGCGTGCTGACGAACGTGCCCGACTGCATGCCGGTGAACTGCGTGCCGGTGAACTGGGTGCCGGTGAACTGCGTGCCGGCGAGCGATGAGACGGACATGGCCTGCTCCGCGATGATGGGCGCCGGACCGGCGCACGCGAACTCGCGCAAACGCCGTGCCGGCCGCGAATCCCGCGCGGCGGGCGCTACGGCGCGACGCCCCGGCATTTCGTGCCGGGCGGGCGGCGTGATCCCGGCGGAAGCTGCCGGCCGTCAGCGTCCGAGTACCACCGTGTGCATCAGCCGCCCCGGCACCAGGGCGAAGCCAGCCGGCGAGCGTCGCATGGACGACGATGAGCGGCGGCGCCGCAAGGAAGGTGGACAGGGGTCGAGCCTCGCCTGGATGCGTGCTAGAGATCGATTTAGCGGAACTGTCGGAGCCTCGCAGTGGTTGTCAGCGTCTTCGACCTGTTCAAGATCGGCATCGGTCCGTCCAGCTCGCACACGGTGGGCCCGATGTGGGCGGCGCATCGCTTTCTGCGTGCGTTGGAGACGGCGGGATGCCTGGAGCGGACGGCGCGGGTGCAGGTCTCGCTGTACGGTTCGCTGGCACTGACCGGGAAGGGCCACGCCACCGACAAGGCGATCATCCTGGGCCTGTCCGGTGAGACGCCGCCGGACATCGACCCGGACGCGGCCGATGCGCTGGTGGCCGCGGCGCGGGCGGAGCGGCGGCTCATGCTGCTGGGCCGGCACCCGATCGCCTTCGACGAGGCCGCGGATTTGCTGTTTCGTCGCACCGAGACCATGCTGCGCCACCCGAACGGGATGCGGTTCGCCGCCTTCGACGCCGCCGGCGGGGTGCTGCTGGAGGAGGTGTACTACTCGGTCGGCGGCGGTTTTGTGCTCAGCGAGGCGGAGGCGGACACGCCGCCGGTCGGCAATGCCATCCCGCCCTATGTGTTCCACTCGGCCGACGAGCTGCTGGCGATCGGCCAGCGCACCGGACAATCCATCGCGGCCATCGTGCAGGCCAACGAGGAAACCTGGCGCGATGCGGCGGACATCCATGACGGGCTGCATCGCATCTGGGCGGTGATGGAGGCATGCATCGCGCGCGGCTGCGAGGCGGGCGGCGAATTGCCCGGCGGCCTGCGGGTGCGCCGGCGGGCGCACGCGATGTATGCCGAGCTGACGAAGCATCCCGAGAGCGGCTTGCGCGACCAGCTCACCGTGCTGGACTGGGTCAACCTGTACGCGCTGGCGGTCAACGAGGAGAACGCGGCCGGCGGGCGCGTCGTCACCGCGCCCACCAATGGCGCGGCCGGCGTGATCCCGGCGGTGCTGGCGTACTACACGCGTTTCGTGCCCGGCGCGACGCGCGACGGTGTGGTGACGTTCCTGCTGACGGCGGCCGCCATCGGCTCGCTGTACAAGGAGAACGCGTCCATCTCGGCCGCCGAGGTGGGCTGTCAGGGCGAGGTGGGCGTCGCCTGCTCGATGGCGGCTGGCGCGCTGTGCGCGGTGCTGGGCGGCAGCAACGCGCAGATCGAGAACGCGGCCGAGATCGGCATGGAGCACAACCTTGGCCTGACCTGCGACCCGATCGGCGGCCTGGTGCAGGTGCCGTGCATCGAGCGCAACACGATGGGCGCGGTCAAGGCGATCAACGCCGCCCGGCTGGCGCTGCGCGGCGACGGCACGCATCATGTGTCGCTGGACCGGGTGATCGCCACGATGCGCCAGACCGGGCGCGACATGAGCGACAAATACAAGGAAACCTCGCAGGGCGGCCTCGCGGTCAACCAGGTGGAGTGCTGAGCCGCCCCTAGGCAGTGCCGGCCGCGGACGGTATGCAACGGCAATGGATGACGTAGCCCTGCTGAGCCTCGCCGCCGACCTGGCCCGCCAGGCCGGGGCCATGATCCTGGCTGTGCGGGCGCGCGGATTCGACACGCGGCACAAATCCGACGCCTCGCCGGTCACGGAGGCGGATCATGCCGCCGAGGCGCTGATCGTGGCCGGGCTGCGCCGGGCCGCGCCGGAGATCCCGGTGGTGGCCGAGGAGGAGATCGCGGCCGGTCATGTCCCGGCGCAGGCGGCGCAGTTCTGGCTGGTCGATCCGCTGGACGGCACCCGCGAGTTCGCCGCCGGGCGCGACGACTTCGCCGTGTGCATCGGCCTGATCCGGGATGGGCGGCCGGTGCTGGGCGTGGTCGGCGTGCCCGCGCTGGGCGAGTTGTTCGGCGGCATCGTCGGGCGCGGCGCGTGGAAGCGCGGCACGGTGGGCGAGCATGGCATCGGCGCGCGGAGAATGCCGCCCGAGGGGGCGACGGTGATCGCCAGCCGCAGTCACGCCAATGACGAGCGCATGGCCGAGTTCCTGGCCGGCAAGCGGATCGCCGCCGTGGTCAATGCCGGGTCGGCGCTGAAGTTCTGCCGGCTGGCGGAGGGGCAGGCGGATCTGTATCCGCGCTTCGGCCGCACGATGGAGTGGGACACCGCCGCCCCGCAGGCGGTGCTGGAGGCGGCGGGCGGGTCGGTGCGCACCTTGGACGGGCGGCCGCTCGGCTACGGCAAGCCCGGCTGGGACAACCCGCATTTCGTCTGCACGGGTTTGGATTGATCGCGGCGGCGGCGGTGTCCGACAAGACCCGCCTGCTCGCGCCCGACCCGGCGGGCATCGCCGAGGCGGCGGGTCTGCTGCGAGCGGGCGCGCTGGTGGCGTTCGGCACCGAGACGGTCTACGGCCTGGGCGCGGATGCGACGGACGCGCGCGCGGTGGCCGCGGTGTTCGAGGCCAAGGGCCGGCCGCGCTTCAATCCGCTGATCTGCCATTTTCCGGCGGCCGGAGCGGCCTGGGAGCATGTGGCCCCCTCGCCGCTAGCTGAGGCGCTGGCGGCGCGATTCTGGCCTGGGCCGTTGACCCTGGTGTTGCCGCGCCGGCCCGCAAGCAACGTGGCGCTGCTGACGGGCGCGGGGCTGGACACGCTGGCGGTGCGGGTGCCGGCGCATCCTCTCGCCCTGGCGCTGCTGCGCGCCGCGGACCGGCCCGTAGCCGCACCATCGGCGAACCGCTCAGGCCGGGTCAGCCCGACCTTGGCCGCGCATGTGATCGTAGCGCTGGCCGGCCGGATCGCCGCGGTGCTCGACTGTGGGCCGTGCGCCGTGGGGGTGGAGTCGACGGTGCTGGACCTGTCCGGCGAGCGTCCGGTGCTGTTGCGGCCGGGCGGGGTGACGGCGGAGGCGCTCGAGGCGGTGGCGGGTCCGCTGGGCCGGGCGGAGGCGGCGACGATCCGCTCGCCGGGGATGCTGGCCTCGCACTACGCGCCGTCGCTGCCGGTGCGGCTGGAGGCAACTGGCGTGGCGGCGGACGAGGGGCTGCTGGCGTTCGGGCCGCCACTCGCCGGCGCGAGAGTGACATTCCAGTTGAGCGAGCGGCGGGATCTGGCCGAGGCGGCTTCGCGGCTGTTCGAGGGGCTGCGGGCGCTGGATGCCTCGGGGATGCGCGGCATTGCGGCCATGCCGGTGCCGGAACGGGGGCTGGGGGTGGCGATCAACGATCGGTTGCGGCGGGCGGCGGCGTGACCGACGCCGCCCCGCACCCCGCTCGCCGTAGGGCGGACGCCAGTCCGCCAATTTCAGCGGTGCGGCGGAGCGGGCGGCCTACCCACCCGATGCGGCTCCTCCGGCGTCAGATGCGCGTCGTTCGGGCCGCTTTGACCGCTACCGCATCCGCTCCACCATCCCCGTCGTGCTGTGCCCCGCTTCCAGCGGAATCAGCCGCACCTCGCCGCCATGCGCGCGCACGATGTCCGCGCCCACCACCTGCGCCTCGGTGTAGTCGGCACCCTTGAACAGCACGTCCGGCAGCAGCAGCGCGATCAGCGCCTCGGGCGAGTCCTGCTCGAACAGCACCACCAAATCGACCGGCGCCATGCCCGCCATCACCACCGCGCGCGCCGCCTCGCCCTGCACCGGCCGGGCCGGGCCTTTCAGCCGACGCACCGACGCGTCGGTGTTCAGCGCCACCACCAGCCGGTCGCACTGCGCGCGCGCGGCGGCCAACAGGCGGACGTGGCCGGGATGGATCAGGTCGAAGCAGCCGTTGGTGAACCCCACCCGCAACCCCGCCGCGCGCCAGGCGGCGACCCGCTCGCGCGCCTCCGTCCAGCCCCGCACCTTGGCATCCACCGAATCCAGGCGCTCGTGGCGCAGCGCCGCCGCCAGCTCCGCGGCGCTGACCGTCGCGGTGCCGGGCTTGCCGACCACGATGCCGGCGGCGCGGTTGGCCAGCATCGCCGCCTCGGGCAGCGGCGCGCCGGCGGCCAGCGCCAGCGCCAAAGCGGCCACCAGCGTGTCGCCAGCCCCGGACACGTCGGCCACCGCCTGCGCGTGGGTGGGCAGATGCAGCGCCGGTTCGTCGCGGCGCGCCAGGGTCATGCCGCGATCCGAGCGCGTGACCAGCACCGCCTCGGCGCCGGCCTGGGTCAGCGCCCGCTGCCCGGCTTCGGCCACGTCCGCGTCCTCGGCTCCCGCGACGCCGACCGCGCGCGCCGCCTCGGCCTGGTTGGGGGTGAGCACGCTCGCGCCTCGATAGGCCGCGAAATCGACGCGCTTGGGATCGGCCACCACGGCGATGCCGCGCGCCCGCGCCGCGGCGATGGCTGCCGGCAGCACCGCGTCGGAGAGCACGCCCTTGGCATAGTCCGACAGCACGACGGCTGCGGCACCCTCCAGTGCCGCCGCGAACGCCGCCAGCAGCGCATCGGCGGCGGTCACGGGGGCCGCGCCATCCTCCTCGTCGAGCCGCAGAAGCTGGTGGCCGTGACTGACGAAGCGGGTTTTCACCGTGGTGCGGCTGCCCGGGTCGCGCACCAGCCGCGCCTCGATCCCGCTCGAGCTCGGCTGCGAGCGCCGCAACCTCGGCCCCGGCCGCGTCGTCGCCGATCACGCCGACCAGCACCGCGCGGCCGCCGAGGGCCGCGACGTTGCGCGCCACGTTGGCCGCCCCGCCCAGCACGGTCCAGCCGGCGGTGCGGCGCAGCACCGGGATCGGCGCCTCGGGCGAGATGCGCCGCACGTCGCCTTCGACATACCGATCCAGCATCACGTCCCCGAGCACGACCACCCGGATCGCCGCCCATAGCGGCAGCCAGCGGGCCAGGTCGCGCGGGTCGGCGTCGTGCATTGCGCGAGCAGTACAGACGGCCCGCGACCGGCGCAACGGCGGCGGCTAGACGTGCGCATGGCTGACGGCGCGGCACCGACGGTTGCGCCGGAAAAGCGGTTGCCGGAGCGTGGCGGCATGAGTTCCGCGGCCGCCCTCGCACCACTGCGACCGTCCCGCGCCGCCGGACTGGCCTGGGGCGCGCTTGGAGTGCTGGCATTCTCGCTGTCGCTGCCGGCCACGCGGCTGGCGGTGGCCGGCGGACTTGACCCCTGGTTCGTCGGCATGGGCCGGGCGGTGGTTGCCGGCCTGCTGGCGCTTGCGACCTTGCGGGCCACCGGCGCCGGCTGGCCGCCGCGCGCGCTGCTGCCGCGGCTGGCGGTGGTGGCGCTGGGGGTGGTGCTGGGCTTCCCGCTGCTGACCGCGCTGGCGCTGGCGCGGGTGCCGGCGGCGCATGGCGTGATCCTCACGGGCCTGCTGCCGGCGGCCACCGCCGTCATGGCGGTGCTGCGCGCCGGCGAGCGGCCGTCCGCACGCTTCTGGCTGACCTCCGGGGCGGGCCTGGCGCTGGTGGTGGCGTTCGCCCTCCACCACGGCGGCGGCCGGCTGACGCCTGCGGATCTGCTGCTGCTGGCGGCGGTCGCGCTCTGCGCCGTCGGCTATGCCGAGGGCGCCGTGATGGCCCGCGCGCAGGGCGGGGTGCGGGTGATCTGCTGGGCCCTGGTGCTGGCGCTGCCGGTCACGGTCGTGCTGACCTCGCTGCATCTTGACGCGTGGCAACTGGCGCAGGCCGGCCCGGCGGCGTGGGGCGCCTTCGCCTATGTCTCGGCGGTCAGCATGTTCGCCGGCTTCTTCGCCTGGTATCGCGGCCTGGCGCTGGGCGGGGTGGCGCGGGTGGGGCAGGTGCAGTTGATGCAGCCGCTGCTGTCGCTGGCCTGGGCCGGTCTGCTGCTGGGCGAGCATGTGACCGCGCTGATGCTGGGCGTGGCGCTGGGCGTGCTGGCCTGCGTTGTGGCGGCACTGCGGGCGCGCTGAACACACGAGCGCGTCACCACGGCGGATTGCCGCAACCGCGCCGCGGCGGGCGGCGTTGGGAAGCCTATCCGGGGCGACCCCTACGCAGCCGGAGCCGAACAATTGGGTGGCGCGCGCAAAGCGCGCCGCCCCTTTTTCGTGCCCTTCCTTGTGGGTGAATATCAGGAGGACCAGGACATGGCCGAGCCCGACGTCACCACCCCCGGCACCACCATCAATCCCCCCGGCACCACCATCAATGACACCGACAGGCCGCCGGCGGGCGACCTGATCGCCGGTTCGCGGGTGGCTGGCACGCCCGTCTACAATCCCGGCGGCGAGCGGCTGGGCTCGATCCAGGACGTGATGATCGACAAGGTGAGCGGCCACGTCGCCTACGCGGTGCTGAGCTTCGGTGGCTTTCTCGGCATCGGCGACCGGCACCATCCGCTGCCCTGGGGGGCGCTGACCTATGACACGGCGCTTGGCGGTTATGTGGTGCGCCTGGACCGCGAGCAACTGGAAGGCGCGCCGGTGCTGGGCGAGGATGCCGACGCGATGTGGCTGGACCGCGCCTGGGGCGAGCGCGTCCATGCCTATTGGAACATCGCGCCGTATTGGGGAATGCTGCCGTAGGGCGCACGCAAGCAACGCTGGCCGACGCGCAAATCCCGCATCGCACGCGCGTGCGACGTAGCATATCATACTTGACCAGTAGGAAATACGCGCCGCAATAATCGTCCGTTGCCGATCGGCCGGAGGCGAGTGCGATGGACATGCCAAGCCTGAGACGCGAAGCGGGCGCGGCAACGGATCGTCTGCCCGTCGCGATCATCGGCGGCGGCTTCTCCGGCACCATGACCGCGCTGCAACCTGATTCGCACTCTGCCCTCCGCCCAACCCGTGCTGCTGTGCGAGCGCGCGGTAAAATTCGCCTGCGGCGCCGCCTACGCCACCGAGCACAACGACCATCTGTTGAACGTGCGCGCCGCCAACATGAGTGCGTTCCCCGAGCAGCCCGACAGTTTCGAGACCTGGCTGCGCGGCTGCGCGTTCGACGACACGCGCCGCGTGCGCCAGACGTCGGAGGGCATTTTTGCGTCCCGCTCGCTGTACGGCCGCTACCTCAACGCCATGCTCGATCTCGGCATGGCCGGAGTCGCGGGCAGCGCGCGACTGAGGCTGGTGCCGGAGGAGGTCGTCGACGTCGCGCCCACTCCCGGCGGGTGGCTGCTGATCTTCGCCGGCGGGGCGGTGCAGCGCGTGGGCGCCGTGGTGCTGGCGATCGGCAACCTGCGATGTTCGCCGTGCGACACCCGGATCTACCGCTCCGATGCGTGGTCCGAGTCCGCCTTGCGGAACCTTCGCCCCGATCTGCCCGTGCTGGTCATCGGCACCGGGCTGACCACGATGGACTTGGCGGTGGCCTTGCGCGCGCAGGGTTTTCCGGGGCCGGTGATCGCGCTGTCTCGCCGCGGCCTGCTGCCGCGCCGGCACGCGCCGTCCGCCTCGTGGCAGCGTCCAAGCTTCAGTCTCGCCGAGCGCGCGTCGCTGCCGGCGCTGCTGCGCCGCGTGCGCCGCGAGGTGGCGACAGCGCGCACGCAAGGCGTGGACTGGCGCGGCGTGATCGACAGCATTCGCCCCGACACGCAGGCGCTGTGGCGCAGGTCTGCCGGAACGCGACCGCGCCCGCTTCCTGCGCCATGTGCGGCCGTTCTGGGACGTGCATCGCCACCGCCTCGCGCCGCCGGTCGCCGAGCAGATCGAGCGGATGCAGGCGAGCGGCTACCTGCGAATCCTGCGTGGGCGCCTGCGCGGCATCGAGCAGGACGGCGATGCGGCTTATGCCCTGGTGCAGCGTCGTAGCGCCGCCGCGCCGGAGCGCATCGCGGTGCAGCGCGTGATCAACGCGACCGGCGTGGAAAGCACCGCGCGCTCCGACGACCGGCTGCTGCGGGCATTGCTGGCACGTGGGCTGGTGCGGTTGGACGCGCTGGGTCTCGGCATCGATGTGACCGACGCATTGCAGGTGGTCGACGCGCAGGGCCGGGCTTCGGCAAGCCTGTGGGCACTGGGCCCTGTGGTGCGCGGCGTGTTCTGGGAGTGCACTGCGGTGCCCGACATCCGCGTGCAGGCGTCTCACCTGGCGATGCAGATGGCGCGATGAGCCGGCTGGATGCCATGCTGGCCGCGATCGGCGCGGCGGCGCGGACGCCCGAGGTGGATCGTGCGCGCAATGTCGCCACGGCGATGGCCGCGCACGTCGCCGACCCGCGGCTGCTGCGCGGCAGACAATGCCCGGCGGCGGATGGTTGCTACGCCCGCCATCTGCTCGCCGAGGATGCCGTGGCGGGCTACGCGGTGGCGGCACTGGTGTGGTGTCCCGGCCAGATGTCGCGGGTCCACAGTCACCTCACCTGGTGCGCCCTGGGCGTTCACGCTGGTGTGCTGACCGAGACCCTGTACGAGCCGTGTCACGGCGAGGCAGCCGATGTGGCGCCGAACGCCTGCCTGCTGCGCCGACCGGGCGACATCTCGCACGGTGCCGCCGGGTCGTCCTGCGTGCATCGCGTGGCCAATCTCGGCACCCGCGTGGCGGTGTCGATTCACGTCTATGGCGTGGCGTTCGCCGATTTCGCCACCAGGGTCAACCGCGTCCTTGCCCCCTGACGCGCGGCCGGCCCGGTTCAGCCACGCACCAGGCCGGCCAGAGGCGTGATGCCCGCGGCGCCGGGGAAGATCATCGGCATCGCTGAGGCCGGCACGCCCAAATGGCTTTGCAGCACGCCCATCGCGACCGAGCGGAAGTCGGTGGTCGGCCACAGGTCGCGGCCTTGATACAGGTTGGTCAGTCCCGGCCAGCTCGTCACCACCTTGCCCCCGGCTACGGCACCACCGGCAAGGAAGACGGCAAATCCGGTCCCGTGGTCGGTGCCGCCGCTGGAGCCGTTGGCCGCGACGGTGCGCCCGAACTCGGTCATGGTCATCACGACCGTGTCGGCCCAGGCCGCGCCGAGCGTGGTCTTCAGCGCACGCAGGGTGGCATCCAGCTCGGCCAGCTTGCCGTTGAGCAGGCTCACCTGGCTGGCGTGGGTGTCGAAGCTGTTGGTTTCGATCGCCGCGATGCGCGGCCCCGTCGGGCTGGCCAGCAGCTCGCCGGCAGTCCAGCCCAGTTGCTCCAGCGCGGACTGGTTGGCCGGCGGCGTCGGGCCCGCCGCCGTGACCTGAGAGATGATGCCGCGATCCGCATAGCCGACTTGCAACGCGGGCCCGAGCACCGGGTCGTTCTGGTTCAGCGCCAGGATGTCGGCGGCCATGTTCGAGGAGACATGATGAAACGGGTCCGGCGCCCAGCCGGCCACCGTCGTCGGACCGCGGATCAGCAGCGGCGTGGTGACGTTGATGGCGATCCCGGTTTGCAGCGCGCCAGGCGCCGCAGGCGTCAGGCTCGCCACCCGGTTGAGCCAGCCGCTGGTCAGCAACTCGGCGGCCCCGCCCTGGATGTAGTCCTGGCCTTCAAAGTGGCTGCGCGTGTTGACGATGTTGCCGACCGCGTGGACGATCAGCGCCTCGCCGGCCTGGAACATGGCGCTGAAATTAGCCATCGCCGGATGCAGGCCGAAGAAGCCGCCCAGATAGAACATGCCGCCCTTGGTGCCGACCGGCGGCGCCATTAGGGGCGCGCGCAGCTTGGCCAGGTTGATGTCGCCATACGGAGCGACCGCCGCCAGCCCGTCCAGTCCGCCGCGCAGGTTGATGACCACCAGGCGCGCGGTGCTGGGCGCGCTGGCCAGCGCCATCGACGTGCGTCCGAGCGCGAAGGCCGCCCCCAGCCCAAGCAGCGCCGAGCGGCGCTTCAGCAGCATTCGGCCAGGGCCGCAGGAGGAGTTGGGCGCGCAGGAAGCACCGGCCGAGCCGGCAAATTGCGTGTGCATCTCTCAGCGCCTCTGAAACTCGGGGGAGGAGAACAGCAGGGTCAACTGGCCGGAAGGCGAGCTGACGCCGTTCATGGCCGCAACCGTGTTGGGTGACAGGAAGGCGCCCAAGGCCGACGCCGCCACGCTCGCCGGGCTGATGCCGGTAAGCGAGCCGCACAGCGTGGTAAGCCAGTCCATGCGCAGGATCACCGATTGCGGGCCGGCCCAATCCGCGGCGAAATCCGACCAGCCGTTCGGAAACGGCGGGCACCAGGTCGGCTGCCCCAGGCCGCTCACGATCGGGTCGATGGTGGGCACCGTCGCGGAGGTAGCGCCAATCGCTCGCAATGCGGCGATCACGAGATCCAGCGGCGTGCGCAGCTTGGCGAGCGGCACCCAGGCATCAGGCAAGCCGATCAGCGCCTGTGCCGCGGCGTCGAGACTGCCGCCGGTGGCGGCCAGCGCGTCATAGACCGTCGTCACGTCCGACAGCGAGGGCGTGTCCGACACGAAGTGCGTGACCAGCTTCGTGGCGATGTGCTGGTAGGTGTAGGGGCTGGTTCCCAGAGCTTGCAATGCGCTGGCGCAGCCGGCCTGGCCGCCGGGGAAGGTGGCGCCCATCACGGTCTGGCTGCCGGGCTGGGCCACCGCCGGGTTATAATAGAAGCCGCGCGGCGAGGTCGTGGTGTTGATCGTCCAGCCGCTGAGCAGATACGCCATCGCGTCGACGTCGGCCTGCGCGTAGCCGGCTTGCACGCCGACCGTGTACAGCTCCAGCGTCTCGCGGCCGAGGTTCTCGTTGATGTTCGGCAGCGGACGGTTGTTCTTCAGCGCGCGCACGGCCTGCTGACTCTGCGGGCCGATCGAGGTCGTGTTGTCGAGCGAGGAAAGCATTGCCGGATGCGCCATCACCGCCAGCAGCATGTCCGAGAACGTGCCCGTGACGTTCGGGCGGATGGCGTCGCGGATGTAGGCGCCGGCAACCGACAAGCATGGCGGATTGTCGGCAGCCATGATCGCAAAATGGTTAGCCCAGAACCAGACCAGCCGCTCGCGGAACGGCGCCGGCGACACCACCGCGTTGGTCAGCAATGCCTGCGCCTCGGCCGCGAACAGTTTTCCCATCGCGATTGCGGCGGCCGTTCTGGCCGGCGTGCCCGGGATCGCCATGTCAAAGGCGTTCGTCAGCGCCAGTCCTTGGGCGACCGTCGGCATCCCGGCAACCGGCGTCGGATCGGGCGCGGCAAGCTGGCCGCGCAACCAGCCAACCGGATCGCTCGGCACTGCGTCGTCCGGACGGCCGCCGAGGCCGAAGCGGGTGAACGCCTGCTCAACCGTGGCGCTGAGCCCAGTCATGAAGATGCCTCGCGGCGACGTTCGGTGTTTTTGGCAAGCCGAAGCTGGGTCATGCGGTTGATCTCACATGCTGAAGACACGCTTATTATTGAGACGCTGTCTTACTATTAGGTGAACACGACAGGGTTAGTAGGTCGCGCGCACGACGCGGCCACAGCGGTGCAATGCGCGCGTCAAACTCGGATCATTCCGATGTCTTCACGGCGTCGTGTGGGTTCTTGCTATGTTCCAAATACAATGATTGAATGGACCTTAGAAAGCTCCATATAGTGTCCCGGTGGCCACACCATCGCCACATCTAGTATTACATCCATTGACCGCGCTAACCCTTTGAGCGGTAAAGTCGGGCCCCTGCGCAATTCCACCCGCCAGGCGATTCCACCGCCCGCCTTCACCGACCGATCCCCTGGGGAGACCGCCATGCTCGATGCCGTCCAGATGCAAGGCCGCCACCAGGTGCGCGTCGATCGCTCGCGCGACGCGCTGATTACCGATTTCGGCCGCGCCACGCTGGACGATCGCTATCTGCTGCCGGGCGAGGGCTATCAGGATCTGTTCGCGCGCGTCGCCAGCTTCTACGGCGACGATGCCGGGCACGCGCAGCGCATCTACGACTACATCAGCCGCATGTGGTTCATGCCGGCGACCCCGGTGCTGTCCAACGGCGGCACCACGCGCGGCCTGCCCATCTCGTGCTTCCTGAACGAAGCCTCGGACAGCCTGGACGGCATCGTCGGCCTGTGGAACGAGAACGTGTGGCTGGCCAGCAAGGGCGGCGGCATCGGCAGCTATTGGGGCAATCTGCGCTCGATCGGCGAGAAGGTCGGCCAGAACGGCAAGACGTCCGGCGTCATCCCGTTCATCCGCGTGATGGACAGCCTGACGCTCGCCATCAGCCAGGGCAGCTTGCGGCGCGGCTCGGCGGCGGTCTATCTGCCGATCAGCCATCCGGAGATCGAGGAGTTCGTGGAGATCCGCCGCCCCACCGGCGGCGACCCGAACCGCAAGGCGCTGAACCTGCACCATGGGCTGCTGGTCTCCGACGCTTTCATGCGCGCCGTCGAGGCCGACGAGGAATGGGGCCTGACCTCGCCCAAGGACGGCAGCATCGTCCGCCGCATCTCTGCCCGCAATCTGTGGATCCGCATCCTGACTGCGCGGGTCGAGACCGGCGAGCCGTATCTGATCTTCAGCGACAAGGTGAACCGCGCCCGTCCCGAATGGCAGAAGCTGGCCGGGCTGGAGGTGAAGACCTCGAACCTGTGCAGTGAGATCACGCTGCCGACCGGCACCGACCAGCACGGGCAGGAGCGCACGGCGGTGTGCTGCCTGTCGTCGCTGAACCTGGAGACCTGGTTCGAGTGGCACCAGCATCCGGCCTTCATCGAGGACGTGATGCGCTTTCTCGACAACGTATTGCAGGACTTCATCGATCGCGCGCCGCCGGGCATGGAGCGGGCGAAGTATGCCGCCATGCGCGAGCGGTCGGTGGGTCTGGGCGTGATGGGCTTCCACAGCTTCCTGCAATCGCAGGGCGTGCCGTTCGAGGGCGTGATGGCGAAGGTGTGGAACAAGCGCATGTTCGCGCAAATCCGCGCGCAGGCCGACACCGCCAGCCGCACGCTTGCCGAGGAGCGCGGGCCGTGCCCGGATGCCGCCGAGTACGGGTTCATGGAGCGGTTCTCGAACAAGATGGCGATCGCGCCCACCGCGTCGATTTCGATCATCGCCGGCAACGCCTCGCCGGGGATCGAGCCGATCGCCGCCAACGTGTTCCTGCAAAAGACCCTGTCCGGCAGCTTCACGGTACGTAACCGGCATCTCCACCGCCTGCTGATCGAGCGCGGCCAGGACACCGACGAGGTCTGGTCGTCGATCACGCTGAACAAGGGCAGCGTGCAGCATCTGGACTTTCTTACCGACAACGAGCGAGCGGTGTTCAAGACCGCGTTCGAGTTGGATCAGCGCTGGGTGATCGAACACGCCGCCGACCGCACGCCGTATGTGTGCCAGAGCCAGTCGGTGAACATCTTCCTGCCCGCCGACGTGCGCAAGCGCGACCTGCACCAGATCCACATGCTGGCCTGGAAGCGCGGGCTGAAGTCGCTGTACTACTGCCGCAGCCTGTCGATCCAGCGCGCCGATAACGTGAGCGAGAAGGCGGTGCGCCCGACCGAGTTCGTCGGTGCCGCCTCGCTGGAAGCGCCGTTGCTGGTTCCCGCCAAGCCGGCGCGGGTGGCGGATTACGAGGAGTGCCTGGCCTGCCAGTAAGCCGTCCGATTAATTGGGAACGGGTGTCCCCGTCGTCGGGATCTGGCATGAAGCGTGCTCCGCTTTCCCAATTCATCCCATCCGGATAGAACGGATGCCATGCCGCTGCTGACCGTCCGCCACGTCACCACCTACCGCTACAAGCAGGCGGTGGCGTTCGGCGAGCATCGGGTGATGTTCCGGCCGCGCGACAGCTACGACCAGCATCTGCTGAGCGCGGAACTATCGGTCACGCCGCAGCCGGCGACGCTGCACTGGATGCATGACGTGTTCGGCAACTGCGTGGCCATCGCCCGTTTTTCCGGCCGCGCGACCGAACTGCGCTTCGAGAGCAGCATCCGCCTCGATCACGCGCCCGACCAGGTGCTGAGCTTCCCGATCGCGGCACACGCCGAGCGTTACCCGTTCAGCTACGACCAGACGGACATGCCGGACCTGCTGCGCTCCATCGAGCGGGCCTATCCGGACCGCGAGAGCGAGCTGGCGCGTTGGGCGAGGGGGTTTTTGCGGACCGATCGGCCGGTGGGCACGCTCGATCTGCTGGCCGCGATGACCCATGCGATCCATCGCGACCTCACCTATGTCGCGCGCGAGGAAATGGGCATCCAGGAGCCGTTGCGCACGCTCAAACTGGCCAGCGGAAGCTGCCGCGATTTCGCCGTCCTGATGATGGAGGCGGTGCGTTCGCTGGGCCTGGCCGCCCGGTTCGTCTCCGGCTACCTGTATGTGCCGGCCGGACCTGGCCGCAGCCATGTCGGCGGCGGCGCCACCCATGCCTGGGTGCAGGTCTACCTGCCCGGCGCGGGCTGGATGGAGTTCGACCCGACCAACGGCATCGTCGGCAATCGCGACCTGATCCGCGTCGCCGTGGCGCGCGATCCGGCGCAGGCGGTGCCGTTGTCGGGCACCTATACCGGCTTTCCGTCGGACAGCCTGGGCATGACGGTCGAGGTGGAGGTGAGCGCCGAGCCGACGCCCGCGGAACTCGCGCGGGCCGCGACCGGCGACCAGGTTGCCGGCGGCATTTAGGGGGAGACATCGGCCCGATGCGGATCCGCGCCGGCTACGAGTTGAGCTACGACTCCCCACAGCCGACGCCCATGCTGCTGGTGGTCAACGTGCATCCCGACCGCGCCGCGGATCTGCGCTCGCCGGGCGAGATCACCTACACTCCTTTCACGCCCGCGCATGTCTACCGCGACGGGTTCGGCAACATCTGCACACGCATCGTGGCCCCGGTCGGGCGCGTCACCATCGCGACCGACTTCATCATCGAGGATTCCGGCCTGCCCGACCCGGTGACGCCGGACGCCGTGCAACACCCGGTCGAGGAACTGCCAGACGAGGCATTGGTGTTCCTGCTCGGCAGCCGCTATTGCGAGACGGATCGGCTGTCCGACACCGCCTGGTCGCTGTTCGGCCACACCGCGCCGGGTTGGAGTCGGGTGCAGGCGATCTGCGATTTCGTCCACGCCCGCATCACCTTCGGCTACGAGAACGCGCGCCCCACCCGCACGGCTTGGGAGGCGTTCCAGGAACGGGTCGGCGTGTGCCGCGATTTCGCGCACCTGGCGGTGGCGCTGTGCCGCTGCATGAACATCCCGGCGCGCTACTGCACCGGCTACCTGGGCGACATCGGTGTGCCGGTGTCCGATTCGCCGATGGATTTCTCCGGCTGGTTCGAAGCCTATCTCGGCGGAGGCTGGCATACCTTTGACGCGCGGCACAATTTTCCGCGCATCGGCCGCGTGCTTATGGCACGTGGGCGCGACGCCACCGATGTCGCCATCTCGACCGCGTTCGGGCCGGCCGCCCTGACCGGCTTTCGCGTGGTCACGGACGAGGTGGCCGGCTAGCACGCGGTTGCGTGTCGCCGGCGCGGGTCGATGGAGGTACGCTCTCCACTAAATCTGGTTGCCATATGACCATCAAACCCCAGATAATGCGTTACCGGCAGCAGGAGACAACGATGGACGGCAGCACGCGATCGGCGGACGAACACCCGGTTCGCTTCGACCTGCTCACGGAAAACCCGGTCTACAAGCCCTTCCGCTATCCGTGGGCCTACGAGGCGTGGCTGACGCAGCAGCGCCTGCACTGGCTGCCGGAGGAGGTGCCGCTGGCCGACGACGTGAAGGATTGGCACCGCAACCTGTCCACCGGCGAGCGCAACCTGCTGACGCAGATCTTCCGCTTCTTTACCCAGGCCGACGTCGAGGTGAACAACTGCTACATGAAGCACTACAGCCGGGTGTTCAAACCCACCGAAGTGCTGATGATGATGTCGGCGTTCTCGAACACCGAGACCATCCATGTGGCGGCCTACAGCCATCTGCTCGACACGGTCGGAATGCCGGAGCTGGAATACACGGCATTCCTGAAATACAAGGAGATGAAGGACAAGTTCGACTACATGCAGTCCTTCACGGTGGACAGCAAGCACGAGATCGCCAAGACTCTGGCGGCGTTCGGCGCCTTCACCGAGGGGCTGCAACTGTTCGCCAGCTTCGCCATCCTCCTCAACTTCCCGCGCTTCGGAAAGATGAAGGGCATGGGTCAGATCATCAGTTGGTCGGTGCGCGACGAAACCTTGCACTGCCTGTCGGTGATCCGGCTTTTTCGCACCTTCGTGCAGGAGAATCCGGAGATCTGGACCGAGGATCTGCGGCGCGAGATCTATCTCACCTGTGCCACCATCGTCGATCACGAGGATGCGTTCATCGACCTGGCGTTCGAGCTCGGCGCGGTCGAGGGTCTCAGCGCGCCGCAGGTCAAGCAGTACATCCGCTACATCGCCGACCGCCGGCTGGTGCAGTTGGGGATGAACCCGCTGTTCCACGTCGACCGCAACCCGCTGCCCTGGCTGGACGACATGCTGAACGCGGTCGAGCACACCAACTTCTTCGAGAACCGCTCGACAGAGTATTCACGCGCGTCGACCACAGGCTCGTGGGAGGAAGCGTTCGCGGGCGACGTGTTCGAGACGGCGCAGCCGAGCGGGGCGCTGCTGCCAACCGGGTAACGCCAGGTGCCGACCGGACGCTGCTAGGCTTCGCGTTCCAGCGCCTCGATGTCGGCGTCGCTGAAGCCGAAATGGTGCGCCGCCTCGTGGATCAGCACGCTGGCCACCAGGCGCCCCAGATCCTCGCCGGTCTCGATCCACTCCAGCAAGATCGCCTGCCGGTACAGCACGATCAGGTCGGGGCCGCCGGGCAGGTCGTCCTGGCGGCGCTGCGGGCGCGGCACGCCACGATACAGGCCGGTCAGATCCCAGGCGGAACTCGATCTCGAGATCGTCCAGCGTCTCGTCATCGGCCAGTTCCTCGACGGCGATCGCCACGCCCGCCAAGTGGCGCCGCAGCATCTCGGGGATGCCGGACAGCGCGCGTTCGGCCAGCACCGTGAGGTCGGCGGCGGTGGGTGGCGTGCCGGTGATTGCCTGATCGGCCATCCCGGGTACTGGCCATGCGGACCGCATGCGCGTCAAGCGGTGCCGCGATACAGCAAAGCCTACGCCGTCTCTCGCACCCTTTGAGCCGCCAGCGACTCCAGCGTGACGCGCGCCAGCGCCGCCCGAAACGCGGCCTCGGCGTCGGCGAAGGCGTGGGCCAGGGCGTCGTGCGTCCGGGTGGCCACAGTGTTCGCGGGACGGCCGTGCAGCGGGATCAGCGGCCGCGCGGCGCCGGCGTTGATCGCGTCCCACACGTCGTCCAGGGTGATCTCGCCGGGTCCGCGCGCCAGCACCGCGCCGCCGGGGCCGCGATGCACGCGCACCAGCCCGGCGCGGGCAAGCTGGCCGGTGATCCGGCGCACCACCACCGGGTTGGTGTTGACGACCGCCGCCAGCCGGCCGCTGGTTGCCGGACCAGCCTGGCCGTGCCAGGCGAGGTCGCCTCGCCCGACATCGGCCAGCAGCAGCAGGATGTGCGTGGCGACCGCGAAGCGCGTGGCTACCATGATGAGGTCGTAATGCCCGAACCCCAGCCCGGTTCCGCCATGCCGCTCGCCCCCGAGCGCACCAGGGCGATCCGGCTCGCCGCCGCCCGGCTGTGTGTGGCCCTCGGCTGGACGCCGCTGCACGAGGTGCGCCTGCCCAGCGGGCGGCGGGCCGACATCCTGGCCCTGCGCCCCGATGGCGGCTTTGTTTGCATCGAGGTGAAATCCGGCGCCGCCGATTTCCTGTCCGACGCGAAATGGCGCGACTACCGCGACTATGCCGACGCGCTGCTGTTCGCGGTGGACGCCGACTTTCCGCAGGCGCTGCTGCCCGACGACGTGGGCCTGATCGTGGCATGCGACGGCGTGGCCGACCTGCTGCGCGCCGCCCCCGTGCACGCGCTGCCAGCGTCGCGCCGGCGCGCGCTGCTGCACCGCTTCGCGCGGCTAGCCGCACTGCGTGTATGCGAGCTGGAAGACCCCCGGGGGATGGCGGAGGCTCGGGCAGCGTTGCTGGCCGAATAGCGCGGCCGCGCCGGGAAATTGCGTAAGCAGCATTGGACGACGTAGGATAGCACGATCAACGGAGGGTCGCGCATGACAAACCGCTCGATCGAGGTCCGGCCCATCACCCCGCATCTCGGTGCCGAGATCACCGGCATCGACCTCTGCACGGCACTTGATCCCCGCGAGAAGCGGGTGGTGCATGATGCGCTGCTGAAGCATCAGGTGATCTTCTTCCGCGATCAGGAGTTCGACCTGCCGAGCCAGGTCGCGTTCGGCCGCTTGTTCGGCGAGTTGCACGCGCACCCCAACCGCGAAGGTCCGCAAGGCTTTCGCGAGGTGCTGCCGATCCACGCCGACGCCAACTCGAAGCGCGTCGCCGGCGAGGACTGGCACTCCGACGTCTCCTGCGACCAGGAGCCGCCGATGGGCAGCATCCTGCATCTGCACACCGTGCCCGAGGTCGGCGGCGATACGCTGTTCGCTAGCCAATACGCCGCCTATGACGCGCTCTCCGCGCGGATGAAGGCGTATCTCGAAGGGCTGACCGCGACGCATTCGGGCGATCACATCTACCGCTCGCAAAATCTGCGTGACGGCGTGCAGGAGACTGGAAAAATCTATCCGAGCGCCGTGCATCCGGTAGTGCGCACCCATCCTGAGACGGGGAAGCAGGCGCTGTTCGTCAATGGCTACTTCACGCTGCGCATCAATGAGCTGCCCGAACCGGAAGGTCGCGCCATCCTGCGGTTCCTGTACGCCCATTGCACGAAGCCGGAGTTCCAGATGCGCTTCCGCTGGCGCCGCAATTCCGTGGCGTTCTGGGACAATCGCTGCGTGCAGCACATGGCGCTGTGGGACTACTTCCCCCAGACACGCTCGGGGTTTCGGGTGACGATCAAGGGGGATCGGCCGGTGTGACACGGGCGGCCGTTCAATCCCTTATGTCAACTCCATTCACTAACGCGACTAACTACCGCCGCAGCCCCTCCCCGCTGCTTGACACCTCCGGGCCAAAATCCTTGTGTGCCGGCCCGCCGCGCGAACCCTGGGGACTTTGACCATGCACGCCTATCGCACCCACACATGCGGCGCGCTCCGCGCCGGCGATGCCGGGATCGCCGCGCGCCTGTCGGGCTGGGTCCACAGCAAGCGCGACCACGGCGGCCTGCTGTTCGTCGACCTACGCG
Organism: uncultured Pseudomonadota bacterium; assembly: GCA_963758455.1. Lineage (GTDB taxonomy): Bacteria > Pseudomonadota > Alphaproteobacteria > Acetobacterales > Acetobacteraceae > CAVRQM01. The sequence continues at coordinate 188,958 of CAVWVK010000001.1, read as the reverse complement.
ACCATTTCGGCCTGACCCAGATCGTGTTCGCCGCCGGCACGGCCGCCTTCGAGGCCGCCGACCACCTGCGCGTCGAAAGCGTCGTCACCGTCACCGGGACCGTGGTGCTGCGCGAGGGCACCACCATCAACCCGCGCCTGCCCACCGGCGAGATCGAGCTGCGCGCCGAGCACATCGCCGTGCAATCCGCCGCCGACGTGCTGCCGATGCAGGTCGCGGGCGAGGAGAAGTTCCCCGATGACATTCGCCTGAAATACCGCTTCCTCGATCTCCGGCGGGAGCGCGTTCACCGCAACATGGTGCTGCGCGCGAACGTCATCACCTCCATCCGGCGGCGCATGATCGAGCAGGGATTCATCGAGTTCCAGACGCCGATCCTGACCGCCTCCAGCCCGGAGGGCGCGCGCGACTTCCTGGTGCCGGCGCGGCTGCACCCCGGACGCTTCTACGCGCTGCCGCAGGCGCCGCAGCAGTTCAAGCAGTTGCTGATGGTGGCCGGCTTCGACCGCTATTTCCAGATCGCCCCCTGCTTCCGCGACGAGGCCAGCCGCGCCGACCGCTCGCCGGGCGAGTTCTATCAGCTCGATTTCGAGATGAGCTTCGTGACGCAGGAAGACGTGTTCGCCACCATCGAGCCGGTGATCGCCGGAGTGTTCGAGGAGTTCTCGGAGGGTCGCGCGGTGGATGCGCCCCCGTTCGCACGCATTCCGTACGAAACGGCGCTGCTGGAATACGGATCAGACAAGCCGGACCTACGCAACCCGCTGCGCGTCACCGACGTCACCGCGCAGTTTGCCGGCTCGGGCTTCGGCCTGTTCGCGAAGATCGCGGCGTCCGGCGGCGTGGTGCGCGCGATCCCGGCGCCGGGGACGGCCGCCAACCCGCGCAGTTTTTTCGACAAGCTCAACGAATGGGCGCGCGAACAGGGCGCGGCCGGCCTCGGCTACATCCAGTTCGACGCTGACGGCGCAAAAGGCCCGATCGCGCGCAACCTGGAGCCAGACCGCGCCGCGGCCATCCGCGCCGCATGCAATCTGGCAGCCGGTGACAGCGTGTTCTTCGCCGCCGGCAAGCGGGATGAAGCGGCGAAGCTCGCGGGCGCCGTGCGGACCAAGCTCGGCGCCGATCTCGGGCTGATCGACGCGGGGCAGTTCCGTTTCTGCTGGGTCACGGATTTTCCCATGTACGAGCGCGACGAGGAGACTGGCCAGATCGGGTTCTCACACAACCCGTTCTCTATGCCGCAGGGCGGCATGGAGGTGCTGGACACGCAAGATCCACTCTCCATCAAGGCGTTCCAGTACGACATCGTCTGCAACGGCATAGAACTGTCCTCCGGCGCGATCCGCAATCACCGCCCCGACGTGATGATCCGCGCCTTCGCCATCGCAGGCTACCCCGCGGAGGAGGTCGAGGCGCGGTTCGGCGGCATGTTGAATGCTTTTCGTTATGGCGCGCCGCCACATGGCGGGTCGGCACCGGGCATCGATCGCATCGTGATGTTGCTGGCCGACGAACCGAACATCCGCGAGGTGATCCTGTTCCCGCTGAATCAGCAGGGCGAGGATCTTATGATGGGCGCCCCGGCCCCGGTCCCGCCCGCCCGCCTGCGCGAACTGTCGCTCCGGGTCGAACTGCCGCCCAAAGCGAAGTAGGCGGCACGCCGCTGCCGGGTAGCGCGGTGGCGTGAGCGGCCCTATCTTGGCGGATGCGCGCCCATCCCGGCGCGCGGTCCCGGTGGAGCCATCCCGTATGCAGTCACGCCGTCACGCCACGCTGCTGCTGGCAGCGATCTGCCTGGCCGGGGCGGTGCCGGCCAGGGCCGCCAATGTCGCCACCAACGTGGCCAGCAGCCTGGCGGCCGGCCCGACGATCGACCTTGCGGCACATCGGGCGGTGTACGACCTGAAGCTGGACACCTCGAAGGACAGCAGCGTCACCGCCGCGACCGGAAAGATGGACTACGAGATGCTGGACGTGTGCGACGGCTGGGCGACCCGGCAGCGGCTGGCCATGACCGTGACCAACAACGAGGGCCAGAACATCCAGATGCTCTCGGACTACACGACGTACGAGAGCAAGGACGGCCTCAAGCTGCGCTTCCGGATGCGCCAGACCACCGACGACGCCGTGACCAGCGACATCCAGGGCGACGCCACCCTGGCGGCGGGCGGCGGCGGCGGGGTGGCGCACTACACATTGCCGCACATGACGACCGAAACGCTGCCCCGGGGCACGCTGTTCCCGACCATGCACACGGCGGCGTTGCTGGCGGCGGCCGAGGCCGGCAAGAAGATGCTGGCGCTGCCGCTGTTCGATGGCACCAGCGAAAAAGGCGCGCAGCACAGCTTCATCTTCATCACCGGATGGCACGGGCCAAGCCCGGACAAATGGCCGCCGCTGGCCAAGCTGTCGAGCGGGCGCTTTCACATCAGCTTCTTCGATCGGGCGCCGAACGCGATGGAGCCGGACTACGAGGTGTCGATGCGTTACTGGGCCAACGGCGTAGCCGACAGCCTCAAAATGGATTTCGGCGATTTCGTCATGGACGGCAAGCTGCGCGACTTCCGGTTGGTCCCGCCGCGCGGCTGCTGACCGCGCGCCGCCGCTGCCGATCGGAACCACCCGGCTTGCGTTGCGAGAGGCGGAGGAGCGGTCATGGACGAAGCCTGGACCTCCACATCGCCCACCAAGGCGCCGGATCTGGCGCTGGCGCCGCGGATGCGCGCCGCCGACGGCCTGCACGCGACGGTGACATCCGCGCTCGCGCACCTGCGCGCCAACCAGGTTGCCGCCGCCGCCGGCGACATCGAGGGGGTGCATCAGTTGCGCGTCGCGGTGCGCCGGCTGCGCGCGGGCCTGGTGCTGTTCGAGCCGCATCTGGAACCGCACGCGGCCACGCGCCTGGGCGACGAACTGCGTCGCGTCGGTCGGGTGTTCGGCGCGGCGCGCGACTGGGATGTGTTCTGCACCGAGGCGCTGGCGGAAAGCGGCCTGGCTGCGCACGACGTGCCGCTGCTGCGCGCCGCGGCGGCGCCAAGGCGCGCGGCGGCGCACCAGGCGCTGCGCGGCGAGCTGGCCGGCCCGGCGTTTCATCGCCTGTGCGATGGGCTGGAGGAATGGGTCGAGCAGGCGCGTCTCGATCCGCGGGCGTTCGGCGATGGCGCGTGGCGGCGCAAGCTGGATTCGCTGGCGCCGGCCCTGCTCGACCGGCTCGCCCGCAAGGTCGACCGGCGCGGACGGCATGTGCGCGCCCGCTCCGTCGAGCAACTGCATGCCTTGCGCAAGTCGCTCAAGAAACTGCGCTACGGCATGGATTTCCTCGAAGGGCTGTACGGCCGCAAACGGGTCCGCACCTTCCGCCACGGCTGCAAGGCTTTGCAGCAGGTGCTCGGGCGCATCAACGACGCGGCGGCCGCGACCCGGCTCGCGGCGATGCTGGACGCGGCGGATCGGCCCGATCTGGCGCCCGCGACCGGCGCGCTCGCGCAAGCGGCCGAGCGACGCCGGGCCGCGGCATCGGGCGAGCTCGCCCGCGCGTGGGCGCAGTTTTGCGACGCAAAGCGGCCGTGGCGCTGAGCCGTGGCGGCAACGCTCGGCTGGCACGACATCGCGCTGCGCCTAGCCTTGGCGGCGCTTGCCGGCATCCTGATCGGCATGGACCGGGGTCTGCGCGCCCAGCCCGCCGGCCTGCGCACCACCGTGCTGGTGTGCGTCGCCGCCGCGGTGGCCATGCTGCAAGCCGGATTGCTGTTCGTGCAGACGCCGGACAGCCACAACAGCGTCATCCGGCTCGATCTGATGCGGATGCCGCTGGGTGTGCTGACGGGCATCGGGTTCATCGGCGGCGGCGCGATCCTTCGTCGCGGCGATATGGTGCGCGGCGTCACCACCGCGGCGACGATATGGCTGGTGACGGCGATCGGCCTGTGCTTCGGCGGCGGCCAGATCGGGCTGGGGCTGGCCGCGACGGCAATCGGCCTGGCGACACTGTGGCTGCTGAAGCTGGTCGAAATACGCCTGCCGATTCCGAAGCGCGGGCGCGTGCTGATCGAGATGCGCCTGCCGGGATCGGAACCTGACGCCATTCTGGCCCTGCTGCGGCAGCGCGGCCTGGTGTTGCGCTCACGGCAGGTGGTGGTCGAGCCGGAGCGGCGGGCGTCTCTCGCGTGCAGCGGCCGCTATCGCGGCCCGCACCCGCAATGGTCGCAGCGCCTGTTGGCGGAACTGGCGGAGCGCCCCGAGGTCATTCGGGTGGAGTGGCAGGACGAGGATTGATCCCGCGCGCCGCGTCCATCAGGCCGCGCATCCGCACCACCACCGCGTCGATACCGGCCAGGATCGCCTGGCCGATCAGGAAATGGCCGATATTCAACTCGACGACTTCCGGGAGGGCCGCCACCTGCCCGACATTCTCGTAAGTCAGGCCGTGCCCGGCGTGGCACTCCAACCCCAGCGAGGCGGTCATTCCCGCCGCCGCGCGCAGGCGCTCAAGCTCGCCCGGCCGGCCTTGCGCATAGGCGCCGGTATGCAGTTCGACCACCAGGGCGCCGATCGCCGCACTGGCCTCAAGCTGACGCGGGTCGGGATCGACGAACATCGAGACGCGAATGCCGGCATCGCGCAGGGCCGCGACACGAGGCCGCAGCGAGTCCTGCTGCCCGGCCACGTCCAGCCCGCCCTCGGTGGTGACTTCCGCGCGCCGCTCCGGCACCAGGCAGCAGGCGTGCGGCCGCAGGGCGCAGGCGATGGCCACCATCTCGTCGGTCGCCGCCATTTCCATGTTGAGCGGCGCGGATAATGCGCGCAGCGCGCGAATGTCGGCGTCGCGGATATGCCGCCGGTCCTCGCGCAGATGCGCGGTGATGCCGTCGACGCCGGCGGCGATGGCGGCACGGGCGATCAGCACCGGATCGGGATGCGCGCCGCCGCGCGCGTTGCGCACGGTCGCCACGTGGTCGACGTTCAACCCGAGCCGCAGCTTGGGCTGGGAGGCCGCCATCAGATGTGCAGCGCGCGGCCGTCGACCGCCAGCGCCGCCTCCTTGACCGCCTCGCTCAAGGTCGGGTGGGCGTGGCAAGTTCGGGCGATGTCCTCGGCGCTGGCGCCGAACTCCATCGCGGTGGCGATCTCGGCTACCAGCGTGCCCGCGTCGGGGCCGATGATGTGCGCGCCGAGCACGCGATCGCTCGCCGCGTCCGCCAGGATCTTCACGAACCCGTCGGTGCTGCCCATCGCGCGCGCGCGGCCGTTGGCGCTGAACGGAAACTTTCCCACGGCATAGGCAACGCCGTCCTGCTTGAGCTGTTCCTCGGTGCGGCCGATCGAGGCGACCTCGGGCCAAGTGTAGACCACGCCGGGGATCACGTCGTAGTTCACATGCCCGGCCTGCCCGGCCAGGATTTCGGCCAGCGCGATGCCCTCGTCCTCGGCCTTGTGCGCCAGCATCGGCCCGGCCACGACGTCGCCGATGGCATAAATGCCGGATACGCTGGTGGCGAAATGCGGGTCTATCTCCACCCGTCCGCGCTCGTCGGTCTGCACGCCCACCGCATCCAGGCCAAGCCCCTCGGTAAAGGCGCGCCGACCAATCGCCAGCAGGACCACGCTCGCGCGCAATTCCTCCGACGACCCGCCAGCCGCCGGCTCCAGCGTCAGCGCCACCTCGTCGGCCTCGACACGCGCGGCAGTGACTTTCGTGGAGAGGCGGAACTTGATGCCTTGCTTGCCCAGCACGCGCTGAAAGGCCTTGGCGATTTCGCCGTCCATGCCGGGCACGAGGCGATCGAGGAACTCGATGACCGTGACCTCGGCCCCGAGCCTGCGCCAGACGCTGCCGAGTTCCAGGCCGATATAGCCGCCGCCGATCACCGCGAGGCTTTTCGGCACCGCCTCAAGCTCCAGCGCGCCGGTCGAGCTGACGATGCGTTTTTCGTCCACCGTGACGCCCGGCAGCGGAATGCTATCGCTGCCGGTGGCGATGACGACGCTTTTGGTTTCGTACTCCGTGCCGTCCACATCGACGCGGCCTGGAGCGACGATCCGGCCGGTTCCCTTCAGCCAGGTGACGTGGTTCTTGTTGAACAGGAACTCGACGCCCTTGACGTTCGCGGTGACGACCTCGCCCTTGCGCGCCTGCATCCGCGCCAGGTCCACGCGCACATTGTCGACCGCGATGCCGTGCTGCGCGAAATCGTGCTGCACCGCATGGACGTTCTCGCTCGATTGCAGCAGCGCCTTGGACGGGATGCAGCCGATGTTGAGGCAGGTGCCGCCGAGCGTGGCGCGCTTCTCCACGCAGGCCACCTTCATGCCGAGCTGGGCGGCGCGCAGCGCGCACACGTAGCCGCCGGGGCCGGAACCGATGATGATGACGTCGAAGGCGCGCCGCGCGTCGTCCGGCATGTCGTCAGATCTCCAGCAGCAGCCGGCGGGGATCCTCGATGCTCTCCTTCACCCGCACCAGAAAGCTCACCGCCTCGCGGCCGTCGACGATGCGGTGGTCGTAGGAGAGCGCCAGGTACATCATCGGCCGGATCTCGACGCTTTTGCCGACCGCGATCGGCCGATCCTGGATCTTGTGCATCCCGAGAATGGCCGATTGCGGCGGGTTGAGGATCGGCGTGCTCATCAGGCTGCCGTAGACGCCGCCATTGGTGATGCTGAACGTGCCGCCGGTCAAATCCTCCAGCTTCAGCACGCCATCGCGGGCGCGCTTGCCGAGTGCCGCGACGGCCCGTTCGATTTCTGCAAAGCCCAGCGTGTCGGCATGGCGGATCACCGGCACCACCAGCCCGTTCGCGCCGCCGACCGCGATGCCCATGTGGACATGATGCTTGTAGACGATGTCCTCGCCGTCGATCTCGGCGTTGACCGAGGGGAACTCGACCAGCGCGGCGCAGCAGGCGCGCACGAAAAAACCCATGAAGCCGAGGCGCACGCCGCCATGCTTCTTCTCGAAAGCGTCGCGGTATTCGGCGCGCAGCGCCATCACCGCGCTCATGTCCACCTCGTTGAAGGTGGTCAGCATCGCCGCTGTGTTCTGCGCCTCCTTGAGCCGGGCCGCGATGGTGCGGCGCAGCCGGGTCATGCGCACGCGCTCCTCGCCCTCCTCGGCGGCGCGCGGCGGCTTTGCGGCGGCCGCCGGGGCCGCGGGCGCGGGGCGGTTGAGAAACTCCAGCACGTCGCCTTTGGTGATGCGTCCGTCGCGGCCGCTGCCGATGCCGAGCTCGGCCGTGGAGACGTGCCGCTCGGCCATGATCTTGGCCGCCGCCGGCAATGGCGCCTGCGTCTCGGCCGGGGCCGCCGGCCGCGCTACCGGGCCGGTGGGCCTCGGCGGCGGGTTGACCCCCGGGGGCGGGTTGGCGGCCGGCGCCGCCGGCTTTGGCGCCGGCTCCGCGGCCTTCGGCGGCGACTCCTTCGCGGGCGTCCCGGAACTGGCCGGCGTGGCGGGTTTTGCCGCGGGTGGCGCGACGGCGGCGCCTTCGCCCAGCACCCCCAGCACCGCGCCGACCTCGACCTCGCCACCCTCGTCCACGGCGACGCTTTGCAGCGTCCCGGCGGATGGCGCGTTGACCTCGACGGTGACTTTGTCGGTCTCCAGTTCGACCAGCGGCTCATCCTGCGCCACCGCCTCGCCGGCCTTTTTTAGCCAGCGCGCGACGGTCGCGGACGTGACGCTTTCGCCCAGCGTGGGCACCTTGATCTCGGTCGGCATGGGCCCGCTCTCCGCTCGGTTCGTTACGCGAGTCCCAATGCCTACAAGCCCAGCGCCTGGCGCACCAGCCGCGTCTGCTCCGCCGCGTGAACCCGCGCAAGTCCGGTGGCCGGGCTGGCAGCATCGTCGCGTCCGACATACAGCGGCCGCTTGGCGCGCACCGGCAAGCCGGCCAGCACATCCTCGATGCGCCGATCGATGAAGCTCCACGCGCCCATGTTGCGAGGTTCCTCCTGGCACCAGATCACATCGGCGTTCGGGTATTCCGCCAGCAGCGGCGGCAGCGACTTGCTCGGGAACGGATAAAGCTGCTCGACGCGGACCAGGGCCACGTCGTTCACGCCGCGCTCGCGCCGCTCGGCCAGCAGGTCGTAATAGACCTTGCCGCTGCACAGCACGACGCGCTTGACCTCGGCGCCGGGGGCGATCGGATCGGTCTCGCCGATCACCGGGCGGAACGCGCTGCCGGTGGCGAACTCGGCCAGGGTGGACACCGCCAGCTTATGCCGCAGCAGCGATTTCGGCGTCATCACCACCATCGGCTTGCGGTAGTTGCGCTTGAGTTGCCGGCGCAGGCCGTGAAAATAATTGGCCGGCGTGGAGAAATTGGCGACCACCATGTTGCGCTCGGCGCAGAGTTGCAGATAACGCTCCAGCCGCGCGGACGAATGTTCCGGCCCCTGCCCCTCGTAGCCGTGCGGCAGCAGCAGCACCAGGCCGGACATGCGCAGCCATTTGGTCTCGCCGCTGGCAAGGAACTGGTCGATCACCACCTGCGCGCCATTGGCGAAATCGCCGAATTGCGCCTCCCACAACACCAGCGTGCGCGGGTCGGCCAACGTGTAGCCGTATTCGAAGCCAAGCACGCCCTGCTCGCTCAGCAACGAGTTGTAGATTTCAATGCGCGCCTGCTTCTCCGCGATGTTGTTCAGCGGCACGTATTCGTGCTGCGTCTCCTGATCGACCAGCACGGCATGACGATGGCTGAAGGTGCCGCGCTGCGAATCCTCGCCCGAGAAGCGCACGCGATGTCCGTCTAGCAGCAGCGAGCCGAACGCCAGCGCCTCGCCCGTCGACCAGTCGATGCCCTCGCCGCTGTCGATCATCGCCCGCTTCGCCTCAAGCTGGCGCGTGATCTTCGCGTTGAGATTGAAGCCATCCGGGACGGTCGAAATCGCCGCGCCGATTTCCTTGAGCTGCGCCGGGGCCGCAGCAGTCTCGCCCTCGGAGTCCTCGCCGGCCTCGGTCGGCTGCTTCAGGCCGGACCAGTGGCCTTCCAGCCAGTCCGCCTTGTTCACGCGGTACGACTGCGCACCCTTGTAGGCATCATCGAGCGTCTTCGCGAACTCGTCCCACATCGCCCGCGCGCCGGAGGCGTCCAGCACCCCCTCGCGCTCCAGCCGTTCGGCGTAAAGCGTGCGCGTGGTGCGACGCTCGCGGATGGCGCGGTACATAATCGGCTGCGTGAAGGCCGGTTCGTCGGTCTCGTTATGGCCGTGCCGTCGGTAGCAGACGATGTCGAGCACTATGTCGCAGCCGAACCGCTGGCGGAACTCCGCCGCGGTGCGCGCGCACCACACCACCGCCTCGGGATCGTCGCCGTTGACGTGCAGGATCGGCACCTGGATGGCCTTGGCGACATCGGTGCAGTACAGCCCGGAATAGGCGTGCGCCGGCACCGTGGTGAAGCCGATCTGGTTGTTGACGATGACGTGGATAGTGCCGCCGGTGCGGTAGCCGATCAGTTGGCTCATCGCCAGGGTTTCGTAGACCAGGCCTTGCCCGGCGAACGCGGCGTCGCCGTGCATCAGCACGCCCATGACGGAATGCCGACCCTGCGTGTCGCCGCGCATGTCCTGGCGCGCGCGCACCTTGCCGACCACCACCGGATCGACCGCCTCCAGGTGCGACGGATTGGGTTGCAGGGAAAGATGGACCGAATGGCCCTTGATCTCGACATCGGTCGAGGTGCCGAGATGGTATTTCACGTCGCCCGAGCCTTGCACGTCGTCGGGCTTGAAGCTCTCGCCGCCGAACTCGCTGAACACCGCGGTGAACGGCTTGCGCACGATGTTGACCAGCGTGTTCAGCCGCCCGCGGTGCGGCATTCCGATGCAGATTTCCCGCACGCCCGCGGCGGCGGCCGTGCCAATGATCGCGTGCAGCGCGGGGATGCTGCTCTCGCCGCCCTCCAGGCCGAACCGCTTGGTGGTGACGTAACGCTTCTGGCAGAACGCCTCGAAGCCTTCAGCCTCGGTGAGTTGGCGCAGGATGCAGACCTTGGCCGCCGCATCAAAGCTTCGTCGCCAGGGCGCGCCCTCGACGCGGCGCTGGATCCAGGCTTTCTGATCCGGATCCTGGATGTGCATGAACTCGACGCCGATCGGGCCGCAATAGCTCTCGCGCAGCACGTCGAGGATTTGGCGGATGCTGGCGGTCTCCAGGCCGAGCACGTTGTCGATGAAGATCTCGCGATCGAAATCCGCCTCGGCGAAGCCATAGGTGGCCGGATCCAGTTCGGAGTGGTGCCGCCTTTCGGCCAGTCCGAGCGGATCGAGCTTCGCCTCCAGGTGGCCGCGCACGCGATAGGCGCGGATCAGCATCAGGGCGCGCAGGCTGTCCTTGGTGGCCGCGCGGAGCTGCTCGGGACTGGGAACGCCCCTTGCCGCCGAGGGCTTTCCCGGCTTGTCGAGCGCGGCCGGCCGTGGTGCCCAGGAGGCGCCGGCCAAGTCGTCCAATACCGCGCGCGCGTCGTCGTCCATCGCCGCGAACAGGTCGGCGAAGCTGGCATCGACGCTGGCCGGATCGGCCACCCATTTGCCGTAGGTTTCCGCGATGAACGGAGCGTTTGCCCCGCTGAACGCGCTCGCTAGGACGTCAACGCCGGCCATAGTGCTGTCTCCAAATCCCGCCGCGCCGTACTGCACGCGGCCTGGCTAAGATAGGCGTAACGCTGTCGCGGCGCCCGCCGATCGCATGTCGTTTGCAGGGTGTCCGGCATGAGGCTGGCGCACGCCTCGTTCACCCTCGCAGCGCCTCGATCAGGGTGCTCCCCAGCGCCGCTGGGCTTTCGGCGACATGGATGCCGGCTTCGCGCATGGCGGCGAACTTGGCCGCGGCGGTGTCGCGGCCGCCGCTGATGACCGCCCCGGCATGGCCCATCCGCCGCCCGGGCGGCGCCGTCGCCCCGGCGATGAACCCCACCACCGGCTTGCCGCCCCCATGCCTGTCGCCGCGGTTCTCGCGCGCCAGGAACTCGGCCGCCAGGATCTCGCTCTCGCCGCCGATCTCGCCGATCATGATGATCGCCTCGGTGCGTGGATCGGCCAGGAACAGCGCCAGGACCTCGACGAAGTCCATGCCCTTCACCGGGTCGCCGCCGATGCCCACACAGGTGCTCTGCCCCAGCCCCGCCGCCGTGGTCTGCGCCACCGCCTCGTAGGTCAGCGTGCCCGACCGCGACACGATCCCCACCCGCCCCGGCCGGTGGATGTGCCCCGGCATGATGCCGATCTTGCACGCATCCGGCGTAATCACCCCCGGGCAGTTCGGGCCGATCAGCCGCGACCCCGAGCCCTCCAGCGCGCGCCGCGCGCGCACCATGTCCAGCACCGGAATGCCCTCGGTGATGCACACGATCAGCGCCACCCCGGCATCCGCCGCCTCCAGGATCGCGTCCGCCGCGAACGGCGGCGGCACGTAGATCGCGCTCGCGCTCGCCCCGGTCCGCGCCACCGCCTCGGCCATCGTGTCGAACACCGGCAGGTCCAGATGCGTCGTCCCGCCCTTGCCCGGCGTCACCCCGCCCACCACCTTCGTGCCGTAGGCGATCGCCTGCTCGGAGTGGAACGTCCCCTGCGCGCCGGTGAAGCCCTGCGTCAGCACCCGCGTGTCCGCATCCACCAGGATCGCCATCAGCGCGTCCCCGCCGCGGCAGCGTCCTGCGTCGCGCGCACCACCTTCTCGGCCGCGTCCGCCAGATTGTCCGCCGCGATGATCGGCAGCCCCGAGCGGGCCAGGATGTCCTTGCCCAGCGCCACGTTGGTGCCCTCCAGCCGCACCACCAGCGGGACCGTCAGGCTCACCTCGCGCGCCGCCGCCACCACCCCCTCGGCGATCACGTCGCAACGCATGATGCCGCCGAAGATGTTCACCAGGATGGCTTCCACGTTGGCGTCCGACAGGATGATCTTGAACGCCGCCGTCACCCGCTCGCGCGTCGCCCCTCCGCCCACGTCCAGGAAGTTGGCCGGGCTGCCGCCATACAGCTTGATGATGTCCATCGTCGCCATCGCCAGCCCGGCGCCGTTGACCATGCAGCCGATGGTGCCGTCCAGCGCCACGTAGCTCAGGCTGTGCCGCGCCGCTTCCAGCTCCTTGGGGTCTTCCTCCGCCTCGTCGCGCAACGCCTCCAGCTCGGGATGGCGGAACAGCGCGTTGTCGTCGAAGCTCATCTTGGCATCCAGCGCCACCACCCCGCCCGCCCCCGTCACCACCAGCGGGTTGATCTCGATCACCGCGCAATCCAGCGCCATGAACGCCGCATACATCGCCGCGACGAAGCCGCCGAACGACGCCGCCTGCTTGCCCGACAGGCCCAGCCCGGAGGCCAGGCGGCGGGCGTGGAAGCCGGAGATGCCGGTGGCCGGGTCGATCGCCACGCGCAGGATGCGCTCGGGGTGGCGCTCGGCCACCTCCTCGATCTCCATGCCGCCCTCGGTGGACGCCATCACCAGCACCCGGCCGCTGGCCCGGTCGATCAGCAGCGACAGATACAATTCCCGCGCGATGTCGCAGCCGGCCTCAACATACACCCGATGCACCCGCCGCCCCGCCGGGCCGGTCTGCCGGGTCACCAGCGTGTGCCCGATCATCGCCTCGGCCGCCGCCCGCGCCTCCGCCGCCGAACGCGCCAGGCGCACCCCGCCGCCACCCGACGCGTCGCCCACGAAACGGCCCGCGCCACGACCGCCCGCGTGGATCTGGCTCTTCACCACATACACCGGGCCAGGAAGACGGGAGACGGCCTCGGCCGCTTCCTCGGGAGACCACGCCACATGGCCGTCAAGCACCGCGACGCCGTAGTGCTTGAGCAGCTCCTTGGCCTGGTATTCGTGGATATTCACCGGGTCAGACCCCGAGCTTCGAGAAATCCTCGATCAGCTTTTTCACCGCGCCGCAGGATTTGTCGAAGGCGGCGCGCTCATCGGGCAGCAGATCGACCTCCACGATGCGCTCGACGCCGCCAGCGCCTATCACCGCGGGAACGCCGACATAGAGATCATGCAGGCCGTATTCGCCTTCCAGCTTTACCGCCGCCGGCAGCACCCGCTTCTTGTCGCGCAGGAATGATTCGGCCATCGCGATGGCGCTGGCGGCGGGCGCGTAAAAGGCGCTGCCTTTCTCCAGCAGTTTGACGATCTCGCCGCCGCCGTTCGCGGTCCGCTGCACGATCGCGTCGATGCGCGCCTGCGTGGTCCAGCCCATCTTGATGAGATCGGGGACCGGGATGCCGGCCACCGTGGAATAGCGCGTCAGCGGCACCATCGTGTCGCCGTGGCCGCCGAGCACGAAGGCCGTCACGTCCTCGACCGACACGCCGAATTCGTGCGCCAGGAACAGGCGAAACCGGCTGCTGTCCAGCACGCCGGCCATGCCGACAACGCGCTGCTTCGGCAGGCCGGACTTTTGCTGCATCACCCACACCATCACGTCCAGCGGGTTGGTGATGACGATGACGAAGGCATTCGGGCAGTGCGCGCGGATGCCCTCGGCCACCTGCGTAATAACGCCGGCGTTCTTGGCCAGCAGGTCGTCGCGGCTCATGCCGGGCTGGCGCGGGAAGCCGGCTGTGACGATCACCACGTCCGCGCCGGCGATGGCGGCGTAGTCGGAGCCGCCGGACATGGCGCTGTCGAACCCGTCCACCGGGCCGGACTGCATGATATCCAGCGCCTTGCCGGCGGCGACGCCCCCGAATACGTCGAACAGCACCACGTCTCCGAGCTCCTTGAGCCCGACCAGGTGGGCCAGGGTGCCGCCGATGTTGCCGGCGCCGATCAGCGCGATCTTGTTGCGTGCCATACGGGGGGATGATCCTTCGAACGGGCATCCGATCGGACACCCCAGCCCAGCCGTGATCGGGGTGCCCGAAAGGTGCGCGTTGCTACCCGATCAGCCCCGCAGCGGCAAGACGCGCGGCCGCGACCGCTTCAAGCCGCCTCCGCAACACTGGTCAGGCCGGGAATGGCCACGCCCAGACGCTCGGGAAACGCGCGGCGGCCGGCTTCGGTAAGGCGGACCGACCGGCCCGGCCGGTCGCGCGCCAGCCAGCCCAGCGCCACGCAGCGCGCCAGCAGGCGCACGCCGAGCGGACCGGCCAGATGGTGGCGCCGTTCCGTCCAGTCCAGGCAGCGCCACGCGAGGCCCCGCGATCCCGGGCGCAGCCCGGCCACGTCGATGCCCAGATCGGCGAACCAGGCGCGTCCCGCTTCAGTCACCGCATAGGAGGACGGGTCCGGGGATTCGGGCGACCCGGGCCGCAGCAGGCCGCGATCCTCCAGGGTCGCGGCAACCGCGACGCCGAGTTGGCCGGCCAGGTGGTCATAGCAGCTCCGCCCATGCCGCAACGCGCGGGCCGCCGGCGAGCGCGGCTGATCCAGCGCGCGGAGGGCCGGCGCGACGCAGGCCAGAGCCTCCAGGGCGGCAGCGATCTCGGCGCCGGCCAGGCGGTAGTAGCGATGCCGCCCCTGCGTCTCGACACGCAGCAGCCCGCCGTCGAGCAGCCGCGCCAAGTGGTTGCTCGCCGCCTGCGGAGTGAGGGCGGCGGCATAGGCCAGCGCGCCGGCCGGCTGTGCCCGGCCATCGAGCAGCGCCATCAGGATGGCCGCGCGGGCCGGGTCGCCGATTAGCGCGGCCGGAACGGCAATGTTGACTTCCATGCACCACTCTCCCGCCTCGGTTCCCGCAACCCTAGCAGGCCGCCCCCGGGGATGTTTCATCCGGCCGTGAAACACCTGCGCCATTCTTCGGGCTACGGGCCGCGCATGAGCACATGCGCAGCACGTGAATCCGGCGGCCGCACCACGAAACGGCTGACTCTGGCCGCAATGAGTCTCGGCTACTGCGTCGTGCAGCTCGATGTCACCATCGTGAATACGGCCTTGAGCAGCATTGGTTCTTCCCTGGGCGGGGGCGTCTCGGTGCTGCAATGGGTCGTCAGCGCCTACACGATCGCGTTCGCGGCCTTGATCTTGACGGCTGGCGCCCTGGGCGATCGCATCGGAGCGAAGGAGGTTTTCGTGGCGGGCTTTGGCGTCTTTACGGCGGCATCGCTCGGGTGCGCGGTGGCGCCCACGGCGCTGATCCTGGTCGCGGTGCGCGCCGTGCAGGGCGCGGGCGCGGCCATCCTGGTTCCCAACTCGCTGGCTCTGCTCAATCATGCCTATCCCAACGACAGGGAACGGGGGCGCGCCGTTGGCATCTGGGCGGCCGGGGCAAGCCTTGCGCTCACCGCCGGCCCGCTGGCGGGAGGCGCCCTGATCGCGCTTGTCGGCTGGCGGAGCATATTCCTTGTCAACCTGCCGATCGGCGTCGCCGGCATGTGGCTCGCGTGGCGCTATGCGGACGAAACGCCCCGATCACTCAGCCGGGAAGTCGATTGGACGGGGCAAGCGGCGGCTATCGGCGCGCTGGGCTGTCTGGCCGGCGCGATCATCGAAGGCGGAGCCTTGGGCTGGGGCAATGTCTGGGTGCTGGCGGGCTTTGCCGCATTTGCGATTTTGGCCGGGCTTTTTCTACTGCGGGAAAGGCGCGCGCCCCAGCCCATGCTCCCGCTTTCGCTGTTCACACACAGATTGTTCTCGCTGACGTCGGCGGTTGGCCTTCTCGTGAACGTGGCCTTCTACGGTCTGATCTTCGTGCTCAGCCTGTATTTCCAGCGGATCAACGGCCTCTCCCCGTTTGCGACGGGCTTGGCCTTTCTTCCCATGATGGGCGCGGTGCTGCCGGTGAACTTGCTGGCTGCTCGCGCGGCGGAACGATTCGGCGCGTCCGCGACGATCGCCGCCGGGTCGGTCGCGGCCGGCGTGGGCTGCGTCGCCCTCCTCGGCATCGACCGCGGCACCCCGTACTGGGCGATGTGCGCCCAGCTCGTCGCGCTCGGCGGCGGTCTGGGGCTGCTGGTTCCGCCGCTCACCTCGACCTTGCTCGGCAGCGTGGAAAAGGCGCGTTCCGGCGTTGCGGCCGGCGTTCTCAACGCGACGAGACAAACAGGCAGTGTCATTGGCGTCGCCCTGTTCGGCTCGCTGGTGGGCGAGGCAGGCGCGTTTATCCTCGGGGCGCGGGAATCGCTGGTCATCTCCGCGGCGCTTCTCCTGGGCGCGGCCGCGATAATCCTGGTCGGGGGCCGCGGCCGAAAGACATAGCCGCGTCAGGTCAGATGCGGCAGCGCCAGCCAGGCCTCGCTCTGCATCTCGACCAGGCGGGAGGCGGTGCGCACGAACGGCACCGCCCATTCCCCGTCGCGACACAGCGCGTCCGGCTCGGCTGCCGCCGAGGCGATCAGTTTCGCGCGGTGATCGTACAGCGCGTCGACCAGCACAATGAACCGCCGCGTCGCGTCGCGCCGCTCGCCGCCCAGCGGCGGCACGGCATCGAGCACTAGCGCGTGGAAATGCGTGGCGAGGGCCAGGTAGTCGCCCGGCCCTAGCGGCGCCTCGCACAACGCCGCGAAATCGAACCGCGCGACCGAGGCGGCCGCCAACGGAATCGCCAGCCGCCGCCCCGTCACCATCAGCGATGACGGCCCGGCAGCCGCCCCGCCCGACAGCTCGGCGAACGCCTCATCCAGCGCGCGGGCGGCAGCGGCGTCCGCCGGCACATGCCAACGGGCGCGGCCGCGCAGCCGGGAGCGGCGAAAATCCCGGTCGCCGTCGAGCGCCAGCACGTCCAGCGTCTGCTCCAGCAGCGCGATGAACGGCAAGAACGCGTCGCGCCCCGGCTGTCCCTCGAACAGCCTTCCGGGCGGCGTGTTCGAGGTTGCTACAACGACCACGCCACGCGCGAACAGCGCCTGGAATAGCCGCCCCAGCAGCATCGCGTCGGCGATGTCGGTGATCTGGAACTCGTCGAAGCACAGCAGCGCCGCCTCGCTCGCGATGGTGTCGGCCAGTGGCGGCACCGGATCGGCGCCCTCGGGATGCGCCTGACGCCACGCGTGGATGCGGGCGTGGCATTCCTGCATGAAGCGGTGAAAATGGACGCGCCGCCGCCGGGCCACCTGGGCGGATTCGAAGAACAGATCCATCAGCATGGATTTGCCGCGGCCGACCTCGCCCACGAGGTAAAGGCCGTGCGGCCGTTTCTCGTCCGCGCCCTCCGCGGCGCGGCGCAGCAACCGGCCGAACAGCCCGGTGCCGGCCTCGTCGGAGCGCGGGCCGGGATCGTAGCCCCGCAACTCCGTCCACAGACCCTGCAGCCGCTCGGCGGCGGCGAGTTGCGCGGGATCGGGCTGCAACAGACCGGCCGCCACTCGCGCGCGCAGCGCCGGCAACGGGCCGGCATCCAGACGGTCGGCCAGTGGCGGCGGGATGTCCATGCAGTCCGGGCGCTTAGCCGGATCGAGGGTCGACATCAACATGCCGTGCGGGCTGCGGCAAGCCGTCCCCTGTGCCGTTCCAGGCACACGCGAGAAGGAAAACCTACGATGCGCATCATCCTGCCGATCGCCGCCGCCCTGGCGTGGTCCGCCGCCGCCATCGCGAGCCCCCCGGCCTCCGGCACTGTTCCCACTTCGGCGTGCCGGGCCGGCGTGCTGCACGCGGCGTTGCTGTCGCCGGCGCAGATGTGCCCGCGGCCGCTGACCACGACGATCATCACCATGCCGCATCATCGGACCTTGCGCACCTGACGCAAGCTCCACGCGGAGCGAAGTCTGGTCGGCCGAGGCGAGCACCTCTATGATGGGGGGATGGAACTCGACTACGAGGCGCTTCGCGCCACCCCGATCGCTCTCGATCCGTTCCCGCATGTGGTGATCCCCCGCTTCGTGCCGGCGGACACGCTGGCTTCGGTGGTGGCTGATTTGCCGGACATTGCCTCGGGCGGCTCGTTCCCGCCGTCCGCGGTTCGGCTAGGGCCGGCCGCGCGCGCTCTGATGGGCGAACTGGAACGTCCGGCGCTGCGCGAGGCGATCGCCCAAAAATTCGGGCTGGATCTGGAGGGCGCCTCGACAATGGTGACGCTGCGCGGCCGCTCGCGGGAAAAGGACGGCCGCATCCACTGCGACTCGACGACCAAGCGGGTCACGGTGCTCCTGTATCTCAATCCCGCCGACGCTGCCTGGGCAGATCAAGGCGGTAGCCTGCGCTTGCTGCGCGGCCCCGATGACATCGACGACTTCGCGGTCGAAGTGCCGCCGGTGGACGGCACGCTGCTGGTGTTCCCCAACGGTCCCAGCACCTGGCACGGTCATCGCCGCCATGTCGGGCGGCGCTACGCGGTGCAGCTCAACTATATGACCGCCGACGCGGCGGCGCGGGCCGAGCTGCGGCGCCACCGGATCAGCGCCATCGTCAAGCGCCTGACCCGCGCGGCCTGACCATGCAGGACCGGGAGACGGCCGAGCGGCTGGTGCGCGCCTATTACGCGGCCTTCGAGTCCGGCGACACCGAGGCGTTCCTCGGCTTGCTGACCGACGACGTGGCGCATGACATCAGCCAGGGCACGCGCGAGACTGGCCGCGAGGCGTTCCGCCGCTTCATGGCGCACATGGACCGCTGCTACCGCGAGCGCATCGCCGATCTGACAATCATGGCGGATGCTTCGGGCACCCGCGCCGCGGCCGAGTTCACCGTGCATGGCGAGTACATCGCCACCGACCCCGGCGTGCCCGCTGGCACGCCCCCGGCGCGCGGCCAGACCTACGTGCTGCCCGCCGGCGCGTTCTTCACGCTGCGCGATGGACGAGTGGCGCGCATTTCCAACCACTACAATCTCGGCGACTGGGTGCGTCAGGTCGGCGGCTGAGGTCGCTGGCTGGGTCGGAGCATTCCGACTGCAACCACGCTATCCCGACGGCGACTCGGCCCGTTCCGCCAGCCGCGCCTTGAGGATCTTTCCCGTCGGGCCGGTGGGCAGGCAATCCACCAGCACGATCCGGGTGGGGCGCTTGTACGGCGCCAGCAGCCTGGCAGCGTGATCCGCCAGCTCGGCCGGACAGACCGCGGCGCCGGACAGCGGCTGCACGAAGGCGACGATCTCCTCGTTGCCGTCGACGCGATGGCCGATCACCGCGGATTGCAGCACCGCCGGATGCGCGTTCAGCACCGCCTCGATTTCCGGCGGGAACACGTTGAAGCCGAACCGGATAATCAGCTCCTTGGTGCGCCCGACGATGAAAAGCTGGCCGTTGCGGAAGCATGCCAGGTCGCGCGTGTTGAACCAGCCCTCGGCGTCGATCGCCGCCTCGGTCGCGGCCGCGTCCCGGTAGTAGCCCTTCATCACGTTCGGCCCGCGCACCCACAACTCGCCGACGTCGCCGTCGGGTGCGGCCATATCGTCGTGCCCGACCAGCTTGACCTCGACGCCGGGCAACACGCGGCCGACGGTGCAATCGGCTTGCGGCTGATCCACCCGCGTCTGAGCAATGGTCGGCGAGCATTCGGTGATGCCGTAGCCGTTGTGCAGGGTCAGGCCGAACATCTGTTCCACGCTGGCCTTGATCGCCGGATCCAGCGGCGCGCCGCACGCCCCGAGCAGGCGCAGACCCGGGTGGCTGATCGTCGCCGCCGGCCCTTTCGCCTGGATGTATTCCAACAGCAAGGCAAACATCGCCGGCACACCCAGCATCACCGTGATCCGGTCGCGCTCCAGCGCCTTCAGTGCCGCCGACGGATTGAACCGCGGCGCCAGATGCAGAGTGGCGCCGTACAGCAGAGTGCCGAGCAGCACCACCGACAGGCCGACGATGTGTGAGATCGGCAGCACGCCGTAGAAGCGATCCTCGGGACCGAGCGAACGCACGGCACCCGACGCGCGCGCCATGAACAGCAGGTTGCGATGCGTCAGCATCGCGGCCTTCGGGCCGCCGGTGGTGCCCGAGGTGTAGACCAGGGCGGCCACTTGCCCCGCGTCGGCCTCGACCGCCGCCGGCTCGGCTCGTTCGTTCCGCGTGGTGAACGCGATGCCACCGAGGCCCGAAACGTCCTCTGTCGCCGCACCCAGCCGGCCGGCGTGCAGCCGCGCGGTCGGCGAGGCGTCGACGGTGAAGACCACCAGGCGCGCGTCGCTGTGATCGCGGATCTCGTCGAGTTCCCGATCCGAGAGCCGGGCGTTGACCAGGATCACCCAGGCATCCAGATCGGCCACCGCCAACAGCAGCGCCACGGCAGCGCGGCAGTTCTCGTTGACGATCACCACCCGATCGCCGGCGCGAACGCCCTTGGCCGCCAGCCAGCGTGCCGTGCTTCCAATCATCTCGAACAGCCGGCCGTACGACCAGGTGCCGCTGCTCTCGACGATGGCCGGATGCTCCGGCGATCGCGCCGCCCAGGGCGCGACGATCTGGCTGATGCGCGAGGCCGGCGGCATCGCGCTCCGCGCGTCGCCGTCGGCGAAACGACTGTCGGGCATCATGCCACGCGCTCCCTCGCCGCGCCTTCGGCGCCTACTGCAGCACCAGATCGGCGTCGAGCGCGACGGCGTGCGGCGGCTTCTGGTGGGTGCTCGCCACCTCCTTGGAAATCGCGGTCCAGAATTCGATGCGCGCGGTCAGGGCGCGAACCGCGGAATCCGCCGCCTCGGTCCATTTTTGCAGATCGCCGCCACACAGATCGGCCAGCATCGCGACCGCCATCGGGGCGTGCTCGCCCTCGTCGAGATGAATGTGCCGGTCGAGATACATCTCGAAGGTGCGCAGCGCCTCGCCGCGATCCGGAATCGCGTCGATAATCGGTCGGAACATATTGGGGATCGCCTCCTCGCGCCCGAAGGTGAAGGCGGCGGCGATGACGTGCGGCTTGTTCGACGCGATCGCCTCGAAGGTCGTCCGCACGAAGGCCTGCGCGCTGGCCGGCGCGCCGCAGTCGCGCAGCGCCGTCTCCAGGTCGGTGCCCTCGCCGATCAGCATGAACAGGTCGTCGAGCTGGCTGACATCGGCGCCGGCCTGCATCATGGCGGCGCGATACACTTCGAGGTGGCTGGTCGCCACGCCGTCGATTTCGTCGGACTCCTCCTCCAGCACCATCTGGTTGATGAGCCTCCGCGCGCGCGCGCTGGCAGTGGGGCGCCACATCGACTCGGTGCAGGTCAAGTGCCGCTGCAACGCCTTCAACAGCGCCATGAAGTCCCACACCGCGAAGATGTGGTGTTCCATGAAGATGCGCACATCGGCCACCGAGGCCAGCCGCGCGTACATCTCGTGCGACGCGAGCTGCACCCGCACCGGCTCGATGCGACGCAAGAGATTGTAGATTCCGACGGCTGCCGACATGAAACTTCCCCTGGGTATCCGACACGGCATCCAAAGCAAGTCACGGGCCAGGGAGGAACGCCTTGCAAAACAGTGACTTGGCGCTGGATGGCATCCGGAGCGTCAAATCCTCCGACAAGGCGTACTGTGCCCCCGGGCTTGAGGTGGCGCCGACATCGTGCGAGACCGGCAACGTTCGCCAGCGTGCAGCGTAGGGTTTGCCATGTCCCGCCTCGCCCCGTCCCTTTCAGGCGTTCCCGAGACGATGCTGTGGACGCTGTACGCGCGCGCCAGCGAAGCGAAGCGCGCCGGCGGGATCCTCCGCGATCCCGAGGCGGTGCGGCTGTTCGATGCGCTTGACTATGATTTCGAGCGGCGGTTCGGCGCGCCCAGCTACATGTACGCGCTGCGCGCCGCCTTGATCGACCGCGTGCTGCGGCGCTGGCTGAGGCGCCGGCCGGACGGTCTCGTGGTCTCGCTTGGCGAGGGTCTGGAAACCCAGGCATGGCGCGTCGACAACGGCCGGATGCGCTGGCTTTCGGTGGATCTGCCGGAGGCGATCGCGGTGCGTGCCCGCCTGCTGCCACCGACGCCGAGGCTGCGCCAACTCGCCGCGAGCGCGCTCGACCCGCTATGGATGGAGGCGGTGGATGCGACGTCGGGGCTGTTCATCGTGGCGCAGGGATTGTTCATGTATCTGCAACCGGCCGAGGTCGAGAGCCTGTTCACGGGCATAGCGCGCCGGTTCGCGGGCGCGCAGATGATGTTCGACATCGTGCCCCGCAAGCTGTCGCGATCGACGCTGCAAGGGCATGTGCATACGCCGGATTACATGCTGCCGCCGATGCCGTGGGGACTGGATCACGCCGAGGTGGCGCCGACCTTGCGGCGCTGGCACCCGGGGCTGCGCGCCATCAGGTTCCTGCCGTATCGCGACCCGACCGGGCGATCAGCGTTGGTCGATGCCGTGCTCGACCGGCTGCGGCCGGAGCGGAACCGGCCGGCCAGCCTGGTTCACGTGACGCTGTAGCGCCTCAACCCGCGTCGACCGCCTCGCGAATGCAGCGGGACAGCCGCGCCGCCAGGTTTTCCGCGTGTCGGCCCATGATGTTGAGATGGTCGCCTTGCACGACGTGCACCACTACGCGCTCGGCCTGGCGGCCCCAGACAATGTCCGGGTGCGCCGGAACGCCGCTGTTGTCGACCGCCTCGATGAAGGTGATGGTGCCCGGCAGGAATCTCCGACGATAGCGGATCGCGGCGAGCAGCCCGCGGTCGATCACCCGTCTGGTCGCGGGCACGACGGATTGGCGGCTCTGCTCGCGGCTTTCGCGGCGGGCGCGCGCGCCGGCCCCCAGATCGGCAAGCATTCCGGGTATCCGGCCGAGCACATACGGCAGCGTCTCGCGCGGCCGCAGCGCCCGCAGCCGCCCGGCATGGTGCAGCACGCGGCGGCCCCAGATGCGCGCCTTGGTCGACAGCGGCAGATCCTTGGGGTGGATGATGGTATCCAGCAGCGCCACCAACGCGACCGTCTCGCCGGCCTGCAGCAGCAGGCGCGCGATTTCCACGGCCGTCAGCCCACCCACCGAATAGCCGGCGATGTAGTACGGCCCGTGTGGCTGCACTGCGCGGATCAGCGGAACATAGTGCGCCGCCATCGCCTCGATGCTGTCGAGCGGAGTTTCGCGTTCGTCCAGGCCGGGCGCGCGCAGGCCGTACACCGGGCCGTCGATTTCTATGAGTTTCGCCAGCGGCAGCAACTCGATCGCCGATCCCGCGACCCCGGGTGCGATGAACAGCGCGGGAGTGCCTGCGCCGGGCTTCAGCGGCACCACCGAGGAGGGAATGGTGTCGGCCCGCTCGTCCAGCAGCCGCGCCAGCGCCGTCACACTCGGCGCGTCGAACAGCGTCGTGGTGGGCAGACGGATGCCGGTCGTCTCCTCGATTTCCAGGACCAGCGCCACGGCCATGATCGAGTCGCCGCCGAGGTCAAAGAAATCGTCGTCCGGCCCCACGGCCGGGCGCTGCAGCACCCGCGCGAAGGCCTCGCTCAGCAGCTCCATCGTTTCCGACGGTTCGGCCGCCGGCAAAGTGTCGAGATCGGTCAAGGCCAGTTGCATCGCGTCATTCCGATCAAAGGCTTCAGATACGTCAGGGTAGCAACCGGCGTGCCACCGACCGGAAGGACGGCAAATCCTCAATGCCTGCGCGGCGAAACCGCTCCGCAAGCACGCCGATGCCACGGCCACCCGCGTCGCGTTTCGTAAACTTTTCCGACGTCCGGGCGGCCGCTCCCGTGCGCTTCCGGGCCGTTGTCGGCGATGTTTACATCTTGCCCCGGCGGCCGCCGCCAAGCTGGGAAGCTGACCGGCAAGCCGCTGTCCCGGTTGCGAAATCCTGCTCTTGCCGGGGGCTGGCACATGGGTTGCTTCCCCCAGCCTGCAACGGCACCGGCCCACAGGAGACGACGTGAAGCTCGACACCATCGCGATCCACGGCGGCTTTGACGGCGACCCGACCACCAAGGCGGTGGCAGTGCCGATCTACCAGACCGTCGCCTTCTCGTTCGACAGCGCCGAACACGCGGCGGCCCTGTTCGACCTGGAGGTGGAAGGCAACATCTACAGCCGCATCGGCAACCCGACCAACGCCGTGCTGGAGCGGCGCATCGCCGAGATGGAGGGCGGCGTTGGCGCGCTCACCGTCCCGTCCGGAGCCGCCGCGATCCACTACGCGCTGGACAACATCATCGAGCAGGGCTGCAACATCGTCTCGGTGCCGCAGCTCTATGGCGCCACTTACACGCTGTTCGCGCACTTGCTGCCGAAGCAGGGCACGCAGGTGCGGTTTGCCGAGAGCGACGATCCGGCCAGCATCGACGCGCTGATCGACGAGAACACCCGCGCGGTCTATTGCGAGAGCGTCGGCAATCCCGCCGGCAACATCGCCGACATCGCCGCCCTCGCCACGGTCGCGCATCGGCATGGCGTGCCGCTGATCGTCGACAACACCGTGGCCACGCCGATCCTGCTGCGGCCGATCGAGCACGGCGCAGACATCGTGGTGCATTCGATGACGAAGTTCATCGGCGGCCACGGCACCACGCTGGGCGGGATCATCGTCGACGGCGGCCGCTTCGACTGGGCGGCGCATCGCGACCGTTTCGCGATGATGAGCACGCCCGAGCCATCGTATCACGGCGTGGTCTACACCGAGCATTTCGGCGCCGCCGCCTACATCGCGCGCTGCCGCACGGTCTGCCAGCGCAACACCGGCTCGGTGCTGGCGCCGCTCAGCGCGTTCATGCTGCTGCAAGGCCTGGAGACGCTGCCACTGCGCATGGAGCGGCATCTGGCGAACGCCCGCCGCGTCGCCGATTTCCTGCGCCATGATCGCCGCGTCGGCTGGGTGAAGTGGGCCGGGTTCGCCGACAGTCCCTATCATCCGCTGGCGCAGAAATATCTCGGCGGCCACGGCGTCTCATTGATGACCTTCGGCGTGGTCGGCGGGTTCGAGGCGGGGCGGCGGATGTTCGACTCGCTGAAGTTGTTCAAGCGGCTGGTCAACATGGGCGATGCCAAGTCGCTGGCCACGCATCCGGCATCGACCACGCATCGCCAGCTCTCGCCCGAGGAGCATCGCCGCGCCGGGGTCACGCCGGACATGATCCGGCTGTCCATCGGCATCGAGCATATCGACGACATCCTGGCCGATCTCGACCAGGCGCTGAGCCAGGCCAGCAGCGAGTGGACGGCCCCAGCGGCGCAACTGGTCGAAGCGGCGGACTGAGCAGGGAGGGACGCCATGCCGGACTCGGCCCACCTGAACATTGGTCTCGTCAACAACATGCCGGATTCGGCGCTGAAGGGCACCGAGCGGCAATTCCTGCGCGTGCTGCAAGGTGCGGCCGAGGGCCGTACGGTGCGGCTGCATCTGTTCACGCTGCCGGAGGTGCCGCGGTCCGATCGCGGCAGGCGGTATGTGGATGCCGGCTACGGCAGCCTCGGCGATCTGCTATCGAGCCGGCTGGACGCGCTGATCGTCACCGGCGCCGAGCCGCAAGCCGCAAGCCTGATGGACGAGCCATACTGGCGATCGCTGACGACAGTGTTCGAGTGGGCGACGCGCAACACGGTCTCGACCATCCTGTCGTGCCTGGCGGCGCACGCGGCGGTGCTGCATTTCGACGGCATCGCGCGCACGCCGCTCCACCGCAAATGCCTCGGCGTGTTCGACCATGCCGTGACCGGCCGGCACATGCTGACGCAGGGCGGCGGCGCGGGCGCGTGGCAGGTGCCGCACTCGCGCTGGAATGAACTGTCCGAGACGGCGCTGGAGGCGCGCGGCTATAGCGTGCTGACCCGCTCCGACGCGGCGGGCGTGGAGCTGTTCGTCAAGCAGCTTGGCTGCCTGCTCGTGTTTTTGCAGGGCCATCCCGAATACGAGCACGACACGCTGCTGAAGGAACATCAGCGCGACGTCCGGCGGTTCCTTACCGGCGAGCGGGACGATTATCCGCCAATGCCCAGCAACTACTTCGACCGGCGCGCAAAAAACCTGCTGGCGCGATTTCGGGCGCACGCGACAGCGCGGCGCGGCGAGGCGGCGATGGAGGATTTTCCGGCCGGCCTGCTGGCGCCGGACTCGCGGGGGGCGAAGTGGTCGACGGTCGCGCACCGCGTCTATGGCAACTGGCTGCGCCATGTCGCGGCCGAAAAGGCGGCGCACGGCGCGGAGATGCTGGTGGCCTGAGACGGCCAAGCCGACCAGCATACGCCATCGGCCGTGATTGCGGCAAGCAGGTTGTTCTTGATATGTTCGCCTTATGCCGGGGCGCACCCAATCCTCGATCGAGACGCTGCGCGCCACTCTGGCGCAATTGCGCGGGCGCGGCGCCGTGGCCGGGGCGCCGATCCCATTCGGCCTCTCGGCGCTGGACGGACACCTCGGCGGCGGCCTGGCGCGGGCGGCACTGCATGAGGTGGCGGGCGGCGGCCCCGAGATCGAGCACGCGGCCGCGGCCGGCCTGTTCGTGGCCGGGCTGTGCGCTCGGCTCAATCGTGCCGGACAGATCCTGTGGGTATTGCAGCGTCGCGACCTGTTCGCCCCGGCCCTGGCCGGCGTCGGGCTGCACCCGGACCGGGTGATCTACGCCGAGGCCGGGCGCCCGAACGCCGTGCTGCGGGCGCTGGAGGACGCGCTGCACCATCGCGGCTTGGCCGGGGTGGTGGGCGAGCTGTCCGGCACGCTGACGCTGACCGCCTCGCGCCGGTTGCAGCTTGCCAGCGAGGCGGCGGGCATCCCGGTCTTCCTGCTCCGCCGCAGCCGCCGCCACGACGACCCGGCCCTGGCCGCCCCCAGCGCCGCGGCGACGCGCTGGAAGGTTGTCCCGGTGCCCTCAGCCCCGCCACTGCCGTATGCGGCGGACATCCCTGGGCTGGGCCGGGCGCGCTGGCGGCTGGATTTGGTCCGCTGTCGCGGCGGCGAGCCTGGTTCCTGGATCGTGGAGGCGTGCGATGCGCAGGGTCGTCTCGGTGTTCCTGCCGAGTTTTCCGACCGATCGGCTACGTCGCTGGCCCGGCGCGCCGCTGCCGGGTAGTCCGCTGGTTACGGCGCTGCATGACGGCCGCCGCCGCGTGCTGGCCGCAATCTGTCCGGCCGCCCGCGGACTCGGGCTGCGTCCGGGACAGACGGTGGCGCACGCGCAGGCCTGCATTCCCGCCCTGCATGTGACCGAGGCCGATCTGCGAGGCGACGCGCGGACGTTGCTGCGTCTGTCGCATGGCTGCCTGCGCTACGCGCCGCTGACCGCCCCGGATCCCCCGACTGGGCTGTGGATCGACGCGGCCGGCAGCGCGCATCTGCACGGTGGCGAAGCGGCAATGCTGGCCGATCTGCGGGCACGGCTGCTGCGCGCGGGCTTTTTCTCCCGCGCGGCGCTCGCCGATACGCCGGGGGCGGCTTATGCCCTGGCGCGGTTCGGGGCCGACGATGCAGCGGTGCTGCCGGCCGGCGCCGATTTGCACGCCGCTCTGGCCTCTCTGCCGCCAGCCGCCCTGCGCCTGGCGCCCGAGACATTGGCGGCATTGCGGAAGGTCGGGCTGGAACGGGTCGGCCAACTGGCCGAGGCGCCGCGCGCGCCGCTGGCCCGCCGCTTCGGCGGCGATCTGCTGCGCCGGCTGGATCAGGCGCTCGGCCGCATCTTCGAGCCGATCGAACCGGTGCTGCCGGCCGAGATGGCCGCGCATCGCCTGGCCTTCGCCGAGCCGTTGCTGACGGCGGAGTTGTTCATCGCCGCCATCGCCGTGCTGGCCGGGCAAGTCTGCGCGACGCTTGAGCGGGCCGGCCAGGGGGCGCGGCGGTTGGATCTGCTGTTCGAGCGGGTGGACGGCTCATGGCAGGCGATCCGCGCCGGCACCGCCCGCCCGACGCGCGATGCCGCGCACCTGGCGCGGCTGCTGGGCGAGCGGCTGGAGACGGTCGATCCCGGCCCGGGGGTGGAGGCGATGCAGTTGCGCGTGTCCCTGGCCGAGGCGCTGGACTGGATTCAGGGCGGCACCGATGCGATGGGAGATCATCCAGGCTTGGCCGAGCTGGTGGACCGGCTGGCCGGACGGCTGGGCAAGGATCGGGTTTTCCGCATGGCGCCGGTGCAGAGCCGCATCCCCGAACGCAGCGTCCGCCGCGTGGCGCCGCTGGCACCGCCCGGCCGCGCGGCGTGGCCATCCGACCTGCCGCGCCCGGCCCGGCTGCTCGATCCGCCGCAGCCGATCGACGCGTTGGCGCTGCTGCCCGATCATCCGCCGGCCGCCTTCGTCTGGCGGCGCGTGCGCCACCGCATCCGCCGCGCCGACGGACCCGAGCGGGTGCGCGGCGAATGGTGGCGGCGCGACGCGGAACTGTCCGCCGTGCGCGACTACTTCGCCGTGGAGGACGAGACCGGGCGGCGCTTCTGGCTGTATCGCAGCGGCGACGGCGTGGACCCGGCCAGCGGCGATCTGCGCTGGTTCCTGCACGGGCTGTTCTGACCTACAGCGCCAGCCGCAGCTTCGCCCCCAGCTCGCCCACCAGCCCGCGGCGGAACGCCAGCACGCAGGCCACGAACACCGCGCCCTGCGCCACCGTCACCCAGGCGCCGAGCGGGGCCAGGTAGTTCTCCATGCCCACCACCGCCAGCGCGCCGGCCACCGGACCGAACAGCGTGCCCATGCCCCCCAGCAGCGTCATCAGCACCACCTCGCCGGACATCGTCCAATGCACGTCGGTCAGCGTCGCGATGCCGAACACCAGCGCCTTGGTGCCGCCGGCGATGCCGGACAGCGCCGCGGACAGCACGAAGGCCAGCAGCTTGTAGTGCTCGGCGCGATAGCCGAGCGAGACGGCGCGCGGCTCGTTGTCGCGGATCGCCGTCAGCACCTGACCGAACGGCGAATGCACGATGCGATGGACCAGCAGGAAGCCGGCCAGGAACACCACCGCCACCAGCACGTACATCGCCAGGTCGCTGCCGAGCGGCACCACGCCGAACAGCGGCGCCCTTGGCACGAGCTGGATGCCATCTTCGCCGCCGGTGAACGG
The DNA here is from genome assembly GCA_963758455.1 of uncultured Pseudomonadota bacterium. Taxonomy (GTDB): domain Bacteria; phylum Pseudomonadota; class Alphaproteobacteria; order Acetobacterales; family Acetobacteraceae; genus CAVRQM01. The sequence continues at coordinate 160,189 of CAVWVK010000001.1, read as the reverse complement.
CGCCTGCACGCAGAAGAAATAGACCATCTGCGCCAGCGCCAGCGTAATCATGGCGAAGTAGATGCCCTGGCGGCGGATGGCAACCCAGCCGAACGCCGTCCCCAGCACCGCGCCGACCGCCCCGCCCGCCAGGATCGCCAGCTCGGCCGACAGCCCCCAGGTCTTCGCGGCATAGGCGGTGACGTAGCTGCCCATGCCGAAGAACGCGGCATGGCCGAGCGACAGCAGGCCCACGCGCCCGATCAGCAAATTGAAGGCGCAGGCGAACAGCGCGAAGCACAGCACCTTCATCACGAACACCGGATAGACCAGCCAAGGCGCCGCCACGATCGCCGCCAGCAGCACGGCGAACGACGCCGCCTGTGGGCGCGAAAAGCCCATCACGCCGCGCGCCCGAACAAGCCCGAGGGCCGGATCAGCAGCACGGCCACCATGATGACGAAGATCACCGTCGCCGAGCCTTCGGGATAGTAGACTCGGGTCAGGCCTTCCACGAGGCCGAGCCCGAAGCCGGTGACGATGGCGCCGCCGATCGACCCCATGCCGCCGATCACCACGACCGCAAACACCACGATGATGACGTTGGATCCCATCTCCGGATTGACCGAGGCGATCGGTGCCGCCAGCACGCCCGCGAACCCGGCCAGCGCCGCGCCCGCGCCGAACGTCAGCGTCACCAGGCGCGGCACGTCGACACCGAAAGCCTGCACCAGCGAGGCGTTCTCGACCGAGGCGCGCAGCAGTGCTCCCAGCCGGGTTTTCTCGATCACCAGCCAGGTCGCCAGGCACACCACGGCCGCCGCGACGACCGCCCAGACGCGATAGGTCGGCAGCCTCATGAACCCCAGATTTGTCAACCCGCCCAGCCCCGCCGGCGTCGCGTACGACACACCGGAACTGCCGAACTCATTGTTCATCAGGCCGTCGATCACCAGGGCGCAGCCGAAGGTCAGCAGCAGGCTGTACAGCGGATCAAGCCCGGCCAGCCGGCGCAGCAGCAGGCGCTGCATCACGACCCCCAGCGCGCCCACCACCAGGGGCGCCACCACCAGCGCCGGCCAATAGCCGACGCCCAGGTGCGCCAGCAGTCCCCAGGCGACGAAGGCGCCCAGCATGAACAGCGCGCCATGCGCGAAATTGATGACGCCGAGCAGCCCGAAGATCAGCGCCAGGCCGAGCGACAGCAGCGCGTACGAGGCGCCGTTGATGAGCCCGATGGCAAGCTGGCCATACAGCAGCAGCAGCGGTTTGCCGAAGACTGTCAGCATGGTGCGGGGCGGCCCCTCACCCCGGCCCCCTCCCAACGGGAGAGGGGGCAGAACTCCCTCTCCCCTGGGGAGAGGGCCGGGGTGAGGGAGCCGCCGTCACTCCGCGGCTACGCCTTCACCAGCGGACAGCCGCCCTGGTTCAGCGGCCGGAACGCCTGGTCCGCCGGCGTGGTCTCCAGCAGCTTGTAGTAGTCCCACGGACCCTTGCTTTCGGCCGGGGTCTTGACCTGAAACAAGTAGCACGGGTGCAGCGCGCGGCCGTCCTCGCGGATCTTGCCCGGACCCATTGCGTCGTCGTCGGTCGGGATCGCCTTCATGCGCGCGATCGCGGCAGCGCCGTCCGCCTTGGCCTGCGCCACGCCCATGTCGGCGGCCGCTTTCATGTAGTGCAGCGACGCGCCGTAGCCGCCGGCCTGGTCCATCGTCAGCCGCTTGTCCGGCGCGCGCGGCTTCATGCGCGCCGAGAACGCCCGCGTGCGATCGTTCAGATCCCAGTAGAACGTGGTCGAGACCAGCAACCCCTTCGCCGTCTCCAGGGTCAGCGCGTGGATGTCGCTGATGAACACCAGCAGCCCGGCGAGTTGCTGCGTGATGCCGAACTCATGCGCCTGTTTGATGCTGTTGATGGTGTCGGTGCCGGCATTGGCCAGGCCGATCACTTTCGCCCCGCTGGCCTGCGCCTGCAGCAGATACGACGAGAAATCCGAGGTGCCGGGAAACGGATAGGCAACACTTCCCAGCACTTTGCCACCCGCGCTGGTGACGAAGTTGCTGGTGTCGCGCTGCAAGGCGTGGCCGAAGGCGTAATCGGCGGTGATGAAGAACCAACTGTCGCCGCCCGCCTTCACGGCCGCCCCCCCGGTCGAGTGCGCCAGCATCCAGGTGTCATAGGTCCAGTGGATCGTGTTGGCGTTGCATAGCTTCCCGGTCATGTCCGACGTCGCGGCGCCGGAATTGGCGTACGCCTTGTTCTTCTCATGCGCGACGCCGGCCACCGCCAGGCCGACGGCGGAGTTCGGCACGCCGGTGATAAAGTCGACCCCGTCGCGATCGTACCATTGCCGCGCAATGCCGGCGCCGATGTCCGGCTTGTTCTGGTGATCGGCGGAGACGACCTCGACGGTCATTCCCTTCGCCGCCGCCCCGAAATCCACCACGGCCTGCTGCACCGCGGCCACCGCCACCGGGCCGCCGACGTCACGGTACGGCCCGGACATGTCGGTGAGCAGCCCGATCTTCAGCACCGGCGCCGCCGCGCGCGCGCGGCCGATCGACAGGCTGGCGGCGGGCAGGCTGGCGGCGGCCACGGCGGCGCCAAGCATGGTGCGGCGGTTCAGATCCATCGGCACGTTCCCCCTGGATGTCCTGTTGCCCGGCGGGCTGGTCACACGCCGAGATAGCGGTGCAGCTTAGCCATGCTGGCGGCGACTTGCGAACCGTCGATCACGTCAACCACGCGGCCATGCTCCATCACGCAATGGCGGTCGGCCAGGGTCGCGGCGAAGCGAAAGTTCTGCTCGACGAGCAGCACGGTAAAGCCGCGCTCGCGGATAGCGCGGATGGTGCGGCCGATTTGCCGCACGATCACCGGCGCCAGGCCCTCGGTCGGCTCGTCCAGCAGCAGCAGCCTCGCACCGGTGCGCAGGATGCGGGCGATCGCCAGCATCTGCTGCTCGCCGCCGGACAGTTTCGTGCCGGGGCTGCGCGCCCGCTCGGCCAGGTTCGGAAAAAGCGTGTGGATGGTGGGCAAATCGAGCCCTCCCGGTGCGACGACCGGCGGCAGCATCAGGTTCTCGGTCACATCCAGCGAGGCGAAGATGCCGCGCTCCTCGGGGCAGAAGCCGATGCCCTGCCGGGCGATGGCGTCCGGCCGGGCGGCGGCGATGTCGCGGCCGCGATAGCGCAGTGTGCCGGCGCGGCGCGGCACCAGGCCCATGATGCTGCGCAGGGTGGTGGTCTTGCCGGCACCGTTGCGGCCGAGCAGCGTCACCACCTCGCCGTCGGCCACATCCAGGTCGACACCATGCAGCACATGGCTCTCGCCGTACCAGGCATTGACCCCACGCAACTCCAGCAGCGGCGCCTCAGCCATCGTCGGTGCCAAGATAGGCCGCGACCACCTCGGGATCCCGCGAGACGGTGGCGTAATCGCCCTCGGCCAGCACCCTGCCGCGGGTCAGCACGGTGATGCGGTCGCACAGGCCTTCAACCACCGACAGATTATGCTCCACCAGCAGGATGGTGCGCCCCGCGCGCACGCGGCGCACCAAGGCCACGATGCGCGCCACGTCCTCATGGCCCATCCCGGCGGTCGGCTCGTCCAGCAGCATCATGGCGGGATCGAGCGCCAGCGTGGTGGCGATCTCCAGCGCCCGCTTGCGGCCGTAGGAGAGGCTTCCGGCCAGGATTTCTGCGTCGTCCTGCAGCCCGACCTCGGCCAGCAGCGCGCGCGCGCGATCGTCGAAGCAGCGGAGGGCGCGCTCGGAGCGCCAGAAATCGAAGCTGCCGCCACGCGCGCGCTGCAAGGCGAGGCGAACGTTTTCCCGCGCGCTCAGCCCCGCGAACACCGCCGAGATCTGGAAGCTGCGCACCAAGCCGAGCCGGGCGACGCGGGCCGGCGCCAGCCCGGTGATGTCGCGGCCGCGAAAGCGGATCGTGCCGTCGGAGGGAGCAAGAAAGCCGCTGAGCAGGTTGAAGCAGGTGGTTTTGCCAGCGCCGTTGGGCCCGATCAGCGCATGGATGCTGCCTTCCCGCACCCGCAGGTCGACGCCGGCCACCGCCACGAAGCCGCGGAACGCGCGGGTCAGGCCGGTGACTTCAAGGATACAGTCCGTCATCACGGCCCGATCGGCGCGGTGACGGCGGGGGCTCGGTGTGCCGCGTCCAGGTCGGGGCCGAGCGGCAGGATGGCGGCGATGCGCTGGGCCGTGTGCATGACGTGCGTGACCTCCTCGGCGCTCGGCGCCCGGTCGAGGATGCACTCTACTACACGGCCTACCTGGAGCTGGCGCTGCGCCGAAAGGGTGCGCTTGTGGCGGATGGCAGAACTCAAGGCGTCGAGGTCATCGCCGCCCGAACGCCGGTCGGCCTGAGATCGTCACGCGGCGTCCGCCGCCACCGCCGCGCGCTTCTCGAACCGCTTGCGCTCGTTCGGGTCCAGATACCGCTTACGCAGCCGGATGGCGGAGGGCGTCACCTCGACCAGTTCGTCGTCCTCGATATAAGCGATCGCCTGCTCCAGGCTCATCCGCCGCGGCGGGATCAGCAGCATCGCCTCGTCCTTGCCGGCGGCGCGGATGTTGGTGAGCTTCTTCTCCTTGATCGGATTCACGTCCAAATCCGACCCCCGCGAGTGCTCGCCGAGGATCATCCCCACGTAAACCTTGTCGCCCGGATCGACGAACAGCGTGCCGCGCTCCTGCAAGTACCATAGGGCGTACTGCACTGCCTCGCCCGGCTCGCTGGAAATCAGGCTGCCGTTACGCCGCCCCTCCATCGGCCCTTCCCAGGGGAAGTAGCCGAGGAAGCTGCGATTCATGATCCCGGTGCCGCGGGTGTCGGTGAGGAACTCGCCGTGGTAGCCGATCAGGCCGCGCGAAGGCATGTGAAAGGTCAGCCGCACCTTGCCGCCGCCGGACGGGCGCATGTCCTGCAACTTGGCTTTGCGGCGGCTCAGCTTTTCCACCACGATCCCGGAATACGGCTCGTCCACGTCGGCCAGCACTTCCTCGAACGGCTCCTCGCGCCCACCATCCTCGCCTTCGCGGGTCAGCACGCGCGGTCGGCCGATCGCCAGCTCGAAACCCTCGCGGCGCATCGTTTCGATCAATACGCCGAGCTGCAACTCGCCGCGGCCGGCCACCTCGAACGCCTCGCTCTCCTGGCTCTCGGTGATCTTGATGGCGACGTTGCCCTCGGCCTCGCGCAGCAGGCGGTCGCGGATCTGGCGGCTCGTGACCTTCTTGCCCTCGCGGCCGCCCAGCGGTCCGTCGTTGACGCGGAACGTCATGGCCAGGGTCGGCGGGTCGACCGGAATGGCGTGCAGCGGCTCCATCACCTCGGGCGCGCAGAGCGTGTCGGGCACGGTGCCCTCGGTCAGGCCGGCGACCGCGATGATGTCGCCGGCCTCGGCCTCCTCGATGGTCAGGCGTTCCAGGCCGCGAAAGCCCATCAGCTTGGTCAGCCGCCCGGTCTCGACCACGCTGCCGTCGTCGCGCAGCACCTTCAGCGGCATGTTCAGCCGCGCCCGGCCCTGCTCCAGCCGCCCGGTCAGCACGCGGCCAAGGAAGTTGTCGTAATCCAGGATCGAGGCGACCATCGCGAACGGCGCGTCGCGGTCCAGCGCCGGCGCCTTCACATGACGCAGCACCAGGTCGAACATCGGCGCCAGGTTTTCGCGCCGGTCATCGAGCTTCTCCACCGCCCAGCCCTGGCGGCCGGAGGCATACAGCATCGGAAAGTCGAGCTGCTCGTCGGTGGCGCCCAGCACGGCGAACAGGTCGAAGACTTCCTCGTGGACCTCGTCGGGGCGGGCATCCTGGCGGTCGATCTTGTTGACCACGACGATGGGCTTCAGCCCGCGCGCGAGCGCCTTGCCGACCACGAACTTGGTCTGCGGCAGCACGCCCTCGGCCGCATCGACCAGCACGATCGCGCCGTCGACCATGCCCAGGATGCGCTCCACCTCGCCGCCGAAATCGGCGTGGCCGGGGGTGTCTACGATGTTGATGCGGGTGTCGTGCCAGATGACCGAGGTGCATTTGGCCAGAATGGTGATGCCGCGTTCGCGTTCCAGGTCGTTGCGGTCCAGTGCGCGTTCGGCGACCTGCTGATGCTCACGGAACGCACCCGACTGCTTCAGGAGCTGGTCGACCAGCGTGGTCTTGCCGTGGTCGACGTGGGCGATGATCGCGATGTTGCGGATGTCCATTGGGCTCGCCTTGTGCGCACAGGCAGTCGGCCGGCGCGCCGTCCTGGCCCGTCGTGCTGCGCCGCACACATAGGCGATCAGGGGTCCGGTTGCGAGCGCAAAAGCGCAGCTTGCAACCGGACTGCCCCTAGTGCGCGCCCTCTATTGCGTCCCGCTATTGCGCGGGCCCGGTGCTCTCGTTGCCGCCGCCGCCCGACTGGCCGGCCGGGTTGTTGGTCATGCCGTTGGCCGGTGCGCCGGGCGGAGGCATCGGAGCCATCGTGCCCGGAGCCGCCGTGCCAGGAGCCATCGTGCCCGGAGCGCCGGCCGGGGCCATGCCGCCGCCGCTCATGCCATTCATGCCACCGCCGCCATGCGACATCGCCATTTGGATGCCTTGCATGGCCCCGGCGCGGTCGTGGCTCGCGAGCGAGTCCAGGGCCTTGCGGATCGCGTCGATCCGCGGCCCGTTGTCAGGCATGTTGGCCGCCGAGGGCGCCGTCGCGCGGTCCAGCAGGCGGGTTTCCGCCTCCTCCAGGGCCTCTTGCGCGGCCCCTGTGCGGCCGGCCGTGAGATCCTGGTTCGCGCGCATCAGCAACTGGTCGGGCCCGAGGTCCACGCCCGGCGACGGCAGGGCCGGCGCCAAGTTCGAGTGCGTGTCCGCACCGGTAATGTTGCTGGCCGTCGTGGAGCGCGGGTTGCCGGCGGCATTCTGAGCAAATGCCGTGCCGCCCAAAGCCAGGACGGCAGCGGAGGCAAGGAGCAGGGTGCGCATGGTTTCTTTCCTTGTACGGATGCGAAAATTGCCGCGCGCACGAATGCACGCGCCGGCCATGCAACGGTTTGCCGGGCCGGCCGGTTGCCCTGTCGCGGTTACAAGGACGTGAGAATCTTTGTCTCTCGAATTCAGGCCGCCAGCCGCGGCAGCTCGCCCCCCAGATCGCGCAGCGGCCGCGCGCCGAAATGGCCGATCACCTCGGCGGCCGCCACGCTGGCCAGCCGGCCGCACCCGGCCAGCGAGCAGCCGGCGGTCAGCGCCACCAGGAATCCCGCCGCATAGGCATCCCCGGCTCCGGTGGTGTCGACCACCCGCGCCGGCTCGGCCCGCACCTCGACGGTTTCCGGACCGCGGACCACCACGCTGCCCTGTTCGCTGCGGGTGAGTGCCGCCAGGGTGACGTCCGCGCGCGCCCGCTCGGCGGCGGCGGCGAAGTCGTCGACCTGATACAGGCTGGTGATCTCGGCCTCGTTGGCGAACAGGATGTCGACATGACCCGCCACCAGGTCGCGGAACGCCTGGCGGTGGCGGCCGACGCAGAACGGGTCGGACAGCGACAGCGCGACCCGCCGTCCGGCCGCGTGCGCGGCGGCGGCGGCGGCGCGAAATGCCTCCTGCGCCGCCGGGGGGTCGAACAGGAAGCCCTCGAGGTACAGGATCTCCGAGCGGGTGATGACCGCGCGATCGACCTGCGCCGGGCCGAACGAGGACGAGGCGCCCAGATAGGTATTCATGGTACGCTGCCCGTCCGGCGTCACCAGCACCAGGCAGCGCCCGGTCGGATCGCCGCCGGACAGCGGCGCGGTCGGGAAATGCACGCCGGTCGCCTGCATGTCGCGGCGGAACACGCCGCCCAGCGCGTCGTCGGCGACCCGGCCCAGATAGGCCACGCGCGCGCCCAGTGCGGCGGCCACGGCGGCGGTGTTGGCGCCCGAACCGCCGCCGCTCTGCTGACCCGGCGGCATGGCGGCATACAGCGCCTCGGCGCGGGCGGTGTCGATCAGGGTCATGGTGCCGCGGGCGCAGTCATGGCGGGTGATGAACGCTTCGTCGACGGCCGCGATCACGTCCATCATGGCATTGCCGATGCCGCAAATGGCGAAGGTGTCGTCGCCTGGCGCGAGGCCCGGCGCGGGCGTGGACATGGCGGCACTCCGTGCTATGGCCTGCCCGCCTATCATCCCCGTCCCCGCTCGGCAACGCAGCCATGTTCCCGCTTACGCCCGCCCTTCGCGCCGTCGCCCAGCTCGACGACCCGGTGTTCCTGGGCGTCGCGCTGCGCGGCGTGTTGTGGACACTGCTGCTGTTCGTCGCACTCGCGATAGGCATCGAGCAGGCCGGCCACGGCTGGCTGGGATTGTCCGGCTGGCTGGCCGGCGCATTGGGCGGCGTGGGAGTGGCGCTGCTGGCATGGCTTGCGTTCCTGCCGGTGGCGGGTCTGGTGGCCAGCCTGTTCGTCGACCGCGTCGCCCTCCGCGTCGAGCGGCGCTTCTATCCCGACCTGCCGCCCGCCCGGCCGGCGCGGTTCGCCGCCCAGGTCTGGGACGGCGTGGTGCTGGGCGTGCAGGTGCTGCTGTTGCAGGTGATCGCGCTGGTCTTGGCGCCGTTCCTGCTCGGCGCCTCGCTGCCGCTCGGCTGGGCGATCGCCGCATGGGCGATCGGGCGCGGCCTGTTCGTGGCGGTGGCGATGCGACGCATGACCCGCGACGAGGCGCTGGCCCGGTACGGTCGCTGGCGGGCGCTGGTAGTGTTTCAGGGCCTGCTGATCGCCGCCGGCAGCCTGCTGCCGCTGGTCAACCTGCTGGTGCCGGTGCTGGGCGTCGCCGCGATGGTGCATGTGCTGCACGGCGGGCGCGGCCGGGTCCGCGAATCATCGTCGGGGTTGCCCGCGGGGTTGTCCGGGCCGATGCCCTTGTGTTAGGCCGGCCTCTCCCGTCATAGCAGCCGCATCGCTCATTCCTCCGAGGGAGGGCTCCGTGCCCGTATTCAAGCGCCGCAGACCCGAGGAAGCCGCCGCCCCGCACGCCGAGTCCGCGTTCGGCCGCCCTTCCGCCGGCGGCATCGCGACCGGACCCGACCCGAACGTTCCCGATCGCAGCCTTCAGGCGGCCGATACCGGCCTAGGCGTCCCTCCGTTCCGGCCGGCCTTCTCGCCATTGGCGCCAGGCGCCCAAACCCCCATCAAGGAGAGTCCCATCATGGGCCGTTCGCCGTTCTCCGCCGCGCCGCCGGCGCCGCAGCCCGTTCCGAATCCGGCGCCGAACCTGGCCGCGCCGCCGCGCCCGAGCGGTGCGCCGGTCGGGCCCGCCCGCGCGCGCGAGCCGTCCGAGCGCCGCACCCTGGTCGTCGGGCGCGGCATCAGCTTGCAGGGCGTGGTGCAGGATGCCGAGCGGCTGGTGGTCGAGGGCACGATCGAGGCGACCATGATCCACGCCACCGAACTGGCGATCTCGCCCGGCGGCGTGTTCAAGGGCGAGGTCGAGGTCGAGGATGCCGAGGTCGCCGGCACCATCGACGGCACGCTCACCGCGCGCGGCAACCTGATCGTGCGCTCCACTGGCCGGATGCTGGGCACCGCCCGCTGCCGCCGGTTGCAGGTCGAGGACGGCGGCCAGATCACCGGGCGGATGGAGATGCTGACCGAGGCGGCCCGCGCCGCCGAGCCGGCGCGCAGCGAAGCCGCCGAATAGGGATCGCGTCAGCCGCCGACATACTGGCGGCAATAGCGCGCGCCGAGGGCGGTCAGCAGTTCGTAGCCGATCGTGCCGGCCTCCCGCGCCACGGCATCCAGCGGGTTGCGCGGCCCGATCAGGTCGACCAGCGCGCCCGGCGTGATCGTCGTGTCGGTCGCGTCGACGGTCAGGCTGTCCATCGACACGCGGCCGACGATCGGCAAGCCGCGCCTCGCCAAGCCAGGCGGCGCCGCGATTGCCGATGGCGCGAAAGAAACCGTCCGCATAGCCGACCGCCACCGTGGCCAAACGCCGCGTCGTGGCGGCGCGGAACGTCGCGCCATAGCCGACGGCGGTGCCCGGCGCGATATCGCGGACCTGCACCACGCGGCCCTGCAGCCGGACCGCCGCGAGCATCGGGTTTGGAGCGGTGGCGGTCGGCGCCACGCCGTACAGGGCCGCTCCCGGGCGCACCATATCGAGATGATAGGCCGCCCCGAGGAAAATGCCTGACGAGGCCGCCAGGCTCGCTGGCGCCGGAGACAGTCGCGCGCGCAGCCGGTGAAAGTCGCCCAGTTGCGAGGCATTGGCCGGGTCGTCCGGCTGATCGGCGCAGGCAAGATGGCTCATCGTCAGCGCCACCGGAATGCCGCGCAGCGCGTCCGGGTCGTCCGCCAGACGCGCGACATCCCCGGCGGCGAGACCGAGGCGGGACATGCCGGTGTCGATGTGCAGGCACGCCGGCAGCCTGGCTCCTCGTGCCGCGGCGCAATGCCGCCATGCGGCGATCTGTTCCAGGCTGTTCAGCACCGGCTGAAGATCGTGCGCGGGAAACGCCGCCTCGGCGCCGGAGGGCGGCCCATGCAGCACCAGGATGGCCGGGCCGCGACCCAGCACCGCCCGCAGCGCGATGCCTTCGTCCAGATGCGCCACGAAGAACGTGTCGCAGCCGGCATTCCGCAGCGCCGGGGCCACTTCCGCCGCACCCAGCCCGTAGGCGTCGGCCTTGACCACCGCCGCGCACGCCGCGCCGCCGACGCGCGCCCGCAGCGACACGAAATTGGCCCGGATCGCCGCGAGGTCGATGGTCAGGACGCCGCCCGCCCAGTGTCCCTTCGCGGCAGCCTCGGCAGCGGGACTGTTCTGCATCGGCACAACTCCGTCCTGCATCAAGCTATGGCATACCATTCCCGCGAGTCCCTCGAACGGAGCCCGTGATGCGCTGGTCGCGAATGCTGACGATGCTGGATGTCCACGCCGAGGGCGAGATCGGCCGCGTCGTCACGGGCGGCCTCGCGCCGATCCCGGGCGCCACGATGCTGGACAAGATGCGCCACATCAACGAGGTCGACGACAGCATCCGCCGCTTCACCGTCTACGAGCCGCGCGGCACCGCGGGCACCACGGTCAACCTGCTGCTGCCGCCCTGTCGGCCGGAGGCGGATGCCGGGTTCCTGATTCTGCAAGCCGATCGCGCACACGCGATGTCCGGCTCGAACGCGATGTGCGTGGCCACCGCGCTGCTCGAGACTGGCGTGGTGGCGATGGTCGAGCCAGTGACGCGGCTGGTGCTGGACACGCCGGCGGGACTGGTCGGTGTGGACGCGGAATGCCGCGACGGCCGGTGCGCGCGGGTGACTCTGGACATGCCGCCGTCCTTCGCCGCCGAGCTGGACGTGGTGCTGGATGTGGATGGGCTGGGTCCGGTGCGGCTCGACATCGCTTTCGGCGGCGTGTTCTACGCGCTGGTCGACGCGCGCGCCGGCGGCTGGGCGATCGAGCGCGGCAATGCCCGCGCGCTGGTCGAGATCGCCAGCCGCATCAAGCACGCGGTCAACGCCCAGGTGCGCGTGGCGCATCCGGAGCTGCCGGGGCTGGACCATGTCAGCTACGTGATGTTCTGCGACCGCGACCGCGGCAACCCGAGCATCCTGCGCGGCTCGACCATCGTGCTGCCCGGCCGCTGCGACCGCTCGCCCTGCGGCACTGGCAGCGCCGCGCGCCTGGCCGTGCTGCACGCGCGCGGAGACGTGGCAGTGGGCGAGATGCTGCGCGCGCGCTCGATCATCGACAGCGAGTTCCAGGTGACGATCGCGAGTGTGACGACGGTCGGCGGACTGCCGGCGGTGCTGCCCCGGATTTCGGGGCGCGCGTGGATCTTTGGCCTGCATCAGTGCGGCGTGGATCCGAACGACCCATATCCGCTGGGATTCACGCTGTCGGATCTGTGGGGGCCGGATGTGGCGGTGACGGATTGATCCCCGCTTCGTGCCCGAAACCCGACAAATGACCCTGCGGCAATCCATGCATCAGCTTGTCGTCGACACGCGCGGCAAAGGACTGACCGACATCACCCGGCCGGTCATGGCCTGGGTCGCGGATCAGGGCATCGCGACCGGACTGCTGACTCTGTGGTGCCGGCACACCTCCGCCTCGCTCACCGTTCAGGAAAACGCCGATCCCACCGTGCGCGAGGACATCGCCCGTTATTTCGAGGCGCTCGCGCCCGAGGACACGCGGCGGTACGCGCATAACGACGAGGGCCCGGACGATATGCCGGCGCATCTGCGCACGATGCTGACCGACACGCAGCTCACCGTTCCGGTGGCGGAGGGCAAGCCGGTGCTCGGCATCTGGCAGGGCTGTACCTGTTCGAACATCGGCGCAGGCCCCATCGGCGCGAGATCGTGCTGCATCTTTTGGGCGAGTAGCCTCACCCGACCGGCGCGCGCATCGCTCCGCGCCGCATGTCCTCCTCCACCCGCGCCGCCTGCTCCGTCCCGAACGTCGCGGCGATCACCGGCAGGATGCGATGATAGCCGGGCACGCCGGCGGGATTGGAGAACAGCAGCTCCTTCTTGACGAACGGCACACGATGGCGCGTCAGCAGCGCCTCCCAGAACACGTGCTGCGGGTTGCGGCCAATGCCGTTGCGCAGGTCGCTCAGGAGCTTCAGCGTCCACGCCATTGCCGCATCGACGTAGCCACGCTGCGGACGATCGAAGTAGCCGATCTCGGCCGGCAGCGCGTCGCGATGCTCCGGCAGGGCGCGCAGCGAGTCCAGCAGCAGCGGTGCCTCGGCGACGTGGTCACGCGCCAGCCGCGAATACGGCGCCAGCACCGCCGTGCTGACCCCGCCGTCGGCGACCAGCGTGCGCGACAGGCCCAGCTCGCCTTGCGTCACCACCGCGTCGCGCTCGTTCGGATAGGCATACGTCGCGGCGAAATGCCGGAACGCCTCGCCATGCAGGCAGCGCCCCGATAGCGTGAAGAACGAGGACTGCAAATGATAGCCGCGATCCCAGCTATCCGTCAGCGCCCAGAAATCCACGTCCGCCTCGGCATGATGCCGCAAGACATGGCGCAGATCGTCGAACGGCCCCAGAAAGCTGTCGTTGCAGAATAGCACATGATCGACCGCCTCCAGCCGACTCTCCAGTAATCCCAGCGCCAGCAGCCAGGACGCGAAATCGCGCCCGTGATCGGGCCGGCGCACCAGCCCGGCGATGCGACCGTCGGCCAGCGCGTCGCGTCCCGCCTCGGCTTCGGGACTCGAATTGACCAGCACAATGCGATAGCCGCGCGCGGCCAGCGCGTGCAGCATCGCGCGATGCGAGTGCGTCAAGCGGCGCCCGCGCTCGTGGATCGCCAGCAGCGCCAGCTTGCCGCTCAACGCGCCCGGCTCGAACACCGCGCCTTCCGTCCGGCACGACGCCAGCAGCGCCTGCACCGAGACCTGCGCCTCCTCGTCCTGCATGTCCGCCGCGAGGCCGAGCGTCTTCGCGGGCGGCATCTGCAATTGCTGGAACCGCGCCCGCGCCGCATCCAGCGCCGGCGAGGACGCCAGCGGCTGCATCGCCTCGACGTAGCGTTTCAGGAAGCTCACGTCATCGCCGGGCCCGCGCGCGTTCTCGCGCAACGGCTGCTCGAAGCCCTGCACCGAAAGGACCAGCTCATCGAACGACCTGGCCGCAAGGCTCAGCACGAAGCCGTATGCGATGTCGAAACGGTCCACCGTGGTGGATCGCGTGTAGGTAAAATACTCGATCACGTCCGGCCGCTGGAACGTGACCAGCGGCGCCGACCGCTTCTCGCCCCGGCGCACGAACAGCTCCGCCTCGTCGGAGGGTTTACGCACCGCCCAGCCGACCACGAAGCAGCGCCCGTCGACGATCTCGGCCATGTCGATATGGAAGGTCGGCGGCGCGAGCTGCTCCGCCGGCGGCGTGGCCGCTGTCCGCGTCGGGCGCTTCATGGCCGCCGGCTACGCCCGCTCCTCGGCTACACCCGCTCCAGCGCGTCGTTGAGCTGGCCGCCCTTGATGAGCCGGTCAAGCGTTTGCAGGCGGATCAGCGGCGACTGCCGGAAGTTGCGGTCGGAGAAACCCATCGTGGTCAGCCCTTCGCGCAACTGCTCGATCGACTGCGCCAGAGCCACTTGCGGCTGATGCCCGGGCGCCAGTTGTTGCCACAGCGAGAAATCCACCTGGTACGAGCGCGTATCGGCCGGCGCGTTCAGGTTGATGCTGACCTTCGTCCCCGGTACCGCGGCGGCCACCGCCTCGGCAAGCTGGCGGACCTGGTAGTTGCGCTCCTTCGAGCCGACGTTCACCGCAACGAAGCGCGGCGCGTGGTCGGCGGCGGTGATCGCCCAATCGATCGCGCGCGCCATGTCGGCCACGTCGATCAGCGGTCGCCAGGGCGTGCCGTCCGACAGCACGGTGATCTCGCCGGCCGACAGCGCGCAGGCGACGAAATCGTTCAGCACCAGATCCAGCCGCAGGCGGGGGCTCCAGCCGCAGGCGGTGGCGAAGCGCAGGCACACCGCGCGCATGTCCCCGAGTTCCATCTGGCGCAGCGACTGCTCGGTGGCGATCTTGCTGCGCGCGTAGGCGGTCAGCGGATTCAGCGCGTCCGTCTCACGGCGCGGGCCGCCAGCGGCTGCACCGTAGACGCTGCAACTGGACGCAAACACGTAGGTCTTCACTCCGGCATCGCGTGCGGCGGTGGCCACGGCGACGCTGGCGCGGTGGTTGATCGCATCCGTCACCGCCTCGAAGCGATTGCCCATCGGGTCATTGCTGATCGCCGCCAGATGCACCACCGCATCCACGCCGTCGAACAGATGCACGGGCAACCGGCGCACGTCGCCGAAATGCTGGGCGTCCAGATTCGTCTCCGGCAGTTGTCCATGATCGGTCAGGCTGCCGCTGAAAAATCCAGTGTCGTAGCCGATCAGCTCGATGCCCGGATGCGTCTGCCGCAGATGGCGAACCAGGACGGGGCCGACATAGCCCATGTTGCCGGTAACTAGCACGCGCATGTCAATCGCTCCTACCAAGTCTTCCAGGGTGCTTGGCCCGACGCCCACAACTCTTCAAGGTGCGTCTTGTCCCGCAGCGTGTCCATCGGCTGCCAGAAGCCGTGGTGGAAATACACCGTCATGTTGCCCTCCTGCGCCAGTTTCTCCATCGGCTCGCGCTCCCAGATCGTCAGGTCGCCCTCGATGTAGTCGCCCACCTTCGGTGACAGCACGAAATAGCCGCCGTTGATCCAACTGCCGTCACCGCGCGGCTTTTCCTCGAAGCCGATCGCCCGCTCGCCCTCGTGGCGCAGCGCGCCGAATCTGCCGGGCGGCTGCACGGCGGTCACGGTGGCCAGCCTGCCGTGCTCGCGATGCAGGCGAATGCCGGCCTGGATGTCGACGTTGCCCACGCCGTCGCCGTAGGTCAGACAGAACGCCTCATCGCCGCTGACATAGGGCAGGATGCGCTTGATGCGCCCGCCGATCTGGCTGGCGTCGCCGGTGTCGACCAGGGTGACGGACCAGGGCTCGGCGCTGGCCTGATGCACCTTCATGCTGTTATCTTTCATATCGAACGTCACGTCCGACATGTGCAGGTAGTAGTTGGCAAAGTATTCCTTGATGACGTACGACTTGTAGCCGAGACAGATGACGAAGTCGTTGATGCCGTGCGAACTGTAGGTTTTCATGATGTGCCACAGGATCGGCTTGCCGCCGATCTCGACCATCGGTTTCGGCCGGATGTTGGTCTCCTCGGACAGCCGTGTACCCAGACCGCCAGCCAGTATTACTGCCTTCATCGCCCCCTCATGCCCCTTTTGCCGCCCATTGCCGCCCTGCATAGACGACAACACGGCCGCGTTACAGGCCGGCGGCGTTGGATTCGCGCTACAAATCAGTGATTGTCCTGCACCACCAGCCCCGGGCCAGCCAGACGGGTCTCCAGCGCGCCCGGCGGACCCGATGCACCGGGCGGGGGGTTTAGGTCGTTGTCGATCACCCGCACCCCGGGCGTGTGACGCACCGCGATGGCGGGGCGGCCTCGGGCTCCGGGGCCCGGCCACACGGCGTTGTTCGAAATCTGGATGTTCTGCATCTGGCCGGGCGCGGCGCGGGCGTCGCGGAGCAGAATGCCTTCCGCGGTGGTGCCGCGGATGACGTTGCCGCTGATGACGCCGTTGCGCGGCCGTCCGCCGACGATGATGCCGAAATGACGCGTGCCCAGGATGTGGTTATCGATCACTCGGAACCCGTCGATATTGTCCGCCACATTGATGCCGCCGCCGCCCGCCGCGTCTACCAGAGTGATGTCCGGGTCGGTGATCGTGTTGTTGCTTACCTCGTCTGGACCGGAGCCGATCGCGCCGTGATCGGAGAGAATGATGTCATTGTCCACGACGGTGTTGCTGTCGACCAAGCAATGCGCGTGCAGTGGGTCGAGGTCGATGCCGTCAAACGTCTTTCTGGCGGTACCGGGCGGCCGCGCCAGCGAGTTGCGCATGACGCGGTTACGCAGGATGCGCACGTAGCTGGCATGGACTGCACTGGCGCTGTCCCGGTTGCCGTGGCCGATCACATAGATACCGTTGTGCCAGTTATCATGCACGAAGTTGTCGGTCACGTCGACATGCGAGCCGCTGACGTCGATGCCGTTGTCCGCGGCGTTTTCCACCTCAATGTCATGCACCCGGACGTTGCTGCTGCCAAACGGCACCAGCACGCCGCTGGATCGGTGCGGCACTGCGCCCCCCGCATGGGCGGCGCCGTCGATGGTGAGGCTGGAGACATCGACGTTGACGCTGCCGGACGCCACCGTACCGCCGCCGATCTGGATGACGTTGAACGCCCCGCCCTGCGCCGCGCGCAGCACGGTCTTGCCGATCCCGGCCCCCGTCACCGTGGTGTTGGACGGGACCATCAGCGAGCCGGACAGCAGGCAGGTTCCGGGACCGATGCGCACCTGGCCGCCCGCCGCCGCCGCCCGGTTGAGTGCGGCGGTCGCATTGCCGCCTCCGTCGCAGGCGACCGAAGCGGCCCGAGCGGGGCTGCCGGCCAGCGCGCAGGCCAGTGTAACAATGCCGAGAGCCCATCCCCTCATCAGCGATTCCCCTGCACCACGATACCCGGCCCGGCGGCGCGTGCGTCGACCGCCGCCACGCCCGGTCCCAGGCTCAGCGCATTGCCGGTGACACTGATGTTGCGGGCGCGGTTGCGCACCAGCACCGCCACCCGGCCCGCCGCACCTGGCCCGGGCGCGATGGTGTTGCCCGACACGACGATGCCGCTCGGCGCGCCAGGCAGCGAGGTGGCGTTGGTGAACATGATGCCGTCACGGGTAGTGCCGGAGATGGTGTTGCCGCGGATCACGCCGTTGCGCACCGGGCCGTTGACGACGATGCCCCAGCCATTGATGCGCTCCATGCGGTTGCCGAGCAATTGGAACCCGTCGATCGCGCCGATCACGTTGATGCCGCTCTCGACGCTGTCCATCACCAAATTGTCGATCACTCGATGGCCGCCGGAACTCGCGACCCGCTTGGCGTTCTCGAACAGAATGATGTCGTTGCCGACCACGACATTTCCCTGCACCAGGCAGTCCGAGGTGATCGGGTCGATGTCGATGCCGTCCCAGGACGGCCGCGCCGGCGGTAGACCGGCACGCGAGTTGTGGCTGACGCGGTTGCGCAGGATCCGCACCCGGCTGGTCCGCACCGGCTCGCCGCCCGCGATGTTCGCCTTGCCGATCACGTAGATGCCGTTGGCGGCGTTGTCATGCACGGAATTGCCGTCCACATCGACGTCGGAGGTGCCGACCGAGATGCCGTTGCCGCCGGCGTCATGCACCTCGAGGTCGTGCACACGCACGCGGCCGCTACCGAAGGCGACTTCCAGGCCGTTGGGATCGCCGGCGCCGCGCCCACGCGCGCTGCCATCGACGCTCAGCGCCGAGATGTCGACATCGTGCGCCCCGGTGCGCGGCGTGCCATGGCCGATCGAGATCACCGGAAAGCTCGGCGTTGGAACGGACGATTTTATGATCGTGGCGCCGATGCCCGCGCCCGCAACCGTGGTGTTGGACGGCACGAACACGCTGCCGGAAACCAGGCACACGCCGGCCGGCAGGCGCACGCGGCCGCCGCCCGCCAGTGCCTGATTGAGTGCCACGGTCGCATCACCACGCCCGTCGCAGGTCAATGCGGCCGCCGGCACGGCCCCGCCGCCCATGACCAAGGCGGCGATCGCCGCCACGCACCCTGCCTGCATCCTCCGTCCTCTAGCCCTGCCCCGGCCGCTAGTCTAGCAATTGATCGGTCAGTCTGCTCATGCCTTGCAGCAGACGAGCGCGGTACTCGGCGCGGATGTGATTGCCGGCATAATCCAGCACGCAGTCGCCCCACTGCGCGTCATCGCCGGCCGGGCGTCGCGGCGTGCGCGCGATCTGGTCCAGCGCCGCGCCATAAGTATTTCTGCTGTCGAAATCGCGGGCCAGCGCACGCATCCCGGCGGCGCGTTCGGCCACCAGCCCTGGCTCGGCGGCAATAGCGTCCAGCACCGCGCGATACGAACGAACATCGCCGGCATCGACCAGGAAAGCGTGCGCCCCGCCGCCCGTCTCGCTCAGCAGGTCGCCGCGCGTGTTGATGACCGGCACGCCGGCCGCCATGTAGTCCAGGAAGCGCAGCCGATAGCTCTGCCAATTCTCCAGGCTCGGCTTGTTGACGTTCAGACCGATACCGCTGCTGGCGGTGTAGGCGCGCACCCGCCGCGCGGCGTCGTCCCAATGGTTGTAGACGGTGATGCGGCTGCCCATCAGCTCGCGGAACCGCCACAATAGCGCCTCGGTCTGCTCCACATACGTGCCGTGGTCGATGTTGGTCGGCTGCAGCAGCCCCATCACGAACAGCCGCAGCGCGCTGCCGGGCGAGCCTTGCGCGTGTTCGCCGAAGGCTTCGAGGAAGCTGTTGAAGTCGGTCCAGCGCCACACCCCGCCGGAGTTGATGATCGCCGTCTCGCCCGGCGATAATCCCATGTCGACGCGCACGGCGGCGACGTCCGGGCGCACTCGCCGCTCCTCTTCGACGATGCCGAGCGGGGCCACGATGATGCGGTCTTGATACGGCCACTTGGCCATCAGGTTGTAGAACACATGCAGGATCTCGGCCATGCGCGCGTTCTGCGTCAGGATGAAGTCGATGTTGTAGCGCACCGCGGTAATCAGATCGAACACGTACTGCGCCTTGAAGCGCTGCGGATCCTCGACGAAGTGGATCGCCGCGTGGATGGCGACGATCTTCGGGTGCGGGAAATGCGCGCGGATGTTCAGCGCCTCGGGGAACACCGCCGCGACGATGTGCGGCTTCACGTCGGCATAGTCGATCGGTGTGCGATCCTGCTGCCAAATCGGGTAGACTTGGCGCACTTCCCAGGTCGGACGCGTACGGGCGTCCGGCTGGGCGGCGCTGACCATCACCGTCCAGCCGCGGCGCAGCGCCTCATGGGCGAACTGGAACAGGTTCTTGTCATGGCTGAACGGCGCGGCGGGCGGCTGCCCGTCGATCAGGTAAGGCAGGGTGATCTCGTCG
Source organism: uncultured Pseudomonadota bacterium (assembly GCA_963758455.1). GTDB lineage: Bacteria > Pseudomonadota > Alphaproteobacteria > Acetobacterales > Acetobacteraceae > CAVRQM01. The sequence continues at coordinate 140,675 of CAVWVK010000001.1, read as the reverse complement.
ATCAGCAGCAGCACCCGCAGGCTCGCGGCACCGCCGGCGGCGCTCACGACACCGCCCGCGAGGAACGGCGCGTCCGCCGCGCCGGCGTCGCCGCCTCGATACCGCGCGCGGTCGACAGCGCTGCCAGCTCGGCCCGCGCCCGCGTCGCCCAGAGGTCCGCGCCGGACGTGCCGTTGCCGGGCGTTAGTGCCTCGAAGACGGTCCGCGCGGCCTCGATCTCGCCCATGCGGCTGCGCACGATCCCGGCCTGGAAGCGGGCCGCCCAATGCCGATCCGCCTCGGCCTGCATCAGCTCCGGCGCCAGCAGATGCGCCCGCCGCGCCAGCGCCGCGCACAGCTCGAAGCACACCAGCGCCTGCGTCGAGGGGCCGCCGCCTTGCAGTTGCAGCATTCCGGACTGGTAGAGCAGCGACGGCGCGCAAACCGGAGCGGCGCGTAAAAGTTGCTCCAGCGACTCTGGCCCGGCCGCCCCGCGCGCCGCCTCGCCCGCGGCGGCCAGGGCCGCGACCAGATGCGCGGCCAGGCCCTTGCCGCCGGCCCAGTCGCCGCGACTGACCGCCCGCTCCAGCGCCCGCACCAGCAAGCCCAGGCGCAGCGACCCGTCCCTGGGTAACGAGACGACGCGCCGCGACAGGTAGGCGTCGAGCATGGTCTCGGCCGCCGCCTGATCCGGCGTCTGGTCCGCCGCCGGGGTTCGGACGCCGCAATCGGCGCGCAGCGCGTCATTCGCGGAACTCACCGAGGCACCCGCGAAACCGGCCCGGGTCAGCAATCGATGCAGCCCGATACGGCTCGGGAGCAGCACGCGTTCGGCGGCCGTCAGCCGCCGGATCGCCGCAACATCCGCGGCGGCGTAAAGCATCGCCGCGTCGGCGGTCGATAGCAGCCAGCTTGCGTCGGCGGCGGCCGTGGCGCGCGCCGCCCGCAGCAGCGCCAGCGGATCGGGACTGCGATCCAGCGCGCCCTCGCACAGCACCACGTCGAACCCGCCGGCATCGGCCAGGGTCGCCGCCAGCCTCGCCACAGCATCGGCCCCGCCTGTCAGCAGTTCCAGGCCCAGCGCGTCGGCGCCGACCTTTGCCAGCGGACCCGGATCGACCCCGTCCGCCGTCCAGCCTGGTAGGCCGCCCACGATGTCCACGGCAAACCCGATGCCGCACCCCACGTCGAGCAACCGGCCGCCACGACGACCGGCGACCGCGCGCGCCGCCAGCCTGGCCGCGTCAGCGAGATCGGGCGCGTATTCGGTGCGATAGCGTCGCGTGAAGGCAGGCAGGGTGGCGGCCTGGGCCGGCGGCGGATGGAACTGGTGGCTGGCACAGGCGCCGCATAGATACAGTGTCCGGCCCTCGACGCGCAGCACACCCTGCTTGAACCCGGCGGTGCCGCACGCCAGGCAGATGAAGCTCAGGACTTCTGGCTTCGCGTAGCCCAGCCAAAGCAGATCCGGCCCGGCCGGCCGGCGCGTCCGCTCGATCGACCAGCGCGCGGCCAGGATCTCTCCGGAACGGTCGCGCCGCAGCGCAAGGCTGCCCAATGCCTCGGCAGACGCGCCATCCGGCGCCACGCCACTCATGCCGAGGCGGATTCTTCCTGATGCGCGCGTGCCGCCACCACTTCACGCAATCCCGCATCCAGCCCGATGCGCGGCGCCCAGCCCGGCAGATGCTCGAACCCCTGCCAGGGCCGCATGACCTCCCGCGGACGGTACGGGCGGCCGCCCCACTCGATCGGCGGCACGCGACGCATCGCCTCGCCGATCCGCGCCGCCAGCTCGCGCAGCGTGACCCGCTCGCCAGAGACGCCGTATACCGCATGGCCCTGCACCGCATCAGCCAGCAGAAGCCGCGTCGCCGCGACGAAGGCGGCGGCCACGTCGTTGACATGCACGAGGTCGATGACCTGCTCGCCTGGCGACATCGCCAGCTTCGTGCCGCGCTGTGCCGCGTCGGCGATCAGGTCGACGATCTTGCGACGCTCGTCATGCGGACCGTAGGTGTCGAACAGCCGCAGCGTGACGGCCGCCATGCCGTCCTCCAGGCCCGCCGCGCAGAAGCATTGCAGCAGATCCTCGGCCGCCTGCTTGGTGCCGGCGTATACGTTAAACGGACTGTATCCGTCCTCGGCCGTCATCTGCCAGCTTGTGCCGGTGTTGATGAAACGACGCACGCCCGTCGCGCGCATCGCCGCCAGCAGCAAGGTCGGGAAGGTGATGTTGGCGTCGATCATGCGCGCCAATTCGGCGGCGGACTTGCCGCCGCGACTCACCGAGGCGACGTGGATCACCACGTCGGGCCGCGCCTGCGCCATGATGCCGGGCAACTCGTCATAGGCGGAGCCGCACCGCGCCACAGTCACGTCGTCGATCGCGCCGACCCGCGCCAACTGGTCGAGGCGCGACGAAACCTGCGCCAGCACCGTCACCGCGAACCCCTCGTCCAGCAGGCGCCGCGCCAGCCGCGAGCCGACGAAGCCGGTGCCGCCGGTCAGCAGGATGATCGGCCCCCTGCTCATCGGCCCGGTGCACACACCGCTCACGACTTGCACCTTCGGCGTTCGCCTAGCAAAAATTCGCCGGATCGTAGTCCGCCCAGGCCTGATCCTTGGCGGACACGATTTCGGGCGTGATGGGCCACTCGACGCCAATCGCAGGATCGTTCCACCGCAGCCCCCGCTCGCGTGCCGGATCATAGAATTGCGAGGACAGATAGATGGCTTCGGTATCGTCGGCAAGCGTGATGAAGGCGTGCGCGAAACCCTCGGGCACATACATCATCTGGCGATTCTCCGCCGTCAGTTCGTGGCCGTACCACTGGAGGCAGGTGGGCGAGTCCGGACGGGCATCGACCGCGACATCGAACAGCGCGCCGCGCACGCAGCGCACCAGCTTCGCCTCGGAAGATGGCGCAAGCTGCAAGTGCATCCCGCGCAGGGTGCCGCGGTGGCGTGACAGGGAATTGTTGATGTTGACAAAGCCGCCGATCAGCCCGGCGCTCTCGAACACGCGGCTATCGAAGATGCGCGCGAAAAAGCCGCGGTCGTCGCCGAACGGTTTCGGCGTGACCACATGCACGCCGGCCAGCCTGGTTTGCTTGATGTCCACGTTCCGCCCACCTTCCCTTCCCGGCCCGCGAGACCGGCGACGGACGTTCATCCTGTCCGTCGTGCGTTAACATGTTGCCCGTTGTCAGGACGGCAGCGCCAGCGCCGTGGACGCCGCGCCCCAGCGCACCCGTCCCGCCGTGTGGCAAGCCGGGCAGGCCGGCTGCCAGGCCGGCAGCACCGCGCCGCAGCTTTCGCAGCGCCAGGCGGGATCGGCCGGGGCCGTCGCGGCCCGCCGCAGGGCGTCGCGCTGGGCCAGCCGACCGGCCTCGGTGTCGCCGCGCTCCGCCGCCTCGAGATCGGCCAGCAACACCCACACCCGGCGCTCATCCAGCCGATCGCGCACGGCGTCCAGATGGCGCCGTGCCTCGACAGTGTCGCGTGCTTCCAGATACACCCGCGCCAGCACCAGGTGGCTTTCCGGATCGCCCGCTCGCCCCGAGACCAGCCGGTTGGCCATGCGGACGCGCTGCGTCGGGTCGCCCGGGGGCGCCAGCGCGAGGGCGGCCAGCTCCGGTTGCGGTGCCGCCGTCCAGGCGCGGGTCAGCACGTCGAAGGCGCGATCCTCGCGTCCGGCGGCGCGCAGCCGCCGCGCATAGGCCAGGGCAGCGGGGGTGAAGGCTGGGTGATCGCGGAACGCCTGGCGGGCCAGCTTCATGGCCTGGTCAGCATCGGGCTCGGCCTCGGCGCGGGCCGTGGCATAGTCGGCCCGGGGCGCCTCCGGGCCGGCCAGGGCCAGCGCCTGTCGCCAATCGCCGCCGCGCACGGCCAGCCGCTCGCGCTCCTCGCGCAGCCAGGCGCCGCCGGGATGCGCGATCTCGGCCTTCTCGGCTAGCCGCGCCGCCTCAGTCCAGTCCTCGCGCGCGGTCGCCTGCCGGTATAGCCCGCGCAGCCCCAGCAGCGCGCCGTCCTGCCGCGCCGCCAGCTTCGCGAACAGCGCGGCCGCTGCCTCGTCGTCGCCGGCCAGCCGCTCCGCCTCGGCGGCCAGCAGCAGCGGCTGCGCGCCGTCGCCCAGCAATCGTCGCGCCCGCGCCGCCTCGCGCCGGGCCGCAGGAGCATCGCCGGCGGCGATGGCCACCAACGCGCGGGTGCTTGATGCGTCGCCGGCATCGCGTCGCCGCCGGGCCTGCCAGACGCCGACCCGGTGCGGCGCGCCCAGCACCCAGCCGAGCAGCCGCAGCAGAACCAGCAGCACAAGCACCAGCACCACCACGCCCAGCAGCGCCAGCGGCGTCGCCGTCTCGACGGTCCACCCGGCCAGCGCCACGGTGACGCTCCCCGGCAGTCCGGCCAACCACCAGGCCAGCGCCACCGCGGCCACGCCCAGCAGCACGATCCACAGAACCAGGCGCATCAGGCGGCGGCCATTGCCGCCAGCGCCGCGCGCGCATCCAGCAGCGCCTGCGCCTGCTGGCGCCAGGACGCCATCGCGCGCGCCGCCGCCGGATCGAGCTTGTCCAGGCCCGCCACCGCGCCGGCCAGGTCGCCCGCATCCAGTCGCGTCCGCGCCGCCGCCAGCGTGGCCGAGGCAGGGGCTCCGACGATCACCCGGTTGCCTTGCCGCACCGTGACCAGCGCCTGCGCCCGCTGCCACATCCGCTGCGCAAACGACAGGCCTTGCGTGGACGGCTCGCTAGCCGAGGCCGCGGCGCGCGCCGCCTGTGGAAACGATAGCCGCAAGGTTGCCTCGGTGGGCGGCGCCACCGTCGCGAACCGCGCCAGCGCCGGCGGCGCGCCGGGCAGCACGCCGAGTGGCTTGCCGGCCTGCAACGCCGCCTGTGCCTGCTGAACTTTTTGCAGCCGGGCCGCCCGATCGGCCGATGCGCGGGCGGCCGCTGCGGCGACATCGGCCTGCTGCTCGGTGTTTTTCTGGGCGGCAGCCAGGCTGGCGATCTTCGCCGCCAGGCCCGGATCCTCCGGCTTGACCGCCGGCTTCTGCTCGAGGGCGGTGACCCGCGCCTCCAGTGGGGCCAGATCCGGCGGCGGCGGCGCGGCCGGGCGATGCTCCAGGGCGTCCAGGCGTTGCTCGATCGGCGCCAGATCGACGGGACCGGCCTCGGGCCGCGCCTTCAACGCGTCGAGTTGCTTGCGAATCCCGTCGAGCGTGGTGGCGATCGCCGCCACGCGCGCCGGATCGACGTTCGGAGTTCGCGGCAACTTGCGTCTCCAGCGTGGTCAGTCGTTGCTGCAAGCCGACATCCTGGCGCCACAGCCAGATCCCGCCGGCCAGCAACAGCAGCAGCCCCAACGCGGTCAGCACCGGCGCGGCACTGCGGCGCGCGTCGTGGCTTTCGGGGCCAATCACCTCGGGGCCGGACGGGGTCCCCGGTTCGACGGCCGTAGCCTCGGGTCCACGCTTATCCGGCTCAGGCTTATCGGGCCCAACCTTGTCAGGCTCGCTCATCTCAGACATGCCAGCAGTTCGTCCTGGTTCGGCCGCGATGCAACACGGATGTCGCGCCACGGCAAGGGGGCCAGCGCCGCGGCCGTCGCCGACGAGATCGCCACCGCCGTCACCTCCCGCAATGTCGCGGCCTGGCCGGCTCGCCGGACCACGGCCGCGAAGGCACGACCACTGGCCGGGGAGAAGAACAACGCCGCCGCCACCGCACCGCACGCCAGCGCCTCGGCTGCCGGCGCCGGCCACGCGCGCACCGGGCGCGCCGCATAGGCTACCCGCCGCAACACCCGAAAGCCTTGGCCGCGCAACGCCGCAACCAGGCCGGCGCCCTGACCTTCGCCCGACGCCAGCAGCAACGGCCTTCCGGTCGTGACGCAGCTTCGTGCGACCAGCGACGCCAGGGCATCGGCGTCGCCGCCGGCGCTGTCGACGCGGCGGAACCCGGCCGCCCGCGCCCGTGTCGCCGTTGCGTCGCCAACCGCCAGCAGGGGCACGTCATGCAGGTGGTCCGGAAGGCCCGCCACCGCGTTGCCGCTGGTCATCAGTAGCGCCTGCGGGCGCCACGCCGGATCGAGCCGCAGGGGACGCTGCTCGATGCGCATGGCGGGCGCCAGGACCGGATGCCATCCCAGCCTGCGCAGCCGCCCCGCCGTCTCGCGAGCTTCGGCGTCCGGTCGCGTTACCAGCACCACGCGGCGCGCCGCACCTGCCATCCAGGGCTCAGCCGAAAATGTCGGCGGGCGACTCGCGACGCAACACGCGGCCCAGCGCCGTGCCGATCGCCGCCGCGTCGGCGGCCGCCCCGTCGAGGCGGCGCTTGCACAGAAAGCTGCCGTCCTCGCGCGCGACCAGTCCGGTCAGCCGCAGCCGCCCGTCCGGCAGCAGCCGCGCATAGCCGCCGATCGGCGTGCGGCACGAGCCGTCCAGCTCGGCCAGCAGCGCCCGCTCGGCGGTGGCCACCGCCCGCGCGGAGGCATCCTCGATCCCCGCCAGCATCTCGCGCAACGCCGTGTCGGCCGCGCGCACCGTCACGCCGACGATCCCCTGGCCGGCCGAGGGCACCATCGTCTCGGGGTCCAACACCACGCTGGCCGCCTCCGCCAAACCCAGCCGGCGCAGTCCGGCCAGCGCCAGCAGGCTCGCGTCGCACGCCCCTGCCGCGATCTTGGCCAGCCGCGTCTGCACATTGCCGCGCAGCGTGACGATACGCAGATCCGGCCGGACGTGCAGCAACTGCGCCTGCCGCCGCACCGAACTGGTGCCGATCACCGCCCCCGGCGCGAGAGCCGAGAACGGATCGTCGGGATCGACGGACGTGCCGGCCGGCAGAATCAACGCGTCACGCGCATCCTCGCGCGCCAGCGTGCAGGCCAGTACGATGCCGTCCGGCAGCACGGTCTCCAGATCCTTCAGGCTGTGGACCGCGAAGTCGACCCGCCGATCGGCCAGCGCCTCGTGGATTTCCTTGGCGAACAGCCCCTTGCCGCCGATCTCGGCGAGGCGGCGGTCCTGCACCGTGTCGCCGGTGGTGCGGATCGGATGTTCCTCGAACACCTCCATGCCGCGTAGCACCGGGCAGAAGCCGCGCAACACTTGGAGAAAGGCGCGGGTCTGCACCAGCGCCAGCGGCGAGGCGCGGGTGCCCACCCGCAGTGGCAGCGCACGCGAATGCGGGGCGGTTCGCGGCGCGGGCTGGGCGGCGGACATGCGATCGTCCTAGAACCGCCGCGCGATGATGGAAAGATGGCAGCCCGGTCCCGTGCTGGGAATTGAGACTTCGTGCGACGACACCGCCGCCGCCGTGCTGGCGCCGGACGGGACGGTGCTGGCCGAGCGTGTGCTGAGCCAGGCCGGCCACGCGGCCTATGGTGGCGTAGTGCCTGAGATCGCCGCGCGCGCGCACCTCGCCGTGCTGCCCGACATGGCCGGGTCGGTCATGCGCGACGCGGGCGTGACCTGGGACGGCCTCAGCGGTATCGCCGCAAGCAGCGGACCTGGGCTGATCGGCGGGCTGATCGTCGGCAGCGGCTTTGCCAAGGGCGTGGCCCTCGCGCGCACGCTGCCGTTCGTGGCGATCAACCACCTCGAGGCGCACGCGCTCACCGCCCGCCTGCCCGGCCTGCTGCCCGGTGGGAGAGCCGACGGCGCGCCGTTTCCATACCTGCTGCTGTTGCTGTCCGGCGGACACTGCCAATGCGTCGCCGTGCTGGGCGTGGGCCGCTACCGGCGCCTCGGCGGCACCATCGATGACGCGGTAGGCGAGGCGTTCGACAAGGTCGCGAAATTGCTCGGCCTCGGCTGGCCGGGCGGCCCCGCGCTGGAGCATCTGGCCACCGGCGGCGATCCGTGCCGCTTCGATTTCCCGCGGCCGCTGCTGGGGCGATCGGGATGCGATTTCAGCTTTTCCGGGCTCAAGACGGCGGTGGTCCGCTGTGTGGGGGCCTCGCCGCCCGGCCCGTTGCCGGCGCGGCTTGCGGCCGACCTGGCCGCCTCGTTCCAGGCGGCGGTTTCCGCCGTGCTGGCCGATCGCGCCGCGCATGCGCTGGAGATGTTTGCCGCCGAACATGCGAGCCGGCTGCTGGTGGTTGCCGGCGGCGTGGCGGCCAACGCCGCGATCCGCGCGGCCCTGGAGGCGACCGCCGCCGAGCACGGCTTCCGGCTGCTGGCGCCGCCGCCGCGCCTATGCACCGACAACGCGGTGATGGTCGCCTGGGCCGGGCATCGAGCGGCTGCGCCTGGGGCTGTCGGACGGGCTGGAACACGCTCCGCGCCCGCGCTGGCCGCTGCCGGAGCTTTCCGGCGCATGAACTATCGTCATGCCTTCCATGCCGGCAACGCCGGTGACTGCCTGAAGCACGCATTGCTGGTCTGGCTGCTCCGCGCGCTGGCCAGAAAACCCGCGCCGTTCTTCGTGCTCGACACGCACGCCGGCATCGGCCGCTACGACCTGGACACCGGCCCCGCCAGCCGCACCGACGAGTGGCAGGGGGGCATCGGCCGGCTGCTCGACGAGGCGCCGCCGCCCCTCGCCGATTACGTGGGGCTGGTGCGGCGTCTCGGCCTGTATCCCGGCAGCCCGGCCATCGCCCGCGCGCTGCTGCGGCCGGGCGACCGTCTCGCCTGCTGCGAGCTGCACCCCGAGGATGCGGCGGCGCTGCGACGCGCCTTCTCCGGCGACCGGCAGGTGGCGATCCATCATCGGGACGGCTATGAGGCACTAGCAGCACTCCTGCCGCCGCGGCGCGAACGGCGAGGGCTGGTGTTGATCGACCCGCCCTATGAGCAACCCGACGAGTTTTCCCGCGTGGCGGAGGGTTTGCGTCTGGCCCATGCCCGTTTTCCGACCGGCATCCTCGCCGCGTGGTATCCGATCAAGCACCGCGCCCCGGTACGCGCGTTCCACGCGGCCATCCAGGCCGGCGGCCTGCGCGATGTGCTGGCGGCGGAGCTGTTCGTGCGCGAGCCGCTGGATCCGGAGCGATTGAACGGAAGCGGCATGGTTATCGTGTCTCCCCCATACCTGTTCGAGGCCGAGGCGCCCGCTATTCTTGCCGCCTTGCTGGACCGGCTGGGCAGCGGCGAGGCGGGTGCCGGCACTGCGCTGCCGCGGCTGGCGGAGGAGCGTCCGGCATGATGCGGGGCATCCTGACGGTCGGCGGCTGGACGATGGCAAGTCGGCTGCTCGGCTTCCTGCGCGACATCCTGATCGCCGCCTTTCTCGGCGCGGGCCCAGTCGCCGATGCGTTCTTCGTGGCCAACCGGCTACCCAATCTGTTTCGGCGGCTGTTCGGCGAAGGGGCGTTCAACGCCGCCTTCATCCCCTCATTCTCGGGCCTGCTGGCCAGCGAAGGGCGCGAGGCGGCCGAGGCATTCGCCGGGCAAGCGGCATCGGTACTGGCGTTCTGGCTATTTGGACTGACGGTGGTGGCGGAGATCTTCATGCCGCAGCTCATGGCGGTCCTGGCGCCGGGGTTCTCGGCCGATCCGGCGAAGTTCCAGCTCGCGGTGACGCTGAGCCGGATCACCTTCCCCTACATGCCGCTGATCTGCCTCGCCGCCCTGCTGTCCGGGGTGCTGAACGGGCTGGACCGCTTCGCGGCCGCGGCGGCCGCACCCGTGGTCTACAACCTGACCTCGATCGGCTTCATGCTGGGGCTGCTGCGTATCGCGCCCACCGCCGGGCACGCCCTGGCCTGGGGGGTCAGCGTCTCCGGCGTGCTGCAACTGCTGCTGCTGATGTGGGCGGTGCGGCGCGCCGGGCTGGTGCTGCCGCTGCCGCGACCGCGCATGACGCCGGCGATGCGGCTGCTGCTTCGGCGCATGACGCCGGGGTTGCTGGGCGCCGGTGTCACGCAGCTCAACCTGTCCGTCGACGTCATCATCGGCAGCCTGCTGCCGGCGGGCACGGTGTCGGTGCTGTACTATGCCGACCGGGTGAACCAGTTGCCGCTAGGCACCATCGGGGCGGCGGTCGGCACCGCGTTGCTGCCGACATTGTCGCGACAGGTGTTTTCCGAGCCGCCGTCGGTCGCCATCGGCACCATGAACCGGGCGCTGGAATACGCGCTGCTGCTGACGCTTCCGGCGGCGCTGGCCCTGCTGGTGTCCGGGCCCCCGATCATCGCGGCACTATTCGGTCGCGGCGCGTTCGACCGGCATTCGGTGCTGCTGTCCGGCCAGGCGCTGCAAGCCTACGCGACCGGGCTCCCGGCCTTCGTGCTGGTCAAGGTGCTCATCAACGGCTTTTTCGCGCGCGGCGACACCGCCACGCCGGTGAAGCTCGGCACGGCCTGCGTGGTGCTGAACCTACTGCTCAACCTGCTGTTCATGCGGCCGCTGCAGCATCTGGGGCCGCCGCTGGCCTCCTCGGTTGCGGCCTGGCTCAATGTCACCGGGCTGGCGCTGATCCTGGCGCGGCGTGGGCAGCTTGTGGCGGACGCGGTGCTGCTGCGCAGGGTGCCGCGAATGCTGCTGGCCGGGGCGGCAATGGCGCTGGTGCTGTGGGCGATCGAGACAAAGCTGCACCCGCTGTTCGTGCAGCCCGGCCTGCGCTGGCTGGCGCTGGCGCTGCTGGTAGGCCTCGGAGGTGCGGCCTATGTGCTGGCCGGCCTGGCGCTGGGCGCCTTTGATGGACGCGCCGTGCTGGCACGACTGCGGCGACGGCGGCAACTAGCGGCCGTTCCGCCGCCTTGATCGTTACAGCGTCGCCTCCGCCAGATCGATGTCGCGGGTGTTGCGCGCCGGCAGCACAAGGCGGGCATACAGGCCGCCGAAGGCGCTGCTCTCCAAGGTCAGCGTGCCGCCATGCGCCTCGACGATGGCGCGCGCGAAGGACAGATTGACACCGTCCTGCTGGCCCCCGAGATCGACCGGCCGCTCCGCCCCCGCCCGTTCGGTCGGCGGGTAGGCCACGCTCAATGGCGCCGCCCCGCGCGCGCCGACCAGCATTTCGAGGCCGCCGTCGCTGCGCCGCGTGGTGTTGACGCGTACCGCACCGCCGGTCGAGGTGCCCCGCAGCACGCTGGACACCAGATGCTGGATCACATGCTGCATCCGCATCCGGTCGGCCAGCACCGCGGTGCGCCGCCGCGGCAGGCTCGATTCGATATCCACGCCAAGCTTTACGCTGGCCGAATAGGCCGAGCGCAATGCAGTGCGCATGACTTCGTCGATAGGCACCCACTCGACTTCCAGTGCCACCGCCGGGGCTACGGTGTCCGGATGCTCGGCGGCGCCATCGACCAGCATCACCACGTAACGCGAAAGCTTAGCGATCTCCTCGGCGATGTCGCGCGGCTCGGCTCCCAGCAAAGCGGGCGCCGCGGCGGCGCCGTTCGCGCGACCGCCGGGACGCAGCGTCTCGGCAAGATCGGCGATCGCCTGCAACGGCTCGCGCACCTCCTCCGCCAGCGCCGCAAGGCCGGCGGCGCGCGCCGTATTGGCCGCCTCGGCGGCTTGCTTGGCCTGACGGGTCTGCGCCTCAGCGTGCTTGCGGTACAGCACGTCGAGATAGACCGACAGCGCCGCCTCGATCAGTTCCTGGTCGCCCGGCTCGAACGGGCGGCTGACGTTGCTTTCCGAGCGATTGCCGATCGCCAGAGCATGGCCGCTGCCGCGATCATAGGCCCACAGCACGAACGGCACGCCGATCGCCGCGGTCACGTCGCGCGCGCTCGGCTCCGAACTGCCCCGGCCGGTGGTGTACAGGAAGGCGGGGGGAGTATTGATTGTCAAAGGCGCATTCAGCGCGGTGTCGGCCAGCCCGATCGCCTGCGCCAGCAGGAACGTGCCGCCGCCGATCGGCTCTTCGCGCAGCAGCACGGCGCGGTCGCACAGCGTGTTGTCCACCAGCAGCTCGAGCATCGGGCCGCCGACATCGTGCGTGGTCTGCGCCAAGTCGCCCAGCCGATACGCTTCGCGCAGCAGCTTGACCACGGTGCGGCTACGACGCGCCTCGCGGAACGCCTGGCTCTGTTCTTCCTGAAGGCGCAGCAGTCGCGCGCCGAGATCGTTGCACTCGCGACGATAGTAATTCAGCTCGCGAGTCCAGGGGGCGGCGCTGTCGTCCATCAGGGGGCCCAGCGTAGGGTGGTCAGCACGCCGGTCCAGTCCAGCGGGCGGCTGTAGCCGTTGAAGGGCGCAATCTCCACGCCGGAGTAGAAGCCGATCAACGGGACCGAGAGATCGAGGCCGCGCAGCACCATCTCAGCCTCCTCGGTGGACGCGCCGCTGCGCGCGCTGCCGCGTCCGGCGCAGTCGATGTACAGGTTCAGCAACCGGGTACCCGCCGCTTGCGCGCGGTTCGCCGCGGCCACCCCGTCCTGCACCGATTGCAGCATCAGCGAGTTGTCCCGCGACATGATCTGCACCATCGTGCCTACGTGGAAGTCCGGCTCGAACAATGTCACGGAACCCCTGCCCCGATCCGACGTGACTATCAACCGGTTAACGTACGCATTTTCGTCGTATGGTGCAAAGGGATCGCCCTGCTTCTCGCCCAACGTTGCCAGCAGGGTCAGGTCGTGCCCCTCCGGGCCGCCAAGCGACACGTTCAGCATCCGCTCGATCACCGACAATGCCGGCTCGCCGTCCAGTTCGAACACCTCTGCGCCCTCGATTCGGGTAATCCGCATGAAGGTGCTGACGGGCCGGCAACCGTGCAGCACCACCGTGCCGGCCTGCACCGCCGGCGGGAACACCAGCGCCACGGCGGCGTGCTTGCGCACCGCCCGGCCGGTGAACACCCAGCCATCCGACAGGTTCATATCGGTCAGCAAGCCGCCGCCAATCAGCTCCACCCGTTTGCCGTCCAGACCAGCCTGGAAGCCCTCGACGATGGAGCTGGCATAATGCAGGCGTAGTGGCGCGCTCGTCGCCACGCTGTCGAAGAACAGCAGCACCAGCGCGTTGGGCTCGGCAACCGTCGCCACTTGCGCGCCCAACGCGCGTCCGGCTTCGATCTCGCCCTCCAGCAGCCCTGTCTCGAGCACCAGGCGCGGCGTGATCGCTGGATCGAAGAACGCCAGTATGGCCAGTTCCAGGCCGCTGTAGCCGAACCCGGTCCCGCTGATCGCACCGGCGGCCGAGCCACCGACCACATCCACGTCGCCATAGACTGCCCGCAAGGCGTCGCGCACCTGTCCAGGCTCGTGTTTGCCGCCGCAGAACACCAGCAGCAGCGTCGGTCGCTTAGCTCCAAGCTGCTCGACGCACTGCGCGACGGCGGTTGCGGCCTCGAAATGCCGTGCATAGGCGACCCCCAGCATGGCGCCGGGATGGGCGTCCGAATGGGCCGCGAGTTCCTTGCCGTCTGGTTCCGCCGTCGGCTCAATCGACACGACCGCCTCCCGTGATGCCGCCATTGTCTCACGCATCGGTGAAGCAGGTGTGCCTCCAAACAGAGAAGTCAATCAAGGCGATCATTTTAACGGCGATTTAACGGGGAAGTAACGCCACTCCGATTAATTCACGATTCTTGACGGATGACGCGGCGTTCCGTCACCCGATGTCGTAGAAGAAGGTGAGTGCCCGGTGCTCGCCAAAACTCGGCTTTCAGCCGTGCCCACGCTGAACCTTGCTGTCCCACACCAGAAAGGACTGAGAATGACTTACCAAGCAGGCGATTTAGCGGATGCGGTCGCCGCCCTCGAATTCGCGTCAATCGAAGATATTTCGGACTGCCGCCTGGAACCGCGCGCCGCAATGGCCGAACGGTTGCCGGAAGCGCTTGCAGCCATTCCTGACCTGGCTCACCGCGCGACCACGCTCGGGCGAGCCGGTGATCGAACGCTCGCCATTGTTTTTCGTCACTGTAGCCACCCTCCAGACTTGCCTCGGCGTCCTGCTCAGCGCCCTGGCGATGCACCTGCCTCTCCTCGGCTGCGCCTGCTTCCTGTTCATCGGACTGATTCTCGCCAGCGCGGGGCTCGGCCTGTTCCAGGTCGTCGTTTTCCACCACTGCTCGCACGGCACGGTCTTCAAGTCGCGAGACACCAACATCCTGATCGGGCGATTGATTTCGGCGCTTCTGCTCTTCAAGCACTTCGATATCTATAAGGCCGAGCACATGCTGCACCACAATCACAAGAAGTTGTTGACAGAAGAGGACGAGTTTGCGGATTTCGTGTTCGGCATGTGCGGCCTGGAGCCGGCCCTGTCCAAACGCGAGCTATGGCGTCGGGTGCTCACGAACTTGGTCTCGCCGGCCTTTCATGGCCGCTTCCTGGTGCGGCGGGTGCGCGCCGCCTGGTTCTCGCACGACCGGAAGCATAACACGATTGGCATAGCGTTCTGGGCCGCGCTGGCCGGGACGGCCGCGGCAACGGGGCATTTCACTGCGTTTATGGTGGCGTGGGTGCTGCCGGTTACGGTACTGCTGCAGATCGCGACCGTGTTCCGCATCCTGTGCGAGCACCGCTTCCCGGATCCGGAGATGATCCTGTCGCGCGGCAAGGATTTCGCGGCGCACGCCACCGCCGGCGTGTTCCCCGGCTCGGCGCCCCCGGCCATCGCGTTCCGGTCGGCCGAAGGCGTCGCGCAATGGCTCGCGTGGTGGGCCGACATGCTGACCGTGCAGTTGTTCGTGCGCCTGTTCGTGCTGGTCGGCGACGCGCCCTGTCACGATTTCCATCACCGCCGCCCGGCCAGCCGCAAATGGACCAGCTACATCCAGGCGCGCCAGCTCGACGTCGATGCCGGGGCGCCCGGATTTCGCACATTCTACCAGGAGACTTGGGGCCTCTTCCGGGCGGTGGACGAAAACCTGGCCAGCCTGTCGCGCACGCCGCGGGGAGTGGTGGGCTAGAGCGGCGGCCCTCCCCACAACCTCGCCGTGTCAGACGGGCTGGCGGCTGCGCAGGGCGGCCGCCAGCGTTCCGTCGTCGAGCACGTCCAGGGCGCCGCCGATTGGCACGCCATGCCCCACGCGGCTGATCGTCACGCCGAACGGCGCCAGCAGTTCGGCCAGCCAATGCGCGGTCGCCGCCCCGTCCACCGTCGCCCCCAGCGCCAGGATGACCTCGCGCACGGCGCCCCGCCCGATCCGGGCCAGCAGCGGCGCCGCATTCAGGTCGCCCGGCCCGCTGCCGGCCAGCGGCGACAGCGTGCCCCCCAGCACATGATACAGGCCGCGATGCACCCCGGCACGCTCGAGCGCCCACAGATCGCCCACGCCTTCGACGACGCAGACCAGCGCCTGGTCGCGTCCCGGATCGGCGCAGATGGCGCACGGATCGGTGCTGTCCAGGTTGCCGCAGCTGCTGCACGCGCGCACCGCTTGCGCCGCCTCGGCAAGCGCATGGGCCAGCGGCAGCATCCGCGCCTGCGGCTGTTGCAGCAGGCGCAGCGCGGCGCGGCGGGCGCTGCGCGGCCCGAACCCCGGAAGCTTGGCCAGCAGCCCGATCAGCCGCTCGATTTCCGGGCCGCCCAACGCCCCCAAGCCGATCAGAACGGCAGCTTCATGCCGCCCGGCAGCGCCATGCCGCCGGTCACTTTCTGCATCTCCTCGGCGGCGAGCGCGTCGATCTTGCGCCGCGCGTCGGCATGGGCGGCCACGATCAGGTCCTGCAGCATCTCGGTTTCGGCGGGATCGGCCAGCTTGGGGTCGATGCGCACCGCGCGCAGGTCGCCGCGCCCGTTCAGCGTCACAGTAACCATGCCCGCCCCCGCGCTGCCCTCGAGCGCCATTGCCTCGAGCTTCTCCTGCATTTCCTGCATCTTCTGCTGCATCTGGCCGGCCTGCTTCATCAGGCCCGCGAGGTTCTTCATAGCTTACTCCTCAGCATCATCCGGGGTGTCGTCGTCGGCGGCGCGGCGCTTCACCATCATCCGCGACGGCGGGCGCCAGCCCATAGGCATCCGCCGCCGGATCGCGCACCGCCTCCACGCGGGCACCCGGAAAGGCGTCCAGGATGGCACGCACCAGAGGGTGCCCGGCCGCCTCATGGCGGCGCGCGGCGTCGGCGGCCTCGCCCTGGGCCGCCAGCGTCGGCTCGCCGGGGGCGGCGGCGGACATCGCGATGGTCCAGCGCACGCCGGTCGCGGCCAGCAGCACCGCCGCGAGCCGCGCGGCGAAATCACGCGGCGCGTCTGGCCCGGGGCGCAGCTCGATCACCGGCGCCGCGAAGCGCACCAGATGCACCGAATGCACCAGATGCGCGTGCAGGCTGGCCTCGCGCCGGGCCGCGACCAGGGCGGCGACCTCGCGCAGGTTCGCCGGCAAGGGCTGTGCCGCGGCCGCCTGCACGACAGGCGCCGCAACCGATTCGGGCTCAGCCGCGCGGCGCGCCACCACACCCCCACCCGCCGCCGCGCGCGCGCCGCCGCCGGGACCAGCGGCCGGAGCGCCCGGCGGCGCGTTGTCCAGCCGCCGCACTAGCTCGCCCGGCGTCGGCAGGTCGGCGACGTGGCACAGGCGGACCAGGATCATTTCGGCGGCGGCGCGGCGGTCCGGGGCTTGCTCGACCTCGCCGATGCCCTTCAGCAGCATCTGCCAGGCGCGGCCGATCGCCGCCATGTCCAGTTGGTCGGCAAGCGCCGCGCCGCGGGTGCGCTCGGCCTCGGGCAGTTCCCTCCCCGTGCGCAGCGCCGGAACGGATTTCAGCCGGGTCAGCGTGTGCAGCAGTTCCAGCAGGTCGGCCAGCATCACGCCCAGATCGGCGCCCTGCTCGTGCGCCCGCTCGGTGATCGCCAGTGCGTCGGCGGTGCGTCCGGCGAACACCGCGTCGAGCAGGTCGAACACCGCGCCGCGATCGGACAGGCCCAGCATGTCGGCCACCGCCGCCTCGCTGACCACCGAGCCGGACGGGGCTTGCGCGATGGCCTGATCGAGCAGCGACAGCCCATCGCGCACCGAGCCGTCGGCGGCGCGTGCGAGCAACGCCAACGCCTCGGCGTCCACGGCGACGCCCTCGGCCTCGGCGATGCGGGAGAAATGCGCGGCGAGGTCGGCGGCCGGCACGCGACGCAGATCGAACTTCATGCAGCGCGACAGCACGGTGATCGGCACTTTCCGGATCTCCGTGGTGGCGAACACGAATTTCACGTGCGGCGGCGGCTCCTCCAGCGTCTTGAGCAGCGCGTTGAAGGCGTGGCGCGACAGCATGTGGACTTCGTCGATGATGAACACGCGGGTGCGCGCCTGCATCGGCCGGAAGCGGGTCGCCTCGATGATCTCGCGCACGTCGTCGACGCCGGTGTTGCTGGCGGCGTCCATCTCGGTCACGTCGGGATGCCGGTCGGCCAGGACCGCCACGCAATTGGCGCAGACGCCGCACGGCTCGGCGGTGGGACCGCCGGCGCCGTCGGGACCGATGCAGTTCAAGCATCGGGCGATGATGCGCGCGGTGGTGGTCTTGCCGACACCGCGTACGCCGGTGAGCATGAATGCGTGCGCCACACGGTCCAGCGCGAAGGCGTTGCGCAGGATCCGCACCATCACGTCCTGACCGATCAGGTCGGCGAAGGTGGTCGGCCGGTATTTTCGCGCCAGCACACGATACGCCGCTGCCGAAGGCACGGGGATGCCGGGCAGCGCCGTTTCGAGCAGCCTGGGTTCAGCCTCGGGTGCGGGATCGGGGCCGAACAGGCTCATGCGCGGCGCTGGGTTCCGGCCGCGGCGGGCGGCGCTTGCGGTTGCGGGGTGGGAGGTCGGACGACGACCCGGATGGAAACTCGCTGCGGCTGCTTCCTTCCGGACCTGACCGGGTTGGCAAGGCATCCGTCCGCCACCGGCCTCCCGGAACGAGCATATCATGCACCGGGCGGGTGGCCGCAAGCCTAGCGGATCAGCGCCGTCAGTTCGCCGTAGGCGGCGAGGCGGAGGGCGGTCGGAGGTTAGAGGCGTGCCGGCATGGCGATGGCCTGCGCCAGCAGCAGGCGGTCGAATGGGTCGCGATGGTGCGCAGGCAGCCGTGTCACCGTTGCGGCGACGGTCGCCCTGACCTTTGAACTTGCCTAGCTCTCGCGGTTTGCGGCCAGCCTCCAGAGCCACTAGCCGCGCCACCGGCTTGCCTGATCGCCCAGGCGCGACAGATTGGCCTTCGCCTCATAGATATTGACCATACCCATTTCCGCCCCCCCTGACCAACTTGGTCGAGATGGGCCGATCGCCACGCGCGCGCTAGGTTTGCCGCGGCCGCCCGCGCGTGGCAGGGTCCGCCGCCCGCCATGCCCGACATCCTCGCGACCCGCCCCAACGCCTACACCGGCAGCCCGCTCGACCGCGCCTCGCACCTGCGCGAAAACGCGGCCTGGCTGGCGGCGGCCCTGGACGACCCGGCGACGCTGTGGGCGCCGGTGTGGCGCGGGCGCAACCTGATGCACGGCGTCGAGGAGGGCCACCCCGAGGCGATGTTCCTGACCGGCGAGGCGGCCGCGACGCTGCGTTTGGCCGGTGGTCCCTGGGCATTTCTCGGCCTGCACGACGCGCGGGCGCTGTTCGCAGTGGACGCCTCGGCCGCCGACGATCCGGTGCCGCTGCTGCCACCGGGCGTCGGGGCGTTCGCCGATCTGCGCGCCACCGCGGGCCTGCTGCCGCCCGGTGAGGCGGCCATCCTGGCGCACGCGCGCGGCCTGATGCACTGGCGCGCGCGGCACGGGTTCTGCGCCAATTGCGGCGCCCGCGCCGAGGCGCACGGCGCCGGCAACGTGACGGTCTGCCCCGCCTGCGGCACGCACCACTTCCCGCGCACCGATCCGGCGGTCATCATGCTGGTGACGCGTGGCGAGCGAGCGCTGCTCGGCCACTCGCAACGTTTCCCGACCACGACGATGTATTCCACCCTGGCCGGTTTCGTGGAGCCGGGCGAGAGCCTCGAGGAAGCCGTGGCGCGCGAGGTGTTGGAGGAGACCGGCGTGCGAATCGGCCGCGTCGCCTATCATAGCAGCCAGCCCTGGCCGTTTCCGGCCAGCATCATGCTCGGCTTCTATGCCGAGGCGCTGAGCGAGGACATCGTCATCGACCCCGTCGAACTGACCGACGCCCGCTGGTTCACTCGCGAGCAGGTGCGCCGGCCCGAGGCGTACGGGTTTTCCATCCCGCGCCGGGACAGCATTGCCAGCCGGCTGATCGATGACTGGATGGACGCTGCATGAAGACTCCGCCGCCGGCCTGTCTGGTGATGATGTGTTTGGCGGCGACGTGCCTGGTGACGCTGTCGGGCTGCGGCGCGCTGTCCGGGGACGCGCCGACGAGCACAGCGCAGGGCCAGTGCCAGCGCCGCGCCGCGGACGATCCGGCGGTGCGGGCGGCGACCCTGCGCGCCAACAGCCCGCTGCAAGACGTGCGCGTATCGGGGGTCCACGAGCAGGAAATGGCCATGCGCCGCGCCGTGCAGCGGTGCCTGGCCGGGCGCGGCCTGGCGCCGGCCGGCGGCGTCGAGCCGGTGCAGGGCAATTGGTTGGGTTCGCCACTGCTGTGATCTACGGCGCGGCGGTACCGCGCCCATGCGCGCCATCTTCGCCGAGCACATGCGCACGCCCGAGGCGCAGGCCGACCTGGCGCACGCCGTGGCGATCGCGCGCGTCAGCTATTGCCGATTAGCACCCCCGTCGCGAACACCAAGGCGCCCCCGATGCCCACCTGCACGGCGGCCGATAGCGGCGGCGTATCCATGTAGCGCCAGCGCACCCAGGAAATCACCGCCAGCTCGACCACCACCACGGCCACCGCCGCGACCATCGCCGTCCAGAACTGCGGGATCAGGAACGGCAACGTGTGGCCAATGCCGCCCGCTGTGGTCATCAGGCCGCAGATGATGCCGCGCAGCAGCGGCGCGCCGCGCCCGGTCAAGCTGCCATCATCCGACAGCGCCTCGGCGAACCCCATAGAGATGCCCGCGCCCAGCGACGCCGCCAGCCCCACCACGAAGGCCTGCCAGGTGCTGTGCGTGGCGATCGCCGCGGCGAACACCGGCGCCAATGTCGACACCGAGCCGTCCATCAGCCCGGCCAGGCCAGGTTGGATCTTTTGCAGCACGAACGAACGCTTGCGGGTTGCGTCCTCGCCCTCGCGCACATCCTGCGGCAGGTTCTCGGCCACCAGGCGGTCGGCGGTGTGCTCGTGCGCCTCCTCGGCCTCGGCCAGATCGCCCAGCAGTTTGCGGATCGCGGCATCCGAGGTACGGCTGGCGGCGCGGCGATAAAAGCGGCTGGTCTCGATCTCCATGTCCGCGGCGTGGCGGCGCATCGCGTCCAGTCCGCGCCGCTGCACCTGCCACACCGCCTGGCGCGCCACGAAGCCGCGCACGTCGCCTCGGCGCACCAGCGGGATGTGATCGCCGAACTTCTGCACGAACAGGTCTATCAGGGTACGGCGATGCTCGCCCTCCTCGGCGGCCATCTCGCGGAAGACGTGGGCGCTGGCCGGCGCCTCGGCGCGCAGACTTTCGGCGAAGTCGGCATAGATGCGTCCGTCCTCCTCCTCGCTGCTGATCGCCAGCGCCAGGATCTCCCGCTCGGTCAGGTCGCTGAAATCGCGCACGGGGAAACTCCGGTTGGATCGGGATGCCGGGCCAATATGCCCCGGCATCGGCGGAAATCCAGGCGTTGGCGGGGTCAGTGGCGGAAATGGCGCATCCCGGTGAACACCATTGCCAGGCCGGCGGCGTCGGCCGCGGCGATCACCTCGGCGTCGCGCAACGAGCCGCCTGGCTGGATCACCGCGACGGCGCCAGCCTCGACCAGCGCGTCCAGCCCGTCGGCGAAGGGGAAGAAGGCGTCGGACGCGACCACGGCGCCGCGCGTGCACAGGCCGGCATCGGCGGCCTTGCGCGCGGCGATGCGGGCGGAATCGACGCGGCTCATCTGCCCCGCCCCGATGCCGACGGTAGCCCCGCCGGTCGCATCGGCGCGGGCATAGACGATGGCGTTCGACTTGACGTGCTTGCAGACCCGCCACGCGAACAGCAGCGCCTTGGTTTCGGCCGCTGTGGGCGCGCGGCGGGTGACGGTGCGCAGGCCGGCCTCGGAGATGCGGCCGGTGTCGCGGGTCTGCGCCAGCATTCCGCCGGCGACGCTCCGCCAAGTCAGGCCGGGCGCAACCGGATCGGGCAGCGCGCCGGTCAGCAGCAGCCGTAGGTTCTTCTTGCCGGCCAGTGCCGCCCGCGCTTGCGCAGTCGCGTCCGGCGCCACGATCACTTCGGTGAAGATGTCGGCGATCGCCTGCGCGGTCGGACCGTCCAGCGGCCGGTTAAGGGCAACGATGCCGCCGAACGCCGAAACCGGATCGCAGGCCAGTGCCGCCCGCCAAGCCTCCAGCACCGTCGCCGCAACCGCCACGCCGCACGGGTTGGCGTGCTTGACGATCACCGCGGCCGGTTGCTCGAACTCGGCCACGCACTCCAGCGCCGCGTCAGTGTCGGCCAAATTGTTGTAGGACAGCGACTTGCCCTGCGTCTGCCGCGCCGTCGCGACCCCCGGGCGAGGCTCGCCCGTGGCATAGAAGGCGGCCTGCTGGTGCGGGTTCTCGCCATAGCGCAGCACCTCGCGCAGCGCACCGGCGATCGCCAGGCGGGGTGGAAAGGTCTCGCCCTGCTGGCCCGCGAACCAAGCGGCGATGGCCGCATCGTAAGCGGCTGTGCGCGCATAGGCGGCGGCGGCCAGGCGGCGGCGCAGGGCGAGCGTGCTGCCGCCGTGGCGGCCCAGCTCGTCAAGCAGGTCGGCGTACTGCGCCGGTTCGGTCAGCACCGCGACCGAGGCGTGATTTTTCGCCGCCGCGCGGATCAGCGCCGGGCCGCCGATGTCGATGTTTTCCACGCACGCGTCGTAGTCGGACCCGCGCGCGACCGTGGCCTCGAACGGATACAAGTTGACCACCACCAGGTCGATCGGCGCGATGCCGTGCGCCTGCATCTGCGCCAGATGATCCGGCGAGTCGCGGCGGCCGAGGATGCCACCGTGGATCTGCGGCACCAGCGTCTTAACCCGCCCGTCGAGGATCTCCGGAAAGCCGGTGTGGTCGGAGACCTCCGTCACCGCCACGCCGGCCGCCCGCAGCGCGGCCGCGGAGCCTCCCGTGGACAGAAGTTCGGCGCCGTGGGAGGCCAATGCGCGCGCCAGCGGCGGCAGCCCGTCCTTGTCGGAAACCGAGATCAGGGCGCGGCGGACGGGAAGAATGTCGGTCATGGATCAGGCCCCTAGCAGGTCGAGCACCCGTCCGACCACCCGCGCCTCGTCGTATTTTTCTCGCGCCCGCTCCAGGCCGGCCACGCCCATGCGGCCACGCAGCCGCGGATCGCTCGCGAGGCGGCGAAGCGCCCCGGCCAGGGGTGCCACTTCGCGCGGGGGGACCAGCAGGCCGGTGACGCCATGGACCACCTGCTCACGGGGGCCGGGCACGTCGGAGGCCACAACCGGCAAGCCGGTCAGCATGGCCTCGATCACCGACATCGGCAGCGCCTCGAACCAGCTCGGCAGGGCAAAGATGTCCGCGGCTGCCAGCAACTCGGCAATGTCGTCGCGATAGCCCAGGCGGCGCAGCCGCGCGCCCAGCGTCGAGGTGGCGAAGAACGGTTCCAGGCCAGGTTCATGATCGCTGTCCAGCCGCTCGCCCACCACCCACAGCTCGGCGTCCACCTCCTGCATCGCAGCCAGCAGTTCGGCGTGACCTTTCGAGCGCACCAGCCGCGAGACGATCACCACCACCACCCGGTCGCGCGGCGTGCCGAGTGCCGCGCGCACAGCGGCGCGCGCGGCCGGGTTGGGGCGAAAACGCGCCGGATCGCGGCCGTTGCCCACGGCGACCGCGCGGCGCGTGATACCGAGCCGCGCGGCATCCGCCGCTTCCTTGGCCGAGACGGTCATGAACACGTCGGTCAGCCGCGCACCGACCCATTCCATCGCGTAGGCGGCGGCGCGGCGCGGCCAGCGGCCCGGGCTGGTTGAACAGGAAACCATGACAGGTATAGGCGGTACGTTTCACCCCGGCCACGCGGGCCGCGAGGCGGGCTAGAAAGCCGCTGATCGGCATGTGTCCATGCACGACGTCCGGCCGCTCGGCCCGCAGCATGGCCAGCAGCGCCCGGAATGCCCGCCATTGCGCGGCGGGCGACAGGCTGCGCGCCAGCGGGATCGCAACCACGCGAAACCCTTCCGCGCGCACGGTGTCGGCCAGCGTACCTTCCGGGCAGACGCCGACCGCCTCATGACCGCGCGCGCGCAGGCCGCGCAGCAGCGGCAGCAGGAAATGGCGCAGCGCGAAGTCGGTGTTCGTCACCTCGATGACCTTCAGCGACGCCTCCCTGCCTGCGCGATGGCAGGGCTTATCCCGCGCGGCCCAATGAGGCTAGGCTGCCTCCATGCCAACCCAGCACACCAGGAAACGCCCCATGAACGACGCTCCGACCGCAGCCCCGGGCCTGATGGACCGGCTGGACCACGGCTCTGTGATCTGCGCGGAAGGCTATCTGTTCGAGCTGGAGCGGCGCGGCTACCTGCAAGCCGGCGCTTTCGTCCCCGAGGTGCTGACCGACCATCCCGAAGTGGTCGAGCAACTGCACCGCGACTTCGTCCATGCCGGGTCGGACGTGACGCAGGCGCTGACCTACTACGTGCATCGCGAGAAACTGCGCCTGATCGGCCGCGAGGACGACCTGGAGTCGATGAACCGCATAGCCCTGGACATCGCCCGGCGCGTGGCGCGCGACACCGGCACGCTACTGGCGGGCGACATCTGCAACACCACGCTGTACGACCCGTCCGACAGTGCCGCATTGGCCGAGGTGGATCGGATCTTTGCCGAGGAGATCGGCTGGGCCGTAGATGCCGGGGCCGACTACATCGTGGCCGAGACGTTCGAGTGGGGCGGCGAGGCGCTGCGCGCGCTGGCGGCGATCAAGCGGCACTCCTCGCTTCCGGCGGTAGTGACGATCCCGATCATCCGCGAGGAACACACGCGCGAGGGCTGGACGGCGGCCGAAGCGTGCAAGCGGCTGGAAGATGCCGGCGCGGACGTCGTGGGGCTGAACTGCCATCGCGGGCCGGCCACCATGCTGCCGCTGCTGGAGACAGATCCGAGCGGCGGTCAAATGCCATGTGGCGGCCCTGCCGGTGCCTTATCGCACCACCCCCGCCGAGCCGTCTTTCATGGCGCTGACCGATGCCTGCTGTGGCGGTCGGCGCGCGTTTCCGGTGGGTTTGGATCCGTTCGTCTGCACCCGCGAGGAGATCGCCGATTTCACCCGGGCGGCGCACGCGATGGGGATTAACTATCTGGGCGTATGCTGCGGCGCGGGGCCGCACCACATTCGCGCTATGGCCGAGGCGCTCGGCCGCCATCCCGCCGCCAGCCGCTACAGCGCGGATATGTCGCGACACACGTTCTTCGGCACGGACGCAAAGATCAAGGCGGTGCAGAAGGAGTATCGGGCGAAGCTGTAACGCGCACCGCCAAAGCGGACGGCCAGCAGCGTCTTCGACACCCCACGAGGCAACCGCCGACGCCTGCTGCGCCGCTTGAACAACACCCCCCTCACAAGAGTGTCCTCTGCCGCTCGTCCCGGCGCCGGCCCGCGGCTCTGGCCGCCACACGCCCGTCCGCAAACGCGATGCGCAACTCGCTACCGGGCAGCACGGCCGCCGCGGAGGTGAGCGGCGCGCCGCCAGCGTCGAACACCGCCGCGTAGCCGCGGGCTAGCACCGCGTTGGGGGACATCGCCTCAAGCTGGGCCGCCAAGCCCTCCAACCGTCCCCGCGCCTCGCGCAGCCTCCCGCGCACTGTCGCCTCCGACAAGCGCGGCAGCACGCGCGCGGCGAGGGCCACGCGGCCGGATAGGGCGTGTCGCCGCGCCGCCTCCAGTTGCGATGCCGCTAGGGTCAGCGCATGACGGCGACGCGCCACCGCGAGTGGCATCGCGAACGGCAGGCGTCGCGATAGCGCATCAAGATGCTGGCGCCACTGCCGCACGAGGTGGGCCGGATCGGGCAGTTTCCGCGTCGCGCGCTCCAGCGCGGCCCTGCGCCCGGCCAGCAGGTTCGGCAACGCCAGCGCCAAGCGTTCGCAGCGATCATCCACCCGCTGCCGCGCCGTACCGAGCAGCCCAGGAAGATCCGGTAGACCGCGCCCCGCGCGCTCCAGGTCGACGCGATGATGGCGCAGGGCGGCGTTCATGCTGCCAGACAGCGACGCCCCCGATCGCGCGAGGCCGGCCGCAAGCTCGACCCGCGACGGGACCGCCAGCTCGGCTGCGGCGGTAGGAGTCGGCGCGCGGCGATCGGCGGCGTGATCGATCAGCGTGGTGTCGGTCTCATGCCCCACCGCCGAGATCAACGGGATCGGACAGGCGGCAGCGGCGCGCACCACCACCTCGTCGTTGAAGGCCATCAGGTCTTCCAGACTGCCGCCACCGCGGGCCACGATTAGCACGTCCGGCCGCGGCGGATCGCCATCCGGCGCCAGCGTGCCAAACCCCTCGATCGCCGCGGCGATGCGCGCCGCCGCCCCCTCGCCCTGCACCGGCACCGGCCACAGCAGCAAGCGGCGCGGAAAACGGCGGGCGATGGTGGTATGAATGTCGTGCAGCACTGCGCCATCTTCGCTGGTGACGACACCCACCACGCGCGGCAGCATCGGCAGCGCGCGGCGACGCGCCGGGTCGAACAGGCCCTCGGCCGTCAGGCGTAGCCGCAGCACCTCGACGCGGGCCAGCATGGCCCCGACGCCCGCATACTCCAGCCGGTCGACGCTGAGCTGATAGCTCGAGCGGTCGCCGTAACCGGTGAGCTTTCCGGTGGCGATCACCTCCACGCCGTTCTCCGGCAGTAGGCCGAGCCGCGGCACGACCGATTTCCAGGCGACGCAGGCCAGCTTGCAGCGATCCTCCTTGAGCGAGAAGTAGATGTGGCCCGAGGCATAGGGCCGCGCCTCGGTGATCTCGCCGCGCACCCGCACACGGCCGAACGCGCTCTCCAGCGTGCGCTTCACGGCGCCAGAGATTTCGGCCACGCCGTATTCTGGAATATTGCTGGCGGCGCCGGTCAGTTCGTCCATGCCGCGCACATTATGCTAAGGCCGGTGCCGCCGACAGACAGGGGGGCGTACGATGCGGGTGCTGGTGGTGGGTGCCGGAGGACGCGAGCACGCCCTGTGCTGGGCAATCGCGGCCAGTCCGCTGCTCACGAAATTGTGGTGCGCGCCCGGCAATCCGGGAACCATGCAGGTGGCCGAGTCCGTCGCGCTGGCGGCGACGGACACTCCCGGTCTGGTACGCTTTGCCGTCGAATACGCGCTCGACCTGGTGGTGCCCGGCCCGGAGGCGCCGCTGGTAGCGGGGCTGGCGGATGCGCTGGGGGCAGAGGGCATTGCGTGCTGCGGCCCTTCGGCGGCGGCGGCGCGGCTGGAGGGCAGCAAGAGTTTCTGCAAGGAGATCTGCGATGCCGCCGCCATCCCGACCGCGCTGTGGGAGCGGTTCGACGATGCCGCCGCCGCGCGGGAATTCGTGCGCCGACGGGGCGCGCCAATCGTGGTCAAGGCGGATGGGCTGGCCTCCGGCAAGGGTGTGGTGGTCGCCGCTTCGGTGGACGAGGCCGAGCAGGCGATCGACGATTTCATGCAGGCGCGGCGGCTTGGGGCAGCAGGTGCGAGCGTGGTGATCGAGGAGGTGATGCAGGGCGACGAGGTCAGCCTGTTCGCGCTGTGCGACGGCACGCACGCCATTTCGCTCGGCGCAGCCGCGGACCACAAGCGCGTGGGCGACGGCGACACCGGGCCGAACACCGGCGGCATGGGCGCCTATTCCCCACCGCCCTCGCTGACGCCGGCGCTGGAAGCGGCGGCGATGGACGGCATCATCCGCCCTGCCCTGGCTGAGCTGGCGCGTCGCGGCACGCCGTTCCGAGGCGTGCTGTTCGCCGGGCTTATGCTGACGCCGGACGGCGCGAAGCTGATCGAGTTCAACGTGCGGCTCGGAGATCCGGAGACCCAGTGCCTGCTGCCGCGCCTGCGCTCAGACCTGCTGCCGGGGTTGATGGCGGCGTGCGACGGGACGCTGGATGCGTTCTCGCTGCGCTGGCGGCCGGAAGCTTCCGTGGCGGTGGTGCTGGCCGCGCGTGGGTATCCGGGGGCGACCACGCCGGGCGCGGCGATCGGCGGCCTGGCAGCGGCCGAGGCGGTCCCAGAGGCATATGTGTTCCAGGGAGCGACCCGGTTGCAAGATGGCGTGTTGGTGGCCGACGGCGGCCGGGTGCTGACCGTAGGGGCGCTTGGCGACACACTGTGGACGGCCCGCGAGACGGCTTATCGGGCCGTGGACGCCATCGAATTTCCCGGCGGGTTCTGGCGCCGCGATATTGCAGGACAGCGTCTGCGCTGATTGTGGATCATCGGCGGGACGCGAAGAACGCCCGCAGCAACGCCGCCGATTCCGCCTCGCGCACACCGCCGACGACCTCCGGCCGATGCAAGCAGCCTCGCGCCGCAAACACCCGTGCGCCGTGCTCCACTCCACCGCCCTTCGGGTCATAGGCGCCGAACACCACGCGACGCACGCGAAACAGGCTAGCCGCTGCGGCGCACATCGGGCACGGCTCCAGCGTCGCCACCAGATCGCAGCCGAGCAGGCGCGGCGTGCCGAGCGCCCGCGCGGCGGCGCGCAATGCCAGTAGCTCGGCGTGAGCGGCGGCGTCGTGTTCCGTCTCGACCCGGTTCCCGGCGGCGGCCAGCACCGTGCCCTCCGGTCCCAGCACCACGGCACCCACCGGCACCTCGCCGCGCGTGGCGGCCTGCCTTGCCTGTTCCAGGGCCAGCGCCATCCCCTCCAAAGCGCCTCCTTGCCGCGCGGCATCGTCTGACCGATCCTGCCTCCCGACGGGGGTGCAATGGACAGTCAGCAGCATACCGAAGCCGTTCTCGGCCCCGGCGGCCATTGGCGCAACTGGGTCGGCAATCAGTCCTGCCTCGCACGGCACTGCAACGCGCCGCGCTCCGAGGACGAAGTGGCGAGCCTGGTCGCGGCAGCAACACGCAAGGGCCTGAACACGCGGGTTGCCGGCTCCGGCCATTCCTTTACGCCCATTGTGGGCACCGGCGGGCTGTTGATAAGCCTGGAGCACCTGACCGGCATCCTGGCGGTGGACCAAGACCGCAAACGGATCACCGTCGCCGCCGGCACGCGCATCGGCGAGATCGGCCAGGCGCTGAAGGCGTTGGGTCTGTCGCTCACGAACCAGGGTGACATCGACAGCCAGGCATTGGCGGGGGCGCTGTCCACTGGCACGCACGGCACCGGCATCAGGCTGGGCAACATGTCCTCGCAAGTGGTGGGAATGCGGCTGATACAGCCGGATGGCTCGATCCTGAAGGTGGACGATGCCGGCGACGTTGACATGCTGCGCGCCGCGCAGGTCTCGCTAGGCGTGCTGGGCGTGATCTCGCAACTCACCCTGCAAGTGACCGACGCCTACAATCTGCACGAAGAGGTCTGGCGGGCCGATTTCGAGGAATGTCTCGACGCCCATGACGAACTGGCCAGGGCCAACCGGCATTTTGCGTTCTTCTGGTGCCCGTCGGAGGCGTCTCGTCCCTTATACTGCCTGCCCGACACCGCGGCGGCGGGGCGCACCCGCACGCGGCGCACGGCCGACGTTTGCGAGATGAAAATCATGAACATCACCGACGCGCGCCCCTTCACGGCTGCGCACGGCTTCGAGAAGGTGGCATACTCCTCGGAAATCTATCCGATCGAATATGTGCCGAATTTTCACGAGCTGGAATATGCGGTGCCGCTTGCCCACGGCCCGGCGGCCCTGCGAGAAGTTCGCGCGCTGATGCTGACCAAGCACACCGACTGCATCTATCCCGTGGAGTACCGTTTCGTCGCCGGTGATCCGGCCTGGCTCAGCCCATTCCACGAGCAGGACAGCGTCACGATTTCCGTCTCCGGCGGCCCGGGGATGGATTACTGGCCGTACCTGACCGACGTGGACGCGATCCTGCGCCGCCACGGCGCTCGGCCGCATTGGGGCAAGCTGCACTTTGCCCACGCCGACGATCTGCCGGCGCTGTTCCCAAGATTTCGAGGCGTTCCTCGACCTGCGCCGCAGACTTGACCCCGAGGGTCGCTTCCTCAACGACCATCTGCGCCAACTTTTCGCGTAGAAGGGCGGCATGTCCCCTCCCATGATCGGCGTCACTCTGGACAGCGAGCCGGCCGGCGGCTGGTCGCGTTATCCTTGGTACGCGCTGCGCGCCAACTACGCCGAGGCGCTGGCCGCCGCCGGCGCACTGCCGATGGCGCTGCCGCATCTGCCGGCGCTGGCCGACGCGATGCTGGACCGCATCGACGGCCTGGTAGTCACCGGGGGCGCGTTCGATGTCGATCCAGCGCTGTACGGCGTCGTCGAGCGGCACGGCACGGTGTCGCTGAAGCAGGCGCGCACCGAGGCTGAATTGGCGCTGCTGCGCGGCGCACTGGCGCGCGACATGCCGGTATTGGGCATCTGCGGCGGCCAGCAATTGCTGGCGGTGGCCCTCGGTGGCACGCTGATCCAGCACATCCCCGACGCGCTGCCCGAAGCGCTCGCGCACGAACAGCCAAATCCGCGTCACGAGGCTGGGCACGCGGTTCGCGTCTTACCCGGCACGCGCCTCGCGCGCATTACCGGGGCCGTCTCAATGCAGGTGAACTCGTCGCATCACCAGGCGGTCGCCGATCCAGGGCGCGCCGCGGTCGACGCCACCGCGCCGGACGGCGTCATCGAGGGTATCGAACTGGCCGAAGCGCGATTTTGCATCGGCGTGCAGTGGCATCCGGAGTTCCTGATCGACCCGGGCGACCACGCGCTGTTCGCCGCGTTCGTCGCCGCCTGCGCATGAGCGACGATCCCGCTCGCGGCGAGCGCATCGCGAAGTTCCTGGCGCGCGCCGGTGTCGCCAGCCGTCGCGACGCGGAAAAGTTGATCGCCGACGGAAAAGTGCGGTTGAACAACAATCACGTAATCCATCCGGCGACCTTCGTGGCGGAAGGCGATATCGTCACGGTCGGCGGCAAGGTGGTCGGCGCGGCGGAACGCACCCGGCTCTGGCGCTATCACAAGCCCGAAGGCCTGGTGACGACGCATCGCGATCCCGAGGAGCGGCCCACCGTGTTCGAAAAGTTGCCGCCCGGAATGCCGCGAGTGGTCAGTGTCGGCCGGCTCGACCTGAACAGCGAGGGCCTGCTGCTGCTTACCAACGACGGTGCCCTGGCACGGCGGCTGGAACTGCCATCGAATGGCTGGCTGCGCCGCTACCGAGTGCGAGTGTTCGGCCATCCCTCCGCCGAGCGGCTGGCCGATCTGGCGCGGGGCACAGTGATCGAGGGCGTCCGCTACGGCCCGATCGAGGCCGCGCTGGACGCGAAAAAAGGCGACAACGCGTGGATCGCCGTCAGCCTGCGCGAAGGCCGCAACCGTGAGGTGCGGCGCGTCATGGCGCATCTGGGCTTGCGGGTAAGCCGGCTGATCCGCATCGCGTATGGTCCGTTCCAGCTTGGCCAACTGGCGCGTGGCGCGGTCGAGGAGGTGCCGGGAAAGGTGTTGCGCGAACAACTGCCCAACCCGGCCAGGTGAGAATCATCGCGGGCGCCTGGCGCGGCCGCAAGTTGGCCGCGCCGCCGGGCCCGGCCACGCGACCGACCGCCGATCGGGTGCGGCAGGCGCTGTTCGACAGCCTGACGCACGCGTCCTGGGCCAAGCGGGAGGGCGGCCGCGCCCTGCTGGAAGGCGCCCGCGTGCTGGACGCTTTCGCCGGCTCGGGAGCGCTCGGTCTGGAGGCGCTGTCGCGCGGCGCCGCGCACGCGACGTTTTTCGAGCGCGACGGGTCGGCGCTGGCGGCGCTGCGCGCCAATATCGCCGCCTGCCGAGCGGTAGCGATCGCGACCGTACTGGCGATAGACGCCGCCGCTCCGCCGTCGGCGGCGGAGCCGTGCGACCTGGTGTTTCTCGACCCACCCTATCGGCTGGGGCTGATCGCTCGCACCCTGGACGCCTTGCACGGTCGAGGGTGGCTCACGTCCGATGCGCTGCTGGTGATGGAGACCGCGGTCGACGAGCCGGCGCCGGTCGGTCCCGCTCTGCTGGAGCGCACGCACGGCGCGGCGCGGATCACGGCGGCGCGCTGGCAGGGACGACCTGGCCCGCGTGCGGCGGATGCCCCGCCACCAACCCCAGGGTGCCGCGCACCGCCGACCGGAACGCCTCGTCAAAACTGACGCCGGAGATGCTCCAATCGGCGGCGCGCCCATCCCAACTCGCCTGCCAGGCCGCCGCCCAGCCGTGCGCTGCGTCGCTCCACAGCAGCGTGCCGGTGACTGGCAGCAGGTTCGGACCGGACAGAGCCGCGCCGTCGGTCAACTCGGCCGCTTGCGGCAGACGCAGCGCCATGGCGTAGCGGTCTGCGGCGGCGGCGAAAGCTTCCGTTTGGCCAAGGAGGTGAAATCCGTCCTTGGTCAGCACGAACAATTGCTGCCGGGCATCCCGCACCAGCACGATGGGCAGCAGAGTGGGCCGGGGGCCGGTGTACGGCGCGTCACCCAGCGTCCGCAGCGCCGCATCGAGGCGTGCAGGGTCAAACCGGACGGTGAGATAATATGGTCGGTCAGAGCTGCCCTGCTCGTCGTTGTGCTTCAGGCCGGACATCCGATCGACGTAGTCGTAGCTGGCCACCAGCGCGCTGGCCCCGCGCTCGAGGGCGGCCACGCGCGGATCAGCCAACAGCGCGGGGTCGCCGGAGACTTGCACCAGGGCGTCGCGCAGGCAGGCGGCCATGCCGGCGGGGCGGCTGCGCATGTCGGTTCCGGTGACGACCACGCGCGCCTCGTACAGATGCAACGGCGGCGGCTCGGGATACACATGCACGGGTGCCGGCGGGGGGGCCGCATGGGCGGTGCTGATCCAGCCGCCGAGGTAAAGCACGACGATCCGCAGACCATTTTTCATCATCAGCATCCATTGCGCAGTGTGACGATCGGGCGGCAGGGTCCGGCAACAACCGTCCGACAGCCCTTGTACGACCCGAAGCATAGGTGACACTCGTTCCTGACACATAGACAACATTTTCCGCCCTTGGGCGGGAGGCATGGACGCATGGAAAGCGTGTTCGGCCATGAAAGAACGCCTCCGCTTTGTCGCCGCCTCCGCACTATGCGAGCACGCCATATCCGGCGGCCGTCGCCTCGCGCTGGAGCGCCTCGACAGGCGCGTAGGCCGCGAGATCCAGGATTTCGACCCCCGACCAGCCGAGTGCGCCTGCTACGGCAGCACCCGCCGTGTCGATCAATGCCGAGCGCAGCGCGGCCAGATCGGCAGCCGAGGTCGCGATGGAGGTGACGAACGGCAGGCTTGGCGTGGCCGCCGTGCGGGTCAGGATGCGCGTACCGCGCAACAGGGCGGGCTGGCGCCGCGCGGCCAATCCGTACGTGACGCAATCGATCGCGGCCAGATCAGCGCGACCCTCGCGGACCGCGCGCAGGCTGTCCAGATGCGCGCCGGTCTCGATCACCGAGGCGAAAAATGATCGGCGCTCGGCGAGTGGCGCAATCAGCGCGCGCAGAAGGTTCATTCCGGTGTTGCTGTCGCGACCATTGATGGCGCATCGCCGGCCACGCATTTCCGTGAGCGACAGTGCCGGCTCGTCGGCGCGCACCACCACGAAACTGCGGTGCAGCACGCCGTCGCAGCCGGGGAAATCGTAGACCGGCGTCGCCACCAGTTGCAGCGTGCCGGAAAACTCGGTTAGCAGCGGATAGCCGCAGGTCTGGGCCAGCAGCAGCGCCGGATCATGCCAGATCGCCCGCAAACCACGCCCTCGATCCAGCGCCTCCGGCAACCCGGCCAGCCCGGCTGCTCGCAACCCGTCGTGCAACGCGGCCCACAGCGCGTCGGTGGCCCCGGCCAGCCAGGGAAAATCATACATCCCGAGGCTGGCCACGCGCGTCATCGGTCGGCATCCAGGCTCAGCCCCAGCAGGAAGGCCGGAATGTCCGGAGGCTGTACCACCGCCTCGCGTACCAGCACATCGAAGCGGCGCACGAGGGCCCGGATGTGCTCGGTCCATGTGAACACGAAGTAGATGCCGCCCACGAACAACGCGGCGCGCGCCGAGCCGAATACCGTGAACGGCACCGAATAGCAGCGCCGCCGGTCAAACAGGAACAGCCGGAAACTCGGATACAGTTCGCGGCACAGTGTCGCCATGCGCTCAATCTGCTCCACGCGCGCGCGGGCCGGCAAGCCGGTCCAGAGACCGCGCCCCTGGGCCAGTTCCTCGATTGCCTGAACGCAGGCACAGGCCTCGATCTCGGTGTCTGCCTGTTGCAGATAGACGAGCCGGCTTTCCACGCTGTCCCAACTGCGCGGCGGCGCGTCACCGGCGGCGTGGTGGTATTCGTGGCGCAGCACGGCCTGGGTCTTCAGCAGGTCCGGAAAGCTCACCGGCACGGTGCGGATCTTGCTACCGGCGGCCTCGGTCATCCAGCGGAACATGCGATCGTCGATCGGAAGATCCTCGTGCGGCTCGATCTGCATCACTTCGCCCAAACTCGCCACACCCGGCTGCTCATGCTGTGACAAGCCGAGCAGCCAGTCAGCCGAGACCCCGCAGGCAGTGGCAATCGCGGCCAGAGTCTCGGCGCGGGGCAGTCGCGGAGTGGCCTCGCTCAGCAGTTGCGCGAGGGTCGAACGATCCAGGCCGACCGCCCGGGCGAAGGCGGACTGGTTCATGCCGCGCTGCTTCATCACGGTGAGTAGCCGATCGCGGAAGGCTGGGGCCGAGGGCCGCAAGGCTAACATGTCTGTCTCAAACCTGTCCGTTAAGTCACCATTTGGGGTGTAACGCTACATCTCGGACATTCCAACCCTCTCGATCCTCTCCTAGAATAACCTCAAGGTGATGCGCCGGGGAGTTCCAGGATTGAGCAATCGACCGCGAAAAGAGATCGAATGGCCCACACTGGGCTTGGCGGCGGTCATATACGCGTCCTGGTTGCTGCTGACCTGGTTCCACGCGGCGCTACCTTGGCCCGTGCTGCTGGTAGGAGGGGCTTGGACGGTGGCGTGGCACGCCTCTCTGCAGCATGAGCTTATTCATGGTCATCCGACCCGCCTGCCTTGGCTGAACCGGGCGATCGGCCTGCCGCCGCTACTGCTGCATCTCCCGTTCGATCGCTACCGCGCGCTGCACTTGGCGCATCACCGCGACGAGCGACTGACCGATCCGCTTGATGACCCCGAGACGCAGTATTTCACGCCCGCCGGCTGGCGGGGTTTGGGATCGGTCGGCCGGCTGATCGTGCGCCTTAGCGCCCGGCTGGCAGGGCGGCTGCTAATCGGGCCGGCCTGGGCGATCGGCCGCTTCATCTGGCGTGATTTTGGCCGCGCACGCCGCGGGGCACCAGGCGTTCGCGCGGCCTGGGCCTGGCATATCCCGATGCTGGTGGCGGTGCTGGCGTGGCTCACGGTGATCTGCGGCATGACTCTCACCGCCTACGCCGCGTGCTTCTGGCTGCCGGGCATGGCGTTGTTGCTGCTGCGCTCTTTCGCCGAGCACCGAGCGGCACCGGATGCCGAGTGCCGCACCGCCGTGGTTGAACGGGCGCCAGTCCTGGGGCTGCTATTTCTGTTCAACAATCTGCACGCGGCGCATCACGAGCGACCGGGCTTGGCCTGGTATCGCCTGCCCAACTGGTATCGTCAGGAGCGCGACCGCCTGCTGGCGAAGAATGGCGGCCTTGTCTATCGCGGCTACGCCGAAGTGGCTCGACGCTACTTGCTCGCGCCGCACGATCAGTCGGTGCATCCACAGTTCGACGGTGCTGCTTCGCTGGACGGGCCGTCCACGCGCGGGATCCCGGCGCAGGTAAGCCCCCGCCGCGTGTCCGCGTAACGAGCCTCTCGTGCTGTTTATGCACCATCTGCCGTGGGCGGGCCTGTTACATTGACGAGAGAACCGCGGGGCGCGAGACCAGAAGCCTGTGCCTGCGAATGCGCCGGGTTCCGATAGCGCAGCTCGCCATCCTCCACCACGTCCGGGCCGCCGTCGTCCACAAGCTCCAGTCGTGAAGCGCAGGGGACGGCAATGACGCCGCGCCCTCCGGACGGGTCAGGAGTTTCGTGCCTCCCCTTCCAGGATCAACCTGTCGCGCAGATGCCGCCACTCTCTGCGATCGGTGTCGTCGATTGGAGTCGCCGCGCCCAAGGCTTTGCGCCAACCATGCCGATGAAGCTTGCCGCCGTGTGGGCCGGATCCTGGACACGCTGTTTTAGGGCAATCCAGGCTGTCGCAAGGATGCCCTCGCGCCCGATTCACGGTTTCGCGAGGATCGATCCGGGCCGCTTCTCGAGGCACCGAAGTCCCGGCTATGGACTGCCCGGCATAGCTCGCCCCGAGCAATCCACAACCGCCGCAAAGCCCGCCTCGGTGCCGAACGCCAGCCCCGCACCGTCATCGCTCCAGGCCAGAGCAGAGACGGGGCCGCGACCCGGACCACAAACTGGCAGGATGCGGGCTGTCGCGACGTCCACCAGCACGACGATGCCATTGCTGAACCCGGCCGCCAAGGCGTCGTGAGCAGGGTTGCAGGCGACCGCCGTGCAGAATGCGTTGCCGCCGCCGGCCAACTCGATCGGGGGCTTGCCCATTGGGCCACCACCGAAGAACGGCCATGCCACCACCGACTCCGCGCCCGATGTCGCCAGCCATTTGCCGCTACGCGAAAAGCTCATCGACGTGATCTTGGTTGGATAGCCCGACATGCGCATGTGCTGCCCGTCCGAAAGGCGCCACCCATGCAGTGAGTTCTCCTGCATCGCCGTCACCACGCAATCGCCATCCGGGCTGATCGCGATGCCGGTATGGCTGCCCTTCCACTCGAGTTCGACGGGGGTTGTCGCTTTTCGAGGCGACGAACCAAAGGCTCGCCCCACCATAGTGGCTGGCTGCAATGCGCTTGCCGCGAGCGTCGAACGCGATGCCAGTCACTGTCGACGGGTGCGCCAGCGACTTCAGCGGGTCGCCGGCGCCGTCGAATACGTGAACCTGCTTTCCCACCCCACAGGCCAGCAGGCCACGCTTCGCGTCGGAGAAGCTTGTGACGTGCTCGACCCACTTCATCCCGTATTCGGCGAGCACCGAAACTGTCCCACCGGTGCTCACCCGCGCCAGCCTGCCATCGTCGCCGCCAGTCAGAAAGCCATCGGTCACGTCGGCGGACAGTGAAAGCGTCGCACCTTCATGCACCGGCACGGTCGGCCACACGTCCTCGCCGGCCAGCGAAGAGAGCCGCAATGTGCCGTCGCCGAGCGCGAAAGCTGCGGTCTCGCCGGTCCGGTCGAAGGCACAGGCCACTACGAAAGCGTCCAGGCGCGCGCTATGGCCGCGCGTCTCCAGCAACCGTTCGGGGACGACGACCCGGCTCATTCGGGAACCTGACAGCCCTCGAACCCGCGGCGCAGTTGCGGGCGGTTGAGGTTGCGGCCGATGAAGACGATGCGGCTGCGCCGGTCCTCGCCCTCGCGCCAAGGCCCAATGAAGTCGCCGTCGGCCATCATATGCACCGCCTGAAACGCGAAACGCCGATCCTCGAGCGGGTAGGCCAGGATGCCCTTGGTGCGCAGCATGTCGGCACCCTTTTCGGCCAGTAAGGCGCCGATCCAGGCATTGAATCTTTGCGGGTCGAGCGGCCGCGCCGCCTCGAAGCTCATGCTGGCCACGTCTTCGTCGTGATCGTGCGCGTCGCTGTCCAAAAAGCCCGGCACCCGTGCCAGCACCCGTTCCAGATCGAATGCGCCCTGACCGAGCAGTTCCGAGACCGCCACGGCACCGCGCTGGGCCTGGTGAATGGCAGCGAAGCGGTTGATCCTGCGCAGCCGCGCCTCGACCGCTGCCAACTCCTCGGGCGTCACTAGGTCGGTCTTATTCAGCACGATCACGTCGGCGAACGCGATTTGCTCCTGGGCCTCGGGACTGTCGGCCAGCCGCTCGGTGACGTGCTTCGCATCGACAACCGTGATGATGGCATCCAGGCGCGTCTTGGCGCGGATCGTATCGTCGACGAAGAAGGTCTGCGCGACCGGGGCTGGATTTGCCAGGCCCGTGGTCTCGACGATAATGCCATCGAACTTGCCGCGCCGCTTCATCAGGCCGGCGACAATGCGAATCAGGTCGCCGCGCACCGTGCAGCAGACGCAGCCATTGTTCATCTCGAACACTTCCTCATCGGCGTCCACGACCAGGTCTCCGTCCACCCCCAGTTCGCCGAATTCATTGATAACGACGGCATATCTCTTGCCGTGCTGTTCCGAGAGGATGCGGTTCAGCAACGTCGTCTTGCCGGCGCCGAGATAGCCCGTCAGCACCGTCACCGGAACCAGATCAGCGTTTGTCATGCCGTCCATCTCGGACTCCGCTCTGTCAGCCGCCTCATATAGTGTGGCGGCCGCTGCCCGACCACTTTGTCAATATCTCGGACCGCAGCGCGTCAAGCCGGGCCATGTCCGGGCCAATGTCGAACAGCGCGGCCCGCGCCCGAGCGGCCCGCCCGAGCGCCGCCAGGCGAGCCGGATCGCGAGCCAGTGCGACCAGAGCCTCGGACATGGCGGCCGGATCGTCCGGGTCGATGCGCAGCGCCGCGTCACCGACGACTTCGGATAGCCCGCCGCGGCCGGAGACCGCCAGCGCCGCACCGGAGGCCGCAGCTTCCAGGGCCGTCATGCCGAACGGTTCGGGCCAGCGACTCGGCACCACGACAATGGCCGCACGAGCCATCGCGTCGAGCACGACCGGGTGCGGCTGCCAGCCTGTCATGACAACACCCGCCGCCGCCGCGTGAAGGCGCAAAACGCGCAGGAACGCGGTATCGGGACTATCCACCCCAAACCGATCCGCCCCGATCATTTCCGCCCGCCAGCCCGGCAGAAGCGGCAGCGCGCGCGCACACGCCGCGACGAACGCGTCCGCGCCCTTGTCGGCCACCGTTCTGCCGGCAAACAGAATCGTCCGGTCGCGTTCCACGACAGGAGGCGGAATCGTCGCAAGGTCAATGGAGTTATGCAGCGCTGCTACCCCCGGCAGGCCGAGCCGGTCGCGCAGCCACGCCGAAACAGTGACGATGCCGGCCAATTGCCCCGCGAGCGCCCGCCACCGCGCCGGCGTGCGAAAACCATGCATCCGGAGCGGGTCGTTGTGGAGCACCAGAATGACGGGCGCGGTCGGCGATACCAGTGCCCGTGCCAATTCCGGACGGTTATGCACCTCGATCAACGCCGGGCGCAGCCGCCGCAGCACGCGCTTGACCCCGGCCGCGTAGCGCAGCCCAGCGGGCACCGGCAGCCACGCTTGCCGCGCCGGCTGGAATGCCACCCCCGCGAACGGCACCTCGACCGGGCGGCCCACCACGACGCTCGCAAAGCGGCTGGCCGCCATTGCCCGCCGATGTACCAGAAGGCCAATCGCACCGGAGGAATCGGCCGAAAACGATTCGCGTGCCGGCAGGACAACGGCGACCAGAGTCACCAGAGTTCGGTTCCGAAGTCGCGCCTGAAAGACGCCCGACGCGATCTCGGCTGGTGCCGCATGGGCGATTTCCGTACTCAGCCGTGCAGTCGCCCCCATTCCACTGGCTCGGCGGCTGCCTCGGCGTACCAGCGCGCCACCAGCGGATGCGCCCGGACCGCCGCGCAATAGTCCAGGGTCTCGGCCGAGAGCTCCGGGCGATAGGTCAGCAAGCGCGCCACCACCGGCGCATACATCGCGTCCGCCGCCCCGAACGCGGCACCGAACAGGAATGGGCCGCCCGCACCGAAGCGCGCTCGGGACCCGTGCCAGACAGCCTCGATCCGCTTGATGTCGGCCAGGGCTTCCGGGGTGCCTCCTTGACCTGCCAAGTCGCCGCGACAGAGATCCATCGGCATGGCCCGGCGCAGCGACGCGAACCCCGCGTGCATCTCCGCGGCGATCACCCGCGCATGGGTCCGCGCGGCGCGCTCCAGCGGCCAGAGCCCGGGATGCAACTCGGCGCAGTATTCGCAGATGGCCAAAGTCTCCCACACCGCGTTACCATCGTGCTCCAAATAGGGAACGGTCCCGCCAGGGCTAACCGCTCGCACGGCCGGCGTGGTCCCGCCAAGCAGCGGGATCACCTCCTCCGTCACCTGCAAGCCGGCCAGATGCACGGCGAGCCAGCCCCGCAGGCTCCAGGACGAGAACCGTTTGTTGCCTATCACCAGCCTGCCTTCGGCCATTTGCGCCTACTCCCCTTGCCGTTCCAATCGCGAAGCGCGAACCTCACTCAATCCTTGAGGTCAGGACAGTCCGGATGAACGATGCCAGCCCCGCGACGACGCGTGACGCACGCCCGAACGACCTCGATTCGTTCTGGATGCCCTACACCAACAACCGCGGCTTCAAAAGCACGCCGCGTCTGCTGGCCCGAGCCGAGGGGATGCACTACTTCACCCAGGACGGGCGGGACGTGCTGGACGGGACCGCCGGACTATGGTGCTGCAACGCCGGCCACGGCCGCCGCGAAATCACGGAGGCGATCCAGAAGCAGGCGGCGGTGATGGACTTCGCGCCCACCTTTCAATTGGGCCACCCGCTCGCCTTCCACGCGGCCGCGAAAATCGCGGAACTGACGCCGCCGGGCCTCGACCGCATCTTTTTTACCAACTCGGGCAGCGAGAGCGCCGATACGGCGCTCAAGATCGCGCTCGCCTACCATCGCGCTCGCGGCGACGGCCAGCGCACCCGGCTGATCGGGCGCGAGCGCGGCTATCATGGCGTCGGGTTCGGCGGCATGTCGGTGGGCGGCATCGGCTCCAATCGTCGCCAATTCGGCGCATTGCTGCCGAACGTGGATCATCTGCCGCACACCCACAGCCCGGAGCACAATGCCTTCTGCCGCGGCCAGCCGGAATGGGGCGGCCACCTGGCCGACGTGTTGGACTCGCTCGTGGCACTGCACGGGGCAGACACCATTGCTGCCGTCATGATCGAGCCGTTGGCGGGCAGCACCGGCGTGCTGGTGCCTCCGCATGGCTACCTGCCACGGCTGCGGGCGCTCTGCGACAAGCACGGCATCTTGCTGATCTTCGACGAGGTCATCACTGGGTTCGGGCGCCTGGGAACGCCCTTCGGCGCCGAGCGGCTTGGGGTGGTTCCAGACATTTTGACAATGGCCAAGGGCCTGACGAACGCCACCGTGCCGATGGGAGCGGTCGCCTGTCACGATCGGGTTTATCGCACCATCGTCGACGGAGCCCCGGACGGCATTGAACTGTTCCACGGCTACACGTACTCCGGCCATCCTCTGGCCTCGGCCGCCGCTATCGCCACGGTCGACCTGCATCGCCGCGACGATTTGCCGGGCCGGGCAGCAGCCATGTCACCGGCGTTCGAGGACGCGGCGCACAGCCTTCGCGGTCTGCCCAATGTCGCGGACGTGCGAAACTTGGGATTGGTTGCAGGGATCGAACTGGCGTCTCGAGCCGGAAAACCGGGGGATCGAGCAATTCGGGTCTTCCATCGCTGCTTTGACGCCGGCGTTCTCATTCGCACGACCGGAGACATCGTGGCTCTGTCACCACCGTTAATTATTGAGCAGCGGCACCTGGACCGCCTGTTTGGAACACTGGCCGAGGCTATTCGTGCCGAGGCGGATTGAGCAAGAGCGAACCCCGGAACCTAACGTCCTGGTTTGATGTCTGTTCGGGGCCGCCCGGGCGTCCGGATTACCCGGGCGTCCCGATTCACGCACCGTGGAGGACGTAAGCCCTTCAGCCTAGGCGGCGGCCGCCTGGACATTAATGCGTTCGATGTTGACGTCCGAAAAGGCTGCTCCGGCGACCGCGCCGCTTTGCGCACAATCCCGGATCATGTAGCCGCGTCCCCAGACCGTGCCGATCACGTTGTCCGCACCAGCTTGTGCCAGCTTTTTCCGCAACTTGCAGATGAATACGTCGATGATCTTGATTTCCGGTTCGTCCATGCCTCCGTAGAGGTGGCTCAAGAACGCGTCCTTCGTCAGGACCAGACCCTTTCGCAGCATCAGAAGTTCAAGAATCGAGAATTCTTTCCCAGTTAGGTGGACCTGCTCATCCTGCACGAACACTTGCCGGCTATCCAGGTTGAGCTGCAGCATGCCTACGCGGAGCACCGGTTGCGAAAACCCTTTGCTGCGCCGGACGATTGCCTGCATCCGCGCAAGAAGTTCGGACCTGTCATAGGGTTTCGTCATGAAATCGTCCGCCCCGACTCCGAAGCCCTTGATCTTCGCCTGCGGACGCGACAACCCCGACAGGATCAGGACCGGAATGTCGATCCGAGCGGCCCGCATTCTCCGGACAACTTCGTAGCCCTCCATGTCAGGCAGCAGAAGATCGAGCAGAACTATGTCGTAATCGTAATGCCGTGCGAGTTCCAGCGCCTCTTCACCGGTGTCTACTTGATCGACGACGGCACCCCCCGACTTCAACACCAGCGCCAAGCCACGGGCGGCGGAAATGTCATCTTCAACCAAGAGCACGCGCATGTTCCAAGCCCTTCTTTCTGCTACCTGTAGTTGTATCGTAACACCCCCTTAGGTTGCGGGCAA
The DNA here is from genome assembly GCA_963758455.1 of uncultured Pseudomonadota bacterium. Taxonomy (GTDB): domain Bacteria; phylum Pseudomonadota; class Alphaproteobacteria; order Acetobacterales; family Acetobacteraceae; genus CAVRQM01. The sequence continues at coordinate 99,113 of CAVWVK010000001.1, read as the reverse complement.
GACATTTTTCACGGCGTGTCAGGAACTTCTACCCACCGCCATCGCGCCCCGGCGGGTTCTCGAGGGGTCGGGCTCGTTCTGGGATGCTGTTGGCGCAGCCGAGCGGGTAGCTCGCTACGTCCGTGACGTTCGCGCTCGCGCAACGCGCCGCCGGTTCAGCGCGCTTGTTGGATCGCCGACAAAATCCATCGTCCGCCGGGTGCTCGCATGAACGTCCACACCTCGGTCGCCTGCACGCGCTCGCTCGGGTCGCCGTCCACCACCCGCCCCGCCGCGTCGCGGGTCACGTCAGTCATCGAGAACTTCATCGCAACCGTCGCATATTCCCGCCCCGGTTCGGCCCAGGCCTCGGCCAGATCGCCCTGGTCAAGATGCACGTCGCTGACCAGGTTGCGCACGCCGCGGCTGGTCTGCTCGCCCAGTTGCTCGGCGAAGTAGCTCGCCATCTCCGGGCTGGTGATCTGGCGCAGCGTGTTCAGATCGTGCGACGACCACGCCGCCTGAACCATCTTCAGCAATTGTTCGAAAGCCAGATAGTCGGTCTGCGTCACGCTGATGGCTCTCTGGCCGCCGCCGCCGGACGGCATCATTCCCGGCTGTCCCTGCGTGCGCGCGAACATGCCGCCCAGTCCATCCGACCCCGCCATCGCCGGGCGACGCGCAAGAAACCGCCGCAGCAGCCACCGCACAAGCAGCACCACAATGAAAATCTGCAGCAGCAGGCCAAAGAAGCCGCCGATGCCGTGGATGCCGCCAAACATGCCCCGGCCGAACAGCAGGCCGCCGATGCCCGCCCCCAACAGGCCACCCATCAACCCGGAGACGAACGGCGAGCGCCCACCATACCCGCCACCGAACGCCTGTCCCACGCGAGGGGCGTAGCTGGGCGATTGCGGGGTCAGGCTGCGCTGGAACGGCGATGCGTAGGGCGCGGTATTGGTGCCAGGCGGGGCGGAATAGGTGCGACCGCCTCGGCTGCCGAGCGAGAAACCACCGCCGGCACGCGCGAACGCCAACCCTGGTGCCAGCGTGAGAGCCAATATCACCAGCAAGGCGGGCAAAACAGCTAATCGGCTGCGCATGTCATCGAAAGCCTTCGGTGTTGCGCCCGACGAGATGGGGAGTCGGCGGCGCGGTTGCGATACCGAGATATCAGGCCCCCGCGACCGTCATGCCCTCGATGCGCAGGGTTGGCGAGTCGGTTCCACGCCGGAAGCGCAGATCGTCAGCCGGCAGCAGGTGCGCAAACATCTCAATCAGATTGCCGGCAATGGTGATCTCGGCCACCGGCTCTGCGATGCCGCCATCGCGGATCATGAACCCGGCAGCACCCCGGCTGTAGTCGCCCGTGATGCCGTTCACGCCCATGCCGATCAGCTCTGTCACGTACAAGCCCTGTTTGATGTCGCTCATCAGCCCGGCTGGCGACAGCGTGCCCGCGCGCATGAACAGATTGGTGGTGCCGGGCGATGGCGGGCTCCCAGTCCCGCGTGCCGCCTGACCCAGTGAGCGCATCCCCAACTGTCGGGCGCTGCGGCTGTCCAGCAGCCAGGTCCGCAACACACCGTCGGCGACCAGCGTGCAAGAACGCGTTGCTACCCCTTCGCCATCGGCCACGCGCGAGCGCAGGCCGCGCACCCGCCGCGGGTCGTCGACGATCTCGATGCCCGGCGCGAACACCCGCTGCCCAAGCTTGTCCTTGAGAAACGAGGTGCCGCGCGCCACCGCGGCACCGTTGATCGCGCCTGCCAGGTGGCCGAGCATCGAGCTGGCGACACGCGGGTCGAACACCACCGGCATCTTGGCCGTCGCCGGGCGGCGCGGGTTCAGCCGAGCCACCGCGCGCTCGCCGGCCACCCGGCCAATCGACGCCGCATCCTCAAGGTCGGCCAAGTGCAGCGCGCTGGAATAGTCGTAGTCGCGCTGCATCGCCACGCCCTCGCCGGCGAGCGCGGTCGCCGAGACCGAATGGCTGGTACCGGACGTAGGTGCCGGAGAAGCCGTCGGAGGTGACGAGCACCGTCTCCAGCCGGCTCCAGCTTGCGTCCGCGCCTTCAGAATTGGTGACGCCGTCGACCGACAGCGCCGCGTCCTCGGCCAATGCCGCGCGGGCGAGCAGAGCTTCGGCGTCGGGCTCCTGATCGTCGGCGATGTCCAGCCCATTTGCGCAAGGCGGCCCGTCGGCAGTCTCAGCCAGGCCGCCATACGGATCTTCGGGCACCACGCGGGCCATTGCCACGGCACGTCCGGCAAGCTCCGAAAAGCCGGCGGGATCGAGCGCGGAAGCCGAGGCGATCGCCGAGCGGCGACCCACAAACACCCGTAGGCCCAGGTCGCGACCCTCGGAGCGTTCCAGATGCTCCAGCTTGCCCAGCCGACGCGCCACGGACAGCGAGGTCCCGGAGGCCAGCAACGCGTCGGCGGCATCCGCTCCGGCGACGCGGGCGCAAAGAATCAGTTCGCGCAGCAGATCGGCATGGCTGTTCATGCCGCGAGCCGGTCGATGATGCTGGGCAGCGCGGGCACGCGGTCGGCCGGGCCGAGGGCGGCCAGCGTCGGCGCCGCCCGGAACAGCCTCGCAGCAGCGCTCTGCACGTCGGCCACGGTGACGGCAGCAATCCGGGACACCGTCTCAAGGGTGGGGATGACGCGGCCGAACACCTGGATTTGGCGGGCAAGCTGCTCGCAGCGGCTGCCGGTGCTTTCCAGCGACATCAGCAACCCCGCCTTGACCTGCGCTCGGGCACGGGCCAACTCGGCCTCGTTCACGTCGCGCTGCACCTTGTGCAGCTCATCCAGCGTCACCGGCACCAGTTCCGCCGCCTCGCTCTCCCCGGTGCCGGCGTAGATGCCGAACAGGCCGCCATCCATCGCCGGGGCGGTGAAAGAATAGACGGAATAGACCAGTCCGCGCTTCTCTCGCACTTCCTGGAACAACCGCGACGACATGCCGCCGCCCAGCAGGGTGGACAGCATCATTACAGGGTAAAAGTCCGGGTCGGCGTAGGCGACCGACGGAAAGCCCAGCACGATATGCACCTGGTCCAGGTCGCGCGCCTCACGCATCTCGCCGCCGCGATAGATGCCGGGGTCCGGCGCCGCCACAGGCGCGGTCGGCAGATCGGCGAAATGAAGCTGCACCAGATCCAGCATCTGCTCGTGGCGCAGATTGCCAGCGGCGGCGATGGTGGTGTTGGCAGTGGTGTAGTGGCGGCGCATGTACTCGGTCAGCATCGTACGCGGCATCGACCGGATGCTGTCCTCCGTGCCCAGGGTGGGCCGGCCCATCGGTTGCGAAGGATAGGCGACCTCCTGGAAATGGTCGAACACGATATCGTCCGGGGTGTCGCGAGCCTGGCCGATCTCCTGCACGATCACACCGCGCTCGCGCTCCAACTCCTCGGGATCGAAGGTGGAGTGACTTAGGATGTCACCAATGATGTCGGCTCCGAGCGCGGTGTCCTCTTTCAGCACCTTGACATAGAACGCGGTCTGCTCCCGCGCCGTGTAGGCGTTGATGTGGCCGCCGACGGCCTCGATTTCCTCGGCGATCTGGGCGGCGCTGCGGCGCTCCGTGCCCTTGAAGGCCATGTGTTCGAGGAAGTGGGAAACGCCGTTCTCGGCGGCGGTTTCGTTGCGGGTCCCGCTGGCGACATATGCGCCGAACGAGACCGTCTCGACCCGCTCCATGCGCTCGGTCACGACCACAAGGCCGGACGGCAGGCGGGTCACGCGGATGGCGGCGTCGCCGGCGGACGGGGGGGAGTCGCTCATGCAGCTTTCCTCTGGACGAAGGCACGCACCCGGCTCTCGATCACGGTGAGGTCGGCAGGGGCGCGAGTGAAGTGTTCCTGCCGTTCATATAGGGATGCCAGATGCGCCGGCAGAGGGGGACGTTCGCCGGTAGCTTGCTGCATCGCATCGGGGAACTTCGCCGGGTGAGCGGTTGCCATTGCGATGGTCGGAATTCCGCCTGTCAGATCTGCGGCGCGGGCGGCGGCGATGCCGATAGCGGTGTGCGGATCGGCCAGATATCCGGCCTCATGCAGGCGGCGGATTTCGGCCAGCGTGCCCGGGTCGTCAAGGCGAAACGGCGAGAACAGCGACGTCATGGACTGCCAAGCTGGAAGCGGCACCGCCATGCGGCCGCTCGTCCGGAAGCCCCGCATGGTCGACGCGGTAAGCACCGGATCACGGCCCAGGAACTCGAACAGCAGACGCTCGAAGTTGGAGCTCACCTGGATGTCCATGCTGGGCGACAAGCTGGGCTCGACGCCGCGCGCGCTCATGTCGCGGTCCGCGAGAAAACGCGCCAGGATGTCATTGTGATTGCTGGCGACCACCAAACGTGTGATCGGCAACCCCATGCGCCGCGCGGCCCAGGCTGCCAGGACATTTCCGAAATTGCCGGTGGGCACACTGAACGCTACCGGGCGATCGGGGGCACCCAGAGCCAGGGCGGCAAAGGCGTAGTACGGGATTTGCGCGGCGATGCGTGCCCAGTTGATCGAGTTGACCGCTGACAGCCGCAATTCCTCCCGGAACGGCGCATCGGCAAACATCGCTTTCACCAGATCCTGGCAATCGTCGAAGGTACCGGCAACGGCGATGTTGGCGACGTTTCCTGCCAGCACCGTAGTCATCTGGCGGCGCTGCACCTCGCTGGTGCGGCCTTCGGGATGGAGAATCGCGATGTCGATGGCGGAGCGGCCCGCGCAGGCGGCGATGGCGGCCGAGCCGGTGTCGCCGGAGGTGGCGCCGACGATGGTGACGCGCCGTCCGGTCTGCGCGAGCGCGTGATCGAACAGCCGGCCGAGGAGCTGCATAGCCAAATCCTTGAAAGCCAGGGTCGGCCCGTGGAACAGCTCCTGCACCCAGAGGTCGGCATCAAGCTGCACCAGCGGCACCACGGCCGGACGGCCGAACCCGGCGTAGGCGTCGGCGGCCATGGCACGCAGGGTGTCGAGCGACACGGCCTCGTCCGCGAACAGATGGACGAGGCGCGCAGCCAACTCGGGGTAGGGCAGACCGCGCAGCGCCCGCCACTCGTCCGCTGACAGGACCGGCCACGTCTCGGGCACGAACAGCCCCCCATCCTCGGCGAGACCGGCCAGCAGGACCGCGGAAAAGCCTCGCGGCGTGGCTTGGCCGCGGGTGGAGATGTAACGCATCGGCCGGACCCTCGTGCTTATGCCCTTTCCCACTTTATGGGCCGGGCTGCTAGGTGAGATACCGCGCTGTCAGGTGCGCCTCGAAATCCGCTGGGTCGAGCGGCTTGCCAGTCGCGTGGATCAGCATGTCATTGAAATCGCGCAAGCTGCCCTGACTATGCACACGCTCGCGCAGCCAGTCGGTCAGGGACGCGAAGTCTCCGCGTGCCAGGGCGACCTCGAGATCCGGGATCTCGCGCCCCGCCGCCGCCATGAGCTGGGCCGCGGCCATCGCACCCAGCGTGTAGGACGGAAAGTAGCCGAAGGCGCCGTCATACCAGTGGATGTCCTGGAGGCAACCTCGCCGGTCGTCCGGTGGCACGATGCCCAGAATACCGCGCATCATCTCGTTCCAGGCGCCCGGCAGGTCGGCCGGTAGCAGATCGCCCGCGATCAGTGCCTGCTCTAGCCGAAACCGGACAATGACGTGCGCGGGATAGGTCATCTCGTCGGCATCGACGCGAATGAACCCGCGGCGCACGCGACGGCACAGCCGCGCCAGATTGTCTGGCGCGAACGCCGCGTGATCGCCGCCAAAAGCCGCCAGTAGTTCGGGGCCGAGCCAGGACAAGAAGGCGTCGGAGCGCGAAGCCTGCATTTCGACGATTAGCGACTGGCTCTCGTGCGCCGCCATGCCCGCCGCCTCGCCGACAGGCTGGCGCCGGTGCGCTTCCGGCAGGCCGCGTTCGTAGAGCGCGTGTCCCGTCTCGTGCAGCACCCCCATGATGCTCCCGGCCGCGTCCGACTCGTCGTAGCGGGTGGTGATGCGCACGTCGGTGGGAGTGCCGCCGCAGAACGGGTGGGCGGAGCGGTCGAGCCGGAAATGCAGAGGATCGAGCCCGGCGCGTTCGGCGAGGCGGCGACACAGCGCCTCCTGCTTGTCGGCCGGGAACGGGCCGATCGGCAGCAACGGTGCTCCACGGACCTCCTCCAGCCTTTCGGCCCTAGGCAGGGCTTCGGCGAGCCAGGACTCGTAGGCGGCAAACACGGGAACCACATCGGCGGCGATGATCCCGGGCTGAAAACCGTCCATCAGTGCGTCGTAGGGCGAGAGGTCGAGAGCGGTCGAAAGCGCGAACGCCTGCTCGCGCACCAGCCGCACCACCTCGCTCCATTGCGGCAGGACGGCTTGGAAATCAGCATCCTTCCGAGCCTCCCGCCAGATCTGCTCGCAGGCGGAACAGGCACGAGCGGCGGCCTCCACCAAATCGGGCGGCATCGCGATGGCGCGCGCGCGGGCATGGCGCATCAGTTCGAGATTGCGGACGTGCCAGGGATCGACCGGCATCTCGGCGGCCGACAGATCGGCCTCCAATTCGGCGGAGACGAGCTGGCCGTGCGCCAGACTGGCCAGCACCGCGAGCTGGTCGCCGCGGGCTGCACCGCCGCCCGCTGGCATCATCGCGGCCGCATCCCAGCCAAGCATCGCCTGCGCCTCGCCGATGATGGCGATTTTTTCGAACCGAGCGACGGAGCGGTCGTAGGCGGTCATACGGACAACACTCTTTTCGCATGAATGGCGAAGATCACCAGCAGCGTCGCTGCCAACGCAAACCAGGTGATGGCGTACTGCAGATGATTGTTCGGCGGCCGCGGCATGGCAATCATCGGAGAGGGATAGACGCCAGGCACCGGCGTGCCCATCGCCACGACCGCGAACGGCTCGACCCGATCCGCCCCCAATGCTTGTCCGATCACCGCCGGATCGAGGGTGTAGAACTGCCGCGCGGCCACGTCGTCGGTCGCCGAGAACAAGCCGGGGTGCGAAGGCAGGCGAATATAGCCCTCGACGGTCTGCCGGCCGCCCGGAAGGGACACCGTCCGATTGGCGGGCACCCAACCCAGCAGCACGACGAGCGGGAGCGCTCCCGGGCGGTCGAGCAGTACCACAAGCTGGCTGCCGAGCACCCGTCCTTGTGGAGTGTCGCGCACATCCACGCCGTAGCGGGCGACGGCGCCGGGGCGCGGCACGCCGGTCACCTGCACCTTCTCGAACGCACGCGGATGCGCCGGCAACGGTATGCCGGGGGCTGCTTCGGCATGAGCGATGCGGGCCAGGAGCGCGGTCTTCCAGTGCAGCCGCTGCACTTGCCACACACCCAGCGCGCACAGGATCGCCAGCATGGCCGCCGTGCTGATGCCGGGCACCAGCAGCAGCCGCCATCGCGTACCAGCCCTCGACCGCTTCACAAGCCCATCGTCTCCGGCCGGTAGCGGAACTGCTGGGCTACCAGAAACGCCTTGAGGGGCCGCATCAGCGCAATCGCCAGGGGGATGGTCAGCGTCGGCCACAGTAGCGCGTGGGCCCATAGCGGTGGTGAGAAGGTGAACTCCACCCAGACCGCCAGCCCGACCATCAGGAACCCAAGCACCAAAATCAGCGGTGCCGCGAGGCCGTCGCCGACATCCGCGCCGGTCAGATCCAGGCCGCAAACGAGGCAGTGGTCGCGAAGGGTCAACAGACCGACATAAAGCGGCCCCTCGCCGCACCGCGGGCAGCGACACCGCAGCGCCGCCCGCCAGACCGGAACCGCACCGCCCAAGCCACTCAAAGCGGCGGCATGGCCTCCGGTCGTCCGCCCCACCAATAGATGGCGACGAACAGGAACAGCCAGACCACGTCCACGAAGTGCCAGTACCACGCCGCCGCCTCGAAGCCGAAATGCCGCTGCGGCGTGAACTGATTGTCGCGCGCGCGGAACCAGCAGACGATCAGGAAGCAGGTGCCGACGATCACGTGAAAGCCGTGGAAGCCGGTGGCCAGGAAGAATACCGCCGGATAGACGCCGCCGCCGTAGAACTTGAACGGCGCGTCGGAATACTCGACCACCTGAAACGCCGTGAAGCTCAGTCCCAGCAGAATGGTCAGGCCCAGTCCCATAATCAGATGCTTGCGATCGCGCTCGAGCAGCGAGTGGTGCGCCCAGGTGATCGTGGTGCCCGAGAGCAGCAGGATCATCGTGTTCATGAACGGGATGTGGAACGGGTCGAAGGTGTGGATGCCGGCCGGCGGCCACATCGGGGTAACGGTATCCAGCACATGCTGGGGATAAAGGGCGTAGTGGAAGAACGCCCAGAAGAAGCCGACAAAGAACATCACCTCGCTGGCGATGAACAGCGTCATGCCGTACCGCAGGCCGAGTCGCACGACCGGGGTATGCAATCCCGGGGTGCGGCTTTCCCGAAGCACGTCGCGCCACCAGAAAAACATCGTGGTGAACACCACCGCCAGCCCCGCCCCCAGCAGCAGGTAGTTGTTGAAATGCGCGACGAAGACGATGCCCAGCAGCGTCATGCCGCCGCCGGCCGCGCCGATCAGCGGCCAAATGCTGGGTGCGACCAGGTGGTAGGGCTGCTTCAGGCCGGAACTGGCCGTAGGGAGCGTTGCGCTGTGGATGTCCATGATGCCGCCGTGCCGGAACTGAAAGGTGATGCGCATCATCCCCAATTCGCCCGCCGCAGCAAGGGGCGAGATGCGGCGGCGCAGCAATCCCGCCCGCGATTCGCTGGCTACGGCCCTCCTGGCGGTTTTGCCGGGCCGGTATATGCTCCCACATGCGGCCCGGCGTGGGCCAGCGCGCCGCTGCGGGCCGCATCATCAAGCGAGCGGAAGAACGTGTAGGAAAGTGTGATCTCCCGCACGTCCATTGTGTTCGGATCGTGCGCGATCGCCGGATCTACCCAGAAGCTAACCGGGAACTGCATCTTCTGCCCGGCCGCAAGAGTCTGTTGGTTGAAGCAGAAGCAGGCCGTCTTGTGGAAATAGCGCCCTACCTTATCCGGCGTTACATTGTACACCGCGACCCCGGTCACGGGTCGATCGGCTTCGTTGCGCGCGGCGTAGAACGCCACGCGCTCCTCGCCGAGCCTAACCGTCACATACTGCTGCTCGGGGGCGAACCGCCACGGCAGGCCGGGGTTCGTATCTGCATCGAATTGGATTACGATGCTCCCACTCGCCTTTCCGGGACTGACTGCGGGACCGATCTGCGGCGTGCCGCCGTAGCCGGTCGCGGCACAAAACATTCGATAGAGGGGGACCGCCGCAAATGTCAGGCCCACCATGCCGAATGCGGTCGCCACGAGCACCGCGGTCATCAGCGGCAGGCGTCCCCCCGATGTCATCGCGCCGCTACTTGGGTGCTTCTGTCGCTGAAATCACCGGGGAATTACGGTCGGAATGCGACAGCTTGGCAATGGAGATGAAGTAGAACAACAACGCCAGCGCCACCAGTCCGGCCAGCAGCGCGAGGTTGCGCCCCCGCCGTCTCCGAGCCAGCGCCTCGGACGCGGTGCGCGAGAGATGCGCGCCCGGTATCGACGATCGCTCCTGCTCGGTCACCAGGGCTCAGCCTACCAGATGATCGACGGCAAGCGCCGAGAACAGGGCGAACAGATACAGCAGCGAGTAACGGAAGGTCGCCTTCGCCGGCGTGTCGCGGGTCAGGCTGACGCCAAGCGCGTCCTGACGGTCGGCTAGCACGCGCCAGGCGCTGACCAGAAACCAGCCGCCCAGCCCCAGCGCCGCCACGCCGTAGATCGGCCCAGTCAGACCAAGCGCCCACGGCAGCACCGAGCAAGCCGTCAGCAGCACTGTGTAAAGGCCGATCTGCCGTCGCGTCGCCCGCGCGCCCGCCACCACAGGGAGCATCGGCACGCCGGCACGCTCGTAATCGGCATTGGCCCACAAGGCGAGCGACCAAAAATGCGGTGGCGTCCACAGGAACACGATCAGGAACAGGAGCGCCGGCAGCAGCCCGACATGGCCGGTCACGGCAGCCCAGCCGATCACCGGCGGGAAGGCGCCGGCCGCTCCGCCGATCACGATGTTCTGCGCGGTGCGCCGCTTCAGCCACATCGTGTAAACAAATACGTAGAAGACGATAGATAGCGCCAGAAGCGCAGCCGCGACGATGTTGGTGGCCAGTCCCATCACGACGACCGAACCGACTGCCAAGGTCACGCCGAACGCCAGCGCCTCGGCAGCCTCGATCCGCCCGGCCGGGATAGGGCGCCGCGAGGTGCGGCGCATGATCGCGTCGATGTCTCGGTCGTACCACATATTCAGACACCCGGCCGCGCCCGCCGCAACGGTGATGCACAACACGGCCGCAACCGCCAGCGCCGGATGCAGATGCCCGGGCGCGACCACCAGCCCGATCGCGCCGGTAAAGACCACCAGCGTCAGCACCCGCGGCTTCAGCAGAGCCAGCCAGTCGCCGGCGCTCGAGTCGCAGTCGGCCGGCAGAGCCGAAATCGCGGGATCGTTCATCGCATTGCCATGACGCGCATCATCACCGGATGCGCGGCAGTTCCTCAAACGTGTGGAAGGGCGGCGGGGAAGCAACGGTCCATTCCAGCGTGGTCGCCCCCTCGCCCCAGTAGTTCGGGGCCAGCGCCTCCTTATTGGTGAACGTGCGATACAGGACGTAGAGGAAGATCAGCACCGAGAACCCGCCGATATAGGCCCCGAACGAGGCTACCTCGTTCCAACCACGAAAAGCCTCGGGATAGTCGACGTAGCGACGCGGCATTCCCGCCAGACCCAGGAAGTGCATCGGGAAGAAAGTCAGATTGACGCCGATGAACGTCACCCAAAAATGCACCTTGCCCCAGAACTCGGGGTACTGGTGGCCGGACATCTTGCCGATCCAGTAGTAGAATCCCGCGAAAATCGAGAACACCGCGCCCAATGACAGCACATAGTGGAAGTGAGCCACCACGTAATAGGTGTTGTGCAGCACAGTGTCGACGCCGGCATTGGACAACACCACGCCCGTGACCCCGCCAACGGTAAACAAGAAGATGAAGCCGATGGCCCATAGCATCGGCGTCTTCAGCTCGATCGAGCCACCCCACATGGTCGCGATCCAGGAGAAAATCTTGATGCCCGTCGGCACCGCGATAACCATCGTGGCCGCGGTGAAATACGCCCGCGTATTCACGTCGATGCCGGAGACGAACATGTGGTGCGCCCACACCACGAACCCCACCACGCCGATCGCCACCATTGCGTAGGCCATGCCCAGGTAGCCGAAGATCGGCTTGCGGCTGAAGGTCGAGATGACGTGGGAGATCATGCCAAATCCCGGCAGGATCATGATGTAGACTTCCGGATGGCCGAAGAACCAGAACAGGTGCTGGAACAGCACCGGATCGCCGCCGCCTTCGGGCCTGAAGAACGAAGTGCCGAAATCGCGGTCGGTAATCAGCATGGTGATGGCGCCAGCCAGCACCGGGATCGCCAGCAGCAGCAGGAACGCCGTCACCAGCATCGACCATACGAACAGTGGCATCTTGTGCAGCGTCATGCCGGGCGCGCGCATGTTGAAGATGGTGGTGATGAAGTTGATCGCCCCCAGCAGCGAGCTGATGCCCGCCAAATGCAGCGCGAACAGCGTCAGGTCCATGCCGATGCCGGGCTCGTACTGCGAGTTCGACAGCGGCGGATACAGCGTCCAGCCGGTGCCCGATTCACCCATCAGGAGCCCAGTGACGATCAGGCAAAGGGCCGGGATCAGCAGCCAGAAACTGATGTTGTTCAGCCGCGGAAAAGCCATGTCCGGGGCGCCGATCATGATCGGCACGAACCAGTTGCCGAAGCCACCGATCATCGCCGGCATGACCACGAAGAAGATCATAATCAGGCCATGCGCCGTGACGACGGTGTTCCACTCCTGCCCGGTGGAGAAAAAGTGCATCCCCGGGCTTTGCAGTTCCATCCGCATGATGATCGACAGTCCGCCGCCGATCAGCGATGAGCAGATTGCGAAGATCAGATAGAGCGTGCCGATGTCTTTGTGGTTGGTACTCATCAGCCAGCGGCGGACGAAGCCCGGCGCTTGGCCGTGATCGTCGTGGCCGTGCGCGTGGCGCCGGGGGCATGGTCGTGGGTAGTGGCACTCATCCGATCTCTCCTTCGAACCCTGGCATGTGGGTCAGGGCTGAACCTGCGCAACGGTCATCGCGGGCTGGGCCGCGGCTGCGGGCGCCGGCGCGTCCGAGGCGAACTTGGTCTTGGCTTGCGCTACCCAGGCGGTGAACTCGGTCGGCGTGACGGCATGAACCGAGATCGGCATGAAACTGTGATTGGTGCCGCAGATCTGGTTGCACTCGCCGTAGTACACGCCCGGCTTGTCAATCTTGACCCAGGTCTCGTCGATCCGCCCGGGGATGGCATAACGCTGCACGCCAAGGCTGGGCACGAACCAACTGTGGATCACGTCCCCGCTGGTAATCAGGATGCGAACCGTCTTGCCGGCGGGCAGCACGAGCTGGTTGTCCACGTCCAGCAGCCGCTTCTGACCCGCCTTGAGCTGGTTCTCGGGGACCATATAGCTGGTAAAGTCGACGTTGCCCTGGTCCGGGTAGGTGTATTCCCAGTACCATTGATGGCCAGTGACCTTGATCGTCATGTCAGGATTTGCGGCACGATCCTCGTAATAGATCAGCCGGAAGCTCGGGATGGCGATGACGACCAGGATCAATACCGGCAAAATTGTCCAGGCGACCTCGAGAAGGGTGTTGTGGCTGATGCGGCTGGGCACCGGATGGCGGCTGGCATGGAAGCGGAACATCACCCACGCGAGCAGGCCGGCCACAAACACCGTTATCAGCACGATGATGACCGTCAGCAAGCTGTTCAGGTGGTCGATCTGCACCTTGACCGGGCTGTGCGCCGCCTGCAGTCCGATTTCCCAATTGCGCGGCGCCTGCGCAAATGCCGGAACCGCGGCCAGTCCGACAAGACTGGCAGCCAGGGATACGCGCCGGAAGAAAAGCTGCATCGAGTGTCCGTTCCCGGTTGGATCGCAGGCCGGCCCCGCCGTCCCGCACCGCAGCGAATGGGCTACAGGACGCGCCCGGCTAGATCAAGGGCGCGTGCGTCATCCGCTTTGGCGCGGCCGAACTCAACGCGGTAGCTGCACCAGGGTAAACAGGCCGAATGGCGGCAGGGGACGCAGGCTGATCGAAGCCCGCTCCCCGGCGGCGAGCAGCGACTCGATGCGGAAATCCGGATGCCAGCCCAGCGCGCGCGAGGCCGGGGCCAGCGCCCATTCCGCCCACCAACGCGGACCGCTCTCTGCGGCAAAATGGTTTGCGAACAGCAAATGGCCGCCCGGTCGCACCAGCCGCTGCATCTCGGCCATCAGGCGACGCGGGTTCGGCACCACCGAAGCCACAAACATCGCCACCGCGACGTCGAACCGCTGTGCCGGCAGCCCGGTGTCCTCGGCGTCCAACTCGTGCAGCGCCTCGACATGATGCAGGCCCTCTGCCTGGACCCGCGCCCGCGCCCGCGCCAGCATCTCGGCTGACAGATCTATGCCGGTCACGAGCCGGTCCGGCGCGTATAGCGGCAGCGCCAGACCGGTGCCGACGCCCACTTCAAGCACCCGCCTCCCCGGCAACGCATTGACGGCTGCCACGGCGCGCAACCGGGCCGGTCGAGAGATGCCGCCGAACGCCGCGTCGTAGACGCCGGCCCAGCGCCGGTAAGCGTCGAGCACATCTTGTGAATCAAGGGCAGTATGCGGCTGACGCGATCGCGCCACCGTGTCGCTGTAGTCATCGCACCATCGCCTGCTGCTGCCCGGACATCGGCTGACGCGAGCAGATTTGCAAGACGCCGCGGGGCAGGCCCAGGGCGACGAGCAAACTGACTCAGGCCGAAGTGCCGCGATGCGGGGCGGCTTCAGTTCGCCGACAGGTCCACCGCGGCAGCGCGGCCATTCTGCTGTTGCTCAATCTCGAATGCCAGGGTCTGACCCTCATTGAGCGAATGCAGACCCGCCTTCTGCACGGCGCTGATGTGAACGAAAACGTCCTTGCCGCCGCTTTCAGGCGCTATGAAGCCATAACCCTTGGTCGGGTTGAACCACTTGACCGTGCCTTTGGGCATCCGAACGAACCTTCCCTCGTTGAGGGCCGGGACGGTCCCAGCCCCTCCGCATGGGCGCCGGACTCGTTCAGACGCGGTCCGTTGCGCCGCATGACAGGGACGTTAGGACGGCCCGGGGCGCCTCGCAAGCAATCGGCACCCCGGCGCGTCAGGCGGCTTCGTCGCGGCGGTCACGTACCCGTACATAGGCGAGTTGCGCGTGCTCGGCGCAGTACGGCTTTCCGGCCAAGGACTCGGCATCGCAGAACCGAAACGAGCGGGTGCCGGGGTCGCCAAGCGGCCAGCAGCAAGCCTGCAGCCGCCCCCCGCGCGCTATCGGCACCGCACGCGGAATCGGCGCAGGAACGCCGAGCGCCGCCACGTCGGAGGGTCGCGGCACGGGGTCAATCATTGCTGGCGTCTGCGTTGGCATCTGCGAGCCCGGCGCCGGGGAGACGGCAGCCGCGGCAGGCAGCGGCGGCAGGGTGGGGCCGACGACTCGGCGGGCCAGTGGCGGTCGCGGCCGGCCGGAAGTCTCGCGCCGGATAGGCGACGGCCGTGACGGCAAGCCCAGCCGGTGCGCCTTGCCGACAACCGCATTTTTCGAGACGCCAAGACGACGCCCGATCTCGGCGGTGGAGTGTCCCTCGTCCCAGAGCCCTCGCAGCCGCAGGATGGTCTCGTCGTTCCACTCCATCTCGTGGGCCCCTTCTGTTGTCCACACAAGATACGGTAACTCGCTAGCGCCGCGCACTCAACGCGAAGCTGCCGCCCGCACGCAAAAAATTGTGGACAACTCGGGTGGCGACCGCAATATCTAGGGGCTTGGCAAGCTGAATGCCCGTGCCACCGCAGCGAAATCGGGAGCGGTCGCGTGCCGTGGGGATGCTTTTGTGCCATCTGCGGCGCGTACCAACTGGCAGGTGCGCAGGCCACCGGTGGCGGCGGCATCCAACTCTGCCTCGACGTCCGAGAGGAACAGCATGGCCGACGCTGGCACGCCGGCGGCGATGGCGATGCGGTCGTAGCTCGCCGCCTCGCGCTTGGGGCCAATGGTGGTGTCGTACCAGCCGGCAAACAGGCCGCTCAGGTCGCCATCGACCGAATACCCGAACAACTGCTGCTGTGCCGCGATGGAACCGGACGAATAGACGAACAACCTTGTCCCGTCGGCGGCCCACGCGCGCAATGCCGGCGCCACGTCGGGATACAGCGCGCCATGTAGCGTGCCGTCATGGTAGCCGAGCTGCCAGATCATCCCCTGCAACGCCTTCAGCGGTGTTGCCTTGGCATCCTGATCCATCCAGGCCAGCAGCGTTTGCAGTGGCTCCGTGGCTGGCACCGAGCGACGTACGGCCGCCAGCTCCGCGGCTACATCCGCCTGCCCCTGCCGCGTCGCCAAAAAGCCCGGCAGGCGCTCGCGAGCAAACGGAAATAACGTATCACGCACGAAGGCGATCGGGGTCGTCGTGCCCTCGATGTCCATCAATACCGCCGCGACCGAACGCGAGCCAGCCGCGCGCAGCGCCTCAGGAGGCAGGAAAACGCTCGCTGAGCGCGTCGCCGGTGTAATGCGGAACCCAACCAGAACTGTCAGTGAACACCCGCAACGCCGTAAACGACGGCTCGGGACCGGCGTCAAACCAGTGCTTTACATTTGCCGGCACGCTGATCAGGTCGCCTTGCGTGCAATGCGCATCATAGATCCGGTCGCCGACATGCATGATGAAATTGCCGGCGCCACGCACAAAGAAGCGCACCTCATCCTCGGTGTGCGTGTGCTCGGAGATGAATTTCTCGCGCAGTGCCGCAACGTTCGGGTTGTCGGGTGTCAGGCTGATGACGTCGGCCGAACCGGCGCCGCTATCGCCCATCAGCCCGTCGAGATACGGCTTGTAGGCAGCCAGCACCGCGTCGGCAGGTGCGCCGTCGGCCAGCGCGACGGAGAATCCCAACGCTCGAACTTTACGCCGATCGCCGACAGCTCAAGGGCGATCGCTGTTGCGTCCTCGGTGGCCAGCAGAGGCTGCCGCGGGGTGGCATCATCATAGACCGTCAGACGGCTCATCGCAGCTTCCTCCTTTCGAGTTCGCAGGCCAGCAGGAATTCCAGGCCTTCGACCTGCGCCAGCGCCCGTGCCATGTCGGCCGCCCAGACATAGGCGCCGTGGCCGCCGATCATGTAGCCCAGCGGCACGCGGCCGTCGCGCAGCACCGGCTCGACCGTCCGGGCCAGACGCGCAATGTCCTGGTCGTTTTCAAAGACCGGCAACGTCACGGTTGCGTCGTGTGTCGTCTGGCCGGGGAACGCCTTCAGCAACTCGTAGCCGGAAAAGCGGATCGACCCCTCGTTGGCCATCGACAGCACCGTGCCTGGGATCGAATGCGTGTGGATCACGGCCCCCGCCGAGGGAAACAGGTGGTAAATTTGGCAATGCAGCCCAGTCTCGGCGGATGGCTTACCGGCGCTGCGCGGCCGGCCGTCCAGGTCGACCAGCATGACATCGTCAGCACCAAGAAAGCCCTTGTGCGCGCCGCTACGGGTCAAGGCTGCTGTGTCCGCCTCGACGCGCACGCTTATGTTGCCCGACGTCGCCTGCGCCAAACCCTGCGCATAGAGGCGACGCCCTGCGTCGATGATCGCGTCAGCCGCCCAGCCGGGCACCTTCCCGGTCGCCACACCCGTTCGGCCCCCATCCATTCGCGCGGTGCCCAGCCTGGAGCGCCGTGCGCGTCAGCCCTGACGCGCGCTGGTGGTGCTGCCGACTGTGGTATTGTGTAGACCAGGCGCCGCGATCGAACCGGCCGGCTTGTCGGCCGAGGCCTCCATCGAGGCATCGGTGTCCTCGCCCATATTCTTCTTGAACGACTTGATACCCTTGGCGACATCGCCCATCAGCGTGCTGACCTTGCCGCTGCCGAA
Organism: uncultured Pseudomonadota bacterium; assembly: GCA_963758455.1. Taxonomy (GTDB): domain Bacteria; phylum Pseudomonadota; class Alphaproteobacteria; order Acetobacterales; family Acetobacteraceae; genus CAVRQM01. The sequence continues at coordinate 82,100 of CAVWVK010000001.1, read as the reverse complement.
CAGCAGCAGCACGACCAGCAACACGATCATCCAGTGCCAAATGCTGAAACTACCCATCGCGTCCTCCAGGCCTGCATACGGCCTACATGCGGGAAATGGACCGGGCGACGGCGTTGTGCAAGCGGTGTTTGGTCGATCAGCCGCCCGACAGCGCGCGCTCAGCCGCCGAGGCTGCGGCGCCGGCCAGCGCGTCGTGGCCGGCAGGCTCGGGCGGCACGATAAAACCGTATGCCGGATAGGAGTGGCTGCCCAGCGCGCCAATCGGCGGATACCAGACCCGCACCAGCGTCCAGTCGTTGTCAGCGGAGACGTCGATCACCGGCTGGTCACGCTCCAGTTCGCCCGGCACCCAGTTGGCCTGGATGACGTCGATTTCCCGTGTCCCCAGCACGCGTGAGACGACCGAAACATGCCCCGACGGCAGCCGGCCCTCGGCGCGCAGCACCAGGATGGCGCCGGTCTCGGGAGCGTGCGAGCGCGCGTAGCGTCCGTCGGCCTGTGCCCACCAGGATGCGGCACCGCCGCTCAGGACCACCCCTGTTAGCGCCCGCGCGAACGGTGCGCAGGACAGGCCAGCATAGCGCGGATCGCCGGATGCGCCGCGTTCGATGGCGGCGCACCCGGACAGGGTGCAGAGCAGCGCCGCAAACCACGGGTAACCGAGCGGAGACACGGTTCGATCCAAGCATGAGGGATTGCCTGGAAGCAACGGAAATCGGCCGATTTTTTGTTGCCAACTCTACTTTACGGGGAATTAACCTCGAAACAACCTTTCTGTTGCACTCTGCCTTCCGAAGTCAGGTGACTTAGGACTCCTCCCTCCACCGCTGGTCGCCGGCGGCACCTCGGGGGCATTGCCGGATGAACGGCCTGCCGCCGTTTTTTTTCTCAACGGTCCCCGCGCAGGGAAATAAGCAGCGCCTCTGCCTCCGAGTGCCGCATCTCCAGTGCCTGCCGGGCGATCATCTCGGAAAAGCCACCGCGAGCGAGCGCCGCCAACTCGCGCCGGTGCCGTACGGGGTCGGCCGCTTCATCCGCCCGAAACGGCCCGATCCGGCGCCTTCGCGCCAGGGTCAGGGCCGCCGCAAGCTCATGCCTCGGGTCGTCAGGCAGTACCGTTCCGGCCAGGGAGGCATCGATCCCCCGCGCCGCGAGATGAGCGGCGATGGCCCGACGCGACCGTCCGGCGCGAGCCAAGCTGCGTGCGCGGCCCTGCGCGAACGCGGCGTCGTCCACCGCACCGGCCGCCGCAAGTCTGTCGACAACCATGCGTACCGCGGCGCGAGCGGCTTCCACCTGCTCCGCCTCGGGCTGCGCGACGCGCGCCCAACGCCCAACGCGGCGGTCCAGAATCCGGACAAGGGCCGTTACCGAGCAGGCGTAGCGCGCAAGGTGGCGCAGTGCCGCCGCGTGCAGGTTCGCTGGTACTGGGAGTGGCGGGAGCGGAGCGTACTCGCCCCTGGCTCGAAGCCGCATCTGGCATGGCGCCATACTGCCACATACCGGCACAAGCGGAAACCGTGGCACGATCTGTCACGTTCCGGGCACGAACGAGGCTCAGGAGGCTACCATGCCAGCCCCAAACCTGACCGCCGGCGCGATGATGGTCGCGGTCTCGCTGCTGCTCGGCCACCCGGCCGTCGCGCAGGGCACGTCCCCACCCCCGCGCGCGGCGAACGGCACCACGCCCCCGACGGCGGCCACGGCCGCGCCCACACAGACCAGCGCCGGCCGATCGGACGCGCCGAACCTGGTGGTCGCCTCGGTCAAGCTGAACGGCGGCTGGCGTGCCAGCAAGTTTATCGGCTCGGCGGTCTACGACGACCAGAACCACAAGATCGGCACCGTCGACGACCTGGTGATGAGCGGACAGGACACCGCCGCGGTGGCGATCCTGTCGGTCGGCGGGTTCCTGGGCATCGGCAACAAGCTGGTCGCGATCAAGTTCGACCAGTTGCGGTACAACCCAAACGCCAAGGACGCCAAGGTGGTCATGCCCGGCGCGACCAAGGAGACGCTGGCCGGAATGCCGGCCTTTACCTACGCGAACGATTGATCCGTCCGCTCACTGCGTATTGCCTAGAGCGGCGGGGGGCGGTGAGCGGGTGTCCGTCGTTTGGCTATCTCCAAGGTCGCGCGACCCTGCTCGGGGCAGCCGCGCGCGGCGCGGACTGTCCTGTAGCAGCACGGCTTGCGCGGGGTTGGCAAGGTGAATCCCCAATTCCTGAAACCGCTTCTTGACGCGGCGGTTGAATTCACGCTGCACGCCCCAGCGCGCGGCGTCCGTGCATTCGATCTGCCCCACCAGCGTCACGGTCGAGGCATCCACCTTGTCCACGCCCCAGAACGCCAGATCGGCGCGGATGCCCCCACTGTAGTCGGGATCGGCCCGCATCTCGGCGGCGATCTGCTTCAGCGCCGCCCCCACCGCGTCGGTGTCCTCGTCGCTGGACACCACCACGCTGACCGCCGCGTTGCCGATGCCGCGATTGGTATTGGTCACGGTAGTGACCGAGCTAAACGGGATGACATGCACAGAACCGTCGCCGGCGCGCAGGCGCATGGTGCGCACCGACAAAGTTTCGACCGTGCCGGACAAGCCCGCGACAGTAACCCACTCACCTACCTGCATGGCGTTTTCCAACAGCAGGAAGATGCCGGTGATGAAATCCTGCACCAGCTTTTGCGAGCCGAAGCCGAGGGCCACGCCAAAAATGCCGGCGCCGGCTAGCAGCGGCGCGATGTTGACGCCGATCTCACTGAGCGCGGTCAGGACCACGAACACCAGGACGGCGGACAGCAGGCAGGTACGCAGCAGCGGCGCGAGAGTGCGCAGTCGGCCCGCTTGCGCCGCGAGACCAGCGGTGGACAGGTGGTGCAGATGGCGGTCGAGCGCGGCGTTGGCCAGTTCCCAGGCGGCCAACGAGATCGCGACGATGACCAGCACCGTGAGCAGTGTGGACAGCGCGCGCGCGCCAATCGCGCCGGCGCTGAACCATAGCAGCGCGTCGAACCCCCAGGCCTGCAGCAGCACGATAAGCGCCGCCAGCCCAATCAGGGCGGAGACGATCTGCCGCAGCGCGGAGTGGTATCGCTGCGCGCGCTGGCCGAAGCCCGGCAGCGAGCGCACGCTGCCGTTGGTCGCGCGGAACATCCGGTCCAGCGCGCCGACCACGGCGATCGAGACCACCCGAAAGCCGACCAGTATCAGCACGGTGATCCCGGTCAGCCGGAGCACATGCTGCAGCCCGCTCTCGGCCTGCACCGCCCAGACCAGCCACAGTGCCATGATGGCCACCGAGGCGATCCAGTGCCATCGCTCCGCAAACTGAGTGGCCAGCATCGCCCACACGGCGGTCGAGCCGGTGCGCGGCCGCAGTTTGCGCGCCACCCGGCGGCGCGAGCGCCAGACGATCACCACCAGGCCGATATGCACCGCCAACATCGCCAACTTTATCAGCCCATCCTGGGCCGCGAGCGTCAGCCCCAGCCGGCCTCCGATGCTGGCCAGCATCCCGCCGAAAATCGCGATTCCGGCCAGCCAGCACACCCAGGGATCGAGGTAGGAGGCGGCCTCATCGCCGAGATCGACCAGGCGCCATCGGGCGACCTTGTCCGTGAACAACAGCCGAGCGACGCAGACCACACGCCCAGAACCAGACGAACGCCGTCAGCGATTGAATGACGATCATCTTGGTGGTGAATAGCTCGACCAAGCCGGTGCCCAGCATCAGCTCGCCCACGGCCGCGAAAGCCAAGGCCGGCAAGAAGGCCAGCACAGCGCGCAGGATTGACAACGGCAAGCGGCGCAGCAGGCGGATCGAACGCGCGGCGCGCACCCGCGGGTGGCTCTCGCTTAAAACGGTCTCGTCCGGCTCCGCCTCCAGCGAGCCCGGGCGTCCATTCTCGCGGCTGCCAGCCCGGTTCATCGCCTGCATGAAGCGTCGCAGCAACCGGCGCAGGGCAAAGAACGCGATCAGCGCCGCGCCCAGGATCAGCGCGGACTTGGCTCCGGCATCTACCAGCGCCGCGCGCACGCCGGGATCGACGGCAGCGCGGCGGACCCAGCGCACCATCGCCGGAAATCCGGTCACGGCCCGGGTCGTGGCGGCTATCTCTGTGGACAGGGTGTCGACCCACGTGCCGGTCGCGCCGACGAGTTCCTCGCCGAGACTGCCCGGTACCAGCGCCTTGGGTGTCGCGGGCGTGATCGTGCGCGCAGCCGGCGTCGTGGGGTGCGTCGGGGGCGACGTCCCCGCTGGGGCAGCGTTTCGGGTCGCGGTGTCGGCGGCCAGCAAGCGCAACTGGTCGACCAACGCCTGCCGCCGCCCGTTGTCTTGCAGCACCGCAAGGAGCTGTCTCGCCTGCGCTGGATCAAGCGAGGCCCCGAGCGGCGGGGGAGCAGTTGGCGGCTCGCGCGATGCGGCAGGGGATGGCTGCGGCGCCAACGGCTGCGCGGGCAGAGATTGCGCCATTGCGGGTGCCGCGGCGAGCGGCGCCAGCAGCAGCCACCCGAGGCGCGCGGCGACGCGCGGGAGGCCCATCTTGGCCAGGGTGCAGGTTTTCAGGATCATCACCTTTGTCGATCGCTGGGCAGCAACGGCGGGCTTGTATCGCCGGATCGGCCTCCGCGGTCACGCGCCCGCCCGCGACAACCCCGGAGACGCCCGTTTGACTTGCCGCCGTGCGCCGCACCAGAGTGGCCCGCTCCGGACGAAGGAGCCTCACGATGATCGCCGCCTTGATGCCCACATACAACCGCGCCGACCTCGCTTTCGAGCGGGGCGAGGGCGCCTGGCTGTACACGGCCGACGGGCGACGATTTCTCGATTTTGGCGCCGGCATCGCGACCAGCGCGCTCGGCCACGGCCATCCGCATCTGACCGCCGCCGTCGCCGAGCAGGCCGCACGGGTGATCCACACGTCGAACCTCTACCGAGTGCCCGGAGCCGAACGGCTGGCCGCGCGGCTGGTCGAGGCGACGTTCGCCGACAGCGTCTTCCTCTGCAACTCTGGAGCGGAGGCCAACGAGGGGTTGGTCAAGATGATGCGCCGCGCCCAGCACGAGAGCGGGCATCCGGAACGCTACCGGGTCATCTGTTTCGATGGCGCTTTTCATGGCCGCACCCTGGCGATGCTGGCAGCCACCGGCAATGCCAAATACCTGCACGGTTTCGGCCCCGTCGTGGACGGCTTCGACCACGTGCCTTTCGACAACCTCAATGCCCTGCGCGACGCGATCACGCCCGAAACCGCGGGCATCCTGGTCGAGCCGATCCAGGGCGAGGGGGGCATCCGCCCGGCGTCGTTGCGCTTTCTGCGCGACCTGCGCGCCACCGCCGACGAGTTCGGGCTGATCCTCGGCATGGACGAGATTCAGACGGGCATGGGGCGTTCGGGAAAGCTGTTCGCGCATGAATGGGCGAAGATCACTCCCGATGTGATGTCCGCCGCCAAGGGCATCGCCGGCGGCGTGCCGATGGGGGCCATCCTGGCCCGCGAGCATGTGGCGAAATACCTGACGCCGGGCAGCCACGGCACCACGTTCGGCGGCAATCCTCTGGCCTGCGCCGCGGCCAATGCCGTACTGGACGTCATTCTCGCCCCCGGCTTTCTGGACGACGTCCAACGCAAGGCACGTATATTGTGGGAGCGATTGGGCGAGGTGGTGGCGGAGCACGGCGATGTGTTCGAGGACCGCCGCGGCGCCGGCCTGCTGCTGGGCCTGCGCTGCATTCCGCCCAATGCCGAGGTACAGGCGGCGTTCGTCGCCGAGGGGCTGTTGAGTGTGGCGGCCGGAGATAACGTGGTGCGGCTGGCTCCCCCGTTGGTCATCACCGATTCCGATATCGACGCCGCCGTGGCGATGATCCGCGCGGGCGCCAGGCGCGCCCGACCAAACGCCTCGCGAATCGCCGCGCAATGAGCGCTGCCCTGAAGCCGGTGGAACCGGATGGCCCACGGCATTTCCTCGACCTGCGGGACTTCGACCCATCGACCCTGCGCCGGATGTTGGAGGCGGCTTCCGGCTACAAGCGGGCGGCCCAAGCCACCCGACCGCTGGCCGGGCGCACGCTGGCGCTGGTGTTCGAAAAGCCTTCCACCCGCACCCGCGTGAGCTTCGAGGTGGCGGCGCGCCAGTTGGGTGCGGATGTGGTCATGCTGCCTGGGTCGGAGATGCAGACCGGCCGCGGCGAGACCCTGGCCGACACCGCGCGCGTGCTGTCGCGCTACGTGGACGCGATCGTGTTGCGCACCGATGCCGCGTCGCGGCTGCACGAGATGGCACAACACGCGACCGTGCCGGTCATCAACGGCCTGACCGCCGACAGCCATCCTTGTCAACTGATGGCCGATGTGATGACGTTCGAGGAGCATCGCGGCCCGATCGCCGGCCGCGTCGTGGCCTGGAGCGGCGATGGCAACAACGTGGCCCGGACCTGGATCGAGGCCGCGGTGCGCTTCGGCTTCACTCTCCGCCTGGGAACGCCGGCGGATCTGCGGCCGCCGGAGGCGCTGGTGGCATGGGCGCGGGCGCAGGGGGCGTCCGTGGAGCTGTTCGACGACCCTGACGCAGCGGTGGCGGGGGCAGCCTGCGTGGTGACGGATGCGTGGGTGAGCATGGCCGACGACCCGGCCAGCAACCGGCACAATTTATTGGCACCGTACCGCGTGACCCCGAGACTGATGGCGCGCGCGGCGCCGGACGCGCTGTTCATGCACTGCTTGCCGGCGCATCGCGGCGAGGAAGTCGATGCCGAGGTGATCGACGGTGCACAATCCGTGGTGTTCGACGAGGCGGAGAACCGCCTGCACGCGCAGAAGGGCGTGCTGGCTTGGGCGCTGGGCGTTATCGGGTGAAGGCCCACGCCCCATGCGCATTGTGCGCCACGGCGCCGGCGCGGAGGTGACGCTCACTCTGTTCCGGCGGCAAGCGATGACCGACGAGACGTCCATTGCGGATTTGGAGCAGATCGGATGCGACCCGCTCGCGCCGAGGCGGCTGGCATCCGGCTGACACCGCGAAATGGCATCCCGATGCACGGCAGGCTCACCGAATCCGGCTCGTTAGCTCGATGATCGCTTCGGCGGCCGGCGGCAGCGCAAGCCGCACAGCCCAGGCGCTCTCGCCTTCCGCCGACGACGCCCCCTCACCCTACCTGCACCTCCAGCCCGGGCACACCGCCACACTGGATATCGCCTTCAGCTACACGCATACCCCAGGCGGGCAGTTCACCTTCTCCGGCCCCGCAGGGCATTCGCCGAACACCGTCCTGCATCTGAACGTACGCGACAACGACTACTATCAGAGCGGCATCCCCGGCGTGACGCGCTCGATCGAGGAGACCGCGACATGGCTTGCCGCCCTTCGGCGTGAGGTCGGCGCCACGCGCACGCGCATGATCGGGGCCAGCATGGGTGCCTACGCGGCGCTGCTGTTCGGCGACATGCTGGACGCCGATGGCATCTACGCGTTCAGCCCAGTGCTGAAGCCTGGCCACCTGGCGTTGGGCCAGCAGACGCGATTCCGGGACATCTCTCCCCTTCTGTCAGCCTTGATGCCGCGCACCGTGATGACCTTCGGTGCGTTCGAACTGGGGGAGTACCAGTTCCTGCTACCCTGCCTGGCCGCTGGGATGCAGGTCCGGGAGGTAACTTTCCTGGCCAATTTCCATCCCGGCCTGCTGTCGATCCGCTTTGACGCACTGTTCGGCTCCCCCGACGCCCTGCCGGCCGCCGCGATGGTTGATGGGCAGCACCGCTCGGGTCTGGACGCTGGAGATGTCTCGATGCTGGCCGGCCTTATGGACATAGTAGCCGGCAATAGCCATGCCGCTGCCGCCGCAATGCTCGGGCCCATCACTCGGCGCGACGAGACCAACGCCGGGCTGCTGTATCGGCTCGGTGTCCACCAGGCCCTCGCCGGCTGGACGCAAGCCGCCGCCGTCTCGCTCCGCCGCAGCCGCGCCTTGTTGCAGGGTATCACGCGGGCGTGCGGACGGGACGTGCTTGGCAGGGATGCCGATCTCAAGCAACGCAGCGTGCGCGACTACGCGCATTTGCTCGGCTTCGCGCCACTAAAAGCCATCCACGACTTGCTCGACCTGATTCCGTACTAAGAACGGCGCTGCATACCGCGAACCAGATAGCCGCACGCCAGTGCTGCCAGAAGCGCCGTAACCGGCTTGCGCCGCGCCCGCTCCGACGCGCGCATGAGGGCCCCCTCCACCCCTCCGGCGAGATTGATCGCGACGGCAAACACATCCTGATCGAACACACGCTTTAGTGTCGAGGGCGGGGACGGCCGCTTTGTCATGTAGGCGATAGTCACCATCGGACCCTCTCCCGCGTATCGGTGGCCCTGACAACTCCGGCGCCGCGCGACGGTTGCCGAAACGAAGCGGAACCACCGGGAAATGCCGGTGTTCTGCACAGGTCCAGCAAGCAAGCGAGGGCCGCCATGAGCCGTCGGAGCGACTTCAAGCCCTATAACTCTCCATCAGGCGGCTGGGGTTCGGCTCGGTCGGTCGCGGAGATTTTGGCAAACGAGGGCGTGCTGGCCAGCGGCGGGTTGGCGCTATTCCGGCAAAACAAGCCGGACGGATTCATGTGCGTCAGTTGCTCCTGGTCGAAGCCTGCGAATCCCCTGCTACTCGAGGTATGCGAGAACGGCACGAAGGCGACCGCGTGGGAAATCACCAGCCGTCGCTGCACGCCAGATTTTTTCGCACGGCATACCGTCAGCGAATTGCGGGACTGGGACGGCTATTCCCTGGAGCGCGCCGGGCGCCTGACCCACCCAATGCGCTACGACCCGAGCACCGACAAGTACTTTCCGGTTTCGTGGGAGGCCGCCTTCGCGGAAATCGGCAACGGACTGCGCACACTCGATGACCGCAAGAGCGTCGTGTTCTATAGCTCGGGTCGGATGTCGAACGAAGCCAGCTACATGTACCAACTGATGGCGCGCATGTACGGCAACAACAACCTGCCCGACAGCTCGAACATGTGCCATGAGACCACCTCGGTGGCACTGCCGATCAGCATTGGCATCCCGGTAGGCAGCGTCACGTTGGACGATTTCGCGAAAACCGACTGCATCCTGTTCTTTGGGCAGAACGTCGGCAGCAACAGCCCGCGGATGCTGCATCCCTTGCAGGAAGCCAGCCGCCGCGGTGTGCCCGTCATCACCTTCAACCCGCTGCGCGAGCGCGGGCTCGAGACGTTCACGAACCCCCAATCACCCGCGGAAATGCTGCTGGGCAAGCAGACGCGGATCAGCTCAGCTTATCACCAGGTGAAGGCCGGCGGCGACCTGGCAGCACTGACCGGCATCTGCAAGGCGCTGATCGACCTGGAGGACAACGCGCGCCAAGCGGGTCGGCCGGCGGTGTTGGATCATGACTTCATTGCCGAGCACTGCCACGGATTCGATGACTTCGCAGCGTGGCTGCGCCGCCAGGATTGGGAGGCGCTGGAACGCCGCTCCGCCCTGCATCGGGCGGCGATGGAGGGGGCGGCGGTGACGTATGCCGGGGCCCAAGCGGCCATGTGCATCTACGGCATGGGTCTGACGCAGCACCGCGCCGGAGTAGAGACGGTGCAAATGCTGGTCAATCTGCTGCTGCTGCGCGGCAACATCGGCAGGCCCGGCGCCGGCATCTGTCCCGTCCGCGGCCATTCCAATGTGCAGGGCCAGCGCACCGTCGGCATCACCCATCATGCCGATGGCGTACCGCTTGATCGGATGGCGAAGCAGTTCGGCTTCGCACCGCCGCGCGAGGACGGGCTGGACACGGTCGATGCCTGCGAGGCTATCCTGGCCGGAAAAGTCCGTGCATTCGTCATGTTCGGCGGCAATTTCGCGCACGCCATTCCCGACCGCGACCGCATGGAGCCGGCTTGGCGGCGGATGCAACTGACTGTCAATGTCGCGACCAAGCTTAATCGGAGCCATTTGCTTCCGGGGAACATCAGCTACGTGCTGCCGGTGATCGGCCGAACCGAGATCGACTGGCAGGCCAGCGGCCCGCAATCGGTATCGATGGAGGACAGCCTCGGCTGCATTCACGGCTCGCGCGGCCTGCGCACGCCGGCGTCACGTCATTTGCTGAGCGAGCCGCGGGTCGTGGCCGAGTTGGCCAAGGCGATGCTGGAGCCAAATCCACATGTTGACTGGGACGCCTGGGTCGCGGACTACAGCCGCGTGCGTGTGGCGATCGCCGAGAGCTACCCGGATATCTTTCACGATTACGAACAGCGGATGTGGCTGCCGGGAGGCTTCCATCGGCCGTTAGGCGCCCGCCACCGGGTCTGGAAGACCAAGACCGGCAAAGCGAACTTCATCACGCCGAAGGGCTTGGACGAGGATCGCGACATGCCGGAACTCGGGCATGACGTGTTGCGCATGATTACGCTGCGCAGCAACGACCAGTTCAACACCACGGTCTACGGCTACCACGATCGCTTCCGCGGCATTCGCGGCACCCGCATGGTGGTGCTGATGAATCGCGACGACATCGACCGCCTGGGCTTGCGGGAAGGCGAACAGGTGACGCTGGCCACATCGTCGGACCGGGACGACGTGAGGCGCGAGATGAGCGGGTTTCGCGTCACCCCGTACAACATCCCGACCGGCTGCATCGCCACTTACTACCCGGAGGCCAACGCGCTGGTTCCGCTCTGGCATTACGCGGAGGGCAGCAAGGTGCCGGCAGCCAAATCGGTCCCGGTTATCGTGCGCAAGTCCGGCTGAGCGGCGTTCGGTCCGCGGGGCGCCAGCGCGCGCGCCCCTCGGACCCGAACGCCGGCCTCGATGGCCGCCCGCGTCAGTAACCGTATGGGCGGGGTACTGACGACGGCGGGCGGGGGCGGCCGGACGTAGACCGGGGGCGGCCGGACGTAGACCGGGGCCGGACGAACATAGACCGGAGCGGGCCGCACCACTCCGGCTGGTCCGACATAGCAGCCAGCAAGCGGCAGGGTGGCCAGCCCGAGCGGCAACGCGAGCCTGAGAAGGCGGATCGGCATGGTCTGGTATTCCTTTGGCAAACGGGCGAGGGCATCCCCGCCGACCAAAGAGAAACGTAGCGCCAGCGTGACCGTTGCGCGCGCAACAAATCGTCTCAATCCGCGAAGGTGGCCGAGCGGGGGCGGCCCACCTATCTTGGGGGAATGTCAGTCTCTCCTGCCTTCCTCGACGGCGGCCGCCCCGCCGTGCCCGACTTGGTTGTGCCCCGCGGCGTAACCCCGTTTCATCTGCCGCAACGCCCGGTGCGTGGCCGCCTGGTCCGGTTGGGCCCGCTCGCCAATGCGTTGCTCTCACGCCACGACCACCACGATGTCGTCAGCCGGCTGGCGGGACAGGCTCTCGCGCTGGTCGCGGCCCTCGGCGCCGGACTTAAGTTCCGTGGCTCGTTCAGCTTCCAGGCGAGGGGCGACGGCGCCGTATCGCCATTGCTGGCCGACTGCACCGAGGCCGGCGCGTTGCGCTGTTACGCCCGCGTCGACGCGAACCGCTTGAACGCCCTGCTGGATCGCGAACCGGATCCCAGCGCCGCCGCACTGCTGGGCGGGGGCCACCTCGCGTTCACCGCCGACCAGGGGCCGGAGCACGACCGCTATCAGGGCATCGTTGCCATCGAGGGCGATGATCTCTCCGCCATGACGCTGCACTACTTCAGCACCAGCGAACAGTTGCGCTGCGCCATTTGGCTCGCCTGCGCGCGCACTGATGCGGGCTGGCGAGCGGCCGCGCTGGTGCTGGAGCGGGTGGCTGGTGCCGGCGGCATCGACCCCAGCCTCGACGAGGCGGCGCAGGAGGACGCGTGGCGGACCGCCACCACGCTGGCCGCCACGCTGACCGATGCCGAGCTTCTGGATGATGCGTTGCCGGCAGAGACCTTGCTATGGCGATTGTTCGGCGCTGAGGGAGTGACAGCCGACCTGCCCCGCGCGCTGGCGTTCGGCTGCCGTTGCTCGCGTCAGCGCCTAGCCGGCATTCTTGAAGGGTTTTCGGTGGACGACCTCGACCACATGGCTGTGGGCGGCGTCATCGTAATGACCTGTGAGTTCTGCAACCACGATTTCCGCTTCGCCCGCGACGAAGTGCGCGGCAAGGTGGCGACCGGCCAGGAGAGGAACCTCTAATGCCAGTACCCGTGCCCCGCCGTGCGGCACTGCTGTTCTGCCTCGCCGGGCCACTGGCCTTGGCGGGCTGCGGCGGCGGGGCACCCCCGCCGGAGGTGTTCCCACCGTTGGACTATGGCTACCTGACCAAGCTGCGGCTGAACGTGGCCAGCATACAGATCGACGACACCTGGACGCCGGCGGCCGATAGCGGCCAGCATGTCGAGTATCTCTCGCCGGTGCAGCCGCTCGACGCGCTGCGGCTGATGGCCCAGCAACGGCTGGTGGCCAGCGGCAGCAGCGGACAGGCGCGCTTCGTGATCGAGGATGCCTCGATCATCCAGCATCGAGACCGGCTGGACGGCTCACTGGCGGTGCGGCTGGATGTCAGCACCGCCGACGGCACCCGCAGCGGCTTTGCCGAGGCGCGGGTGGTGCGCACCATGCCAGAAGATCCCGACCAGTCGGATGGCGGACGCGCCGCCGCGTACCGATTGACCAAGCAGATGATGGACGACATGAACGTGGAGTTCGAGTACCAAGTGCGTCGCACGTTGCACGACTATCTGCAAACCACCGCTTCCTCGGCGCCCGTACCGCCGCCGGTGCAGACGCAGGAACTCGCGCCACCGCCGGGGACCACGCTCGCGCCGCCACCCGGCGTCACCTTGACGCCGCCAGGCAGTTAACGGTTTCTGTTTCAGAACTGGAATGCCTGACCTCTGCGCGTCAGGCCGCCGCGCCACCGAGATAGGCGTCGCGAATGCGCGGATCGCGCAGCAACGTCGTGGCCGGACCGGAAAGTGCGAGGCGTCCGTTCCGCAGCACGTAGCCATACTGCGCGATGCGCAGCGCCAGCGACGCATTCTGCTCCACCATGAAGATGCTCACGCCTTGCTGATTGATGGTGCGGATCAGCTCCAGAACGCGGTCCACGTACAGCGGCGACAGCCCCATCGTCGGCTCGTCCATGCACATCAGACGCGGACGGCCCATCAGCGCGCGGGCCATCGCCACCATCTGCTGCTCGCCGCCCGACAGTGTGCCGGCAACCTGCTCCAGCCGGCCGCTCAGGCGGGGGAACAGCTCCAGCACCCGCGTCAGGTCATCTCGGATGGCAACCTTGTCGCTGCGGGCGAACGCGCCCATCAGCAGGTTTTCGCGCACGCGCATCGCCGGGAACAGCCGTCTGGCCTCGGGCACCGAAGCTATGCCGCGCCGCACGATCGCGGGTGTCGCCAGCCCGGTGATATCCTGCCCGTCGAACAGCACTCGTCCGGCGCGCGGACGCATTAGACCGAGGATGGTCTTCATCGTGGTTGACTTGCCGCTGGCGTTGCCGCCCAGCAGGCAAACAAGCTGTCCATGCCGCACTTCCAGGCTGAGCCCGAAATGCACCTGCACGGGACCGTAGAAGGAGTCGATCCCCTCCAGTGCCAGCAGCGCCCCGGTCACGCCGCGGTCTCGATAGCCAGCGTCCCGGCATCGCTCGCGCCGAGATACGCCGCGATCACCGCCGGATCATGGCGTACCTGCTCCGGCGTGCCGCGGGCGATCACCGCGCCGTCATCCATCACCACGACGCCGTCGCAGAGTCGCATGATCATCTCGAGCTTGTGTTCGATCAGCAGAATGCTCATGCCGGAGCTTTTGAGGCCGGCAATCACGTCTTGCAGCTCGGCCGTCTCGGTCTCGTTCATGCCCGCCGTGGGCTCGTCCAGAAGCAGCAGCCGGGGATGCAGCGCCAAGGCGCGAGCGATTTCCAGGCGGCGGCGATTGGCATATGATAGGCTGTGCGCCGGATGGTGCAGGCGCGGCAGCAGACGGTCGCCGAACATCGTCAGCAACGCTTCCGCCTCCATCCGCAGCGCGCGCTCCTCCACGCGCACCGTACTCGGTCTGAGCAGCGCCAGCAGCAGTTCCAGCGTGGCGCCCAGCAGCGGCACGCCCGCACACGGGCGAGCCCGGCGCAATCGCACATGCGCGCCCACCAGCACGTTGTCGAGCACGCTCAGGTTGCCGAACACTCGCCCGTGCTGGAAGGTGCGCGCGAGGCCGCTGGCTGCCAGCCGTTCCGGCGGCCAGGCCGTCACGTCACGGCCCGCGTAGGCAACGCTGCCCTCGTGCGGGGCGTCGATGCCGCTCAGCAGGTTGAACAACGTGGTCTTGCCCGCTCCGTTGGGACCGATCAGCCCGATAACTTCGCCTTCCGCCACCGCAATGTCGACACCCCGCACTGCAAGGACGCCGCCAAACCGCCGCACCAGGCCGGTGGCTTGCAGCAGCGCGGTCATGCCGTTCCCAGGAGGCCCTGCGGTCGGAAGCGGATCAGCAGCAGCAGCGCCAGCCCATAGATCAGCACGCGATATTCCGCCAGCGGCCGGAACGCCTCCGGCAGCGCCACCAGCAGCACCGAGCCCAGCAGCGCTCCGGCGATGTTGCCGAGACCGCCAAGAATCACAATCGTCAGCGCCAGAATCGATACCGAGGAATCGAACGTCTCGTGGTTGATATACGAGAATAGGTGCGCGCTGATCGCCCCGGAAATCCCGGCACCGAAGCCGCCGAACGCGAACGCCATGGCCTTGTACCGCCGCGGCGCCAAACCATAGGAGCGTGCTGCGACCTCGTCATCGCGCACCGCCCGCCATGACCGGCCGAGATGCGATCCCAGCAACCGCGCTTGCAGCAACGCGAGCACCGCCACGATCCCCAGCGTCAGCCAGTATACGGACTCGGCAGAATCGAACTCGTAGCCGAACAGCGACAACGGCGGAATGCCCGCCAGCCCCATGCTGCCGCCCGTCAGCCCGGTCCAGTTCAGTATGACGAGGCTGACGATCTCGCCTATCGCCAGTGTGGTGATCGAGACGTAGTGCCCCTGCATCCGGAATGCCGGATAGACCAGCAGCGTACCGAGCACGGCCGCGCCCACGCCGCCCAGCAGCACGGTAATGCCGACCGGCCAGCCGAAATCGAGCGCCAGGAGTGCCGAGACGTAGGCGCCGATGGCGAGCAGCGCCGCGTGACCTAGCGAAACCTGGCCCGCGGTTCCGGCCACCAGCGTCAGGCTCAGCGCCAGCAGCCCGTACAGCAAGGCGTTGGTGCCGATCTGCAAGACGTACGGCTGATGCGACAGCGGCAGCAGCAGCGCCGCGACCGCCACGACCGCAATCAGCCAGCGCGGCAGGCGCACCGTCTGGCTGCGCGCGACAAACGTTCCCGTCATAGGCTCGGGCGGGTGCTCGCGGCCGCCGAACAGGCCGCCCGGCCGCAGGATCAGCACCAGAATCAGGATCGCGAAGGCGAACAGGTTGCGATAACTGGCGCCGAACAGCGCGATGCCGTAACTCTCGACCAGACCCAGCAGCAGCCCGCCGAAGATGGCCCCGGGCAGGCTGCCGAGACCACCTACCATCGCTGCGACGACACCCTTGAGCGTCGCCTGAAAGCTCATGCTCGGGTCGATGTTGTTGTAATACATGCCGATCAGCAGACCGCCCACACCACCGAGCGCCGAGGCGATGGCGAACACCAGCATGTTTACGCGGTCGGTATAGACGCCCATCTGCCGCGCCGCATCGGTGTCCTGCGCCGTAGCGCGCACCGCCCAGCCGAGCTTCGTGCAACGCAGGAAGGCATACAGCGCACCCGCGCTCAGAATGCCGGTGCCGGCGATCAGTAAATCAAGCGCCCCGAGGCTGCCGCCCCCGACAGGAATACGCCAATCCGGCAGTCCGCTCGGGAGTGCTCGCGGATCTGGGGAGAAGATCAACTGCAGCGTTTGGTCGAGCACCAGTCCGATCCCGATGGTGGCCAGCAGCGGCGCGATCCGAGATTTTCCGTGCAGGGGTCGCGTGCCGAAGCGCTCGATGGCCATGCCGAGCAGGCCGCAGACGACGATCACCACGACGACTGTTGCCGGCAGTGGCAAATGCATCCGAACGCCGCACACGAAGCCGACATAGGCCCCGACCGAGAACACCGAGCCGTGCGCGAAATTGATGAGATTGGCGACACCGAAGATCAGAGCCAGGCCAACCGCCAACAGCGCGTAGATGTTGCCGACGACGATCCCGTTCACCGTGTAGTCGATCCACGGACCTATGCCGGCGAGCAGCGTGGACATCCAAAGGCGCCTGGCCGCCTATGCCCGCTTGCCGTTCCACAGCGTGAACTTCCCACCCCGCACCACGATGTCCGTGACCTTGGCGCCGGCGACGCGACGCGTTTCGGGGTCGAACGTGATGCGCCCGAAAATCACGCTCGGCACATCGCGCACGCGGGAAAGCCCGTCATGGAAAGCCTGCCGGTCAACTCCGAACTGACGCAGCACTGCCGCCGTCAGGATCAGCGCGTCGTAGGCGAAGGCCGCGAAGGCGTCGGGCGCCTCATGAAAGCGGGCTTGATACGCCGTCACGAACGCCTGCACCTCCGGCCTAGGGTCGTCTGGAAAGAACTCCGATTCAGTGTAGACGCCCTCGACGGCGGGGCCGCCCAGTTCGATGAACTTCGGCGAGTAGACCGAGCCCACCGCGGCGATCGGCAGCTTGATCCCGGCATCGCGCGCCTGCCGCACAATCAGGGCGCCATCGCTGTAGTAGGATTCCAGCACCAGGCTGTCAGGGTGCGACTGCTTCACCCGCGTCAGCGTCGAGCGGAAGTCGCGCTCGTCGGGCAGATAGCCCTCGGCCGCGACAACTTCGGCGCCGCGAGCCTTCGCCGCGCTGACAAACAGATCCTTCGCGGCATGACCCCAATCGGTGTTGAGGTACAGCACGGCGGGCCGCCTGAGTTCCCAGCCGCGTAATGGCGAGGTCGGCCAGTTGCGGCTGCTCCTCGGCCTGGCTCAGCCCCGGACTCCACATGTAATCGCCGCCCAGGGTGAATTTCGGGTGAGAGTTGGTGAAGCCCATCTGCACCAGGCGGCCGCGCTGGTAGATCGGCGACGCCGCCATCGAGGTTGTGCTGGAGAAATCGCCGAGTTCCGCCACAATGGTCGGATCGGCTACGAATTTCTGGGCGATGGCGACCGCCTGGCGGGGGTCGTTCTGGCTGTCTTCGAAGTCGAGGACCAGCTTGCGGCCGCGAATCCCGCCGCCCTGCCCGTTGATCGCGTCGAGCGCGAGGGTGAAGCCGCGCTGCCACTGCGCGCCGTATTGCGCGGCGGCGCCGGTGAGTGGCCCGCTTACGCCCACTCGAACGTCGTCGGCCGCAAACGCCTGGCCGCCACCCGCCAGTGCCGCGACGGCCCCGGCGCCCAGCAAGGCCGCGCGACGGCCAAACCCACGCGACCGGGTCGCGCCAAGCGGTTCCTGATCCATGCTCTCATCTCCGAGCTATGTGTTTCGTGGATCATCATGTATTGCTTTTTGGCGTCGTGCAATCCTAAGGTTTACACGCCCAGCTTTGGTATTTCCGGCGAGCGGATTTTGGCGGGGGTTTGCCGATTGCGGGCGAACGAGGAGAGGAGCATGGCATCAGTGCGGCGCCGGTTCGCGTTCATATGAGCGAGGCGCAAGCGTGGGAACGTGCCGCCGAAACGCTGGGCGCCGCTTTCTCGCAATCGGCGGCGGCGCACGATCGCAGCGGCGCGTTTCCGGTGGAAAATGTGGCTTCCCTGCACGAAGCGGGCCTGCTGGCGCTGACCGTTCCGCGCGCGCTGGGCGGCGGCGGTGGCGGCCTTGCCGACAGCGCCCGGGTAGTCGGCGCGATCGCCCGCGGCGAGCCGGCAACCGCGCTGGTGTTGGCCATGCAACTCATGCAGCACGCGCTGCTGGCGCGGACCCGCACCTGGCCACCGGGGGTCTATGAAATGGTCGCGCGCGGCGCGGCGCAGGACGGCTCCCTCATCAACGCCTTGCGGGTGGAGCCGGAGTTGGGCACCCCGGCACGCGGCGGTTTGCCGGCCACGATCGCGCATCGGACTGCCGACGGATGGAGGCTCAGTGGCCACAAGGTATTTGCCACTGGTGTCCCGGTGCTGACCTGGATGCTGGTCTGGGCTCGCACCGAGGACGAGCAGCCGCTGACCGGAAATTTCCTGGTGCCCACGCGGGCTTCCGGCGTTTCAGTGGTGGAAACTTGGGACCAGCTCGGAATGCGCGCCACTGCCAGCCACGACGTGGTGCTGGATCGGGTGTCGATCCCGCCCGATCACGCGGTCGATCTGCGGCGCGAGTGGCCGGCGCCGGATGCGGTACAGGCGGCCTGGAACGCGGTGGTGATTGGATCGCTGTATCTCGGCGTCGCCGCCGCCGCGCGCGACTGGCTGGTGGGTTGGCTTCATGCCCGCCGTCCCAGCAATCTCGGCGCCCCACTGGCCACGCTGCCGCGAATGCAGACCGAGGTTGGCGCGATCGACGGCCTGCTCGGCACCGCGCGGCGCCTGCTGCGCTCGACAGCCGCGGCCATCGACGCCGGTGCGCCCGACGCGCCGACCGCCGCCGAGGCTGGACTGCTGAAGTGGACGGCCACGACGAACGCCATCGAGGCAGTGCAGCGAGCCGTTGCCCTGACCGGCAATCCGGGTCTGTCGCGGGCCAATCCGCTGGAGCGCCACCTGCGCGACGTCCTCTGCGGGCGCGTCCACACTCCGCAGGAAGACGCGGCGCTGCTGGCCGCCGGCCGAGCCGCATTGCTGGTTTCGTGACCGCGTCGCAAACCGCCAGCGGCGATCAGAGTCTCGA
Organism: uncultured Pseudomonadota bacterium; assembly: GCA_963758455.1. Classification (GTDB taxonomy): domain Bacteria; phylum Pseudomonadota; class Alphaproteobacteria; order Acetobacterales; family Acetobacteraceae; genus CAVRQM01. Next base: position 63,282 of record CAVWVK010000001.1, on the reverse strand, counting down.
CGCGGCCGATCTCGATGCCCTGCGTGCGCTCGGGCATCGCATGATCGACGATGCTGTGGACGAACTGGCGAGCCTGCGCGAGACCGGGGCGTGGCGACCGATGCCCGATGCGGTGCGCGCCGCATGGTCGGGCCCGCTGCCCCGCGTGCCGGAAAATGCCGCGTCCGTCTACGATGAGTATCGCCGGCTGATCGCACCCTATGCGACGGGCAACCGGCATCCCGGCTTCATGGGGTGGGTGCATGGCGGCGGCACGTTCGTCGGCGCGCTCGCCGAGTTCCTGGCCGGCGCCCTGAACGCCAATCTCGGCGGCCGCGACCACGCGCCGGTCGCGTGCGAGCGGCAGGTGATCGCCTGGGCGGCCGAGATGCTGGGCTTTCCGCCAGATGCGTCAGGCCTGCTCGTGACCGGAACATCCATCGCCAACCTGATCGCGGTCCTGGTGGCGCGCACCGACGCGATCGGAGCGGACAGCCGGGCGCGCGGGCTGCGGGACGTCCCGCTGGTCGCCTATGCCTCCGTCGCCGCGCATGGCTGTGTGCCGCGCGCGCTCGACATGGCCGGGATCGGGTCTGACGCATTGAGGATGGTGCCATGCGACGCCCAGGGCGCGCTGCGTCTCGACGCGCTCCAAGCCATGATCGCCGATGATCTGCAAGCCGGCCTCGCGCCGTTCCTCGTCGTCGGCACGGCCGGCAGCGTCGATAGCGGCGCGATCGACCATCTGGACGAATTGGCGACGCTGTGCGCGCGGCATGACCTCTGGTTTCATGTCGACGCCGCCTACGGCGCCATAGCGATGCTTTCGCACCGCTACCGGCCCCGCCTGGCAGGCATCGAGCGGGCGGATTCGGTGGCGTTCGACTTCCATAAATGGGCGCAGGTTCCCTACGATGCCGGCTGCATCGTGGTGCGCGACGCGCGCGCGCATCGCGCGGCCTTCGCCCGTCCCGCAACCTACCTCTCGCGCACCGCGCGCGGCCTCGCGGCCGGTGATCCGTGGCCCTGCGATTTCGGCCCTGACCTGTCGCGAGGCTTCCGCGCCCTGAAAGTCTGGATGACGCTCAAGACCTACGGCGGCAATCGGCTGGGGCAGGTCGTGGACCGTTGTTGCGACGTCGCGCGGCACCTTGCCGCCCGAATCGACGCCGAACCGCTACTGCTGCTTGCCGCGCCTGTCGGGCTGAACATCGTCTGCTTCCGGTTCACGCCGGGTGACGACGCCATGCAGGCAGCAATCGCGGAAGATGTGCAGTTGTCGGGCATCGCCGCGCCATCGACCACGGTGATCGACGGGCGGGTGGTGATCCGTGCCGCGATCGTCAACCACCGCACGACCGAGCGCGATGTCGATGCACTGGTCGACGCCACGTTGCTGTTCGCCCAGCGCAGGACCGAGGCGGCCCGGGCCTGAGGGTCCGGACGCCGGCCATCCGGCCGGAGGATCCGGAATACCAGGCGACCTGGGTCGCTTGTTGCCATCAGTCCTCGTCTCCCGTCCTTCGCACCAGCACCTCGCGCTTGCCGACGTGGTTCGCGGGGCCGACGATCCCCTCCTTCTCCATCTGCTCGATCAGTTTTGCCGCGCGGTTGTAGCCGATCTGCAAATGCCGCTGGATGAAGCTGGTGCTCGCCTTGCCCTCGCGGCTGACCACATCCACCGCCTGATCGAACAGGCTTTTCTCGCTGTCGCTGGCAGCGGAAATCCCGGCGAGCGACAGACCGCCTTCCGGCTCCTCGCGCGTCTCCGTCACTTCGTCAAGATATGCGGGCTCGCCCTGCTCGCGCAGGAACGCCACCACATCCTCCACCTCGCGGTCGGTCACGAAGGGTCCGTGGACGCGGGTGATGCGGCCGCCGCCGACCATGTACAGCATGTCGCCCTGGCCCAGCAGTTGCTCGGACCCTTGCTCGCCCAGGATGGTGCGGCTGTCGAACTTGCTGATGACCTGGAAGCTGATGCGGGTCGGGAAATTGGCCTTGATGGTGCCGGTGATGACATCGACCGATGGGCGCTGGGTCGCCATCACCACATGGATACCGGCCGCGCGCGCCATCTGCGCCAGCCGCTGCACCGCCGCCTCGATCTCCTTGCCGGCCACCATCATCAGGTCGGCCATCTCGTCGATGATGACGACGATGAACGGCAGCGGCTCCAGCGCGAGCGGCTGGTCCTCGAACACCGGCTTGCCGGTCTCGCTGTCAAAGCCGGTCTGCACGCGGCGCGTCACCACCTCGCCCTTGGTGCGCGCCTCGGCCACACGCTCGTTGTAGCCGCCGATGTTGCGCACGCTGAGCTGGCTCATGGCGCGATACCGCCGTTCCATCTCCCGCACGGTCCATTTCAGCGCCGTCACCGCCTTGGCCGGCTCGGTGACGACCGGGGCCATCAGGTGCGGGATGCCCTCATAGACCGACAGTTCCAGCATCTTCGGGTCGATCAGGATAAGTCGACACTGGTCCGGCGACAGCCGGAACAGCAGCGACAAAATCATCGCGTTGATGCCGACCGACTTGCCCGAGCCGGTGGTCCCGGCGACCAGCAGATGCGGCATCCGCGCCAAGTCCCCGATCACCGGCTCGCCGCCGATGTCCTTGCCGAGCGCCAGCGCCAGCCTGCCCTGCTGGCGGTCCCAATCCGTGCTGCCCAGCAACTCGGTCAGAAACACCGTCTCACGCCGGGCATTCGGCACCTCGATGCCGATGACGTTGCGGCCGGGGACGGTGGCAATGCGCACCGCAGTCACCGACAGGCTGCGCGCCACATCGTCGGCCAAGCCGATCACCCGCGCGCTGCGGATGCCGGGCGCCGGTTCCAGCTCGTACAGCGTCACCACCGGGCCAGGCCGGATCTCGACGATGCGGCCCTGCACACCGTAATCCGCCAGCACGCCCTCCAGCAGACGCGCATTCGCCTCCAGCGCGTCCTGAGATGGCGCGCCCGTGTGCGCCCGGGCCGGCGCCTGGGTCAGCAACGACAGCGGCGGGAACCGCCACGGACCGTCCAGCGGCAGCGCCTCCTGCTTCGCCGGTGCTTGTTTGCGGGCGGCCACCGCGGTGACGCGCGGGGCGATGCGGGCTGGCGGCGATTCCCGCCACGGTGCCGCCTCCGGTTCGCGGGCCGCCTCGCGTCGCAATGTTTCCGGCTGCACGACGTTGGGGGGCGCTTCGTGGCGGACGCCGTTCAGCCGATCCAGCAGCCGCACACCCCCGGCGCCGAGGCGTGCGGAGAGCCGCCCGGAGAACGACGCAGCCCGACTGCCGCCGATTGCTACGCCTCGGGCGGCCGCGCCGGCGGCCGCCCATTCGCGGCGCGACAGACCGAGTGCCAGCACCGTCAGCACGCAAGCCAATGCCACAACCAAGGCGGTGACGATGGCGCCGCCGGCGGTGCCAAGCATGTCGCGCCCGGCGGCAAGTCCGTTGACGGCTACCAGCCGGCCGATCGCCCCACCCGGGCCGGCGCCGGCCGGCCAGGCTCGCGCGAGGCCACGCGCTGGCGCCAGCAGCATCGGCACGGCGGCCAGGGCCGAGCCCAGCACAGGCAAGGCCGCCAGCAAACAGCACAGGCGCAGCACCAGGCTGCCGAGTTCCCGCCTGCTGCCGATGCGCCATGCCCAGGCCAGCATCGCCACGCCCGGCAGCGCACCTGCCAGGCCGCACCATTGCAGCAGCAGGTCGGCGACTCCGGCGCCAGGCAAGCCCAGCAGGTTGGCGACCGGCGCGGAAGTCGCGGTATCGAACGAAGGGTCGGTGGCGTGCCAGCTCGCCAGCGCCACCAGCAGCGCCATGCCGCCGACCGCAAGCGCCACCGCCCCAAGCTCGGCCAGCCGCCGCCCCACAATGCCGCGCACCGCGGGCGAAGCGAGGCGGCGTTCGTCGAAGCGCACGCGGCTTGCGGCTGTGGCCATGAGGGGCTCCGTAGTGGAAACACGCAACTTCGCGCGCCCATCCTGCAGTCAGGATGCAAGACTACCCCACAAGGCCCTGGCAACAGAAGGCCGGATACGAGAAGAGCGCCCCACGGGCGCCCTTCCCTTCCGCGGCGTGACCCGGAAGCGTCAGCCGAGTTGCTCGCCGTGCAGCACCACGTCCAGACCCTCCATCTCCTCCTCGGTGGAGACCCGCAGGCCGACCGTCAGGTCGATCACCTTGAACAGCACGAAGCTGATGACCCCCGACCAGACCAGGGTGACGCAGACCGCCAGGCACTGCGCCAGGAACTGCTGCAACCCGCCCACATGCGCGCCACCGGACAGCGGCCCGAAAGCGAACACGCCGGTCAGCAACGCCCCGATGATGCCGCCGATGCCGTGGACGCCGAAGGTGTCGAGGCTGTCGTCATAACCCAGCGCGTGCTTGAGGCTGGTCGACGCCCAATAGCAGAGGACGCCGGCGGCAATGCCGATGACGAGCGCCGCGCCCGGCAGCACGAATCCGGAGGCCGGAGTGATCGCCACCAGCCCCGCCACCGCGCCAGACGCCGCCCCCAGGGCAGAGGGTTTGCCCTTGCCGATCCACTCGGCGAACATCCACGCGAGCGATGCCGCGGCGGTGGCGACCTGTGTCACCGTCATCGCCATGCCGGCCAGCGGGCTGGCGCTGGCAGCGGAGCCGGCGTTGAACCCGAACCAGCCAACCCACAGCAGCGAGGCGCCGATCACCGCATAGGCGACGTTGTACGGCGCCATGTTGTCATGCCCATAGCCGACCCGTTTGCCCATCACCAGGCAGGCCACCAGTCCGGCGATGCCGGCGTTGATGTGAACCACCGTGCCGCCGGCGAAGTCGGCCGCCCCCGGCAGCCCGAACGTGCCTCCGGCGCCGAGCCAGCCGGTCGGCGCCCAGACCCAATGGGCGATCGGCGAATAGACCAGCAGCGACCACAGCACCATGAAGATGCACATGGCGGAGAACTTCATGCGGTCGGCGAACGCGCCGGCGATCAGCGCCGGGGTAATGATCGCGAACGTCATCTGGAACATCATGTAGACGCTCTCGGGGATGGTCTGCGGCGAGGGCGAAGCGGAACCCGCGCCCAGCACGAACGGCTTGTCCCAGGTGGCGCCGAAGCCGCTGAGCATGACGCGGCTGAAGTCGCCGATATAGGCGTTGCCATTGGTGAAGGCGAGGCTGTAGCCGGCCACCATCCAGGTGATCGTGACCAGGCAGGTGATGCCGAAGGACTGCATGATGGTGGCCAGGATGTTCTTCTTGCGCACCATGCCGGCGTAGAACAGCGCCAGGCCCGGGATGGTCATCAGCAGCACCAGCGCGGTGCTGGTCAGCATCCAGGCTGTATCGCCGCTGTCCAGATGCGGCGGCGGCGCAGGAGCAGGAGCGGGAGCAGAGGCGGCCGGCGCGGTCGCCGGGTTTGCAGCAGGCGCGGAGGTGGCGGCCGTCGCACCGGCGGGTGCGGGGGTCGTCTGCGCCCGCGCCGACAGGCTCAGCATCGGCAGCGCCAGCACGATCGCCAGCAGTGCCAAGATTGGCAGCGCCGCGGCGCGCCGCATGAACGTCTTCATCGTCGTCCCATCCTTTCCGTTGATGCTCACAGAGCTTCCGCGTCGCTCTCGCCGGTGCGGATGCGCACCGCGCGTTCGAGATCCATGACGAAGATTTTGCCGTCGCCGATCTTTCCGGTGTGCGCGGCCCTGGCGATCGCCTCGACGACTTGCTCGGCCAGACCGGAATCGACGGCGATCTCGATTTTCACTTTCGGCAGAAAGTTCACGTGATACTCGGCCCCGCGGTAGATCTCGGTCTGGCCCTTCTGCCGTCCAAACCCCTTCACCTCGCTGACGGTGAGACCCTGCACCCCCAACGGGGTCAGCGCCTCGCGCACGTCGTCGAGCTTGAAAGGCTTGATGATGGCCATGATTAGTTTCATCGCGCGGCCCTGCTCCCTTGCTCTCCCGATCCCGCCGGACCGCCCCGCATGGGCCGCCGGCTGAACACGCGGCCGGGTCTGACAAGAATCGTGCCGGGCCCGGCTCAACGGTCTCCGCCAATGGTTGCCGATGGACCGCTCGCTGTTTGCCTAACTTTCAGGCATTGTTCTGCACGGATTTGCGAGGGAGAGCGGCAATGGCCGGAACCGCGGGCGAGATTGCCGTCGATGTCTGCGTGATAGGGGCAGGTCCGGTCGGCGGCGTACTTGCCTGCCTGTTGGCTGAGGCGGGAGTGCGGGCCGCGGTGGTCGAGCGCGCGGCGCTGCCTCCGATGGAGCATCCGGATTTCGACGGCCGCTGTTACGCTGTCGCCGCCGGCTCGCGGCGCATCCTGGAGCAAGCCGGACTTTGGGAGGAGCTGCCGTATCGCCCCGGGCCGATCCGCAACATCCGCGTGTCGGACGGAAAGCTGGGGCGACGGGCGTCGCGGCTGTTCCTGCATTTCGACACGGCCGATCTCAACGCCGAGGCATTCGGCTGGATGGTCGAGGCGCGGGCGCTCCGCATGGCGCTGAATGCCCGTCTGCACGCGCATCCCGGCCTGACCGTGGCCGCCCCCGCCGTAGCCCGGGTCGAGCGGCAGCCGGACCGGGCGAAGGTGCATCTGGACGACGGTCGTATCATCGATTGCGCCCTGGTTGTCGCGGCCGAGGGCCGCGACAGTCCGCTACGCGAGGCGGCGGCCATTGCGGTCACTCGGTTCGGTTACGGCCAGACCGGCCTGGTGGGCGCGATCGCGCACGAACGGCCGCATCGTGGTACGGCCCTTGAGCACTTCCTGCCGGCTGGCCCGTTCGCGCAGTTGCCGATGGCCGGCACCGACGGCGCGCCGGATGCCTCGGCGTTCGTCTGGACCGAGCGCACCGCCGCCGCCGGCAGGCTGCTGGCACTGGGCGATGCCGATTTCACGCGCGAGTTGCAGCGCCGGCTGGGCGATCACCTGGGGCGCGTGCGGTTGCTCGGCCGGCGCTGGAGCTATCCGCTCGGCGCCTTGCACGCGCATCGCTATTTCGCCACTCGCTTGGCGCTGGTGGGCGACGCCGCGCACGGCATCCACCCGATCGCCGGTCAGGGTCTCAACCTGGGCTTCCGCGATGTGGCCTGCCTGGCCGGACTGGTCGCGGATGCCGCGGCTATTGGCCGGGATGTCGGCGCCGCGGAGCTGCTTCGGCGCTACCAGGCGCGCCGGCGCCCAGACAATTTGCTGATGTTGGCGGCGACCGACGCGCTTGATCGGCTGTTCAGCAGCGACATCGCGCCGCTGCGCCTGGCCCGCGACCTGGGCATCGCCGCGGTTGGCCGGGTCGGGCCGCTGAAGCGCGCGTTCATGCGGCAGGCGATGGGGGCGGCCGAAGCCTGAGCCGCCGCACACTCGCCAGTATTGTCAGACATGTATCGGCAGGCTAACGTGCTGGCGTCGAACGCGGCCGGCCCAAGTATGGCCAGCCCAACCAAGGTGGAGGAAACAGAAAATGCATCCAGGTCTCACGCGAGGCTGGCTGATGTCCACGGCATTGGCACTGAGCATCGGCGCCTACGCCATGCCATCGCAGGCGCAGGACACGTCGGCGCAGAAGCTGAAGGGGTCGGCCCAGACCTGCACCAACCCGCACCCGAGCCACGCCAGGCTGGCCGGCATGACGGTCGGGTTCTCGCAGTCGGAAAACGAGCAGAACCCGTTCCGCGCCGGCGAGACCAACTCGGTGAAGTCAGCGGCGCAGGCGCTCGGCGTCAAGCTGCTCTACACCAACGCCAACGACAATCAGGCCAAGCAGGTCGCCGACGTCGAAAGCATGATTAGCCAGGGCGCGCAGGCGCTGATTATCGCGCCGCTGAACGCCACCGGCCTGCAGCCGGCGCTGGCGCAAGCGGCGGCCAAGGGCATCCCGGTGGTGACGATCGACCGCGCGACGGCAGGCACGGTCTGCAAGGATTTCATCACCAACATGGGTTCGGATTTCTACGTGCAGGGCGTGCGCGCCGCCGACGCCCTGGCCAAGGCAACCCACGGCAAGGCGAACGTGGTCGAGATCCAGGGGGCCTACGGCAACTCGGTCGAGACTCAGCGCACCGACGGCTTCGCCAAGGAGATCAAGAAGTACCCCGGCATCAAGTTGCTGGCCGCGCAGACCGGCAACTGGTCCACCACCGACGCGCAGAAGGTGATGGAGCAATTGCTCCTGGCCCACCCGAACGTCAACGCGGTCTATGCCCATGCCGACGTGATGGCGCTGGGCGCAATGACGGCGATCAAGCAGGCCGGCAAGACTCCGGGCAAGGACGTCGCGATCGTCTCGATCGACGGCACCAAGGATCTGGTGCAGGCGATCGCCGACGGTCAGGCGCAAGCCGACGTCGAGACCAATCCGCGCTTCGGACCCGGTGCGTTCCAGGCGCTCCAGGATTGGTTCGACGGCAAGCCGGTGTCGCAGAAGATCATCGCGCAGGATCATCTGTACACCTCGGCCGACGCCGCCGACGCGATCAAGAGCGGCACTCCCTACTGAGCGACGCGGTCGGTCGAAGCCTGCTTGCATGACCACCACCTCGGACCAGCACCCGATCGTGCTGGAGACCCGCGACGTCGGAAAATCCTTCGGCGTGATCCGTGCCCTTCAGGGAGTCTCGTTCTCCCTGAAGGCCGGAGAGGTGCACGGGCTGGTCGGCGAGAACGGCGCCGGCAAGTCGACGCTCATCAAGATCCTGACCGGCTTCTACCAGCCGGACTCCGGCGCGATCATTCTCGAAGGGCGCGCCGTCCATTTCAGTGATCCGCGTGCCTCGCAGCGCGCGGGCGTCAGCGCCGTGTACCAGGAGATCAACCTGGTGCCGGAGCGCAGCGTCGCGGAAAACATCTTTCTCGGCCGGGAGCCGAAATGGGCGGGCGTGCTGATCGATCGCGGCCGCATGGGCCGCCACGCCGCCGCCGTGCTGCAACGCTACGGCCTGCACATCGACCCCGGCGTGAAGCTGAGCTCGCTCGGACTCGGCTTGCAGCAGATGGTGTCGATTGCCCGCGTGGTGTCGCTGGGCGCCAAGGTCGTCATCATGGACGAGCCGACCTCCGCGCTGAGCGGCGCCGAGGTGACGATCCTGTACGATGTCGTACGCCGGCTCCGCGACGAGGGCATAGCCATCCTGTTCGTCAGCCACCGCCTGTCTGAATGCTACCATCTGTGCGATCGGCTGACCGTGCTGCGCGACGGGCAGAGCGTACGCAGCGGCACGCCCGCCGAGCTGCCGCGCACCGAGCTGATCGCGGCGATGCTGGGCCAGCAGCCGGGTGCGCCACGCGGACAGACGACCGAGGCGCGCGAGAAGCGCCGGCGTGAGGGCAGCGGTGCCGCGCCGGTCATGCAAGTCCGTAATTTGCGCTGGCGCGAGCGAGTGCGCGACGTGTCGCTGGATGTGCGCCCGCGCGAGATCCTGGGTCTGGCGGGATTGCTGGGCTCCGGCCGCACCGAAACCTTCAAGGCGATTTTTGGCGCCGAACGCCCGGACGGCGGCCACGTGGAAGTGGCGGGCGAGGCGCTGCGCCACCCCACGCCGGCCGAACTCGATCCAGCGCGGCGTCGCCTTCCTTTCGGAGGACCGACGCTCGGAAGGCATTTTTCCCAAGCTTTCGGTGCTGGAGAACATGACGGCCGCCGTGCTGCCGCGCATCTCGAGGTTCGGGATTGTCTCGCGCCGCAAGCAGCGCGAGCTGGTGCTGCAGTACATCGGCGCGCTGGGAATCAAGACGGCCGGGCCGCGGCAAGCGATTTCCGGCCTTTCCGGCGGCAACCAGCAGAAGGTGCTGCTGGCCCGGTGCCTGTGCGCGCGGCCGAAGGTCATCATGCTTGACGATCCGACGCGCGGCATCGACGTGGGCGCCAAGGCGGAGGTGCATCGCGTAGTGCGTGGATTGGCGGATGAAGGCCTGGGCGTGCTGGTCACGTCCTCGGAGGTCGAGGAGCTGCTCGACATTTCGGACCGCCTGGTCGTGCTGACCGAAGGCGCGGTGTCCGGGCAGATGGATGCGGACGCGGCCAGTCCGGACGCGGTATTGGAATTACTGGCCGCGCATCCGGCCTGACATGCGAAACGAGAGCGTCTTGGGCGAAGCCATCATCCCACCCGCGCGCGGACAACTGCTGGTCGCCGGCCGCTCGCCCTGGACGTGGCTGCGGGCGCGCAGCGTCTACGTCGCGTTCGCCGCCCTGGTCATCCTCGACCTGATCGTGACCCCCGGCTTCCGCAATCCGTTCGTGGTGCGCAGCCTGCTGTTCGAGGCGGCGCCGGTCATCCTGATCGCGCTGGGACAGAGTCTGGCCATCGGCACGCGCGGCATCGACCTGTCGGTGGGCTCGGTGATGGGCCTCAGTTCGGCAATGGTCGGCGTGGCGCTGGGCTACGGGCAGGGTGCGGGAATGGTTGCCGGCATCGGCGCGGGCGCGCTGTGCGGCGTGTTAAATGGCTTCTTGATCGCGGTGGTGCGGATCGACCCGCTGATCTCCAGCCTGTCGCTGCTGGTCGCCGCCCGCGGGCTGGCGCAGGCGCTGCTGGGCGGATCGCGCGTGGCGCTGCCGGGCAGCGGACTGTTCGCCTGGCTCGGCGAGGCGACTATAGGTGGTGCGCCGGTCATGGCCATCGTCGCGGTGCTGCTGGCGATCGTGGTGGGATGGCTGGTGCGGCGCACCACGTTCGGCGCGCATACCATCTTCATCGGGTCGAGCCGCACCGCCGCGTTCCTGGCCGGGATGCCGGTGCGCGCGACGCTGGCTCTGGTCTATACCGCAAGCGGCCTGCTCGCGGGCATCGCCGGGGTGTTCGCCTCGGCACGGCTGGGCGCGGCGGACCCCAACTTCATCGGCGTGCAGTTCGAGTTGGACGCCATCGCCGCCGCGGTGATCGGCGGCACGCCGCTATCGGGCGGGCGCATCTCGATCGTCGGCAGCGTGTTCGCGGTGCTGCTGCTGCAGGTGCTGGACGCCAGCTTCATCATGAACGACATCAACGCGACGTATGCGCAGATTCTGAAGGCGGCGTTCATCGTCGCGGCCCTGTACCTGCAGCGGTCGGGGGCCTGAGCGCGTGTCGGTCACGAACTCAGCGGTGACGCAGGGCGGCGCGTCCGCCGCGCGCGAGCGACGCAACCGCATCGTGGCACTGATCCAATCGCGCGTGGCGATTGGCGTGCTGGCGCTGGCGGTGATCGCCGCGGGGCTGGTGTTCCCGGATTTCCTGCGCAACGGCAATTTGCAGGACATCGTGACGGCCGCCAGCTTCGTGGGCCTGGTCACGATCGGGCAGACCTTCGTCATCATCCTCGGCGGCTTTGATCTCGCGGTCGGCTCGATGGTCGGGCTGGGCACGGTGCTGGCCGCCTACGCGGTGCCGTACGGCTGGCCGTTCGCGTTCCTGCTGCCGATCGTCGTCGGTGCCGCCGTCGGGCTGATCGACGGGCTGCTGATCGCGCGCGCGCGCATGGCGCCGTTCATCGTGACGCTGGCGGCGTTGCTCGCCATCCACGGCGCCTCGGTGGCGCTGGCCGGCGAGAGCATGGTGATCGACAATCCCGGCATCTTCGCCGACATCGCCAACGGCAGCATCCTGGGCGTCGGCAATCTGATCTGGATCTTGCTGCTGGCGTTCGCGGCGGCGGCGCTCGTGCTGAACCGCACCAGTTTCGGCGCGGCGGTGTTCGCGGTCGGCGGCAACGAGGAAGCGGCGCGGATGCTGGGCGTCCGGGTCGAGCGCACCAAGGTCGCGACCTATGTGCTGAGCGGTGCGCTGGCCGGCCTGTCCGGCGCCCTACTGGCAGCCCACCTGGATTCCGGATTATCGGCGGCGGGAACCGGCTACGAGCTGCAATCCATCGCGGCGGCGGTGATCGGCGGCGTGCTGCTGACCGGCGGTGTGGGCACCATGTTCGGCGCGTTGTCCGGCGCGCTGCTGCTGGGGCTGATCGACAACGTCATCAATCAGATCGGCACGCTGAGCGCCGCGTTTCAGGGCCTGGCCAGCGGCGCCTTCCTGCTGGTCGCGGTCATCGTGCAGGCGGGGCTGAGCCGGCGGCGGGCATGACCACCGCGACAGGATCTCCCGCCAGCCACGCCTGCAACAGTGTGTAGCTGACCGCCAGCACCGCTGGTCCCACGAAGATCCCGACCAGCCCGAACGCCGCCAGCCCGCCAATGACTCCGACCAGCACCAGCAGCATCGGCAGATCCGCCTCCTTGCGGATCAAGAACGGACGCAGCAGGTTGTCGATGCTGATCGCGACAACCGAGATCGCCAGCAGCACGGTCGCCGCACCCGCGCCGCGAAATGCATACATCCATATCACGGCGGGGATCAGCACGATCCCGGGCCCTGCTTGCGCCAGGCAGAAGACGAACATCACGGCGGTCAGCACGGTGGCCAGCGGCACGCCCGCCAGCGCCAGGCCGGCGCCGCCGACCGCCGATTCCACCAAAGCCGTGACCATCACCCCGATGGCGACCGCGCGGATGGCGTGGCCGGCTAGGACCACCATCTGCTCCCCGCGCGCGCCCGCGAGCCGGTGGCCGAAGCGCGTCACCAACCGGGCGGCGGCCTCGCCATTCGCATGGAGAATGGCGGCGATCGCCACGGTCAGCAGAAACTGCACGACCAGCAGGCCGAAGCTGCCGATGGCGCCGACAAACCATTGCGTCAGGCGACCGGCATAGGGCGCGATCCGCGGCACCAACCGCGATACTCCGGCACTCTCGATCTGGTTCCAGGCATCGGCCAGGCTGGCGCCGATCAGCGGCAGTTCGTGCAACCAGCGCGGCGGCGCGGGAATGCGAAAGGCGACCGCGGACTGTGCCAGGCGCATCAGTTCGTCGGCGCGCGCGAGAATGGTGGCGGTCGCCACCCAGAAGGGCGCCACGAACACCAGCAGGATCACCAGCGTCGTCACCGCGACCGCCAGCGCCCGGCTGCGCCACAGCACCTTTTGCAACCGCAGCAGCAGCGGCCAGGTCGCGACCACGATGGTCACGGCCCAGACGGTCGCCGGCAGGAACGGGCGCACTACCCACAGCGAGCACAGCAGCAGAACGCCGACCACCAGCACCGTAAGCGTGGCGCGCGTGAGGTCGCGAGGTGGGTCGGATGTCATCGGCCCCGGCGATTCGGCCGGGAGTGTCGCGTCCGCGTTCGGCACAGTCTCCAAGCTCAGGGGCGCCGCGCGATCAGGGCGGTGGAGACCACCACCTCGCGCACGCCCTCCGGCGGCAGGCTGCGCGCGAGATCGGCCGTCATCTCATCGGCACGCTGCCCGAGCCGGGCGCGGGACGTGGATGACATCGACAGGGCGCGCGCGATCAGCGTGTCCAGGGTGACGCGGCGACGCTCGAACACGCCGACCAACTCCAGCGACGGGAACGGCGAGTCGAGCAGCACACCTTCATGGGCCACCCAGCCATGTGATTTCCGAGTGCGTGACGCATCGCCCTCGGCATAGCGATCGAGAACTGCGCGGTAGCCGGTGAGCCAGGCGTTGTCGGGCACCTCGGGATGCGTGTCGCCGAACAGCACGACCGCGCCGTCCGCCGCCACCATCGCGTCCAGCCGTCGCAACGTGTCCGCGCGATCCATCCAGTGGAACGAGCGGCCCATGCAGACCACGCGAAACGTGCCGAACGCCGATCCCAGATCGTACGAGCTGCCCTCGCGGAAGGTCAGGTTGGGGAACCCGGAAGACGCCGCGCGGGCGACGCGCAGCATCTCGGGTTCCGGATCAACACCCAGAACCTCGGCCGCGTAGGGCGCGAACGCCCGCGCGAGTTGGCCGGGACCGCAGCCCAGGTCGAGCACCCGGTCGGTCGACACGATTCGGCAAATCTCGGCCACCCGCGCGATGAGGCCCGCGGCGTAAGGTGGTCGCCCTTCCAAGTAGTGTGCGGCGGCGCTGCGGAAACGGTGCGGCTCGAACGGCAGTTCAGGATTCATGCGCCCTCGCGCGAGGTTGTCAGCGCCGCAGAGCATAGCGGGGCGACAATTTCGACGCCACGAGGCAAGCCCCTCTGCTCGCCGATGCCTTCGAGCCGACAATTCCAGCTCTTCGGCGAGCAGCCGCTATGCGCACCGCCACCTGCCGCGTGCCGCCGATCGCGCGTATGGAAAATCCGATGAAGACACCGGCTTGGTTGCCGACCCTGCTCGGGTTTCTTTCCGCGGTCGGGCCGGTCTCGACTGACATGTACCTGCCCGCCTTCCCGGCCATCGAAGCCTCGCTAGGTGGCCGACCTGGCACCGCGCAGGTCACTCTGGCCACCTGGTTTCTTGGCCTGGCGGTCGGCCAGCTCACGCAGGGCAGCCTGTCCGACCGCTTCGGCCGCCGCAGGCCGCTGATTGCCGGGACCGCGATCTACACGCTGGCCTCGGTCGGCTGCGCGCTGTCGCCGGACCTGTTCACCCTGTCGGTCTGGCGCTTCGTCGCGGCGTTCGGCGGGTCGGCCAGCATGGTGGTTCCGCGCGCCGTGGTGCGCGACCTCAGCGAAGGCCTGGCCGCCGCACGGCTGATGAGCCGGCTGATCCTGGTGATGGGAGTGGCCCCGATCCTGGCCCCCTCGCTGGGCGGCCTGGTACTGGGAGCGGCATCCTGGCACGCGATCTTCTGGATCGCCGCCATCTACGGCGCGGTGTGCTGCGTACTGGTCTGGCGCCTGCTGCCCGACACGTTGCCGCCATCCTTGCGCACCAGCCTGCGCCCGGCGACCATGCTGCGACGCTACCGAGCGGTCGGCATAGAGCGCAGCTTCCTGTCGAACGCTCTGACCGGCGGTTTCTCCATGTTCGGCATGTTCGCCTATCTCGGCGGCTCGCCGCTGGTGTTCGAGCGCATCTACCACCTCTCGCCGCGCACATTTGGCGCGTTGTTCGGGGCGTGCGCCGCCGGCTACATCATCGCCTCGCAGATCAGCCCGCGCCTGCTGCCGCGCTTCGGCCCCGCGCGGGTGATCCGCTGGGCGGTGCGACTCTATCTCGGCGCCACGCTGGTGCTGGCCGCCGCGGCGTTCTCGGGCGTGGCGCCGTGGTGGGCGATCGCCGCCCCGGTGCTGGTGTCGCTGTCCAGCATGGGGCTGGCCTTGCCCAACACCACGGTCGGCGCGCTGGCCCGCCATCCCGGCAATGCGGGAGCCGCTTCGGCGCTGATGGGCACCATGCAGTTCGTGCTCGGCGCGATCAGCGGCATTGCGGTCGGCGTGCTGAACGACGGCACGGCGCGGCCGATGGCGCTGCTGATGGTATTTGGCGCCGCCTGCGCCTGCGCCGCCGAGGCGTGCCGGCCGCGCACCCCGCTGCTGGCCGCCCGTCCGCCAGGCCACGTCCCCGGGCCGGTGTGATCCGAACAACGCGTCTGCGGCGGCAACGGCCCGGCTTGCGCCCGCGTCACCGCCTGCCGCAGCCCGCCGGGTGCGGTGGCACCGCCATCTCGGGCGCGAGGTACCTGCGGCCACCCGGCACGCGCTCGGGCGGCGGTGGCCGGGGGCGGCGGGCTGGCGGTTCAGAATCAGCCGCAGCGTGTGCCCATTGGACAGGCGCAGGTTCAGCAATCCCAAAACCTGCATCCGCATCGCCAACGGTCCGGGCGTGATACCGGCGATGATGCCGCGGCCGAGTTCGGCGACCCGCGTGCGGTACTCCATCGCGAGCTCCGGCGTGTGCGAATGATACATGCCGACCGCCACCGCCCAGTCGCCGCCGGCATCGGAATTGTACAGCGCGCGCAAATACCGCGCCGCGTACAGGGCATTGTCCCAAGGGTCGAAGGCATCGCGCAGGGTCGCGAAGGCGTGCGGGTGGTACAGCAGGTTCACTTGCAGGCAGCCGACATCCATGAACCGCACGCCGCGCCCGGGCGCGCCGGCCGCCCAGGCCACCGCTTGCGCTTGCGTGAACAGGGCGATGTCCTGCCCGTCCGCGTCGATGCTCCACGGCCACGGCCGCCAGGCGCCGTCGATGTCGCGCCGCCCGGTCTCGGCCAGCGCGATGCGGCCCATCAGCCCGTCCGGGATGTTCTCCAGCACCCCGGCCGCCGCGGCGGCCGCCTCGCACTGCGCGACCGGCGAGCCGTCCTGCGGGAACACACGGCGGGCCCGCGCCCCGGTGGCGCAGAGGCAGGCGACCAGGATCAGCGCCAGCAGGCGCATCGTCGCGCCTATCCGGCGCTGCGCAGCAGCTTGATCCGCCGCCCGTCCACGCCCAGCGCGATCCGCCCGGCCTTCAGCGCCGCCGCGTCGTTGCCGAAAATCTCGGCCCGCCAGCCATGCGCCGCCGGCACGTCGGGGGCGTCCTCGACGGCCAGCCGCTCGATGTCGTCGGACGAGGCGACCAGCTTGGGTGCCACATTGTGCTGCTCGCAATCGGCCGCCAGCAGCACTTTCAGCAGCGCCACCAGCGCCGGCGAGGGGCGCGGTCCGTCGCGTCCGCCCGGCGCCTCCGGCATCGCGGCATCCGGCAGTGCCCGCGCCTCGGCGATGGCGGCCAGCAGCGAGGCGCCGGTGCGCCCCTCGGCAAAGCCTCGGCTCATGCCGCGCACCCGGCCCAGTGCCTCGGGCGAGTCCGGGCGCGGTGGCGGCGATCTCCAGCATCGCCTCGTCCTTGAGCATCCGGCCGCGCGGCACGTTGGACCGCTGCGCCTCGCGCTCGCGCCAGGCGGCGATGGCGCGCAGGAAGCCGAGCAGACGGCGGTTGCTGGTGCGCGGGCGCAGCCGCTCCCACATCCGATCGGGATCGGGACTGTAGGTGGCCGGATCGGCCAGCTCGGCCAGCTCCTCGGCCACCCAGGCGAGCCGGCCCTCGCGCTCCAGCTTTTCGCGCAGGCGCTCATAGACCGGGCGCAGCCAGGTCACGTCGGCGGCGGCATAGGCCACCTGTGCCTCGGACAGCGGCCGACGGCTCCAGTCGCTGAAGCGGTGCGCCTTGTCGATCTGCCCGCCGGTCAGCCCGGCCACCAGCGAATTCGTAGCCGACCTGGTCGCCGAAGCCGGCCACCATCGCCGCGATCTGGGTGTCGAACAGCGGCGTCGGCGTGGCGCCGAACAGTTGGACGAAAATCTCGATGTCCTGCCGCGCCGCGTGAAACACCTTGGTCACTGCCGGATCAGCCAGCAGCGCGCCCAGTGGCGCCAGATCCATGCCCGGCGCCTGCGCGTCGACCACCGCCACCTCGGCCTCGCCGGCAAGCTGGACCACGCACAGCTCGGGCCAGTAGGTGCGCTCGCGCATGAACTCGGTATCGGCGGTAACGAACGCCTCCCGCCGCAGCCGCTCGCACAGGGCGGCCAGGGCCGCGCTGTCGGCGATCAGGGAGGGGGTGGGGAAGCTCTCGCGAGGCTGACGGACCATCGCCATTGGTTCTACACACAGCCCGACCCGACCGAAAGCCGCCACAACCGAGGACCCGCTATGCTGACCGTCTCGCCCCCCAGCCCCGCGGTCGGCGACGCGCCGCATCCCGACGCGGTGTGGATCGACCTGCTGGACCCGTCCGAGGAGGAGGCTCGGCTGGTGTCCGACCTGACCAAGCTGCATGTGCCGACCAAGGCCGAGTTGTCCGAGATCGAAAGCTCCAGCCGGCTGCGGCGAAGCGGCGACGTGCTGTATCTGAGCATTCCGCTGTTCATGCCGGGCCAGCCGGTCAAGCCGGTCGGTTTCGTGCTGGCGCGCGAACCGTTTGCTGACCGTGCACTTCGGACGGCTTCCCAGCTTCGAGGCCTTCGCCGCCGAGTGTCATGCGCCAGGCAACACACCCGTCAGCAGCATGGAGGCGTTCCTCGGCCTGATGGAAGGCTTGGTCGACCGACTGGCCGACGCGCTGGAGCATGAGGGCGACAGCCTGGACCAGCGCGTCGCGGCGCATCTTCCACCCGGACCGCGACACCGCGCACCGGCCGGCGCGGATGGACCGGGCGTTGCGCGCGCTGCTCCGTGATGTGGGAAGTGTGGGCGAGATCGGCTCGAAGATGCGCGACACGTTGCTGGGCGTGGGCCGGGCGGCGCAGTTCGTGATGGGCAGCGTGGCCGACTGGATCGCGCCCCCGCAGCGCGCGCGCTTCGAGACGCTGCGCGCCGACATCGCCTCATTGAGCGACTATCAGGTGCATCTGGCCGACAAGGTGCAGTTCCTGCTGGACGCGACGCTGGGGTTCATCAACATCGAGCAGAACAACATCATCAAGGTGCTGACGGTGGTCTCGATCGTCGGCATCCCGCCGACCTTCATCGCCAGCCTGTACGGCATGAACTTCAAGGACATCCCGGAGCTGGGCTGGAGCTTTGGCTACTGGTACGCGCTGGCGCTGATGGCGGTGACTGCGGTGCTGCCGCTGCTGTGGTTTCGGGTGAGAGGGTGGCTGTGAGGCGGACGCTATCTCCTCGGCATCGGGCAGGTCGGCCGCCAGCCGGCTCGGCAGCAGCGAGCCTTCCGCCTCCAGCACGGGGTAGGCGGCGGCCGCGACCAGATGCGTGTTGACGCGCTTGAGGTCGCGCAGCAGGTCGAGTTGCAGCGTGCCGGCCTCCTGCCCGCATTGCCCCCGCGCCTCGCGCAGCCGCGCGAAATGCGCGGCCGTCGCCTGCGTCTCGAGTTCGCGGAACACCTCCTTCTCGGCCGCGAGCAGGCGGGCGGCCTGGATGTCCTCGGTCATGAACACGGCGGCCGCCGTCGCGCAGATTGGCCGACAGCCGCTCGAACGGCGCCGGCCAGTGCCGCCCGGCCCTCCAGCGGAGAACGCCAGGCCGCGCTTCAGCCGCTTGGCCGCGAGCGCCATCACGTTGCGGTCCAGCACGTCGCCGGCGTGCTCCAGGTTGGTCGTGAACACCAGGATTTGCCACAGCCGCCGGTGGTCCGCGTCCGACAGGCTGTCGGCGTCCAGCGCGGTGACATAGGATCTTGATGGCGCTGTTCAGCCGGTCGAGCACGTCGTCCAGCCGCCTGGTCTCGCCCAGCCGCTTGCGGTCGCCGCCGTCCAGCACCTCCCACGCGCCGCGCAGCATGGCGTCCAGCACGTCGGCCATGCGCAGCGCCTCGCGGGCGGCGCCGGCCAGCGCGATGGTCGGCGTCTCGCGCTCGGCGCGGCCGAGATACAGCGGCGCCGACGGATCGGCCGGCTGCATCGCGCGCCGGCAGCCAGCGCCGCAGCAGACGCGGCGAGCAGCGGCAGCAACGGGAAGAACAGCAGCGCCATGACCAGATTGAACCCGGTATGGAAATCGGCCACCGCGCGGGCCGGGTCGGGTTCGATCGTGACCAGCCACGGTCCGATCACACCCAATCCCGGCCAGCGCGAGCAGCGCAGCCGACCGACCCGGTTGAGCAGGTTGCCCAGCGGCAGCCGCCTTCCCTCGCCGCCCTCGCCCGTCGCACCTTCCAGCAGCGGATTGATCGCCGTGCCGAGATTGGCGCCCAGCACCAGTGCGAACGCGGCATCCGGCGGCACCACGCCCTTGGCCGCCAGCGACATCACCAGCAGCACCACCGCGACGCTGGAATGCGCCGCCCAGGTCAGCGCGGCGGCGACGGCGACGGCCGATCAGCGGATCGGTGGCCACGCTGCCGAGCAGCATGCGCAGGCTCGGCACGTCCTCGTACGGCGTGATCAGTCCGAGCAACTGATGCAGCGCCAGCAGCATCAGGCCCAGCCCGATCGCCACCCGGCCGAGGTCGCGGGTGCGCGTCTGGCTGCCGCGGCGGAACATCATCACGCCGACCAGCACGGCGAGCGAGGCCACTCGCGACACGTCGAACGACAGCACCTGCACGATCAGCGTGGTGCCGACATTGGCGCCGAGCATGGCGGCCAGCGCCGGCACCAGGTCCACCAGCCCGCCGGCCGCGAACGACGAGATCATCAGGCCGGTAGCCGTGCTGCTCTGCAGCACCGCGGTTACGCCCAGCCCGGCCGCAACGCCCGCAAGCGGTCGCCGAGCGCCACGCCGAGCACAGCGCCGCAGTTCCGCGCCGAACGCCCGCTGGATGCCGGTCTGCACCATGTGCACGCCCCACAGCAGCAGGGCGATCGAGCCAGCCAGATCGAGCAGGGTCAGGGTGCCGGACATGCACTCTGCCTACAGCAGACCGGCGCAAGCTTCACCTGACGCGCACGCATGTCCGCCCTCAATCCGCGCCGGGCAGCCCGCCCATCACCTGAGCCTCCAGGGCGAACCGAGGATGTCTCTCACGCGTCATGGCCAGCCCGCGGACCGGCCATGACGCTACTCCTGTAGGCAAGTCGACTCGCCTACCGCCGCCACCAGCCTTGCTTGCGCTCCGCGGCGGGTTCGTCCCGGCCGATGACGACCGGCTGGATCTTCGGCCCGGTCTCCGGCTGCGTATCGGGCGGCGCATGTGGAACGGCGGGGGGTTCCAGCTCCGAGTTCCCGCGGTTCCGGCACGACGGCCCCGGGGGCAGCCGCCTCAGGCGCGGCAGTCTCCGGATTTACAGCCCCGGGGGCCACGGCGCCGGGCGGCGGCGCGGAGAACTCCGGTGCCACGTTTTCCGCCTCGGGCAGAATCGGCGTCGGCGCCGGGCTGGGCGAGGCGGCGGTCGGAGCGGCCGGTGGTTCGACCGGACGTGACGCAGGCGCCTCGCCGGCGGTGTCGATCATGTCGAAGATGTCGAACGCGCCGCCGCCGAACGGATTGGCCGGCGTTGGGCCAGCATATGGCGCCGGCACATATGCGGTCTGCTCGCCACCCATTGACGGAGCCGCGGCCGGATGAGCCGAAGGCGGGGCCGTCTCGTCCTCGCCCTCGCGATGCCGACGCCGGCCGCCGCGGCGTCCACGTCGCCGGGCACGCGGCAAGCCGTTCTCGTCGAGGTCGCCCGCCTCGAGGCTGGGTTGCTCGCCGCCTTCCGCCCCCGCCCGCGGCGACGGTTGGGCCGCCGCGCCGTCAGCCGCGACCGCTACCGCGTCGCGCTCCGATGCCGCACCTTCGGAAGATTCGGCGGCGGCAGCCTCCGAGTTCGGCCGGGCCGCCCTCGCGCCGGCCGCCGCGCCGCCGCCGGCGGCGCTTGCGACGACGCTCGCCGTCCTCTGCGGCCGAGCCAGGCACGGCCGCCGACGTCGCGACATCGGGAGCCCCGTCGGGCGAACCGTCTTCGTCCTCTGTTTCGTCGGCTCCCCCAGCCAGATCGGTCCTCGTCCCGTGCCGCCACGAACGCCGGGGCGACCGGGATCACCGGCATCGAGGCGGCCGGCCGCGGCGGCGACACCTCGCCCATCGGCCGCACGCGGTCGATGCGCACCTGTCCGGGAGTAAGCTGCTCGTCGGCGGCGAACTGCACGCGCATCGCGAACCGGCCCTCGATCTCGCTCAGCCGGTCGCGCTTGTGGTTCAGCAGGTACATCACCACCGCCCCGGTAGCGTGGACCATGATGACCGAGGCCTTCGCCTTGCCGCCCTCGTCCTCGATCGCCCGCAGCACGCTGATGGCGCTGCTGTCGATGTTGCGGACGTGGCCGGTGCCGCCGCAATGCGGGCACGGGTCGAAGCTGGTTTCCGCCAATGACGGACGCAGCCGCTGGCGGCTCATCTCCAGCAGGCCGAAATGGCTGATATGGCCTACCTGGATGCGCGCGCGATCGACCTTCAGCGCGTCCTTCAGCCGCTTCTCGACCGACGCGTTGTGCCGCCGGCTTTCCATGTCGATGAAGTCGATGACGATCAGCCCGGCCAAATCGCGCAGCCGCAACTGCCGCGCCGCCTCGTCGGCCGCCTCGAGGTTGGTGCGCAGCGCCGTCTCCTCGATGTTGCGCTCGCGCGTCGAGCGACCCGAGTTGACGTCGATGGCCACCAAGGCCTCGGTCTGGTCGATCACCAGATAGCCGCCGCTTTTGAGCTGCACGGTCGGGCTGAGCATCGCGTCGAGTTGCGATTCCACCTGGTATTTCGCGAACAACGGCTGCCCGCCCACGCCGCTGTCCGGCACCGTCGGCCGCGCGCCACAACTGCACCTTGCGCGCATGGGTCGGCATCAGCATCCGCATGAACTCGTGCGCGGCGCGCCAGCCCTCCTCGCCATCGACGATGATTTCGTCGATGTCGCGCGAATAGACGTCGCGGATCGCCCGCTTGATGAGGCTGGCTTCCTCATAGATCAGCGCGGGCGCCACCGAACGCAGCGTGTGCTCGCGGATGTCGTCCCACAGCCGCATCAGGTATTCGCAGTCGCGCTTGATTTCGGGCTTCGGCCGGTTTGCGCCGGCGGTGCGCACGATCAGGCCCATGCCTTGCGGCAGGTCCAGTTCGGCGATGACTTCCTTCAGCCGCTTGCGGTCGGCGGCCGAGGTGATCTTGCGCGACATGCCGCCGCCGCGCGGCGAATTGGGCATCAGCACCGAGAAACGGCCGGCCAGCGATATGTAGGTGGTCAGCGCCGCGCCCTTGGTGCCGCGCTCCTCCTTGACGACCTGCACCAGGATGATCTGGCGGCGGTGGATCACCTCCTGGATGCGATAGTTGCGCAGCAGGCGGCTGGCGCGGCGCTGGCGCGCGTCCTCGGCCCCGTCGGTGCTGCTGTCGTCGCCGCCCACCGTCTCCGGCGGCGGCTGGTCGTCGGCGGTCTCGGGGATGTCGAACTCGGAGACCTCCGCCGCCACCCTCCTCGGCCGCGCCGGCGCCCTCGAAGGCGCTTTCGGCGGGCTCCTCGCCGGTCGCCGCCACCGGCTCGGCCGCGGCCATGTCGTCGCCCGGCGGGTCCGGCTCGGCCGCGGTGCCGAGCGGGCCGAATACCTCGTCACGCGCCATCAACGCGGGTTGCGCCGGCGTCCAGGGCCGTTCTGGCGGCTCGCCGCCTGCGTCGGACGCATCGGCTTCCGGAGCCTCCGGCAGATCCGTCTCCGGTAAAGCTCGCCTCCTGAACCGTTTCAACGGCATCCGGCGCCTCGGGCGGCACCTCGTCGTCCGGCTCCTCCGCCGCACCCGGCGGGGGCAGCGGCCCCGCCGGTGGCGACGGAGGCGGCGGCGCAGGGGGCGAAGCCTCGCTCCGGGGACCCTGGCGCGCGGCCCGCGACGACTCGCCGGCCGCCGCGGCATCCTCCTCGGCTTCGGCGGCGCGCGCCTCCTCGGCCTGCATGGCCAGCAGGCGCTGTCGGTCGGCCACCGGGATCTGGTAGTAGTCGGGGTGGATTTCCCCGAACGCGAGAAACCCGTGCCGGCCGCCGCCATACTCGACGAACGCGGCTTGCAGACTGGGCTCTACCCGGACGATCTTGGCGAGGTAGATGTTGCCCTTGAGCTGCCGCTTGGTCGAGGTCTCGACGTCGAAGTCTTCGAGCTTGTTATCGTCCAGCACCACCACGCGGGTTTCTTCCGCGTGGGTGGCGTCGATCAGCATACGTTTGGTCATTCGGCGCGAAACTCCGGAACGCCGCTCGGCTGCGCGCGCAAAGTCCATTCACGGATGGAGCGGCACAGCGGCGGCTTGATTGGGACAGGGCCAGGAGCGAGGCGGTCGGGAGAGCGACCTGCCGCCGGCGCCGATGCGGCGCCGCGTGGGGTCCGGCGTGATGCGCAGCCCAGACCGGATGCGAACCGGGATGCAGACGCCGCGCTGCCCACTGGCAGCCTGCGGCGGCAACGATCCTGGTGGCGTGCGGGGCGGCGATCATCGGATCCTTTTCCTGCGGGCAGACGCGCACCGCAACGGAGCGCGACCCCTGGATGGTGAATAAAACCGCCCGCCTGGCGGCGGAGCGGGACAGCAGCCGGGATGTCGTGAGACGACCAGACCACGGCGGGCGGCCGGGCGCGCGATCACGAGAGCGGTAGGCATCGAACGCGCAAATGCCCGACTGGACGACAGCATGGGCCAAACCGGCCGCTGCCGCAAGCCGCCCGTTGGTCATCGGCCACACTCATCCACAAAAATCTTCCAACATCAACGCGGAACGTGCAAACCCCAATGTAAGCTGATAGACGACGGCCAGAAGCCACCTTTCCAAGGGTCGCACCCGTGATAACCCGCCGCGCACTGCTTGCCCCCTCTGTCCTGTTGCCCGGCCTCCTGCCCGGCGCGATCGCGTCCTGGAGCGTGCCGGCGGCGGCCAAGCCACGCCGCAAGCCGTCGCGGGCGGACAAGATTCCTCTGGTGTTCCTCGATCCGGGGCACGGCGGCAAGGATCCCGGGGCGATCGGCTTCTCGGGGACATATGAGAAGCATGTCGCGCTGGCGGCGGCCGAGGAGTTGCGCCGCCAGCTTACCGCCACCGGCCGCTACCGGGTCGCGCTGTCGCGCGCCGATGACATCTTCATCCCGCTCGAACAGCGCGTCGCCATAGCCCAGGGCCACGGAGCGGCGCTGTTCGTCTCGATGCACGCCGATGCGCTGGCCGACCATTCGGTGCGCGGGGCCAGCGTCTACACCCTGGCCGCCACCGCCTCGGACGCGCAATCGGCGGCGCTGGCCCGGCGCGAGAACGCCTCCGACCGCTTCGCCGGCCCGCAATTTCGCGGCACCTCGCCGGAGGTCGCCAGCATCCTGGCCAGCCTGGTCCGGCGCGAGACGCGGGAAGGTTCGGCCCGCATGGCCCGCGGCGTCGTGGACGAACTGCACCGCGATATCGCGATGCTGCAGAACCCGGCCCGCCATGCCGGCTTCGTCGTGCTGAAGGCCGCCGACATCCCCAGCGTGCTGGTCGAGATGGGGTTCATGTCGAACCAGCAGGACGAGGCCGCGTTGCGACAGGCGGGCCATCGCACCGTCGTGGCGTCGGCGTTGCGGCGGGCGATCGACGACTTCTTTGCTCCAGCGGGCACGTTTCGCATGGCTGGCTGAGGCGGCAAGCGGGGCAGCCCCCAGGGCCGCCCCCCGGGGCCGCCTACGACGCGGCTGCAAAAGGGGCTAGTCTGCCGCCATGACGTCTCCCCTCACCGCTGGCGAACGCCTGAGCCAGTCTTCTTCCCCGGAACCACCGAGCCGTGGCGGCGGCACTGCCGGTCGGCCGCCGCCGGGCCGCAGGCCGAAATCGCGGCGACAGTCCTTCGCGGCACGCTGGGCAGGCCGGATCGGCCAGGTGTTCCTGGCGCTGGTGGTCGTCGGGGGCCTCGCCGGGGCGGTTACGGTCTATGCCGTGTACAGCCACTACGCCGCCGATCTGCCGGATGTGAAAGGGCTGCAGGCCTACCAGCCGCGGGTCATGAGCCGCGTCTATGCCGGCGACTTGCGGCTGCTGGAGGAAATGGCCACCGAGCGGCGCATTTTCGTGCCCTATGCCGCCATTCCCGACCTGGTCAAGCGCGCCTTCCTGGCCGCCGAGGACCAGAACTTCTTCAGCCACGGCGGCGTCGACCCGCTGGCGATCCTGCGCGCCGCGGCCACCGACCTGCTGCATTACGGCCAGGGACGCCGCCCGGTGGGCGCCTCCACCATCACCCAGCAGGTCGCCAAGAACATGCTGCTGGACAACCAGATCTCGCTGTCGCGGAAAATCCGCGAGGCGCTGCTGGCCATGCGCATCGAGCGCACGCTGTCCAAGGACCGCATTCTCGAACTGTACCTCAACGAGATCTATCTCGGCGAGGGCGCCTATGGCGTGGCGGCGGCGGCGCAGACCTATTTCGACAAGCCGCTCGATGCGCTGACCCCGGCCGAGGCGGCGTTCCTGGCCGCGCTGCCGAAAGGCCCCAACAACTACAATCCGCAGAAATACCCCAACGCGGCGCGCGACCGCCGCAACTGGGTGCTCGACCGGATGGTGGACACGCACGCCATCACCGTGGCGCAGGCACAGCAGGCCAAGGCCGAGCCGGTGGCGCCCGCCGTAAACCGCCGGCCCGAGATGGTCACGGGCGCGGACTTCTTCGCCGCCGAGGTGCGCCGCCGCCTGATCGACCGTTTCGGCCCGGACCAGGCGATGCAAGGCGGCCTGGTGGTGCGCACCAGCCTGGACCCGACCTTGCAGCACGCGGCGGACGCGGCGCTGCGGGCCGAACTGATGCGCTACGATCAGGCGCATGACGGCTGGCGCGGTCCGGTGGCGCACGTTCCGGCCGACGGCGCGCTGAGCCAGACCTGGCAGACGGCGCTGGCCGCGATCGCGCCGCCGCCGGGGATGCTGCCATCGTGGCGGCTTGGCGTGGTGATCGGCGTGACGCCGAGCGAGGCCAGAGTTGGAATGGTCGACCAGACCGGCGCGCGCGTGCTGCCGATGCTGCTGTCCGATCTGGCCTGGGCGCGGACAGCCCACGGCGACCCGCCCGCGGTCACGCTCGGTCCAACGCCGCATCGGATCGGCGACGTCTTGCAGGTCGGCGACGTGGTGATGACCGAGCCGGCCCCGGCTGCGCCGGCGGACGGCAAGGCCGCGCCTCGCCCCGAACGGCTGCTGCTGCGCCAGATCCCCAAGGTCGAGGGGGCGCTGGTCTCGCTTGACCCCACCACGGGCCGGGTGCTGGCGATGTGCGGCGGGTGGTCCTATGACCAAAGCCAGTTCAACCGTGCCACCCAGGCGCAGCGCCAACCCGGGTCGAGCTTCAAGCCGCTGGTCTATCTGACCGCGATGGAACAGGGCATCTCGCCGTCGCAGCACTTCATGGACGCGCCGTTCGTGCTCAACACCCCGGACGGCGGCCAGTGGCGCCCCGGCAATTACGAGCAGGACTTCAACGGCTCGGTGCCGCTGCACGTGGCGCTGGAGAAATCCCTGAACCTGGTGACGGTGCGCGTGGCGGCACGGGTGGGCATGGATGCGGTGGCCGCCAACGCCATCGCATTCCACGAGGTCGACGCGATGCCGCACGTGCTGCCCGCGGCGCTCGGCGCGGTCGACACCACCGTGCTGCGCCACGCCGGGGTGTACGCGGCCCTGGACGAGGACGGGCGCGAGGTGCGGCCGACGCTGATCGACAGCGTGCAGGATCGCGACGGCCACGTGATCTACGCCGCACCCGCCGTCGCCTGCCAGGGCTGCGACGATCCGGCCCAGCCGCCGAGCCTGCTGGACACCCGCAAGCAGATCGCCGACCCGGCCAGCGCCTTCCAGGTGGTAATGATGATGGAGGGCGTGGTGCAGCGCGGCACCGGCGTGCCGGCCGGCCAGGGACTCGGCCGCCAGATCGCCGGCAAGACCGGCACCACGCAGGACTTCCAGGATGCCTGGTTCGGCGGCTTCACGCCCGATCTGGTGACGATGGTCTGGATCGGCTTCGACAATCCGGCCAGCCTCGGCAACAACGAGACCGGCGCACAATTGGCCGCCCCGGTGTTTCACGACTTCATGCAGGCCGCGCTGAAAGATCGGCCGAACCTGAAATTCGTGCCGCCGCCGGGACTGACCATCGCCTCGTACGACAGCGGCTTCGGCACCGTGACCGACGCCTTCAAGCCCGGCCAGGTTCCGGGCGCCTCAAGCCCGCTCGGCGGCACCGCGTCGGCGGACGCGCAGGCCGGGGAAGGTTCGGGCGGCGGTGACGGCGGGGCCGCCTCGGGGGGCACCGCGGCGGGAGTCGACAGTGGCCTCGGCGGCTTGTACTAGCCCGGCGATGTCCACTGAATCCGATGCCATCGCCGAGCAGATCAAGCAGTCCGTGGCGCTGCTGAGGAGGCATCTTTGACTGGGAAGCCGCCATTGCTCGCCTGGATGAGCTGAACAACCGCGCCGAAGATCCTGCCCTCTGGAACGATTCTGCCGCCGCTCAAGCCCTGATGCGCGAACGCACGCGGCTGGCGAGCGGAATCGAGGCTGTGCAGACGCTGGAGCGGGAGAGCGCGGACGCCGCCGAGCTGATCGGCATGGCGGAAGCCGAGGGCGACGCGGCGATGGTGGCGGATGGCCTGGCGACCCTGCGCCGGCTGGCCGCCGAAGCAGGCCGGCGGGAGACGGAAAGCCTGCTGTCCGGCGAGGCCGACGCCCGCGACGCCTACATGGAGATCAACGCCGGCGCCGGCGGCACCGAGGCGCAGGACTGGGCCGAGATGCTGATGCGCATGTACACGCGCTGGGCGGAACAGCACGGCTACAAGGTCTCCCTCATGGAGGAAAGCCAGGGCGAGCAGGCCGGCATCAAATCGGTGACGCTGCAAGTCAGCGGCCCCGACGCGTATGGCTGGCTCAAGACGGAGGCCGGCGTGCATCGCCTGGTGCGCATCAGCCCGTTCGACGCGGCCGCCCGGCGGCAGACCAGCTTTGCGTCGGTCTGGGTCTATCCGGTGGTCGACGACAGCATCGAGATCGAGATCGACCCGTCGGATCTGAAGGTGGACACGTATCGCGCGTCCGGCGCCGGCGGGCAGCACGTCAACAAGACGGAAAGCGCCATCCGCATCACCCACATCCCCACCGGGATCGTGGTGGCCTGCCAGACCGACCGCAGCCAGCACCGCAACCGGGCGACCGCGATGGGGATGCTGAAAGCGCGCATGTACGAGGCAGAGCTGCAGCGGCGCGAGGCGGCGTCCAACGCCACCGAGGCGGCGAAGACCGATATCGGCTGGGGCCACCAGATCCGCAGCTACGTGCTGGCCCCGTATCAGATGGTCAAGGATCTGCGCACCGGCGTTGAGAAGGCCAATCCGGAGGCGGTGCTGGATGGCGGGCTGGACGACTTCATGGCAGCCGCCCTGGCGCAGCGGGTCGGTGCCACGCGGTCGGAGGCGAGCGCGTCGGCCCAATAGTGGATTGCGCCGCAAGCCGCGGAGTGTCGGAGCGTTCGGGACTCGCCATTCTCCCCTGACAGACACCATGTTCAGGAGAGCCACCATGAATGCGTTCACGCCGATGCGCCCGCAAGCCGCCGATACGACCCCCGCCTTCGCGACTCCCGCCTTCGCGACCCCCGCCTTCGCGACCCCCGCCTTCGCGACCGACGCCTTCGCGACCGACGCCGCGCGCCGCGAGGCGGTGCGCCGGCGCGATCCGGCGGCCGACGGCGCCTTCGTGTATTCGGTCGCGACGACGGGCGTGTATTGCCGCCCGTCCTGTGCCGCCCGGCCGGCGCGGACGGAGAACGTCGCGTTCCATGCCAGCCGCGAAGACGCCGAGCGCGCCGGGTTCCGGCCGTGCAAACGCTGCCGGCCCGATCTGCCGCCGCGCGCCGAGCGCGAGGCGGCGCTGGTTGCCGAGGCGTGCCGCGCCATCGAGGCCGCCGAGGAGCCGGTGCCCCTCAGCGCCTTGGCCGCCGCGGCCGGCCTCAGCGCGCCGCACTTCCATCGGCTGTTCCGCCGCGTCGCGGGCGTCACGCCAAAGGCCTATGCCGACGCGCGCCGCCAGTCGCGCGTGCAGGCCAGCCTGCATGACGGCGCGGCGGTGACGGCCGCGATGTACGATGCCGGGTTCAACTCCTCCGGCCGCTTCTACGAGGCGGCGGACGGGATGCTCGGCATGACCCCGTCCGCCTTCCGCGCCGGCGGCGAGGGCGAGGTGATCCGCCACGCGGTCGGCCACGGCACATTGGGCACTGTGCTGGTGGCGGCGACCGCGCGCGGCATCTGCGCCATCCTGCTGGGCGACGATCCCGGCGCGTTGCTGGACGACCTCGCGGCGCGTTTTCCGCGCGCCCGCCTGCGGCCGGCCGATCCCGAGTTCGCGGCGCAGGTGGCGCAGGTGGTGGCCTTCGTCGATGCGCCAGGCGAAAGTGCCGCGTTCCCGCTGCCGCTCGACATTCGCGGCACCGCCTTCCAGCGTCGCGTGTGGGAGGCGCTGCGCGCCATTCCACCCGGCACGACCCTCAGCTACGGCGAAGTGGCGGCGCGGATCGGCAAACCCGCCGCCGTTCGGGCAGTGGCCAGCGCCTGCCGGGCAAACGCGCTGGCCGTGGCGGTGCCTTGCCACCGTGTGGTCTCCGCCGACGGCAGCCTGGCCGGCTATCGGTGGGGGGTGTCGCGCAAGCGGCGGCTGTTGGCGCGGGAGCACGCCGAGTGAGACACGCCGCTGCCTCCCTGGCCGCCCGCATCGCCGGGCTGGACTGGCCGGGGATCGAGGCGGCGCTGGATGGGCGCGGCAGCGCCACCACCGGGGCGCTGCTGACGCCGGAGGAATGCGCCGCATTGGTCGCCGGCTACGACGAGGACGCCGCCTTTCGCAGCCGCGTGGTGATGGCCAGCCACGGGTTCGGGCAGGGCGAGTACAGATACTACGCATACCCATTGCCCGGCCCGGTCGCCGCACTGCGCGAGGCGCTGTACCCGCGCCTCGCCGCCGTCGCGAACCGCTGGGAAGCGGCGCTCGGCCGGCCACCTGCGTTTCCCGCCGCACACTCGGAATACCTGGAACGCTGCCACGCCGCCGGCCAGACGCGGCCGACGCCGCTGCTGCTGCGCTACGGCGCGGGCGACTACAACTGCCTGCATCAGGACCTGTATGGCGAGCTGGCGTTTCCGTTGCAGGTTGCCTTCCTGCTCAGCCGCCCCGGCGAGGATTTCGCGGGCGGCGAGTTCGTGCTGACCGAGCAGCGGCCGCGAATGCAGACCCGCGTCGAGGTGGTCTCGCTGCGCGCAAGGCGAAGGCGTGGTGTTCGCGGTCAACCAGCGCCCGGTGCGGGGCACGCGCGGCGTCTATCGCGTCGCCATGCGCCACGGCGTCAGCCGGCTGCGCTCGGGGAGCCGGCACACCCTGGGCGTGATCTTTCACGATGCCCGCTGAAGCCGACCTGCTGGCGCGCGACGGCGCGGAGGCGCTGGCCGAGGGCGCGATGCTGCTGCATGGGTTTGCCGCGTCCGCCGCCCCGGCGTTGCTGGCCGAAATCGCGGCGATTGCCGAAGCGGCGCCGTTCCGGCGCATGGAGGTGCCCGGCGGCCATTCCATGTCGGTGGCGATGACCGGAGCCGGCGCGGCGAGCTGGGTGTCGGACCGCGACGGCTATCGGTATGCATCGACCGATCCGCTGACCGGGCAGGCGTGGCCGGCCCTGCCTGCGGCGATGCTGGACATGGCTGAGCGCGCCGCCGAGGCGGCGGGGTTTGCGGAGTTCACGCCGGACACCTGCCTGGTCAACCGTTATGAGCCAGGTGCCCGCATGGCGCTGCACCAGGATCGCGACGAGCGCGACATGCGCCAGCCGATCGTCTCGGTCTCGCTGGGTCTGCCGGCGATTTTTCTGTGGGGCGGCTCGCGCCGCGCCGATCGGCCGCGACGCCTGCTTCTGGAGCATGGCGACGTGGTGGCGTGGGGCGGCCCGGCGCGGCTGGTCTATCACGGCATCGCGACGCTGGCCGCCGGAACCCACCCCGACACCGGCGCCTGCCGCTACAACCTGACATTCCGGCGCGCCCTGTAGCCAGAGCGGCCATGACGATGGGATACGGTCTGAGTGGAAATGCCAGGGCGATTGCATATGGAACGAAGCTCTCGCCGATACCCGTCATGGCCGGGCTTGTAGCCAGAGCGGCCATTACGATGGGGATACTGTTTGAGTGGAACTGTCAGGGCGATTTCATATGGAACGAAGCTCTCGCGATACCCGTCATGGCCGGGCTTTGACCCGGCCACCCACGCGGTAGGGCTGCCGCTAAAGGTCGACGATTCACCCGCGTGTTGATTTAACCGGGGCGGCGCGAGCGATCTGTCGGCCAGGCCCGTGCCGCTGGACCGCGTGGATGGGCCGGGTCAACCACCGGGTCAAGCCCGGTGGCGATGGCCGACCGGCCATGACGATCCACAATCCCCCGACCAAATGCGATTGCCCTGGTGGAACTTCCCCGGCCAGTGGCCCGCCGCTCGCCGCGCGTGTAGCCTGACGCCATGACTCCGGAACAATTCGTCGCCAAATGGCAGGCCAATGCGCGCAATGAGCGCGCCGCCTCGCAGGAGCATTTCCTCGACCTGTGCGCGCTGCTGGGCGAGCCGACGCCCAACAGCGATCCGGACGGCAGCACCTACGCCTTCGAGAAGGGCGCCACCAAGGCGACCGGCGGCGAGGGCTGGGCCGATGTATGGCGGCGCGGCTGCTTCGCCTGGGATAAAAGGCCGCCACCGCGACCTGGAGGCGGCGCACCGGCAGTTGCTGCAATACGCCGGCGCGCTGGGCAACCCGAAGCTGCTGGTGACGTCCGACATCACGCGCATCGTGGTGCGCACCAATTGGAACGACACGATCACCGAGCGTCGGGAAATCCTGCTGTCCGAGCTGACCGACCCCTCGATGCGGCACTGGCTGAAATGCGTGTTCTCCGATCCCGACCGGCTGCGCCCGGCCAAGACGCGCGAGGCGCTGACGGCGCAGGCGGCGCGCGAGTTCGCCGCCCTGGCGCAGGTGTTGCGCGGACGCGGGCATGACCCGCAGGCGGTGGCGCATTTCGTCAACCGGCTGGTGTTCTGCCTGTTCGCCGACGATACGAAACTGCTGCCCGACCGGATGTTCGCCAAGCTGCTCGCGCGCGGCAAGCGCCGGCCGCGCCGCTTCGCCGACCTGGCCGGCGCGCTGTTCGCGGCGATGGCGCGGCCGGACGGCGAACTCGGGCTGGAGGAGGTGCCGTGGTTCAACGGCGGCCTGTTCGACGACGATTTGGCGCTGCCGCTGGAGCGCGACGACATCGAGCTGCTGGAACGCGCGGCGGAACTGGATTGGGCGGAGATCGACCCCTCGATCTTCGGCACGCTGTTCGAGCGCGGGCTGGATCCAGACAAGCGCAGCCAGCTCGGCGCGCACTACACCGACCGCGAGAAGATCGAAAAAATCATCGACCCGGTGATCCGCCGTCCGCTGGCCGCCGAGTGGGAGGCGGTCCGCGCCCGCATCGCGGAGAGCCTGCCGGCTTCGCGCGCGGCGGTCGAGGCGGCGCTGGCCGAGGCGGAGCGCCACGCCGGGTTGCAGACGGAGGTGCGCGCGGTGTGGACCCGCCTGCGCGAGCGCGCGCAGATGGAGCTGTTCCCCGAGCTGCCGCGCCAGAGGCGGGTGCGCCCGGACGACGCGGCGCGCGACGCGCTGGGTGCCGCGGTGCGCGCGTTCGAGTTTTCCCGCGCACAGGCGGCGGCTGCGGTTGCGGCGTTTCTCGCACGGCTGCGCGCCTATCGCGTGCTGGACCCGGCCTGCGGCTCCGGCAATTTCCTGTATCTCTCGTTGCGGGCGCTAAAAGATCTGGAACTGCGGGTGGCGACCGACGCCGAGGCGCTGGGCTTGCAGCGCGGCTTTCTGGAGGTGGGGCCGGAAGCGGTGCTGGGCATCGAGATCAACCCGTACGCCGCCGAACTGGCGCGGGTGTCGGTGTGGATCGGGCATATCCAATGGGCGCGCCGGCACGGCCTGCCGCCGCCGGAAAACCCGGTGTTGCGGGCGCTGGACACGATCGAGTGCCGCGACGCGATTCTCGCTCCGGACGGGACGCCGGCGAAATGGCCAGCGGCAGATGCGATCGTGGGGAACCCGCCGTTTCTTGGTACCAAAAAGCAACTTTCGGTCCTTGGTGTTCCCTACGCAGAGGAACTCCGGGCTGCCTACAAGAAACGCATTCCCGGGTTTTCCGACCTGGTCTGCTATTGGTTCGAGCGTGCTCGCGAACAGATTGTCTCGTCAACCTCGCAGCGAGCCGGGCTGGTGGCGACCAACAGCATCCGAGGGGGACTGAGTCGCACCGTGTTGGATCGTATAGCGAACGACGCCCAGATATTCGAAGCCTGGAGCGACGAGCCGTGGATAGTTGAGGGAGCTGCCGTTCGCGTATCACTCGTATGCTTCGGTGCTTCTCCTGCGACCGGCCTTTTCCTTGATGGAAGCTTGGTGGCACAAATCAACGCCGACCTAACGAAGCAAACGGCGGACCTGACTACGGCCTGCCGGTTGCCGAGCAATGCAGCGATAGGCTTCATGGGCACGGTCAAGGGCGGCAAGTTCGAGATATCTGGCGCGATCGCACGGAACTGGTTGCTTGAGCCGACAAATCCCAACGGCCGACCCAACACCGACATTCTCCGGCCCTGGATCAACACCATCGATGTCATCAGGCGGCCCGCTGACCAGTGGATTATCGATTTCGGAACACGTATGTCGGAACCGGCAGCTTCATTCTACTCCAAGCCCTTCGCCCACGTCAGAAAGGTGGTGAAGCCGTTCCGAGATCGCGTGCGTAGAAAGACGTATCGTGAGCGGTGGTGGCTGGAATTGGAGCCTTGCGCCGGAATGCGCGGAGCAGTGGCTCTCTACTCTCGGTACATTGCGACCCCAACCCTATCGAAGCATCGTGTGTTTGTGTGGATGGACGCGCGCGTCCAGCCCGATCACCAACTCGTCGCGATCGCCCGCGATGACGACACAACCTTCGGCATCCTGCACAGCCGCTTCCATGAAATGTGGTCGCTCGGCCTCGGCACGTCGCTGGAGGATCGTCCGCGCTACACCCCCAGCACCACCTTCGAGACCTTCCCCTTCCCCGACGGCCTCACCCCCGACCTTCCCGCCGCCGCCTACGCCGACGATCCGCGCGCGCAACGCATCGCGGCGGCGGCGCGAAAACTGGTCGCCGCACGCGACCGCTGGCTCAACCCGCCGGAACTGGTCGACATCGTGCCGGAAGTCGTGCCCGGCTTCCCCGACCGTATCCTGCCGAAAAACCCGGCCGCCGCCGCGACGCTGAAAACCCGCACCCTGACCAACCTGTATAACACGCGCGGCACGCCGGCCGGGGCGTGGCTCGACCATCTGCACCGCGACCTCGATGCGGCGGTGGCCGAGGCCTACGGCATCGCCCCAGACCTGCCGCGCGATCAGGCGCTGGCGCACCTGCTGGCGCTGAACCATGCGCGCGCACCCTCACCCCAGCCCTCTCCCAGAAGGAGAGGGGGCAAAACTCCCTCTCCCTCCGGGAGAGGGCCGGGGTGAGGGCGCCGCCGCGCAGCCGTGACAACACGCAAATAGGAAAACATTGACAGAACACCGGCCGTGTGTTCTCTGTTCGTTCGTGTTCTCTGTCTCCCCTCCCGACCCGCGCGGCCCGGCCGAACGCTTCGGCGTCATCATCGACTGGCTGTGCGGGGCGGTCGCGCTGCGGGCGGCGCGGGACCGGGCGGTGGCGGCGCTGCTGGTCCTGGTCTGGGGGCGGCTGCGCCGCATGGCGGTGCGCCTCGCCACCCTCGCCGCCCGGGCCAGCGCCGGCGCCCTGCCCGGGCATCCCGCCAGGGTGCCGCACCTCATGCCGCGCGGAAGCCGTCCGAGACAGCGTCTGCCGGAGGGTTTCGCCTGGCTGGTCCGGCTGGTGCCCGAGGCGGCCTCCTATGGCAGTCAGCTCCGGCATCTCCTCTCCGACCCGGAAATGGCCGCCCTGCTCGAAGCAGCACCACAGGCCGGGCGCATCCTGCGGCCGCTCTGCCGGATGCTGGGGGTCCGGCCCACCCCGGCGCTCCCGCCGCCGCCCAAGCGGCCCGAAGCGCCTGGCGAACCCGCCGCCGAACATCCCATCCAGCGTCCGGGCCGCCGACCACAGCCCCGCTCGCCTGGCTCGCCCTCGATGACGTGGCGCGGCATCTTCATGGGACTCCCGCCGCCCAAGCCCCGCCCGGCCTAGCCCAGCCCCGCATCCGATCGCGCGTTGGTCGCGATGCTGGTCCAGTCCAGATCGCCCCTGCCCTGCGCCATCGAGGCGAGAAAACGGTCGCGCAGCACGCTCGCGAACGGCAGCGGAACCGCGCTTTCCGCGCCGGCCGCCAGCGCCAAACCCACGTCCTTCGCCCCCAGCGTCAGCTTGAACCCCGGCGGCGAGAACGCCTGATCCAGCATGAACCGCCCATAGTTCTGGTGGATCACCGAGCCGAAGATCGTCTTGCTCATCATCTCGTGGAACACCCGCGCGTCGACGCCGCGCTTCTCCAGCAGCGCGAACGCCTCGCTCATCGCCTCCATCGCCGACGCGATCAGGAAATTGCCGGCGATCTTGCCGGCCGGCGCGGCATCCGGGGCCTCGCCGATGTCGAAGATGCCCTGGCTGACCGCCTCCAGCACCGGGCGCACGCGGGCCAGCGCCGCCTGCTTGCCCGACTGGAGTATCCACAGCTTTCCAGCCGCCGCCGCCTCCGGCCGGCCGAACACCGGGGCCGCCACCCAGCCGCCGCCCGCCGCCTCGTGCAGCGCGGCCAGACGGCGGGCCAGGTCGACCGAGATGGTGCTCATGGAGATATGCACGCCGTCGGCGCCGAGCCGCTCGGCGAACCCGCCGGGTCCGGTCACGACCGCCTCGACGGCCGCGTCGTTGGCCAGGATGGTGATCGCGGCACCGCCCGGCTCGACCGCCTCGGCCGGACTGGAGGCCCGCTCGGCGCCGCGCTCGACCAGCTTGTCGGCGGCCGAGGCGGTGCGGTTCCACACCCGCACGCGAAAGCCCGCGTCCAGCAGCCGCCCGGCGATGCCCCGCCCCATGCCGCCCAGCCCGATCACCGCGATCGCTTGCCCGCTCATAACGATTTCCCTTGATGTTACGCATCTGTTCCGGGGCTTTTCCGAGCGCCCGGTTACGCCTACGCTGCGGCCCAGCCGTGCATCAAGGTACGGTCAAGCACAACCTGGGGAACCCGTCATGATGAAGCGTACTCTGCTGGCCGGCGCCGCCGCGCTGGGAATGGCAGGCCTGTTGGCCGCGGCGCCCGCGCAGGCGCAGATCAAGGTCGCCACCGCCGGCCCGATCACCGGCGAGTACGCCGCGTTCGGCGCGCAGATGAAGCTGGGCGCCCAGCAGGCGGTCGATGACATCAATGCCGCCGGCGGCGTCCTTGGCAAGAAGTTGCAGCTCGAGGTGGGCGACGACGCCTGCGACCCGAAACAGGCGGTGTCGGTGGCCAACAAGTTCGCCAATGACG
The DNA here is from genome assembly GCA_963758455.1 of uncultured Pseudomonadota bacterium. Classification (GTDB taxonomy): domain Bacteria; phylum Pseudomonadota; class Alphaproteobacteria; order Acetobacterales; family Acetobacteraceae; genus CAVRQM01. The sequence continues at coordinate 26,599 of CAVWVK010000001.1, read as the reverse complement.
GCGTGGTGTTCGTCGATGGGCATTTCTGCTCGTCGAGCTCGATCCCGGCCAGCAAGGTCTATCAGGAGGAGGGCATCCTGGAGATGACGCCGGCTTCAACCAACCCGGCCTATACCGACAACGGCGGCTCGCTGATCTTCCGCATGTGCGGCCGCGACGACCAGCAGGGCATCCTGGCCGGCAAGACGCTGGCGACCACCTTCAAGAACGACAACGTGGCGATCCTGGACGACAACTCGACCTACGGCAAAGGCATCGCCGACGAGACCAGGAAGAACATGATCGCCGACGGCAAGAAAGAGGTGATGGACGCCACCTACACTCCGGGCGAGCGCGACTACTCGGCACTGATTAGCCGCTTGAAGGAAGCCAGAGATCCAGGTCGTCTACATCGGCGGCTACCATCCCGAGATCGGCCTCATCACCCGCCAGGCCAAGGAGCAGGGACTGAACGTGCAGGTGCTCGGCCCCGACTCGCTCGACACCAAGGATCTGTGGCAGATCACCGGCCCGGCCGGCGAGGGCCTGATGTTCACCTTCGGCGCCGATCCGCGCGACCGGCCCACGGCGGCGGCCGTCGTGAAGGAGTTCAAGGACAAGGGCGAAAACCCCGAGGGCTACGTGCTGTATTCGTACGCCGCCATGCAGGCCTGGGCCGAGGCGGCGAACAAGGCCGGCAGCACCGATCCCGCGAAGGTGGCCGCGACGCTCAAGAAGGATGGCCCGTGGAAGACGGTGCTCGGCGACATGCCCTTCAACAGCAAGGGCGACACCACGGCGACCTATGTCTGGTACAAGTGGCACGACGGCGACTACAAGCAGATGCCGGCCACGTAGCCTGGATCGCCCGCGAGGCGATTTTCGCCATGTGACGTGATTAAGATGGCCGGGCTTCAACCCGGCCATCCACGGCGCGATGCGGCTCCGGTCCCCGCTGCGTCACCCCGCCACTATGTCGCCGCCTCCGGATAGCCCACCGGATGATAGGCGCGGCCGAAATAGATCAGGCCGCCATGCCCCGGGCCGTGCCGCAGGGCCACCACCTCGCCGAAGAACACGCTATGCGTGCCCACGTCGGTCGATTGCACGATGCGGCAGTCGAACGACACCACCGCGCCGAGCAGCGCCGGCGCGCCGGTTTCCATGATGTACCACCTGGCGGTGTCGAAGCGCGCCTCGCCCTCGAATCCCGCCATGCCGGCAAACACCTCAGACACCTCGCCCTGGCCGGCGGCCAGCGTGTTGACGCACATGACCTGGTTGGCCAGCAACGCCGCATGGCTGTCGTGCAAGCGGTTGCAGCACACCAGCAAGGTCGGCGGATCGTCGGTCACGCTGCACACCGCCGAGGCGGTGAACCCGCGACGCCCGCCCTGCCCAGCGGTGGTGATGACGTTCACGGCCGCGCCGAGGCGTGCCATAGCCTCGCGATAGCTGTCCCGGTCGATCAGGCGCGGCTCCTGGTTTGGATGGCGGCGCCACACTGCCAGCAATGGACCGCCAACTCCAGATTGGGCCGCATGGCGCCCACGGCAACCAGCGTACACGGCGACGGCGCCGCGGCTGCCCGCGGCGCCGCCCATTCGCAGACGCGATCGGTCAGGCTTTGTTGACGGCGTCCCGCGCCGCGTCCTTGGCTCCGCCAATGGCGCTTTTGGCTTTTCCGGCAGCCTTATCCGCGGCGCCCTCACCTTGCAGCTTGGCATCGCCTGTCGCCTTGCCGATGCCCTGCTTCACGGCACCCTTGGCCTGGTCGGCCGCGCCGGACACTCGATCCTTATCCATGCACCACTCCCTATGCTTGTGGTGCGGTCAAAACGGGCGCTGGCGACGCCGGTTGCATCGGCCCGCAGCCCACCGAGCAACCGGCCCGCAACCTGTTAGTGCCCGCCCTCCAGATACGCCGCCCGGATCTCGGGGCGCGCCAGCAGATCGGCCCCCGTCCCGGCCATCGTGATGGCGCCATTGACCAGCACGTAACCCCGATGCGCCAGCCGCAGAGCCTGAAAGGCGTTCTGCTCGACCAGCAGCACGGTAAGGCCGGTCGCCCGATTCAGCTCGCGGATGGCGGAAAATATCTGCCGTACCACCAGCGGCGCCAGGCCCAGCGAAGGCTCGTCCAGCAGCAGCAGGCGCGGCCGGCTCATCAGCGCGCGGGCGATCGCCAGCATCTGCTGCTCGCCGCCCGACAGCGTCCCGCCGCGCTGCGCCTCGCGCTCGCGCAGGCGCGGGAACAGGGCGAACATCTGCTCCAGTGTCTCGCCCTGCTCGGCGGGCGAGCGGTCGTGGGCGCCGAGCACCAGGTTCTCGCGCACCGTCATGCGCGGGAAGATGCGCCTTCCCTCCGGCGACTGGGCGATGGCGCGGCGCATGATGGCGTAAGTCGGCAGGCCGGTGATGTCGTCGCCCTCGTGGATGATCCTGCCGTCGCGCGCGCGCGGGCTGCCGCAGATGGTCATCATCAGGGTGGATTTCCCCGCCCCGTTGGCTCCGATCAGGGTCACGATCTCGCCTGGCCGCACCTCCAGATCCACGCCCTTCAGCGCCTGGATCGCGCCGTAATACGCGGTGACGCCGGACAGGCTCAGCAACGCGGTCACGCGGCGGCGGCCTGCGGCACCGTTTCCTCGTCCTCGTCGCCGGTGCCCAGATAGGCGGCGATCACCGCCGGGTCCTGGCGGATCTGCAACGGGCTGCCGTCGGAGATCTTCTTGCCGTGGTCGAGCACGACCACATGATCGCTGATGCGCATGACCACGCCCATGTCGTGCTCGATCAGCAGGATCGAACACCCCCCGGCCTTGATGCGCAGCAGCAGGTCGGCCAGCTCGTCGCTCTCGCGCGGGTTGAGGCCGGCGGCCGGCTCGTCCAGGCACAGCAGCAGCGGGCCGAGGCACATCGCGCGGGCGATTTCCAGACGCCGTTGCGCACCGTACGGCAACGCGCCGGCCGGATCGTCGGCGCGCCCCAGCAGATCAGTGGCGGACAGCCAGGCGCGCGCCCGCTCGATCGCCGCGCGCTCGCGCGCGCGATAATCGCCGATGCCGAACACCGCGAGCAGGCCGCGGCCGACATTCGGCATCATCGCGTTGTGCTGGGCGACCAGCAGGTTTTCCAGCACCGTCATGCCAGCGAACAGGCGGATGTTCTGGAAGGTGCGGGCAACCCGGGCGCGGCGAGCGATGCGGTGCCCGGGCAGGCGCTCCAGCGCCATCGGCGCGCGGCCGGGCTCGTGCAGGCGCAGATGCCCGGAGGTCGGGCGATAGAAGCCGGTGATGCAGTTGAACACCGTGGTCTTGCCGGCGCCGTTGGGGCCGATCACCGCGGTGATCTCGCCGGCGCGCGCGGCGAACGAAAGGCCGCTGACGGCGATCAGGCCACCGAAGCGCATGACCAGCGCATCCACTTCCAGCAGCACGCCGGCATCCGCGTCGGCCCCGCTCCCCTCCGGGCTCACCCCGGGCTCACCCCCGTCTCACCCGCGCCCCTGGGCGACAAGCTCGGCGGAAATCTCCCGCCGCCCGGCCAATGCCACCGAGGGCGTCCGGCCGGAAATCAGCCCGCGCGGGCGCAAAATCATCATCAGCACCAGCGCCAGCCCGAAGGCCAGCATCCGGTACTGGTCGAAATCGCGCAGCAGCTCGGTGCCGCCGATCATCACCAGGGCGGCCAAGGCCACGCCGAGCTGGCTGCCCAGGCCACCCAGCACCACGATCGCCAGCACCGTCGCACTCTCGATGAACGTGAAGCTGTCGGGGCTGATGAACGCCTCGCGGGTGGCGAAGAAGGCTCCGGCGAAGCCGCCGAACGTGGCGCCGATCGCGAACGCCGTGAGTTTCGTCACGGTGACGTTGATGCCGAGCGCGCGGCAGGCGATCTCGTCCTCGCGCAGCGCCTCCCAGGCGCGGCCCAGCGGCAGCCGGCGCAGCCGCAGCGACACCCAGTTGGTCAGCAAGGCGAGGCCTAGGATGATGTAGTACAGGAACACGAAGCGATAGGTGATCGACGGCGGCAGATGGAAGAAGCCCGCGAAAGTGCCGGGGCCGTCGCCGGCATTGAATTTCAGGCCGAACAGGGTCGGGCGCGGAATGCCGATAATGCCGTTCGGCCCGTTCGTGAGATGCGTCCAGTTCAGAATCACGATGCGGATGATCTCGCCGAACGCCAGGGTGACGATGGCCAGATAGTCGCCGCGCAGCCGCAGCACCGGAAAGCCCAGCAGCATTCCCCAGCAGCCCGCGAACAGGCCCGCCAGCGGCAGGCAGGACCAGAAGCCCAGCCCGAAATCCTGCGCGAACAATGCGAACGTGTAAGCGCCCACGGCATAGAACGCGACATAGCCGAGGTCGAGCAGGCCGGCCAGGCCGACCACGATGTTCAAACCCCAGCCCAGCATGACGTAGGTCAGGATCAGGATGCCGAGATCGAGATAGTAGCGGCCACCGTAGAGCGGCAGCGTCAAGGCGACCAAAAGCACCGCCGGCGTCAGCCAGCGACCGGCGCGGGCCAGCGTCTCGGCGGCGCGCCGCGCCGGCCGCGCCGCGCCGCGTGCCTCGCCGCCGCCGCGCGCCGCTCGCCACAACAGCCAGCCGAGGCGGCCAGCGAAGACCGCGGCCACCACCGCGGCCAGCAGCACCGGACGGCCCACCAGCACCAGCTTGGCATCGTTGTTGACGTGCAGGCGCAACCCCAGAAGGATCGCGAACAGGCCGAGTGCCACCAGGGCGGAGAGGAACGCGTCACGCAGCGCGGCCGACCACGGGTGGCGCTCGGGCGGCGGCGGCGGCGCGTCACGGTACAGCGCCTCCGCGCCGGCGGCGTCGATACCGCTATGGGCGATGTTGCTGGCGCTCATACCTTCTCGATGTCCGCCCGTCCGAGCAGGCCGGTCGGCATGAAGATCAGCACCACGATGAGGATCGAGAACGCCGCCACGTCCTTGTACTGCACGCTGGCGTAGCCGGACCAGAACGCTTCGATCAGCCCGATCGCGAGGCCCCCCAGCACGGCGCCGGGCAGCGAGCCGATGCCGCCCAGCACGGCGGCGGTGAACGCCTTCACGCCGGCGGTGAAGCCGATGTAGAAGTTGATCGAGCCGTAATACAGCAGGAACATCAGCCCGGCGACGGTGGCCAGCGCCGCGCCGATGACGAAGGTGAGGCTGATGGTGCGGTCGGTGTCGATGCCGAGCAGCCCGGCCATGCGCAAATCCTGCTCGCAGGCGCGCATCGAGCGGCCCAGCGGCGTACGCGTCACCAGCCAGGTGAAGATTGCCAGCAGCACGAGGGTGGTGGCGGTGATAAGCACCTGCATCCAGGACAGGCGCACCGCGAAGCCGTTCTGCGTGAACAGGGTCGTGCCGCCGGGGATGAGGGCGGCCATGTTCTTGTCCGAGGCGCCCTGCGACACCTGCACGAAGTTCTCCAGCACGATCGACATGCCGATCGCCGAGATCAGCGGCGCCAGGCGGAACGAGCCGCGCAGCGGGCGATAGGCGACCCGTTCGATGACCCAGCCGTACAGAGCCGCAATGGCGGCCGCCGCAATCAGGGTGATGGCCAGGGCCAGCGGCACCGAGGTGATGCCGACAGCCGAGAGGCCGGTCAGCGCCATCAGCGACAGGAAGGCGCCCACCATGAACACGTCGCCGTGGGCGAAGTTAATCATGCCGATGATGCCATAGACCATCGTGTAGCCGACGGCGATCAGGCCATAGATCATGCCCAGGGTGATGCCGTTAATCAGAAGCTGCGTCGCATAGGCCACCAGGCAGTGCTCCGTGCGCGGGGGGGGCAAGTCGCCGCCCTGCCCCGCAATCGGTGAAGCACGGGGTTGCGGTCCGTGCAAGCCTGGACCCCGCGCACCTTGCCGGCGGCGAGCGCGGCCGTGGCTCGCGGGGTTGCAAAGGGCCAGGGAGGCGCATATGACCCGGCACCGCCGATCAGGAGCGCGGGCGTAGCTCAGGGGTAGAGCACAACCTTGCCAAGGTTGGGGTCGAGGGTTCGAATCCCTTCGCCCGCTCCAGATTTTCTCAAGGAAATCAGGATGTTGAAAGCGGTCCTTCGGGGCCGTTTTTGCTTAGAGGCCCTTCGGAGGACGGCAATCTGAGCAGGTTCTATGAAATCGGCGGATATCGCCGGATACTGCGTCGCAGGTTCGGCGGCCCACCAACCCAATCTAAGCCAGGGCACCCCCAGCAGATGCTCACGCTGACGCTGTTCGCCGACCCTAAAGCCAGGGTTTCGGCACGCCCGCCTATACCAGGCTTTCGTCGAGCAGCTCGTCCCGAGGACGCTGCTAGCGCCATCAAGCGAATTTCCCAGGGCCGACGGGGTCGCGACGCCGCATCCGCCATTCGCGCGACGCTCCCGCGGTTTGCCGCCAGGACGGCTCCTGGGCCGCTCGGTCGGCCACCAAATTTCTGACTTGAGACGTTCTCGAACCCGCTTGACTCGCGACGAGTAGTTTTGTAGTTTGAGGCATGCTCGAACTCAGAGACATCGCCAGCGTCCTTTCCGGGGTCTCGGTTCGCGAGATGAAAGATGGCTCTGCGCGCTTTATGCGATTGTCCGATCTGTCAGACCTTAGGGCCGGCCGGCATCCCGTGCTTGCTGCTGGCGACGTCCCTGCCGTCGCTCGTGCGCTGACCATCGAGGAAGGCGACCTGATTGTCGGCGCGCGTGGATCGGCGACGGATGTTTGCCTCGCGACCGGCGCGGTAATCGGGGCATTCGTCTCGCTCGACCTTTATTTGGTGAGGCCCGACAGGGCAAAGGTGAGCCCGCAATACCTCGCCGCATTTTTGGAGCTTCCTGCCACGCAAGCCGTGTTTGCCGGTGGCAAGCAGGGTAGCGCTCTTGCGCGCCTTCCCAAGGACGCACTGGAAAAGACCCCGGTCCCTGTTCCGCCCATGCAATCGCAGCTTCTGATTGCCGGCCTGGCGCTCTCCTTCGAGGAAGAGCGAAAGCTGCTTCAAAGGCTGTCCGACCTCAAATCGTTTTTCGGCCGCGAGACGGTCGCGCATGCAATCCGTGCTGCTGAAGCGCAGCCCAATTCCCACAGGAGTCCAGAATGACCGCTCTACGACAAGATGACATTCTTTCGGCGGTCTGGCGCGCCTGCGATACGTTCCGCGGCGCCGTGGATGCAACGCAGTATAAGGACTACGTCCTGACTGCCCTCTTCCTGAAATACATCAGCGATGTGCGGCGCAAGCACGTTGAAGAATTTCGGCGGGAATATCGTGGTGATGAAGTTCGCATCCAACGCCGCCTGGATCGCGAACGCTTCAAGGTGCCGACTGTTGAACTGAAGAACGCCAAGACCAACACAGTTGAAGAAAGCTTCCTTGGTGATTTCTACAGCCTTTACGAACGGCGCGGCCGCGACAACATCGGAGAGCTGATCAACATCGTCCTCGATGCGATCGAAAAGGCCAACGAAGGAAAGCTCGGTGGCTTGTTCCGAGCCATCGACTTCAACTCGGAAACCAATCTCGGGCAGACGAAGGATCGCAACCGGCAGGCTCAAGACGCTGTTGGAGGATTTCGCGAAGCCGGGGCTCGATCTGGGCGACACCTCGGAGGATATCCTGGGCGATGCTTACATCTTCCTGATCGAGCGCTTTGCTTCCGATGCCGGGAAGAAGGCGGGGGAGTTCTTCACGCCGCGCAAGGTCTCCGAAGTCGTCGCCAAGCTCGCTCATCCGAAGTCGGGTGATCGCATTTGCGATCCTGCATGCGGTTCGGGCTCATTGCTACTGCGCGCCGGCGAAGAAGTCGGCAGACGGAAATTTCCACCTGTTCGGCCAGGAATCGAACGGCCAGACGCGCTCGCTGGCACGCCTCAACATGCTTCTCCACAAGCAGGACGGCGCCCGGATCGACTGGTGCGACACGCTGAACTCGCCGACCCTGATCGAGAGCGATCACCTGATGCGGTTCGACGTCGTCGTCGCCAATCCCCCCTTCAGCCTCGACAAGTGGTGGGACGAAGAGACCAAGACCGACCCTTACAAGCGCTTCACGCCCCATATGCCGCCCAAGAGCCGCGGCGACTACGCGTTCATCCTCCATATGCTCGCGATCACCCGGCCGACCACGGGCCGTATGGCGGTCGTAGCGCCGCATGGCGTGCTGTTCCGGTCCGGCGCGGAAGGGAACATTCGCGAGAAGCTCATCCGCGACAACATGCTCGATGCGGTCGTCGGTTTGCCCGCGCCAGCTCTTTCCGACGACCGGGATTCCCGTTTGCATCATGGTATTCGACAAAGCGCGCGAGGCGGGCGGCTTGCGGTCGCATGAGCGCGACATTCTGTTCATCGATGCGAGCCGCGACTTCGAGCCGGGCAAGAAGCAGAACCGGCTGCGGGACGCTGATGTGGACAAGATCATCGACACCTACCGCGTGCGGACGGAGCTAGAGCGCTACTCCCACAAGGCAACTTTCGAGGAAATCGAGGCGAACGGGTTCAACCTGAATATTCCCCGCTACGTCGATACCTTCGAGCCTGAGCCGGAGGTCGATCTGCAGGCCGTCCAGAACGAAATCCGTGATCTCGAAAGCCAACTCGCCGAGACGCGCGAGAAGATGAATTTCTATCTGAAGGAGCTGGGCATCAATGTCTGAGGCTCCTTCCCGAGCGGCCGCCCGTCGCGGCCGAACATTGAAACTCTACCTGGCCGACGGCACGCCGTCCGGCGTGATTACGGCGGAGTTGGGCGTTTCTTCGGTGCGCGCGGCCGTCGCGTCGCGTACGGCGCTGCCCGAACTCATCCGCAGAGAAGAGGCGGCGCGAACGGGCATCTATCTCCTCGTCGGACCCGATCCGGATTTGCCTGGGCGTCAGTTGGTCTATGTCGGCGAGGGCGATCAGGTGAAGACTCGCCTCGCGGCGCATGACGCGGATGAGGCGAAAGAATTTTTCACTCGCGCGGTGCTGATTGTCTCAAAGGACGAGAACCTCACCAAGGCGCATGGGCGCTATCTGGAAAGCCGGATCATCGCGGCCATTCGCGGTGCGGGCCGAGCCAAATTGGTCAACGGAACCGAGCCACCGTTCAAGGGGCTTCCGGAACCGGAGATCGCCGACATGGAACGGGTCCTCGACGAGATCGAGATCCTGTTGCCGGTGCTCGGCTTTGATGTGTTGCAACCGACAGCAGGAGATCAACTCCAGCTGCCGGGCACTGCCCTGGTCGCCCCGAGATTCATGGCGGATATCAAGAAGGCCAAGGCGCGTGCCGTCGAGCGCGGCGGCGAATTCGTTGTTCTAGAGGGGTCAACTGCGCTCCGGCGTGAAAGTGATGCCATCCCGCAGAGCGTCAAAGATGCGCGCAAAGCCCTGATCGAAGCGGGAGTCCTCGTGCCTGATGCGGATGCCGAACTCTATCGGTTCGCGCAGGACGCGAGCTTCGGCAGCCCCTCGGGTGCAAGCGCCGCGGTGGCCGGCCGCGCCGACAATGGCCGCACGACCTGGCGTGTCGAAGGCAATGGGCAGTCATACGCCGCTTGGCGTAGCAGCCTCATCGGCGATGGGAGTGCGTCATGATCGGCCGCCCTCGCCTCGGTGACTTCTTCAGCAACAGGCAAGAGCCCGGCCGGCCCGGTCTGCCGGTCATGTCGGTGACGATGAATGACAGCCTCGTGCTCCGCGACGATCTCGATCGGCGCACTGAGTCGCCCTACGGCCTGACCAGCACTTGCTGGTGAGAAAAGGCGACATTGCCTACAACATGATGCGCATGTGGCAGGGTGCCTGTGGCTTGGCCACCGCTGATGGCGTTGTCAGCCCCGCCTATGTTGTTCTGGCTCCTAAGCCCGGGATCGATAGCCGCTTCGCGTATCATTGGTTCAAGTCGGCTCGGATGATTTACCTGTTCTGGGCATATTCCCACGGCCTTACGGAGGATCGTCTCCGTCTCTACTTCGACGAATTCGCGGAAATTCCGACCATACCGCCGGAAATCGATGAGCAGCGTCGTGTTGTGGCCATTCTTGACGCGTGGGACCAGGCAATCCGCCAGACCGAGCGACTGATCGCAGCAAAACGACAGCATTGGCACGCTTTGATCGCCAAAATGAGCGCGAAGCAATGGGTGCCAGTCGCGTTAGGTTCGCTTGGCCGTTGGGTCGGAGGTGGAACGCCAAGTAAGGCAAATGACCGATATTGGAGCAACGGCACAATTCCCTGGGTGTCTCCCAAAGACATGATTGGATGGGAGATAAGCTCAGCGGAGGACCACATTACTGTCGATGCTGTAAAAGGAAGTGCAACACAGTTAATTCCACAGGGATCGATTTTGGTTGTAGCACGAAGCGGTATTTTGCGAACACGCGTGCCCGTAGCCGTTACCACCAGACAGGTTGCTATCAATCAGGATATTAAAGCTCTAATCCCAAATAACACTGGTTTTGGTTCATTGATAGCGGCGCTGTTGATTTCCGAAAGCGAACGACTACGGCAAGAGACAGTGAAGACTGGAACGACTGTAGAGAGCATCGATCTGGATAGCCTAAAAGCCTTCAAAATCCATCTTCCGAATTCCGGCGGCGATCTTTTGGCGGCAGAAGCTATAATTGTTGGCGGGCTCCGTGAGATCGACGCCCTTACTCAGCGGTTAAATTGTCTCTGCTCCCAGAAGCGCGGCTTGATGCAGAGGCTCCTCATGAGTGGCCCGACGCCGGGAGACAGCGGCGAATGAAAGTCCTAGGCTTCCGAAGCGATCCGACCACGCCACGGTACGCTCTCGTGGATAGTACGACGACGCCTCTGACGCTTCTCAACGCGGACACGGAAAGCCGCCTGCGCTTTCCTGCTGACTGCAGTACCGAGGCCGCTCAGGTAACGTGGCTCTATCGTGAGTTCGAGCGGATCTTCCACACTCACCCCGATATCACCGGGGTGGTCATCAAGAAAGGCGAGTTCACGCAAGGCGACAACAACGCCAAGCGCGTTGCATCTTATCAGGAAGCGGCACTTCTCTTGTATTGCGGGCGTCACAACAAGCCGGTGGTCACGAAGATTTATGCCTCGCTGGCTACACGGAGCGCCCAAGTCAAAGACCACGCCATAGCGCGCGTCGGCCAGACGACCCGCTACTGGGATGGCAAGATGGCCGATGCGGTCATTGCCGCATGGTGGGGAGCGACCAATCCATGAGCGGCATCGCCATCACACTCCCAATCGCCCCGGGAGCCTTGCTGCATAACAAATATGAACCGATGCAGATGATCGGCGGCGGCAATTTCGGCGAGGTGTGGTTGGCGAAAGACCATGCCGTAGATCACACATACGCCATCAAAATCCTGAAGCCAGGGGTCACCGTCGTCAATCAGTTGCGCGAGGCCCAGATCGGACACGCGTTCACCCACAACAATCTTGTCCGGGTTCATCAGGCCGATGTGCTCACCGACGGGCGAGTGATCATTGCGATGGATTTTCTGCCTGATGGGCCAATCACCACTCTCGCAAATCCGGCCAATTTTCTTCCCCTGCCGCTGGCGATAAAGACAACCGTCGATACCCTTCAAGGGTTGGAGCATCTGCACGCCAGCAGCTTCTTTCACAACGATATCAAGCCGGAGAATATTCTCAGAGGTCAGGACGGCCAAGCCCGGCTCGGTGATTACGGAATCGTGGGTATTTCCCAAAATGGTCAGCCCGTGCCCGCGCCGGCGCGCTACATCCTTCACGCTGCGCCTGAGACAACCGCGGGCAATGGAATTGAGGCACGCACCGATATCCTACAAACCGGGCTAACCCTCTTTCGCCTGCTTGCTGGTCTCGGCGCCCTTCGGGCGAAGTTCAATTTTCTTGGCCAGGCCAACTATGAAGCTGCGCTTGCGGCGGGGACGCTGTTGGCTGCCTCTGACTTTCCTCCCTATATTCCAAATGCTGTCATCCGGGTGATTAAGAAGGCGATCGATCCAGACCCCGGCAAACGGTTCCAGTCAGCTTTGGAAATGCGACGTGCCCTGGAAAAGCTCGCCTTTCCTGGACATTGGACGGTCGATCCGGGCGGTGCCTTCATCGGCTTGGACAAGCGACACCAATTTCGGTTCGAGTCGATAGCAGCGGCTGGGACAAATGCATCTCTGCAGGCATTCAAGAGAAACCTGCAATCGAACCGGGAGACGCGGGTTTCTGCATTTACAAAATCGAACATGCCAGCAGCGGAAGCGAGGAAACTCGAGGTCGCATTTATCCGAGCTGTAGTGGCTGGAAAAATAGGATGAACACATCACCCGAGTTCACAACATCCGAGGCCGGTGGCGCACAGCTTCAGGCACTCAACACGTTGATCAATTGCGGGTGGCGCTATGTCACCCGCGCCGAGGCCGATCAGTGGCGTGATGGACGGCGGGCGCTGCCGTTCCTTGAAACCCAGCTGCGGGCCGATCTGGCGCGGATCAATCGCATCTATCTCGACGAACGCGCCTACCCTTTCTCTGAGGCCAATATTGACGCCGCCGTCCGACGGTTGGCTGACCGCATTCCAGAGGGCGTGGTGCGTGCCAACGAGCGGATGACCGATGACCTCATGCTCGGCATCGCTCTTCCACAAACCATCGGGGCAACGTCGCGCGAATGGCCGTTCAAGTTCATTGACTGGTCGGACTGGCGGGCAAACACATTTCAGGTCACCAGCGAATACACGGTAACGGAAGCGGGCGGGCCGACGATCCGTGTTGATCTTGTGCTATTCGTCAACGGCATCCCGCTTGGCGTGATCGAGGTGAAGGCCTCTCACGTATCGTCGGACCAGGGTGTCAGTCAGCAAATCCGGAATCAGAAAACCGGCGAGGGCGTGCCCGCGCTGTTCTATTCGGGGCAACTCCTGCTCGCCGCCAACAGTCATGATCCTCGCTACGGCACCGTCGGCACGGCTCGGAAGCTGTGGAGCGCATGGAAGGAACGCGAGGATCCCGCCGACTTCGCCGTTGATGTCGTTAACAGGCCACTAGATAGCGTCGAGAGCAAGCGGGTAGCGATCGATTTCGCGCCTTATATGAAGCGGCACAATGGACTGATGGAGGAGCACCGCTTCGTAACGCCGCTCGACGAAACCATCGTTGGCCTCTGCCGGCCAGAACGCTTTATGCGGTTGGTGCGCCGCTACATGTTGTTCGATGGCCCGCAGAAGAAGGTCGCCCGCTATCAGCAAATTGCGACCATCGAATCCCTTCTGAAGCGAACCGAAGAACGTGACGAGACCGGTAAGCGACGGGGGGGCGTCGTCTGGCACACCCAAGGCTCCGGCAAGAGCCTGACGATGGTGATGCTGGCCAAGGCGATCGCGATGAAAGACCCGCTCGCGCGCATTTTGATCGTGACCGATAGAACTGACCTGGACGACCAAATCTCCAAGACGTTCCGCGCGACAGGCCAGGAGCCAAAACGGGCGGCGACCGGAGAAAATCTCCTTGCGCTGATCGAGGAGAAGACGCCGGTTGTCACCACGCTGATCCACAAATTCCGTGCCGGGCTAAACAAGCGGCGTGTCGTTGATCGGTCATCTGACATCTTCGTCCTGGTCGATGAAAGCCATCGCAGCCAGTACGGAAACCTCGACAGTCTTCACGCACGGATGCGGGAGGTGCTCCCCAACGCGTGCTTTATTGCCTTCACAGGCACGCCGATTGCCAAGAAGGAAAAGAGCACCTTCGCCAAATTCGGCGACCTGGTGCAGCCATCCTATTCGATGCGCGATGCCGTCAGCGACAAAGCCGTCGTGCCTTTGCTCTATGAAGGCCGTGAGGTTGTGACGGATGTGGACGAAGGCCAGATCGACCGCTGGTTTGAGGTCCACACCCGCGGACTGTCCGACAAGCAGAGGGCGGACCTGAAGCGCAAGATGAGCCGGGCGCGCGAAATCGAGGGCATTGAGTCACGGCTCCAATCGATCGCCTTCGATGTGGGTCAGCACTTCTCGAACAACTTCAAAGGAACGGGTCTAAAAGGCCAGCTTGCGGCTCCGTCCAAGCGGGCAGCGATCCAGCTCAAGAAACTCTTCGACAGCTTCGGCATGGTGACGGCGGAGGTAATTATCTCTGCCCCTGAGATGCGGGAGAGTGAAGACGAAGTCGACGAGTCCGACGATGATGTTGTCCGCGCATTCTGGCGCAAGATGATGGCCCGCTATGGCGGGGAGGATGCGTACAACAAGACCATCGTGGAGCAGTTCAAGGGCCCAGGCGAGCCCGACATCATCATTGTCGTGGACAAGCTGCTTACTGGCTTCGATGCGCCCCGAAACACGGTTCTATACATCGCACGCCGTCTCAAGGAGCACGGGCTGCTGCAGGCCATCGCTCGCGTGAACAGGGTCTTCGATGAAGAAGGGGCGCCGGACAAGCCGTTTGGATTCATTATCGACTACACAGGGGTGCTGAAGAACCTCGGCGCGGCCCTTGCGAGCTACGACGCGCTTCAAGGCTTCAGCGAGGAGGACATCGCGCGCAGCGTCGTGGCCATCCGCGATGAGGCGAACAAGGTGCCCGGCGCCCATGCGGCACTCCTGGACGTGTTCAAGTCGGTCTCAAACACTTTCGACGCGGAGGCCTATGCGCGCCTCCTCGCTGACGAAGAGGTGCGTGTGGATTTCTATCGCCGTCTGGCCGAGTTCACTCGCACGTTTACCGTCGCTCTTGCGTCTCCGAGCTTTGTGGAAAGTACGAAGCCCGAGTTGCTCAAGCGTTGGAAGGACGATCTCGGCCGCTTCACGTCGTTGCGCGCTTCGGTAAGCCTTCGCTATGCGGAGAGGGTCGATTGGCGCGACTTTGAAAAGCGCATTCGGCAATTGCTCGATCGTCACGTCGTTGCCCGGGATGTTGTGCGTCTGGTGGAGCCGTTGAATATTTTTGACGACATCGCGATTGAAGCCCGACGGGAAGAGAAGACCGAAAGTGAAGCGTCCATTGCTGATACGATCGCGCACCAACTAACCCGGTCGATCGAGGAGAAATGGGATGAAGACCCAATCTTCTTCGAAAAATTCTCAAAGCTCATACGCGACACCATAGCTGATTTCCACAAGGGACGGATCAGCGAGATGACCTACCTCTCGAAGGTCCGCGAATTTCGCGAGAAGGTGCAGCAACGTCGAGACGATACGGACCCGACACCCGCACGGCTTCGCGACGATAGCCATGCCCAGGCATTCTGGGGTCTCGCGCGGCGCAATCTGGAAAAGGCTGGGGTTGGTGACCCAGAGCTGGCTGCCGATATCGCACTCAAAGTAAGCAACATCGTCCAGAAGCGCTGCAAGGTGGGCTGGCAGAATGATCGTGACGTCGAGAACATCATCCGAAATGATATCGACGATTTCTTTTTCGAGGAGCTACTCGGTCGACGTGAACTTGTAATAGACCCGGCCGTTCTTGACGCGGTCGTCGATGATGTTCTCGCTTCGGCGCGTGTGAGACTGGCGCAATGAAGCCAACAGCTTCAGTCCCCAACGATTGCGAGCAAATAATCGAGGTGGGATGGGGCGAGCGGAGCACCGTTGCTGCTCTGCGGAGAACCACTCGACGTGTTCTTCGAATAGAGGTTCAGCCATCTGGTTCCGTGGTGGTGTTTGCTCCGTCTGGCGAAACTCTTGATACGATACAGGACCGCGTCAAAAGGAAAGGTGGATGGATATTCCGCGAGCTAGATCGGATTGCCACCCGTCCATCAGTGACGCCAGATCGCCATTTTGTGTCCGGTGAAACTCATTTACTGCTGGGGAAGCAGTACCGTTTGTCGATCGAACTAGCCGATGACCCTGGGGTCCAAATTGAAGGATCACGCCTTAAGGTTCTGGTGCGGCGACTTGATGATCAGGCCCATTGCCGACGTCTGATCACGGCGTTCTATGCAATAATCGCCCGCGAGATATTTAGGGAGAGACTTGATGCAATGGTGCCGCCGTTTGTGCGGAGAGGCTTGCAGAGGCCGGCACTCATCGTCCGACGAATGTCGAAGCGATGGGGGAGTTACACGCCAAGTGGCCGAATAGTCCTGAACGTGGACCTGGTGCGTGCCAGTCCGATGATGATTGATTACGTAATTTGCCACGAGCTTGCGCATGCCTTCTATCCCAACCACGGCAAAGAGTGGCGGGATCTAGTCGAGATGATTATGCCGGATTGGGAAAGTCGTAAGGACAGCCTCGAAGCTTTTTTGCGTTGATCGCCAAAGGGCTTGTCTCCTTTAACCGGGAGAGTTTCTGTCCCCGTCAGTCATCCTCATCACCTGAGTGGAACTCAGACGCGTGGCGCTTGGATCCATTTGTCGGCAGATCTGGCGGGATTAGCCCTGGTCCGGAGGGCAGCATCAACCGGACACTTAATCCTCCGCCCTTGCGGCTGCCGAGGTTGATCTCTCCACCGTGCTCCCAGATGATCGAGCGGGTAACGGAGAGGCCGAGACCGACTCCGCCCGTGTCGGGATTTCGTGAGCTCGCCGACCCTGTAGAATGGCTCGAACACCTTCTCCCGCTCGCTCCGCGGTATCCCGGGACCTTCGTCCTCGACCGTGATCACGATCCGGACGGCCTCGGGGGTAAGCGTCACGGCTGCCGTGCCCCCATACTTGACGGCATTGTCCACCAGATTGGAGACGGCGCGCCGTATGGCCGATGGACGGCAGGATATTGTAACGTCGCGCGGTCCCGAGAAGGTCACCTTTTCGCCGGCGTCCGCGGCATCGTCGCAAATGCCTTCGACCAGGGCACTCAGGTCAACCAACGATCGGGGCTCCTGCTTCGCATCGTCCCGCGCAAATGACAGGATCGATTTAACCATCCCATTCATCATATCGAGTTCGTCGAGCATCTTCTGCTGATCCTCGAGGCCGTTGGCCATTTCGATACGCATGCGCAGCCGCGTCAGCGGCGTCCGCAGATCGTGCGACATCACCGCCATCATGCGCGTGCGATCGTCGTTGAAGCGGCGTAGCCGTTCTCGCATTCGGTTGAAAGCCCTGATAATTCCTTCGATCTCTCGCGGCCCGTGCGGCGAAATCGGTGGATCATCGCCGCTAGGGCCGAGGCGATCGACCGCCGCGGAAAGCTCAGAAAGCGGCGTCACGACCCGCCTGGCAGCCACGACCGACAAGAGGATCGCCAACGCGAGGGAGAGGACCACCCAAGCGGTGAAGCTTGCGATGGAGAACTCAGCCGCCACCGGGTCGTTCGGAGGCGGCGGATCCAAGTTAGCCACGACGAGGAGCCATTGCCCGTTCGCGAGGGAGGCTTCGATCCATGTACCGTTCTCGACGCGTCCACCGGTCGGCCCTGCTTTCTCGTCCGCGAGCCGATAACGATCGGCCACGATCACCGGTCGTGGGGCGGTAAGTGCCGCTTCGATGCGATGGCGCATAACCTCCGCGTCCGGTTCTCCGCGATTGCCCAAATTCGGCGCGGGTGCATCGAGCAAGCGGAGGTGGACTTGCGGGATCTGGGCGGCGGCGAGGATGGTCGGTCTGTCCGCTACTGCCGTGCGATCGAGGATGTCGAGCAATGCGGCCACCCGGCCCGGTAGTTGCAGCAGAAACCGCTCCTCGACCTTGGGCAGCTCCTGCCGGCGCTCGAAACCGAAATAGGGCAGTGCTGTGGCCACCACCCGCTGAAGGGTGAACCCGAGGATCATCGCGGCTACTATCGTGAGAGCGATGGTTGCGGTAACGCTGTCCGGGCGTCGCATCACCATAGTGCTCCATTGAGGGTGACGTCTGCGGTGAAGATGTAGCCCTCACTGCGCACGGTCTTGATCAGCGCGGGTTCCTTGGGATCGGCCTCGAGCCGATGGCGCAGGCGGCTGACGTAGAGGTCGACGGTGCGATCGAACGCCGTGGTCGCGCGTCCCCGCGCAAGATCGAGCAACTGATCGCGCGTCAGCACTCGTTGCGGACGTTCGACCAGCGCGAGGAGCACGTCGAATTCCGCGGCACGGAGATCGACCAGTGCGTTCGCCGGCGATCGCAGCTCTCTTCGGGACACGTCAAGGCGCCAGCCGGCGAACTCGAAAATGCGACGCGCACCCGCCGGCGAGCCGGGCGCAGGCATGGCGGCGCGCCGCAGGACAGCGCGTACGCGGGCGAGCAGTTCGCGCGTTCCAAACGGTTTGGGGAGGTAATCGTCGGCGCCCATTTCCAAGCCGAGCACCCGATCGAACTCCGATCCTCTCGCCGTGAGCATGATGATCGGAATCGTTCCGTTGGCGCGCAGGCGGCGGCAGATGCTGAGGCCATCCTCGCCCGGCATCATGATGTCGAGGATGATCAAATCGATGCGCGCCGCGCTCATCGTCTGCGTCATCGCAGCGCCGTCCTGCGCAACGGATACGCGAAATCCGTTGCCGGTCAGAAAGCGCGCAAGAAGGCTGCGCAATTCCTTGTCGTCGTCGACGACCAAGATGTGCTGTGACCCGTCCATGGCATCATAACCATCGCATGTCTACCGCAGATCCGTGACAACCGGATTGTAGGCTACTGTGTCATTTCCCGGGATTTGACACACTGCTTCAAGAAAAGCCGGTCCGCATGACATCCTCCTGACGAATCATCGCGCGAGACTTCGGCTACTTCCGGCTCAGGCCGACAGGCAAACGCCGAGGTGGCCCCATGGAGATCCGAGACCTCGAATATCTGGTGGCTTCGGCGACAGCCGGCAACTTCGGCCGTGCGGCGGAGTCCATCGGCATCAGCACCTCGACGATCAGTCGTCATGTCGCCCGGGTCGAAGATGAACTCGGGCTGGCACTCTTCGAGCGGGGGCATTCCGGGGTCCGCCTGACACCCGGGGGACGGGCGGTGATGTTGCACGTGCAGCGCGTACTCGGCGAACTGGACGCCCTGAAGTGCTCAGGCACGGTGAGTGGTGCAGGCGACGTGGGCGAGATCCGCCTCGGCGTTCGCCTGCCGCCCACCGGTACACCGCTCGTGAGCCTGCTGGCCGGTTGGCGTGCAAAGAACCCGAACATCATTCTCACCCTGGCCGAAATGAACGACCGGGACCTCGTGGCGGCGGTCGAGGAGCGTCGTCTGGATGTCGTCCTCACCGCGAGCCAAGCTCTGTGGCCGCGGGCCGCAAGCGTCCCGCTTTATCGCGATCCGCTGGTGGCGGTACTCCCGGCCACTCACCCGCTCGCAAGGCAACCCGGCGTGCGCTGGGCCGACCTTCAAGAGGATGTCGTTCTGGTTCAGGGTTGGGATGAGAGCCAGGTCGCGCGAGAGTTCTATGCCGCGTTCCTCGGCGAGGGCGCCCGGTTCCAGGCGCATCCGGCCAGCAAGCAAAGCGTCTTCGCCCTGGTCAGCGCGGGGTTCGGAATCACCTTCGCGACGGCCAGTCACTCCGAGGCCGGGTTCGTCGGCGTCGTGTTCAAGCGCATCGACGATCCTGGAGCCATGGTGGAAATGTCACTGGCGTGGCTTCCCGAGCTCGAGGACCCGGTTGTCGGGCGTTTCGTGGCCTTCCTCCGGGACGAGATGCGCTCGCGACGCCTCGCCGGCGAGGGCAGTTCCGCGGCGGAGCTTGGCAAAGGCGCGGTCCGTCGCCATGAAGCGCACTAGCATCGGGGAGATCAGCTTCGCGGGTTCGACGGCGCCCTGTCCGGTCTCCCGAGCGAGCACCTGGCCGTAGGCCACGAGATCGCGATGAACGGTAGCGGGAAGCTCGATGGTCAGCTTCACCGGCCTGTCGTCGGCAATGACGTCGAGCTTTAGCAGGCTGCTACCGCTGCGCTCGGCACCCTCTCCCGCAATGCGGGAGAGGGGCTACAACGCGTTCGGCTCAAAAGCTCCTCTCCCGCAATGCGGGAGAGGGGGACCAGCCCGCAAGGGCTGGTGGGTGAGGGTTCGTGAGGGTCAGGCCTCGGCGTGGCCTTCGGGCGCCGGTTCGTTCTTGTCGAAATCGAACTCGACCTTGGCGCCGCACGGGTCGTGGAAGAACAGCTGCCAGATCCCGCCGCCTGGCAGTCGCCGCAGCTCGTAATCGATGCCCTCGCGCTTGAGGGTCGCGACGGTGGCGGGCAGATCCTTGGCCGAGAACGCCATGTGGTCGAGCACGCCGCCGCGGTCCTGCGGCAGATCCTTGCTATGGATCACGTGCAAAATCGGGGCGTCGTCGTCGGCATAGAGCCACCATCCCGGAAACTGGAAGGGCGGCCGCCAACCCACCTTGAAGCCGAACAGATCGCAATAAAAGCGCCGTGTGGCCTCGAGGTCGTCGCTCAACACAGTGAAATGGTTCATTGCCGCTACAGGCATCGGAAATCTCCGTGGGGATCGCTCATCCGAGAAAGGCCTACTCGTGTCGGGGCTGCGGCGTCAATCGGCTCAGCAGCCGAAGCGGCGGCGGCGCTGCTGGAAGGAGCGGAGGGCGCGCAAAAAGTCGATCTTGCGGAAGGCGGGCCACAGCACGTCGGTAAAATAGAATTCGCTGTGGGCGCTCTGCCACAGGAGGAAGCCCGAGAGGCGTACCTCGCCGCTGGTGCGAATGATCAGGTCGGGGTCGGGCAAGCCCGCGGTGTACAGGTGGCTGGCGATCGCTTCGGGGGTGACTTCATCGATCGCCTCGGCCAACGTCGTCTGCTCCTCCGCCATGCAGCAGAGCAAAGCGCGCACCGCGTCGGTGATTTCCTGGCGTCCGCCATAGGCGACGGCAATGTTGAGCTCCAGCCCGTCATAGCTCGAAGTGGCGCATTCGGCCGCCCTGATAGCGGCGAGCACCGGCTCGGGGAGCATCGCGAGGCAGCCGATCGCGCGAACCCGAACGCGCCGGCGGTGGATGTCGGGGTCGCAGGCCAGCGCTGTCAATTTGGCCTCGATCGAAGCCAGGATGCCGGAGACTTCGGCTGCCGGCCGCTGGAAGTTGTCGGTCGAAAAGACCCAGAGCGTGACCGTGGGAATATCGAGCTCGGCGCACCATTCCAGGATGTCGTCGAGCTTGTTCGCACCGAGATCGTATACCTTCCTCGGCTCGGTGATGCCGCGCGAACGACCATGGCGGCGGTTGCCGTCGAGAACGATGCCGACGTGGCGCGGCATCGGCCGGCTCCCGATCTCGCGGACCAGCCGCCGCGCATAGAGATAATAGATAAGGCGGAACATCGGCGCCAAGAGAACGTCCCCGCAAGCGCCGTATTTCGGGCGTCGTCGCCCGATCCCGGTCGCCCGCGGATCATTAGCCAATAATAGCGCCGACGGATGACCGAGAGATGAAGCCAACCTGTGATCATTATGCATAGGACGCGTCACCGGTCGGCGTTGTTGCTACCGGCCTCTGTGTCCGACTTGAGTCTGATAGCGGAGGCTCATCGATGCGACCCCGGCTGCGACGTTGAGACCAGTGTTGCCTTCGATGCTGACTGGCTGCAGCGAGATCGTGCGGTTAGAGCCGCCGACCAGCACGTTGGCGCCAGCGCCGACCCCAACCGTGGCGCTTCCGGTCGCACCGACATAATTCCCCGACAGAGCTCCCGGCGCGAGGCCGCTACTCGGCGCGAAAACACCCCAAATCAGCACGCCCCCTTGCGTATAGCCGATATCGACGCCGAATTTGTTGATCGAGCCGGCGTAGTGCTCCGGCCGGCCACCCGCCGGCGCGAAGTTGCAGCGGACCGCCTTCGACGAGCCGAACACAAACCCCCAGCCGCCGGCCACGTTGCAGGTCAGCGTGCCGACCCGCGCATTGCCCTGGGCAAGCGCTGGCGTGCAGTTCCCAACCATGCCGATTGCCAAAGCGAGCGCCCCGGCGGCCAAACCAAATGATTTGAACATCGGTATTCGTTTTCCCTTTATAACTTGCCCGCATGGCGGATTGGTGAAGGCCTTGACCAGACCCCACGTGAATAGAATATCGCCCAGCAGCGGTGCGAGGAGTAGGATAGCATAGACTCGCTTATCCGGGAGAGGAGCGCAATGCCCGAGGCAAAGACAGACCGCACGCAGCGCCGCCGCGCTTTGACGAGCTGCTGGCGCGCGCCGAGGCGCTGATCCCGGTGCTGCGCGAGCGCGCCGCGCGCGCCGAGGAGCTGCGCCGGCTGCCCGACGAGACGATCGCCGATCTGCATCGAGCGGCCTCTTCCGCATACTGCAGCCGACGCGCGTCGGCGGCAGCGAGCTGCCGTTCCGCGCGTTGTCGAGCTGGTCGCGGTGATCGGCCGCGGTTGCGGCTCGACCGCCTGGGTGCTGGCCAACCTCGCGGCGCATCATTGGCTGCTCGGCATGTGGCACCCGAGGCGCAGGACGAGATCTGGGGCGAATCGCCCGACAACCTGATCGGCTCGGCGCTGATTTTCCCGCGCGGCCGCGCGCGGCAGGTCGAGGGCGGCTATCGCCTCAGCGGCCGCTGGCCGTTTTCGAGCGGCGTCGATGCCGTCGCCTGGAACATGGTCGGCGCCATCGTCAGCGATGAGGAAACCGGCAGAGCGAGCCGCGCATCTTCCTGCTGCCGGCGAGCGATTACACGGTCATCGATACCTGGCAGGTCATCGGCCTCGCCGGCACCGGCAGCAAGGACGTCGTGGTCGAAGACGTGTTCGTACCGGAATACCGCACCCTCGCGGTCGAGCAGATCACCGGCGGCCCCAATCCCGGCAGCGCGGTCAACCCGTCGGTGCTCTACCAGCTGCCGGCGATCAGTCTGTTCGCGTTCTGCATCGCCGGCGTCTCGCTCGGCATCGCGCAGGGCGCGATCGAGCATTTCGCCGAGACGACGCGCACCCGGCTCAGCGACTATACCGGCCGCAACCTCGCCGATTTCAACAATCTGCAGGTGCATCTCGCCGAGGCGGCGGCGTTGGCCGACGCGGCCGCGCGATCAGCTCGCGCGATTGCGACGAGGCGACGCGGATCGCCGAGGCCGGCGCGTGCCGAGCCTCGAGCAGCGCGCCCGCTATCGCCGCGACGGCGCCTTTGCCGCGACGCTGTGCACCAAGGCGGTCGATCTTCTGTTTACCGCGACCGGCGGCGGCGCGATCTATGCGCGAAACCCGCTACAGCGCGCGTTTCGCGACGTGCATGCGGCCAACGCGCATTACGTGCTGAACTGGGACATCAACGGCGCGATGTACGGCCGCGTCGCGCTCGGCCTGCCGCCCGACGCGCCGCTGTAGGGCGTCGCGAGGGGCGGCTGTGCCGACGAGACCCTCCACAACGAGATCCACCGGCAGCCATGCCGCGGCGGTGCACAGCACCTCGGCCGAGGGTTTCAACACGCGCGATTTGCGCAACGCGCTCGGCTCCTTCGCGACCGGCGTCACGATCATCACGACCCGCAGCGCGCCGGGCAAACTCCACGGCATGACCGCGAACTCGTTCACCTCGGTGTCGCTGAACCCGCCGCTGGTGCTGTGGAGCAGCTCGCTTTATGCGCAGAGCCTGCCGGCGTTTCAGGAAGGCTCGCATTTCGTCGTCAACATCCTGGCGCACGACCAGATCGAGCTGTCGAACAAATTCGCCAAAACGCACGACGACAAGTTCGCCGATGTCGACCACATCATCCCGGAATGCGGCGCGCCGGTGCTGATCGGCGCGGCGGCGCATTTCGAGTGCCGCAACGAATTCCGCCATTACGGCGGCGACCACATCATCTTCATCGGCCATGTCGAGCGCTTCGCCTATACCGACAAGCCGACCTTGCTGTTCTGCCGCGGCAAATACATGCGCGGCGAGCCGATGCTCCAGGACTGAGGGCTTAGCCTAAATTCTTGAGGGTGAGTGCGCTAAAAGGACCTGCGCCGCCACTCGGCGCCGATCTGCGCCATGTCGGGCCTGCTCAAGCCCGAAATGAATGTGTGATCCAACTGTTCTTATTGGACTAACGCTGGCCGGGTGCGCCAATCGAATACAGGTGCCGGTCTATCGCGGCTAGTGCTTAGATGCATTTCGGATAAGTCAACCCCTTTAGCCTGTAGTATCCCTACACCTCCTCGCTGGTGAATCATGTGTTTGAGTCTGAACGCTAGAGTTGGATGTATTGAGAGGCCATCGTATGATACGCAGTTCTGATTATTATGCTACTAAGATTCCTGAGGTTACACTTACCTTCTGGATCATCAAAATCGCGGCAACAACACTGGGCGAGACCGGCGGCGACACGGTAACGATGACGCTGAATTGGGGCTATCTT
The DNA here is from genome assembly GCA_963758455.1 of uncultured Pseudomonadota bacterium. Taxonomy (GTDB): domain Bacteria; phylum Pseudomonadota; class Alphaproteobacteria; order Acetobacterales; family Acetobacteraceae; genus CAVRQM01. Next base: position 2,483 of record CAVWVK010000001.1, on the reverse strand, counting down.
GACCGGAACGGCGATCTTTCTATCGCTCTTAGTGGTGCTGGTGGGCATGCAGATTGCCGCGAGAAAATTTCATCCGTTTCTCTACTGGGCAACGATTTAGCCTCCACGACCGCCGGTACGACAATGGCCGATTTTGCCGACCGTTCTTTGGGTATCGGTTACACCGGCGGATCGTCGCTTCTGTTGCTCTGCCTCCTAGCGACACTCGGCCTGTGGTACTGGGCGCTCGGCTCCATATCGGTGGAAACCGTCAACACACCCAAGGCGGAAGCGTTCTATTGGGCGGCGATCACCTTTTCACAGACGCTGGGAACTGCTCTCGGCGATTGGATGGCCGATACGACGGGTCTCGGATACGAAGGGGGGCGCTCGTCTTTGCGGCCGGGCTGGCCGTGCTCGCTGCAGCCTATTTCTGGACCGGCGTGTCGCGGGTTCTGCTGTTCTGGGCGGCGTTCATCCTGACCCGACCGCTCGGGGCTACGGTTGGCGACTTCTTGGATAAGCCGGTAAACGATGGCGGGCTCGCCTTGAGCCGTCCAATCGCCTCGGCGGTGATCGCCGCCTTTATTCTCGGATGCCTTGTCTTGCTGCCGCAGCGCGCCGGCAAACATCCGGGACAATCCTCAGCATCTTGAAAAGTCGCGCGACCTATCGCGACGGCCGCTCATCGGCGGCGCGACCCGAGGCTGCCGCTCAAGCATTAACCATCATTTACCTTATTCGTGCGTTGTAGTTACGTTTTCTTTCAAACAATGCGCAACATAAAAGCTACATAAATGCGAATCAGTCAAAAACGCGTCAAAAAAGCGTTGACTATCCCGTTTCAACGGCTAATTTTTCGCACGCCGACCGCTATCTCGGCCGGCGCTCTCGACAACACTACGCGAAATGGGAGGACGAAATGCTTCAAGCGCATAGCGCCTTGCGCGCCTCGCTCAACAAATGCGTCGCATCGACTGTATTGGTGGCCGCATCGATGCTGGTAGCCGGGGAACGCGCAGGCCGACAATAGGGGAACAAAAAGCCGAGACCGCCGTCAGGCTGCTCTCCACGATACCCGTCCCGGTTGCGGCGACGAACACTACCGGTGGGATGTACGGCTTCGATATCAGCTTTGTCGACCAGACGAATCAAACATTCTATCTCGGCGACCGTTCGAACGCTGCCGTTGATGTCGTGGACGCCAGCACCGGCACCTTCGTCAAGCAAATCACCGCGTCTCCGCCGTTCGCGGGGGTGCAACTGAACGCAACCGGCACTGCCGTCAACAACAACATCTCTGGGCCTAACGGCGTCGCAACCGACGGGTCGGGAACATGCCTCTTTGCCGGCGATGGCCCGAGCCGCGTCGTTTCCTTCCAGCTTCCCAACGGGACGCAAGTCGGCGACGTTAATACAGGCGGGACGAACTCGTGCGGACGAGATGGCCTTTGACCCGAAGGACAGGCTGTTGCTCGTGGTCAACAACGCGGAGACTCCACCATACGCAACCCTGATTTCGGTCGGCACCAATTGCGCGCTAACCCTCGGAAGCAAAATCGTCTACAACTTCGCTACGAACGGTGCGGAACAACCGGCGTGGGATCCGGGAACGCAACGGTTCTACGAATTCGATCCCCTCGACATCCGGAACACTCGCCGCACCAGGCACGACTGGAGCAATTGCGCGCATCAACCCGCTGACGGCGAGCGTCGAAACCCTGTTTTCGGTGCCATTTTGCATGCCGGCCGGTCTTTCCCTAAATCCCAGGAATGGGACATTCCTGGCAGGCTGCAGCGTGGTTTACGACACCGGGGGCGTGCCGTGGTTCGGTGCAGATCCGGATAGCGCCAACCCGGTGCAGGTGATCATCGACGTCAATGGGATCTATGCTTTTGTTTCCGGTATCGGCTCGTCGGACGAAGTTTGGTACAATTCCGGCGATGATCATTGGTATACCGGCTTGCAAAATACGCCCTATTCGCCGCACTTGGCGACTTCGACTTCGGCGCGCCCTTTCGAGCACGGATCAGGGTGCCGGCCTGCTCGGGGTGATTGACGGAACGAGCCAAACCCTCGACCAGATCGTGCCGACCTTCGACGTGCCGCTGGTAAGCCCGCCCTTGGGGCCGCCGCCCGGCCACCCCTCCGGCAGCGCGCATTCAGTCGCCGCCAACGCCTCCAACAATTGGGTATTTGTCCCTGTTGCCGGCCAACAATGCGATCCCCGGCTGCTTGACCGGATGCATCGGAGTTTATGGCCGGAATGACGTCGACCTGACCAGTGCGAGAACTATCTGTATCCAGGCTCTTGGGTGCGGCGGCCTGCAAGAGGCCGCAGATGCGCCCGAACACTCTCGAAAAACGCGGGCCCGTGCCCGCGTTTTTTGTGAGCGCGCACAGCAAGGCGCCGCCGCTTACCGGCGGTTGAGCAAGCCGTGCCAGCACGGGGCCTTAACAGGCGCCGTCGATACTGCTCTAATGCCTCGCAGAAACGCACGAC